>CAWIGR010000018.1:0-102358 GCA_963835705.1 uncultured Thermoleophilaceae bacterium
GAGTCCCGTCGCTCGCGCTTTCAGGGCGTCCAAGCACGCCTGGCTGTGTCATCGGGGGAAGGCCGTGCGAAGCACTGTCCTTCCCCCTCTTCCTTGCCAGTCGCGCTTGCCGCATCTGAGAGCGCGAGCGACTTCGTCGCTCGCCCGGCTAGGGGCGCCATGCGCGCGACTTAGACTGCCCCGATGCCCGCCGACCGCACGCAGATCGTTCGCGCCTCCTATGCCGCATTCGCTGCCGGCGACCGGAGCTTCTTCGAGGAGCGCCTGAGCGATGGCTTCCTGTTCTCCGCGCCTCCCGACCCGAAGCTCGACCGTGACGGCTTCTTCGAGCGATGCTGGCCCGGCGCGGGGCGGGGCCAGCAGTTCGACTTCGTCCGGTTGATCGAGTCGGGCGACGAGGTGATCGTCACCTACGAGACCGACGTCTCCGGCGGAGGCAGGGGACGCAACACGGAAGTCCTCACGTTCGACGACGAGGACAAGATCATCCGCACGGAGGTCTACTTCGGCTGGAATGTGAGGTAGGACACATAGTTAGACAAACGTCGTACTAAGACGATACGATGCTTGTCGAACTATACCTGAGCCCCTGAGGAGTTCATTCGTGTCCGCCATACAGACGACTGCCCTGGACGACGGCACCGGCCGGCTGAGCAAGACCGCCTGGGGCGCGCTGCTCGTGCTCTGCGGCGCGCTCTTCCTGGACGCGCTCGACGTCTCGATGACGGGTGTCGCGCTGCCCTCGATCCGCGCCGACCTCGGCATGTCGACCAGCTCCCTCCAGTGGGTCGTGAGCGCCTACGTGCTCGGCTACGGCGGCTTCCTGCTGCTTGGCGGCCGCGCCGCGGACCTCCTCGGCCGGCGGCGGATGTTCCTGATCTCGCTCGGCGTCTTCGTGGTGGCCTCCGCTCTCGGCGGACTGGCGAACGACGGGACGCTGCTCGTCATCACGCGCTTCATCAAGGGCGTCAGCGCCGGCTTCACCGCGCCCGCCGGGTTGTCGATCATCACCACGAGCTTCGCCGAGGGCCCAGCCCGCAACAAGGCGCTCTCGATCTACACCGCCACGGGCGCGACAGGGTTCTCGCTCGGGCTCGTCTTCAGCGGGCTGCTGACCGAGATCGGCTGGCGGTGGGTGTTCCTCTTCCCCGCGCCGCTCGCGCTGCTGGTGCTCCTGGCCGCCATCCGCCTCGTGCCCGACGACCGCGGCGCCGAGCGCTCCGCGGGCCGCTTCGACGTGGCCGGCGCGATCGGCGTGACCGCCGGAATGCTGATCCTGGTCTTCACGCTGGTCGAGGCGCCCGACGCCGGATGGACCACCGCCCGGACGCTCGCGGGATTCGCCGCGGCGGCCGTGATCCTGGCCGCGTTCGTGGCCCACGAGCGCCGCGTGCCGGCCCCGCTCGTGCGGCTCGGCATCCTCCGCTCGGGCCCCCTCGTGCGCGCCAACCTCGCCGCGATGGCTCTGATCGGCGGGTGGTTCGGCTTCCAGTTCATCGTGACCCTGTACATGCAGCAGGTGCGCGGCTGGTCGGCGCTCGAGACCGGGCTGGCCATCTTCCCCGGCGGCCTGCTGGTCGCCTTCCTCGCGCCGCGCATGGCGCCCTTGGTCGAGCGCTTCGGCGTCTCGCGGCTGATCGGCGCCGGCCTGGCCTCGGCGGGCGTGGGCTACGCGCTGTTCCTGCCGATCGGGCTCGACTCGGGCTACGTGATGGCGATGCTGCCGACCTTCCTGCTCACCGGCCTCGGGTTCGGCCTCGCGTACGGCCCGCTCAACATCGCGGCGACGAACGGCGTCGCGCCCGAGGAGCAGGGCCTGGCGGGCGGCCTCGTGAACACCTCGTTCCAGTTCGGCGGCGCGCTCGTGCTCGCGGTGGCCACGGCGGTCAACAGCGCGAGCGCGGGCTCTGGCGGATCGCCCGAGGCCTTGATGGACGGCTTCCACGCCGCGATCGTCGTCTCCCTTGTCGTCGCCGCACTGGGGGTAGCCGCGACGGTGCTGCGGCGCCGCGGCGGCGCCGTGCCGTGCCCCGAGCCGGCCTGAGCAGGGCCGGCCGGGGCCGGTGGCGGCTCCCTAATCCCGCGGGGGGATCGCCTGCACTGCCCAGCCGTTGCCGTCCGGGTCGCTGAAGAAGACAAACGAGCCCCACGGGAACTCCTGGACCTCGCTGACCTCGATGCCGCGCTCGACGAGGTGGGCGTGCGCGGCCTCGATGTCGGTCACGACCAGCTGCATTCCCTTCACCGAGCCGGGCGGCGCGTCGACGATCCCCTTGCCTAGCGCGATGGAGCAGGCCGACCCGGGCGGGGTGAGCTGCACGAAGCGGAGGTCGTCGCTCACACGGTGATCGTGATCGGCGTTGAAGCCGACCTTGTCGACGTAGAAGTCCTTCGCGCGGTCTACGTCCGAGACGGGGATCGCCACCAGCTGAAGTTCCCAGTTCATGATTCGCCAGTCTATGGCCGACATGCCGACCGCTCCGCCCACCATCAGGCTCAGTCGTGGACTCCTCGTCGCGATTGCGGCCGCGGCCGTGGCGTGCGGTTTCGGCCTCGTCTATCTGATCGCCACCGCCGATTTCGGGTCCGACCACGGGCTCTGGATCGCGGCCGACCTGGTTATCGGTTTCGGCTTCGTCGGGGTGGGGCTGTTTGCCTGGTACCGGAGTCCCGAGAACCGCGTCGGAATGCTCATGGTCGCGACCGGTTTCGCCTGGTATGTCGGCCAGTTGGCGCGGACCGACCCTCCTTTGCTCTTCTCGATCGGGTTCATGCTCGAGAACCTCTATGTGGCGCCCGCGGTGCATCTCCTGCTGGCCTATCCGTCTGGACGGTTGGAGAGCCGGATCGATCGCGGGCTCGTCGCGCTCACCTACGCCACGGTCACGGTCGGCTTCGTCCCGGTCGCGCTGTTCGTCAGCTCGGCCGCGTACGGGTGCACCGGGTGTCCCGAGAACGTCTTCCTCGTCGAGAGCGACCCGTCCTTCGGCAAGAGCTGGCTCGATTTGTTGAGCGCGATCGGGATCGCTGTTCCCCTGGCGGTTGTCGGGCGCCTCTTCCAACGCTGGCGGCGAGCGAGCCGGCCGCTGCGTCGCACTGTTACGCCCGTCTTCCTCGCCGGCGCCGCCCTGATGGTCACGCTTGCGACGCTGCTCGCGCTTGCCCTGCTGGGCGGGTCGATGGAGCTCATGGATGCGTTCTTCTACGCCTCGCTGCCGGCGCTCGCGCTCGTCCCGTACCTGTTCCTCGCCGGCTTGGCGCGCGGGCGGATGCTGCGCGGCCGCGGCCTCGGCCGGCTCGTCCGGCGCCTCGGCGCGAACCTCGAGCGGGGCGAGCTGCGCGCGGCGCTGGCTGAGGCGCTCGGCGACCCGTCGGTCGAGCTCGCGTACTGGCTGCCGGACTCCAGGCAGTACGTCGACGCCGAGGGCCGGCCCGTCGAGCTCCCAGGGCCCGACTCCGAGCGCTCGGTCACTCAAGTGGACCGAGAGGGGCGCCGGATCGCCGCGATCATGCACGACCCGACGCTGTTCGAAGATCCGGAGCGCGTTCGGGAAGCCGGCGCCGCCGCGGCGCTGGCGCTCGAGAACGAGCGCCTCGAGGCAGAGCTGCGCGCCAAGGTCGAGGAGGTGCGCGCCTCGCGCTCGCGCCTGGTCGAGGTGGGCTGGCGCCAGCGCCGCCGGCTGGAGCGCGACCTGCACGACGGCGCCCAGCAGCGGCTGGTGTCGCTCGCGCTCACGCTTCGGATGGCGCGCGACCGGCTCGGCCCCGACGGCGGGGACGCCGGCGCGCTGCTCGACCGCTCTCGCGAGGAGCTCGACCTGGCGCTCCGCGAGCTGCGTGAGCTCGCCCGTGGCATCCATCCGGCCGTGCTCGCGGACCGCGGCCTCAACGCCGCCGTCGGGGCGCTGGCCGATCGCGCGCCGCTGCCGGTCGAGGTACGCGACGCACCGGCCGAGCGGCTTCCCGAGCACATCGAGCTGACCGCCTACTTCGTCGTCTCCGAAGCGCTGACGAACATCACGAAGTACGCCGCGGCGACCCAGGCGTGGGTGAGCGTGACCCACCGCAACGGCCGCCTGCTGCTCGAGGTGGGCGACGACGGCGTGGGCGGGGCCGACGTGGCCCGCGGGAGCGGGCTGCGCGGCCTCGCAGACCGCCTGGACGCGATTGAGGGCCGGCTCTACGTCGAGTCGGAGCCCGGGCGGGGCACGACCGTGCGCGCCACGATGCCCTCTGCCTGAGCGCCACGAGCACTCCTCCGCGCGACGGGAGCCGCTCGAGATGCATACGCGATGCAGCGCACCCAACGCCCCCTGTAGCGTGGGCCGGGTGCACCTCGAAGACGCGACAGCGCTCCTCACCGGCGCCACCGGCGGACTCGGACAGGCCATCGCCCGGGCGCTCGACGCCGAGGGCGCCCGCGTGCTCCTGACCGGGCGCCGCGCCGAGCTGCTGGAGGAGGTGCGAGAGCGCCTCGGCGCGACGGCCGAGTGCCTTCCCGCGGACCTGGCCGCGCCCGGCGCCGCGGCGGAGCTGGCCCGGCGGGCGGGAGCCGTTGACGTGCTGGTGGCAAACGCCGGGCTTCCCGCGAGCGGCAGGCTCGACGGCTTCAGCCCGGAGGAGATCGACCGCGCGCTCGACGTGAACCTGCGCGCGCCGATGCAGCTCACGCGCGAGCTCCTGCCGGGGATGCTCGAGCGCGGCCGCGGCCACCTGGTGTTCGTGTCGTCGCTGTCCGGCAAGGTCGCCTCGACCGGCTCGTCCGTCTACTCGGCCACCAAGTTCGGGCTGCGCGGCTTCGCCGCCGGGCTCCGCGAGGACCTGCACCGCAGCGGGGTCGGCGTGACCGTCGTGTACCCGGGCTTCGTCTCCGAGGCGGGCATGTTCGCCGACTCCGGGGCGCGGCTCCCGCGCTGGGTCGGCACGGTCACGCCCGAGCAGGTGGCGGAGGCCGTGGTGAGCGGTGTCGAGCGCGAGCGCGCCGAGATCGACGTGGCGCCGCTCGGCCTGCGCGCCGGCACCCTCGTCGGCTCGCTCGCGCCGGTGACGGTCGCCCGTGTGCAGCGACGGCTCGGATCGGACAAGATCGCCCGCTCGATCGCCGAGGGGCAGCGGCCGAGGCGCTGATGCTCTTCCGCCAGCTCACCCACGACGACCTCGGCTGCGCGTCCTACCTGGTGGGCGACGAGAGCGCCGGAGTCGCGGCGGTGGTGGACCCGCGGCTCGACATCGACGAGTACCTGCGGCTTGCGCGCTATAGCGGCGTGCACATCGAGCACATCCTCGAGACCCACAACCACGCCGACCACGTGTCGGGGCACGGGCGGCTCGTGGCCGCCACCGGCGCCACCGTCCACATCCACCGCGACGCGGGCGCCGAGTACGACCACGAGCCCTTCGACGACGGCTGGGAGCTTCGGCTGGGAGAGGTGACCGTGCGCGCCCTGCACACCCCGGGCCACCGCCCCGAGCACACGGCGTTCGCCCTGGCCGACGCAGGCCGCGGCGACGAGCCGTGGGCGGTGCTGACCGGCGACAGCCTCTTCGTGGGCGACATCGCGCGGCCCGACCTCGCCGTGGACAAGGAGGAGGGCGCCCGCGGGATCTTCCATTCCCTGCACGAGAAGCTGCTCGCGCTGCCGGACAACTGCGAGATCTGGCCGGGCCACCTCGGCGGGTCGCTCTGTGGCGGGCCCGGGATGGACATGAAGGGATCCTCGACGATCGGCTACGAGCGCGAGCACTCGGACCTGCTGGCGATCGGCGGGGAGGAAGAGTTCGTGCGCCGCACGACCGCGGGGCTGCGGCCGCAGCCCCCGAACTTCGAGGCCATCGTGGAGCGCAACCGCGGTCCGCTCGCGATCGAGGGGGCGGAGGCCCATCCGCTAACCCCGCGCCAGGTCGATCAGGCGCAGCGCGAGGGCGCGCTGGTGGTGGACGTGCGCACCGAGCTCCAGTTCGACGAGGCGCACATCCCGGGCGCTGTCAGCATCACTGCGTTGCGCGCCGGCTTCGGGTCGAAGCTCGCTTGGCTCGTGGAGGCAGGGCAGCGCGTGGTCCTGGTTGGCCGCGACGACGAGGACGCCCATCACTCCGCCGACCTTGCCGCCTCGGTCGCCATCACGCGGATCGCCGGGTTCCTTGCCGGCGGGATGACCAGCTGGCGCGAGGAGCGGCTGCCGGTGGAGCGGATCGAGCGGATCACGGTGCCGGAGCTGCGAGAGCGGGAAGGCGAGCTCCAGATCCTGGACGTGCGTGAGCAGAACGAGTGGGATGCCGGCCACATCCAGGGCTCCGTCCACACGCCCTACCACGCCATCCACGACATCCCGGACGGGATCGATCCCGATCGGCCGGTTGCGGTGATCTGCAGCTCAGGCCAGCGGGCCGCTCCGGCCGCCAGCCTGCTGCGCCGCCACGGAATGCGGGAGGTATTGCACGTGGTGGACGGCGGAGTGCCGGACTACATCAGCGGCCGCTGAGCGGAGACGTCGGGCTCGAGCCTGTCCTTCTCGAGATCGAGCGCCACGCGCACGATCCGCGACTGCTCGCGCTTGTGGGCGGCCGAGTAGCCCTCGCCCGGCGCCGCGCGCAGCTGGCGCCCCACGTAGTCGTAGGAGAGCCGCTCGGGGAGGATCTTCGCCATCCGGCGCCGCATGAACGCTCGCGCGCCCATGTTGCGCGGCTCCTCCTGCACCCAGACCACCAGCTCGAGGTTCGGATAGCTCGCGATCAGCTCGCTCAGCTCGGCCTCGGGGAACGGGTAGAGCAGCTCCACGCGCGCGACCGCGATGTGCTCCGCCGCGGCGCGGTCCTCGTGCATGGCGATGTCGTAGTAGATCTTCCCCGAGCTCAGCACGAGCTTGGTCACGCGCTCGCGCCCGGCCGGCAGCGAGGGATCGTCGATCACGCGATGGAAGGCCCCGTCGGCCAGCTCGGGGACCGTCGAGGTGGCCGCCGGCAGCCGCAGCAGCGACTTCGGTGTCATCACCACGAGCGGGCGCGGCTTCGACACCAGGGCCTGGCGGCGCAGCAGGTGGAAGTACTGGGCCGGCGTGGTGCAGTTGGCGACTCGGATGTTGCCCTCGGCCGCCATCTGCAGGAACCGCTCCAGCCGCGCGCTCGAGTGCTCGGGCCCGGAGCCCTCGTAGCCGTGGGGCAGCAGCAGCGTCAGCCGCGACGTCTGGCCCCACTTCGCGAGGCCGGAGCTGAGGAACTGGTCCAGGATCACCTGGGCGGAGTTGACGAAGTCGCCGAACTGGGCCTCCCACAGCACCAGCACGTCCGGCGCCTGGACGCTGTAGCCGTACTCGAATCCGAGACAGCCCTGCTCGGAGAGCGGGCTGTTGTGGAGCTCGAAGGGGGCGTTGGCGTCGCGGAGCGTGCCGAGCGGGCACCACGGCTCCCCGGACTTCGCGTCGTGCAGCACCGCGTGGCGCTGGCTGAACGTGCCGCGCTCGGTGTCCTGGCCGGTCAGCCGCACCGGCACGCCGAGCACCAGCAGCGAGCCGAACGCGAGCGCCTCGGCGTGGGCCCAGTCGATCCGCCCGCCGGGCTCGAAGGCCTCGCGCCGTCGCTCGAGGAAGGGCTTCAGCTTGCGGTGCACCTCGAAGCCGTCCGGCACGCGCAGCAGCTGCTCGTTCAGTGAGCGGAGGGTGTCCTCGGCCACCGTGGTGCGGGGCTCGCGGCTCATCGTGCGGTCGAGCTCGTGCTGCCCGGTGTCGGGCGGGCCGCCCATCGCTCGCTTCAGCTCGGCGTGCGCCTCGCCCACCTTCGCGTAAGCCTCCTCCGCGATCTGGTCCGACTCCTCCGCGGACACCACTCCCTCGCGGGCGAGCGCGCGGGCGTACAGCGAACGCACGGGCGGGTGCTTCTTGATCCGCTCGTACATGACCGGCTGGGTGTACGCCGGCTCGTCCGTCTCGTTGTGGCCGAAGCGGCGGTAGCCGATCAGGTCGATCAGCGCGTCGCGGTTGAAGGCCTGGCGGAAGGCGTGAGCGAGCCGCACCGCCGAGATGCAGGCCTCCACGTCATCGGCGTTGACGTGGATGATCGGGATGTCGAAGCCCTTGGCGAGGTCCGAGGCGTAGCGCGTCGAGCGGCTCTCGTCCGGATCGGTCGTGAAGCCGAGCTGGTTGTTGGCGATCACGTGCAGGGTGCCGCCGGTGGAGTAGCCGCGCAGCGCCTGGAGGTTCAGGGTCTCGGCCACGATGCCCTGGCCGGGGAAGGCGGCGTCCCCGTGGATCAGGACCGGCAGCACCGCGTTCGGGTCGTGCACCAGGTCGCGCGCCTTGCGGCTCGTCTGGTCGGCCCGGGCGCGGCCCTCGATCACCGGGTTGACGAACTCCAGGTGGCTCGGGTTGGGCGACAGCGAGACCGTTACGCTGCGACCGCCCCGCGTACGGTAGGTGCCCGATGCGCCGTAGTGGTACTTCACGTCGCCGGTGCCGCCCTCGGGCGCCGCGGTGTCGGCGGACAGGGTCTGCTCGCCCTCGAACTCCACCAGGATCGACTCGTAGGGGCGCCCCACCGTGTGGGCCAGGACGTTCAGCCTGCCGCGATGGGCCATGCCCAGCACGACCTCGCGGGCGCCGCTCTCGGAGGCCAGCTCGATCGTCTCGTCGAGCATCGGCACGAGCGCGTCGAGGCCCTCGATCGAGAACTGCTTCTTTCCCAGGAAGGCCTTGTGGAGGTATGTCTCGAGCGCCTCGACCTCGGACAGGCGCCGCAGCAGGGTGCGCTGCTCGTCGGCGTCGAGCTCCATCCGGTAGGTGCTCGACTCGATCGCCTGGCGCAGCCAGACCCGCTGCTCGTGATCGGAGATGTGCTCGATCTCGTAGGCGATCGTGCCGGTGTAGGTCCGGCGCAGGCAGGGCAGTGCGTCCGCGAACGATCTGCCCGGGCATGCCACGCGCAGCACCGAGGCGGGAATGCGGCGCATCAGGTCCTCGGTGAGGTTGACCGTCGCGGGGTCGAGCGCGGGATCGCCGACCGGCTCCGACCCGAGCGGGTCGAGGCGCGCCGCCAGGTGGCCGTGCATGCGGTGCGCCTTGACCAGGCTGGTGGCCGCCTGCACCGCCTGAAGCAGCGCCTCGTCCGCCACCGCGGAGGCGGCGGGGATGGCGGCGGCGGGCACCGGCTCGGCCGCCGTGACCGCCGCGGCGCCGGCATCGCCGCGCACCACGCTGTCGGCGTCGAGCACCCCCAGCACGTCCTCGTAGAAGCCCTGCTCGCCCTGCAGCAGCTGGTCGACCGCCCGCAGGAAGGCCCCCGACTCGGCGCCCTGGATCACGCGGTGGTCGTAGGTCGAGGTCATCGTCATGACCTTCTGCACGCCGAGCTCCTTGAGCCGCTCGGGCTCGAGCGCCGTCAGGCCAGGCGGGTAGCCGATCGCCCCCGTCGCCACGATCGTGCCCTGGCCGGGCATCAGCCGCGGCACGCTCGCCACTGTGCCGATGCCGCCCGGGTTGGTGAGCGTGATGTTGGCGCCCTGATAGGCGTCGGGGGGCAGCGTGTTGTCGCGCGCGCCGACGACAAGCTCGTCGTAACGGGCCACGAACTCGGCGAACCCGAGCGCGCTCGCGCCCTTGACCACCGGCACCACCAGCGAGCGGCTGCCGTCCTTGCGCTCCACGTCCACGGCGAGGCCGAGGCTGAGGCTGGAGGGGATCACGCGCTGGGGCTTGCCGTCGCTCTCGGTGAACGAGTGTCCCATCACGGGCATGTCGCGGGCCGCGCGGACGATCGCCCAGGCGATGATGTGCGTGAAGCTGATCCGCTTGCCTGCCGCCTTGAGCTCCTTCCGGCGGGCGTCCAGCGCATCCACCGGGAGGGTGCGGAAGCTCGTGGCGGTGGGGATCGAGCGGCTCTCGTCCATGAAGCGGGCGAGCATGGCGGCGGGGCCGCGAATCGGCTTGAGCTCAGCTCCGCCCTCGGCGGGCGCCGCAGCGGCGCCGTCGCCGCTGGGGGCGGCCGCTCCGTTCCCCTCGATGGCCGCCAGCACGTCCTCCTTCGTGACCCTCCCGCGCGGGCCGCTGCCGGAGATCGAGCCGAGGTCGACGCCGTGGGCGTCCGCGATGCGCGCCGCGACGGGCGTGGCGTTCTCGGCCCCGTTGCCGGCCTGGGAAGGCGCGCGCTCGACCTTCTCGGCGGAGGGCTGGATCGGGCCGTCGGACGCCGTGGGCGGCGTCGCGGCCCCGGCGGCGATCCGGCAGACCACCGTTCCCACCGCGACGGTCTCGTCGGGCTGCACGAGGATCTCGGCGATCGTCCCGGCGACAGGGGCGGGCAGCTCGGCGTCGACCTTGTCCGTCGAGATCTCCACCAGCGGGTCGTCCACGGCCACGGTGTCGCCGACCTCGACGAGCCAATCGAGCACCGTGCCCTCCGCGACGGAGTCGCCCATCTCCGGGATGGCCACGTCGACGAGCTCGGTCGCGGCGGGAGCCTCCTCGCCGGGGGTGTCCTCGGCTTCCGCTGCGGGCTCCCCTCCGACCGGCGCGGCCGGCGCCGCCCCTTCCCCGTCCACCTCGATCTCGCCCAGGGGGGCGCCCACCTGCACGGTCGAGTCGGGCTCGGCGAGGATCTTCGTCAGGGTCCCGGCGGCGGGCGCCGGCACCTCGGCGTCGACCTTGTCGGTCGAGACCTCCACGAGGGGCTCGTCCGCCTCGACGCGGTCGCCCACCTGCTTCAGCCACGCGAGGATCGTGCCCTCGGTGACCGACTCGCCCATCTGGGGCATCGTTATCTGCACGGTCGTCGCGCGAGTGGCCATCCCGTCGCTCAACGATACCCCGCGAGACGCAGGACGACATTGAGTGTTCGTGACGATCCAGGCCAATGCTCCGCCACCACCGCCGGGCCCGCCGACCGCACCACCCCGCGCAGCACCACGGCGGCGATCGCGGCGTCGTCAAGCTGGCCGACGACGGGGATGAAATCGGGCAGCAGGTCGATGGGCGACACGAGGTATGCGCCCAGCACGATCAGCTGAAGCCGTCGCAGCGGGTGCACGCGGCGGTCGCGGGCGAGGCGAAGGAACAGGATGCCGAGCTCGGGCACCACCCGGGCGAGCTGCTTGACGCGGGACACGCCTTCAGTGTGGCTACTCGTCGCGGCGGACGCAGAGGCCTCCGAGCTCGATGCCGAAAGCGGGGTTGTAGGCCTGGCAGCCGATCCGGGCCGAGAAGAAGTCGTATCCGCGCTCGTTGGCGAGGGCCGCCCACGGCGCCTCCGTGCGGGCCACGTGGACGTCCAGTCGTCCGAGGGCGATCTCCCGAGCCGGGGAGCGAAGCCTCATCGCGGCGTCGAGCCGGCGGTTGTAGTCGGGGTCGTCGAAGTACGCCTGGTTGACGTTGTCGTTCGGTCCGATCGTCCGGCCGTCCAGCTGACGCAGGAAGTCGAACGGGTCGGGGTAGTCGGCGACCCAGCCGACGAGCGCCATGTCGAACGGCTCGCCACGCGTCGCTACGCGCGGGTAGATGCTCAGCCCGACCTCCCTGATCTCGACGTCGAAGCCGATCGCGCGTAGGTTCGCCTTGACTATCTCGGCGAAGCGTAAGTGCGTGGGCCCGGTGTCGGAGTAGAGGACGACTCTGCGGTGCTCCCGACCAGCCAGTCGCCGGGCCCTGGCGAGGTCGGGTCGGAACGGGTAGATCCGGACGTCGCGGAAGCCCGGCATGGTCGGCGGGACGTACTGATCCGTGGGGCTTGCGGGGAGGTCGGTGTAGAGGCCCTGACGAGCCAGGGCGCGGCGGTCGAGCGCGTAGTTCACCGCGCGGCGCAGGCGAGCCGACGAGAAGGGGGGGCGGCTCGTATTGAAGATGAGCTGGTCGAGCTGGAGCTCCTCCGTCGCGAAGAGGCGCTGCCGCCCGGCCTCCGCCGGGCTCCCAGCTCCATAGCGCGCACGCAGGCGCTCGGCGGTGCGGAGATCGCTCCAGACGGGCGTGTAGTCGACCTCACCGGCTTCGACCCTGGCCACCGACACCGCCTGGCCGGCGTCCACCGTGATGCGGATCTCGACCGGCCGCTGCGGCCGCGGGCCCGGGTAGTTCGGGTTGCGACGCAGCACGATCTCCTCGCCGGGGGCGTGGACCGCGACGTAGTACGGGCCCGCGGAGGGGACCTTCCGGAGCCCCGCCGGCTCGATCGGGGTGCCGACCGGAACCGCGCAGAAGAACGGCAGGGCGAGGCGGGCGGGCAGGGTCGGCGACGGCCGGTTGAGCCGGATGGTGAGCCTGCGGCCGCTGGCGGTCACGGCGGCGATGTCGCCCATCGTGGCGGCGGCGGGGGACCGCATCCGCGGATTCAGGGTGCGCTCGATCGTGTACTTCATGCTCTGGGCGGTTACCGGCTCGCCCGAGGGCGCGAAGCGAAAGCCGCGGCGGATCGTGAAGGTGTAGGCGCGGCCGTCGCTCGAGACCTCGGGGAGCGCCTCGGCCAGCTCCGGGATCAGGCGGGTGCCGGCGGGTCCTTGCTCGAAGGGGTAGTTGAGGAGCTGTGCGCAGGTCGCGTGCAGGACCTGAAAGGAGAGGGGCTGGTAGGCGAGCGCCGGATCGAGATAGTCGACGTCGATGGTCGTCTCCATGCGGATCGTTCCACCGGGCGCTTCCTCCGGCTCCACCCGGCGGGGCCGGACGCTCACCCACACGCGTCCGTCGGCGAAGAGGATGTCCTGCGGGCTGGCGCCGATCTCGATGGTGTCGGTCACCTGAGCGGTCCGCGGATCCACGCGCGACACCGTCCCATCGCCGTTGTTGGCGACCCACACGGCTCCCGCCCCGACCGTCACGCCGGTCGGGCGGCGGCCCACCGGGATCCGGTCGCGCACCGTCCCGGTCGAGGCGTCGATGCGCATGACCGCGTCGTCGAGCGCATCCGTGACCCACGCCGCGCCGGCGCCGAGCGCGATGTCGGTGGCTGCGTCCGCGACACGGATCGGCTGCACCACGCCGGTGACGGGATCGATCCGTGAGACGACCGCACCGTCGACCGTCCACACCGCGTCGGCGTCGGCCGCTACCGCGCCCGGTGAGCTGCCGACCTCGATCGCGCGTCCCACCCTGCGACCGGTGGAGGCGTCAATGCGCGTGAGGAGCCCTAGCGATGGAGCCACCCAGAGCGCGTCGCGCTCGAGCGCCACGGTCGCCACGTCCTCCCCCGGCAGGCTCGCGACTCTGACCGGTCGGCCGGCGGAGTCGAAGCGAGGGTCGATCTTGCGCGCGGTCACATACGGTCGCCGCCCCGGGGCGGCGGACACCCAGACGGCGCCGTCCCCGGCCGCGAGGCCCGTCGGCCGGTCGCCGATCGCGATCGACTTGCCTGTCCGCACCGGGTCCAGGTCGATTCGGGTGACGGATTCGTCGTCGATGTTCCCGACCCACAGCGAGCGCGACTTGGGCTCGTAGGCGAGGGGGCCCGGGTTGGTCCCCACGGAGGCGGCGGTGGTCACGCTCATGGTCGCGGGGTCGATCGCGGCGACCGCGTGGCTGTCGTCCGTGAGGGGCTGTGAGCTCGCTTCCTCATCCGCCGTCGCCAGCAGAACGACAGCGACGGCCACGAGCACCAGGGTGGCCACTGCCCCGGCGACCGGCCACAGGCGCCGCGCCGGTGGTAAGGCGGACTCATCGCGCGGCGGCGGCGGCGCCGCCTCGGGGTGGTCCAGCCCCGGATCCTGCGCCAAGATCGCGCTGTGCAGCTCGCGGAGCCGCTTGCCCGGCTCCAGTCCGAGCTCCTCGACGAGGACGTTGCGGGCGTCCTGGTAGGCCGCCAGGGCGTCGGCCTGCCTGCCGGCGCGGTAGAGGGCGAGCATGAGCAGCTCGCGCAGGTGCTCGCGGTAGGGGTGGCGGGCCACCAGCGGCTCGAGCTCCTGGATCGCCTCGGTTTGACGACCGAGCGAGAGGTCGGCCTCGACCCGATTCTCGATCGCGTCGAGGCGGGCGTCCTCGAGCCGGCCGATCTGGGCCTGCGCGAAAGGCTCGCCTGCGAGCTCCGGCAGTGGCGGGCCGCGCCACAGCTCGAGCGCCTCGCGCAGGCGGTCGGAGGCCTGCTCCGGCTGCCGCTCCGCGAGTGCCGTCCTGCCCTCCGTCACAAGGCGTTCGAAGCGCTCCAGGTCGAGCTGGTCGGGCTCGACCTGGATCAGGTAGCCGCGGCCGCGCGAGACGAGGACGTCGCCGAGCTCGCGACGCAGGCGCGAGACGTGCACCTGCAGGGTCTTCGCCGCGGTGGACGGGGGATCGTCGCCCCAGAGGTCGTCGATCAGGCGGTCCCGTGACACGACCTCGCCCGGGTGGAGCAGCAGCATGGCGAGCAGGGACTGAAGCTTGGGGCCCCTTATCGGGACCTCGCGGCCGTTGTCGAGGACCTCGAGCGGTCCCAGGATCCGGAATTCCAACGTCACACTCCCCGGGGGTTCAGGCGACCGTACCGCGGCAACGGCCAAAAAGGGCGGCAATTCGGCGTTTAACCGATGTTCAAGCGTCCTGCAACCGCCTCGTTCGAGGCTCGTGGCGTTCCCGATCCTGGAGGAGCCATGACAACCCTTGAAGGCGGCGCCGAGCAACTTCGGACGCCGCGCATCAACGTCGATGCCCGCGTGGTGGCGATTGCTCTCGCCGCCGCCCTCGCGGTGACGCTCACCGCCCTCGTAATCGTGCTCGCTACCAGCGGCGGCACCGAGCCGGTCCGCGTGGCGCCGACTTCCGCTCCGATGCCGCCCTCCGCGGCGGAGCGCGACATCCCACCCGGCCTCAACGGCCCCGGAATGCGGCCCTGAGGAAGAGATATGAACCTGCGTGAAAAGCGTGACGTCGCCGGAGTGCTGGCGGTCGCCGCAGTGCTGTTGTCACTTGCGTCGTCTGTGCCCGCTCGGGCGGACACGGTGACCGATTGGAACGCGAACGCCCTGAGCGTGTTGACGGCTGCACCGCCGGCCGGTGCGGGTCAGGCGCCGACCACTTCGACCATTCACCTGGCGATGGTGCACGGCGCGATGTATGACGCGGTCAACGCGATCGACGGTCGCTATGAGCCCTACCTCGGCGCGCCCGAGGCGAGGTGGTGGTATTCGAAGGAGGCTGCCGCTGCCACCGCGGCCTACCGGGTGCTGGTGGGCCTCACCCTTCCGGGGCAGCGGGAGACGCTCGCGTCGCTGTATGCCTCCTCGCTGGCGGGCATTCCGCCCGGCGTGGCGAGGGACGGCGGCATCGCCGTTGGCGAGGCGGCCGCCGATGCGATGCTGGCAGCGAGGGCGAACGACGGCCGCTTCGGTCCGTTTCGGTTCACGCCGGGCGCGCTAGCCGGTCAGTGGCGGCCGGTGTTGCCTGCCCTTGGCAACGATCCGAACGCGTGGGTCAAGGACGTGACGCCGTTCATGATCAGGGAGGCGTCCGACTTTCGCTCGAGGGGCCCCCATCCGCTCTGGAGTAGGGCCTATGCGAGGGAGTTCGACGAAGTCAAGGCGCTGGGCGCGTTGAACTACGCGACCCGAACGGCCGACCAGACCGACATGGCCCGCTTCTGGGCCGAAGGGCCCGCGATCTGGGGTCGGATCGCGCAGCAGCTCGCGCTCGGGCATGGCTTGAGGATCGCCGACAGCGCGCGCTTCTTCGCGATGGTCTACCTGACCGGCGCCGATGCGCTGATCGCGGTTTGGGATGACAAGGCGGCCTGGAGCTTCTGGCGGCCGATCACGGCGATCCGGGAGGCCGGCAGCGACGGCAACCGGAGAACCGAGCCTGATCCGAACTGGCTGCCGCTGATCAACACCCCGCCCTATCCCGACCATCCATCCGGTCTCGCGGGCGTGATCGGCGCGATGGCGGAGACGTCGCGTGACTTCTTCGGCACCGACCGGGTCGATTTCAGCGCGACCAGCTCGATGATCACGAGGAGCTTCACCCGGTTCTCGCAGGCGACTCAGGAGGTCGTCGATGCCCGCGTCTATTCGGGCATCCACTTCCGGAGGCCCGACGAGCACGGGGCGAAGATCGGCAGACAGGTCGCCCGCTGGCGGGAGAAGCACTTCTTCGAGCCGGCGAGGTCAGGAAGGAACGACGACCACGACGACGACCACGGCCACCACGACGACGACTGAGGCGGATCCGTCGTAGCGCAGCCCGGTGGGCGCCTCGACTGGGGCGCCCACCGGTAGCGTGCCGCCGCATGGCCGAGCGGCGCCGCAAGTTCTGGGGCTGGGGCTACGAGGACCAGCAGCCGCCGCTCGCGGAAGTGGAGCAGGCGGGCCGCGGCGCGCGAGAACACCTCGGCTTCGAGCCTGCGGAGGTGGAGTCGCCGGCGCGGTTGGGGGACCTGGAGCTGCCGCCGCCGCGCATCCGGCCGCCCGCATCGCTGGCCGGCATCTGCAGCAGCGACCCCTACGAGCGCGCCTCGCACGCCTACGGCAAGGCCTACCGCGACCTGGTGCGCGCCTTCCGCGGGCGCTTCGACCACCCGCCCGACGTAGTGGCGCACCCGCGCGACGAGCGCGAGGTCGAGCGGTTGCTCGACTGGTGCGCCGAGACGGGCTCCGCGGCAATCCCGTTCGGCGGCGGCACCAGCGTTGTTGGCGGGGTGGAGCCGCGCGCGCCGCACGAGGCGGTCGTGACGATCGACCTCAAGCGGATGAACCGGGTGCTCGAAGTGGACCCGGTGTCGCGTGCCGCGCGCATCCAGGCGGGCGCGACCGGGCCCGAGCTCGAGGCGCAGCTGAAGCGCCACGGCATGACCCTGCGCCACTACCCGCAGTCGTTCGAGCTCTCGACGCTCGGCGGCTGGATCGCCACGCGCGCGGGCGGACACTTCGCCACGCTCCACACCCACATCGACGACTTCGTCGAGTCGGTCCGGGCCATCACGCCGAGCGGGACCTGGGAGAGCCGGCGCCTGCCGGGCTCCGGCGCCGGGCCGAGCCCGGACCGGCTCCTGATCGGCTCCGAGGGCATCCTGGGCGTGATCACGGAGGCCTGGGTGCGCGTGCAGGAACCGCCCGCGTTCAGGGAGTCCGCGGCGGTGCTGTTCGACGGCTTCGAGCAGGGTGCCGGGGCGGTGCGGGCGCTGGCGCAGTCGCGGCTGTTCCCGTCGAACTGCAGGCTGCTCGATCCAGGCGAGGCGGCGCTCACGAACGCCGCTCCGCACGGCCGCGCGCTCCTGGTGCTCGGCTTCGAGGGCCCGCACCCGCTGGGCGGGCCGATGGCGCAGGCGCTCGAGCTGTGCGGCGACCACGGCGGCGAGGCGCGCGAGCGCCGCGGCGAGTCGGAGCGGAGCCGTGACCCGGCCCAGCCGGACGCCTCGGACCGCTGGCGCGACGCCTTTCTGCGCGCCCCGTATCTGCGCGACACGCTCGTGGCCGCGGGCGTCCTGGCCGAGACGTTCGAGAGCGCGATCACGTGGGACCGGTTCGAGGCCTTCGCGCACGAGGTTCGGGAGCGAACCGAAGCCGCGCTCCCCGGCGAGGCCCGGGTGACGTGCCGGATCACGCACGCCTATCCGGACGGCGCGGCGCCCTACTTCACGGTGCTCGCGCCGGCCCGGCGAGGCGCCGAGCTCGAGCAGTGGGACGAGGTGAAGCACGCCGCCTCGGAGGCGATCGCCGCCGCCGGCGGCACGATCACGCACCACCACGCAGTGGGCCGCGACCACCGGCCCTGGTACGACCGCCAGCGCCCCGAACCGTTCGCCGAGGCTCTGCGCGCGGCCAAGGCCGCCGTCGACCCGGCGGGGATCCTCAACCCGGGGGTCCTGATCGACCCGGCTCGCGAGGGGTCAGACCCCTCGAGTCGCGAGCACTCAGGGGGTCAGACCCCTTGAGTCGGGGGCACTCAGGGGGTCTGACCCCGCGGAGGCGCGAGCTGTCGCGGGCCGACCGTGTGCTGCCCGGCCTCTGGCGGCTGCGCCTGCCGCTGCCCTGGCCCGGAGTGCCGCACGTGAACGCGTTCGCGATCGCCGCCGTGGACGGCATCGTGCTGGTGGACACCGGCCTGCACGAGCCGGGCGCCATGCTCCAGCTCGAGCGCGCGCTCGACCAGGCGGGCCTGCGGGTGGAGCACGTGCGCCTGCTGGTGTGCACACACGCGCACTCGGACCACTACGGGCTCGCCGGGCCGATCGTGGAGCGCTCGGGCTGCGAGCTGTGGATGCACCCGAACCATGCGCACATGACCAAGGCGGCGCGGGACCCGCACCGCGACCTGGAGCGCAGGCTCGAGGTGGCCCGGCAGAGCGGCGTGCCGGTCGCGATCCTGGCCGAGTACGAGTCGACGCGGCGCGGTCAGGGCTGGGGCATCGCCGAGATCGTCATGCCCGGCCGCGACCTGGTCGAGGGGGTCGAGGTCGAGACGGACCTCGGCGCCTGGCGGGTCCACGAGACGCCGGGCCACGCCCCGTCGCACGTGGTGCTCCACCAGCCCGAGCGCGGGCTGCTGCTGTCGGGCGACCACCTGCTCGGCCGTGTCTCGCTCTACTACGACTACGGCCATACGCCCGACCCGGCCGGCGAGTTCCTCGACAGCCTCGACGCGGTCGACCGGCTCGAAGTGCAGCTCGTCCTGGCCGGTCACGGCCGCCCGGTGCGCGACGCGAGGGTCCTGGCCGAGGCCAACCGCGCCGCGGTGCAGGAGAAGCTAGACCGCTTGCGCCGTGCCCTCGCCGGCGGCCCACGCACGCCGTTCGAGCTCGTCCCGGAGATCGCCGACCCACAGCTGCCGCCGCCGATGATGGTCGGGTGGGGCCTCTCGGAGACGCTCTGCTACCTGACCCACCTGGAGCGCCGCGGAGAGGCGGTGCGGGTGGATGACGCCGAGCCGGAGCGCTGGAGCGTGGCATAGGGACTGCTAGCAAACCGCTAGCACTACTGCTAGCATCGCTGGCGAGATGGCGACGCTTCATCTTCGGAACGTTCCTCCCGAGGTCGACGCGGCGCTGACCGCCGAAGCGGGTGCTCGCGGAATCTCTAAGAATCGCCGCGCGATCGAGGCTCTTCGCCGCGGGCTGGGCATGGACCAGGTCGAACGCTCGCGTCTGGTTGACGAGATCCGGCGTGACCGGGCACCCGTCGAGGTCGACGTCGCGAGCCTGATTCGGGACGAGCGCCCCGGTGGGGACGCCTGAGCCGGGCCTCCTGGTACTCGACGCCTCGGCGCTCGTCGAGCTGGTCGTCGCCGGGGAGCATCGCGCCGGCGCCGATGTCCTGCTGAACCGCTACGAGAGCGACGCTGCGTTGGTCCTGGTCTCGGCGGCGCATGGCCTGATCGAGGCGACCAGCGCGATTCGCCGGATGACCCAGCGCGGCCTTCTCCGCCCGGAGGATGGGGCACGGGCCGTGGAGTGGCTTGGCGCCCTGAACCTCGTGCTCGACGCCACGGCGCCTCGGCTACGCCGGATCTGGGCGCTCCGCGAGCGGATGAGCGCCTACGACGCTGCCTATGCCGCGGCGGCGGAGGCGTTCGAAGCGCCGCTCGTGAGCACCGACAGGCGGCTTCTCGGCGCATGCCGGGCGGCCGAGGTCGCGGCGCTGCATCTCTCTGATCTCGCCGGCCGTTGAGCGTGCGAAGGCGGTGACCGGCGGAGGCCTCGGTCCTCCGCCGGTCACCGTGCTGCTCCCTGTTAGAGGCGTCCTCAGTCGAGCAGGCCGCCCAGCGCCCGCTCCACGATGTCCACCCGCTGCGCATCCGTCTCGAGCTGCTCGAGCCCGAAGCCGAGCAGCAGGGTGTCCTCGGTCGAGGTGCCGCCGAAGACGTCCACATCCTCGGTGATCTCCCACTGGCCCGGGCTGTCCTCGCTTCCGGCCGGCGGGGCGGCGGGCGCCCAGTCGCTCGTGGCGCCCTCGAAGCCGTCGGCCGACTGCACGCCGTCGACAGTGACGCGCGTGTCGTCCACGAACGCGCCCACGCCACCCGTGCCCGGGTCGGTCACGTAGGAGATGGACAGCTCGACCTCCTGGCCGAGGTAGTCGCTCAGGTCGAACGCCACCTCGCGCCAGCCGTCGCTCGAGCCGGTGAACGAGTTCCAGTCACCGCTCGAGCCCGGCCCGGTGCAGCCGGCGCCGCTGCCCAGATAGTGGCGCAGGAACGGGTGCAGGTTCAGCAGGAACCCGTTCGGCTGGCACTCCGAGGGCGGGGTCGTCGCGGTGGCGAGTCGCGATCCCGCCGCCGTCGGCAGGGTCGTCCAGTCGTCCTGGCCGGACGGCCGGGCCTCCACGATGACGTGGTCGTAGCCCTCCTCGCTGCTGAGCAGCAGCTGGAACCGCAGCTGGGCGCTCTGCGCCTCCCTGAGATCGAGGGTCGTCCTCGTCAGCCGCATGTACGAGTCGTCCTCGTGCAGGGCCGTGGCGTATCGGCTCCCCTCGAACGGGTTGAACGGGTACTCCGCCGCGGCCTGGCTCTCGAACTGCGGGAACTGGGCCGGCGGGAGCACCTCGCTGGTCGGCGTGAACACGCCGGCCTCGTCGAGCGGGTTCGAGCCCGAGACGACGGGGCCGCCGAAGGCGGCCGCGAACCCCGTGATCGGGTCGGCGATGCCCGTGACGTTCGTGACGCCGCCCGTGCTGGACCGCGCAAAGGCGCCCAGCCAGTACTGGCGGAAGTCGTCCGCCAGGATCAGGCAGTCGTCGAAGAACCCCTCTCCCGAGGAGATGAAACAGTCGGAGGTGTCGTCGCCGTTCGCGGCGTAGTACAGGCCGCCGATGACGTCGCTGAATCCCGGGAGGCCCTGGTGCTGCACGGTCTCGCCCGCGTGGATCAGCTTGCCGCCGTCGTTGAGGTAGTCGCGGACGGCCATCGTCAGGTACTGCTGCCGCTCGGCCACGCCCATCTCCGGGAAGTCACCGAAGACCGACTCCGTCACCAGGTCCTCCCGGTCCCGCGTGACCCGGTTGTCGCCGAGGTACCAGACCACGGCGTCGTAGTGGGACAGCACGCCGAGGTCGTGCGGCACTCCGTCGGCGTCGAGATCCCACACCTCGGCGTCGTATCCGGCGGCCTCGATGGCCGCCACGTGCTGGGCGACGTACTTCGGCCCGGCCGTGGGAGCCCCGAGCGGATCGACGCCCTTGTAGTCCTCGTTCACCAGCACCAGCACGTCGGCGCGGCTGTCGCTCTCCACCGTATAGGTGAAGCGCTCGCTCTCGACGTCGCGGTCGCGATCGTCGTCATCGTCGTCGTCGCGGCCACGGCGGTCGTCGTCATCGTCGTCGTAGTCACCGCCGCGACGGTCCTCCTCGCCGGTGAACCAGACGGTCACGTCGTCGCCCGCGTCGGCCCCGCGCACGACGCCCCGGAGCTCCGCGTAGTACTCGTCGTTCTCGTCGCCGTAGCGCTCGCCGTCCTCCCACTCGGACACGCGCGCGGTCTGTGTGCGGCCGCCGTTGATCCGGTACCGCAGGCGGACGTCGTCGAGCGCCCGCTTGGCCCACACGGCCACCGTCTGCCGGTCGCCCCGCGAGACGTCGAACTCGTCCACGCGGAAGTCCTCGGCCTCGCGGCCCACGACCGACACGGGGTCGTCCGGGTCGTCGGCCGACTTCGCGACGGCCAGCGCGAACGGGACGTTCTTCCGGAACTCGGCCTCCACGAGCTCCTCGTCGTCAGGGAACTGGAAGCCGCTGCCGCAGCTTGCCGCCACCCACTCGTCGTCGGGTACCGAGTTGGAGGCGGCCTGGCAGGTCGACATCTCGGGCGTGAAGCCGAGCGTGCGGTACCGCTCGGTCATGTGCGAGTCGGTGTCGCCGTTCGTCGTGTAGAGCTCGGCGGAGATGTCCGGGTCGTAGCCCTCGATCGCCGGGTTTCTGTCGTCGCCGGCCATCGCCTCGTAGATGACGTGGTCGGGCGTGGGGGTCGCCACCTGCCACCCGGTGCCGTACAGCAGCAGCTCGGCCGCGGAGTGGTAGTTGACGAGGAACTCGAAGCCGATGCGCCTGGCGAACCTGTCGAGCGCCTGCGTCTCGGGCTCGGAGTTCGGCGAGGGCCCGCGATACGTGTCACTGGCCGGGTTGGGCGAGGAGCCCTCGTTGTCGTAGCCCCACTTGTAGGCGTAGTTCCGGTTCAGGTCGACGCCTTCGTTTGTCTCGACGGTCGCGTCGCCGTCGTTGTCGCGCAGGTTCTTGCGCCACAGCCGCCGGTTCGGCTCGAAGCTGAAGTCGTAGCCGTCCGGGTTGGCCACCGGCACGAACCACAGCTCGTTCTCCTCCAGAAGCCGGCGGATCGTCCTGTCGCCGCGCTGATAGCGGTCGAGGTAGTGGTGCATTAGCCGGCGGATCATCTCCGGCGTGATCCACTCGCGGGCGTGCTGCGCGCCCAGGTAGAGCACCGACGGCTTCCTCCCGTCGCGGCGCCTGTCGGCGTCCTCGCTGACCTTGAGCGCGACGATCTCCTGGCCCTGGACCGTCTCGCCGACGGTCACGAGCTTGGTGATCCTGCGATTGTCGTCGGCCGCCTGCTCGAACTCGTCCTTGAGGCCGCCAGGGCTGCCGTACTTGCGGAAGACCTCGAAGCCGTCGGCGGCCTGCAGCGTCGCGCGGCGCGCGACCGACCGGCCGTTGACCCGCTTGAGGGCCAGGTCCACGCCTTCGCGACGCAGCGCGGCCGCCTGGCTCCCGCTCAGGATGGTTTCGACCTTGACGTGCCCCCGCTTGGAGCGCGCCGGCGCCACCTCCAGCTCATGGCGGTCGACGCCAAGATCGACGATCTCGCCGACCTCTTTCGCCGGCACGGTGCCGGTGTAGACGTCGAGCTTGTCGCCGGCGCTGCTCTGCGCGCCGGCGCTGAATCCGGTCGCCAGCACGGCGACGAGCATCGAGACGGTCGCAAGGAACGCGATCCAAAGGCGCTTCACGGTACCCCCAGGAAAGTCGTGAACGCGCGAGAGCGTAGCCGCTCAGACCCGAGCCGTCGCCCGGGTCCAGGGGTGCGCCGCCCGCAGGGCGGCCAGGATCGCTCGTGTTGCGGGCGAGCGGTTGAGCGTGTAGAAGTGGATCCCGGGCGCGCCCCGCGCCAGGAGATCGGAGCATTGGAGGGTCGCGTAGGCGACCCCGAGCTCGGCAACCGCTTCCGGGTCGTCGGCGCGCCCGTTCAGCTCGCTTTCGAGCTCGTCCGGGATGGACGCGCCGCACATCTCCGTGAAGCGCTTGATCTGGCCGTAGTTGGTGATCGGCATGATCCCCGGCACGATCGGCACGGTGATGCCGGCGGCGCGCGCGGCCTCCACGAATCCGAAGTAGAGCTCGTTGTCGAAGAAGAGCTGCGTGATCAGGAAGCCGGCTCCGGCCTCCTGCTTCGCGCGCGCGTAGGTCAGGTCGCTGTCGCGATCGGGCGCGTCGGGATGGACCTCGGGGAAGCAGGCGGCGCCCACGCAGAAGTCGAAGCGCTCGCGGATCAGGCGGATCAGCTCCACTGAGTAGTGGAGGCCGCCAGGATGCGGCCGCCATTCCGTCTGGCCCCGGGGCGGATCGCCACGGAGCGCGAGCACGTTGTCGACCCCCGCCGCATCGATCTCGTCGAGGATCTCCAGCAGGCGCTCCGTCGGCTCCCCCACGCACGAGAGGTGTGCCATCGCCTCGATGCCGAGGTCCTGCTTGATCCACCGCGTCAGCTCGACGGTGGTGCTGCGAGTGGTGCCGCCGGCCCCGTAGGTCATCGACACGAAGTCGGGCGCGTCGTCGCGCAGCACCTCGAGCGTGCCCTCGAGCGTGCGGTGGCCCTCGTCGGTCTTGGGTGGAAAGAACTCGAAGGAGAAGACCGGGCGGCGCTGGCCCAGCAGCTCGGCTATGCGCATGGCGCGAACCTTAACACGATCGTGTCAAGGTTGCTCGATGATGTCGAGACCGGTCGCGTGGGCGGTGCGACCGCCGAGCTGGTATTGGACGTCGACCTGATCGTCTTGGCCGTACGAGCCGAACAACCCCAGGAAGATGGCGGTCCAGCGCCCCAGGCCGAGCTTCTCCTTCTCCAGGCGTTCGGTGAAGTGGAGCTCGTCGCCGACCACCTCGTAGTCCTGACCCTCCCGCTGGGGCACCCCGTTCACGAAAACCCTGTAGGGGGGCTCCGCTCCCCTCGGCAGCCTGACGTGGCTCATGGCCCCAGCGCGCGGCGCAGCGCGCCGTACGCGTCCTCGCCCTTCCGCTGCTCCACGAGGCGCCGGCGCACGCGCCCCGTGAACGCCTCGCTCGAGCCGTCGCCGCGCACGTCCACGCCCGCCCTCACCCGGCCCGGCCCCCTCAGCTCGAGCCGCGCGACCACCTGTTGCACGGGCTCGATGCGGCGGATCAGCCCGCCGCCGACCGCCCGCGCGTCGGCGCCCCGCTCCAGCTCGCGCCCGCGCTCCTCGACGGCGCCGACCGCGGCTTCGAGCGCGGCGAAGCGCTCGCGGGTCACCTTCGGCCCTTGCCGTATCGTCAGCGTGTACGGCATGAGCGGCAGCGTACTTTCCGTCAACGTCGCGGAGATCCGCGAGATCCCTCACGGGGGTGAGATGGTCCCGACCGGGATCTGGAAGCTCCCGGTGGAGGGCCGCGTGGCGGTTCGCGGCGTGAACATCGAGGGCGACGACCAGGCCGACCGCGCGGTGCACGGCGGCCCCGACAAGGCGCTCTACGCGTACGCGCGCGAGGACACCGATTGGTGGGAGGGCGAGCTGGGCCGCGAGCTGCCGCACGGCGTGTTCGGCGAGAACCTGACGTTCCGCGGAGTCGACGTGACCGGCGCGCTGATCGGCGAGCGCTGGAGGATCGGCTCGGTGCTGCTCGAGGTGTCGGAGCCGCGCTTCCCGTGCTGGAAGCTGGGCGCTCGCTTCGGCGATCCCAGGATGCTGAAGCGCTTCGCCGCCGGCCGCCGGCCGGGCGCCTACCTGCGCATCGTGGAGGAGGGCGAGCTGGCGGCGGGCGACGCCGTGGAGGTCGCGGAGCGGCCCGGCCACGACCTCACGATCGCCGCCTTCTCCCACGCCTATCTCGAGGACCGCTCCGCGCTCACGCGGCTGCTCGAGGTGCCGGCGGTGTCGGAGGCCTGGCGGGGCTGGGTGCGCGAGCGCGCCGCTTAGCCGCCGATCGCGGACATCGTCCGCGGGGGCTGGCGGAAGCCCGGCTCGCCCACGTGGTGCTTGAGCTCCTTGCGCCAGACGGCGTCCCTGATCACGGCCTCGATGTCGGCGTTGCTCGCGCCGCTCCGGAGCGGCTCGCGCAGGTCGGTCTCGTGGAGCGAGAAGAGGCAGGTGCGCAGCTTGCCGTCGGCGGTCAGCCGGATGCGGTTGCAGTCCGCGCAGAACGGCTCCGAGACCGGGTTGATGAAGCCGATCTCGCCGCTCCCGTCGGCGAAGCGGAAGACGCGGGCGGTGGCGTGCGGCTCGCGCGGCGCCTCCTCCAGCGGGTGGACGCGCGAGATGATCTCCCGCAGCTCGTCGCCGGTCAGCACCTGATCGGGGCTCCACGCATGGTCGCCGTCCAGCGGCATGAACTCGATGAAGCGCACCTGGAAGCTGGTGGAGCGCGCGAACTCGGCGAAGGGGAGCGCCTCCTCCTCGGTGAAGCCTCGCATAGCCACCGCGTTGACCTTGATCGGCCGCACCCGCTCGTGCCGGGCGATCGCCTCGAGCCCGCGCAGCACCTGGGGCAGCGAGTCGCGCCGGGTGATCTGGAAGAAGCGGTCGCGCTGGAGCGAGTCGATCGACACGTTAACCCGCGTGATGCCGGCCTCCACCAGGGCGTCGGCCTGGCGCTCGAGCAGGTAGGCGTTCGTGGTGAGCGAGAGGTCCTCGATTCCCGGCACGGCGGCGAGCATCGCCACCAGGCGCGGGAACTCGCGCCGCACCAGCGGCTCGCCGCCGGTCAGGCGCAGGTCCGTCACGCCCATCGCCGCCATCACCCGCACCAGCCGCTCTATCTCCTCGAAGCTGAGGACCTCCTTGCGCTCGAGCCACGGCAGCCCGTCGGCTGGCATGCAGTACTGGCAGCGAAAGTTGCAGCGGTCGGTGACCGACACGCGCAGATCGGTGATCTCCCGGCCGTGGCCGTCTACGAGGGGCTTGCGAGGCATGGGTCGTAGGGTACCCAGCGTGGAGATTCCGCCGACCGAGATCCGCGTTCCCACCCGCGGCAACCGGCGGCTCGAGGCGTTGCTGGCCGCCGCGAACGCAGACCGGCGCCTGCACGCCTGGTGGTACATGCAGCAGGTCAACGCCGACCGTCGCGACATGTCAGACCACTCCTGGGTGCACATCCAGATCGTGGTCAACATCGCGCTGCGCCTGTTCCGGCTGCTTAACCGCTCCGGCGTCGAGCCGGCGATGGTCTCCCAGCACGGGATGACCCCGCGCGACGCCGAGGTGGTGCTCGCCGCCGCCTGCCTGTTCCACGACACCGGCATGTCGATCCACCGCACCGACCACGAGCAGTACTCGCTCTTCCTCGCAGCCGACAGGCTGCCGCCGATGCTCGAGTCGTCCTACGACGAGCCGGAGCTGACCGTGGTGGTGTCCGAGGCGCTCCACGCGGTGATCGGCCACCGCCGCCGCGGCGACCCGATCACGGTGGAGGCCGGCATCGTGCGCGTGGCCGACGCGCTCGACATGGCGAGCGGCCGCTCGCGCATCCCCTTCGAGACGCGCCGGCCGAACATTCACTCGATCTCGGCCGCCGCGATCGAAAGCGTCACGATCGAGCCCGGCGAGGAGCGCGCCGTGCGGATCGAGATCGAGATGAACAACTCGAGCGGCCTGTTCCAGGTGGACGAGCTGCTGGCGACCAAGCTGCGCGGCTCCGGGATCGAGGAGCACATCGAGGTGGTCGCCGAGATCGACGCAGAGCACGAAAAGCGGCTGGTCCCGGTCTTTAGGATTTGATGTACAGACGGCGCTGGTGGCCGAGGCCTCCTGAGGAGGCCCCGGCCGGCCGAACGCTGCGTCTGGGTGCTGCTTACGGGGTGATCTTGACGAGCGTGCCGCCCGCGCCCATGAACTCGCTGTCCTCCGGCGTCGTCCGCGGAAGGACGCTGAAGTTCGAGACGTAGAGCGCCCCGGTCGAGTCGTCGTACGCGAGGCCGGTCGGCGCGGTCAGCTGGCGGCCGCGGGTGAGGGCAGTGCGGTCGCTCCCGTCAGCGGAGACGCGCCAGACCCGCCCGCGGACATCGAACGTGCGGAAGTCCCGCGCGAACTCGGTCACGAACATGGTCCCGTCATCCGCGAAGGCCACGCCGGTGATGGCGGTGAAGCCGGACCGGTACACCTCGGCGTCGCCGCCCGCGGCGGGCACGCGCCACACGCGCGCCTTGCCCTTGCCCGCGGACTCAGCCAGCTCGCCGACGTAGTAGTCGCCGCCCGGCCCGAGGGCGATCGAGCTCGGCACCGCCTGCCGATTGCCTCTCCCCCGGATCACGGACAGCACCTTGACGAAGCGGCCGCGGACCTCGAGCACCGCGTTGGCGCCGGCGTCGACCACGATCTGGCGGTCGGCCAGCGCGAGCACCGCGTAGGGATTCGAGTTGAGGTCGCCCTCGACGCCGTCCGTGTTCTGACGCCACTCGGTCCGGTGGATCCGGGCGGTCTCGGTCAGGTTGCCGTCGGTGACGTTGAACAGGCGGCCAGCCTGCCCACTCACGAACTCGGGAAGGGTGCTGTTGGAGCCGGGCGTTCCCGATCCGGTGACCGCGAACACGTCGCCGTCGGGCGCCACCGACACGCCGTGCACGCCAGCGGCGAAGGCGCCACCGGGCGAGCCGTAGGAGGCGAAGCTCTTGGCGACGACGCTCCTGTCACCGCCGTCGATGCGGAGGATCCGCCCGGACCTGCCGAAGCACTGTCGGGCCTCACCCTTGCCCCTGCAGTCGCGCCCGGCGCGGCCGGCGTTGGCCACGTAGACGGCGCCGTCAGGACCGAGGGCGACGCTGCGCGGGTTGTCGAGGTTGCGAGCGACGGTCTCGACCGTCGCTGCCTGTGCGGCGGGAACAGCAGCCGCGGATACCGCCGCGACGGCTGCCACCGCCGCGACCCGCTTACTGAACGAGTCCAATTTACGTCCTTTCGTGACATACCCCACAAGGTGGGGCATGGGGGGAAAGGGTGAGATTAGGGCAGGATCCGGCTCTTCGCCAGAGATTCAGCTCTTCGTGGGGTCGATCAGATTGGTCTCGGCCGTCGGCTTGTCGGTGAGCTGCTCACGCTCGCCGATCGGCGCATAGTCGCGCTCGCGCTCGCCGGTGTAGATCTGGCGGGGGCGGGCGATCTTGGTCTCCTCGTCCTCCTGCATCTCGCGCCACTGCGCGATCCATCCCGAGGTACGCGGGATGGCGAACATGACCGTGAACATGTCGGCGGGCAGGTTGAGCGCCTCGTAGATCAGGCCCGAGTAGAAGTCGACGTTCGGGTAGAGCTTGCGGTCGACGAAGAAGTCGTCGTCGAGCGCGTGCTTCTCGAGCTCCACGGCGATGTCGAGCTTCGGGTTGCGGCCGGTCACCTCGAACACGGCGTCCACGTGCTCCTTGATGATCCGCGCACGCGGGTCGTAGTTCTTGTAGACCCGGTGCCCGAAGCCCATCAGCTTCTCCTCCCGGTTCTTCACGCCCTCGAGGAAGTCCGGGATGTTGTCGGTGGTCCCGATCCGGTCGAGCATGCGCAGCACGGCCTCGTTGGCCCCGCCGTGCAGCGGGCCGTACAGCGCCGCCACTCCGGCCGCAACCGCCGAGTAGGGATCCACCTGCGACGAGCCCACGCCTCGCACCGCGTTCGTGGAGCAGTTCTGCTCGTGGTCGGCGTGCAGGATCCAGAGCACGTCGAGCGCCCGCTCGAGCCGCGGATCGGGCTCGTACTTGACCTCGGTCATCTTGAACATCATCGAGAGGAAGTTGCCCGGATAGGTGAGGTCGTTGTCCGGATAGACGTAGGGCAGCCCGAGGTTGTGGCGGTACGCGAAGGCCGCCAGCGTCGGGATCTTGGCGATCAGGCGCACCGCCGCCATGTGCCGCTCGAGCTCGTCGTCGATGTTCTTGGCGTCCGGGTAGAAGGTGGACAGCGCGCCGACGGTCGCCAGCAGCATCCCCATCGGGTGGGCGTCGTAGCGGAACCCCTCGACGAACTTCTTGATGTTCTCGTGGACGAAGGTGTGGTGGGTGATCTCGAACACCCACTCGTCGAGCTGCTCCTGGGTGGGCAGCTCGCCGTAGATGAGCAGGTATGCGACCTCGAGATAGCTCGACTTCTCGCAGAGCTGGTCGATCGGATAGCCGCGGTATTCGAGGATCCCGGCTTCACCGTCGATGAAGCAGACCGAGCTGCGGCACGAGGCGGTGTTCGTGAAGGCCGGGTCGTAGGTCATGAGGCCGAAGTCGTCCTCCGAGACCTTGATCTGGCGGAAGTCCATCGCCTTCACCGTGCCGTCCGAGATCTCGACGTCGTAGCTCTCGCCGGTCCGGTTGTCGGTGACGCTCAGCGTCTCCTGGGCCGTGGCTACGCCCCCGCCGTCCTCACGCTCTGTCCGTTCCTCGGCCATGGTCTCTCCTCGTCGTCCTCGGCTCTCCTTACCCGGATTGTGACGGAAGGCGCCCTTTCGCTAGTCGTGGCCGCCGCGGCGGCGCGGCGCACAACCGGCCGGCTGCTTCGGCGGCGGGCGGTTCGGCGCGCGGGGCACGGGGTGCGTCTGGGGGTGACCGGACTCGATCTCGACCGGCTCCCCGTGGTGGAGGAGCTCGAGCGCCTTACCCTTGCCGAGCAGCTCGTAGCGCGCCTCGCTCTGGCTCACCTCCACGCGCAGGCAGCGGCCGCGGAAGGCGACACGGAACGCCAGCCGCGTCAGCCGAGACGGCAGGCGCGGCGCGAACGAGAGCGTCTCACCGTGGTCGCGCATCCCGCCGAAGCCGGCCACGGCGACGAGCCAGGTTGCCCCGAGCGCGGCGATGTGCATGCCGTCGCGCGTGTTGTCCGGCCAGGTTGCGCAGGTCGACCAGGGCCGTCTCGCCGAAGTAGTCGTAGGCCAGCTCGAGGTGCCCCACCTCCGCCGCCACGATCGCCTGGGTCGAGGCGGAGAGCGAGGAGTCACGCACGGTGATCGCCTCGTAGTAGTTGAAGTCGCGCAGCTTCTCCTCGTCCTCGAAGCGGTCGCCGCACAGGTAGAGCGCCAGCACGAGGTCGGCCTGCTTGACGACCTGAGAGCGATACAGCTCGTAGTACGGGAAGTGCAGGAGCAGCGGGTACTGGTCGGGCCTGGTCGCCTCGAAGTCCCAGTGCCGGCGGCGCGTGAAGCCCTCGCACTGCTGGTGCACGCCGAGCTCCTCGTCGAAGGGCACCGTCATCCGGCCGGCCGCGTCGCGCCAGCCCGCCATCTCCTCCTCGTCCACGCCGAGCGCGGCGGCCTGGTCCGGGTGGCGCGCGGCCGCTTCGGCCGCCTCGGTCAGGTTCCGGGCGGCCATCAGGTTGGTGTAGACGTTGTTGTCGACGATTGCTGTGTACTCGTCCGGGCCGGTCACGCCGTCGATCCGGAAGTCCCCGTGCGCGTCGTGGTGGCCGAGCGAGCGCCACATCCGGGCGGTCTCGACGAGCAGCTCGAGGGCCACGTCCCGCTCGAACTCCTCGTCGCCGGTCGCCCCGACGTAGCGACGGGCGGCATCCGCAACCGCTGCGTTCACGTGGAAGGCCGCCGTGCCCGCCGGCCAGTAGCCCGAACACTCATGGCCGCGGATCGTGCGCCACGGGAAGGCCGCCCCGGCGCGGCCGATCACGCGCGCCCGCTCGCGGGCCAGGTCGAGCACCGACTGGCGCCAGCGCAGCGCGTCGGCGGCGGCGTCGGGTGCGGTGTAGGTGAGGGCCGGAAGGACGAAGGTCTCCATGTCCCAGAAGCTGTGGCCGTCGTAGCCGGTGCCGGTGAGCCCCTTGGCGGGGATGGCGCGGCGCTCGGCGCGCGCGCCCGCCTGGAGCGTGTGGAAGAGCGCCACGCGCAGCGCCTGCTGCAGCGCGGCGTCGCCGTCGAGCTCCACGTCGGCGCGCCTCCAGTAGCTGTCGAGATACTCGCGCTGGCCGCGGGCGAGCCCGCTCCAGCCGGCGTGCTTTGCCGATGCAAGCGCGGCGTCCACCTGATCGCGCAGCGAGGGGCGAGAGCGCTGGCTCGACCAGCTGTAGGCGAGGAACTTGACCACGCGCAGCTCCTCGCCCGGCTCGAGGTCGGTGGTGACGGTGACCCGGGCAAGGTCGGGCTCGCTCTCCGTCTCGGTGGTGGTCGACTCGGGGCCCTCGACCACGTGGTCCATGCCGGCGCCCATCCGCAGCTTGCTCGCCTTCGTCCGGTGGACCAGGCCCGCACGCAGCCCGTGGTGGCCCCACTGCTCGGACTCGAGCGGCTTCTGCAGGGCCGCCGCCGCGCGCGGGTCGTCGGCCTGCACCGGCACGGGCTCGTTCGCCACCAGCTCGGACTGGAGCACGATGCGGGTGTTCGCGTCCACGGGCTCGACGTCGTACGCGATGGCCGCCACCGAGCGGTGGACGAACGAGACGAGGCGGGTCGAGCGCACGCGGACCTGGCGGCCGGTCGGCGAGCGCCAGTACACCTCGCGGCGCAGCACGCCGTCGCGCAGGTCGAGCACGCGCTCGTGGCGCAGCAGGTCGCCATAGCGAATGTCGAACGGCTCGTCGTCCACGAGCAGGCGGATCACCTTGCCGTTGGTCACGTTCACTACGGTCTGGCCCGCGTCGGGCAGCCCGTATGCGGTTTCCGCGTGCGGCAGCGGGCGCACCTCGTAGAAGGCGTTCAGGTAGGTGCCCGGGGTGTCGACGGGCTCGCCTTCGTCGAGGTTGCCGCGCAGGCCGATGTGCCCGTTCGACAGGGCGAAGACCGATTCGCTCTGGCCGAGCAGGTCGAGCCGGAGCTCCCGCTCGCGAACGCACCAGGACTCGACGTCGTACAGGTCGTCGCTCACCGCTCGATCAGCTCGCTCAGGTCGTCCACCACCACGTCCGCCCCGTGCTCCGCCAGGGCGTCCCTCTGCCCGGTCCGGTCCACCCCCACCACCCAGCCGAATCCGCCGGCCCGGCCGGCCTCGACGCCGGCCAGGGCGTCCTCGAAGACGACCGCCTGGGCCGGCTCCGCGCCGAGGGCGCGGGCGCCGGCCATGAAGGTGTCGGGCGCGGGCTTGCCGGGCAGGCCCTCGCGCTGGGCCACCAGCCCGTCCACCACCGCCTCGAAGAGGTCCTCGATTCCCACCGACCTCAGCACCTCGCGCGTATTCGCGCTCGAGGAGACCACGGCCCGCCGCAGCCCTTCGCGCTGCGCCTCCCTGACGAAGTCGAGCGAACCCTCGTAGACCTCCACACCGCGCTCGCGGATCAGCGTGAGCACGAGCTCGTTCTTGCGTGTCGCCCAGCCGGCGGACCAGCTCGTCCTCCTGTTCGATGCCGCGCGCCGCGAGGAAGGTGCGCACGCCGTCGAGACGCGGGCGGCCGTCCACATAGCGGTCGTAGTCGCTCGGCGTGAACTCCTCGAACGGCTCGCCGGTCTGCTCGGCGCGCTCGCGCAGGAAGGCGTCGAACATCTCCTTCCAGGCCGCGGCGTGGAGCTTGGCGGTCTGGGTGATCACGCCGTCGAGGTCGAACAGGCAGGCGGTGATTCCCTCCGGCAGCTTGAGCATGGGCGGAATCTACGCCACCGGACCCGGGCCGGTGCGGAATCGCAAGTCGCGCTGCGGGGTGGCCGCGGCCGTGGCCTGAGCGCCTCAGCGCCGGCGCAGGCCGCCGAACAGGCGCTTACACCGCCGCCGCTGCCACCGGGCGGGGGCCGGTCTCGGGCGGCGCCAGGGCGGCGGCCTCGGCCGCGGGATCGTGAGCGTCACGCCGAGCTCGGCCGTGCGCGCCACCTCGGGCGCGTCCACGAAGCGGCGCACGCCGTCGGGGGTCTCGAACACGACCCCGTCCATGATGTGCTCGCGGGGGTTGTCGAGCACCTCCACCACCTTGCCCACCACCTGCTCGTCCGAGCCGTATACGGGTATGCCGCGCTGGACGGCGTTGTAGTGGACCGCGTGGCCGTCGTCGATCGGGGCCAGCTCAGATCCCTCGCACGGGCGCCTGCTCCTCGCCCTCTTCCTCGCTCTCGTGCTCCTCGGTGGCCGAGGTGTAGATCGCGGTGCCGATCGCCGCGAGGCAGAGCACGCCGAGATGAGCGCCGACCGCGCGGGCGGCGCCGTCCGTGGACGGGAAACTCTCGCGCGTGATCCCGAGGAACGAGACGACCAGCGCCCAGATCGCAAACAGCGCGCCGCAGACGTGGAAGGCGTTCACGGGCGGCACCCTAGCGAAAGGACTACCCGAAGCATCCGGCTCGGCCGGATGCGCAGGGCTGCATCTTCACCGACATGTCACAGCCTGTGCCGGCCTGACCCGGAACCTGTGTTGCGACCCCAGGATGGTTCCCCTGATCGACAACATCCGCGAGGCGATGAGATCACGGAGGCGCGGTCGTCCACCGGGCATGCGCCACCTACGACATGCGCCGGCGCCGCACGGGCGAGGCCCGCCTCGGCTACCCGCGCGCGAAGCGCTAAGCCGACCGAGCGCCCGCGGCCCGCGGTCCGCGGCTAACGCTCTCGGCCCGGCACCCGCGGTCCGCGGTGCGCCACTCGCACGCGGCCGGGCGAGCTGCGGCGCCGGATCGGCGTGCGGTCCGCGCCGCGGTGGCTGGGGCGGGCGGATGCGCGGATGCGGGTCGCGGCGGCTCCCACCCCCGCCGTCCTCGCGATCGGCCTCGGGCACCGGAGGCTCGCGCACGCCCACCAGATGATGAAGAACAGGGCGGCGATCGGGATCTTCAGGATGATCGCCAGCCAGAAGACTGCCCAGAAGCCGGACATCCTGCCTCGATGGTACCCGGATCGCGGGAGAGAGCCCCGGCGCCCCGAGGCGCGCTGACGGGAGGAAGGAGGGCGACGCTCTTCCATGGCGTCGCCCTCATCCCTCGGGTCGAAAACCGCGCGCCTCTACCACCTGGACGGTCGGTCAGTTATTACCCGCCGGCGGGGCCGGCTACGCCCTCGATGGAAGTCATCCGGCGGAACGCCTCGAAGCGCTCGTCGATCTCCTCGCGGGTGAGCCGCCCGGCGCGCTCGCAGCCGAACTCCTCGACCCAGTACGAGGCGACGGCCGAGCCGTACGTCATCGCGCGGCGCAGGCTGGCGCCGTCGGTCGCGCTGCCCTGCGAGTCGAGGTAGCCGAGCAGGCCGCCTGCAAAGGAGTCGCCCGCGCCGGTGGGGTCGAGGACGGTCTCGAGCGGGTAGGCGGGAAGCGCGAAGAAGCCGTCCTCCTCGGCGGTGAACAGCGCCGACCCGTACTCGCCCTGCTTCACCACCACCACGCGCGGACCGAGCTCCATCAGCTGCCGCACGCCCTTCAGGAGCGTCGGCTGCTCGGTGAGCTGGCGCACCTCCTCGTCGTTCATCAGCAGCATGTCGACCTTCGAGATCGTGCGGAGGAGCGACTCGCGCGCGCTCTCGATCCAGAAGTTCATGGAGTCGAGCGCCGCCAGCTTCGCGGCCTCGCACTCCTCGCGCACCTCGCGCTGGAGGTCCGGCTGGATGTTCGCCAGGAAGAGCGTGTCGGCGGCTTTTGACTCCTCCGACAGCTTCGGCTCGAACTCGCCGAACACGTTGAGCTGCGTGTCGAGCGTGTGGCGGACGCTCACGTTCCACTCGTACTCGCCCGACCAGAAGAAGGTCTTGCCGCCCTCGATGTGCTCCACGTCGTCGGTGTTCACGCCGTGTGAGTGCAGCACCTCGTACTCGGCGTCGCCGAAGTCGTCGCCGACCGGGCCGACCACGCGGACGTCCGTGAAGTAGCTGGCCGCCAGTGAGAAGTGCACGGCGGAGCCGCCGAGCGCGCGCTCGCGCTCGCCGAAGGGCGACTTGATCGCATCGAACGCGATCGATCCCACCACCACCAGGGTCATAGGGCGCGACAGCGTAGTCTGTCCGGCCCATGCGAGCCGTGCAGATCGACGAGTTCGGCGGGCCCGAGGTTCTCGAGGTGGTTGACCTGCCGAAGCCCGAGCCGGGCGACGGCGAGGTGCTGATCGAGGTGTCGCGCGCGGGGATGAACTTCGCCGACACGCACCAGCGCGAGAACTCCTACCTGGCCCGCTACGAGACCCCGCTGGTGCTGGGCGGGGAGGTGGCGGGGAGGACCGAGGACGGGCGGCGCGTGATCGCGATGGTGCCGAGCGGCGGCTACGCGGAGTACGCGGTCGCGCACGAGGCTGCCGTGTACCCGATCCCCGACGGGGTCGACGACGGCGCCGCGCTTGCGCTCCTGATACAGGGCCTCACCGCCTGGCATCTCTACCGGACCTCGGCGAAGCTCGCCGAGGGCGAGTCCGTGGTGGTGATCTCGGGCGCCGGCGGCGTGGGGTCGCTGGCCGTGCAGCTCGGGCACCCCTTCGGCGCGATCCGGGTCATCGCGACCGCCTCCACCGAGGCGAAGCGTGAGCTGGCGCTCTCGCTTGGTGCGGACGCCGCCGTCGATCCGGCCGCCGAGGACCTGAAGGAGGCCCTGATCGAGGCCAATGGGGGGAACCGTGTGGACGTCGTGTTCGAGATGGCGGGCGGGCGCGTGTTCGAGCAGTCCGCGGAGGCGCTCGCCCCGTTCGGCCGGATCGTGGCGTACGGGATAGCGAGCCGCGAGCAGAACACGCTGGAGAGCGGGCGGCTGATGCGGAAGAGCCGCGCGGTCGTCGGCTTCTGGCTCATGCACTGCCTTGGCCGGCGCGACATGATCGAGGAGCCGCTGGCCGACCTGTTCGACAGGACCGCCCGTGGCGAGCTGAAGCCGCAGATGGGCGAGACGTACGCGCTGTCGGACGTGCGCCGGGCGCACGAGGACCTGCAGGGACGCCGTACCAGCGGGAAGGTCCTGCTGGACCCATCTCGGTGAGTAACCTCGACCGCCGATGACGAAGTTCTCCGACCTTGGGCTCACCGAGTCCACCCTCGGGGCGCTCGCCCACCTGGGCTACGAGCGCCCCACGCCGATCCAGGAGCAGGCCATCCCGCCGCTTCTGGAGGGGCGCGACGTGATCGGCCAGGCCCAGACCGGCACCGGCAAGACCGCTGCGTTCGGCCTGCCGATGGTCGAGTACGTGGACACGGACGCCCTGGAGATCCAGGCGCTCGTGCTGACCCCGACTCGCGAGCTCTGCATCCAGGTGACCCAGGCGCTGCGCGCCTACGGCGAGCGCAAGGGCGTGGAGGTGGTTGCCGTGTTCGGCGGCGCCCCGATCCGCGACCAGGCCACCCGCCTCAAGGAGGGGCACGTGGCCGTGGGCACCGTGGGGCGGGTGATGGACATGATCGACCGCCACCACCTCTACCTCGACACGGCCCGCTACGTCGTGCTAGACGAGGCCGACGAGATGCTCGACCTGGGCTTCCTCGAGGACGTGGAGTCGATCCTCCGGCGCGCCCCGATGGGCCGCCAGACCTGCCTCTTCAGCGCCACCGTGCCCGGCCCGATCCGCCGCCTGGCTGACACCTTCATGCACGATCCGATCGAGATCCAGGTGCGGGCGGCCACGCTCACGATCGACACGGTCGACCACTACTACGTCGAGGTACGCGACGGCGAGAAGCCCGACGCGCTCGTGCGGGTGCTGAAGCAGGAGCGTCCGGAGCAGGCCATCGTCTTCGCGCGCACCAAGATCGGGGTGGATCGCCTCGCCCGCCGCCTCGGCGACGCGGGCGTGCGCGTGAAGGCGCTGCACGGCGACATGTCCCAGGGACAGCGCGACGGCGTGATGCTCGCCTTCAAGGGCGGCCGCGAGCGGCTGCTGGTGGCCACCGACGTGGCGGCGCGAGGGCTCGACATCACCGGGGTCAGCCACGTCGTGAACTACGACATCCCCAACTCGCCGGACGTGTACGTCCACCGGATCGGCCGCACCGGCCGGGCCGGCGAGAGCGGCCGGGCCATCACGCTGATCACGCCGAAGCAGCGGCGCGAGCTGCAGGCGATCGAGCGGCACGCCAACACCGAGATCGAGGAATGGTCGGCCGACGCCCCGGCGCGGCGCGAGCGGCGCACCCGCCGCGAGCGCGAGACCCGCCGGCCGCGCCACACCAAGCCACACAGCCGCGACGGCGTGCCCTACGTGAAGCTGGTGATCGGCGCGGGGCGCGCGCAGGGGATCGAGCCCGCCGACGTGGTCGGCGCGGTGGTGGACCACACGCATCTGGAGAACGACGACGTCCGCAACGTCCGCGTGCTCGAGCGCTTCTCCTTCGTGGAGGTGCCACGAGCAGCGCGCCGGCGAGGTGGTGGACAAGGTGAAAGGCAATCGAGTCCGGGGGACGGAGCTCCGGGTGGAGGTGACCAAGAGGCGATGAGCCAGGCGACCATGCACACCAACCACGGGCCGATCGAGCTCGAGCTGTTCGAGGGCGAGGCCCCGAAGACCGTCGAGAACTTCGTGAAGCTGTCGCAGGACGGCTACTACGACGGGCTGATCTTCCACCGCGTCATCAAGGACTTCATGATCCAGGGCGGCTGCCCGCAGGGCACCGGCACCGGCGGCCCGGGCTACGAGTTCGAGGACGAGATCAACGACCACAAGATCGTGCGCGGGGCGCTCGCGATGGCCAACCGGGGGCCGGGCACGAACGGCAGCCAGTTCTTCATCGTCACCATCGACGCCGCGCCCTGGCTGGACGGCAAGCACACCGTCTTCGGGGAGGTACGCTCCGGCATGGAGGCGGTCGACGCGATCGAGGGGACCGAGACCGGCGCCCAGGACCGCCCCACCCAGGACGCCGTGATCGAGCGCGTGGAGGTCCATGAGGGTTGAGCTCCTGTGGTGGGAGGGCTGCCCGTCGCACCCGGAGACGCTCGCCGACCTTCAGAGCAGCTTGGCCGACGAGGGCGTCCACAGCGAGGTCGAGACGGTGCAGGTGGTCTCCGACGACCAGGCCCGCGCCGAGCGCTTCGCCGGGTCCCCCACGATCAGGATCGACGGCGAGGACATCTTCCCCTGCCCCGAGGCGGAGCCCTTCTCGCTCACCTGCCGCGTGTACCGGCTGCGGGACGGCCGTCCCTCGCCCACGCCCGACCCCGAGGACCTTCGCGAAGCCATAAGGAGGCGCAATGCAGATCGGCGATGAAGCCATGACGTTCAGCCTGCCCGACACGGACGGCGCCGACCACGGCCCGGACGGGGTCACGGTGGTGGTGTTCACGTGCAACCACTGCCCCTACGCGCTCGCCTGGCACGAGCGCCTGACGCAGGTGGCGCGCGACTACGAGGGGCGGGCCACCTTCCTGGCCGTGAACCCCAACGACGCCGAGCGCTACCCGCGCGACTCGTTCGACGCGATGAAGGAGCGCGTGCAGGCGGACGGCGGCTGGCCGCATCCCTATCTGCACGACGAGTCGCAGGAGGTGGCCCGCGCCTTCGGCGCCCAGACGACGCCCGACGTGTTCCTGCTGGACGCGGACCGGATCCTGCGCTACCGCGGGGCGCCGGACGCCGACCACCGCGACGAGAGCCAGGGCGCCGCGTGGCTGCGCGAGGCGCTCGACGCGGTGCTCGCGGGCGAGCAGCCGGCGCGGGCCGAGAGCGAGCCCGTGGGCTGCAGCGTCAAGTGGCGGCAGTGATCGCGGCGAGCGCCGCGGGGGTGTCGCTCAGGTCGTCGAGGTAGGCGTCGGGACCCGAGGCGCGGAGCGCGTCCGGGTCGGCGAAGCCCGTGGCCACCGCCACGGCGCGCGCGCCCGCTTCCTGAGCGGCGCGGACGTCGAGCGGAGTGTCGCCCACCAGCACCGCGCCGGTCGGCTCCCCGTACTTGGCCGCCGCGCGCTCGCGCGCCACCGCCACCAGGTCGGAGCGCCGGTCGTGCGGGTCCGACCCGTAGGCGCCCACCTCGAAGTCCAGCCAGGGCTCGAGCCCGAACGCGCTCACCTTGATCACCGCGTTCGCCTGGATGTTGCCGGTGAGCAGCGACTGGATCACGTCGTCGCGGCGGTGCAGCGCCTCGAGGACCTCGGGGACCCCGGGGTAGGCATACCCCTCCTCGCGCATCGCCTCCTTGCGAAGCTCGAGCGCGCCGGCCAGCTCCTCGAGCACGCGCGGCAGGTGGTCGGGCTCGCCGGCCAGCATCGTGAGCGCGATCTCCCTGTCGGTGCGGCCCGCGAAGTCCACCGGCTCCGGGTCGCGCCCGACCACGGCGCGGAACGCCTCGTCGAAGGCATAGCGCCCGTGGCCCGCGGTGCGCACCAACGTCCCGTCGATGTCCCACAGCACCAGCAGCATCTAGCGCAGCTCGATCCCGAGAAGCCGCTCGAGCTCCGGCACCGTGCTCTCCGCGCCGCGGTGGAGGATCGCGGTCATCCCGACCGCCTCGGCGCCCTCGCAGTTCTGGCGCAGGTCGTCCACGAAGACGCAGTCGCCCGCCTCGACGCCGACCCGCTCGGCGCCCAGCAGGAAGATCTCGGGCTGTGGCTTGTGCATCCCGACCTCGCCCGAGATCACCACGCCGTCGAAGAGGTCCGGGAATGCCGAGCGGTCGTAGCGGCCGACGCCCATCGAGTTGGAGATGAGGCCGGTGCGGATGCCCGCCGCGCGGGCGCGGCGCAGGGCCGCGAGCATCTCCTCGTCGGGCCGCATCCCGGCGAACATGCGGTCCACCAGCCCTGGGCGCTCCTCGATCCCGAGCAGCTCGCCGAAGCGCTGCCCGAAGTCGTCCTCGCTCAACTCACCCGTCTCGAGCGCGCGCACCAGCCGGATCGCCCGCGGCTCCTCGCGCAGGAGGCGCATGATCGCGTCGCCCTCGAGGCCCTCGGCCACGCAGAAGTCCCGAAACGAGTCGAAGACGTTGGTGGTGAGGACGCCGCCGTAGTCGATCAGCAGCCCGTTCACTTGGAGTGCGCCACCTCGCGGGCCTTCTCCGCGAGCGCCGGCACCCCCTCGTCGAAGAGCGCCAGATACGGGTCGTCGGACGCGCCGAGCGTGTAGCGCTTGAAGTTGCCCTCCATGAACACGGCCGCCTTCCACATGGCGAGCGCCTGGTACCAGTTGAGCGCCGAGACCGAGCGGCCGCTGCGCTCCTCGTAGCGCGCCGTCAGCTCCTCGCGCGTCATGAAGCCGGGCCGGCGCGTGGCGGCCGACAGGCTGCTGAAGGAGCTGTCGACCGGGTCATCGGCCTCGGCCCAGGTGACCGTGAGATAGCCGATGTCGGCGAGCGGATCGCCGATTGTGGAGAGCTCCCAGTCGAAGATCGCCACCAGCCGCGCCGGCGCTTCGTCGGCCACCATCACGTTGCCGAGCCGGTAGTCGCCGTGCACGATCGTGGACTCGGGCGACTCGGGCAGGTTGTCCGCGAGCCAGTCGCGCACCTCCTCGACCACCGGCACCTCGCGCGTCTTGTTGTAGTCCCACAGGCCGGTGAAGCGGCGCACCTGGCGCTCCAGGTAGCCGGTCGGCTTGCCGTAGCCCTCCAGCCCGCAGGCGCGCCAGTCCACGGCGTGCACCTCGGCGAGCGCGTCCACCAGCTCCTCCGAGAGCCGGCGGCGGCCCTCCTCGGTGTCGAGCGGCTCGGGCACGTCGCTGGTCACGACCGAGCCGTGCATCTCCTCCATGACATAGAACGGCACGCCTAGCACCGACTCGTCGTCGCCCACGGCGAGCACGCGCGGCACCCGCACGGCGGTCGGCTCGAGGGCGCGAAGCAGGCGCGCCTCGCGCAGCACGTCGTGCGCCGAGGGCGGCAGCGGCGGCCGCGGCGGGCGGCGCAGCACCACGCGCGCGTCCCCCCGGCAGACCAGGAAGGTGAAGTTCGAGTGCCCCTCGCCGATCCGCTCGGCCTCCACGCGCCCCTCGCCGATGCCGCGCTCGTCCAGGAAGGCCTCGAGTGGCTCGCGCACCACCAGCGGAGGAAGCTCGAGCTCCGCGGCGTCCTGGGGCGTGTCGACGACGTCGGGCGAGCCCATCGGGGCGGCAATGGTAACCGTGAACCACGGGCGCGGCGGTTGCGTATCCCGTGCCGTCAAGTGGTTCCGGAGGCGACCACTAGGCTTCCCCGCTCATGCGACGCCACCCCCTGCTGCCAATCCCGCTCACCCTGCTACTCGCGCTGGCCGCCGCCGCTCCCGCGAGCGCGGCCGATGTGGAGGTGGGGGTGGCGAACTTCAAGTTCGAGCCCGCGACACGGGCGATCGCCATCGGAGACACGGTGATCTGGAGCTTCAACGCTGGGGGGCACACCGCCACCGCGAACAGCGGCCAGGCAGAGCGCTTCGATTCGGGCAACCGCTCGTTCGGGCAGACGTTTCGGCACACCTTCAACCGGCCGGGCCGCTTCCAGTACGTGTGCACCCCCCACGCCGGCTTCATGAAGGGCACCATCCAGGTGGGCACGGACAAGGTGCGCGACACGGTCGACGCCTTCAAGGCGCAGCGCAGCGGCTCCAGCGTGAAGGTCTCGTTCAAGCTCAACGAGCCGGCCACCGCCACGTACAAGCTGCGCGGCGCCGAGCGCAGGACCGTGCGCAAGGGCCGCCTGCGGGCCGGGCGCCACAGCTTCAGGGTGCGGAACCTGGACGCGGGCTCGTACATCGGCACCCTCACGCTCAAGGACGACTTCGACAAGTCGGCCAGGCCGAAGAGCACCTTCGCGATCGGCTAGCAGCTAGCCGATCTCGTCCACGTGGCGCACGTTCGCCACGTCGTCGGCGTCCTCGCTCGGCGCGCCCTCGAACCAGCCGTCGAGGATCTCCTCGAGCACGGCGGGACTCGTGCTGCGCAGCGACAGCGCGAGCACGTTGGCGTCGTTCCACTTGCGGGCGCCGCGGGCGGTCTCGGCGTCGGCGCAGAGCGCGGCGCGGATGCCGTCGACCTTGTTGGCGGCGATGGAGGCGCCGGTGCCCGTCCAGCAGCACACCACCCCCTGCTCGGCCCGGCCCTCTGCCACGTCGCGGGCCGCGGCCTCGGACGCCCAGGCCCAGTCGTCGCGCTCGTCCTCGCTGAGCGCCCCGTGGAGGAGCGGCTCGTGGCCGCGACGGCGGAGCTCCTCGACCACGGCGTCTGCCACGCCGGTGCGCTCGTCGGCGGCCACGGAGATCCTCACCGCTCGCAGCCTACTCTTGGGTCGAATGCCCGAGCTGCCCGAAGTAGAGATCACCGCCCGGCGCCTGTCGCGCGCGGGCGGGGGCGCCGAGATCGAGTCGGCGCTGGCGCCCGGGATGGTCACGATGAAGACGTTCGACCCGCCGATCGACGCGCTCGCGGGCCGAACCCTGCTCGGCGTGCGCCGCATCGGCAAGATGCTCGCGATCGAAGCGGGAGACCTGGTGGTGCTGGTGCACCTGATGTCGGCCGGGCGGCTGCAGCTGTGGGACTCGCGCGCCTCGCTGCGCGACCGCGCCTCGCGCCTCCTGATCCGGCTCGGCGGCGGGCGGGAGCTTCGGCTTCGCGAGTTCGGCACTCAGCAGCGCGCGTGGGCGAAGCTGCTGCCGGCCGAGGCCGTGGAGGCCGACGACACGGTGGCCACGCTCGGCCCTGACGCCTTCCCGGCGCCGCCGCCGGACGAGTTCGCGGCGCTGCTCGACCAGCCTCGCCACCTGCATCCGCTGCTGCGCGACCAGCGGGTGATCGCGGGCATCGGGCGCTCCTGGGTGGACGAGCTGCTCTGGACGGCGCACCTGTCCCCGTTCCAGCGGGCCTCGGACCTGGACTCAAGCTCGCTCGAACGGTTGCACGCGGCCTGCGACGAGGTGCTGGGCGGCGCGCTCGACCACTACGAGCAGGTGATCGGGGACACCATCCCGGACAAGCTTCCGATGCCGCTGCAGGTGCACCGGCGCGCCGGGGAGCCGTGCCCGCGCTGCGGCACGCGGATCGAGGCGATCCACTTCAAGGACTACGTCATGTGCTACTGCCCCGAGGAGCAGACGAACGGCCGGGTGTTGAAGGACCGCCGGCTGTCACGGCTGCTGAAGTAGCGCGTCAGTCCCGCCAGAACTCCTGGTCCATCTCGATGTCCTTGTTGTCGGTGTCGGGGGCGCCGAAGGCAAGGATCTCGGCGCCCTCCGAACCGGCCTCGAACCCGCGCATGGTGGACACGGGGATGCGCACCGCATCCATCCTCCCCAGCTCCAGCACCTCGTCGTCGAGCTTGACGCGGGCGCTGCCGGCGAGCACCAGATAGATCTCCTCCTGCTCGGCGTGCCGATGGCCGAAGGGCACCCGGAACCCCGGGGCGAGCTTGAAGTAGCTGATTCCGGCCTTTTCGAGGCCGAGCGCCTTGCGTGCGAAGCGGGCCTCCATGTTTGGGGCGTAGCCGAAGCGCTCGCCCATGTCCTCGACGTCGCTCGTCAGGTTGAGCACGGTGAACTCGGCCATGCCGGAATTGTGTCCGGTTTCAGCGAACGGTAAGCGTGCCGACCATGCCGGCCCGCTCGTGGATGTACTGTCGATGATCATGAGCCTCACGGTCCGCCGCGGCGCCCTTGCGGCGGTGGGTTGCGCGCTGGTCCTCGCCCCGTCCGGCTGCAGCGAATCCTCGGGGATGGGTAAGCCCGCGGACGTGGCGCCGGCTGGGAGCTCCACGTACACGTTGATGCAGATGAACCTGTGCCTGTCCGGCCTCGCCGGCTGCTACGGCAAGGTGGCATACCCGGCCGTGGTGGAGGAGGCGGTGGCCCGGATCCGTGAAACGCATCCGGACGCGGTCACCTTCAACGAGGCCTGCCGGAGCGACATCGCGCGGATTGGCCGGCGGACCGGTTACCACCTGCGCTTCTCGAGAGTGATCTACCGCGGCGAGCGCCTACGCTGTGTCCGACCGGGCGACCGCGGGCTCTTCGGTAACGCGGTGCTCACCGAGGCAGCCATCGAGAGCACCGACAGCCAGGACTTCGAGGCACAAGCCGGCCCCGAGCGGCGCCGCTGGCTGTGCGTCACCACCCGGGTCGACGTCGACGTGTGCACCGCCCACCTGAACACACGCTCGACCATCGAGATCGCCGGGAACGACGCTCAGTGCGTCGAGCTCGCGGCGCTCCTTGCAGGTCGCGCAACCGCGCGCACCGTCACCTTCGGGGGTGATCTCAACCGTCGCCGCTCCTGCGCCCCCGCCGGCTTCTGGGCCCGCACCGACAGGTCCGCCGAGCAGGCCCCCGGACTCCAGCACGTCTACGGAAGCGGCGCGCTCCGCTCGCCCTCGGCGGAGGTGGTGCCGGCCACGCACAGTGACCACGACGTCCTGCTGGTCCGCGCGCACCTCAGGGCACCCGAGTAGACGCCCTCATCCGGGGGTCCCGCACGTTGCGGCGGCTATATCGCCGTTTCGTGACGGACCCCTCGCGGTCCGGCCTGAAGGTGCCCCTCCGCGTCGGGGCGGGCTAGGCGCGCTCCGCCACCAGCGCGAACTTCCGGACCCGCCCCTCATCCAGCCACTCGATCCACAGCCGATGGGCGGCGAGCAGCTGGTCCAGCGCCCGGCGGCCGATCTGCGCGGCGATGTCCTCGGCGTCCGCGGCGAACGCGTCCGCCAGCGCCCGCGCCGTCGCGCGGTGCGCGTGGCTGTGCTCCTCCTGAAACGTGACGACGAGCCCGGCCCGCTCGAGTGACGCGGTCATCTCGTCGAGCGGCTTGAGCCAGACCGTGTCGGCGTCGGGCATCGCCGCCCGCTCGGCCGTCGTGAGGGGCGGCCCCTCCTCGAGGGTGGACGCGAGGCGCCCTCCGGGCCGGAGCGCCGCGGCGATCTCGCGCACCAGCGCGTCCTTGTCCTCGAAGGCGAGCATCGTCTCGAGCAGGAGCACGACGTCGAAGGAGCCGGCTGGCAGGGGCGGGACGTGCGCGGTCGCAAAACGGCACGGCAGGTCGCCCGCGCGCTCCCGGGCGACGGCGACGGCGCTCGCACTGGCGTCAACGCCCAGGTAGTCGCAGCCCAGCTCCCGGGTGAGGAAACGCCCGGGCCCGCCGATGCCGCAGCACAGGTCCAGCACCATGCCGGGGCCGATGCCGGCCTGCACCGCCAGGGCCCGGATCTCGCCGGCGGTCATGAAGCTCTCCTGCCCGACGAACTCGCCGGGAGCGTAGGCCGACAGGCGCGCGCGATGCAGCGCCCGGTCGAAAAGCGAGCGGTCGTCCTGCCTCACGGCCGCGACGAGCCGAACGTGGTGAGGAAGCGGTCACGGAACGCCTCCATGGGCCAGACCGGCGCCTGCGGGCTCGGCGACAGGCCGTCCTGCCAGCGCCATCCGGCGATCCGGTCCATCACCTTGGGGTCGTGGGCAATGACAGAGATGGGCACGTCGTGGCTTGCGCCCTGGCCGGTGACGACCGTGGCGGGTTGATGGTCGCCCAGTACGACGAGCACGAGGTCGTCGTCGCCGTAGCGCCGCACGAACGAGAAGATCGTGTTCAGCGAGTACTCGATCGATCGCGCCGTAGGCGGCGCGGGCCTCATCGGCGTCGCCGAATAGCGAGGCCTTCGTGGACTCCTCCGCGGGGAGGCGGTTGAAGATCGAGCCATCGCCGATATCGCCCCATGAGATGAGCCGGGGAATGCGCGTCCACGGCGCGTGACTCGAGATGAGGTCGACCTCGGCGAAGAGCGGCGCCCGGCGACGCTTGGCGAGCTCGCGACGATGCAGGGCGAGAAGGGTGTACTGGTCGGGCATCGGGGCCACCCCGTAGCCCGGGCCGCGGTAGCCGAAGTTGCGGCGGTCGTAGACCGCGTCGTAGTGGTAGAAGGTCGAGCCCTCTGGCCATGCCCGGCGGTTTCCCGGCATGGCGCCGACCGCCCGCCACCCGGCGCGCTTGAACGCCCGGGTGAGGGTGAGGCGGTCGTTCCGGACGAGCTGGTCGTACCGCCGCTGGCCGTCGACCAGGACCCCCGACTGCAGGGTGGAATGCGCCAGCCAGCTGAGGCCGCCGAACGTCGGTGAGGTGAGGAAGGCGCTGCGTGAGGAGAAGCCGGCGGCCCGCAGCCGTGCGGCACCCCGGTCGAGCGCGGCGTCGATGCGGGGCGATAGGGACGAGTCCTGGACCGCGACCCTCCCGTAGCTCTCGACGAACACGAGCAGGACGTCCTTGCCCCGCAGGCCTGTCAGCAGCCGGTGGCCGGGGGTGCCGCGGAAGCGGTCGTGGGCGATCTCGCTGGCGAGCGCCGCCGGGTCCGCCAGGGCCGCCCGTACAGCCTGCACCTCGTCGACGGCCAGGGCGGCGGCGCCCGAGGAGGCGACCGGCGCGCCGGCGACGCGCAGGGCAACCCAGACCACCCCCAGCGCCATCGCCGCCCGGAGCGCCCAGTCACGGTGGCCGGCCGCGACCCGCGTCACGCGCAGCAGCGCCAGGACCGGGAGGGTGAGGAGCGCCAGGATGAGCACGACCGCGATGGCGACGACGAGGTCCGCGCTCGCGCTGCCGATCGCGTTGCGGAGCGTCTCGATGCCGATTCCCACGTAACCCGAGTCGTCGAGGGGCTGGAACGGCCGGTCGAACGCCGTGAAGAAACCGATGTCGAGGACCTTCACGAGCACGAGCAGGCTCAGGACGGCTCCCGCGACCACGGCCAGGGCGCGGCGCGGGGTGGCCGGCAGCAGGGCGGCCACGGCGACGACGACGAGCAGCTCGACGGGAAGCCGCGCGAACGCGCCGAGGTTGAGATCCCTCGGCTGGTTTGGCGCGACGAGGGCGGCCCAGACGAGCAGGAGGGCGAGGACCGTGACCGCGACGGCGATGCCGTTGCGCAGTCGCCCGCGCTGGGGCGGATCGATGTGGCGCTCCGGTACCTGGTCGGCTGCGGCGTGCCGGCGGCGCCAGAGCCACCACGTGCACTGGACCATCGACGCCGCGAGCAGCGCGAGCGCGGCGACGAGTAGGGCCCGCGTGGGCGCCAGAGGCAGGACCTCGGCGGCCGCGACCGTCAGCACGACTCCCTGCATCGCCGCGACGACCTTGCGCCAGCGGCGCGGCGGCAGCGGCGCGCGCATCCACGGCAGCAGCCACTCGCCGGCGAGGAAGAGGTAGCGCGCGGCCCCGATCGCGAGCACCCACGCGCCGCACGCGGGGGCCACGTAGACGCTGAGCGCGAGGATCAGGAACGCGTCGACCTCGCCGTCGAAGCGCGCCCCCAGCGCGGTCGCCGTTTCGGTGCGCCGCGCCAGCCGTCCGTCGACAGCGTCCAGCACGAGTGCGACGGCCGCGAGCGTCACGAGCAGCGCGACCGGGGTGTCGTGGGTGAAAGAGTCCGCTGCCAAGGCGGCAACGCCGACGGCGAGCGTAGCCCGGGCGAGCGTCACCCAGGACGCCGGCCCCAGCCGCTCCCCGGGACGGCGCGCGAGGCCGCGTGCCAGCGCCGTCGCCATCGTCACGGCGCAGGCGATACCGGCGGTCCAGCCAACCGCGCCGAGAGCGGCGGTCCCCGCAAGAACGGCCAGCAGCAGCACCTGGGCGATCAGCCCGGCTGCCGGACCCGTCTGGATCGCTCGCGTCGTGGTCATTCGTCCCGGAACCGGGGTGAGAGCGCGTAGCGGAGCAGCACCACGTCGCCGATCTGGCGCACCTCCGCGAGCGTCGCGCGCCGGTTCGCGGTCCACGGGAAGTGGCCGTCACTCACGAAGCGTGGGGCGCTCGAGTCACCGACGAAGAAGGGCGCAACGACGAGATGCAGCTCGTCGACGAGGTCGTCGGCCAGGAACTGCGTGTGCACGATGCCGCCGCCCTCGACCATGAGGCGCTCCACGCCGCGGTCACCGAGGTCCTCGGTGAGCCAGCGCATGCGGACGCGCCGGCCGCCGTCCACGATCGTCGCCGCCGGCCCGAGCCGTGCGCGGGCGTCGGCCACCCGCGGGCTCGGTGTGTAGACGAGCTTCTCTGCCTCGCCTGCCGTGAAGAAGTTCGAGCGCGCGTCGAGGTCCACCCGGTTCGTCACGGTGATCTTCTTCGGAGACGGCGGGAGCCCGCGGGCCGTTCGCTCCTCGCGGCGTGCGTGCGAGCGCACGAGCAGACGCGGGTTGTCGGTGCGCACGGTGACCGCGCCGACCATGATCGCGTCGCATGATGCGCGCACCTCGTCGACCCGGTCGAAGTCGGCCTCGTTGGAGAGGGCGAGGCGGGGTGTCCGGTCGCCCAGGTAGCCGTCGAGCGACACGCTGCAGCTCATCAAGGTGTACGGGCGGTCAGACATGAGGAACTGGCTCCCAATGCGTGGGGCGCATCCACTTCGCAACGAGCACGACGGCACCCGGCAGGCTGGCGACGAGCACCATCACGCCATACACGACCGCGGTGGCAACCCCGAGCGACGCGCCCAGCCCGGCCGCGGCGAACGCCCAAGCCGTGATGCCCTCGCGCGGCCCCCAGCCGCCGACGTTGGGCAGCGCCGCGGCCTGCATCACGAGCAGCGCGAGCGGCAGCATTTCGGATGGGGGCGCGGTCGCCCCCGCGCTCCGCGCCGCGATCAGGAACGTGGCTACGTGGCCCGCAAGCACGAGCGCCGACGCGAGCGCGATGGCCGGCCACGCACGCCGGGCGAGCAGCGCGTCGCGCAGGTCGCGGGCGGCGGCGCTGCGCAGCCGTGCCCAACGGGAGCGGCCGACGGCGGGCCGCACGCGCGCCGCCAGCGCGACGCCCGCTGCCGCCGCGATGAGCGCGAGCGCGACGAGCGGCATGACCGGCCGCACGGGAGACGGCACGACGAGGAGTACGGCGACGGTGAGGATGACCTGCACGACCTGCCCGGCCGAGCGCTCCCAGGCCACGGCGCGCAGCCCGCGGCCCACGTCGCTCGTGTCACGCCCGTGGCTGATCCCGCGGTGGACGTCGCCCACCACCCCGCCGGGCAGCGTGACGTTGAGGAAGAGCGAGCGGTAGTACGCGGCCACCGCCGTACCCAGCGGCAGGTCCACCCCGAGGCCGCGCGCCACGATTCTCCAGCGCCAGGCGCAGCAGATGGTGGTCAGCACTGCCAGGCCCGACGCGGCCGCAAGCGCTCCGCCGTCGACCGCGCGCAGGCCGTCGAGGAACGGGCCGGTTCCCAGATGCCAGATCAGGACGGCGAGCGTCGCGGCGGCGGCGGCGAGGTGGACCGCTGCCCTCATGGCAGCACCAGCATGTCGGCATGGTCGACGGTGACGGCGAGCTCCCCGGCGGCCGCCTGCGCCAGGCGCCGGTCCCGGTAGGGGCCGGCCTCGGCCTTCAGGGCGGACTCCTGCTCGCAGGCAGCGGCGACCCAGCCGCCGAGCCACTCGGCCACCAGATCGGCTTGGACGCCGTTGAGACGCCAGGGGCTTGGCTGGACGAGGACCTCGGCGCGCAGCTCCTCGAGGGCGGCCGCGACAGCGTCCGGGCCGAGCAGGCCCCCTCGGCGCTGGTGGGCGTTGAACGCCGCGCCGATTGATGCGTCCAGGGGATCCGCCGGGCTCAGGGTGACCCGTCCGACGACGGTCAGCGTGAGCAGCGTGGGACGCCCGCGGCAGGCACGGAGCATCCGGGCCAGCTCGGCCGCCGTCAGCAGGTCGAGCAGCGCCGACGCGGTGATGAGGCTCGCGCCGGCGAGGTCGCGCGGCGTCAGGCGCGTGATGTCGGACTGCCGCGCCTCGACGGTAACCGAGGACGAGTCCGGCGGGCCGGCCGCGGCAAGCTTCAGCAGCTCTGCGTCCCGGTCGTGCACCACCCAGTGCTGGGGATCAGGCAGCCGCGGCGCAAGCCAGCGGCCCATCGCGCCGGTGCCGCCTCCGAGATCGTGGATCACGAGGCGGGCGGCTGTGGCGAGGTGCCCCCGGAGGCGCCCGGCGAGCTCGGCCGAGCGTGCCGCCGCGTCGGCCGGCTCGCGCAGACGCAGCCACTCCGGGCTGACCCGGACGGCCGTCGCGGTCATCGCGCCGCTCCCGCGAGGACGCCTTCCGCGCCGGCCGCCACGCACGCGAGGACGCCTGCGACGTCGGAGGTCGTGGCGGCCCAGGGGCGCAGCGACGTGCGCCGCTCGCGGGCAGCCCGGCGCAGGCGCCCGCGCAGCTCGGCGTCGCCCAGCCAGGCCCGCAGCGCGGCTCCCAGCGCTGCCGGGTCGCCCGGCGGCACCAGCAGCCCCGCCCGCGTACCGTCCTCCCCGCGCCCAAGGGCCTCCGTCACGCCCCCCACGTCGGTGGCGAGGACCGGCAGGCCGCGGGCCAGGGCCTCGGTGACGACCATGCCGTACGTTTCGGCACGCGAGGCGAGCACGAGCAGATCCGCGGCGGCGTACGCGCGGTCGAGCTCCGGGCCGGTGCGCGGCCCCGAAAAGCCGACCCGGTCCCGCAGTACGTCTTCCCACGCGCGGCGGCGCACGCGGTCCGCGAACGCCGGTGCACGGTCCAGACTGCCCACGCAAGCGCAGCGCCAGGACAGGTCCGCCACCGTCGCGAGGGCGTCGAGCAGGACGTCGTGCCCCTTGGCGGGTGTCACCGCGCCGACGCAGAGCAGCGCGTCGCCTGCCGTGGTCCCCGGCGCGAGCCCGGCGGCGTCGACGCCGGGAACGGCCACGTGCACCCGATCGGCCGGCAGCGCGTACAGCTCCCCCAGCCGGCGCCGGGACCATTCACTGGTCGTGACGACTGCGGCGGCCGCCGCGAGCACCTCGCGCTCGTCGGCGTGACCGAGCGGCATGTGCATGAGCACCACCTGGCGAAGGCGGCGCGCCTCCGGCACGAGCACCTGGGGGGCGGGGGACGCGATCAGCCCGTCGACCAGCACCACGGCGCCATCCGGGATCCTGCGGACGGTGCGCGCGAGGGCGGCGCCGGGCACGGCGTGCTCATGCACCGTCCAGCCGAGCGTGGCGAGCCCTCGGCAGACCTGGCGGTCGTAAGTGTTGCCACCGCTCGGCCGCGTCGGGTCGTCGATGCCCTCAGGGACGATGACGTGCACCTCGGTCATAGCGGCCGCTCGTAGCTCGCCCACGCGACGTGGGACTCGTGCAGCGTTATCACGAGCCCATCGAGCTCCCGCGCGCCGTCGCCCAGTGCGCCGGCCCGCGCGCGGTCAGCGAGTCGGTCCGCGATGACCCGGGCGAGCGCCTCGGTTGTGGTGTTCATGCCCGCGAGCTCCACCTCGTCGTCGAGGTTGCGATAACCGAGCTCGCCCACCACGGCGCGCAGCACCTCGGCTGCGCGGCCGATGTCGACCACGATGCCGTCCGCGTCGAGGGCCGCGCGCCGGAAGGTGGCGTCGACGACGTACGTCGCGCCGTGCAGGCGCTGCGCGGGCCCGAACACCTCGCCGCGCAGGCTGTGGGCGATCATCAGGTGGTCGCGGATGGTCACGCTGAACACGCGCTACGCCCCGTCGTAGGTGATCGCGTGGCAGAGCGCCGGCAGGCTCCCCGCGGCCAGGCGCGCCATGACACCGGGCAGCTCGTCGAAGCGCGACTCGCCGGTCACGACCACATCGAAGGCGGGGTCGCGCAGCAGGTCGAGCGCGAGGGCCAGCCTGTCGGCGGTCGTGCGGCGCGCGCTCCGGGCGGGGGACATCGTCCCGACCTGGCTGGCGCGCAGCCCAAGGCGCCCCGCGTGGAACGCACCGCCCAGCGAGAGACGGACCTCGGCGTCGCCGTACCAGCTGAGGTCGAGCACCGTGCCCTCGGGCCCGAGCAGGTCGAGCGAGCACTGGAGCCCGGCGGAGGTCGCGCTCGTGTGCACGACCAGGTCGCATCCGCCGGCGGCGTCGTCCGGCCGCGCGAAGCCCGCCCCGAGCGCGGCTGCGGCCTCGGCCCGTGACTCGTCTACGTCGACGAGCGTGACCTCGACTGCCGGGAACCGGGCGAGCAGCCGGCCGACGCAGCAGCCAACCATCCCGGCGCCGACGACGGCGACGCGGTCGCCGACCAGCGGAGCCGCGTCCCAAAGGGCGTTGACGGCTGTTTCGACGGTGCCGGCGAGCACGGCACGCGCGGGCGGTACGTCGTCGGGCACGACGGTCACGGCGCCGGCAGGCACCACATAGGCCGTCTGGTGGGGATAGAGGCAGAAGACGGTGCGGCCACGCATCTCCGGCGGCCCCTCCTCGACGGCGCCGACGTTGAGGTAGCCGTACTTGACCGGTCCCGGGAAGTCCCCTTCCTGGAACGGCGCGCGCATCGCCACACGCTGGCTCGGCGGCACGCCGCCGCGGAAGACGAGCGTCTCGGTGCCGCGGCTGACACCCGTCCGCAGCGTGCGGACCATCACTTCGCCGTTCCCGGGCTCGGGCAGCGCGACCGGCCGGATCTCCCCGCGCCCGGGCCTGCGCAGCCAGAACGCGTGCGCCTCGTCGACCATGGCCTATGAGTCGACTTCGTCGGGCATCGGTCTGTGGTACGCGGGGATGTTCACATCGCCCTCAGTAACGCAGCGGGCCGCTCAGCACCGTCGGTCCGCGGTCGCCCCCTCGATCGGGGTTTCGGGTCACGACCATGCGGTGGTAGTCGCCCGCCCGCACCGCCGCCGTGAAGTCCCCCTCGGCTCGTCCGTTGGGATCGGGCCAGAAGGTGCCGCCGGTCACCCAGCGCCCGTCGGCGCGGATGCACCACACCTCGTATTCCGACCCCGTCGGCAGCCCGCGCGCCTCGAGCCGGATCCGCGTGCCCGCCGGCACGTCGTCGAGCTGCGCCGTGGCGGATCCCGACGCGCTGGCCCTCGGGTTCAGCCACACGCTCGCGTAGGCCGTCGCCCCACCCTCGTCGCCGGGCACAAGAAGGGTCAGCGCCACGACGAGCGCCAGGAGGGCGGCGGCGGCGACCGCGAGCGCCCGGCGAAGTGCGGGCGCGCCGGACGCCGCGCCGGGGCGCCGGACGAGACGAACCCCCAGCCGCGGCCGGCTCGGCGCCGCTTCCTCCCGGCGCTCCCTGGCGAAGCGGTCCAGCACCGCCTCCTCCACCTGGGGCGACAGCGAGGGCGGCGGCACGTCGGACGGCGCGATCCGGTCGAGCAGTTCGGGCAGCGCCACCAGGCGGTCGGCCTCGGGCCCGCAATGCGGGCAGACGGCCACGTGGCGGCGCATCTCCTCCATCTCGTCCGGCTCGAGCGCGCCCAGCGCGTAGCCGCCGACGAGCGATCCGTGTGTTGGGCAGCTGCTCATATGGCGAGCGCGCGGCGCGCGCGAGCGTTCGATCTCACTCGGCCAGCTCCATCTCGTCCAGGATCAGCCGCAGGCTCCGCAGCGCGTAGGAGGTGCGGCTCTTCACCGTCCCGAGCGGGATGCCCTTCCGCTCCGCGATCTCCCGCAGCGTCAACCCGCCGTAGTGCGCGAGCCGGATCACCTCGCGGTGCTCCGGCGACAGCCGCGCCAGCGCCGCCGCGATCTGCCAGCGCAGCACCGCCTGCTCCAGTGTGCGGTCGAGCTCGGCAGGGCTCTCGGGCTCCACGCCCTCGGCCACGCCCGGCCGCACCGCCGCCCGGCGGCGCGCGTCCACCACGCGGTTGCGAGCGATCGAGTACAGCCAGGTCCGGACGCTCGCGCGCCGCGGGTCGTAGTCGCTCGCGTGGCGCCATGCCCGCGCGAAGACGTCCTGCACCACCTCCTCAGCCAGTTCGCGGTCACCGAGCGCATTGCAGGCGAACCCGAACAGCTGGCCGGCGTAGCGCCGGTACAGCTCCCTGAGCTCGTCGCCGCTGTCGTCGCGGGGCAGCCGCTCCACGAGCGTGGCATCGCTCGGGGCCATGCAGCAACGCTATACGCGCGCCGGACCCCGGCGGTTCGGAGCGCCCGGCATGCGTACCTTTCCTCCCGTGCCCCTCGCGACCCTCGGCGACTCCTTCCAGTCGTTCTTCGACGCGGTCGACGACTTCGTCTCCAACCTGGCCTCGGTCCGCCTGGTGCCGCTCCTCTTGGCGCTCGCCCTCTTCACCGCATACCTGACTCTCCGGGCGCGGGCCAGCTTCAACATCCTGCGCGCCGCCTACCCCACCGAGCGGATCCAGTTCCGCGAGATCTGGGGCGCTTACTTCGCCGGGTACGGCTTCAACGCGGTGATCCCGGCGCGCGGCGGCGACGTGGTGCGCCTGTTCCTCACCAAGACCTCGATCCCGAACTCGAGTTATCCCGCCGTAGCGGCGAGCTTCGTCACCGAGCTCGGGTTCGACATCGCGATGGGGTCGCTGATCCTCATCTTCGCGTTCACCCAGGGCGTGTTCCCCAAGCCCCCCGACTTCGCGAACCTGAACGCATTCGATCTCTCGTTCCTGGCCCAGCACCCGCGCTTCACGCTCTTCCTGCTGACCGTCCTGGCGCTCGCGACGCTGGCGGGCTTCGCGCTCCTCAGCGTGCGGGTGCGAGCGTTCTGGGAGCGCGTGAAGCAGGGCTTCACGATCCTGCGCGACAGAGAGCGCTACCTCCGCGAGGTGTTCGCCGTGCAGTTCGCCGGGTGGCTGTTCAGGTTCGCGGCGTTCTGGGCGCTGCTCGAGGCGTTCAACGTGGGCGGCTCGGTGAAGAACGTGCTGCTCGTGCTGGGCGTGAACGCGGTGTCGGCGGCGGTGCCCTTCACGCCGCAGGGCGCCGGCGTCCAGCAGGCGCTGCTCGTGCAGGTGTTTCGCGGCACGGCGGCGGGCTCCACTGTGGCCGCCTACTCGGTCGGGCAGCAGATCGCGATCGGCGCGCTCACGTTCGGGATCGGGTTCACCGCGCTCGTGCTCATCTTCAGGGTGCGGAGCTTCAAGGAGGTGATCGCCCTCGGTCGGGAGGACCGGGCGAAGGACGGGACAGAGCCGTCGACCGCCTAGACTCAGCCCATGTCTTCGGAAGATCCCTTCGGCGGCCTGTTCGGCGACCCGGACGAGTTGCGCCGGCGCATGGCCGAGTTCGCGGAGCAGATGCAGGGCGCCCAACGGGTCGCCTGGGCCGACAACGCGATCAAGCTGGCGGTCGACATGACCGTCGCGGGCCTGCAGCGCATGAATCTCCAGGGCAACGCCGAGCAACAGTCGCGCGACCTGCTTCAGGCGATGCGGCTGATGTTCCCCGAGGCCGTGATCCTCGTCCGGGAAGCGCGGGAGGGATTCGGCACGAGCTAGTACACGGCTAGTACAGTCGCGCCCGTGCGCATCACGGAGGTGATGACCCAGGGCGTCGTGACCGCCGAGAGCGGGGACAGCCTGCGCCGCGTCGGCGAGCTGATGCGGGACCGTAACGTCGGCTCGGTGGTCGTTTGCGAGAACGGACGGCCGATAGGCGTGATCACCGACCGCGACCTCGCCTTGGCGGTCGTGGCGGACAAGGTCGACGCCGGCGACGTCGCCGGCTCCCACGCCTCGCGGCCGCTCGTGACCGGCGAGGTCGCGATGGACATCGAGGAGGCGGTGGCGCTGATGATCCAGCACCGCATCCGCCGGCTGCCGGTAACGGAGGGCGAGGCGCTCGTCGGGATCGTGACGATCGACGACCTCGCCGTGCGAGCCGGCGATCTCCACCAGGCGCAGCAGATCACCGCCGAGGTGGCGAAGGCCGCTCTGCCCGAGTTCTACTTCCACCAGCGGGGCGGCTGACGCCATGGCCCCGATGAACGCCGACCAGCTTCGCACCCGCCGGCGCGTGGAGAGCCTGATCCGCGTGATGGCCCCGGCGCTCGACCTGGTGCTGGCGGCGGGCGACCGGATCTCGCGGGTGGTCGAGCCAGAGGACGTCGAGTACTACCCGCCGCGTGTCACGCGAGGGCCGAAGCACCCGGCTCGGCCGGGTGCGCAGGGCGGGAATTCGTGACGACGCCCCAGCGCAGGTGAGCAACCAGGAGCAGCTCCAGTGGGAGGCCCGCTTCGGCCGCCCCGCCGCCCTCGCGGCGTTCGCCTCGGGGCTCTTGCTGCTCGCCGGCACGGTGATCCTTCAGACGATGCTGGAGGACCGCGCCAGGGTGGAGCCGCTGGCCGACTTCCTGCTCTCCGTGGACGAGTCGCCGAGCTCCCTGATCCTCCAGTCGCTCGTGCAGGCCTTGGGCGCCCTCTGCCTGATCCCGGTCTTCTACTACCTGTTTCGCGCGACGATCCACCGCGCCCCGCAGATCCCCCGCTGGTTCGTATACCTCATCTTCGCCGGCCCGATCCTGTACGCCGTCTCCCAGGTCTTCGGTGCTGTCGAGCGCATCGACGTGGCGGAGATGTTCGCGGACGAGAACTACTCGCTCGACGACCCGGACCCTGAGCGGCTGGCGCAACAGTGCCCGGCCATCCGCGGAGAGGTCGGGAGCGACTGCGCTCAGGAGCTGCTCCAGCAGAACGCCAACCTCGCGGCCGCGCTGCCGAGCCTGATCGGCTCGGTCATCGTCGCCTTCATGTACGTGATGGTGCCGCTCCGGGCGCGCCGGGCGGGCCTCCTCAGCCCGTTCATGTCGATCCTGGGCGTGATCGCCGGCGTGCTGCTGGTCCTCCAGCTGGCGCCGCCGATGCCCATCGTGATCCAGGCCTTCTGGCTCGGGGCGATCGGGGTGCTGTATCTCGGCAACTGGCCCGGCGGGCGCGGCCCGGCCTGGGAGAGCGGGGAGCCCGATCCGTGGCCGACCGCCGCCGAGCGGCGCGGCCTGGGGCCTTCGCCCGACGACGACGGAGACGGCGAGAAGCCGGCCGCGCGCGCCCAGCGCGCCCACGGCGCCCGCCGAGCCCGAGCCGGTCCCGGAGCGGCCGAGCTCGCGCAAGCGCAGGCGCAAGCGGAGCTAGGCGAATGCAAGGTCCCGCGCGGACCCGTCTGGTGGCGCTCGTGGTGCTGCTGGCGGTGGCGGCGCCGCTCGTCATCGTCGCGATCGTGGGCAGCGGCGGAGGCGACGAGGGGACGGAGGAGACCGGCCTCCGGGTCGAGCGCGCTCCCGGCCTGCCCGAGCTGCTCGTCTACCTGACGCCCGAGGCCAACAAGGCGGAACGAAGCGGCGGCCGCGAGAGCGTGACGGTCGAGTGCCTCGACGCCGGAGGCCAGGTGGTGTCCCGGCAGACCGAGGCCTGGCCGTTCACCGACACCGACCAGCAGACCGTCGAGCCGCACGCCCACGTGCCGGTGAACCCGGCCCGCATAAACGACGTGCAGCGCTGCCGGGTGCGCCCGGCGGACCCGCCGCTGGAGGGCCCGGTCTCCTAGGACAACCTAAGAGGCGCCCGCTGCCGTGGCGATCTCGCGGTACGCCGCGGCCGGATCGCCGGCCCCGAAGATCGAGGAGCCCGCCACGAACAGGGTGGCCCCCGCGGCTGCCGTCGCGCGCGCCGTGGCGGCGTCGATGCCGCCGTCCACCTCGATCGGCAGCTCGGGCCCGAGCAGCTCGCGCAGCCTGGACACCTTCGCCGTGGAGGAGGCGATGTAGGGCTGGCCGCCCCACCCGGGGTTGACGGTCATGCAGAGCAGCTGGTCGAACGTCCCGGCGAGCCCCATCACCGACTCCGGCGCCGTAGCCGGGTTGATCGCCAGCCCCGCGCGAAGGCCCGCGTCCCGGATTGCCGAGAGGGCGTAGTGCGCGTGCGGCGTGGCCTCGAGGTGCACGATCAGGGTGTCGGACCCCGCCGCCACGAACTCCTCGATGCGCCGCTCCGGGCGCTCCACCATCAGGTGAACGTCGAGGATGCCGCCCCGTTCGTGCACGAGGTCCTTGATCGAGTCGGCCACGATCGCGCCGATCGAGATCGGCGGCACGAAATGCCCGTCCATCACGTCGACGTGGATGACCCGGGCGCCCGCGTCCATCACCTGCTCGATCTGCTCACCCAGGCGCGCGAAGTCCGCGGCGAGGATCGACGGCGCGACGCGGCGGTCCACCGTCTACGCCCGCGCGGCCTGCTTGGCGTGCGCCCGGATCTCCGAGAGGATCCGCTCCAGGCGCGGCTCCGTGTCGCGGTCCACGAAGCTCATCGCCGCCGCCACCGCCGGGTGCAGCGCCGCGATCTCGGCGTGCAGCGCGTGGGCCACGGCGCGGTAGGCCGGGTGCCCCTCGCGCCCCGAGCGCAACTCGATCAGGTGCATCGCCTCGCGCGCGTTCATGTCGAGCACGTAGCGGATCCGGTAGCCGAGGCAGAGCGCGTACGGCGCCAGCTCGGGCCGTCCCGCGGCGGCGATCCGCTCGTACTCGGCACTCGACCGCTCGAGCCCCTCCCGGTAGGAGCCGGCCACCCCGGCCCGCTCCAGCTCGTCGGGCACGCCCGCACCGAGCTCCGGCCCGAGCGCCTGCCACTGCACCGTGAGCATGCGGTGGCGCTGGAGGTCGCGGAACGCGCCGTAGTCCGAGACCACCTCGAAGCGGTAGCGCAGCGCCTCGAAGCCGCGCCCCGGCCGGTGGCGGCGGTTGCGCCGCTCGCCGACAAGCTCGCCCAGCATCGTCGCCCGCTCGTCGGGCGGCAGCGCGCGCACGGCGCTGCGCGCCTCGTCCTCCGAGCACGACGCGGCCTCGAACAGGAGCGCCGCCAGCAGCTCGTCCTCGCCGCCCTCGACCGACAGCAGCCGTACGGCCGGTCCGGCCTCCCGGTCTCGCCGCGCCCGGTCGAGGCCGAGCCGCCGCGACCAGCGCTCGGCCGCCTCGGCGCGCTCGGACAGGTACGAGATCCACTCGCCGCCGCGGTCGGGCCGCTCCACGCGCGCCACGAAGCTCGGCATGATCGCCTTCAGCTCGGCCAGGATCATGTCGGCGTAGTCGCGCGCCTCGGGCAGCGGCGACGCGTAGAGCCGCAGCAGCAGCTGCTCGTACGCCTGGCCGGTGGCGAAGATCCCCATGTGCGACAGCGACGCCGCGGGCAGGAGGCCGCGCAGCAGGTCGAGCGCCTTGGCCCGGATCGCGCGCCGGTGCGCCGCCTCGGGCTCGCCGTCGGGTCGCGGGAAGCTCTCGGCCGCCCAGGCCTCCACGCGCGGCAGGGCGTCCGCGTACGCGTCGAAGAGGAAGTCCATCGCCCGCTCGTACTCGGGGCCGAGCTCCGTGTGGCGCCAGTAGCGGTAGCCGAGCCCCTCCGCGATGGGCGCGTCGTAGGGGATGTAGCGCGTGGACTGCTCGAGGTAGGCCGCCAGCCGCCCGCGCTGCAGCAGCTTGGTCATCACGTTCGAGACCCACTCGCAGGCGATGTGGGCGCCGCCCAGCTGCGCCACCGAGTCGTCGCCGTAGCCGAGGAAGATCCGCTCGTAGAGCTGGCGGGCGCGCTCGCCCTCCTCGCCGTCGAAAGCCCCGGTGCGTGACCTCGCCGGCGAACTCGTCCAGGTACATCCGGCGCAGCGTGCCCTGGTAGCGCGAGTAGCGCGCGAACATCGCCCCCTTCACCGTCTCCGGCAGGTTCACGAGCCCGAACACCGGCCGGTCCAGGTTGGTGAAGTGCGGGGCCAGCGCCGCGCGCTCGGCGTCGGAGAAGCTCTCTACCGGGTAGTCCATCGGGCGCGGGCCACCATAGCGCCGCGGCCGGTCAGGCCAGCCTGTGGTTCAGCACGCGATCGAGCCGCGCCGAGGTGGTGTCCACGGGTACCGCCTTCTCGAGCCGCATGGCGATCTGCCGGCCGTCGATCTCGAGCGTGGCCACCTGGTTGTCGAACCACGGCCCGTCGCCGATCATCCGCCAGCGCATCCCCGGATCCGCCACGCCGGCCGAGCGCGCCAGGGCGCGGGTGAACGCCTCGAAGCCGCGCGACATGCCGATGCGGATCACCCTCCGCTCCTTGCTCTCGAGCGGGTTCCGGTACGGCGAGCAGACCGCCTGGTAGACGTTCGACTGCACGCCCGACCCGCGCCGGAAGGCGACCTCGTAGAGGTAGGCGTGGTGCACGTCGCCGGACAGCACGACGACAGAGGCCGGCGCGGGGCCGCGCTCGCCGGCGGCGACCGAGCGGAGCAGCTCTCCAAGTCGCGCGAACGACTCCTGGAAGGCGGGCCAGTGCTCCATATCGACGGTCTGGCGCGCCTTCTCGGCCAGCGGTCGGAACCTCGGCCCCCAGGCGCCGCCGGCCACCGCCTCGCTCCACGCCTCGGCGTAGTGCATCCCCGGGCCGAGCAGCCAGGGGAGCGACGTGGCCACGAGCAGGTGGTCGAAGTCGCCGGTCATCTCCTCGGCGACCCAGTCCCATTCCTTCTCGTCGAGCATCGACCGGTGGCCCTCCTCGAGCACCCGGCCGGCGCGCGAGTCGATCACCACGAGGCGTGTCCGGCCGAGGTTGCGGCAATAGCTCCAGCGAGTGCCCGAGGTCTCCAGGTCGGCGCGGCGGGCGAATTCCTCCAGGATCGGCTCGGCGTCGTCGGCCGCCTTCACCCGGCGCAGCAGCTCGTCCTCCTGGTGGTCGCCGGGGGCGAGGTTGCCCAGGTGCTGGTAGACCCAGTACGAGGCGAGCGCGCCGAGGATGTGCCGGTTCCACCACTCGTGCTCTCGCATCTCCTCGAGCCAGGCCTCGGAGATGTTCCAGTCGTCGTGGACGTCGTGGTCGTCGAAGATCATCGCCGTCGACAGCGTGGACAGGAGCCATCGGATCGTCGGGTCGCTCCAGCTCTCGTGGTAGAGCCGCGTGTACTCGTCGAAGTCGAGCACGCGCTCGCCGGGGGCCTCCGCGAGATCGCGGCGGGTCTCGATGAACGCGCGCGTGGCGGGCGAGGCCTCGTCCGCGTAGACCTGGTCGCCGAGCATCAGCAGCACGTCGGGCCACTCCTCGCGCGGGCGATTGCGCATGCGATGGGCGAGCGTGTGCAGGGCGTCGATCTCGCGGCCGCGCGGGTCCTGGTCCTTGCGCAGCGAGAAGGGCGGCACGTGCGGCGCGGCCACGCGGCACGAGCCGAACACCACCTCGAGGGGACCGTCCTTCGGGTAGGTGCGGAAGGCGCTCGCCGGGAAGCCGTCGTCCACCGGCCAGACGCGCTCGCCGTCGAGCTTGACCTCGTACTCGTGCCACGCGCCACGCTCCAGTCCGCCGCAGCAGACGAGCGCGTAATGGTGGTCGCAGACGCAGAAGCTGCGCTCGCGCGTGCCGAGCACCTCGACCTCACAGGGCGCGTCGGTCTCGACCCAGATCACGGCCTCGGTCTCGCCGACATAGCGCAGGAGTGGGCCGAGGACCAGCGTGGGCATGGTGCGGGAGCGTAGCCTTCCTCGCCGTGGAAGCCGGAGCTGCAGCGGGTCGGTCGCTCGATACACGCCGCCATGCCCGGCCGCAGCCGCCATCCGCTTCGCGCTCTAGACGAGAAGGCCATGGGACTGGCCTCGCAGGATCAGCAGTTGCGAGCGGCGTTGTTTCGGTTCGTCGACGTGACCCCGGCGTGCCGGAACATGGACGACCTGGCGCGGCACCTGACGGCCTATCTGGAGGAGGTGGGAGAGCGGCCGCCCCCGATCGAGGCCGCGATGCGCATGTCGGGCACGAAGACCGGCAGGGCCGCGCTTGGCGCCGCCGCTGCCGCCGGCGTGCGCCACATGGCGCACCGCTTCATCGTGGGTGAGACGCCGAAGAATGCACTGAAGACGATCCGGCAGTTGTGGGAGCGCGGGGCGGCGGTGTCACTGGATCTGCTGGGTGAAGCGACCGTGACGCAGGCCGAGGCCGACCGCTACGCGGAGCGCTGCATGGACGCGCTCGAGACGCTCGCCGAGGCCGCGCCGGGCTGGGCCGCGCGGCCGGCCCTGGAGGCGGATTCGCTCGGGCCGCTCCCGCGCGTGAACGTGTCCGTGAAGGTCTCGGCGCTAAGCCCCCTGCTGCGCCCGGAGGCGCCGGAGGTCGGGCGCGACGACGCCGCCCGGCGCATGCGTCCCCTGCTCGCGCGCGCGAAGGAGCTCGGCGCGCACCTGCACATCGACATGGAGTCGGTGGACACCCTGGAGGCCACGCTCGACCTCGTCGTTGAGATGCTGGACGAGCCGGAGCTCGCCGACGGTCCCTCCACCGGGGTCGTCATGCAGGCCTACCTGCGCGAGTCGCCCGACCAGCTCGAGCGGGTGATCGACTGGGCGCGCGCCACCGAGCGCCGGCCGCCGCTGGTGGTCCGGCTGGTGAAGGGCGCCTACTGGGACCACGAGGTGGTGGAGGCCCGCCAGCACGGCTGGACGCCGCCGGTGTTCGAGCAGAAGGCCGAGTCGGATCGCAACTTCGAGGCGCTCACGCGCCGCCTGCTCGACGGCTGGCCCCACGTGCGCCCGGCGATCGCCTCGCACAACCTCCGCTCGGTGGCTCACGCGGTGGCGGCAAATCGCGCCGCCGGGCGCGAGGACCGCGACCTCGAGTTGCAGGTGCTGCGCGGCCTCGGCGACGATCTCGCCGCGGCGCTCGCCTCGCACGGGATGCGCGTGCGCATCTACTGCCCGGTGGGCGACATGGTGGCGGGGATGGCGTACCTGGTCCGCCGCCTGCTCGAGAACACGTCGAACGAGTCCTTCCTGGGCGACCAGCAGCGCGGCGTCCCGCTCGAGAAGCTGCTGGCGGCGCCTTGAGCTTCCGCAACGAGCCCATCCTGGAGCTGCGGCGCGCGCCCGCGCGTGAGTCCCTGCTGGAGGCGCTCCGCTCGCTCGACGCCCGCCTGCCTCTGTCGGTGCCGATGCGCATCGGCGGTGACAGATCGGAGGGGGACGGTGTGCTGTCGACCGACCCGGGGAGCCCCGAGCGCGTCGTGGCCCGGGCGGCGCGGGCGAGCGAGGCCGACGCCGCGGCCGCCGTGGAGGCCGCGCAGCGCGGCTTCCGCGAGTGGAGCGCGCGCTCGGCAGCCGAGCGCGCGGAGGTCCTGCGGGTGGCCGCCGCGCGGCTGCGCGAGCGCCGCCTCGAGCTGGCCGCTCTCCAGGTGCGCGAGTGCGCCAAGCCGTGGCCCGAGGCCGACGGGGACGTGTGCGAGGCGATCGACTTCCTCGAGTACTACGCCCTGGAGGCGCTCGAGCTGGACCGCGGGCGCGAGATCGTCCAGGCGCCGGGTGAGCGCAACACGATGCGCTACGCGCCGCGCGGCGTGGCGGCGGTGATCGCACCGTGGAACTTCCCGCTGGCCATCCCCTGCGGCATGACGGCCGCCGCGCTGGCGGCCGGGAACGCCGCGATCCTCAAGCCCGCCGAGCAGTCGCCGGCCAGCGCCGGCGCCCTGGTCGACGCGCTGCACGAGGCCGGCGTGCCGCCGGACGCGTTGGCCCTGCTGCCGGGCTTCGGCGAGGCGGGCGCCGCGCTGGTGCGCGACCCGCGCGTGCACGTGATCGCCTTCACCGGCTCGGCGCCGGTCGGCCTCGAGATCGTGCGCGCCTCGGCCGAGACTCCGGACGGCCAGCCGCACGTGAAGCGGGTGGTCGCGGAGATGGGCGGCAAGAACTGCGTGCTCGTGGATGCCGACGCCGACCTCGACGAGGCTGTGCCCGGCATCGTATATTCCGCGTTCGGCTACGCGGGACAGAAGTGCTCGGCCGCCGCCCGCGTGCTGGTGCACGAGGCGATCGCGGACACGCTGGTGGAGCGGCTGGCCGGTGCGGTCGAGGTGCTGCACGTGGGCCAGGCCGAGGAGTTCGCCACGGAGGTGCCGCCGGTGATCGAGCGCGAGGCGCAGGAGCGGGTCGAGCGGTACCGGGAGCTCGCCTCCGGCCACATCGCCGCTTCCGCCGACCCGCCCGGCTCGCCAGGCCACTTCTGCCCGCCCACCCTCGTCTCGGGCCTCCCCGAGGACTCGCCCGTGAACCGCGAGGAGATCTTCGGCCCGCTCCTGTCGGTAACCCCCGTGCGCGACCTCGACCACGCGGTCGAAATGGTCGACTCACTGCCATTCGCCCTGACCGGGGGCCTCTTCTCCCGCAGCCCCGCAACGGTCGAGCGGGTGGCCGCCCGCCTGCCGGTGGGGAACCTGTACGTCAACCGAGGGATCACGGGTGCGATGGTGGGCCGCCAGCCCTTCGGCGGCAACCGCCGTTCCGGGATCGGCTCGAAGGCGGGCGGCCCGGACTACCTGCTCCAGTTCGTCGAGCCGAGGGTCGTCACAGAGAACACGATGCGCCATGGCATTCCGGTCGAATGACTAACCTTGCGGCGCCTTGGCCTTCGACCTGCAATCGCATTCGCTCCATTCCGACGGGGAGCTGACGGCCGCCCAGGTGGTGGAGAACGCCGCCGCGGCGGGGGTGCGCCTGCTCGCGCTGTCGGACCACGACACTGTCGACGGTGTCGACGAGGCGCTGGCCGCCGGAGCGCTGCACGGGGTGCGGGTGGTGCCCGCCACCGAGATCTCGGCGGTGGACGGCCCCTACGAGGACCTTCACGTGCTCGGCTACGGGATCGACCACCGCAGCGGGCTGCTGAACGAGCGGCTGCTCGACGCCCGCGCGGACCGCGAGCGCCGCGCCGACGCGATGGCGAAGCGCCTGGGCGAGCTCGGATTCGAGGTCGACCCGGCGCCGATCGACGCGCGCAAGGCGGCCGGGAAGCCCGTCGGGCGCCCCCATCTCGCTGCGGCGGTGCTGGCCCACCCGGCCAACGCCGCGCGGCTCGCCGAAGAGGGGCACGCCGACGTCTCCTCCTTCATCCCGGCATATCTGATCCAGGGGAAGCCGGGCTATGTCGCGCGTACGCATCCCACGGTCGAGGAGGCGATCGGCTGGATCCACGACGCCGCCGGCGTGGCGGTCTGGGCGCACCCGTTCTGGGACATCGACACGGACGACGAGGTGCTGGCCGCGATCGAGCGCTACCGCGCGGCCGGGCTGGACGGGGTCGAGGTCTTCTACGTGTCGCACTCGCGCGAGCAGACGCTGCTGCTGGCGGACCGCTGCGAGGAGCTCGGGCTGCTGGCCACCGGGTCGTCGGACTACCACGGGCCGGATCACCGGTTGTTCAGCCGCTTCCGCGCGTTCGACCTGCACGGCCGCGAGCCCAACCTCGGCCCGATCGCCCACGGCACGCTCGCCGCGCCCACCCGCGGCGGGGACGGCCTCTGCATCTGGCTGACGGGCCTCTCGGGCTCGGGCAAGTCGACGATCGGCCGGCTGGCCGCGGGCGAGCTGCGCGACCTGGGCCACCGCGTCGAGGTGCTCGACGGCGACGACGTGCGCCAGAACCTCTGCGCCGGGCTCGGCTTCTCGCGCGAGGACCGCGACGTGAACGTGCGCCGGATCGCCTGGGTGGCCGACCTCCTCACCCGCAACGGCGTGATCGCATTCGTGGCGGCGGTCTCGCCGTACCGGGGCGCGCGCGAGGAGGCGCGTGCGCGGATGGGCGAGCGGTTCCTCGAGGTGCACGTGCGGGCGTCGGTCGAGGAGTGCGAGCGCCGCGACGTGAAGGGGCTCTACGGCAAGGCACGGACGGGGGAGATCCAGGCCTTCACCGGCGTCTCGGACCCGTACGAGGAGCCGCAGGCGCCCGAGCTCCTGCTGGACACCGAGCAGGCGCCGCCGGCGGAGTCGGCCGCCAGGCTGATCGCGCTGATCGAGGAGCGCCTGGCATCCGGCGCGCCGGTCACCGCAGCTGTCTAGCGATGACTGACGTAACGCCCTTCAAGGTCGATGCCGGGGCCGGCGAGCGCCTCCGCTTCGGCGAGGTCGAGATCCTCGTCAAGGTCTCCGCCGACACGACCGGTGGCACAGTGACGGTGTTCGAGGAGGACGAGGCCGTCGACACCCCCCTTCACGTCCACGAGAAAGAGGACGAGCTGTTCTACGTGCTCGAGGGCGAGCACGTGTTCCAGGTCGGCGACCGGGAGCACCGGGCGGGCCCCGGCGATCTCGTCTTCGCGCCACGCGGCGTCCCGCACTCCCAGCGGCGCGTGGTGCCGCGCAAGGGGCGGACGCTCGTGCTCACCGCTCCCGGGGGGCTCGAGGGCTTCTTCCGCGAGCTCGCCGAGGCGGACCGCGAGGGCTCGCTCGGCCCGGAGGCCTACGCGCGCGCCTCCAAGCGATACGGCATCACCTGGCTCTAGGTGGCGGGCCGCTCGGCGGGCGCCGGGCGCGGCGCACCGGCCGGCGGGCCACGCTCCGGTGACGGCGAGCCGCCGTCACCGGGCGGGGCGTTCGCTCGCATCTGGGCCATGAACTCGGCCTGTGCCTGGGCGGGGGTGCGCTTCAGCGCCCCCATCAGCGGCAGCACCGTCAGGATCAGCAGCGCCGCCTGGCGGAACGCCCAGGCGAACCCCTCGCGCGCCGAGCCGGCGGTCTGGCGGATGATCTCCTCGTCGAACCCCGGCTTCGGCTCGAACCGGTCCTCGGTGCCGCCGGCGTAGTCGTGCAGGGTCGCCTGGATCACCGCCCCGGCCTCGGGCTGCGGTATCTCCCACTCATCGACGATGTCCTCGATCTCCTCTTCGGCGAACCAGCTCATGTGCGCGTGGAGGGCGCCGCCGAAGGTGGCGATCAGGATGGCCACGCCGATCGCAGCGCCGAGCTGCCGGGCGGTGTTGAGGACGCCCGACGCGAGCCCCACCATGGGACCGGCCACGGCCCCCATGGCGCCCACGTTCAGCGCCGGGAACCCGATGCCCATCCCGATCCCCAGCATGGCCAGCCCGGGCAGGATGCGAAGGTACGAGAAGGCGTTGTCGGAGGTGGCGGGCAGGAACGAGATCCACAGCAGGCCGATCGCCATCACGATCAGGGCGGGCTTGGCGATCTCGCCGGGAGCGCGGGTGTCCGCCGCCCGGCCTACGAAGGGCCAGACGATCAGCCCGCACAGCGGCACCGGCACGATCGCCAGAGCGGCCTCGATCGGCTCGTAGCCCCACAGGTTCAGGAACACGAGCGAGAGCAGCAGCAGGCTGCCGATCGCGCCCGCGGCGAAGAACAGCATTCCCAGGTTTGCGCTTCGGAACTGCGGGTTCTCCATCAGCTCCGGGCGCAGCATCGGGTTGGGGGCGCGCCGCTCCCACATGACGAACGCCACGCCTAGCAGGATCGCCGCCTGCATCAGGCTGAGCCAGAGCGGCAGGTTGCCGCCGAACGGGTTGGCCTCGACCAGCGCCACGAGGAGGCAGAAGACGGCCAGCCCGAGCAGCACCATGCCCTTCACGTCGACCTCGCGGCCGGCGCTCAGGTCCCAGGTCTCGGGCCACCAGCGAAGCGCCAGCACCACTCCGACGATGCCGAACGGGATGTTGATCAGGAAGATCCAGTGCCAGCTCGCGATCTCGATCAGCACGCCGCCGAGGACCGGGCCGAGTGCCGACGAGACGAGCGCCACGACCGCGATCAGCGCCAGCCCGCGGCCGCGTTGGTGCGGTGGGAAGACGAGCACGGTCATCGCGAAGCCGAGCGGGGCGAGGATGCCGGCGCCGATGCCCTGCACCACGCGGAACCCGATCAGCCACTCGACCGACCACGCCAGCGCGCAGAGCGCGGACCCGATCGTGAAGACGACCATGCCGATGACGAAGAACCGTCGCCGGCCGAACTGGTCCGCGAGCCGGCCCATCGACACGAGCAGGACGGCGAAGGCGACGTTGTATGCGTTGATGACCCACGTGACGGTCCCCACGTCGGTCGACATCTCGTCCTGAAGCTCGGGGATCGCGATGTTCACGATCGAGATGTCGAGCAGGGACATCGCCCAGCCGATCATCATCACGCCGAAGATGCGCCACTTGTTGGCCTGCAGGAACTCTGCGGGCGGGTTGCGGCGCTCGTCCGTCGTGTCCGTCACGGCCGCGCGGTGTCCTTGTCCTCGGCATCGCGCCCGTCGTACTCGAGCGCCTCGGCGTCGTCGTTGTCGTCCGGCTCGTCGTTGTCGACGGCGTCGAAGTCGTTGGGGATGCCGTCGTCGTCGGAGTCGTCGTCGCCGCGCTCCCGCGGCGGCCGGAGGGCCCCGTCGGGGCCGAACTCCGGCAGCGTGCCGCCGGCCACCGCGAGCGCGGCCAGCGACATGTCGGTGAGCTGGCCGGTGTCCTCGTTCGCGATGTCCTGGAAGCGCGTGATGTCGTCCTCGACCTCCTCGTCGTCGTCGTACATCCGGCGCTCGATCTCCTCGCGGTCCGCCACCATCAGCCAGCGCTTGTCGCGGACCACGATCAGCGAGCCGCTGGCGGTGATGGAGTACGGGCGGTCGTACAGATCATCCTCGTCGACGTCGTCCAGCAGCGCGGTGAGGTCCTCGCCCCACATCTTCCCTGGGATGGTGAGGCCCAGGTACGACAGGATCGTGGGCGCCACGTCGTGCGTGGAGGCGTACCAGTCGACGTCGTCACCCGACTTGCGGCCGTCCGGACCGCGGATCATGAAGGGGATCTCGTAGGACTCGCGGTGCGACGTGGGCGTGCCGCGGCCGATGTAGTCGTGCTCGCCGAGCGCGATGCCGATGTCGCCGAGCATGAACACGAGCGCGTCGTCTGGCACCTCCGCCATCAGCCGCCCCACCCAGTCGTCCACGGCCTCGACGTGGTCGCGGTAGGCCGAGCGCAGGTCGTCCACCTCGTCCCCGCCCCACTCCAGCTCCACCAGCCGGTCGTTCATCGTGCCGATGCCCTCGCGCTCCAGCTCGTCCGGCCTGATGTAGATCGGGGGAGCCTGAACGGCATCGACGGGGTCGAACGGATCGATTCCCACGAACCCCGAGAAGTCGCGCAGCTCCTGGATGCCGGCCTTGAATGTGCGCTCGGTGGCCTGGGTGGCCCGCCTGATCGCGGCGATCTCGTCCTGGATGCCGCCCTGTCCGGCCGGCTCGGCCGATCCACCCGGTCGCTTCACATCGCCGAAGCGAGGGCCCTCGACGATCGGGTTGTCGGTCACGTAGACGGTCTCCACGCCCGCGAGTCCCATCGTCTCCATCAACACGGGCTGCCAGTCCCAGACCGGGTTGTAGCCGGGCACGGCGGGCATGCCGTCGGTGCGCTTCCAGTCGCGGAACGGGAACGAGCGCATGCCGGTCACGAGCGTCCGCCGCACGGGGAGGGCGGGCATGGACTCGGGGATGGCGCGGTCGAAGCGCAGCGAGTCGCCGGCCACTTCGTCGATGTTCGGCGTGCTGGTGCCCGAGTCGCCGTCGAAGGACTGCACGTAGTCGGCCCTGATCAGCGGCAGCACGATCAGCACAGCGCGGCGGTCGCTCCCCTGATCCTCCTGCGCCGCCGCCCGCGCCGGCAGCCCCAGGCCCGCGAGCAGTCCCGTCCCGGCCACGAGAGTGCGCCGGGTGAGCCTCACCCGCCGATCACAGCCTTGCCGCCGGAGGCGCCGAACTGGGGCAGGGTCCCGCCGGCCTCGTCCTCGAGCACCTTCCAGAGCGCGTCCACCATCTCGGGGTTGTCGGCCGCCACGTCGCGCACCTCCTGAGGGTCGGTGCGCCGGTCGTACAGGCGCTTCAGGCGCCCCTCGCTGTCGGCGAGCATGAACCAGTCCTGGTCGCCGGCCAGCAGGTGATCGTCGTAGCAGGAGGTGAACCAGCGCCGGTCGGGCGGCGTGCCGCCGTCGAACAGCACCGACAGGTCCTCGCCGTTCATCTGCCCGGGCGCACGGACGCCCATGAACGACAGGATCGTGCGCGGGATGTCGTGCGTGGAGGCGAAGTAGTCGCTCGTCTCGCCCGCCAGCTTGCCCTCGGGGTGCCGGATCATGCAGGGCACGTGGTAGATGTGCCACTGCGCCCGGGCCGCGTGCTTGCCGAGGATGCCGTGCTCCCCGAGCGTCAGCCCGTGGTCCGACATGTAGTAGACGACGGTCTCGTCGAGCAGGTTCTCGTCGGCCAGCGTGTTCATGAGGCGGCCGACCCACTCGTCCAGGAACGTGATCTCGGCCGCGTACAGCTCGCGCACGCGCTCCACGGTCTCGTCGTCCACGTCCACGTCGATGACCCATGAGTAGGGCGTCTCGAACGGCTGGATCGGGACGATCCCCTCTAGCTCGATCCCCTTCGGGCTGCCGGCCGCCATCTGGTACACATGGGGGGCGTCGAGCGGCTCGTGCGGGTCGAACGCGTCCACGCCGAGGAAGAACGGCCGCTTCTGCTTGAGGTCGTCCACGAGGTTGATGCCGCTGCGGATCACACGCGCGGTGGGGTACTGCCGGTCGCTGTCGCGGTAGATCGAGTTCCAGCCGGCCATGGCCCGAAGCCGGCCTACCTCCACGCTGTCCGAGAGGTCCGGCAGGAGGTAGCGCTCGATCGTGCTGCGCGTGGCGGGGCGCTTGAAGGGCTTGTTCAGGAAGCGGTAGGCGCCCTGGGAGTAGCTCGGCCTGGCCCAATCGAGCGTGCGCCGGAAGTTCCCGAAGCGCGGGCCGATCAGGAACGGGTTGTCGGTGCAGTAGGCGGTCTCGACCCCGGCCTCGCCCAGCACCTCGGTCACGATCGGCTGGAAGTCGGGGATCGGGATCCAGCCGGGGCCGACCGGAAGCCCCTTGGTGGGCACGTAGTTGCGGAAGGGGAAGGAGCGCACGCCGGTGAGGAGCGCACGCCGCGCGGGGCCCGTGGGCATGGCCTCCGGCACGGCCCGCGTGAAGGTCAGCGAGTCCTGGGCGAGCGCGTCGAGGTTCGGCGTCTTGTTGCGCGCGTCGGGGTTGTACGCGCCGATGTAGTCCGCCCGGGTGGAGTCGCTGAAGATCAGCACCGCGTTCGGGGCGTCGTCCGAGTGCTCGGTGGCCGGCTCGAAGTAGTCGTCCCCGCAGGCGCCGAGGCCGACGGCGGCGGCACCCGCCGCCCCGGTCCCAATCAGTCCTCGTCGTGTAAGCCCCCGGCGCGAGCCCATTGCGGGCCGCAGGCTAGCTGACGGCCAGGCTGCCGCCCGGTGTGCGCCGGGCTAGTGAACCGACCACTGGGGGGACTCCTCGATCACGACGACGAGGCTGCCACCTGCTCCGGCACCTCGATCTCGCGCTTGAGGATCTTCCCCGTCGGCCCCTTCGGCAGGTCGTCCTCGAACCAGACCTTGCGCGGGTACTTGTATGCCGCCACCTGCTCCTTCACGTACGACTTGATCTCGTCGGCGTCGACCGACTCGCCCTGCTTCAGCACCACGGCGGCGCCGACCTCCTCGCCGAGCGACTCGTCCGGCACGCCCACCACGGCGGCCTCCTGGATCGCCGGGTGCTCGTACAGCACCTCCTCGATCTCGCGCGGGTAGACGTTGTAGCCGCCTCGGATGATCAGGTCCTTCTTGCGGTCGACGATGAAGAAGTAGCCGTCCTCGTCCACCTTGGCCATGTCGCCGGTGCGGAACCAGCCGTCCTCGTCGATCGCCTCCTCGGTCGCCTCGCGGCGCTCCCAGTAGCCCTTCATGACGTTGTGGCCACGGATCACGATCTCGCCCACCTCGCCCTGGGGCACCTCGTTGCCGTCGTCGTCCCAGACCTGCATGTCCACGCCGTCGATCGGCGTGCCGATCGAGCCCGGCTTGCGCTCGCGGTCGGGGTGGTTGAACGACGCGACGGGCGACGTCTCGGACAGCCCGTAGCCCTCGAGGATCGCGCAGCCGAACTTGTCCTCGAAGCCGCGGATGAGCTCGACGGGGATGGCGGCGCCCCCGGACATGCACAGCCGCAGGCAGGATGCGTCGACCGAGTCGGCCGCGTTCGCATGCAGCATCGCGTTGTACATCGTCGGCACGCCCTGGAACACCGTCACCTTGTCGCGCTCGATGATCTCGAGCGCCTTCTCCGGGTCGAAGCGCGGGATCATCGTCACGCAGGCCCCTACGGCGACGGCGCTGTTCATCGTGCAGGTCTGGCCGAACGAGTGGAACAGCGGCAGCGCGCCGAGGAGCACGTCCTGGTGGTTGAACTCGCCGAGCGTCGTCTGGGTGACCGTGCAGTTGCGCCGCAGGTTCGAGTGGGTGAGCTCTGCGCCCTTCGGTGTGCCCGTGGTGCCGCTCGTGTAGAGGATCACGGCGGTGTCGTCGGCCGCGGGGTCCGCCACGCCGGTGTCGGGCTCCTGCTCCATGACAAGCTGCTCGAACTCGCCCGGCTTGACGAGGATCACCTCGGCGCCGGCCTCGCTCGCACCCGCCTCCGCCGCCTCGCCGAAGTCGTGCCAGGCGAACAGCAGCTTGGCCCCCGAATCGCCCAGGTAGAACTTGACCTCGCGACCCTTCAGCAGCACGTTCATGGGCACCACGACGCCGCCCGCGCGCAGGATCCCGTAGTAGATCGCGGGAAAGTAGGGCACGTTCGGAAGCATCAGCCCGACGCGGTCGCCGTCCTCGAGCCCCTTCGACTTCAGCAGCGCGGCGAGGCGGGCGCTCGACCCGTCGAGCACGGAGTAAGTCAGCTCGACGTCGTCGAGCTTGAAGGCCGTGCGGTCGCCGTGCTCGGCGGCGGTGTCGGTCAGGATCGTGGCCAGGTTCTCGCTCATCCCTCGCTCCTCCGGTCGGTGACCGCAGACTATTTCAGAGGAGCGCCCGGCCCGGGCCGGCCGGAGCGACGGGCGGCGTCAGGTCAAGAGAGCAAGCGCGGCGAGAGCGAACACCGTCAGCACCCACGCCACCAGGACCACGAGCGGTCCGAACCCGGCGGGCGGCGGCCAGTCCCGGTCGGGACGGTAGGCCTTGTCCCTCACCGGCGGATCCTCACGCGATGCAGCAGGGGTCGCCGGTGACGGACGCTGCCGCCACTGGCGCCCCGCTGGATACCGTTGCGGCGTGCTGCGACGCCGGGACTTCGTGCGGGCCGCGGGCGCCGGCCTCGCGGGCGCCGCCCTGACCGGGGCGGGCTGCCGCGAGCTCTCGGACGGCGCCGGGGGCGCGCAGGCGGGTCCGCGCAACATCGTCCTGATCGTCATCGACACCCTTCGCCCGGACCACCTCGGCTGCTACGGGAACGACGTGGTGCGAACACCGAACGTCGACGCCCTCGCGCGCGAGAGCCTCCGCTTCACGCGCGTGTTCCCCGAGGCAATGCCCACGGTCCCGGCGCGGCGCTCCATCCTCACCGGCCGGCGCGTCTATCCGTTCCGCGGCTGGGAGCCGTGGGAGGGCCTCGCCAAGCGCGCGGGATGGTCGCCCATCATGCCGGGCACCCAGACACTCCCCACGATCCTCCGCGAGCGGGGCTACTGGACCGCGTACGTGAGCGACAACCCGTTCCTCACGCATGCCGGAGTGTTCGCCCCGTTCCGTGACAGCATCGACCGCTACGTGCGCGTGATCGGGCAGCGCGGGGTGCGCCGGCCCGCCGACAGCGTGCCGCGCAGCGAGGCCGTGCGCAGGCTGCCGCCGGCGATGCGCACCGAGGCGGGCATACGCCAGGTGCGGCAGTACCTGGCCAACAACGGCGCCGGGCGCGTCGACGAGGAGCAGGCGGCCGCGCGGGTGTTCCGCGCGAGCGAGCGGCTGCTCGGCGAGGCGTCCGGCCGCGGGCCGTTCCTCATGGTGGTGGACTCGTTCGATCCCCACGAGTTCTGGGCGCCGCTCCGCGAGGACCTCGAGCTGTACGCCGATCCGGGCTACCGCGGGAGCGACATCGCCGACGTTCGCTACACCTGGTCCGACTACCTGTCTCGCGCTCAGCTGCGTCACCTGCGGGCCACCTACGCCGCCTCCGTGACCGCCGTCGACCGCTGGCTGGGCCACTTCCTGGCCGGGCTGCGCCGGCGCGGGCTGGAGCGCGACACCGTGGTCGCCCTCGTCAGCGATCACGGCATCTACCTCGGCGAGCACCGGCTCACGGGCAAGTCGGACAGCTACCTCCACCCCGAGCTGATCCAGGTGCCGTTGTTGCTCCGCGACCCGGAAGGTCGTGCAGCCGGCGCGACCAGCGACTACTACGCGACCACGACCGACCTGGCGCCGACGCTGACGGCCATGGCGGGGGCGCCCCAATCGGGACGTTTCGAGGGCGCCGACCTCTCGCCGCTGTTCGACGGCGCCGCCCCGGCGGTCGGGCGCGGCTTCGCCTACGGGGGCTATGGCAACTTCTCGTTCATCCGCGACGAGCGCTGGGCGCTCGTGGTTCGAAACGACAACGGCTGGCGGCTGCTGTACGACCTGCGGGCCGACCCGCGCGAGCGTCGCGACGTCGCCGTGCGGCACCCGAAGGTCGCGCGGGAGATGTGGCACCGGCTCCTCGGCGAGGTGGGCCCGCGCCCGCCGCGCTACAGCCTCGAGTGGACCCAGCGGCCGTCGCGGGCCCTTGCGGGCTAAGCCCTCAGCCGGCTCGGCATGCCAGCGGCGTCAACGGCGGCAACCAGGGGGTGGGGGGTGGGTAATCCCAGTACCGCATACGAGCATTGGAATTACCCACCCCCTCGATCCACCCCTTATTGCCCGTCGTTCACCACGGCCGCGCCCTAACGGGCGCTAGCCGAGGCCCGACAGGGCCGTGCCCACGTCGCGCGCCGCGTCGAACAGCGGGCTCCGGCCAGAGGCCGAACACGATCGTGGCCGCCGCGAATGCGATCGCGACCACGGCGACCTCGGGCTGGGCCCGCGCCTCCGCCTCCGGCGACCAGCCCGCCACCGGCTTGACGCGGCGGCGGGGCAGCGTCGGCCACTCGACCTCGTAGCCGCCCATCCACATCACCGCGACCACGCGCAGGTAGTAGGCCAGCGAGATCACCGACCCGACCACGATGACGATGCCGAGCCAGGCGTACTCGCCGGCCACCGAGGCGTCGATCAAATAGAACTTGCCGATGAAGCCCGCCGTGGCCGGGAAGCCGGCCAGCGACAGCATGGCGATCGTCATCGGCCAGGCCAGCCAGGGCTCGCTTCGGCCCAGGTTGTCGAGCGCGGCGAGATCGTCGCCGTGCTCGGACACCCGCTCACGCGCGACCACGACGGCGAAGGCCGCGACGTTCATCAGGAGGTACACGGCCAGGTAGAAGGCCGTGGCCTGGAGACCGAGCGTGGTGCCCACCACCACGCCGGCCAGCAGGTAGCCGGCCTGCGCCACGCTCGACCAGGCGAGCAGCCGCTTGAGCGAGCGCTGAGCGATCGCGCCGGCGTTGCCGACCACGATCGTCGCCGTGGCGAGCGCCGCCAGCGCCGGGGCCCAGTCGGGCTGCGCCTCGCCGAGCGCGTGGCCGAACAGGCGCAGGAAGATCGCGAAGGCGGCCGCCTTTGTCGCCACGGCCATGAAGGTCGTGATCGGGGTGGGGGCGCCCTGATAGACGTCGGGCGTCCACTGGTGGAACGGCGCCACCGAGGCCTTGAACGCCAGGCCGGTGGCGGCGAGGGCGATGCCGGTGAGCAGCAGGGGGTCGGCCACGGGCAGCTCGTCCGAGCCGATCGCCGAGGCGATTGCCTCGAACTGCATCGCTCCCGAGGCGCCGTAGACGAGCGCGAGCCCGTACAGCAGCGTGGCGGAGCCGACCGAGCCGATCACCAGGTACTTCAGCCCCGACTCGAGCGAGGTTGCGCGCCGGAGCTCGGTCGCGCACAGTACGTAGAGCGGGATCGACAGCAGCTCGATCCCGACGAAGAGCGTGATCAGGTCGGACGCCTGGGCGAGCACGACCATACCGGTGATCGACCCGAGCAGCAGCGAGTGGTACTCGCCGTGGCCGGCCTCGCGGGTCGCGACGGCGCGCACCGACAGCGTCACGCACACCAGCCCGGCCACGTAGAAGAGCATCGAGAGGCCGAGCGCGAGCGTGTCCACCGTGAGCGAGCCCTCGATGATCGGCGTTTGCTCGCCCGGCTCCCAGATCCAGATCGTGAGCCCCATCGCGGTGAGGAGGGTGACCGCGGTCAGCGCGGGCACGAGCACGTGGCGCACGAAGCGGGGACGGAACAGGCCGACCATCAACACGACGATGGAGCCGCCCACGAGCGCCATCAGGGGCGAGAGCGCCTCGTAGTCGATCTCGGGGGCCTCGACCTGGGCCTGCGCGAGGACGTCGATCACTGCGACGCCACCTCCTGGGCCACGCCTCGCGCCTGCTCGATCGCCGCCGTGGTCGCCCCCTCGGTGCGCTCCACCACGAAGTTCGGGTACAGCCCCAGCGCCACGACCACCGCCACCAGCGGCGCGATCGCCGCGAGGTTGAGGCCGTCGATCTCACGCGACTCCACCGCCGGCCCCTCCCGGTTGTGCATCGTGCGCTGGAAGAGCCGGATCATGTACACGGCCGCCAGCACAACGCCCACGCTCGCCACCAGCCCGTAGACGAACTTGTCCTCGAACGCCCCGAACAGGATCAGGATCTCCCCGACGAAATTCGCCGATCCCGGCATCGCCAGCGTCGCGAAGGTGAGGATCAGGAACAGCGCTGCGAGCACGGGCGCGCGGAAGGCCATGCCGCCGAGCTCTGAGAGCGACTCGCGACCCCCGGCGCGCGCGGCGATGACGCCGATCACCAGGAACAGCGGAACCACGACGAGCCCGTGGTTCAGCATCTGGAAGACGGCGCCCTGGGCGCCGCTGTCGTCCAGCGCGAAGATCCCCAGCACGATGAAGCCGAGCTGCGCGATCGAGGAGTAGGCCACCACCAGCCGCACGTTGTCCTGCGAGAACGCGAGCACCGACCCGTACAAGATCGAGAACACCGCCAGGCCGATGAAGAGCTCCTGCCAGTACTGGGAGCCCTCCGGCATCACGGGAAGAACGATTCGAAGGAATCCGTACACGCCGACCTTCGAAAGCACGGCCGAGAGCAGCGCGATCGTCACGATCGGAGACGCTCGGTAGGTCTCCGGCACCCAGCCGTGCAGCGGGAACAGCGGCGCCTTGACGAAGAAGGCGAGCGCGAACAGCAGCACGATCCAGTGCTGGGTGCCCTCGCTCACGCTGCGCCGCTCGAGCTCGGCAAGGGAGAACGAGATCTCGCCGCCGTCGGGCGTGGAGAGCACGCCGAGCGCGATCGCGGCCGCCAGCATCAGGAGCGAGCCGGCCAGCGTGTAGATCACGAACTTGGTGGTGGCGCGTACCCGCTCGCCCGTGCCCCAGCCGCCGATCATGAAGTAGAACGGCACCAGCATCAGGTCGAAGAAGACGATGAAGAGCGCCAGGTCCTGGGCCAGGAAGGCGCCAAGCACCGCGGTCTCGCCCAGTGCCAGGTTGAAGAAGAAGAGCTTCGGGCGGTCGTGCTCGGTGAAGGCCGCCACCAACGTGCACGGCACCCACGCGACCGCGGTCAGCACCACCATGAACAGGTTGAGGCCGTCGATCCCGAGCTGGTAGCGGATGCCGAGCTCGGCGATCCACTCGTCGTCGGTCACGTATTGGAGCCCGCCGGCGCCCGAGTCGAAGTCGGCCAGCAGCGCGATCGCGTAGGCGAGCACCGCCACCGTCCCGGCCAGCACCGCCCAGCGCGCCAGGCCGCGCGGCAGGAACGCGCCGAGCAGGCCGGTCGCCAGCGGCAGGAACAGGACGATCGACAGGTGGATCGTCATGAGCTCGCCAACAGGAAGTAGAGGGCGAGGGCGGCCACGCCGAGCAGCAGGAGCAGCGCGTAGGCGCGCAGGTAGCCGGTCTGGATGGCCCGGGCGAACGACGTGCCGGCGCGCACCACGCCGGTGGCGCCGCCCACGATGAAGCCCTGCACGAAGTCGGTCTCGATCACACGACGCCCGAACGAGCCGGCGCCGGTGAACGGACGCACGAACACCGCGTCGTACAGCTCGTCGAAGTACCACTTGTGCGCGAGGAAGTCGTGCACGGCGGCGAAGCGGTCACGCAGCCGCAGCGTGATGCCGCTGCGGCGCACGTACATCACGTACGCGAGCGCGATCGCGGTCAGCGAGACCAGGCCGCCTGCGCCGAGCCCGGCCCACTCGGCGCCGTCGCTCGGGTGGACGTCGTGGTAGCGGGACTCCTCGAAGGTGGGCTCGAGGAAGTGCTCGAGGGTGTCGGTCACGGCGGGCACCCCGACGATGCCGCCGATGATCGCCAGCAGCGCGAGCGGCGCCATCGCCGCCTTCATCGGGATCGACCGCTCGGCCACGTGGTGCTCGGGGCCGGGGAAGCCCACGTCGGTGTCCTCGGGCTCGCCGGTCATCGGGTTCATCGGATCGCCGTGGGCCACGTGGCCGTGCTCGAGCTCGTGCGCCTCCGGCACCGGCTCGCCGAAGAAGACGCGGAACACCATCCGGAACGCGTAGAAGGCGGTGAGGAAGGCCGCCAGGTAGCCCACCACCGCCAGCACCACGAACCAGGAGCCGCGCTCGATCGCGTAGGCGAGGATCTCGTCCTTCGAGAAGAAGCCGGCCATGAGCGGGGCGCCGGCCAGCGCGAGCGCGCCGATCGTGAACGTGATGAATGTGAACGGCATCGCTCGCCGGAAGCCGCCCATCCGGTCGAGGTCCTGCACGCCCGCCATCGCGCCGATGACCGAGCCCGCGCCCATGAACAGGAGCGCCTTGAAGAAGGCGTGCGTCATCAGGTGAAACAGGCCGGCGCCGTAGGCCGCCACCGACACGCCGAGCACCATGTACCCGATCTGCGAGATCGTGGAGTAGGCGATCACGCGCTTCAGGTCGGTCACCACGAGCGCCACCGTCGCGGCGAACACCAGCGTGGCGGTGCCGATGATCGCGCTGATGTCAGCGGCGGTCGGCGCCAGCTCGAAGAGCGGGAACATGCGGGCGATCAGGTACACGCCCGCGGTCACCATCGTCGCGGCGTGGATCAGGGCCGAGACCGGGGTGGGGCCTTCCATGGCGTCGGGCAGCCAGGTGTGGAGCGGCAGCTGCGCGGACTTGGCGAAGGCGCCCACGAGGATCAGCAGGCAGGCCGCCACCAGCGTGCCGTCGTTGCGCGAGAAGGCCTCCTCGGCGCCGGTGAACACGCCGGCGTAGTCGAGCGCGCCCGTCCCGTCGAAGAGCAGGAAGGCGGCCACCACGAGGCCGACGTCGCCGATCACGTTCATCACGAACGCCTTGATGCCGGCGTAGGTGGCGGTCGTACGGCGGTACCAGTAGGAGATCAGCAGGTAGGAGGCCGCGCCGACGAAGGCCCAGCCGACGATCAGCAGCAGGAAGTTCGACGCCAGGACCAGCAGCAGCATCGAGAAGACGAAGTAGTTGAGGTAGGCGAAGTAGCGCGCGTAGCCGCGGTCGCCGCCCATGTACGCCACCGAGTACACGTGGATCAGGAAGGACACCCCGCTCACCACGAGGCACATGAACACCGACAGCGGGTCGACCAGGATCGACATGTCCGCGACGAAGTCCCCGGTGGCGGCGTAGGTCCAGGCGGAGTCCACGTGCGCCTCGGCGTCCACCTCGTTCAGCGCCCCCAGTGACGCGAGGAAGGAGCCGAAGATGGCCGCGCTCGCGATCCAGCCCGGCAGCCGGCCGGGCAGCAGCCGCCAGCCGAGCGACACGATCAGCGTCCCCGCGAGCGGGAAGGCGAGGATGAGCCAGCCGTAGCCGGTGGCGCTCATCCGCGCAGTTCCGACATCTCGTCGACATCGATCGGAAGCTGCCGGCGGTACATCGCGACGATGATCCCGAGGCCGATCACCACCTCACAGGCCGCGATCACCATCACGATCAGCGCGAACACCTGGCCCGCCTCCCCGCCGTGCATGCGCGAGAACGCGATCAGCGCGAGGTTGCCGGCGTTCAGCATCAGCTCCAGGCAGAGCAGCACGACGAGCGGGTTGCGGCGGCTCATCACGCCCGCGGCGCCGATCGCGAAGATGAAGGCGGAGAGGACGAGGTACCAGGTGATGTCCATGGCTAGAGGGCCTCGGTCCCCTCCAGCCCCCGCCGGCGCCGGGCGAGCACCACCGCGCCCACCGCCGCCACGAGCAGCAGGTAGGAGGCGGCCTCGAACGGCACGAGGAACCTCGTCAGAAGCAACTGGCCGATCGCCTCAGGCGTGCCGAAGCCCGGCGCCACGTCGGCGCCGGTGGTGTCGAGCGCGTCGAGCCCGCTGGCGACGAACGCGATGCACAGCTCGACCCCCACGGCCGCGGCGAAGATCGGCCCGAACACGGCAACTGCCCCGCCCTCTGGCCGCAGCGGCTCGTCGGAGCCACCGATGTAGGCGACGACGAAGATGTAGAGCACCATCACCGCGCCTGCGTAGACCACCACCTGCCCCGCCGCCAGGAACTCGGCGTGCAGAAGCAGGAACAGCACCGCAAGCGCGACCAGGTGCGCGACGAGCGCGAGCACCGAGTAGAAGGGGTTGCGCAGGATCACCACGCCGAGCGCGCCCGCGAGCGCGCCGGCGCCCGCGAGGAAGAAGAGGACCTGCTCGAACCACACGGCTACTCGCCCTCCCGCCGCAGCGGGGTGTGCTCAGGCGGGTCGGCGAGCAGCATCTCCTTCGTGAAGATCAGGTCGCTGCGGTGGTAGTCGGCCAGCTCGTAGTCGTTGCCCATCGTGATCGCGTCGAACGGGCAGGCCACTTCGCAGTAGCCGCAGAAGATGCAGCGCGTCATGTTGATCTCGTAGACGGCGGCGTAGCGCTCGCCCGCCGAGACCTGGTTGTCGGGGGTGTTCTCGGCCGCCACCACGCGGATGCACTCGGCCGGGCATGCGGCGGCGCAGAGCGAGCAGCCGACGCACTTCTCGAGCCCGGTGTCCTCGAAGCGCTGGAGCTTGTGCCGGCCGCGGAAGCGCGGGTAGACCGGCGTCTTCTCCTCGGGGTACTGGATCACCTTGTGCCCCTCGGCCACCCGCCCCAACGTGGTCCTGAGCCCGCGCAGGGTCTCGCCGAACACCCGGTAGACGGCGCCGACGCCGCCGGGCTCGGGGCCCCGCTCGATCGGCCGCGCCGCGTTCTGCCAGTCGGGGGAGGGCATTACGTGGCCACCAGCACGACCGCGGTCACCAGCACGTTCAGGGTCGCCAGGGGCAGCAGGATCTTCCAGCCGAACGACATCAGCTGGTCGTAGCGCAGGCGCGGCAGCGAGGAGCGGATCCAGATGAAGAAGATCGCGCCGAGGATGATCTTGAGCAGCATCCAGATCGGGCCGAGCGCCTCGGGGCCGGGGCCGTGCCACCCGCCCAGGAAGCAGGCGGCGGCGATGGCCGAGATCACGAGGACCTCCATGTACTCGGCCATGAAGAACGAGCCGAAGCGCATCCCGCCGTACTCGGTGTTGTAGCCGCCGACGATCTCCGCGTCGCCCTCCGGCAGGTCGAACGGGGCGCGCGCCGTCTCGGCGAAGCCGGCCACCAAGAAGATGCAGAAGCCGACGAACTGCGGGACCACGTACCACATCCCGTCCTGGGAGGCGACTATGTCCACGAGCGACAGCGAGCCCGCCGTCATCGCCACGCCGAGCAGCGAGAGGCCGAGCGCGACCTCGTACGAGATCAGCTGGGCGGCGGCTCGCATGGAGCCGAGGAACGAGTACTTGGAGCCCGAGGCCCAGCCGCCGAGCACCAGCCCGTAGAAAGCGATCGAGCCGAAGGCCAAGAAGTAGAGCAGCCCGATCGAGACGTCGATGCCGTACAGGCCGAACCCGCCGCCCCAGACGTCGTAGGGGCCGAACGGGATGACCGCCATTGTCGCCACCGCGGTTGCGACGGAGATCACCGGCGCGATCGCCATCATCCAGGGCACCGCGGTGGCCGGGGTGAAGGCCTCCTTCGAGAGCAGCTTCAGCACGTCGGCGATCGGCTGGAGCAGGCCGTAGGGGCCGACCCGGTTGGGGCCGATGCGCGACTGGAAGCGGCCCATGAGCTTGCGCTCGCCGAGCAGGATCAGCGGGACGAGCTGCAGGAACACGGCGAAGATCACGATCGACTTGGCGATCAGGACAAGCGTGCCCTCGAGCACAGGATCCATCAGCTCGCCGCCACCGGCTCCCGAGCGGGGGAAAGCTCGAGCGGCCCGTCGGGAAGCCTCGCGCCGCTGACGAACACGCTGCCGGCCGGCACGGCGGTACGGACGGCGGCTACGGCGGGCGCCTCGACTCCGTTTACCGAGAGTGTGACCTCGTCGCCGTTTGCGATCCCCGCCTCCCGCGCGTCGTCCACGGAGATCTCGGCCGTCGCCGGCGTGGACAGGAAGCGAAGCGAAGGCGAGTGCTCGACCTCTGGCCCCGTCCATAGCGTGGGCGCCGCGGCCACGCGCAGGCCGCGCTCCGGGGCGGGCGGCACCGGCAGCGGCTCGCTCGAGAGCTCCTCGGCCGGGAGCGCGGACGCGGCCTCGCGCTCCTGCCAGCGCACTCCGAGGCCGCCGATCTCGTCGAGCGAGACGCCGGCGTAGAGGGGGACGGCCTCGGCCACGCTCGCCGTGACCATCGGCGCGGTGAGGGCGCCGAAGCCCACCTCGAGGTGCTCGCAGAGATCGTGGAGGACCCGCCAGCCCGGGCGCACCTCGCCAGCGTGGCCGAGCGCCTGGCGCAGGCGTTGGAGCCGCCCGTCCGGATGCGTGACCGTGCCCTCCTTCTCCGGATAGATCTCGGCGGGGAAGACCACGTCGGCGTGCTCGGCGAGCGCCTCGCTCGGGAACTTGGCGAAGGCCACCACGGCGCTGGCCGCGTCGAGCCGCTCGGCGGGCAGATCGTGCTCCACCAGCAGGAGCGCGCCGGGCTCGCCCGACGCGGCGATCTCGGCGGCGGTCATGCCCGCGGCAGGAGCGTCCTGGAGTCCCGGGCCGAGCGTGGGCACGCAGCCCACCTCGCGCAGGCCGCGGCCGTTGGCGCAGGCCGGCACCTCGATGAGACCCGCCTCGGGCCTGTCGCCGACTCCGAGGGCGCCGGCGAGGGCGAGCAGGGCGTCGAGGGCATTGCGGCCACGATCGCCGGAGGCGGCCCGCTCGCCCCAGATGACCACCACGTCGCCCGCGTCGCGGAGCACGTCCGCCGCGCTCTGCACCGCGTCCTCCGTGGCGCCCGCGCTGCCGGCGAGGTACTCGACCGGGCCGGCCGCCCTCGGGCTGCCGAGCGCCGCCAGCAGCGCCACCAGCGCGGCCTCCGACGAGGCGGGCGCGAACCGGAGGACCGCGCTCGCGTTCCGGTCCAGCGTCGACGGGCGCGCCGAGGCCACGACCAGGCGGGCCCCGTTTCGCCGCACGGCCTTCCGCACGCGCAGGTCGAGGATCGGCGCCTCGTCCACGAGCTCGGTGTCGAGCACCAGGATCGCCCCGGCGTGGTCGATGTCCGACACCTTCGCGGAGAGATCCGGCCGGGCCAGCGCCCGCGCGTGCGCGCCCGACAGCCGTCCCGCGCGGCCTGAGTCGATGTGGGGCGAGCCGAGCGCGTCGCGCATCAGGCGCTGCACGAGGAAGCCCTCCTCGTTCGTCGCGCCGCCGCCGACGATGGCCGCCGTGCGCTCGCCGGAACGCTCCAGGACCCGGCCCGCCTCAGACAGCGCCCGCTCCCAGGACACCTCGCGCAGGAAGCCGCCGTCGCGCACCAGGGGCGCGGTGATCCGCTCCTTGGCCCGGAACGACTGGTAGCCGAAGCGGCCCTTGTCGCACAGCCAGCCGTCGTCCACCTCGACGTTGTCACGCGCCAGCACGCGCACGACCTGGGCGTCGTCGCGCAGGGTCAGCTCCACGTTGCACTGCGACGGGCACATCGTGCAGACCGTGCCCGAGCCCTCGATGTCCCAGGGCCGGGCGCGGAAGCGGTAGGCGCTGGACGTAAGCGCCCCCACCGGGCACAGCTCGATGATGTTGCCGCTGAAGGGCGCCACGTAGGGGCGGCCGTCGTGCGTGCCCACGAAGGTGTGGTCGGCGCGGTCGAGGAACACGAGCTGGTGGTCCTCGGCCACCTCCTGCGAGAAGCGCACGCAGCGGTAGCAGAGGATGCAGCGCTCGCGGTCGATCGCCACGAGCGGCGACAGCTCGAGCGGCTTCTTGAAGTGCCGCTTGGGCTCGATGAAGCGCGAGCGCCCCGCGCCCCAGCCGAACGAGATGTCCTGCAGCGGGCACTCGCCGCCCTTGTCGCACACCGGGCAGTCGAGCGGGTGGTTCACCAGCAGGAACTCGACCACCGCGTTCTGCGCGTGCTTGACGCGGTCCGAGGTCGTGACCACGACCATGCCGTCGCGCACCGGGAGTGGAGCACGACGTCTGCAGCTTTGGGATGCCCTCGATCTCGACCAGGCACATGCGGCAGGCGCCGACCGGCTGGCCGAGCTTCGGCTCATAGCAGAAGTAGGGGATCTCGACGTCGCCGTACTTCGCGGCGTCCACCAGCATCGTGCCCTCGGGCGCGCGCACCTGGCGGCCGTCGATCTCGAAGCTGATCCACTTCTGCTCGGGGCGGGCCATTGCGCTACGCGGCTCCCGCTTCCTCTACCGCCGCGAGCTCCCCTGCGCCGAACGCCTCGCGGTCGGCGCGGTCCCGCGCCTCCTCCATGTGCCGCTCGAACTCGGGCCGGAACCGCGTCAGCATCGAGGCGACGGGCATCGCCATGGAGTCGCCCAGCACGCACAGGCAGTTGCCGATGATGTTGCCCTGGACCTGCTCGAGGATGTCGAGGTCCATCGGCGTTCCCTCGCCACGGTCGATCCGCTCCAGCGTCTTCACGGTCCAGTTGGTGCCCTCGCGGCAGGGCACGCACTTGCCGCACGACTCGTGGCGGTAGAACTCGGCCAGGCGCAGCGCGAGCGGCACGAGCGGCTGCGAGTCGTCCACCACGATCATCGACGCGGTGCCGAGCATCGACCCGGCCTCCGCCATCGCCTCGTACGTGAAGGGCAGGTCGAGGTGCTCCGCCGTGAGCACGGGGGCCGAGGAGCCGCCCGGGAAGAAGCACTTCAGCTCGCGCCCCTCCGGCAGGCCGCCCGCCAGCCCGTAGATGATGTCGCGCACGGGCACGCCGAGCTCGACCTCGTAGTTGCCCGGCCGCTGCACGTTGCCGGACACCGACACGATCTTCGTGCCGGCCGAGTTGCCCTCGCCGAACTTGCGAAACCAGCCGGCGCCGTGCTCGATGATCAGCGGCGCGTTGCAGAGGGTCTCGACGTTGTTGATCAGCGTGGGCCCCTGGTAGAGGCCCTGGTTGGCGGGGAAGGGCGGCTTGAGCCGCGGGTTGCCGCGCTTGCCCTCGAGCGCGTCGAGCAGGCCGGTCTCCTCGCCGCAGATGTAGGCGCCCTGGCCGCGGTGGACCACGAGGTCGAACGAGTGCTCCGAGCCGAGGATGCGCTCGCCGAGGTAGCCCGCCTGGCCGGCTTCCCGCACGGCCTCATCGAGAATGTCTGCCTGCAATGAATACTCGCCGCGGATGAAGATGAAGCCCTTGTTCGCTCCCGCGGCGATCGAGCCGATGATGCAGCCCTCGATCAGCAGGTGCGGGTTCTTCTGCATCAGCAGGCGATCCTTGAACGCGCCCGGCTCGGACTCGTCGGCGTTGCAGCAGAGGTACTTGTCCATCGAGCCCTTGGGGATGAACGAGGCCTTCTTGCCCATCGCGAAGCCGGCGCCGCCGCGGCCGCGCAGACCGGACTCCTCCAGCTCGTGCAGCACGTCCGCCGGGTTCATCTGGAGCAGCGCCTTGCGCATCGGGGCGTAGCCGCCCAGCCGCTCGTAGACCGCGAGCGTGTGGAGGTCGGGCTCGTCGATGTTCGCCAGCAGGATGCGCGTCTCTTTCATTCGCGGTCACCCAGCCCGCGGCCCGGGAACGGCGGGCGGCCCTCCCTGAGGGCGGCCACCAGCTCGGGCGCGTCGTCGGGTGAGAGCGGCCCCACGTAGCGCCCGTCGATCGACGCCATCGGGGCCATGTCGCAGGCGCCGAGGCATTCGAACTCGCGCACCTCGTACCCCTCCAGGTCCTCCGCCGCGATCGCGTCGTAGACGGCCTTTGCGTTGCGAAGGTGGCAGGCGACGCTCGTGCAGACGTAGACATAGCCCGGACCGGCCGGGCTGGTGCGGAGCATGTCGTAGAAAGTCGCGACGCTCGAGAGGTAGGCCGGCGTGACCTGCATCACCGCCGCCACCTGCTGGATCGCCTCTGGGCGAGCACCAGCCGTGGACGCGCTGCGCGGCGCCGAGGGCGGGCAGGGTGGCGGAGTGGCGGTCGGGGTACTTGGCCATGTGCGCCTCGATCTCCGCGCGCAGCTCCGGGGGCACGTCCACCTGCGCCGGATCCGGGATCGTGGCCGGGTCCTCCTCGAGACGCACGGCCTCGTCCCAGCCCGCCGGGAGCGGAACCGCGTGGAGCCCGCCCTCGTCCCTCACCGGTCGATGCCTCCGAGGATCGGGTCGAGCATCGCGACGCAGGCGATGAAGTCGGCGATCAGCGAGTCCTTCGCCATCTCCGGCAGGCTCTGCAGGTTCACGAAGCTCGGGTCGCGCACGTGCACGCGGGCGGGCTTCGCCGAGCCGTCGGCCACGACGAAGCAGCCGAGCTCGCCGCGCGGCGACTCGATCGCCGCGTAGGCCTCGCCGGGCGGGACGCGGAAGCCCTCCGTCACGAGCTTGAAGTGGTGGATCAGCGCCTCCATCGAGGTGGCCAGCTCGTGCCGCGGCGGCAGCGCCACCTTGCGGTTGTCGGTGATCCAGGGCCCCTCGGGCAGGCCGTCGAGCGCCTGCTCGACGATCCTCACCGACTCGCGCATCTCCTCGATGCGCACCTTGAAGCGGTCGTAGTTGTCGCCGTGGATGCCCACCGGCACGTCGAAGTCGAAGTGCTCGTAGGACGAGTAGGGCATCGCCTTGCGCAGGTCCCAGGGGTGGCCCGTGGCGCGCAGCAGCGGGCCGGTCACGCCGAGCTCGAGCGCGCGCTCCTGCGTGATGATCCCGGTGCCCTTGAGCCGCCGCAGCCAGATCTCGTTGCGGTCGAGCAGGTTCAGGTACTGGTCGAGCCGCTGCGGCATGACCTTCACGAACTCGCGCACCTTCGGCCTCCCAGCCGGGCGGGATGTCCTCCATCACGCCGCCGACCTGGAAGTAGCGCGTGTGGATGCGCTGGCCGGAGGACATCTCGAACAGGTCGAGCACCAGGTCGCGCTCGCGGCAGCCCCACCACAGCATCGTGACCGCGCCGATGTCGAGCGCCCCGGTGGCGAGCGCGAACAGGTGCGAGGCGATCCGGTTCAGCTCCATGTGGGCGACGCGCAGGTACTGCGCGCGCGGCGGCACCTCGATGTCGAGCAGCTTCTCGACGGCCATGCAGAAGGCCATCGCGTTGAAGTAGTAGGCGAGGTAGTCCATCCGCTCGACGAACGTGATCGCCTTCCAGTACTGCTGGTCCTCGCAGCTCTTCTCGATGCCGGTGTGGACGTAGCCGATGATCGGCTTCACGTCGCGCACCACCTCGCCCTCGAGCGTGGTCAGCAGCCGCAGCACGCCGTGGGTGGCCGGGTGGTGCGGGCCGAAGTTGATCGTGAGGAGCTCGTCGTGGCGGTCGCCCGGGCACCATCGCCTCGGTGCCGGAGACGGGCTCCTCGTCCATCCGCTCCATGGTCACCGAGCGCTCGCGCTCCCGGTAGGGCACGTTGACCGGGTCGAAGTCAGTCATACCAGCGCGGGTACTTGCCCTCGTTGAAGGTGTAGAGCACGGGCTCGCCGCCCATCGGGAAGTCGCGCCGCTGGGGGAAGCCCTCGTAGTCCTCCGGCATCAGGATGCGGCGCGTGGTCGGGGTGGCCGTCGAACACCACGCCGAACATGTCGTACACCTCGCGCTCCTGGTAGTCGGCGGTGGGGAACAGGTCGACGACCGTGGGCAGCCGCGGGTCGTCCGCGCCGAGGCGGGTCTTCACGTTCAGGCGGTCGGTGCGCTCCATCGAGAGCAGCTGGTAGTGCACGCCCAGGCGCGGCTCCTCGGGCAGGTAGTCGCAGCCGTGCACGCTCATCAGGGCGGTCCAGGGCTCCTCGTCCTCGTCGCGCAGGTAGCCGAGCGCGTCGCGGACGGCGGCCGGGGCCACCTCGAGCGTGGCCTCGCCGCGGAAGAAGACGGTGTCCGTGACCGCCTGCTCGCCAAGCCTGTCGCGGACGCGCTGGGCGATCAGCTCGAGGCCGGTCGCGTCAGGCAACGCCGGTCCCCTCTGGCCGCTCCTCGGTCCCGTAGGCGTTGTAGCGCTCGCGCCAGCCCTCGCCGGGGTTGCCCATGATCTTGTCCTGCAGCTTCATGATCCCGTAGATCAGCGCCTCGGGCCGGGGCGGACAGCCCGGCACGTACACGTCGATCGGCAGGAACTTGTCGGCGCCGGCCACCAGCGCGTAGTTGTTGAACATCCCGGCGCTCGACGCGCAGGCGCCCATCGAGATCACCCACTTCGGCTCGAGCATCTGGTCGTAGAGGCGGCGGATGATCGGGGCCATCTTGATCGAGACGCGGCCGGAGAGGATCAGGAGGTCGGCCTGCCGGGGCGTGAAGCGGATCGCCTCGGCGCCGAAGCGGGCGAGGTCGTTGCGGGGCGAGCCGATCACGGTGATCATCTCGATCGCGCAGCAGGCGAGGCCGAAGCCGAGCGGGAAGAGGCAGTTCTTGCGAGCCCAGTTCTGAGCGGTCTCGAACTTGGTGAAGAGCAGCCGCTCCTGGGCGAACTCCTCGAGATCCTTGTCGGTCAGCTCGCCGCGCAGCATCTGCTGGGCCTTCAGCTGGCGCACTCGGAAGTCGTCCACACGTGTGCGCGTCACTTCCATTCAAGCGCTCCTCTTCTCCAGACGAACACGAACGCAACCAGCAGGAGCACGACGAAGATGGTCGTCTCGGCGAGGGCGAACCACCCGAGCGCATCCAGCTGCAGCGCGACCGGGTAGAGGAACACGACCTCGATGTCGAACAGGATGAACAGCATCGCGATCAGGTAGAAGCTGATCCCGAAGCGAAAGCTCTTCCTGACGTCTGAGGGCAGACCGCTCTCGTAGGGCTCGCTCTTCGTCTTGCCCGGCCGCTTTGGTCCGAGCACGCCGTTGGCGAGCGTGAAGGCGGTGCCGATCCCGATTCCCAGCACCAGGAAGACAAGGGCTGGCAGGTAGCTCTTCAGCACTCCAGCCGGGAGGTATAACGCTTTCTTGTGCGGCGGTGCTACATAGTGCGGAAGGACACCCGCTGAGCGGGTTTCACATGGCGTTGGGCATCGCCGTCCTGGTGTCCAACGCGATCGCCGCGGCGTGGGGTGCGGTGGCCTGGCTGCGAAAGGACGCGCGGGCGTCGATCGCGTTCTGGCCGCTGCTGCGAGTGGCCCAGGCGACGGTCGTCGTGCAGGCCGTGGTCGGCCTCGTCCTGCTGGCCCGCGGGGCGTCCGCGCCGGACGGCCTGCACGCCGCCTACGGGATCGCGCCGCTCGTGATCTCGCTGGTCAGCGAGGGGATGCGAGCGGGCGTCGCGCAGCGCGAGCTCGAGGGCGTGGACGACCTCGACGCGCTCGACCGCGGCGAGCAGATCGCGGTGGCGCGGCGGGTGGCGCTGGGGGAGATGGCGGTGATGACGGTCGGCGCGCTGCTGATCCTCACGCTGGCGCTGCGGGCTTATCAGACGGGGGATGAAATCATCCGCGCGCACTCGGCCGAGCCGAGCGCTTGCGGCCTAAGCCAGCCCCGCGTACCAGAGCCCGAACATCACCCCGAACACGCCGAGTGCCCGGGATCAGCGACGGTGCGGTAGACGGGCTCGACGATCGGCCGCGTCAGCAGCCACGCGAAGGCGGCGGTGCAGGCGGCCATCGAGACGATCGACATCGGGGCGAACACCGCGAGCGCCAGCGCGGCCTCGAGCTGAGTGGGAAGCGCGGCGATCAGCAGGAGCACCACCGCGCCGGTGCCGGCCAGGCCGTGAAGCGCGCCGATGCCGACCGCTTGGCCCGGGCTGCGCACCGCCACGTGCCGATGCTCGCTCGCCCTGCGCGTCGCAGGTGCCGCCGCTTGCTCGTGGCCGCCGACTTGGTGTTCGTGCGCGGACGCGCGGAAGTCTCCGCGCACCCACTTGAAGATCACGCGCAGGGCGAGGAGGAGGATGACCACGCCGATCGCCTTCTCGGCGGCCGATCTCGAGCGCAGGCCGGCAGCTCGGTCTTGAAGACGATCAGGGGGATGCCGATCGCGAGCAGCGCGCCCGCGTGGCCGAGGCCCCACCACGCGCCAAGCTTCGTCGCCCGTCGCGTGTCGCCGCCGTCGGCGGCGACGAGCGAGGTGACCGCGACGAGGTGGTCGGGGTCGGACGCGTGGCGCAGGCCGAGCACGAAAGCGATGCCGAGCGCGACGAGCAGCGGCGCGCCGTCGATGAGGCCGGTGAGCCACTCGTCGAGGTGCTCGACGGGCCCGAAGAGGAATTCGAAGTCCATGATCAACTCCTCCCGGAGGGATCGGCCTCCGCCTCGCTCGCGCAGTTCGCGCAGAGGCCGAGGATTGGGAAGTGGCTGAAATGCGGCTGCGTAGCCGAAGCGCTTCTGGATCAGCGTACCGGACCGGCTTCATCTCGTCCGGGCTCGACGGCCTTGACCGCAGCCGCATGCGCCGCACACGAGGTACTCGCGCTCGCCGGTGCCGGCCGCGGCGTAGAGGCCGGGGCCGTGCCCGAGATGGAAGTGCCGGACGAGGCCGATCTCCTCGAGCGTCTCGAGGTTGCGGTAGACGGAGGCGAGGTCGGAGCGCGGGCAGCCGGCCGTCCGAGCCCGCCGGCGACCTGCTCGGCGGTGACGGGCCCGTCGGCGCCGTAGAGCGCCTCGAGCACGAGGCGGCGGGCGGCGGAAACGCGGAGGCCGCTCGCCCGCAGGGCGTCGACGGCCGAGTCGAGATCGGGCGCATCGAGGCGGGGGCCTGTGCCGGGAGCGGTCATGACGCCTGCGTGCGTTGAGGACGCTAGAGCGATGCGGCTGCAATTGCAAGTCGATCACAAGAACGCCTCCGGGACGGCGTTCGCGGTCAGGACGCAGCCGACGCCGACGATCAGCAGGGCCGGACGCGCGGGCAGGGCCGCGGCGAGCCGCGGCAGCCAGCCGGTGCGGGACGAGCTTGCGCGCGTAGACGACGGCCAGGCCGAGCGCGGTGAGGGTGCGCGGCGAGGCCGAGGCTGAAGGCGACGATGAGGAGCATGCCCAGCGCCGACCTCGTGCTGGGAGACGGCGGCCAGCAGCACGACGAGCGCCGAGGGGCAGGGGATGAGGCCGGCGGCGGCGCCCATGCCGAGGAGGCCGCGCTGGGTGACGTCGTGGTGGTGCGTGGTGGTGGTGACTGGTGGTCGTGATGGTGGTGCTGGTGGTGGCGCTTCGCGTGCCGGATCCGCGAGCGGAGCACGCCGGCCCCGATCACGACCACGAGCAGGCCCGACGCCAGGTTCAGCCAGGGGTAGAGGTCCTCCGGCAGCACGTACTGCGAGAGGGCGAGCGTCACGAGGCCGAGCGCGAACACGCCGATCGTGTGGGTGACCGTGACGGTGGCGCCGAGGATCGACCGCGTGTCGCGGGCGTCCGCGGGTGCCGACCAGGTAGGCGGCCACCATCGCCTTGCCGTGGCCGGGCGAGAGCGCGTGCAGCGCGCCCCAGCCGAAGGCGGCGAGGAGCAGGAGGAGGAGCACGCCCTCGCCGGCGGCGGCGCTCTCGAACAGCCGGCGAAGCCGCCCTCTTCGCGGCTTTCCCCGTGGCGACGAACGCGCCGCCCTCGCTGCGCGGCGCGACCAGGGTGCCGTCGCCGGGCTGGACGCGGAAGGCGGCGTCGCGGCGGTCGAGCGGGCTGGAGAGGAGGTCCTCGGGATAGCGGCGCAGGCCGTTGGTCGGGTCGCCGCTCGGCGCGTCGGTGCGCACGGCGGTGCCCTCGCCGGGCGCGGCGACGATCGCCTTCCAGCCGACGCGGCCGGGGAAGGTGCCGTCGCGCAGGCGCACCGAGCGCGGCGAGTCGACCGCGGCCGTCAGCCGGAACTCGAAGCGCGAGGTGGCGAGGCCGCCGCTGCCGGGCGGGAAGGAGGCCTCGGCTCCGCCCGCGAGCTCCAGCGCGGTGCGCCTGCCGTCGACGGTCAGCTCCAGGCCGCGCAGGACCTCGGCGCGCTTGCGCTCGAGCACTTCGCTTCGGCGAGAGGCCGCGCTCCTGGACGGTCGGGATCTCGGCCTGGTCGAGGAGGTAGCGCAGCTCGCATCCGTCGTCCGAGATGCGGACGGTGGTGAGGTGGTTGACCGAGAAGTTGCCGAGGGGGTGGGCGTGCGCGGTGGTCGCAGCGCGCGAACGGCAGCAATGAGGGCGAGCCGATCGCGCCGTCAGGCCCCGGCGACCGGCCGCCCGAGCCACGCGACTGACGTTGACCGCGATATGCGCGGCAAACGTAGCGCGCATGGTCGCGGACGCTCATCGCCGCGCCTCCCGAGCAGGTCGAGCGCGCGCGGGGACAGGGCGGCCCGGCCGTCGGCCGCCACCGCGAGGTGCCGCGCGGCCGGCGCCGCCAGCCCCGCCTCCCTGGCCGCTATCCCGGCGTGGAGCCGGAACAGCGGGTCGCGGGAGCCCAGCCGACAGGGCGCGCCGCGCGAACGAGTAGCCCGTCGCGCGGGCCGGCCCGCGCGCGTCAGCGCCCAGCCCAGCGCGTCCGCCGAGCGCACGCTCGGCGCGGCACGCCAGACGCGGCGCCCCAGCGTCACGGCGCGCGCCGGCGAGCCGTGGTCGGCCTCGAACAGGACCGCCTCGGCGTCCGGCACGCACGCGGCCGCCGGTCAGCAGCTCGCTGCTGGGCCCGCGCGGCGGCCAGCGCTGCCGCGTCGGCTGCCCCGTCGTGTCCGAGCGCCCGCTCCACCTCGGCCAGCAGGACCAAGCGTCGCCGGCAGCGGCAGCCGCGTCGGCGGCGCGACGCAGGCGGGCGGCGGCTCTCCCCAGATCGCCGCCCGCCGCGTCCGCGCGTGCGAGTCCGACCAGTCCGGCCGGGTAGCCCGGCAGCGATCGGAGCGCAGAGTGTACGCCAGCCGGGCCGCGCCGACGCGGCCGCGCTGCAGCTCGAGGTCGCCGAGCAGCACCTGGACGTAGGCCACGTTCTCCGGCGTCGCCGCCGGCCGAGGCGGCCAGCCGCATCGCCTCGACCGCGCCGGCGAGGTCGCCGGACAGCTCGCGGTAGTAGAGACGCGCGCGCGTAGGCGGCCAGGTTCGGCTTGAGGTCGAGCATGCGCTGGATCGTGCGCTCGGCCGCGCTCGTAGCGGCCGAGCTCGATCTGGGCGTCGGCGATCACCGGGTAGGGGCCGCCAGCTCCGGGCTCGAGCCGCTGCGCCTCGAGCCGCAGGCGCAGCTGCTCGCGGAAGTCGTGGCGCAGTCCGGCCAGCGTGCCGGCGCCGAGCAGGGCGCCGACGTCTGCGCGCGTCGCGGCGCAGCGCGGCGTCGAAGCTGCGCTCCGCGCGCGAGTAGAAGGCGGGGTCGCCGTTCTCGCGGGCCTTCTGCGAGGTAGTGCGTAGCCGAGCGCAGCCGTACGCGTCCGCGCTGGAGGATGGCGAGCGCTGCGGTCGAGGCGCGCGGCGATCGCTCGCTGCGGACCGCTCGACGTCGCCGGAGGAGCACGAGCGACGGACGACGCGCGAAGGTGGCGAGCGGCGCCAGAAGCTTGAGGAGATTTGGTCGGATCGCTGTCATCGCGTCGGTGGGGAGTGAGGTGATCGGTGGAGTGGACCGGCGGCCCGGCCGCCCACCCGCCGGACGGGCGGGTGGGCGGGCCGGGAGCCGCCGGTGCTACGGCAGCTGCGCAGGCGGCGGCTGCGGCACGGGTGCGTGCTGCGGCTCGATCCGCTTGAGCTGGCTGTCGAACCCGTCGTTCGCCAGGGCGACGTACGGGAACTGGGACCGGAACGGCTTGTCGTTCTGGTCGACGCCGTCGCCGAGCGGGATCTGCTTGCCGCCCTGGTCGGGCGACAGCAGCGCGCCCGCGATCACGCGGAGCTCGATGTCGACGACGTCGTCGTCGAGACGCCGGCCGTTCGGGAACCCGGCGGGTCGCCCGCCAGGACGCCGAAGCGGTTCGGGTTCGCCGACGGCGCCACGCCCAGGTTGAGCTTGAGCGTGTCGGCTGCGGCCGGGTTCTTGCCGATCTGCGTGAGTCCGGGCACGCCGGTCAGCAGCGCCTGCACGATGTCCGTCCGGTTCGTCTCCTGGACGCCGAGGCCGAACAGCGCGTTCAGGAGCCGCGCCGGCTCCGGGTTGAGCGCGAACTTGCCGAAGTTCTTCGCGTCGTCCGCGGGGGACGTGGCGTTGAACTTGTCCTTCTTGCCGATCGGGATGATCACCTCGTTGATGAGGGGGTTGCCCAGCCGGCTGACCTGGACCCAGCCGTCATGGCCGACCTGAGCGCTTGCCGTGCTTGCGCTTGCGCGAGGCGCTGCGCCCCGAGGACCGAGCGCGCTTGCGCTCCGTGGTCGACCACACGCCGACGACCGCGTTGCCGGCCTTCATGCCGGCGACCGCTTGCCGTCACGCGTGACCTCGCGCTCCGGCACCTGCAGCACGAACGACTTGGTGTTGTAGCCCGCCACGTCGTCCTTGCCGCCGCCCTGGTTGCCGAGACCGATGTTCGGCCGGCCGGGCTTGTCGATGTTGATCCCGTCGAAGATCGCACCGAGGTCGACGAAGAACGCATCGTCGGCCGGGGTGACGATCGTCTTGCCGCCGCCCTTCAGCGGAGTGACGCCACCGGCCTCGACCTGGGCGAAGTTCGGGATCGTCTTCGGGCCGACGTTGTCCGGCACCACGGGCGCGTTGTTGGCGATGCGCTTGGCGTCGACGAGCCGGCGGTTCTTGTTGTACGTCTCCTTGTAGAGGTCGTAGGTCTGGACGAGGTTGACGTCCGGATCGTTGACCGAGTCGACCGTCGGAGCCGCGTAGAGGAACGAGTTCGGGTTGCGGAACCGCGTCTTGAACTTCCAGCGGTAGGCAACGTCCTCGTATCCGTCGCCCGTGTTGTCGATCTTGACGTAGTAACGGGCGTTCTCATCCAGCGGGTAGAAGTTCGGCCCGCCCGCCGGATCCGCGAGCGGGATCCAGTTGGCGACGACCGTCAGGCTGCCCGGGGCATCCGGGGCCGTGAAGGCCCAGACGTCCGTGTTGTCGCGGTGGGATCCTTCAGGATCCTCGGCGCTTCGCGGTGACTCGAGCCGAAGCTCGAGGGGACCGCGACCGCCGCGGCCAGCAAGGCCGCGAGAAACGAGAGCCGCTTCCATGCGAGTCCTCCTCCATGAGGGTGATGGGCCGGGGCGGTCGTCCCGGGCACTCACTGGGCCGCTCCTTTCGCGGGCCGCGCGCAATCCGGATCACTCGGATTCGCGTAACACTTGCCCGTCTCACTCCGTTGGACCAATCGATGGAGAGCTTCCGCCCCCGCGAACACTCGATCCGCGCCGACCTCGGCCGGCTCAAGGAGGCGCGCGATTTCGCGGAGCGGGCCGCGGCCGAGTTCGGCTTCGCGCCGAGGCGCCTGCTACGAGGTGAAGCTCGCCATGAGCGAGGCGGTGACCAACGCGATCCAGCACGGCTCGCGCTCGCCCGACGACCCGGTCCGGATCGTGGCGACCGAGGAGTCGGGCGCGCTCGTCTTCGAGGTGCTCGACACCGGCCGTTCGTGCCGCGCGTGTCCGCCGCGGCGACATGCCCGAGAGCGGCCGCGGGCTCGAGTTCATGCGGCTGCTGATGGACGAGGTCGACCTGCGCCCCGGCCGGCCGCGGCACGCTGCCTGCGGCTGGCCAAGCGCCTGCAACTGAGAAAGTCGACCCCGGCGGCGGCCTGTTCGCCGCCGAATGTAGACGGCCACCGCGCGATAGCCTCTCGCGACTGGAGGCCGTCACCGGCCGTCGCCGGGGCAGCGGGAGATTTCGCCGTCGGCCGCGGCCGGTCGCTCCTGGCCTAGCTGCACCTCGAGCTCGCCCGTCATGCCGAGCTCGGCGTGGTCGCCGACCGTGCAGACCATCTCGTAGTTCCCGGGCTCGAGCTTCACGCGCGCCGACTCGCGTCGCGCCGCCCGGGAAGGCTGGGCGTGCCGCCGACGTCCTCGCCGTCGCGCGCGAGCCGCAGGTTGTGGGCCAGGTCGCCGTCGTTCCGCAGCCTGATCGTCAGCGGCCCGGCGCCCCTCACGACCACCCGGCCGGGGTCGAAGGAGTACTCGCGCGCCGGTCACCTCGAGCGGTCGAGTTCGGGTCGACGGTGACGCTGCGCGCCGGCTCCTCGTCGTCGTCGCCCCCGCAGCCCGGCCAGGCAGAGCAGGATGGCGCAGGGGACGGCGAGGCGACGCATGGGGAGCGGATACTATGCGCCGCCGTGACGCGCCCGACCGCCATTCTCTGCGCCCTCGCCGGCGCTGCTCGCGGCCGGCTGCGGCGGCGAGATCGAGGTGCCCGAGGACCAGACGGCGGCCCGCCAGGGGGCCGAGCTGTTCTACGAGCGCTGCTCCGGCTGCCACTCGCTCGACGCCGCCAACGCGTACGGCTCCAAGCCGCCGGGCGCGCTCCAGGGCGGCGAGCGCACCAACGGGCCGAACTTCAACGTGCGCAAGGGGTCAGCCGCGACGACGCCCTGTTCGCGATCCGCAACGGCGGCTTCTCCGGCGGCGATCATGCCCGCGAACATCGTGGTCGGCGAGGACGCCGAGCGGTGGCCGACTTCCTGGCCGAGTACTCCGGCAGGGAGAGCGGCACGAACGACCCGACCTCCTCCGGCCAGACCGGCGCAGTAGCCGGAGCCGCTAGCCCCCGCGGGGTCGCGTGCTCGACCTCAGGGAGATCCGCGAGGACCCGGAGGCGGCGCGCGACGGCGCTGCGCGCGCCGCGGCTTCGACACGGCCGTGCTCGACGAGGCGCTCGAGCTCGACGAGCGCCGCCGGGCGCTGCTGCCCGAGCTCGAGGAGCTGCGGCGGCGCAAGAACGAGGCCTCGAAGCGGATCGGCGAGCTGAAGCGCGCCGGCGAGGACGCGTCGGAGGCGATCGAGGAGGTCGGGCAGGTCTCGGCGCGCGAGAAGGAGCTCGAGGAGGAGCTGCGCGAGGTCGAGGAGCGGCGCGCCGCCGCGCTGGCCGCGCTGCCCAACCTGCCCGACCAGACCGCGCCCGACGAGGACGAGGTGCTGCGCGAGGAGGGCGAGGCCGGCCGCGACCGGGCGCAACCACGTCGAGCTGCTCGGCGACCACCTCGACCTCGAGGCGGGCGCGCGCGTGGCGGGCTCGCGCTTCGTCTACCTGAAGGGCCCGCTCGTGCGGCTCGAGCTGGCGCTCGTGCAGTGGGCGCTCGAGCTGCTCGAGGAGAAGGGCTTCACGCCGGTGGTGCCGCCGGTGCTGGTGCGCGAGCAGGCCCTGTTCGGCACCGGCATGCTGCCCGACACCGAGCAGCAGATCTACCGCGTGCCCGGACGACGAGCTCTTCCTGGCCGGCACCTAGCGAGGTGCCGCTCGCCTCGCTCCACGCCGGCGAGATCGTCGCGCCGGGCGGCTGCCGCTCCGCTACGCCGGCTTCTCGTCCTGCTTCCGGCGCGAGGCCGGCGCGGCCGGCAAGGACACGCAGGGCATCTTCCGGGTGCACCAGTTCGACAAGGTCGAGATGTTCAGCGTTCGTCGAGCCGGACGAGTCGGTGGCCGAGCACGAGCGGCTGCTGGCGATCGAGGAGGAGATCCTGCAGGCGCTCGAGATCCCGTACCGCGTGGTCAACATCGCGGTCGACGACCTCGGCAACTCGGCCGCCAAGAAGTACGACCTCGAGGCATGGCTGCCGGGGCAGGGGCGCTTCCGCGAGCTCACCTCGTGCTCGAACACGACCGGCTACCAGGCCCGCCGGCTCGAGATCCGCTACCGGCCCGAGGAGGGCGCGGCGCCGCGGCACGTGCACACGCTGAACGGCACGGCGGTGGCGGTGGGCCGGACGATCATCGCGATCGCCGAGAACCACCAGCGCGAGGACGGCACCGTGGCGGTGCCCGCGGTGCTGCACGCGTACGGCGCGCCCGAGACGATCGCACCGGGCTAGCGATGCTCGAGGTCGACTCGCTCACCAAGCGCTTCGGGGCGACGCTCGCGGTGGACGGCCTGAGCTTCAAGGCAGAGCCGGGCCGCGTGCTCGGCTTCCTCGGGCCCAACGGCGCCGGCAAGACGACCACCCTCCGCACGCTGCTCGGCCTGACGATCCCGACGTCCGGCTCGGCGACCGTCGACGGCCGGCCCGTACCGCGAGCTGAGCGACCCGGTGCGCGTGCTCGGCGCCGTGCTCGAGGGCCCGCAGTTCCACCCGGGGCGCACGGGGCGCAACCACCTCCGCGTGCTCGCGACCGCAGCCGGCCTGCCCGACCGGGCGGGTGGACGAGGTGCTCGAGCTGGTCGAGCTGGACGGCGCCGGCGGCCGGCGGGTGAAGGGCTACTCGCTCGGCATGCGCCAGCGGCTCAGCCTGGCCGGCGCGCTGCTGGGAGACCCGCGCGCGCTGGTGCTCGACGAGCCGGCCAACGGGCTCGACCCGCAGGGCATCCGCTGGCTGCGCGACTTCCTCCGCGCGCCGCGCCGCCGAGGGCCGCACGGTGCTGATCTCGAGCCACGTGCTGTCCGAGGTGGCGCAGACGGTGGACGAGGTCGTGGTGGTGAGCCGGGGCCGGCTCATCGCCCAGGGCACGGTCGACGAGCTCACGGCCGGCGCCGGCGGCGCCGGTGCGGGTGCGCAGCCCGGCGCGCGAGCGGCTGCGCGACGCGCTCAGGGCGAAGGACCTGGCGGCCCGAGGAGGGCCAGGGCGACTGGCTCTCGATCCCGGGCGCGACGCTCGAGGTCGTGGGCGACACGGCCGCCGCGAACGGCATCGCCGTCCACGAGCTGTACCGGCAGTCGCAGTCGCTCGAGGACGTGTTCCTCGAGCTGACCCAGGGGACGGAGGCGGGCCGGTGATCCGGGCTGGTGAGCTCGGAGCTCCTGAAGCTGCGCACCACCCGCACCTTCTACGCGCTGGCGCGGCTCGGCGATCGGCCTGGTGATGCTGGCGGTGGTGCTCGTGCTGGCGCTCACGGACGACCCGTTCGACGAGAGCGACGTGCGCACGCTGCTGTCGTCCGCGGGTGCGCGCCGGGCTGCATGATGCTGATCCTCGGCGCCGTCTTCAGCGCGGGCGAGTACCGGCACGGGACGATCGCGTGGACGCTGCTGGTGACTCCCGGTGCGGCTGCGCGTGGCGGCGCGGCCAGGCGCTGGCGTGCGCGCTCGGGGGCGCGGCGATCTCGACGGTGACGGCGGCGCTGACCGCCGTCGTGGCGCTGCCCTGGCTCGGGGCGCAAGGACGCGGCCTCGCTCTCGAGCGGCGAGGTGATCGGCATCTTCGGCGGCGGGATCCTCTACGGCGCGCTGGCCGCGGCCTTCGGCGCGGGCCTCGGGGCGGTGCTCCGCAACCAGGTGGTCGCGGTGGTGCTCGTGCTGGTCTTCCTGTTCGTCGTTGGACCCCACGCTGGTCGCCCTCATCGACGGGTACGACGAAGTACTCCCTGGCGGGCCTCCAGACGAGCATCACCGGCGGCTCCGAGGAGGACTTCGGGGGCGACGACCTGCTGCCGTTCGGGGTCGCGACGCTGATCTGGCTCGGCTACACGGCCGTGCTCGTGGGGGCGGCCGCGCTGCTCACGTCGCGGCGCGACATCTGACGCTCAGCTGTCGAAGCCCATCCCGAGGCGGTCGAGCATCCGCAGCCACGGGCCGCGGCGGCCTTCGCGGCGGTCGGCCTTCGCGAGCGCGCGCCGGGTGAGCGTGATACCGGCCCAGCGGAGCGGCTCGGGCGGGAAGGGCACCGGCTTCGAGCGGACCATCCTCAGGCGGGTGCGCTCGGTGTCGCGGCCGTCGGCGAGGTCGAGCGCGACCTGGGCGCCGAAGCGGCTGGCCGCGACGCCGAGCCCGGTGTAGCCGACCGCGTAGACGGCGCGGCCGCCGAGCGCCTTGCCGAACATGACCGAGAAGCGCGAGCAGGTGTCGATCGCGCCGCCCCAGCGGTGGGTGAAGCGGACGCCCTCGAGCTGGGGGAAGGTCTCGAAGAAGTGGGCGGCGAGCAGCTCGAACGTGGCCGGCCGCTCGTCGAGGTGCGGGCCCATGCCGTTGCGGAAGTTGTAGACGGCGTCGTAGCCGCCCCAGAGGACGCGGTCGTCGCTGGTCAGCCGGTAGTAGTGGAACTGGTTGGCCAGGTCGGTGAGGCCCTGGCGGCGCTGCCAGCCGAGGGCGTCGCGGCGCTCCGGGGACGAGCGGCTCCGTGACGAGCACGTAGTCGTAGACGGGCACGACGTAGCGGCGGATGGCGCGCACCAGCGGCGGGAAGGCGCTGGTGGCGAGCATGGCGCGGCGGGCGCGGACGCGGCCGGCTGGGTGCGGGCGACGACGCCGGCGCGGTCACGCTCGAGCGCCGCGACGGGCGAGCGCTCGTACACGCGCACGCCGCGGTCGCGGGCCGCGCGGCGAGTCCCCAGGCGAGGCGGGCGGGGTCGACGACCGCGCGGCCGTCCGGCAGGTGGGCGGCGCCGTGGTAGGTGGGCGAGCGGACCTCCTCCCGGGCGCGCTCGGCGCTCCAGGCCTCGGCGCGCCAGCCGTAGCGCTGGGCGGTCTCGACGATCTCCGGGATGCCACTCGGCCTGGTAGGGCTCGGTGGCGAAGGCGAGCTCGCCGGTCTCCTCGAAGCCGGCGTCGATCCCGTGGCGGTCCATCGCCTCCTTGATCGCGGCGAAGTTCTCGCGGCCGAGCTGCTCGAGCTCGGGCATCTCGCCGGGCCAGCGCGCCACGCCGTTCTCGATCCCGTGGGTGAGCGAGGCGTCCATGAAGCCGCCGTTGCGGCCGGTGGCGCCGAAGGCGATCCGCTCGCCCTCGAGCAGCACGACCTCCCGCCCCGGGTCCTCCTCCCGCGCCAGCAGGGCGGCCCAGAGCCCGGTGAGCCCGGCGCCGACCACCACGAGGTCGGCGTCACGGTCGCCCTCGAGCGGCGGCCGGGCGGCGGGCGCACCCGGCTGGGTGAGCCAGAACGGCCGCGGCTCGGCGTCGGCGTAGGAGCGTCGGATGTCGGCGGGCTGCACGGCGCCAGCCTACGCGGCGGCCCTACGATGGAGACGCACGGAGGGGTGGCAGAGAGGACGAATGCGGCGGTCTTGAAAACCGTTAGGGGCCGTCAGGGTCCCTCCGTGGGTTCGAATCCCACCCCCTCCGCTGGCGCTCTTCGGGTTCCTGGGGCACCCTGAAAGCTCCGACTTACCCCGTCAGTACGCTTGCCAAAGCGGCTCGCGCGGCCTGCGTGATGCTGCCCGCGCGCCCTGAAACGCCACCGTGATCAGCCCCGAACAGCTCGCCCAGGCGCTCGAACGCATCCACCCGCGTGACCGCGAGCTGCTGGCGCTGTCGCTGCGGCGGCGCGTGCCCGACGAGGCGCTGGCGCGCCTGTACCAGTGCGAGTCGACCGACGTGGCGCGCCGCCGCGCAAGGGCGATCGAGCGGGTTGCCGACGAGATGGAGCTGCAGCGGGGCGAGGACCTCGGCGCGGTCCTGAAGGCACTGCTCGAGCCGGACACCTGGAGCGCGGTGTCGACCCCCGTCGGCGAGGAGTTCGCGGTGGAGCCGGACGGCGCCCGCCTGACCCCCGTGCCGCCGCCGGACGACGCGGAGATAACGGCGCGCGGGCCGATGCTGGCGCCCGTGCCGGTGCCGGCCGGGAGCCGGAGGTCGCGGAGGAGGAAGAGGCCGAGGCCGCGGCCGACGAGGGCGCGACGGAGGCGCCTCCCCCGGGGCAGGTCCGGCGGGGGCCGCGGCCGCGCCGGGCCCCCCGGAGGCGCCCGCTCCGGCGGAGCCCGCTTCAGCGACCGCTGCTGCGCCCCCCGCGAACGAGTCCGTTCGGCGCCCGCCGCCGAGCCCGCTCCGGACGGAGCCGCCCTCCACCACCCCGTCCTCGAGATGCTCGCCGCCCGCGAGCGCGAGGTCCCGGATCCACCCCGCAGGGCCGTTCCGCTCGCCCTCTTCGGCGTCGGCATCGCGTCGCTCGTCGGGGCGGCGGGGGTGGTCGGCGCCACCCAGTTCGGCGAGACCGAGCGCATCATCCACGCCCATGGGCGGCGGCGACGGCGGAGGACGACACCCGCCACTTCCTCCCCGCCGAGGGCGGACCCCTCGCCACGCCGTTCCCGACCGAGCCCCGCACGATCTCCTGCTACTCGACCGCCTTACCTCCCCCAAGCCGACGGTCCTCTATCGCGAGCCGGGCGGCAAGAAAGCGCATCCGCCTCACCGCTAAGCACCGAGTGGGGCTCGCCGCGGGTGCTCGGGGTCGTCGAGCCAGCGCGGCGGCTGGCTCGGCGTGCAGGCGGGCCGAGCTCCGCAACGGCGAGGTCGCCTGGGTCCGCCGCAGGGACGCGCGCGTCGACTGCGTCCAACTGGTCGCTCCACGCCGACCTCTCGAAGCGTGATGCTCTTTCGTCCGCCGCGACGGCTCTGCACCGTCCGCAAGATGCGCGTCGCGATCGGCCGCCCCTGCGAACCCCACGCCCAAGGGCCGCTTCACCGTCACCGACAAGCTCCGTCGTGACCGATCCCGACTCCCCCTACGGCTGCTGCGTGCTGGCCCTCTCCGGGCACCAGACCAACCTCCCCTGCGTACTGGCCCGGGGGCGACCGCCTGGCGGTGCACGCCACGAGTGAGGAGTCGACCATCGGGGATCCCGTGAGTCTGGGCTGCCTGCGCACCGTGTTTGATCCGCGCGCGCTGGCTGATCGAGACCGTGCCGCTCGGGTCGCCCGTGTTCATCCGCGCCTATTGACCTCACGTGTCGCGCGGCCTGCGAGCGTTCACTCCACGTGAAGCTTCCGCCCTTCCAGGCCCTGCTCGACGAGCACCGCGTGGGACGTCTACCGCTTACTGCGTGGTCATCCTGCTGGCTGCTCCGAGGCGGACGACTGCTTCCAGGAGACCTGGATCGCCGCG
>CAWIGR010000019.1:0-60415 GCA_963835705.1 uncultured Thermoleophilaceae bacterium
AGCCCGCGAACAGCGCGGCGCTCAGCAACGCCCAGCGCTCGAGGTAGACGTCCTTCGAGAGACCGGTCAGGCGCATGAAGCCCCGGTCGGCAGGCCCGCCACGAGCGGGTACCAGACGAGAAGCAGGAGGCCGGAGACGAGCGCGGGCGCGCGCAGGTGGTTGAGCGCGGCGATGCGCAGGACCGAGCGGATCTACCTGTTCCTCGTACCGCTGGCCTGCGTCGCAGCCGCGACTGCCCTTCCGGAGCGGCGCGTCCCGCTCGTGCTTGGTGCGCTGGTCACGCAAACGCTCGCCACCGAGCTGCTGCTGTACACGGTCTGGTGAGGGCGCGCGTCCTCGTCACCGGCGGGGCCGGGTTCATCGGCTCGCACCTGGTCGATGCGCTGCTCGCGCGCGGGGAGCGCGTGCGCGTGCTCGACAACCTCGACCCGCTCGCCCATCCCGGCGGCCGGCCCAGCCACCTCGACCCGGAGGCTGAGCTGGTGGAGGGTGATCTGCGCGACGCGCGGGTCGTGGGGCGATCGCTTGACGGCGTCGACCGCGTCTTCCATCTCGGCGGAGTCGTGGGCAACGGCGAGTCGATGGTGAACGTGCGGCGGGCCGTGGACCACAACGCCGGCGGCACCGCCACGCTGCTTGAGGCCGTCGTGGCGCGGCGGGACCGCATCCGCCGCCTGGTCGCGGCTTCCTCGATGGTGGTCTACGGCGAGGGCTCTTACCGGTGCCCGGAGCACGGCACGGTTCATCCCCCTTGCGGCCATCCGGGCAGCTGCGCCGGCGCGACTGGGAACCGCGCTGTCCCGCCTGCGGAAGCCCGATGGAGCCGGTTCCCACGAGCGAGGACGCTCCGCTGCGCCCCACGAGCGTCTACGGCATCACCAAGCGGGATCAGGAGGAGCTGGCGCTCGTGCTCGGACGCGCCCACGGAGTGGAGACCGTGTGGTGCGCGCCACAGTCCTCGCCATGGATGTGCCGGGCGCGGCCGGGCACGCGATCAACGTGGCCACGGGCCGCCGGGTCCGGATCCTCGGCCTCGCGGAGCGGATCGCGGCCGCCCTCGGCTCGGACCTGTCGCCCGCCGTGACCGGGGAGTACCGCTCCGGTGACATCCGCCATTGCTTCGCGGACGTCTCCCGCGCGCGCGAGGTGCTCGGCTTCGAAGCGAGGACCGTTCTCGACGAGGGCCTCCCGGAGCTGGCGGCGTGGGTGGCGCGGAACGCGGTGCCGGAGAGGGGCGACGAGGCACTCGCTGACCTGCGCGCGCGCGGGCTCGTCGGCTGAGCGTGCGTACTGAGGCCGAGTGGCGTCAGGTGCTGCGCGCCGCGGCCGTCGGCGGCACCAGCAGCGCCGCCCCAATGGCGCCGCCGAGGTCGCCCAGCGCCGCGAGGCGCACGGCGGGCGGCCGGTCGTCGGCGAACAGGTGCGGCATCATCGCCTCGCGGATCCGCTCCACGTAGGGCTCGCCCAGCCGCGTGCCGAGCCCGCCGCCGATCACCACGGTCTCCACGTCGAGGAGGTTCACGGCCGACCCCACACCGGCGCCGAGCGCCTCCACGGCCCGGTCGATCAGCTCCACCGCCATGGGGTCGCCCTGCTCGAGCGCGCGCTCCCAGACGCCCGACTGGAGCCGGGTGCGGCCGCGCTTCTCCATGATCTTGAAGAGGTCGGTCTTGTGGCCTTCCCGGTGCATCTGGCGGGCGCGGATCTCCATCGACCCGCGCCCCGCGTAGGCCTCGAGGCAGCCGCGCCGCCCGCACGTGCAGCGCGCGCCGTTCACCTTGACGACCACGTGGCCAAGCTCCGCCGCCGCGCCGCGGCCCTCCCACGGCTTCCCGTCGAGGACGATGCCCCCGCCCACGCCGGTGCCCCACCAGACGCCGAGGAGCGACTTCGACCGCCGCGCCGCGCCGAGCGCGTGCTCGGCCGTGACGCCGACGGTCACGTCGTTCTCCACGTACGCGCGCGTGCCGGTGAGCTCGCGCAGGCCAGCCGTCATCCTGATCGGCGCGCCCTCGCCGGGCAGGTTGCGGGCTCCGGTGACGACGCCGCCGCGCGCGTCGATGACCCCGGGCGAGCCGACCCCGACGCCGGTGAGCGCACGCGTCTCGACGCCGGCCTCGGCGCAGACATCGGACAGGGCGCTCGCCAGCGCCTCCACGACGTCCGACGGCCCGCCCTCCTGCGGCGTCGGCCGGCGCTTCTCGGCGACGACGTTCCGGCGCCCGTCCAGGACGACCGCCTGGATCTTGGTGCCGCCGAGGTCAAGACCGCCGACCAGGCGGCGGCGAGGGGGGCTCATGTGCCGATTGTCCCCGATCCGCGGTCGTGTGGGGCGCCGGCGGCGGGGTCCGTCACATTGCGGCGAACATGTCGCCGTTTCGTGACGGACACCCTGTTGCACCAAGCGCTACGTAAGTCTATACTTACGGTAAGTGACCACTTACCAGAACGGCTTCAGCGCGCTCGCCGATCCCACGAGACGGGCGATCTTCGAAAGCCTCGCCCGCGGCCCGCGTGCCGTGGGCGAGCTCGCGAGCGAGTTCCCGGTCAGCAGGCCGGCGGTGTCACAGCACCTCCGGGTGCTGAAGGACGCCGGCCTCGTGACCGACCGACGCGACGGCAACCGCCGCCTGTACGCGGTCGACCCGAACGGCGTGGACGCGATGCGCGCCTACTTCGACACGTTCTGGAGCGATGCTCTGGCCGCCTTTCAGAAGGCGGCGGAGCGGAAGGGAGCAGGATGACCGAGCAGGCGACCACAAGCGCCGTGCGCCACAGCGTGACCGTCCCGATCGATCGAGAGCGCGCGTTCAAGCTCTTCACCGAGGAGATCGGAAGCTGGTGGCCCAGCGAGGGCTACAAGATCAGCGAGGGTCCCATCACCGAGGTGTTCGAGGCGCGCCAGGGCGGACGCTGGTACGAGCTCGCCGAGGACGGCAGCGAATGCACGGTGGGAACGATCCTCGAGTGGGAGCCGCCCTCCCGCTTCGTGATGACGTGGCAGCTCACGCCGGACTGGGCCTTCGAGCCAGACCTCGAACGCGCCACCAAGGTGGAGGTGCTCTTCGAGGAGGAGGAGGGAGGTGGCAGAACGCGCGTCTCGCTCGAACACCGCGGCTTCGAGGCCTACGGCGAGAGCGGCGCGAAGATGCGCGGCGAGGTGGGCGGCGAGGGCGGTTGGCCGGCGCTGATGAACTTCTACGCCGAGGAGGCCGGGCGATGATGGAGCAGGCAGCGGAGATCACGGTCCGCCATGCGATGACCGTGCCGCTCGACCCGCAGCGCGCCTTCGACCTCTTCACCGCTGAGATCGGAATGTGGTGGCCCGCCCAGACGGGCCACCACCTGAGCGACGTCCCCGCCACCGCGATGATGGAGACGCGCGAGGGCGGCCGGCTCTACGAGCGCGACGAGCGGGGCCGCGAGCTCGACTGGGGCCGGGTGCGGGTGTGGGACCCTCCCGGACGAGTCGTGATTGCCTGGCACCTGAGCCCCGAGTGGAGCTTCGATCCCGATCCGGCGAAGGCCACCGAGGTCGAGGCGACCTTCGAGGAGGAAGGCGAGAGGGTCACGCGCGTGTGCTTCGAGCATCGCGGCTTCGAGGTGCACGGCCAGGCGGGCCGGGAGCTGCGCGATTCGCTTGGCGCGGACGACGGCTGGGTCGAGGTGCTCGCCGAATACGAGCGGGCGGCCGCCGCTGGATGAGCGCAAGTGTCCGGCCCTGGTGTTCGTATGGAACACCAGGGCCGGACGGTCGGACCGCGGATGCGCGCTGGTCGAGATTTGGCGCCTTCTGACCGATAGCGTTGCGGCTCGTGGTCCTCGGAGTGGACGTCGGCGGCACCAAGGTCGCGGTCGCGGCGGTCGACGGAGTTTCGGTTCGGGACTCGATCGAGCGCCCCACGGTCCTCGGCAGCACCGCCGCGCTGCTCGACGGGCTCGAGGAGGCGGTGCGGCTCCTGATCGGGCGGGTCGGCCAGCCGGCGGCGATCGGCGTCGGCGTGCCGTCGCAGATCGAGTACGCCACAGGCACCGTCGAGACGAGCGTGAACATCCCGCTCACCGGAGTGCCCCTGCGCGCGGAGCTCGGCCGGCGCTTCGGCCTGCCGGTGGTGGTGGACAACGACGCCAACTGCGCCGCCCTCGCCGAGGCCCACATCCTCGGCGAGGACAACCTGGTGATGCTCACGCTGGGCACGGGGGTCGGCGGCGGCGTCGTGATCGGGGGGAAGACCTTCCGCGGCTCCCACGGCCTCGGCGCCGAGCTGGGGCATTTCACGCTCAGCGCCGACGGGCCACCCTGCCCGGGCAACTGCCCCAACCGCGGCTGCGTCGAGGCCTACTGCTCCGGCCAGGCGCTCGAGCGCGACGCCACCGAGATGGCCGCCGACCGCCCCGACAGCCGCCTGGCCGGCTGCATCGGCGCGGACGGGCGCGTGTCGGGGCACGAGCTCGTGGGGGCAGCCGAGGCGGGCGACCCCGACGCCCTCCTCATCTTCGAGAACTTTGCTCGGATGCTCGGCGTCGCGTTGGCCGGCTACGTGAACGTGTTCGAGCCCGACCGCCTCGCGCTCGGCGGCGGCCTGTCGAGGGCCAGCGACCTGTTTTTCCGCCGCGCCATGCAGGAAGCGCAGGCCCGGGCGCTGCCGGCCCTCTGGCGGCGCACGACGATCGCGCTGGCGGAGGGCGGCGCCCACGCGGGGGTGATCGGGGCCGCCGTGTTGGCAGCGCAGGAACTCGATCAGCCGCCGGAAGCGCCCGGCTTGGCCGGGCGCGCACGGAAAGGGGATACTGCGAGGTCCCACACCCCCGCGACCGAAAGGGCCGAATGACGACCGGCACCGAGCAGCTGGACGAGCTCGCCATCAACACCATCCGGACGCTCTCGATGGACGCGGTGGAGAAGGCGAAGTCCGGGCACCCCGGCGCGCCGATGGCGCTCGCCCCGCTCGCCTACCTGCTCTACACGCGGGTGATGAAGCACAACCCCGCGAACGCCGAGTGGTTCGACCGCGACCGTTTCGTCCTCTCCGCGGGGCACGCGTCGATGCTCCTCTACTCGAGCCTCTACCTGTCGGGTTACGGCCTGACCCTCGACGACCTGAAGAGCTTCCGCCAGCTCGGCAGCCCCACGGCCGGCCACCCAGAGCGCGGCGACGCCGCGGGCATCGAGGCCACCACGGGTCCGCTCGGCCAGGGCGTCTCCATGTCGGTGGGACTGGCTCTCGCCGAGGCGATGCTCGCCGCGCGCTTCAACCGGCCCGGCCACGAGCTCATTGACCACCGCACCTTCACGGTCGCGAGTGACGGCGATATGCAGGAGGGTGTGGCCTCCGAGGCCTGCTCGCTGGCCGGCCACCTCGGGCTCGGCAAGCTCGTCGCGTTCTACGACAACAACCACATCCAGCTGGCCGGAGAGACATCGATGGCGTTCAGCGAGGACGTGGCGAAGCGCTTCGAGGCCTACGGGTGGCACGTGCAGGACCTGGGCGAGGACATCGCGCTCGCCCGGATGGAGCTCGCGATCGCCGCCGCGCAGGAGATCACGGACCGGCCGTCGCTGATCATCCTCCGGACGCACATCGGCTACGGCTCCCCCAACAAGCAGGACACCGAGAAGGCGCACGGCTCGCCGCTCGGCGAGGAGGAGGTGCGCCTGACCAAGCAGGCCTACGGCTGGGACCCCGACGCGCAGTTCCTGGTGCCCGACCAGGTGCTCGCCCACTTCCGGGAGACGGCCGGTGAGCGCGGCGCGAAGGCGGAGGCTGAGTGGAACGAGCGCGCCGAGGCCTACCGCGCGGAGCACCCCGACCTATGGGAGGAGCTGTCGCTCTCGATGGACGGCCGCCTGCCTGAGGGCTGGGACGCGGAGGTCCCGAGGTTCCGGCCCGAGGGCGGCATGGTCGCTACGCGCAAGGCCTCGCAGAGCGTGATCCAGTGGGCCGCCGAGCAGGTGCCGCACCTGGTGAGCGGCTCGGCCGACCTCGAGCCCTCCACGCTCACGCTGATCGACGGCGGCGGCGCGGTCGAGAAGGGCGACTACTCCGGCCGCAACGTTCACTACGGCGTGCGCGAGCACGGCATGGGCGCCATCGTCAACGGCCTCTGCCTCCACGGTCTGAAGGCCTTCGGCTCCACCTTCTTCACGTTCTCCGACTACATGAAGGGCGCGATCCGGCTGGCAGCGCTGATGCACCTGCCGGTTATCCATGTGTTCACGCACGACTCGATCGGCCTCGGCGAGGATGGCCCCACGCACCAGCCGATCGAGCAGCTCGCGCACCTCCGGGCCACGCCCAACCTCTACATGGTGCGCCCAGCGGGCGCGAACGAGACGGCGCTGGCCTGGCGCTTCGCGATCGAGCAGACCGCCACGCCGGTGGCGCTCGCCCTGAGCCGGCAGGGCTTGCCGGTCTGGAACCCGAGCGGCGTGCCGAGGGACGCCATCGACCGTGGCGCCTACGTGCTGCGCGACTCGTTCAGGGAGGGAGACCCCGACCTGATCCTGATCGGCACCGGGTCGGAGGTGCACATCTGCACCGGCGCGGCCGACCTGCTGGAGGCCGACGGCATCGCGACCAGGGTGGTGTCCGCACCCTGCCTCGAGCGCCTCGTGGAGCAGGACGACGAGTACCGCGACTCCGTGCTCCCGCCGGCCGTGCGCGCGCGGGTCTCGGTGGAGGCAGCCTCGACCTTCGGCTGGATGCGCTGGACCACCGACGACGGCGCCCAGGTCGGGATGACGAGCTTTGGCGCGTCCGGGCCGCAGAAGGACCTGTACGAGCACTTCGGCTTCACGCCGGAGAAGGTGGCGGCCCAGGCACGAGCCGTCGCGGAGCGACTGGGAGCGAGGGCATGAGCGTCGAGGCACAGGTCAACGAAAGGCTCGCGGCCCTCACCGCCGCGGGCACAAGCGTCTGGCTGGACCAGATCCGCCGCGGGATGATCACGAGCGGCGAGCTGGAGCGCCTCGTGCGAGAGGACTCGCTGCGCGGCGTGACCTCCAACCCGGCCATCTTCGAGAAGGCGATCCTCGGGTCCACTGACTACGACGAGCAGATCGCCGAGCTGGCCGCGGAGGGCCACGACGCCCACCGCATCGCCCAGGAGATCGCGATCACGGACGTGCAGCTGGCGGCCGACGTGCTGCGCCCGGTGTGGCAGGACGCGGACGGCGCCGACGGCTTCGTGTCGCTCGAGGTTGAGCCTGCGCTGGCGCACGACACGGACGGGACGCTCGCGCAGGTCCGCGACTTCTGGCAGCGGGTGGACCGCCCCAACCTAATGGTCAAGATCCCGGGCACGGAGGCGGGTGTACCTGCGATCGAGCAGGCGACCGCGGAGGGCATCAACGTCAACATAACGCTGCTGTTCTCCGTCGAGGCCTACGTGAGCGTCTGCGAGGCGTACATCCGCGGCTGCCAGCGGCGGGACGGGAACTACCCGCACTCCGTCGCGAGCTTCTTCGTGTCGCGCGTCGACACGGAGGTGGACAAGCGCCTGGCGGACCTGGACCGCGAGGACCTGCGCGGCACCGCCGCCATCGCCAACGCGCGCGCCGCATACATGCGCTTCAAGGAGATCTTCCTGGGGGATCGCTTCGTGGCCCTGCGCGAGGCCGGTTGCCCGGTGCAGCGGCCGCTCTGGGCGTCGACCGGCGTCAAGGACCCGCACTACCCGGAGACCAAGTACGTCGAGTCGCTCGTCGGCCCGCACACGGTCAACACGATGCCCGTGCCGACCCTGCTGGCGTGCGAGGAGCAGCTCGAGGTGACCGGACCGACCGTCGACCAAGACCCGAGCGCCGAGCTGGCCGCCCTGGCCGACGCGGGGATCGACATGCGCGACGTGACCGACAAGCTGCTGCGCGACGGCATCGCGAAGTTCGTGGAGCCGTTCGACAAGCTGATCGAGGGCGTGGAGCTCACGCGCGAAGGAATCGTCACCGGGCGCCCGCCCACGATCCGCTCCTCCATCCCGGACGACCTCGAGCCGGCCCTGATCGCCAAGATCGAGCAGGCCCAGTCGGAGGCGGTGGCCAAACGTGTTTGGCAGCGGGACGAGTCCCTCTGGGGCGGCCCCGGGGTGCCCGAGATCGGCAACCGGCTGGGCTGGCTCACGATCAGCGAGAAGATGCTCGAACACGCGCCCGAGCTGAACGCGTTCGTGGAGCAGGTCAAGGCGGACGGCTTCACGGACGCCGTGCTCCTCGGGATGGGGGGCTCGTCGCTCGGCCCGGAGGTGATCCGGCGCTCCTACGGCCAGATTCCCGGCGCGCTTCGCCTCCACGTGCTCGACTCGACCGATCCCGGCGCGGTGCTCGACGTCGAGCGCTCGGTCGACCTCGAGACGACACTCTTCATCGTGTCGTCCAAGTCCGGCGGGACGATCGAGACGATGTCCCACATGCGCTACTTCTTCGAGCGCACCTCCGGGGACGGCCAGCGCTTCGTGGCCGTGACGGACCCGGGCAGCCCGCTGGTGGACCTGGCACGCGAGCGCGGCTTCCGCCAGGTGTTCGAGAACGACCCGGACATCGGTGGCCGCTACTCCGTGCTGTCGTACTTCGGGCTCGTGCCGGCCGCGCTGGCGGGCGTGAACATCGAGGCGCTCATGCACCGCGCGCAGGTTGCCGAGCAGAACTGCACGCACTTCGACTCGACCGCGTCCAACTCGGGCCTCTGGATGGGGATCGTGCTGGGCGAGCTGGCCGCGCAGGGACGCGACAAGGCCACGTTCGTCGTGTCGGAGCCCATCTCGAGCTTCGGGCTCTGGGTGGAGCAGCTGATCGCCGAGTCCACCGGCAAGCACGGGAAGGGAATCCTGCCCGTAGCGGGCGAGCCGCTCGGCGACCCGGACGCCTACGGCGACGACCGCGTGTTCGCCTACCTGCGCGACCCCGACAACGCCGACCCGGACACCGACGCGAAGATGGAGGCGCTGGCACGGTCCGGGCACCCGACGCTGACGCTCGCAGTGCACGGCGCGGCCGACCTCGGCCGGATCTTCTTCTTCGCCGAGTTCGCCACGGCGGTGTCGGGATGGGCGCTCGGCATCAACCCCTTCGACCAGCCCAACGTGCAGGAGGCGAAGGACAACACCGCGCGCGTCCTGAAGGAGGGGACGACATACACGCCGCCCTCGGACCTCACCCCGATCCTCGAGGCCGCGCCGCCGAAGTACGTGGCAATACTCGGCTACGTGACGCCCTCCGACGAATTCGACGCCGCCGTCGAGGAGCTGCGAGTGAAGATCCGGGCGCGCACGAAGGCGACCACAACGTTCGGCTACGGGCCCCGCTACCTGCACTCGACCGGCCAGTACCACAAGGGCGGCCCGCCGAACGGCGTGTTCCTGCAGCTCTGCGCCCGGGCGGAGGAGGACGTGGAGATACCGGAGGCCGGCTACTCGTTCGAGCACCTGAAGAATGCCCAGGCGCTCGGCGACGCCCAGACCTTGCAGGAGCACGGGCTTCCTGCGGTGCGCATCGACCTGGAAGGCGACCCCGCTGACGCGGTGAGGAGGCTCATCTGATGCAACTCGGATTCATAGGCCTCGGGAGGATGGGCGGGAACATGGTTCACCGCATCCATCGCGACTCGGAGCACAAGTGCGTCGTGTACGCCCGTAGCGAGGAGTCGATCAGGGCGGCGGAGGGCCATGGAGCCGAGGGGGCCTCCTCCCTGGAGGACCTCGTGTCGAAGCTGGAGCGGCCCCGTTCGGTATGGATCATGATCCCGGCCGGGGACCCGACCGAGCAGACGGTCCAGGCTCTCGCCGGGCTGCTCGACGAGGGCGACACGATCGTCGACGGCGGGAACTCGCGCTGGACGGACGACAAGCGGCGCCAAGAGCAGCTCGCCGAGAAGGGCATCCACTACGTGGACGTCGGCGTAAGCGGCGGCGTCTGGGGGCTACAGGTCGGCTACTGCATGATGGTCGGCGGCCCCGACGAGGCCGTCGAGCGGCTGAGCCCGATCCTCGACGTGCTCGCCCCACCGGAGACTGAGGAGCACGGCCCGGGCTGGGGCCACTTCGGCACGACCGGGGCCGGCCACTACGTGAAGATGGTCCACAACGGCGTGGAGTACGGGATGATGCAGGCCTACGCCGAGGGCTTCGCGCTGTTCGACGCCTGCGAGTACGAGCTGGACAACGCCAAGATCGCCCACCTCTGGATGCAAGGCTCGGTGGTGCGCTCGTGGCTGTGCGAGCTCGCGGCGCGCGCGTTCGAGATGGAGGGCAACGACCTGGAGAGCCTCGCGCCTTACGTGGAGGACTCCGGCGAGGGGAGGTGGACGGTCGAGGACGCGATCGACCGGCGCATCCCGATGCCCGTGATCACCACCTCGCTCTTCGAGCGCTTCTCCTCGCGCGGCCAGAACGCCTTCGCCGCCAAGGTGAACGCCGCGCTCCGCAACCAGTTCGGCGGCCACGCCACTCGCGCGGCCGATCCGGCGGCCCAGGCACAGGCGCACGCCGAGTAGGGCAATGGCGACCGTCGAGCAGCAGCCCAACCCGCTCGTCGAGGGCCTCGAGCGCCTCCCCGTCCACCCGACGACGCTGGTGATCTTCGGGGGCACCGGCGACCTCGCCAAGCGCAAGCTGCTGCCGGCGGTCTACAACCTCGCCCACGAGGGGGCGCTGCCCGAGCGCTTCAACCTGATCGCGATCTCGCGCTCGGACATCCCCAACGACGACTACCGCCAGATGGCGCGCGAGTCGATCGCGGCGCACTCGCGCCGGCAGCCCGACGAGCAGGTGCTCTCGAAGCTGCTCGAGTGTGTGCGCTACGTGCCGGGCATGTTCGATGACGACTCGGTCTACGAGCGTCTCGACGGCGAGCTGCGCGAGGTCGACGACGAGGCGGACATCCCCTTCAACCGCGTCTTCTACCTCTCGACCGCGCCGGAGTTCTTCCCGGTCATCGTCGCCAAGCTCGGGGAGCACGGTCTCCGGCGGCGCGAGGGGTCCGAGGTCCGCGTGGTGATCGAGAAGCCGTTCGGCACCCGCCTCAACGAGGCGCTCGAGCTGAACCGCGAGGTGCTCTCGGTGCTCGACGAGTCCCAGGTCTTCCGCATCGACCACTACCTGGGCAAGGAGACCGTGCAGAACATGCTGGCGTTCCGCTTCGCGAACGGCATGTTCGAGCCGATCTGGAACCGCAACTTCATCGACTACGTCCAGATCACCGCGGCAGAGGACCTCGGGATCGGCACGCGCGCCGGCTACTACGACAAGTCGGGGGCCCTGCGCGACCTGGTCCAGAACCACATGCTCCAGTTGCTCTCGCTGCTCTGCATGGAGCCGCCGGTGACCTTCTCCGCCGACGACGTTCGCGACGAGAAGGTCAAGGTGCTGCATGCGATCAAGCCCCCGGAGGCGACGGTCCGAGCCCAGTACACGGCCGGCATGGCCGAGGGCAAGCCGGTGCCGGGCTACCTGGAGGAGGAGGGCGTCCCGCCCGACTCACGCACCGAGACCTACGCGGCGCTGCGGCTGGAGGTGGACAACTGGCGCTGGGCGGGCGTGCCGATCTACCTCCGCACCGGCAAGCGCCTGGCGCGCAAGGTCACGGAGATCGCGGTGACGCTGCAGCCAGTCCCGCATCTCGCCTTCGAGGCGGCGGGCTCGATCGGAGTGCAGCCCAACCAGCTGATCATGACGATGCAGCCGAACGAGGGCGTGTCGCTGTCGCTCGGGGCGAAGATCCCCGGCACGCGCATGCGCATCCGCCCGGTGAACATGGAGTTCCTCTACGGCACCGCGTTCCTGTCCCAGTCGCCCGAGGCCTACGAGCGCCTGATCATGGACGCCATGCGCGGCGACGCCACCCTGTTCACCCGCAACGACGAGGTGGCGGAGCAGTGGCGGATCATCGATCCGATCCTCGAGCGCTGGGGCTCGGAGGACGGCGCGCTGCCGACCTATCCCGCGGGCTCCGCCGGGCCGGAGGAGGCGAACCAGCTGCTGTCCGACGGGCAGCGCTGGCGCGCGATTTAGAGCTGATGGACGCGGGCGGGGTCTGGAGCGAGCGCGACACCACCCCGGGCGCCATCGAAGAGGCGCTGCGACAGCTGATCATCGAGCAGTGCGGCCGCCACGACGCCTACGCCCCCGCGCGCGTGCTGAACCTGGTCGTGGTAGTGGACCGCGAGTGGCGAGGCGAGATCATGAACCGGCTCGACCGCGTGGGCCGCTACCACCCCTCGCGCACGATCCTGTGCGCGGTTGAGCCGGATCGCACCACGATCGACGCCACGGTGGCGATCACCGGCGTGGACCACCGCGACGTGAAGCCTGGCGAGCTGGCGCTGACGCGCGAGCGGGTGGTGCTGGACCTCGGGCCGCACCACCTGGAGAAGCTCAACACGATCGTGGACCCCGTGGTGGTGACCGACATCGCCACGGTGGTCTGGTCGCCGCACGGCCACCCCGAGGCGGTGGACGCCCTGCTCGGCCTCGCCCAGGTGGTGCTGGTGGACTCGGTGAACGAGCCCGACTCGGCCGCCGCCGTGGCGCGCGCCCGCGAGCTGGCGGCGGACGCCTACGTGGTGGACCTCGCCTGGCTGCGCTCGACGCCGTGGCGCGAGCGCGTGGCCTCCACCTTCGACCCGGCGCAGTGGCGCGACGAGCTGGGCCGCATCGACTCGGTCGTCGTGCGCCACCAGTCCCAGTCGGCGATCGCCGGGCTGCTGTTCTGCGGCTGGCTCGCCTCGCGGCTCGGGTGGGAGTCGGGCGGCCTGATGAACGTGAACGGCTCGCTGCGCGGCCACGCCCGCGGGCGCCGCCAGGACGTGCAGATCGAGCTGGCGCCCGACGCCAACATGTCGGTGCCCGGCCTGGCCGGCATCGAGATCGGCACGGCGAGCGGCATGCGGATCAGCCTCGACAGAGGCCCCGGCGGCCTGACTGCGCGGCGGAGCGACCGAAAGGGCCGCGAGTCCACCTGGACGGTGCTGGGCGCGTCGCGCGGCGAGGCGGGCATCCTCGGCGAGGGCATCCGCCAGGCGCTGCTGCGCGACCCGGCCTACCGCCGGGCGCTCGACCAGGCCGAGGCGATGGTCCGCTAGCCCCCCCGGGGAGCACCTCAAGGAGCACGTCCGGCTCAACGCCGAACTCGCTGCCGAACGGGCGGTCCTGCGAGGCGATCAGCACCAGGGTCACGGCCACCGCAGACGCGAAGATTCCCATCGCGATCGCGGCGGACCTGCGGTTGTCGCTGTGGACAAAGGCGATCGCCAGCAGCGTGAGGACGGCGAGGGCGACCAGCGCCATCCACCTGACCCAATTGACCGTCGACTCGCTGATGATGATCCGGTGCCGGCGCGCTTCGAGCGCGCCCTGCAGCGATGTTACGAGCTCACGCTGTGCCGTGACCTGGCCCTCACCGTCGGGCTCCAGCGCGAAGGCAACCCGCAACGCCTCGGCGAGCGGCGCCGGGACCACCGTCAGCCTCGCGTCCTGCCGGGACATCGCCGGCCACTCCTCGGCCACGGCGTCGCGGATTTGCTGGCGGATGAGAGCGTTCATGCGAGCTTCAGGTCGCCCCGGGAACGATGTGCTCGTCACCAGCGCGGCTGAGCGGAGCGAGCTCGCCTCATGATTCACCGCGGTCCGAGCTTCGCTGACGTCGCGCCACAGCTCGGCGACGAGAAACCCGACTACGAGGCCGAAGATGAGTCCCATCGGGGGCAGCAGCCCGGGCGAGACGCCCTTGAAGGCCGCCGCCGAGTCGCCCACCGCGAGGCGCATCACTATGGCGTAGATGCCGGCCGTGACCAGCAACGTCCCGGCGAACACGACCACGATCAACCAGACCACGGGCAGGCCGTGTACCCACTCGATCACGTCCTTCTCCCCAGGGCCGCCGGGCGAGAGGCCCGATAGACCATATGGAAGGGCTGACCGCCCTTCGTGTCGAAGGTAGGTCGGCACCCCGCGCGCCTGGCGTGCGGTGAGTGAGACGCGCCGAGGATGACGCCCTCGGCGGTCGACCACACAACCATACGGGAGGTGCCGACCATGGTGGAGGTTCGCAGTTGGGCCGGTCTGGACGTGCACGCGCGCAGCGTGCTGGCAGTCACGATGGACGGCGAGTCCGGTGAGATCCGCACACGCAAGCTGCCGGGTGAGACGGCGAGGGTGGTGGAGTTCGTCGCCGCGCTCCCCGGTCCGACGAGGGCGGCCTACGAGGCCGGACCGACCGGGTATGGACTCGCGCGCGCACTGCACGCCGCCGGGATTGGGTGCATCGTGGCGGCACCGGGGAAGATCGAGCGCCCGGCCCAGGACCGGATCAAGACCGACCGGCGCGACGCCGAGCGCGTGCTGCGGTTGTTGATGATCGACGCGCTGCACGCGGTCCGCGTCCCGAGCTGCGAAGAGGAAGCGTTGCGGGACCTGGTGCGCGCACGCGAGGACCTACGTGGCGATCTGATGCGCGCGCGCCAGCGGCTGAGCAAGCTGTTGCTGCGCCACGAGATCGTCTACGAGGACACCGCCAGCACGTGGACCGCACGGCACCGCGCGTGGCTGCGCGCACAGGATCTCGGTGGTGGCGCGCAGGCGACGCTGCTCGACTACCTCGGCGCGATCGACACGCTCGAGCTGCGCCGCGACCAGTTGGAGCGGACGATTGGCGAGCTCGTGCCCGACTCGCCGTGGGCGCAGACCGCCGCACGGTTGCGCTGCCTGCGCGGGATCGACACGCTCTCAGCGGTCGGCCTGTGCGCCGAGACCGGCGACTTCGAGCGCTTCGATCGGCCTGGGCGGCTGATGAGCTACCTCGGGCTCGTCCCGAGCGAGAACAGCTCCGGCGAGACGCGCCGCCAGGGCGCGATCACGAAGTCCGGCTCGCGCCACGCCCGTCGCCTGCTCGTCGAGGCCGCCTGGCACTACCGCAAGAGACCATCGCGCGGCACCACGCTGCAGCGCCGCCAGGACGGCCAACCCGCGCACATCGTTGCGATCTCCTGGCACGCCCAACGCCGGCTCCACCACGTCTGGCGCCGCCTCGCCGACGAGCGCGGCAAGCGCCGCACGATTGTCGCGGTCGCCGTCGCCCGCGAACTCGCCGGCTTCTGCTGGGCACTCGCCCGCGCCGACTGACCCAACCACCGATGCCACGTCGGTTGAGGAGCGGCGGGACCTGGCAGCACGCGCGAGAACATCCGCGATCTAACTATGAGCAGCCGCGCCGGCCACGCTCGATCTTAGACAGCGGACCTCACGACGAAACCCGGTCCTGCGGCAATTGAACCGCGCATAAGAGTCTGACCGCGCGTCGCGCACCCGCGCCAGCCCGCCGCCCCTCAACCGACAAGGATGCCCGCCCCGGCCGCGGGCATCCGGCGCCGTCACTTGACAAACCAACCTCCATAAGAGTTAGGCGTCATGCGGCGCTTCCTCTCGATGCGAGCAAATGCGCCGGCTCGGAGCGGCGCCGCGCACACTGTCGCTCAGCAGCGGCTCGGGCGCAACCCCGTCCGTTTACCGGGCGCGTCCGCGAGATGTCAGCGAGCGGTCAGTCCGCGCCGGCCGGCGGGATGTTCTGGTTGAGCCGGAAGAGGTTGTCCGGGTCGTAGCGGCGCTTGACCTGGCGAAGCCGGTCCCAGGTCGGTCCCGGGTACGCCGCGCGCACCCGCTCCTCGCCCTCGTCGGCGAGGAAGCCCACGTACGCCCCGTGGTCGTCCTGGAGCAGCTCACCGGCGAGCGCCTTGACCCAGGCCTCGTGCGCCGGGCGCTCCGCGGCGTGCTGGTAGAGCGCCGCGACGTTCACCATGATGCGGCTGTCGCGGTGGGCGTAAGCCGTGGCGTCCGCGGGGACCCGGGCCACCGCTCCGCCCAGCACGCGCATCTGCGTGACGGCCATCATCGCGCTCGAGGCCTGGATCCGCTCGAGGATGGTCTCCGCCGCCGCGCGGTCCACGCCGTCCACGAACATCGTGCGCCCCACCGCCACCGGGCGGTAATCCTCCTCCTCCGGCGGATACATCTCCGGATAGGCCATCGGCCGGACCATGTCGGCGATCGGGGTGGCGAGCGCCCGGAACGGCGCGATCGCGCGCTCGCCGTCCTCCACGTCGCCCGCGTAGGCGACCATGCCCATCAGCACCAGCTTCCCGTGGACGTCCGGCGGCACGAACGGCAGCGGAGGCGCGGCCATGACGTTGGCGATCGTGGACAGCTCCTCCGGCGCCGCCTGCGCCTGGGCCACGAACGACGCGATCACGTCGGGCGTGGCGGGCAGGAAGAGGATGCCGCCGACGAACGTGTCAACCGGGTGCAGCCGGAACTTCAAGCGGGTCGCCACGCCGAAGTTCCCGCCGCCGCCGCGGATCGCCCAGAACAGGTCCCGGTGATTCTCCGCATCGGCGTACACGAGCTCGCCGTCGGCGGTCACGACCTCCGCGGCCAGCAGGTCGTCGATGGTCAGGCCGTGCTTACGGGCCAGGAAGCCGACGCCCCCGCCGAGCGTGATCCCGCCGATGCCGACCGAACCGGTGTCGCCGAACCCGGTGGCCAGGCCGTACCTGGCCGCGGCGTGCGTGTACTCGCCCGCCGTGAGGCCCGTCTCCGCCCACGCGGTGCGCCGCTCGGGGTCGATCTCGAGCGCGCGCATGTGGGAGAGATCCAGCACGATTCCACCCTCGGTGACGCCGTGGCCGGCCACGCTGTGGCCGCCGCTGCGCACCGCCAGCTCCAGCCCGCTGTCGCGGGCATGGGCGATCACCCGCGCGACGTCGGTGGCATCCGCCACCTTCACGATCGCGGCGGGCCTGCGGTCGACCGTGCCGTAGAAGACGGTGCGTGCCTCCTCGTAGCCCGGATCGCCCGGCTCGATCACGCGGCCCTTGAGTTCGTCGGCGAGCTGAGGGGTAGAGAGCATGGTCCGAGGGTTCCAACGGGCCTCGCGGGCCCCCGTACGGCTTCCCGGCGTCTCGGGGTGCGGCTAGCCGCACGAGACAGAACGTTCTAGTCAGGCCAGTAGAACGAGAGCGACACGAGCGCCGGGCTCTCGTCCTCGAACGAGTTGCGGATCTCCACGGTCGGGACCGGCCCGGCGTCGCCGATGCGCTTCCCGCCCGGCGCGGAGGTGATCGCCGGCGTCTTCCCGTTCTCGCGCCAGCGGTCGAGCGGCTCGCGCGACAGCCCCCACTCCTCCGCCCAGCGCACCGCGAGCTCGTGCGCGTCCTTCGCGCTGCTCGGGTGGGAGTCGATCTGCACGTTGCGGACGATGCGCTCGCGGCGGTCGAGCGTGACGTCGTGCACCACCTCGCCGTCGCTGTCGAACGAGCGGCCCTCCGGCAGCTCGATCCGCACTTCCTCCACGGGCGAGATCTCCACGGCGCTCTGGCCCGGCTTCGGCCAGTCCACGTCGTCCACCGTGTGGCTGCGCGAGAGGTTCCAGTCGATCACGGCCTCGTCACCCGCTTCGGCGTCCGAGTTCGAGCCTCCGCACGCGCTCAGCACCGGCATCAGGCACGCGACGAGGGCGATGGTCCGCAGCATCAGCCACCGGGATAGTGGAGGTCGGGCAGCTTGCGCTGGTCCGCCGCCCGCGCGGCGACGTCGCTCGAGACCAGCGCGCGCGTGGCGTCCGGGTCTTGGAGCAGCTCCTGGTAGCGCGGCAGCATGTCGTTCTCGATCCAGCCCCAGCGGTCGTCGAAGTTCGACAGGTTGCCCGCCGGAAGCGGCAGCGTCTGGTGGACCTCCACGTCCGCGACGTCGACGTCGAAGTGCGGCCCGAACGGGCCGAACGGCCCGACCGGGATGCTCGGGGCGAGGTCCACGCTGAGCTGGATCGGATCGTAGTCGCGGTAGGCCTGCCCGCCCGGCATCGGGTTCTCGGCCATGGTGCTGAAGCCGTAGGTGAACACGTCGCCGACCGGGCCGTGGCGGTCGCGCATCGCGTCGTAGTCGTCCTGGATCACACGCTCTTGCTCGCGCAGCAGCAGGTCGGCGTTGCCCTGCTGGATGCGCTCGGCGTCGCCGCTGCCGATGTCCTCCCAGGCGTCGACGTCGCGGGCGAGCAGCTCGCTCGGGTTGCGGGAGGCGATCTCGCGCATCAGGGGCGCGCCGCCGAGCACGAACGCCTCGTGCTGCCAGGCCAGGTCGTCGAAGATCTCGCGCTGCATCCCGAGGAAGCGGTCCTCGTACCACTCGAGCTCCTCGGCGGTGAGGTGCTCGGCGAGGTGGGCCGGGTTGAGGAAACCCCCTGGAATCACGTGGCTGACGGCGTCGGCGGCGTCGTAGACCTGGTCCGGCAACGTGGGGAGCCCGACCCAGCGCGACAGGTACTCCGCCCGCTCGCCCGGGTCGGCGATCTGGCGGATCGCGTACATGTCCTGCCAGCCGGCGTAGAACATCGGCCCGACGATGTTGGCCATGCCTGCCCACTGGAGCTCCGGGTGGTCGAGGTAGAGGTCGCCGTAGTAGCCGTAGACGGCCTGCACGATCGCGTCGTTCTCGAGCAGGCCGTCCTCGGGACGCCACTCGTCGGGGTCGATCCCGGCGCGCCAGTAGGCGATCTCGCGCCACTGCTCGATCGAGAGGCCGGCGAGGGCGACCTGCGCGAAGCCGGTGGCGGCGGTCGGGGCGCCCACGGGCACTCCGGCGAGCGGCGCCGCCGACGTGGCCGCGTCGAGCGCCGCGGCCGTGGCGCGGTCCTCGCGCAGCACGTCGTCCACCGCCTCCTGCGCCCGGCGGGTGTTGCGGGCGCGCACCGCCTCGGCGTGGGCACGGGCGTCGCCCGCCGCGCTCTCGGCCACCGCGGCGTCGTCGGAGGCGTCGTCCGCCGCGTTCTGGAGCGCCACGCTCGGGTCGGGGCCGGCCAGCGCCAGCTCGACGCCGGCCGCGATGGCGGACATGCGGGCGATGGCCGCACGCGCGGCGGCATGGTCGGCGGCCTCTTCGGCCTCCACCACCTCGCGCGCGAGCTCGCGCACGAGCTGCTGCGCGTCGCTCAGCGTGGTCGAGAGCCGCTGGAGGGCGGCCGCCGCCTGCTCGAGGGCGCCGGCGCCCTCGACCATGAGCGCGTGGTCCTGTGCCACGGCGGCGCGGAACGCCACCGCGGCCTCGCCCTGCCAGCCCTCCGCGGCGCCGGCCTCGGCCTTCAGGCGCGTCGCGGCCGTGGGGAGCGAGTCGGCGCCCGACCCGACCGCGCTGGCCGCGTTGGCAAGCGACCCGGGGTCGCCCTCGGGCCAGGGCAGCCCGGCCCGTGTCGCGCCGGAGGTCCCCGCCGGGGCGACGCTCACCAGGAACCGCCCCCTCCGCCGCCGCCGCCGCTGCCGACACCGCCGCCGCTGTCGGCACCGGCGCCGGAGCCGCCCGTCATGGACGACTCGTCGGCGGCGCGGTAGGCCACGGCGGTGGCGCCCGCCGCCACGCCGAGCGCGGCGATCTCGTCCTCGAGCCGGGTCGCGGAGGCGGCCCAGCGAGACGCCATCTGGTCGAGCGCCGCGGAGGTGGCCGGCGGCTCGGACACGGTCCCGGTCACGCCCGTGGCGGCGCGCGCGAGCGTGGTCAGCGTGGGCGCGACGCCCTCGATGCCCGCTCCAACGCTCTCGATCTCGCCCAGCGGTGCCTGGATCTCGCCCATGTCAGGAATCCCCTCGGCTGTAGAACGGCCGGGTTCGCTCCAGCATGTAGGCGGCCACAGCGTCGCCCTCGGCGACGCGGTCGAGCACCACGACGGACACCTGCTCGGCTCCGGCCGACGGTGGCGCTCCGCGCCACCTCGCTCTGCAGGTCGTCGTGGTCCTCGGAAGGCGCGTCCACCACCAGCCCGATGGCCAGGTGCGGCCGCTCGCCGGCACGGTTCACGTGCAGCTGAGCCCGGTAGGCGGCCACCACCTCCGGACGCCCGGAGCAGGTGTGCGCGACCGCCTCGAGCACCGCCTCGGGTTCCTCGGCCGGGTCACCGATCATGACCGACGTCCCCGCGGGCACGGTCTCCTCGCCGCCCGGCTCCCGATCGTCTGCGATCCGGCGGAATTCCGGCCCGGGCAGAACCAGCTCGATGGGATCCCCGGGGTCGATCACGAGCGAGACCTCCGCCGGCCAGTCCGGGGCGAGGTCGCGGAGCGGCACGCTCGCCGCCCGGTCGCTGCCGCTGAAGCGCGCAAGCCGGCTGCGGTCGGTGAAGGCGGGTATGTAGCGCCCGCCGTCGCGGCCCTCGAGGGCGGCCAGCGAGAGCTCGCCCCCTTCGGAGCCCTCACCCGGCACGAGGTAGACGATCGAGCTGAGCAGGGCGGTCATCAGCGCGCCCATCTCCATCCGGCCGGCGTGCGCCTCGACCATCATCACCTCGACCGGGTTCTGCGGGGTGAAGGTGTCAGCCACCGGGACCGGTGTCGACGGGGACGAAAGAACCCCGTGAGGGCGGGTCAGGGAACAGCAGCCGCCAGACGCGCCCTGTCTCGGGGCACCGGTACCACTCCTCGAGCAGCGGGTTCGCGTCCTTCCAGCCGGCATCGACGGGGACGCGTTCGGCCGACCCGTTATCCACCAGGCTCGAGATCCAGCTCTGAAAGCGCTCGTACTCCCCCGGTGAGCGGAAGCCCTCGATCGGCTCCCAGTTGGCGCAGCCCGCGGTCATGGCCCGACCTCCCAGGCCGGGTCGACCTTGGGGATCACGGTCTGGTCACCGCCGCCCACCAGACCGCCTTGCGGCGCGGTGGGGCCCTCGTAGACGGTCGTGCCGGCGGGCACGCGGATGGTGACGGTGTCCGTCGCCCTGTTGCCCCATTCCGGCAGGATCGCGCTGTCGAGGATGGACTGGAAGGGGCCGGACGACGGCTCGCGGGTCCAGAAGGCGGAGAGGCGGCGGTTCGGGTCGCTGTAGTCGCGATAGAAGAGCCGGTTCTCGCTCAGCCGCACCTCGTCGTAGGTCGAGGAGCGGAAGGTGTCTCCACGGCCGGCTTCCACAAGCGGGCGATCGGAGTCGAGCGGGGTCCAATGGCGCACCACCTCGTCGCCCTGGCTGAGGGCGCGCTGCCCCGCCTCGGTGAGCCCTCCCCGGGGATGCCGTTGGCCGCGGCCGCCCCCCTGCCGGTACCGCGCGCGGCGCCGGCTGCGTCGGCCACCCTGTCGGCATTGCGGGCCGCGCCCGCCACGTCGGAGAGCGCGTCGGCGCCGCGGAGGCCGCGCGTGGCGACGGTTCCCGCGCCGGCGGTCGTCACGGCCAAGACCGCGTCGGGGCCGAGGTTGCCGAGCCATTCGCCGTAGCGGCCTTCGGAGAGGTCCTCCCAGTTGGCCACGGCCTTGGCGAACTCGCCGGGGTTGTTCCACGCGAACTCGGCCGCGTTTGTGACGTTGTCCCATTCGCGCTCGTGGGACTCCGGGTCGATCACGGCGTTGACCACCGAGAGCCGGTACAGCATGAGCCCGCCTTCGCCGATCCCCACCACGCCGTCGCCGACTCCCTTCCCGAAGCCGACGATCTGCCCGCCCGTCCAGCTCGCCGCGTCGCCCAGCGCTCCGGCGGCGTCCTCCCACCAGGGCTTGTCCTCCTCCTCTTCCTCCGGGGCGGGGGCCGGCGCCGCGGGAGCCGCCGCGATCACCATGGGCAGCCCGGCCTCGGCGCTCGCCACCATGCCGGCCGCCACCCGGCCGGCCTCGAGCACGAGCTCACGCTCGTCCTCCGCGGCCTTTCGCAGCCGCTCGAGCTCATCGCGCGCCGCCTGGGCGTCCGACTCGGCGGCGGCGTTCTCGAGCCACGCCTCGTCGGCCTGTGCCCGGAAGACCGCCGCGGTCGCGCCCGCGTCAGCGGGGGACCCGAGGCTCGACTGGTAGGCCATGTGGGAGGCGAACGCGGCGCGGTCGGCCGCGTCCGCGGCGCGCGCCTCGGCCTGCGTGATCCGCTCTAGGCACTCCTGGGCGCGCTCCTGAAGCCGGCGCACGCGCTCGCGGCCCTCCTCGAGCCGGTCGCCGTAGCGCCCCAGCACGACGGCCGCCTGAGCGCAGGCCGCCTCGGCGGCAGCGGCGGCGTCCTGGTAGCCGGCGCACCTGTCCCGGAAGCTGAAGCTCGCCATCCCGTCCCAGGACGGCGTGCCGGCCACCGCCCGTTGCGTGATGCCGCCCGTGCTCTCGAATCCGCCGGCCGCCGAGCGCAGCCCGGCAGCCGCGTCGGCGGCGGCGCCAGGGTCTCCCTCGGGGAGGGCGATTCCGGCGACCGAGCCCATCGGCTAGCGGGCAGCGGGCATGGCGCCGAGGTCGGTCACCTCGTACGCCGAGGCTGCCGCGGCCAGGTTGACGGAAGCCTGGCCGATCGCGTCCCCCATCGCCATCGCGACCCCGTTGGTCGAGGCGTAGAAGGACGACATGGCAGCCTCGAGCTCGGGCGAGCCGAGGTCACCCGGACCGAGCCGGGGGCACCCGAGTTCGCCGCCCACCGAGCCGAGCGTCGCCGACGCTCCCGTGAGCTCGCCGGGGGTTACTTCGAACCCGGACATCTTCCGTGTGCCTCGGGATCAGCGCTGGAACGTGCTGGCGATCGCGGCCTCGGTGTCGGCGTAGTTGGCGCTGGCCTGGGTCATCAGCTGGCTGATGCCCTGGAGGGCGTGCTGGATGCCCTGCGAGGAGCGCTGCCACTCGGCCCACAGCTCGTGGAAGCGGGCCTGCGCGACGCCGGCCCAGTCGGACCCGAGCGGGGCCACCTGGCCCTGCAGCTGCTGGTTGATCTGCTCGATGTTCGCCGCCCTGCGTTGAGCTGCCCGGCGATCGCTCCGAGCTGCTCGGGGGTGACGCGAATGTGTCCGGCCGTCGCCATACGAGGATCCCTTCAGTTTCGCTTGTGGTACGGCGAACTTTCCCGCTGCAACGCGATGCGTAACCACGTGGGACGCGCGCGCGGTACCCGGGCGCAAGGCCGCCTGTAGCACCGGGCCTGGCGCGGCCGCCCCGCCGGGGGCGAACCCTTGAAGTGTCCGATCTAGGTGTTCGTATGGAACATCAGGATCTGACAGTTGACAGGTGATTCGGAGGCCTGCGCGGAGAAGGCTAGCGCTGGAAGCTGCTGGCGACGGCGGCTTCGGTGTCGGCGTAGTTGGCGCTGGCCTGGGTCATCAGCTGGCTGATGCCCTGGAGGGCGTGCTGGATGCCCTGCGAGGAGCGCTGCCACTCGGCCCACAGCTCGTGGAAGCGGGCTTGCGCCACGCCGGCCCAGTCGGAGCCCGAGCGGGGCCACCTGGCCCTGCAGCTGCTGGTTGATCTGCTCGATGTTCGCCGCGCCCGCGTTGAGCTGCCCGGCGATCGCTCCGAGCTGCTCGGGGGTGACGCGAATGTGTCCAGCCGTCGCCATCTGAGGAATCCCTTCATGTTCGCTTGCGGTACCGCTTGGGGAGTTCCCCTTTGCGTGCGCGCCTAACCCCGGACGAACGTCCACCGGCGTTTCCCGGGGGACCCCGGGCGGGTAAATCCCTTCCGCATGCGGCAAACACCATCCGCGCGCACTGCCGGCCAGCGCGGCGCGGAGATCTTCCATCGGCCGCCGCGCGAGTGGCCGGAGCCGGCGCCGTCGGAGGAGTTGCGCATCCATGCGCCGCCGACCAAGCCGGAGCCCCCCACCGGCGGGATGGTCCACGCGATGTTCCCGGCGATCGGGAGCTTTGGCCTGCTCGCCTTCGCGCTCGTCTACAACAACCCGCTGTTCATGTACATCGCGCTGGGGCTGGTGTGCCTCAGCATCCTGCTCGCGTTCCTGATCCGCTACTCGCAGGTGCGCTCGGTGAAGAAGCGCCGCAAGCGCAACCGGCGCAAGTACCGCATGTATCTCACGCGCGTGGAGCGTGACCTCGGGCGCGACGCCGACGCCCAGTTGGCGGCCGCGGACCGGCTCTACCCCGACCACGAGAAGCTCTGGGCCATCGCGCTCGCCCGCGCCGGCCTGTGGGAGCGCCGCACCGCCGACGCCGACTTCCTCGAGCTGCGGGTCGGCCGCGGCCGGGTGGCGCACTCGCGCCCGGTGCGGCTCGACATCGGCGACGACCCCCTGGCCGAGCGCGAGCTCGACCTGGAGGACGAGGCGAGCACGGTCAGAAGGCGCTGGGAGCGCGTGAACGACGTGCCCGTCACGGTCGACCTGCGTGACGCGCGCGTGGTGACGGTGGTCGGGGCGCCCGAAGCCGGCCGCGCGCTGGCGCGCTCGCTGGTCTCGCAGCTGGCCGTGTTCCGCGCCCCCGACGACCTGCGGGTGCTGGCCTCCTACGAGCCGCCGGCGGCGGCCGATTGGGAGTGGATCAAGTGGCTGCCGCACGCGCGCGCCGAGGTGCGCGCGCGGCAGGACGCCCCGGAGCTGCTGCCACCGCCGATCCTGCTCGCCTCCAACGAGGAGGCGCTCGGCCGGCTGCTCGAGGGCGAGATCGGCCCGCGGCTCGAGCAGCTCGCCCGGCTCGACGAGGAGAGCCACGGCTCGGCCCGGCCGCGTCTGGCCGGGCCGCACCTGGTGCTGTTCGTGGACGGCTGGTCGCCCGACTCGGCCGTGGCGCGCATGCCGCTGATGCGCGACGTGCTGGAGCAGGGCGACCGCCTCGCGGTGACCGCCGTGCTGCTCGCGGACTCCACCGCCACCGAGCCGTCCGAGGCCGACGTGCGCATCGTGCTCTCGCCGGGCGCCGCCGCGAGCGTGGAGGAGCGGCGCGGCGAGGGCGGACGGGCTGAAGGAGTGTGGCCCGATGCCGCCGACCTCGGCCTGAGCGAGGCGATCGCCCGCACGCTCGCACCGCTGCGCCTGGAGGACCGCGAGCGCGGCCCGGCGAGCGCCGACGAGGTGCGGGCGCTCGAGCTGCTCCATCTGCGCTCTGCCGCCGAGGTCGACCCGCGCGCGAGCTGGCGGCCGCGGCCGCGGCGCGAGCAGCTGCGGGTGCCGATCGGTGTGGGCGGCGCCGGTGAGCCGGTCACGCTCGACCTCAAGCAGGCGGCGGAGGGCGGGCTCGGTCCCCACGGGCTGATCGTGGGCGCCACCGGGTCGGGCAAGAGCGAGTTGATGCGAACGCTCATCTCGGGGCTGGCGCTGCGCCACCCGCCGGACACGCTGTCGTTCGTGCTGATCGACTACAAGGGCGGCGCGGCCTTCGCCGAGCTGTCGCGGCTCCCGCACGCCGCCGGCCTGATCACCAACCTGCAGCGGGACGGCAGCCTGGTCGACCGCATGCGCGACGCCCTGGTCGGCGAGCAGGAGCGCCGCCAGGCGATGCTGCGCGACGCCGGGAACCTCGACGATATCCGCGCCTACCGCCAGGCCCGCGAGCAGGACCCGAGCCTCGCGCCGATGCCGTACCTGCTCGTGGTGGTGGACGAGTTCGGCGAGCTGCTCTCGAGCCGGCCCGAGTTCATCGACCTGTTCCTCGGGATCGGCCGCGTGGGCCGCAGCCTCGGCATGCACCTGCTGTTCTCGAGCCAGCGGCTCGAGGAGGGGAAGCTGCGCGGCCTGGAGAGCCACCTGCGCTACCGGATCTGCCTGCGTACCTACTCGGCGGTGGAGAGCAAGGTCGTGCTCGGCACGCCGGACGCCTACCTGCTGCCGCCGTTCCCCGGCGCCGCCTACCTGAAGGTGGACACCGCCATCTACGAGCGCTTCAAGGTGGCGCTCGTGTCCGGGAGCGGGCGCGAGGAGCAGAAGGAGCCGAGCGGGCCGGTCACCGAAGTCGCTCCCTTCGCGCCGGGCCTCGGCGGCGCGGCGGCCGGGGCGGCGGAAGCCGCGGCCGCGAACGACGATGGCGGCGGTGGCCCGAGCGACCTCGACGTGCTCGTGGAGAGCATGGTCGCGGCTCACGGCGGCGGGCCGGTCCATCAGGTCTGGGTCCCGCCTCTGCCGCACTCGCTGGATCCCGGCGACCCGGTGCGACCGCCCGCCTGGTGGGAGCGGGAGGGAGCGGCCCACGGTGTGGCGGCCACGGTCGGCCTGCTCGACCTGCCGGCCGAGCAGCGCACGACGCCTCTCTCGCTCGACTTCGCCGGCGCGGCGGGGCACCTGGCGATCGTGGGCGCGCCGCAGACCGGGAAGAGCACCTTCCTGAAGGGGCTCGTCACCGCGCTGGCCCGCGAGCACACGCCGGAAGAGGTGCGGCTCTACTGCATCGACCTGGGGGGCGGCGCGCTGGCCGAGCTCGAGGCCGCGCCGCAGGTGGGCGGCGTGGCGACCAAGCTCGACCGCGAGCGGGTGCGCCAGAGCGTCCGCCACGTGCAGGGCCTGCTGGAGGAGCGCGAGCTCGCGTTCCGCCGGCTCGGCCTCACATCGATGGCCGACGCACGCGCGCGCCGCGCGCGCGGGGAGCTCGAGGAGAAGCTGCCAGACGTGTTCCTGGTGGTGGACAACTGGGCCGCGCTCAGGCGCGACTTCGAGGGGCTCGACCAGGAGGTCGAGCAGCTGGCGAACGGCGGCCTCAACTACGGCGTGCACCTGCTCCTGTCGGCCAATCGCTGGGCGGAGATCCGGCCGCACCTGCGCGACAACGTGGGCAGCCGGCTCGAGCTGCGCCTGAATGACCCGATCGACTCCGAGCACGGCCGCCGCGTCGCGGACGCGCTGCCGGGCGACGTGCCCGGCCGCGGGCTCGGCCCGGACGCGCTCCATTTCCAGGCCGCGACGCCCGACGTGGAGGCCGCCCGCGAGTCGGCGGAGCGCTGGGACGGAGCGCCCGCGCCGCCCGTGCCGATGCTGCCGCTGAGGGTGGAGCCGTCGGAGCTGCCGGGGCCGGGCGAGGGCGAAGCGGGGGGCGTGCCGATCGGGCTCGATGAGCTGCGGCTCGAGCCGGCCTATCTCGACCTGGCGGGCGGCGACCCGCACTTCCTGGTGCTGGGCGACGCCGAGTCCGGCAAGTCCAACTTCCTGCGCTGGTTCGCGAGCGCGCTCGCGGCGCGCCAGGACTCCGGCCGGGCGCAGGTGCTGATCGTGGACTACCGGCGCAGCCTGCTCGACCTGGCGAGCGAGCCCTACGTGCGCGGCTACGCGGCCAACGCGGCGATGGCCACGGCGCTCGCCAACGAGCTTCGGAACGAGCTCGCCGGCCGCCTGCCGGGCCCCCAGGCGACGCGCGACGAGCTGATGCGGGGCGCCTCCTGGACCGGCCCCCGCCTGTACCTGCTGGTGGACGACTACGACCTGGTCCCCGGCGCGGCCGAGAACCCGCTGCTCCCGCTGGTGGACCTGCTGGCGCACGGCCGCGACGTTGGCTTCCACCTGGTGCTCGCGCGCCGCGTCGGGGGCGTGTCGCGCAGCGCCTTCGAGGCCTTCTACCAGCGCGTCACGGAACTTCGCGCGCCCGGGCTGATCCTGAGCGGCGACCCCGACGAGGGGCCGCTGATCGGGGGCCGCCGGGCGATGCCGCTGCCCCCAGGCCGCGGCTGGCTGGTGCGCCGCGACCGGCGCACGTCCCTTATCCAGACCCCGCTGTTGGCGGAGGGCCGGGCCGCGCCCGCCACCCCGCTCGCCGAGGCCCATACCGGAGGCAGACGATGAAGACCGTTGTAGTGACGATCGCGGGACCCGAGCGCAGGCTCGACCTGACCGTGCCCGCCGAGACGCCGATCGAGCAGCTGATGCCGACGTTCATGTCGCTCGGCGTGATCGACGAGAAGCCCCTGAACGGCGACCCGGTCGGGCTCGCCCCGGCCGGCAGCCCGCCGCTGCCGCCCACCAGCACGCTGGCCGAGTGCGGCGTGATGGACGGCGCCCTGCTCGAGCTCCAGCCGATGCGGGCCGAGGAGCGCACCGAGCCCGAGCCGGAGAGGATCAGCTACGAGGAGTTCGAGCGCGAGCAGGACGAAGTCGACCTCAAGCGGCGCGCCGGGTTCCCGATCCAGCGCACGCGCTTGGCGCTGCCGGATGCGCCGTCCTTCGGCGATCGGTTGGGCGCATATCTCTCGGCCTTCTGGTCGAAGGAGCCGGTGGATTCGGCGGTGGTGAAGCCGCAGCCGCGCGTTGAGGACGCGGACGACGCCGCGCCGGTGGCGCGACCCGCGGACCTGACCGTACGCCGGCCGCCGTCGCGCCGCGTCCGGGCCAAGGCGGCGTGGCGCTCGACCAGCTACATGCGGAGGCTCGACGACCAGATCGCCACGCCGCGGCTGCGGCGCTGCGCCACGGTCGCGGTGGTCTCGCCGAAGGGCGGGGTGGGGAAGACGACCATCACCGCGCTGCTCGGGTCGCTGCTGGCGCGCGTGCGCCACGAGCGGATCGTCGCGGTGGACACCAACCCGGACTACGGGTCGCTCGGCCGGGCGCTCACGCCGGACCACCGCGTGTTCGTGGACGACCTCGTGGACGTGCTGGACCACCCGGGGCTGACGGTGGCCGAGCTGGACCGCAAGCTCGGCCGGGCGTTCGACGGCCTGCTCGTGCTGCCGGCGCCGACAGACCCCAGCCGCATGGCCGTGCTCGACAAGGCGGCATACACGAAGGTGTTCGACCGGCTGAAGACGACCGTGGGCACCCTCGTACTCGACTGCGGCACGGGGCTCCAGGAGCCGGCCGCTGCCGCGGCGATCGAGGCGGCCGACCAGATCGTGCTGGTCACCGACGCCGAGCCCTCCACGGCGAGCCTGGTGGCGGAGGCGGGCCAGCTGCTCAAGCGGGCCGGGCCCCCGATGTTCCTGGTCGTGAACAAGCTGCCGCGGAAGGGCGCGCGCCTCGACCTCGAGATGCTCTCCCGCGCGATGCCGGACGCCCGCGCCCTGATCAGGGTGTCCGCCGAGCACGAGAGCGCTTCCGGCCTCGCCGCCGGGGACTGGACCTGGGACGACGCCCCCGCGTCCTGGCAGATCTCGCTGCGCGAGCTGGGCGCCGTGATGGTGGCCGACTGGCCGGGGCTGGGGCTGGCGACCTAGTCGCACGCCGCCCGCCGCGGCTGGGGCTAGCCGTACCCACCGACGCCAGGTGGCACCAGTGTCCGGGTGCCTCAAGCCTGGGACCGTGGGGCCATGAACGAGCAGAGCATTGACACCCAGCCCAAGCGCCCGCGTGCCGCGCGGATCGCACTCGTCGTGACGGGCGCCGTCACCGGCCTCCTGGCCGCAGGCCTCCTTGCCGTGGGCGGCGTAGCGCTGTGGGGCGAGTCCGAAAAGGACGCCGACGGGTACCTGTCCACGGACAGCAGGCACTTCACGGCGGGCACCCACGCCCTCGCCAGCGAGAGCCTCGACGTGGACCTCGACGGAGCCGGATGGCTGATGGACCGCGAGGACATCGGCGACGTGCGGGTGGAGGTCGCGCCGCGGAGCGGCGAGCCGGTCTTCGTGGGGATCGCTCCCACCGACGAGGTGTCGCGTTACCTGAGCGGGGTCGCCCACACGTCGGTGAGCGACGTGGACTCCTGGCCGTTCGAGGCGAGCTATGACGAGCGCGCGGTCGCGGGCGATCGCAGGCCGGCAGCGCCCGGCAAACAGCCGATCTGGGCGGCGTCCGTCCAGGGCGCCGGCACCCAGACGCTCGACTGGGACGTCGAGGACGGCGACTGGTCCGTGGTCGTCATGAACTCCGACGGCTCGCGCGGCGTGGAGGCCGAGGTCGAGGCCGGCGCCAAGGTCCCGTTCCTTACGGAGATCGGCTGGACCGCGGCCGGCACCGGAGCGGTCCTCCTGATCACCGCGGCCGGACTGCTCGTCCTGGGCATCCGCAGGCCCCGCAACCGGTCCGGCGCCGGGACGGGCCTCGCGCCGGCCACCGCCTGAGAAAAGCCGGCCGTCGCGCTACGCGATGGCCGGCGTCTCCGGCAGCCGCTCGAGCGCGGCCTGCATGTCCGCCTCGGAGAACTCGGGATCCTCGAGCTTCCCCGCCAGGTAGGCGTCGTAGGCCGACATGTCGAAGTGCCCGTGGCCGCACAGGTTGAACAGGATCACGCGCTCCTCGCCGGCCTCCTTCGCGGCCTCCGCCTCGTCCATCACGGCGCGGATCGCGTGCGCCGGCTCGGGTGCCGGCAGGATGGCCTCGCTGCGCGCGAACCGCACGGCCGCCTCGAAGGTCTCGTTCTGCTTGTAGGCGCGCGCCTCCACAAGCCCGTGCTTGACGAGCCCGCACACGATCGGCGAGTCGCCGTGGTAGCGCAGCCCGCCGGCGTGCACGGGCGGCGGCACGAAGTCGTGCCCGAGCGTGTACATCGGCATGAGCGGGGTGAGGCCGACGGTGTCGCCGAAGTCGTAGCGGTAGGTCCCGCGCGTGAGCGTCGGGCAGGCGGCCGGCTCGGCAGCCACGAAGCGGGTCTTCGCCTCGCCGCGCAGCACCCGGCGGAGGAACGGGAAGCTCATCCCGGCGAAGTTCGAGCCACCGCCCACGCAGCCCACCACCACGTCGGGCTCCTCCCCTGCGAGCTCCATCTGGGCGATCGCCTCCTGGCCGATCACGGTCTGGTGGAGGCAGACGTGGTTGAGCACCGAGCCGAGCGCATAGTTCGTCCCGGCGTCGCCGGCCGCGACCTCCACGGCCTCCGAGATCGCGATGCCGAGCGAACCGGTGGTGTGTGCGGCCTGGCCGCGCCCGGACTCGGTCGTGTCGCTCGGCGAGCGGATCACGGTGGCGCCCCAGGCCTCCATCATCGCGCGCCGGTACGGCTTCTGGTCGTAGCTGGCGCCGACCATGTAGACGAGGCAGTCGAGCCCGAACATGCTGCATGCCAGGGCGAGCGCGGAGCCCCATTGGCCGGCTCCGGTCTCGGTGGCCAGCCGCTCGATGCCCGCCTCCTTGTTCGCATATGCCTGCGCGACGGCGCTGTTCGGCTTGTGGGAGCCGGCCGGCGAGACCCCTTCGTACTTGTAGTAGATGCGCGCGGGCGTATCGAGCTCCCGCTCGAGGCGCCGGGCGCGATAGAGCGGGGTGGGCCGCCACAGCTTGAGGGCGTCCCGGACCGGCTCGGGGATCTCGACCTCGGGCTCCGCCGACACCTCCTGGCCGATCAGCGACATGGGGAAGATCGGCGTCAGGTCGTCCGGGCCGGCGGGCTGCATGGTGCCGGGATTCAGCGGCGGCAGCGGATCGCCCGGGAGGTCCGGCAGGAGGTTGATCCAGTGGGTCGGGATCCGGTCCTCGGGCAGCGTGAACTTGACGGGCTCGGCGGGCATTGAGTTCTCCTGCGGTCGGGCGCGGCGATCCTATCCCGTCTTCGAGAGCGGAATCTCCGCGCGCACCCGGGTGCCCTCGCCGGCCGGGCTGCGCAGCTCGAGGCGCCCGTCGAGGGTGGACACGCGGTCTGACAGGCCGCGCAGGCCCGAGCCGCGGGCGAAATCCGCGCCGCCCACGCCGTCGTCCGAGACCTCGACGACCACCGTGTCCTCGGCGCGCCGCACCGCGACCGTCGCGCGCTCGGCCCGCGCGTACTTGGCGACGTTGGTCAGCGCCTCGGACACGACGAAGTAGATGGCCGTCGCTGCGGCGTCGGGCAGCCCGTCGGGCGGCTCGCACGCGATCTCCACCGGCACGGGCGCCCGGCTCGCCAGCGCGTCCAGTGCCGCCGCCAGCCCGCGGTCGCTCAGCACGGCGGGATGGATCCCGCGCGCGAGCTCCCGCAGCTCGTCGAGGCTCGCCTGCAGCTCGGCTGCGCGGCGTCGCCGAGGTTGCCGAGCAGGAACGCGGCGGCGATCCCGGCGACGGAGGCGGTGGCCGAAGAGGGCACCAGGCGCCCATCGACGAACGAGAGCCCCGCGGCGAGCAACCAGACAGACGCAGGTGCGGCGAACGGGAAGCGGCGGCGCCCGAGCAGCGGCAGCACCACAAGCACGATCGCGGGGGCCGCGAACCACGCCGACGTCTCCGGCCCCCCTTGCGGGTCGTCGCTGAGACCGACCTCTGCCGCGGCTGCGACCGCGGCGATCACGATCAGCAGGTCGACCCCGTGGGTGCGCGCGAGGGACCAAACCCGGCTCACCGCGTGAACGTACCGCGGGTGATACTTCGACACCACACGCCGGCTCGCGCGAGCCGGCAAACGACCGGGAGAGGACGATGCCGCTCTATCTATCGAAGTTCAGCTACACGCCGGAGACCTGGGCCAGGCTCATCGGCAACCCCGAGGACCGTCAAAAGGCCGCTCGGTCCTACATCGAGTCGGTCGGTGGGAAGCTCCACGGGTTCTGGTACGCCTTTGGCTCACACGACGGCTACACCCTTTGGGAGGCCCCCGACAACGTGTCCATGGCCGCCGTTGCGCTGGCGATCAGCGGGGGCGGTGCGCTCAGCGCGATCGAAACCACAGTCCTGCTTACCGTCGAAGAAACGATGGATGCCCTGCAGAAGGCAGCACAGGTCCAGTACCAGGCGCCAGGCGCGTAGCTCTGGGCGCGCGACGTAGGGCGGGCATCACGCGGCGGACGAGCCAGAGCGGCAGGAGGATCGGCAGCGCCAGCAGCAGGCCGGCCAGGGCCAGCACCGCGAGCGGGCCGATCACCAGCACGATCAGCGGCAGCGCGAAGGGGAAGAGCTGGATCGTCAGTATCCCGAGGCCGGCCACGAGCGCGCCGGCTTCTCCGGCGAGGCCGGCCGGGGAGGGTGCTTGCGAATTTTCGTCCATACCAGGTAGACGCACGGGCAGCCGCGAATGTGACAGCGCTCAGCCGGCGGTGACAGGAGCGTCCGCCGCGGCCATCCGGGCGCCCTCCACGAGCGCCTCGAGCTTTCCGTAGGCCGCATCGCGGGAGAGGTACTTCATGCCGCAGTCCGGCGCGGCGGTCAGCCGGTCGGGGCCGGCGTGCGGGAAGGCGCGGCGGATGCGCTTCGCGACCGTCTCGGGCGTCTCGACCTCGTCGCTCGAGAGGTCCAGCACCCCGAGGATGATCGACTTCGACGCGAGCGAGTCGAGCACTCCGAGGTCGAGGCCCGACTGCGCTGTCTCGATGCTGACCTGGTCGCACTCGGTCGAATCGAGCTCGGGCAGGAACGAGTAGCCGCTCGGCCGGTCGTGGATGATCGCGGCGTAGCCGAAGCAGATGTGGACGGCCATGGTCCCGGGCATGCCGTCGGTCGCGCGGCGCAGGACATCGAGGCCGTAGTCGCGGGCGGCCTCGGGCCGGGCCTGCATGTAGGGCTCGTCGACCTGGACCACGTCGGCGCCGGCCTCGAAGAGGTCGAGGATCTCGCCGCGCACGGCGTCCGCGTAGGCCATCCCGAGCTCGTCGGGAGATCCGTAGTGGTCGTCCTGGGCCTGCTGGGACATGGTGAACGGGCCCGGCACCGTGATCTTCGTCTTGCGGCTGGTGTGCGCGCGCAGGAAGTGGAGGTCGCGCACCTGAACCGGGTGGCGGCGGGCCACGGGCCCCACCACGCGCGGCACCGGGTTGGGATGCCCGCTGCGATCGAGGGCGGTGCCCGGGTTGTCGATGTCGACTCCGTCGAGCGCGGTGGCGAAGCGGTTCGAGTAGCTCTCGCGGCGCATCTCGCCGTCCGTGACGATGTCGAGCCCGGCGCGCTCCTGGTCGGCGATCGCGAGCCGGGTGGCGTCGTCCTGGGCCTCCTCGAGGAAACCCGGATCGATGCGCCAGAGCTCGGTCGCCCGCACGCGCGGCGGAAAGCGCCCACGCAGCTTGTCGCGATCGATCAGCCAGTTCGGCTGGGCGTACGAGCCGACGAGGCTCGTGGGAATCCGGGCGCTCCCGGCCATCGGGGGCCGAGTCTCCCACAGGCCCGCAGCCGCAGCAGCGTGACCGGCCGGTCCCGCCCCGCCCGCAGCCGCTTCGCCCACGACGAGCCGGACGCCGCCACCTCCTCCGGTGTGGCCGGGCGCATCTCGACGAGGTCGAGGCCGTGGCGGGCGTAGGCCGGGCGGAGCGATACCGGCGGGGGCACCGGCGGCATCCCGTCCCGCGGCAGCACCGACAGCAGCACGACGCCCTCCGCGCCCGGCGCCATCAGCCGCGCCACGCCGGCGAGCACGGCGTCGTCCTCGCCGAGCAGGCCCCGCAGCAGCGATCCCCACGGGAAGTTCACCGTGAGCGAGCCGGCCATTCCGTGGAGCGCCTCCGGCGGCTGCTCCGCCGCCGCCACCGCGAACAGCGCGTTCGGCAGCGCGTCGCGCCGCCACGCGCGGCGCGAGGAGTCGGCCATGGCGGGCGCGTTGGCGTCCACGCCGATCGCGAGCGTGTCCGGCTGCCCCGCCGCCGTGGACAGGACGTGCCGACCGTCGCCGGTTCCGAGGTCGACCGCCACGCGGGCGTAGCGGGCTGCGAGACGCCCGGCTTAGCCGACGTCTACTTCGTGAAGGCTGCGGCCGCGGACCACTCGAAGCATGGGACCTAGATTAGCCTGCACGGCACGTGGAGCCTCGCCCGAACTTCCAAGTGAGCGACGACCCGGCCGGCGCCGCCGCGGCAATGCTGGCGGAGGCGGACGGGCACGTGTGCATAACCGGCGGCTCCACGCCACGCAAGGCCTACGAGCGCGTGGCCGCCGATCGGCCCGACTGGTCGGGCGTGACGGTCTGGTTCACGGACGAGCGCTGCGTGCCGCCCGACAACGAGCACTCGAACTTCCGGATGGCGAGCGAGGCGCTGCTGTCGCGAATCGAGGGCGCGGACGTGCACCGGATGAAGGGCGAGCTGGGACCCGAGGCGGGCGCCGCCGAGTACGAGCGCGAGCTCGAGGCCGCGGGCCGGCCGGTGTTCGACCTGATCCTGCTGGGCATGGGCCCGGACGTGCACACCTGCTCGCTCTTCCCGGGCGACGACGCACTGGGCGAGCGCGAGCGGCCCGCGGTGGGTGTGGAGACGCCGGGGATGGCTCCGCTCGTGGCTCGCATCACGCTGACGCTGCCGGTGGTGAACGCGTCGCACCGGATCGTGTTCCTGGTGACCGGGGAGGACAAGGCCGACGCGGTCGCCCGCGCCTTCTCCGGCCGGCGCGACCCGATGGCCCCGGCCTCGCTCGTGGAGGGGAACGTGACCGTGCTGCTGGACGAGGCGGCGGCCCGGCGCCTGTGAGCCGCGATGACCTGCTGCGGGTGGCGAGCGCGGAGCGCCGGCCGTTCCTGCTCTCGCGCGACTGTCGCGCATAGAGGCCCACATAGGGCCACAGGACGCGACGGTCGTGTGCGGCTCCGTGCGTGGAGGCCGATCGTCGCTCGTCGGGTCGCTTCGGGTCAGAGCCGCACGTCGGCCACCATCGCCGCGAAGAGCAGCGCCAGGTAGGCCAGCGAGTACAGGTAGAGGCGCAGCGCGGCCCGGCGCGAGGGATCGCGCATCAGGCGGTACGCGCCGTAGATGAAGCACGCCCCCAGCAGCACCGAGCAGACCAGGTAGGTCGCTCCGAACGCCCCGGCGCAGAAGGGCAGCTGGCTCACGGCGTAGAGCAGCACCGTGTAGAGCAGGATCTGGCGGCGGGTCTCCCGCTCGCCGCGCACCACCGGCAGCATCGGCACCCCGGCGCGCGCGTACTCGTCCTTCATCAGCAGCGAGAGCGACCAGAAGTGCGGCGGCGTCCAGAAGAACACGATCGCGAACAGGTAGAGCGGCGTTCCGGTCAGCCCGCCGGTCACCGCGGCCCAGGCCACCAGCGGCGGCACCGCCCCGGCGGCGCCGCCGATCACGATGTTCTGCGGCGTGGTCCGCTTCAGCCAGACCGTGTAGACGAACACGTAGCCCAGCAGGCCGGACAGCGACAGCGCCGCCGCCAGCGGGTTCACCGCCAGGGCCAGCAGGACGAAGGACGAGACGCCCAGCGCCACCCCGAACGCGATCGCCGCGGCCGGCGACACCCGGCCGCTCGCCACCGGCCGGTCCGCCGTGCGCTTCATCACCCGGTCTAGGTCCCGGTCGAGCGCGTGGTTGATCGCGCCGGCGCCGCCTGCCGACAGCGCCCCGCCCAGGCAGGTGAGCGCGACCAGGCCGAGCGACGGGTCGCCGGCCACGTACATGGTCGTGACCGTGGTGAAGAGCAGCAGCGACTGCACCTTCGGCTTGGTCATCTCGAAGTAGTCGCCTATGGCGGTGCGCCATGCGGCGGTGAGCGTCGCGGTGCGCGCCGAGGTGGTCATGCGGCCACCGCCTCGGCTCGTCTGGCCCGCTCGCGGGCGGGCGCCAGCTGCAGGGTCATGCCGAGCGACGTCGCCCACAGCAGCGTCCCGAGGGCCAGGTGGAGCAGGATGAGGAGCTCGTACTCGTCGAGCCAGACGTTGAGCGCGCCGACCAGGACCTGCACCCCGAGCAGCCCCGCCAGCGCCCACGCGTAGCGCACTGCCACGCGCCGCCGCAGCGCCACCACAACCAGCGCGATCACCAGCGCCGAGGCGATGTACATGAAGAAGCGGTGCGTCAGGTGGATGTCCACCAGCCTCGACTCGCCGAACGGCATGAACCCGCCGTTGCAGGAGGGGAACTCCTTGCCGCAGGCGTGGTGGGCCCCGTCGCCGATCTGGTAGTCGGCCCGGCCGTAGTTCTGGGTGCCGGCCATGTACCCGCCGGCCACGATCGTGCAGAGCACGAAGCCGGTGGCCACGATGGCGAGCCGGCGCGGGCCACCACTCTCGGTCGGGGCCTCCGTGACCATCCGCCAGAGGTACAGCAGCAGGCCGAGGAGCAGCATCGCCAGCCCGAGATGGGCGGCCACGTAGACCTCCTCGAGGTTCTCCTCGACCGTCGCCCCGCCGAGGGCTCCCTGGGCGATGACCAGCGCGAGCAGCGCTCCGGTGACGGGAAGCAGCTGCCGGTGACGGCGCCAGGCGAGCACGAACAGGCTCAGGATCATGAATCCCACGACGATCGCCAGCACTCGGTGGGTGTACTCGATGATCGAGTTGAGGTCCACACCGGGCACCACGTCGCCGTTGCAGAACGGCCATCCGTGGAAGCCCGACCCGGCGGGCCCACAGCCCAGACCAGAGTCGGAGACACGCACCACCCCGCCCACGATGATGAGGACGAAAGTGGAGATCCCCGTGGCGAGGACGAGCTTTCGGAGGCCGGTCATGCCGCTACAGCGCGCGCGGCGCCGCCGGCTGCGCCACCGTCTCCACCGGCTCGCTGCTCGCCAGCACCTCGCGGCGGATGTCCTTCATCGGCTCCACGCTCCGCACGCGCGGCACGACGTCGAAGTTGTTGGCGGCCGGCGGCGAGCTCGTGAACCACTCGAGCGTGTTGCCCTGCCACGGGTCGTTGCCCGCCCGCCTGCCCTTCTTGATCGAGACGATCACGTTCACGCAGGTGATCACGACGCCGATGCCCAGGATGAAGGCGCCGACCGTCGAGATCAGGTTGTAGGTGGCCACGCCGAGGTCCTCGGAGTAGTCGTAGATGCGCCTCGGCATGCCCTCCATGCCGGCCGAGTGCTGGACCAGGAAGGTCAGGTTGAAGCCGACGAACATGAGCCAGAACGAGGTCTTCCCGAGCGCCTCCGACATCAGCCGGCCGCTCATCTTCGGGAACCAGTAGTAGAGGCCCCCGAACAGCCCGAACACGGCGCCGCCGAACAGCACGTAGTGGAAGTGGGCGACCACGAAGTAGGTGTCGTGCAGCTGCCAGTCCACGGGGAAGATCGCCAGCATCACCCCCGAAATGCCGCCGATCACGAACAGCGCGGGCAGCGCGGCGGCGAAGTAGAGCGGCGTCTTGAAGACGATGTTGCCCCGCCACAGCGTGGCTATCCAGTTGAAGATCTTGATCCCCGTGGGCACCGCGATCGTGAACGAGGCCAGCATGAAGAAGGCCAGCACCACTGTCGCCGTCGGCGTGGTGAACATGTGGTGCGCCCAGACCAGCATGCCGAGGAAGGCGATCGCCACGGTCGAGGCCGCGATCGCCTTGTAGCCGAAGATCGGCTTGCGCGCGAAGACCGGGAGGATCTCCGACACCATCCCGAACGCGGGCAGCACCATGATGTAGACCTCGGGGTGGCCGAAGAACCAGAAGAGGTGCTGCCACAGGAGCGGGTCGCCGCCGCCGGCCGGGTCGAAGAAGGCGGTACCGAAGTGGCGGTCGGTGAGCAGCATCGTCACCGCCGCGGCCACGGCGGGCAGGGCCGCGATCAGCAGGTAGCTGTAGATCAGGATCGACCAGATGAACAGCGGCATGCGGCCCCAGCTCATCCCCGGCGCCCGCATGTTGTGGATCGTCGCGACGAAGTTGATCGCGCCGATGATCGAGGACACGCCGGTGAGGTGGATCAGGAAGATCCAGGCGTCGACGCCCCCTCCCGGTGAGAACGAGTCGTCGGACAGCGGCGGGTACATCGTCCAGCCCGCCTGGGGGGGCTCGAAGAAGATGCTCGCGTAGAAGGCCACCCCGCCGAGCAGCAGCAGCCAGAACGACAGCGCGTTGAGTCGCGGGAACGCCATGTCGCGCGCCCCGATCATCAGCGGCACGAAGTAGTTGCCGAAGCCCGCCAGCACGGGCACCAGGAACAGGAACACCATCGTGGTGCCGTGGATCGTCACGAGCCCGTTGTAGGTCTCGGGATCCACCAGCGTGCCCGACGGCTGGGCCAGCTGGAGGCGCATGATCAGGGCCTCGACGCCGCCCAGGATGAAGAACAGGAAGGTCGCGAACAGGTAGAGGATCCCGATCTTCTTGTGGTCGGTCGTGGTGAGCCAGACGAGCCAGCCGCGCGGCTCGGGCTTCAGCCCGTGCATCACGACCTCGGGCCGCGCGACCTGGGTGCCGGTTGTCGTTCCGGCTTCCACTACTGCTCGCTCTCCTCGCCCTGCTCGCTCTCCTCGCCCTCGCGCTGCTCACGCTGTTCGGCGAGTGCCTCGCCGGCCTCCTCGATGTCGGCGCGCTGCTGCTCGGCCCACGCCTCGTACTGCTCGGGCGTGACCGCCCGGACCGCTGCGCGCATGTCGGCGTGGCCCGCGCCGCAGAGCTCGGCGCACTGCCCGTCGAAGACGGTGCCGGCCTCGAAGCTGTCGCCGGCGAACTTGGCGGGGATCTTGAACCAGGTCTCGTTCACGTGGCCAGGCACGGCGTCGACCTTGCCGCCCAGCTTCGGGATCCACCAGGAGTGGATCACGTCGGAGCCCGTGACCTCGAGCACCACGGTCGTGTCGACCGGCACCACCATCGTGTGGTAGCTGAACAGCGTCTGGTCGCCGGGGTAGTCGTAGCGCCACAGGTACTGCTGCCCGTTCACCTCGATGCGCACGATCGGGCCGCCGCTCGTGGGCGGATCCGGCTGGTCGATCGACGCGAACCGGGCCTGCGAGGCCTGCAGGCCGTTCGGCCCCGACGGCGGCGGGTTCTCGATGTCGTCGAGGTAGAGGAACGTGACGACGGTCAGCACGACGAGGATGAGCGCCGCCCCCACGGTCCAGCCGAGCTCCAGCGGCGTGTTGCCGCGGATCTGCGCCGCCTCGGGCCCCGCGCGGCGGCCGCGGTACTTGACCAGGGCCCAGATCAGGGTGCCCTCCACGATCAGGAAGATCACGATCCCGACGTAGAGCGTGATCTTGAAGAGCGTGTCGATGTCGTCGGCGTTCTGGGAGCCGCCCGACTCGGGCGAGAAGGCGTCGCCGAACGCCGCCGGCGCGGCGATCAGGAATGCGAGGAGAGCCGCGGCGAGGGCGGCGAGGAGCAGACGACGTGGCATGCCGGAGGGCAAGGCGCGCGGATCATATCTCCGGGTCCCGCCGGGGCTCCACTTAGTGGCGGATGCCTCGGCAGGCCGGTCAGGCGCCCTTGGAACGCGGGCTCGCGCTTCTCCACGAACGCGAGCACGCCCTCCTGGAAGTCGCTCGTCCGGGCGAGGGCGTGCTGGAGCTCGGCCTCGAGGTCGAGCTGGCCGTCGAGATCGGGATACAGCATCCGGTTCAGGGCCCGCTTCGAGCTCGCGTACGAGCGGGTGGGCCCCGCGGCGAGCCTGGCGGTGAGCGCCTCGGCCTCCGGCATCAGGCGGTCGTCGGGGTGCAGGTAGTTGACGAGGCCCCATTCGAGCGCCCGATGCGAGCCGATCCGCTCTCCGAGCAGCGCCATCTGGAAGGCGCGGGCCTTGCCGACGGCGGCGGGGACGAACAGGGTGGACCCGCCGTCCGGCATCAGGCCGATGTTCACGAAGGCCAGGCCGAAGAAGGCCGATTCCGCCGCCAGGACCAGGTCGCAGGCGAGTGCCAGCGAGGCCCCGATCCCCACGGCCGGCCCGTTCACGGCGGCCACGACGGGCTTCTCGAGCCGCCGCACCCCCGCGATGATCGGGTGGTAGATCTCGTGGAGCTCCTTGCGCACGTCGGGCATGCCGTCGTCGGGGGCCGGCTCGAAGCCGGCCTTCAGGTCCGCGCCCGACGAGAAGCCGCGACCGGAGCCGGTGACGAGCACCGCGCGCACGGCCGGGTCGGCGGCGTCGCGCTCGATCACCTGCTTCAGCTCGCGGCCGAAGGCGTCGGTCCATGCGTTCAGGGAGTCGGGCCGGTTGAGCGTGAGCCGCCCGACCCCGCCGTCCCGCTCCCAGATCACGTGCTCGTAGCTCATGCGCGCAGGCTATCTGCCAGGGCCCGCACCCCGGCCTCGACGGCGGGCTCCGGCATGCGGCCGTAGCCGAGCAGGAGCGCGGGTGGGCCGGGCTCGATGCGGTGCTCCGAGAGGCCCGACAGCCCGAGCCCGCGGGAGCGCGCCGCCTCGAGCACGGCCCGCTCGTCGGTGCCGGCCGGCAGGCGGACCACCAGGTGGAGGCCGGCCGCCACGCCCGCGGGCGGACAGTGGGGGAGCAGGCGTGCGAGCGCCGCGACCAGCGCGTCGCGCCTGCCGCGGTAGACGGCGCGGGTGCGGCGCAGGTGGCGGTCGAGCCGGCCGCGCTCGAGGAAGTCGGCCAGCGCGAGCTGCTCCACGACCGGCGTGCCGAGGTCGTCGCTCTCCTTGGCGGCTGTCACGGCGCCGAGGAGCCGTCCGGGCACGACGAGCCAGCCGAGCCGGAGGCCCGGAGCGAGGGTCTTCGAGGCGGAGCCCGCGTAGGCGACGAGGTCGGGCGCCAGACCCTGAACCGCGCCCACCGGAGCGCGGTCGTAGCGATACTCGGCGTCGTAGTCGTCCTCGAGCACGACGGCGCCGGTGTGCGCCGCCCAGTCGAGCAACGCGGCCCGCCGGCCGGCCGAGAGCACGACGCCGAGCGGGAACTGATGCGCGGGCGTGACCATCGCGGCGTCGAGCGCGGGAAGCCGCTCCACGTCGAGGCCGTCCTCGTCGACCGGGACCGGCACGATCTCGAGCCCGTTCGATGCCAGCTGCGCGCGGCCGGGCGCGCTGGAGGGGTCCTCCATCGCGATCCGCCGGGCGCCGCCCGCGGTCAGCGCGCGCGCGAACAGCGCCATGCCCTGCGCCATGCCGGACGTGACCACCACGCGCTCCGGATCGCAGGCCACGCCGCGCACGCGGCCGAGGTAGCGCGCGAGCGCGCCGCGGAGCTCGGGCGCGCCGCGCGGGTCGCCGTAGTCGAACCGGGCGTCGGGCGCGTCGCGGAGGGCGCGGCGCAGCGAGGCCAGCCAGGCGGTGCGCGGGAAGAGCGAGACGTCGGGCCTGCCGGTGCGGAAGTCGAAGCGCGGCGGGCGCTCATCCGTCGCCGGCGGGGCCGCACCGGGCCCGGGCGACGCGGCCTCGGAGACGCGCGTCGGCGCTCCCTGGCGCGCGACGAGATACCCCTCCGCCGCGAGCTGCGCGTAGGCCTCCACCACCACGCCGCGCGACACCCCCAGCTCGCGCGCGAGCGCGCGCGACGATGGAAGCGCGGCGCCCGGGCCGAGCCGCCCGCCCCGGACGGCGTCGCGCAGCTGGTCCTCGAGCTGCGCCCGAAGCGGAGCGTGCCCGCGGTCGAGGCGAAGCAGAATGTCCAGAGGACTCCGGCCCTCTGCCGCAACTGGTCCTGTTCTTACCATGCCTACTGGTCCTACCAGACGGACCAGTCTGATCATACGCTGAGGCGATGAGCTCCACCGCCCGCGGCTCCCTCCTCGCCACCCTCGCGCTCGTCCTCGTCGGCACGCTCGTCGCGGCCGCCGACCTGGTCGAGGGCTACCCGCTCTCGACCGGTCAGGCGCTCAGGTACGCCGCCGCGGGGGCGGTCCTGTTCGTCATCGCCAGAGGCCGGCTCCCGCGGCTCGACAGAGGCGAGGCGCTCGGCCTGATCGCGCTCGCCGCCACCGGCCTCGTCCTGTTCAACCTGTTCGTGATCGAGGGCGTACGCGAGACCGATCCCGCCACGATCGGGGTGATCGTCGGCTGCGTCCCGGTGGTGCTCGCGGTAGCCGGCCCGCTGCTCGAGAAGCGTCCCCTGAGCGGGCGCGTAGTCGTCGCGGCGTTGGTGGTCGCCGCGGGCGCGGCCGGCGTGCAGTGGGCCGGCGGCGGCATCACGGCGGCCGGCCTCATGCTGGCGCTCGGCGCCCTCGGCTGCGAGGCCGCCTTCTCGCTCCTCGCCGTGCCGCACCTCAAGCGCCTCGGCCCGCTCGCCGTCTCCACCTACGCCTGCCTCTTCGCGGTGCCGATGCTCGCCGCCTGGAGCCTGATCGCCGAGGGGCCGTCCCTGCCGATGCCGGACGCCGGCCAGGCCGCGGCGCTCGCCTATCTGGCCGTCGGCGTCACCGTGCTCGGCTTCGTCTCGTGGTACTCGGCTGTGGGCGTGCTCGGCGTGGAGCGGGCGGGCCTGTTCTCGGGCGTCCTGCCGGTCAGCGCACTCGTGTTCTCGGCCGCCCTGGGCGTGGCCGAGCTGACCCCGGAGCGGCTCGGCGCGGTGGTCGTCGTGGCGATCGGGGTGACGCTCGGCGTGCGCGGCGGGGCGCTGCCGGCCGGAGACTCGTCCAGCACGCGCTTGCGCACTTCAGCCAGCGGTGCTTAGCTTCCCCAGCCGAAATCTCGGCGTCCCCAGTTCGGGGACCCCCCCGGCGACGTGACTCGAGGCCCAGGAGGCGTGGTGGCAGCAAGCAAGACCGCTCCAGCGAAGAAGAGGTCCGCAAGGACCGCGACGCGCGACGGCGGGGCGGAGCGAACCGCCACCCGACAGCCCGCTGCCAGAACGGTGGCTCGGTGCCCACCGCTGTCCTCGAGGAGATCCGTGACGCGCTGATCGCGGCCCGCGACGGCGACTTCTCCCGCCGCCTCTCCCGCCGCCGGCGCGGCGTGCTCGGCGAGATCGGCGCGGCCTACAACGAGCTGGTCGCGATGAACGCCCGGATGGAGAAGGAGCTCGCGCGAGTACGCCGCGTGATCGGCCGCGAGGGCCGCATGGACCAGCGCGCCTCGCTCGGACGCACGGCGGGCGGCTGGGGCACCAGCGTCGAGTCGCTCAACGCCCTCATCGACGACCTCGTGCGCCCCACTACGGAGGTCGCCTCCGTGCTCGACGCCGTGGCCGACGGCGACCTCGACCGCAAGATGGCCCTGACCATCGAGGGCCAGCCGGTGAAGGGCGAGTTCCTCCGCATCGGCACGACCGTGAACACGATGGTCGACCAGCTGTCGAGCTTCGCGGACGAGGTCACGCGAGTCGCCCGCGAGGTCGGCACGGAGGGCAAGCTGGGCGGCCAGGCCGAGGTGAAGGGCGTGTCCGGCACCTGGCGCGACCTCACCGAGTCCGTCAACAACATGGCTTCGAACCTGACCGACCAGGTCCGGAACATCTCCCAGGTCGCCCAGGCGGTCGCCCGCGGCGACCTGTCTCAGAAGATCACCGTGGAGGCCAAGGGCGAGGTCGCCGAGCTGGCCGACACGATGAACGAGATGACCGACACGCTCGCGATCTTCGCCGAGCAGGTCACGAGCGTCGCGCGCGAGGTGGGCACCGACGGCAAGCTGGGCGGCCAGGCCGAGGTGCCGAACGTGGCGGGCACCTGGAAGGACCTGACCGACAACGTGAACCTGATGGCGTCGAACCTGACGAGTCAGGTCCGGAACATCGCCCAGGTCATGACCGCCGTGGCCGGCGGCGACCTCACCCAGAAGATCACCGTGGACGTGAAGGGCGAGATCCTCGAGCTGAAGGAGACGACCAACGTCATGGTCGACCAGCTCTCGAGCTTCGCGGACGAGGTCACGCGCGTGGCGCGCGAGGTGGGCACCGAGGGCAAGCTGGGCGGTCAGGCCGCCGTGCCGAACGTGGCGGGCACCTGGAAGGACCTGACCGACAACGTGAACCTGATGGCGTCGAACCTGACGAGCCAGGTCCGCAACATCGCCCAGGTGACGACGGCGGTGGCCGAGGGCGACCTGTCGCAGAAGGTCACGGTGGACGTGAAGGGCGAGATCCTCGAGCTGAAGGAGACCGTCAACACGATGGTCGACCAGCTGTCGAGCTTCGCGGACGAGGTCACGCGCGTGGCGCGCGAGGTGGGCACCGAGGGCAAGCTGGGCGGCCAGGCCGAGGTGAAGGGCGTGTCGGGCACCTGGCGCGACCTCACCGAGAACGTGAACTTCATGGCCTCGAACCTGACCGACCAGGTGCGTTCGATCGCCCAGGTGGCCACGGCCGTCGCGGAAGGCGACCTGTCCCAGAAGATCGCCGTCGAGGCGATGGGCGAGGTGGCCGCGCTGGCCGACACCATCAACAAGATGGTGGACCGGCTGCGCTCGTTCGCCGCCGAGGTGACCCGCGTGGCGCGCGAGGTGGGCACCGAGGGCAAGCTGGGCGGCCAGGCCGAGGTGGAGGACGTGTCCGGCACATGGCGCGGCCTGACCGAGAACGTCAACTCGATGGCCTCGAACCTGACCGACCAGGTGAGAAACATCGCCGAGGTGACCACGGCCGTGGCGCGCGGCGACCTCTCGAAGAAGATCACCGTGGACGCCAAGGGCGAGATCCTCGAGCTGAAGGAGACCGTCAACACGATGGTCGACCAGCTGTCGAGCTTCGCGGACGAGGTCACGCGCGTGGCCCGCGAGGTCGGCACCGAGGGCAAGCTGGGCGGCCAGGCCCAGGTCGAGGGCGTGTCGGGCACCTGGCGCGGCCTCACGGAGAACGTGAACCAGCTGGCCTCCAACCTGACGACGCAGGTGCGCGCGATCGCCGAGGTGTCCACCGCGGTGACCCAGGGCGACCTCACGCGGAAGATCACCGTCGAGGCCAGCGGAGAGGTCGCGGACCTCTCGGACAACATCAACCAGATGATCGCCAACCTGCGCGAGACGACCCGGCGCAACGAGGAGCAGGACTGGCTCAAGACGAACCTCGCGCGCATCTCGGGGCTGATGCAGGGCCAGCGCGACCTCGAGACCGTCTCGCAGCTGATCATGTCCGAGCTGTCGCCGGCGGTGTCGGCGCAGCACGGCGCCTTTTTCCTCGCCGACCACGAGGAGGAGTCGGGCGAGTACGAGCTGCGGCTGCTGGCGAGCTACGGCTACACGCGCCGCAAGTCGGTCTCGAACCGCTTCAAGCCGGGCGAGGGACTCGTGGGCCAGGCCGCGCTCGAGAAGAAGCCGATCCTGGTCGTGGACCCGCCCGACGACTACATCCACATCGCGTCGGGCCTGGGCGAGGCGGTGCCGCGCAACATCATCGTGATCCCGGTCCTGTTCGAGGAGCAGGTGCTCGCGGTGATCGAGCTGGCCTCGTTCCGTCCCTTCAGCGAGATCATCCTGCAGTTCCTCGACCAGCTCACGGAAACGATCGGCGTGGTGCTCTCCACGATCATCGCGAACGTCCGGACCGAGCAGCTGCTGCAGCAGTCGCAGTCGCAGTCGCAGGAGCTGCAGACCCAGTCGCAGGCGCTCAAGTTCCAGCAGGAAGAGCTGCAGGCCACCAACGACGAGCTCCAGGAGAAGGCGCAGCTGCTCGAGCGCCAGAACCGCGACATCGAGATCAAGAACCGCGAGATCGAGACGGCGCGGGCGTCGCTCGAGGAGAAGGCCGAGCAGCTGGCGCTCTCCTCCAAGTACAAGAGCGAGTTCCTGGCCAACATGTCGCACGAGCTCCGCACGCCGCTGAACTCGCTGTTGATCCTGTCCAAGGTGCTGGCTTCCAACGAGAGCGGCAACCTGTCGCACAAGCAGGTCGACTCCGCCGCGACGATCCACAACGCCGGCTCCGATCTGCTCGCGCTGATCAACGACATCCTCGACCTGTCCAAGGTCGAGGCGGGCAAGATGGACGTGCACGTGGGCCGGACCTCCCTCGACGGCGTCCGCGACTACGTGGAGCGCTCGTTCCGGCCGCTCGCCGAGGAGAAGGGGCTGAGCTTCGCGGTGGAGCTCGAGCCGGGCACGCCCGAGGCGATCGAGACCGACGAGCAGCGGCTGCAGCAGATCCTCAAGAACCTGCTGTCGAACGCGATCAAGTTCACCGATCGCGGCAGCGTCACGCTCCGCGTGAGCCCGGCCGAGGGCGACTCGATCGGGTTCGCGGTCGAGGACACCGGCATCGGCATACCGCCGGACAAGCTGAAGCTGATCTTCGAGGCCTTCCAGCAGGCCGAGGGCTCGATCTCGCGCCGCTTCGGCGGCACCGGGCTGGGGCTGTCGATCAGCCGCGAGATCGCCAAGCTGCTCGGGGGCGAGATCCGCGTGGCGAGCGACGCCGGGCAGGGGGCCACGTTCACGCTCCACCTGCCGCTGTCGCCGCGCCAGCCCGTGCAGCTGCCGGAGCCGCCACCGGTCACGACGTTGCCGGACACGACCGAGGTCGTGAACGGAGGCAGGCGCTCGGAGAGTGTCGAGCTGCCCGAGCCGCTTACCGACGACCGCGCCAACCTGCTGCCGGGCGAGCCGATCGCGCTCGTGATGACCGAGGACCGCGATGTCGCGCGCGGCGCCGTGGAGGTGGCCCACGAGCGCGGCTTCAAGTGCCTGCTCGCGCTGCGCGGGGACGCCGGGCTCGCGCTGGTCCACGAGTTCATGCCCAAGGCGATCGCGTTGAGCCGGGAGCTGCCGCACGTGGAGGGCAGCGCGGTGCTCGACCACCTGAAGCGCCATCCGGAGACGCGGCACATCCCCGTCTACGTGATGGGCGACCCCGAAGCGGAACGCGAGGCGCGCGCGTCGGGAGCGCTCGGGCTGGTGGCGGCGCCGGTCACGCGGGACACCCTCGGCGAGGTCTTCGACCAGCTCGCCGGGTTCCTCGACCGCCGCGGCGGGGCCGTGCTGCTGGTGTCGGCCGACGGGGACGAGCGCCAGGCGCTGGCAGAGCTGGTGGGCGGGGTGGACGTGGAGATCGGCGGCGCGGCCTCGCGCGAGGAGGCGCTCACGGCGCTCGACGCCCGGCGCTACGACTGCGTGGTGCTCGACCTGGGCATCGCGGACGGCGGCGGCTTCGGCGTGCTCGAGCGGGTGAAGCGCGCGAAGCGCTTCCGCGGCCTCCCGGTGATCGTGTATTCGAGCCGCGATCTCAGCCCGCGCGAGGAGGCGCGGCTGCGGCGCTACACCGAGGCCATGGTGGTGAAGGACGCGCGTTCGCCCGAGCGGCTGCTCGAGGAGACGCTGCTCTACCTGCACCGGCCGGAGGCGCGGCTGCCCGCCGACAAGCGCCGCATGCTCGAGCGCCTGCACTCGGGTGACGAAGTGTTCGACGGCAAGAAGGTGCTGATCGTCGACGACGACGTCCGCAACGTCTTCGCCCTCACGAGCGTCTTCGAGCGCCACGGCATGCACGTGGTGTTCGCCGAGAACGGACGCGACGGGGTCGACACCCTGCGCCGCCACCCGGACATCTCGCTCGTCCTGATGGACATCATGATGCCCGAGATGGACGGGTACGAGGCCACGCGCGCGGTGCGCGAGATGCCCGAGTTCGAGCGGCTGCCGATAGTGGCCCTGACAGCCAAGGCGATGAAGGGCGACCGCGAGAAGAGCCTCGCCAGCGGCGCGTCCGACTACATCACCAAGCCCGTCGACGTCGAGCAGCTGCTGTCGCTGATGCGCGTCTGGCTACACAGGTGACGACGGTGGCGCTCGAGGTCGCGAGCGCCACGGCTGACATCCTGGTCGTCGACGACCAGGCCGACAGCCTGATCGCGCTCGAAACTGTGCTCGCGCCACTCGGGCAACAAGTGGTGACCGCCGCCTCGGGCGAGGATGCGCTGAAGCGGCTGCTCGAGCGGGACTTCGCGGTGATCGTCATGGACGTGCGAATGCCGGGGCTCGACGGAGTCGAGACGGTCGAGCTGATCAAGCAGCGGCGCCGCAACGAGGACGTCTCGGTGATCTTCCTCACGGGCGCGGGCGACGACGGCGGGCAGGTCACGCGCGGGTACTCCGCGGGCGCAATCGACTACATCGTGAAGCCGGTCGACCCCGATGTCCTACGCTCGAAGGTCGCCGTCCTGCTCGAGCTCCAGCGCAAGAACGCGGAGCTGCGCGAGTCCGAGGAGCGTTTCCGGACGGCGTTCGAGGACGCCCCGATCGGGATGGGCGTGAGCACCCTCGAGGGCCGCTGGCTCGAGGTGAACGGGGCGCTCTGCGACCTCGTGGGGCGCTCGCCGGTGCAGCTTCTCGAGCAACCGCTGTGGGAGCTGGCCCACCCGGCCGACAGGCAGAAGGAGCGCGACGCGTGGCAGCGTTTGCTGCGCGACCAGCCTCGGCTCGACCAGTCCGAGAAGCGCTTCATGCGGCACGACGGCAAGGTCGTGCACGTGCTCGTGAGCGTGTCGCTGACGATGGACGGGCACGGCGTGCCGATGGGCTTCCTGTGGCAGGTGGTGGACGTGACCGAGCAGCGCCTCGCCGAGGCGGAGCGGGCCGCTCGGGCCGAGGCCGAGGCGGTGGCGGTCACGATCGGCAAGCTGCAGCAGGTCACCGAGGCTGCGCTCGAGCACCTCGAGCCGGGCGACCTCATGGGCCTCCTCGCGAATCGCATCAAGGAGGCGTTCCGCGCCGACATGGCGCGCATCCTCCTGATCGAGCCGGGCCGTGAAGGCAATCCGCTCGCGCCCGGCCGAGCCGAGCGCTCCAAGCCGGGCGGCGAGCTGACCTTGGGAGCGGCGGCGGGCTTCGGCGGGGCCAAGCTCCCCGCCGGCGTGCCGATCGGCGACGTGCTGTCCCAGGTGGTCGTGGAGGGCCGGCCGGTGCTCCTCGACGGGCTGCACGGCGGGGTGGGCCTGGACCCGATGCTGGGTGCCGCCGCGCCGCGTGCCCTGATGGCCTCGCCGCTGACCGTGAAGGGCCGCATCGCGGGGGTGATCGAGATCGGGTCGCGCAAGGAGCGGCGCTTCACGCCCGAGGAGGAGAGCCTGCTGCTGCTGATGGCCGACCGGGCGGGGCTCGCGATCGAGCACGCGCGCGCCTACGAGCGCGAGGTCGGCACGGTCGAGATGCTGCAGCGCAGTCTGCTGCCCGACAAGTTGCCGGTCGTGCCCGGCCTGAGGATCGGCGCCCGCTATGAGCCCGGCGGCGCCGCCGTGGGGGGTGATTGGTACGACGCGATCCCACTCGAGGACGGCAGGATGGGGCTGGCGATGGGCGACGTGGTCGGCCACGGCCTCGGCGCGGCCTCGCTGATGGGCCAGCTTCGGCACGCCGCGCGCGCCTACGCGCTCGAGGGCCACTCGCCGCCGGCCGTGCTCGACCGCCTCGACAAGCTGGTGCGCAGCCTGCCGGGGGCGCAGATGGCGACGCTGCTCTACCTCGTGGTGGACTCGGACCTGTTGACCGTGCGCTTCGCGAGCGCGGGACACGTCCCTCCGCTCGTGGCGGGTCCGGACGGCGCCGCCCGCTTCCTGGAGGGCGCGCCGAACCCGCCGCTGGGGGTGTTCGACAGCTCAGGGCACCAGGAGCTGACCGTCGAGCTCGAGCCTGGCTCGACGATCGTGCTGTACACCGACGGCCTGGTCGAGGAGCGCGGGGTATCGATCGACGCGGGCCTCGAGGCGCTGCGCCGGGCCGCCGAGCATCCCGGCGACCCCGCGGACCTCTGCGACCACCTGGTCGATTCGATGCTCGCGATCCATCCCGCCAACGACGACATTGCGGTGCTCGCACTTCGGGCGCTCCCGGCCCGCACGGAGCGGCTGCACCTCGAGATCTCCACCGACCCGATGCGGCTGCGCGACGTGCGCCGCCGGCTTGCCGGCTGGATGCGCCAGAGCGGGGCGAGCGAGGAGGACGTGGAGGTCACCCAGATGGCCTGTCACGAGGCTTGCTCCAACGCGATCGAGCACGGGTACGGCTTCGGAGACGGCAGCTTCACAATCGACGGGCGGATAGAGAACGGCAAGGTCGTTCTCGAGGTGAGCGACCGCGGGAAGTGGGTCGAGCGCCCGGACGGCGGCGGGCTTCCCCACCGCGGTCGCGGCCTCTCCATGATGCAGGCGCTGATGGACGCTGTGCGGCTCTCGCACGACGACGGCGGCACCACGGTGCGCATGGAGCGAGTGGTGGCGCGCTCCTAAGATTTCACCGCGTGCTCCTCGACACCATCGACTGGCTGGGCCACTCGGGCTTTCGCATCCGCGTGGGCCGGTCCGTGGTGTACATCGACCCCTACCGCGTGCCGGAGGGGTCGCCGCCCGCTGACCTGATCCTCGTCACCCACGGGCACTACGACCACTTCTCGCCGCAGGACGTGGAGCGGCTCTCGACCAGGCGGACCTGGCTGGTCGGCCCGGCCGCCGTGGCGGAGCGAGTGAGCGGCCAGGTGCACTCGATCGCGCCGGGAGAGCTGCTCGACGACGAGCTCGTGCGCGGCGTGCACGTGGCGGCGGTGGCGGCGTACAACACCTCCAAGCGCGACGCCGAGGGGAGGGTCTTCCACCCGCGCGAGGCGGGCTGGGTGGGCTACGAGCTGAACCTCAGGGGGGAACGGCTCTATCACTCCGGCGACACGGACGTGATCCCCGAGATGGACAGCGTGACGGGCGTCGACGTGGCCCTCCTGCCCGTGAGCGGGGTGTACGTGATGACGGCCCAGGAGGCCGCCGAGGCAGCGCGCCGCATCCAGCCCCGCGTGGCGGTCCCGATGCACTGGGGCGAGAACATCGGGACGGAGGAGGACGCCCGGGCGTTCGCCGAGAAGGCCCCTGTCGAGGTGCGGATCCTGGACAAGGCGGCGAGCTGAGCGGAAGAGATGCGCGATTCTGCGGTCGGTCGCCGTCTGGCTCCTCGTGACGGGAGGGGGTGCAAGGTGCGCGCGCGCAAGGGCCGATTGCTTGGCCTCGGATCAACCTCCGCGCGCTTGGCGTGTAGCCGCAGAGATTGTCTTGACGACGTAGATCACAGCCAGGACGAAGAAAGCAGCCCCCACGACCGCGCGCACCTGATCTTCATCTAGGGGGGCGCGGTCTGCAACTGGCTGAGAGATTCCGTTTGCCACCTTCCCGCGCCAGCCTTGCAGCCCCGCCTGTCCAAGTTCAGTCACCTTTGCCATGCCTGTCTCCATGTTCGCCGGCAGTGTCCTCCCTGGTGCCCGGCGCCGGCGTGCCCACGCGCAGTGAAGACCTGGTCCGACCCCCCTCGCTCAGCGTTGGGCTCCAAGCGCGCCCGTCTGGCCGGCGGTGTCGGGGGCGGGTGAGAGGGTGACCCCCCGAGGCGCTGCGCCAACCCGTCCGCGCACGCGGGGTCCCCGTTCCGGGTGGCCCGGACGAGCATGATCTCCCGAACGCGCTCCTCCGTAGCCGCGCCCGGGAGGTATTGACCGTCTGCCGACGAAAACCTCCCGCTTTCGCGAGCGAGGGGGGCAGGCGTGAGGTTTTCAACGCGCCTCGCTCCCAACCACACCCTTACCCGCCCGGACCCGGCCCGGCGCACACCAACCAGCAACGAGCCCAACCAGATGCGAGAGGGGGTCCGTCCCAATCCCGAGACGTGGCGACGGTTGGCGCTCATCTCGCGGTTCTGGCCTTGCGGGCTCGAAGACGACGATCGCAGGCACGCGGCCGTTGGCTCGGCGCCAGCCGTGGTCAACGGCGGCAATCAGGGGCTGGGGGCGGTGGTGCTGGCACACAGGGAAGCCTGCCTCGCCTGCCGGATCACGCGGAAGGTCGCCCGCCGCGAGGGGGTGGGTAATTTCGATGCTCGTATGCGGTACTGGGACTACCCACCCACCCCACCCCCCCCGCCTGCGTCGAGGTGGGGACACCGATCTGATCTCCCCGAAAGCGTCGGGAGAACTCCGGGTCAGTCCGACCTACTAGTCGGGGCGGCGGTAGGTCACCTTCAGGTCGTCCTGCCAGTCGCCCGGCGTGCGGGCGAGCTCCCACAGGCCATCGAAGGATTCGTGCTCCAGCGTGGCGGAGAAGCGCTGGGCGAACGTAGGGTCGTCGCGCCAAATACGCAGCACGCCGTCGTCGAGCGATACGCCGTAAGTCCGGCGTACGCCGCGCGAGTCGAAGTACTCCATGACCAACCCGTTCCCGGCCTCGGGGGCGCCGATGACGCTGATCGCGTCCGGGAACAACTCGTGGTCGTTGTGGGAGCGCTGGACCAGGAAGTGGCCGCCCTCGACCCACTCGAACGTAACGCTGCCAGGCACGACGGCGTCGACCAGCGGGTGGCTCGCCTCGGTGGCCCAGCTCCCGATCAGCGCGTCGAACGGCTCAAGGGCGGGATCTCGCTCGGTCATGTCCGTAGGACCATCGCACCGCCCAGAACTCATCGCCGGGACGAGCGGCGATGCAGCGGACCAGTACGGCGAGCACTCCTCCCTGATGGGTCGCTATCGTCGGACTTGCACTTCGCTCGCTGGGTCCCCTGTCCTTTCGCGCGGTCCACGATCGGGGGTCAGGAGGCAAGCGCGAAGCTCGAATGAGGCGCAGGGACGCACGGCTAGACCAACTTCGCGCGGAGGCGAACTACCACCGCCAACGCCTCGACGTCTATCGAGCCCGGCTTTACGGCGGCCGCGCGGCGAACCTGGCTAGGCTCGAGGAGTTCGAGCGCGCGTCCGACACCGCGGCCGAACGGCTCCGGCGAGCAAGAGACGATGCCGCGCCGGCTCGCCCTCCAGACCAGCACTGAGGGCGCGACAGCGGGAGCCCGCGGCGGGGCGCGCTCCCTCATCCTACGAGTCGGGCGTCCGCTCGACCATTGTCGTGGTCCGCGTTTCCGCAGTCGTTGCCTTCGAGCTCGCGTTCCCGGGCGAGACACCCTGACCGTGCAGCGGTTCCTGACTCCCCACGACGAGATCGAACGCCTCGCGGACGCGCGCGCGTGACGCGGACCGGGCCGCTATGAACCGGTGTCGAGCGGCGCGCCGCCGAATTCCAGTTGGTTGCCGCCGGGTTGCGGTAGAGCACCTTGCGGACGCCGTTGGAGTACGTGAGGCGTTCGTCGGGCTCGAGCCCGCGGGCCGCGATCGCGGCCACCTGGGCATCGAGATCGTCGTGCATCACCGTCACCACGGAGTTGCCCGCGCCGTCGGCGTGCTCCACGACGTAGACCGACCCGTCTTCAGCAAGCGTCCAGACCGCCTCGGTGGCGTGGGGAAGGAACGTCGGCTCGCCGAGCAACCGCTCATACCACGGTCGGGCCGCTTGGAAGTCCCGAACGCGCAGACCCGCGAAGACGTGCAACGACATCGCGGGAGTCTAGGTCAGCCGGGTGCCGGGACAGAGAGCGCGTACGGCCTCACGGGAGGTCCACCTCTCTGATCTGAATGGGATTCGTCCGCTCGGCCACGAACCGCGGGAGGAAGGCGAGTGCCCGTGAGTGGTCGGGGGCCTCGACCTGCCACCAGAGGCCGTGGCCGCCGCTCAGGCAGCTCGACCGCACCCGGCCGGGCCGCAGCGGGCTGTCGAAGCCCTGCCAGGCGGCGAACGCGGCGGCACATTCGTCCGCCTCGTGCTGGTGGTGAAGGATGAAGAACGGCATGCTTCCGGACGCACGTGGCGCGGCCGCCGGTGGACGACATCGACCTCGGCAGCGCGGCCGTCGAGGACGTCCAGCTTCACACGAGCGACGGCCTGGCGCTCGAGGGCTCGTACGTGCCCTCCGAGAACGGCGCCGCCGTGATTGTGGCGTTCGGCCGCAAGGGAACCCAGGACCCGGCCCGGATGCTCGCTCGGCACGGCTACGGCGTGTTGATCTTCGACCGCCGCGGCGAGGGCGACCCCAATCCCTATGCCTGGGACGACGGCGAGCTGGACCTGCTCGCGGCCGTCGAGTTCCTCAAGCAGCGCCCGGACGTGGAGCCAGGCCACATCGGCGGTCTCGGGCTGTCGGTGGGGGGAGAGACCTTCCTCCAGGCCGCGGCGCACAGCGAGGACATCCGGCCGTCGTCTCCGAGGGTGCCACGGCCCGCTCGGGCGGCGAGATGCGCAGCGTGCCGGGCAACGGATTCGGGCCCATCGCGATGAACATGGCCATCACGCCCGCGACCGCCGTGTTCTCGAACGCGACGCCGCCCACGCACCTGATCGACCAGGTCGGCGACATCGCGCCGCGGGCCGTGTTCGTGATTCACGCGCCCGACATCGCCGCGGGAGAGGAGCGCCGCTTCAACACCGCCTTCTACCGCGCCGCGGGCGAGCCCAAGGCGATCTGGGGCGTGCCCGGTGCGGGCCACGTGGGCGCGCAGGACGCGCGCCCGCGGGAGTACGAGCGGCGCGTGACCGCTTTCGTCGACCAAGCCCTGCGAGAGGAGCAGCAATGACCACGTCCACTGCGCGACGGGCACCGCGTCCGGCGCCGCGGGGGTCAGGCACGAAACGGCGATATATCCGCCGCAATGTGACGCACCCCGCGTCAGGCAGCCCTTATTGCTGCAGTTAGCCAGGCTCGGGGAGCACGCGCGCCATGAGCCGAGCGGCCGGACGGGGGCGCAGCTCGTCGCGCACGTCGACGCGATACTCGATCAGCGCCAGGCTCGTCGCGATCTGCAGGTCGGCGCAGTTCAGCTGCTCGCCGTTCAGGACGCCGGCGGCGATCAGCTCGTCCACGTGGTCCAGCATCTCGTCGATGCGCGTCCGGTCGTCGCGGAACTGCTCCGCCGTCATCCCATAGGCGATCTTCACGAGGCGGGCCATCGGGCGGCGTAGCCGGTCCTGCCTGAACAGGAGCGGGCCCAGGCGGCCGGCGCCGCCGTGCCGGTGGAGCGCGTCCGGGTCCCGGATGCCGGTCTCGATCACCATCCGGCGGGCCCACTGCTGCAGGACGTCGTCTCCCCAGCGCTCGGCTTCGCCCACGCGCGGGTCGTCCGGCACGAGCAGCGGCTCGGGGCGGATCGCGTCGAGCGCCCGCGCCAGCGGGCGTGTGCCCTGGGCTCGGCTCCCGTCGGCGAACCGCACGGCCGGGACGCGATCGCCGGGGAACCCACGCAACCGCACGTAGACGCGTGGAAGCCAGGAACGATGTTCACGCGCCGGAACGGGATCTCCTTCAGCTCGAGCATGAGCTGGCCCGTGTGGGCCGGGTGCGAGCCCTGGATCGCGTAGAGGACGGCCTCGCCGCTCACCCCAGCACCCGCCGCAAATAGTCGTTCTCGAACTTCCGCTCCGGGTCGAGCCGGTCGCGCACCGCGAGAAAGCGGTCGAAGCCGGGATAGCGCGGGCGCAGGGTGGCCGCCGACTGGTAGTGGCGCTTGCCCCAGTGCGGGCGCCCCTCGTACTCCTCCATGATCGCCTCCACGCCGCGGAAGTAGCCCTCGAACTCCATCCCGCGGTAAAGGTGCACCGCTATATACCCGGTGGAGCGCCCCTGGGCGGTCGAGAGCAGTGCGTCGTCGGGGGCCACCACGCGCAGCTCGATCGGGAAGCCCACCGGTAGCCGGCGCCGCTCGATCAAGCCGAGCACGCGCTCGAGTGCCTCCGCCGTCCGCTCGCGCGGGATCGCGTACTCCATCTCGGTGAACCGCACGGTGCGGCGGTTGGCGTACACCCGGTGGCTCTGGTCGAGGTGCTCCGCCCGGGACATCGCACGCACCAGCGCCCGGTTGACGCGCGGGATCAGCGCGGGGAGGCGGCGCCCGGTGCGCGAGGCCGCCTCGAGGGCGGCGTTCTCGAGCAGCACGTCGCGCAGGAGCACCTGTGCGCGCCCCGCGGGCCGCGGCTCGCGATCGGTGCGGCGCGAGGTCAGGGTGAGGGCGGTGCGCGTGTAGGGGAACACGAACAGCTCGAAGTGGTCGTCCGAGTCGACGTGCTCGTCGAGGCGCGCGAGCACGTCGTCGAGCGGGAGCGGCTCGTCGACCCGGTGGATCGTGAAGGCGGGCACGCAGCGGAGCGTGACGGCGGAGATGGCGCCGAGCGCCCCGAGCGAGACGCGGCCGGCGAGGAGGTCGTCGCCCTCCCGCAGTTCCACCACCTCGCCGTTCGCGGCGACGAGCCGCAGGCCCGTCACCTGGGACGAGATGTTCGCGAAGCGGCCGCCGGTGCCATGGGTAGCGGTGGAGATCGCGCCGGCGATCGTCTGGGCGTCCACGTCGCCCTGGTTCTCGAGGGCGAGGCCCCGCTCGGCGAGCGCCGGCCCCAGCTCGCGGATCGTGATGCCCGCCTCCACCGTGACCTGGTCGCCCTCCACGCGCAGCACCCGGTTCATGTCCGAGAGGGCGAGCATCAGCCCGTCAGTGCAGGCGATGTCGGTAAACGAGTGACCCGCGCCGGCCACCTTCACGCGTGAGGCGCCCGCCACGAGCCGCGCCAGCTCCTCCTCGCTGCGCGGCTGCTCGAAGCGCTCCGGCGCGCAGCGCTGGTCGCCCGCCCAGTTCTTCCAGATCCGCCGCGTCAGGTCAGGGAGGCTACGACGCGGCGGACTCCGCCGCCGCCTCGACCCGCTCGGGGTCGGGCGCCCAGTGCGCCTCGGCGTCGACAGGCGTGTCGCGCAGGTAGGCCTCGGCGTCGAGTGCGGCCATGCAGCCCGTGCCGGCCGCGGTGACGGCCTGGCGGTAGACGCGGTCGGTGAGGTCGCCGGCGGCGAAGACCCCGGGCAGCTTCGTGCGCGTGGAACGCCCCTCGACGAGCACGTAGCCCTCGTCGTCGAGGTCGAGCTGGTCCTCGACCAGCTGCGAGTTGGGGCGGTGACCGATCGCGATGAAGCTGCCGGTCACGGCCAGCTCGCGCGTGCTTCCGTCCTTCGTGTTCTCCAGCATGGCTCGCCCTAGCGCGCCGTTGTCGCCCGGCTCGAAGCTCTTCACGACGTAGGGCGTGAGCAGCTCGATGTTCTCTGTGTCCTTGGCGCGCTGCAGCATGATGGCGGAGGCGCGGAACTCGTCGCGACGGTGCACCACGTAGACCTTGCCGGCGAACTTGGCCAGGAAGGTGGCGTCCTCCATGGCCGTGTCCCCGCCGCCGACCACGATGGTGTCGGCGCCGCGGAAGAAGGCGGCGTCACAGGTGGCGCAGTAGGAGACGCCGCGGGCAGACAGCTCCTCCTCGCCCGCCACGCCGAGCTTCTTCGGCTCGGCGCCCATGGCGAGCACGACCGAGCGGGTGCGGATCTCCTGGTCGCCGACATGCACCACGTGCACGCCGCCGGGCTCGTCCGACAGCTCGAGCCGAGTGGCGTCGTCGGTGATGAAGCGGGTCCCGAAGCGCTCGGCCTGCGTCCGGAACTCCTGCATCATCTCGGGTCCCAGCACCCCCTCGGGGTAGCCGGGGTAGTTCTCGACGTCGGTGGTCTGCTGGAGCAGCCCGCCCCACGCGAACCCCTCGATCATGAGCGGCTCCAGGTCCGCCCGCGACGTGTAGAGCGCCGCGGTGTAGCCCGCGGGGCCGCTGCCGACGATCACGACGTTCTCGATGTCCCTCGCCTCCACGCTCACCTCGTCATTACTTTACTTTTTGAAGTATAGAGCCCGCCCGTGAAGCCCTGAATGCGTTCGCGCTCCCAGCGCGAGACCGTGGTGCGCAGCTGGAAGAAGGCCACGATGCCCGGCGGAATCGGCAGCCAGAACGCGATCACCCGGTACGCGAGCACCGCGGGGAAGACCGTCGCCTCGTCGATTCCGAACAGCACGAATGCGGCGATCATTCCCGCGTCCACGGATCCCACTCCGCCGGCGGGGGAGGGGATCAGGTTCGCGGCCATGCCGACGAAGAAGCCCTGCACGAGCACCGCGAACGGCACGTCGCCGCCGAAGGCCTCGAAACAGGCCCACAGCACGCCGATGTTAGCGGCCCAGAAGCCCAGCGCTCCGCCCACCGCGAGCGCCCCGCGGCTCGGGTTGCGCACGTAGTGGATGGCGGTCCGCACGCCGCTCGACACCGCGGCCGGGCCCTTGGCCAAGCGGGTCAGGTAGCGCGTGCGCCGGTAGCCGCCGGCGAACTGCTGTATGCGCCGCTCGATGTCCTCCGGGATCAGCGCGATCAGGAGGAATAGCCCGATCGCGATCGAGGACACGATCGCCGGGACGACCGTGCCGCCGAACGGAGCGTCGCCCGGCAGCACGTGCGTGCGCAGCAAGATGCCGAAGATGACGAGGGCGAAGGTGTAGACGCCGTAGGTCAGGACGAGGAACGCGACCATCCGGCAGGCCGAGCGCCGCCGCGGCATGCCGGCCTTGCGCAGCGCCCAGTAGGTGAGCACGATGCCACCCGCCCCGGCGGCGGAGAAGATGCGCGTGGCGGCGAGGCCGGCCATCGTGATCAGGTACGAGACGCGCAGGTCGAGCCGGCGGTGCACGTCGTCGTCGCGCGTGCCGCCGAGCACTCCCCGGAACAGGGCGACGTACGCGCCGAACGCCGCGACGTTGAAGCCGATCGCGATCACGATCCAGTACCAGGTGGCGTCGTCCAGCTTGCGCAGCGCGTCGTCCAGGCCGACCAGCTTCGGGAAGACCACGTAGACCGCGACGATGATCAGGACGAACAGCGCCAGCCCGGCGAACAGCTTGCGGCGGTCCTGGAGCCGCGCCTGGAAGGCGCCTACCTGCTCTAGCTCGTCCGCGTCGCGGGAGTCGTCGCCCTCGAGCTCCAGTTCGAGGTCGCGCTCCTGGCCCCGCATCACGCGACCCGCGGCTCCAGCCGGTGCACCGCGCCCGCCACGAACCGCACGGCCGGCTCGAGCCGCGGTGCGATCCGCCAAATGCCTTCGGCCAGAGCGAGGCCGGCGATCAGGTCGACCACGTAGTGCTCGCCCAGGTAGACGAGCCCGAAGCCGAGCAGCAGGGCGTAGAGCCACCCGAGGGCGGCGTGACCTGGGCCCACCTGCGACAGGATGCGGGCGGCCATCACTGACGTGCCGAAGTGAAGTGAGGGCATTGCGGCGAAGGGATTGCCTTGCAGGGAATGGTAAAGCGGACGCCAGAGACCTTTCCAAAAGCGCTCACCGGCCTCGGCCATGATGCGCCTGACCGGCGGCATGCTCCCGTTGGCGCCGGCCCACCATGGCGGCGCCGTTGGCACCAGCCAGTAGATCACACAGCCTAGATCGAAGCAGGCGGCCATTAGAACGGCTGAGCGCGGGAAATACTCGCGGTGGCGCAGCAGGATGTAGGCGAGCGTCCCGTGCGGCACCAAGAACCAGCTCCAGTGGACCGCTGAGAGGCCGTACTCGAGCGCGCCCACGTGTCCCTCGCGCCCGAGCGCGCGCTGGAGTCGTGTGGTGGGGCAGGTACCGCGGCCGAGCGCGCGGTCGCAGCGGATCGTGTACTCGACCTTCAGGCGCCGCAGGAGGGCGTCGGGATCGTCGTCGGGCATGTCGAAATGGGCGAAGTACGCCCACATCTGGAGCGCCCAGATGCCCGCGTCGCGCAGCGGCGAGCGGGGTTCGGCGAGCGCGAGCGCGGCGGGGGCCGGCCAGGTCAAGACAGACACGACCGGCGGCCGGAGGTTCAGCCGGTGCCGGACGAGCGGGGTGATGACACCGACCGCCACCGCGCCCCACGCGAGCCGACGGAGGACGCGAGTGCTTCGCAAGGCGGCCGGAGCATAGCCGCCGGTGGCGTCGGCTGGAGAGCGTCTTCGGCTAGCGACCGTCGTCGGCGCCCGTGGCGGTCACGGGCACCCGGCCCGCGCTGCCGGGCTCGGCCTTGTCGTCGGCCCCGCCCGTGAGGACAAGGACGACCACGACGGACGCCACGGCGACGGCGAAGGTGATGACGCGAGTGATGTTCGATGGCAGGCGCATGAGTTCACCTACGAGGCTAGTGACGGTGCGGCGGTATTGGACGAAGCGTCGAAATACGACCTCGAATCTTTCGACGCCGGTCCAAATACTCACCCGCTACTCGCGCCTACGCTGGTGCGCGCCAACCCCAAGGATGGAGGACTCGCACATGAAGATGGTTGTGGCGTACATCGACCCTGAGCGCTTCGAGGGGATCCGGGAAGCTCTTCTGGAGCAGGGCTTCGGCACGCTCTCGCTCTTGAGCGCGACCGGCTCGGTCCCCGAGGCGACGCTAAGCGGAAGCTACCGCGGTGCGCCCGTGGAGGGCCACTCGCGACCAAAGGCCAGGCTCGAATGCATCGTCGGCGCCGACCATGCGGCCACGGTGTTCGACACGGTGCTGGAGCACGGGGGCGAGCGTTCCTTCGTGTTCGTGATCCCCGTCGAGCGAGTGCATCCGGCGGACACCGTGACAACCGGCCTGGCGGTGGCCGAAGCCGGCCTGATCGGCTGAAACGCCGGCGACGACCTACCGGCAGGCGCGCGGCAGACGGCGGTCGAGCGTCACGACCCGGCCGTCGCGTGTCGACACGCGCGCCCGGAGGCGGGCCCCGCGGCGTCGCACTCTCACCC
>CAWIGR010000020.1:0-213969 GCA_963835705.1 uncultured Thermoleophilaceae bacterium
CGGCCCAGCTCGGTGACCAGCTTGCGCTCGGCGCGGCCGATCTTGTTGAGCTTCTCGACCACGTGCACCGGAATGCGGATCGTGCGCGCCTTGTCGGCCAGCGCGCGGGCGATCGCCTGGCGGATCCACCAGGTCGCGTAGGTCGAGGAACTTGAAGCCCTTGCGGTAGTCGAACTTCTCGGCGGCGCAGACCAGGCCGAGCGTGCCCTCCTGGATCAGATCGAGGAAGGGGAGGCCCTGGTTGCGGTAGTTCTTCGCGATCGAGACGACCAGCCTCAGGTTCGACTCCACCATCTTCTACGGCGTCCAGGTCACCCCGCTCGATGCGCTTTGCGAGGTCGACCTCCTCCTGGGCGGTGAGCAGCCTGACCTTGCCGATGTCCTTCAGGAACAGCTGAAGGGAGTCCGTGGTCATGTCCGGCTTGAGGTCGATGGCCGCCTTCTTGCGGCGGCTGCGGCGGTCGACCGCGCGCTCGACCTGCGGCTCGGCGGCCGTGGGGTCGTCCTCGACGAGCTCGATCTCGCTCTTCTCGAGGTAGCCGTGCAGCTCCTCGACGTCGCCTTCGTCGAGCTCGACCTCGGCGAGGGCGGTGGCGACCTCCGTATACGTCGGGGACGAGCCGGTCTCCCGCCCTTTGGCTACAAGCAGGCGGACTTCCTCAAGCTCTTGAAGTTCAGCTACAGACATTCTCGAAATCCTCGGGCGTCAGGCAAGGACAAGCAGGCTGGTGCCAAGCCCAGTCAAGCAGACCGGTTCAACCAGTAACGCTACAGATAATGAAGTCAAGCGCTGGAAAGCGGTATTTCCGCTGACTAGCCAGTCGACCAACCGGCCGATACTGCATTCTGCACAAACTGAGGCGAGAAACACCCCCGTCGTGCAGGTTTACCCGGTCCGCGGAGGTCTAGACTCCCCCGGCGATGACGGACGACGGAGGCGTACTCGGGAACCTTCCGCGCTCGCGACCGGGGCACCGGAGCGAGAGCGCACGCAGGGGACGGCGGCGAGAGCCGGCGCGGCCCCGCGGGCGGAGAAGACGGCCCCCAAGGCCTCCGCGCCCGCGGCCGAGGCGAATGCCGGCGCCCCCGAGCACCAGCGGAGCGCCCCACCGCCGCAGCCCGAGGCCCGCCCGGGCGACCCGGTCGGGGATGCCACTCGCACGGTCACAGGCGTCGCGTTGACCGGCGCGCGGGTGGCCGGCGGCATGGCTCGCGAGGTCCTTCGCCGGCTGCCGCGCCCCTAGCCGCACGCGGGGAGCTTGTTCACGTTCGGAGTATGCTTCGCCGCGCATGGCCACAGGCGCGAAGGAATCCCCTCGCTGCCTCATCGTCGATGATCAACCCGTGGTGAGGGCGGGGTCCGGGCGGTGCTGGAGAAGGCGTTCTCGGGCTCAGAGGATCAGCGATGCCGCCTCCCTCGAGGAGGCTGCGCTGGCACTGAACGGCGAACCTCCGGACGTCGTGATCGTCGATCCCTGGCGGGTCGGCGTGGATGTCGGCGAGGTCGTCGGCCGCATCAAGAGCGAGCTGAAGGCGCCGATCGTGGTGTTCACCTCCGACGGCGGAGCGCGGCTCCTGAGCGAGGCCCTCAAGGCGGGCGTGAAGGGCTACGTGCGCAAGGACTCCCCCTCAGAGGACCTGATCCGGGCGATCGAGGCCGCCAGGGCGGGCGAGTTCTACGTCGACCCCGGCCTCTCCTCGACGATCGTCCTCGACGAGGGCGATCGCACTCTCAGCGCCCGCCAGCGCGAGATCCTCCAGATGCTCGCCGACGGCATGCAGACGGACCACGTGGCCGAGAAGCTCGGGCTCTCGACCGAGACCGTGCGCACGCACACCAAGCGGATCCTGGCCAAGCTCGAGGCCTCGACCCGCACCCAGGCCGTGGCGATCGGGATCCGCCACGGCCTCATCGACTAGGCCCGCGGCTAGCGCTTGCTTCCTCGGCCACGTCGGCCGAGGGCGGCTCGCCCAGGACGGCGCTCTCGCCCGCGGCCTTCGCCCGGTACAGCGCGCGGTCTGCCGTGTCGATCAGGGTCTCGGTGTCGCTCCCGTGGCTCGGGCAGGCGGCCACCCCGATGGCGAGCCTGACCGGCGGCTCGCCGGGCGATGCCACCTCCTCCCGCACGGCGGTCGCGAGCCGCCCGGCGAGCGTCATGGCCGCCTCGGGCTTCTGCTCCGGCGCCAGGACGCAGAACTCGTCGCCGCCCAGGCGGGCCGCCGTGTCGACGCTCCGGATCGAGCGCTTGAGCGACATCGCCACCTGCATCAGCACCCGGTCACCGGCCGCCCGGCCGCGGGCGTCGTTGACCCGCCGGAGGCCGTCGATGTCCATCGCCAGCACCGCGAACGGATGGCCGTAGCGCTTTTGGACCCCGACCAGGTGAGCGATCTGCCTCTGCAGGTGGCGCAGGTTCCCGACGCCGGTCAGGACGTCCGTGTTCGCGTGCGACGCGAGCTCCCGGGAGCGCCGCCGGATCAGCTCCTCGGCGGCCGCCGCCTGGATCGCACCCGTCGCGTCGGCCAGGCGCTCGACGGCCTCGGCGAAGCGCTCCGGCTCGCTCTCCGCCAGCTCATCGCGGAGCGCGCGGACGAGCACGGCCTGGAGGGCGGCCACATCGCGGGCCACGTCGCCGGCGCTCGTCTCGCGGCCGGCGCGCAGCGCCGCCAGCGTCGCCGCTCGCCCGGCCTGCCCCTCCGTCAGGTCGTACGGGTCGCCGTTCGCGTCGGCCACCGAGCTCACGATGTCGCTGATCAGTTCCGGCAGCTCCTGCGCGATCCGGTCGGTCGGGAGCTCCTTGATCTCGTCCAGTGACGCGCGCTCGATCAGGCGCACGAGCCATGCCTTGGCCAGCTCGTCGCGCGAGCGATCGAGGCGCGCGAGCGGCCCCCTGATGGGTGTCATGCGGCGGCGGTCAGTTGAGTCACCCGGACGTCCCCCTGGCGCCGGGCCGCGCGCACTCGGGGAAACCGAGCCGGCGCGACAAGGCAACTCCATGATCCTACCCCCGAAAATGGCGGTGCGACGAACGGCCTCACACTGGAAAGATTCGATCGCGTGAGCGACCTGATCTCGATCGACGATGCAACGGGGCGCGTGCTCGAAGCGGTCCGGCCGCTGGCGGCCGAGGACGTGCCGCTGGCCGAGACGCTGGGGCGGCTGCTTGCCGAGGACGTGGAGAGCCCGATCGACGTGCCGCCGTTCGACAGCTCCGCGATGGACGGCTACGCGGTGGTCGCCGGCCCCGAGGCCGAGCTCGAGATCGTTGGCGAGAGCCGTGCGGGCCACCCGGCGGGCGATCCGGTGGCGCCGGGCACGGCGATCCGGATCTCGACCGGAGCCGCGATGCCGGCCGGCGCCACCGCGGTGGTGCCCGTCGAGGGAAGCACTGTCGACGGCGCCGGCGGGCGGGTGAGGGTGCGGGCGTCCGCACGAGGCGACCACGTCCGGCGTGCCGGTGAGGACGTCGTGACCGGACGGGTGGTGCTCGCCTCCGGCTCGCTGCTCGGCCCCGCGGAGCTGGGCGTGGCCGCGGCCGTCGGCCGGGGCTCCCTGCGCTGCTCGCTGCGGCCGCGCGTGGCCGTCCTCGTGACGGGCGACGAGCTCACCGAGCCGGGCCGGCCGCTCGGCCCGGGCGGGATCTACAGCTCGAACGGATGGGCCCTCGCCGCTCAGGTGGAGCGGGCGGGGGCGCTCGTCACAGTCCGCGAGACCGTGCAGGACAGTGCCGCCGATACGCGGACGGCGCTCGAGCGGGTGCTCGACACCTCCGACGTGGTGATCGTCTCCGGCGGCGTGTCGGTGGGGCCGCACGACCACGTCAAGCCCGCTCTGGCCGAGCTGGGCGTGGAGGAGCGCTTCTGGGGCGTCCGCCTACGGCCCGGCAAGCCCACCTGGTTCGGCACGCGCGGCGGCGCGCTCGTCTTCGGCCTGCCCGGCAATCCCGTCTCCGCGATGGTCGGCTTCCAGCTCTTCGTGCGCCCCGCCCTGGCCGCCATGCAGGGGGCAGACCCCTCGCCGCGGCGCTCGCCGGCGACGCTCGACGAGCCGATCCCCCGCCACCGGACGCGCGAGCAGGCCGTACGCGTCCACCTCTCGGTCTCGGGCGACGACTGGCACGCCCGCACGACCGGCCCGCAGGGCTCTCACATGCTCACCTCGATGCTCGGCGCGCAGGCGCTTGCGCGCGTTGCTCCCGGCGAGGGCGAGGTGCCGGCGGGAGCGCGCGTTGAGGTCGAGCTGCTGTGAGGCCGCGGGATCCACGGCGCCTGATCGAGCGCGAGCGCCAGGCGCGGGCGCGCGTGCAGATCATCCCCGTCGAGCAGCCCCCGTCGGAGCGCGACGAGGGCATCGGGTCGAAGGAGGTGGCCGAGGTGACGCTTCCCCGCTCCGAGCTCGAGCGCATCTGGTCGCCCGAGTACCTAGAGCGCCTCGCGCGCACGTACTGGCACTTCCTGACGCGAATCTCGCTCGGGGTGCTGCGCGTGCTCTACACCCCGGACTCGCGCGAGGTGGTCGTGCTGTGCCGGCCGTTCGTGCTGTTGCGGTTCCGGGCCCCGGAGTACGCGTTCCACGACGAGGGCGGCACCGTCACCTGGCCGATCGACCGCGGGCTGCTGGTGGCCTCGCGCGGGCGCGGACGCGGGTACCTGCGGCTGACCGTGGCGCGCCGGCCGAGTAGCCGGGACGGCGGCGGCGAGGCCACCGCGGTGGTCACCTCCGAGGTCGTCAACTTCTACCCGATGATCGCCTCAGGGCTAGGGCGATGGATCTACGACCAGACCCAGATGCGCGTGCACGTGATCGTCACGCACGCCTTCCTGCGCTCCCTGGCCAAGATGGAGTTGAAGGAGTCCCGGATGGGGGCGCTAAGCCGCAAGCAGCCGGCTCGGCCGGGTGCGCGCGGACCCGCTTAACCCATCCGCTCCCCGACGATCTCCCGCAGCTTCGTCCGGTCGTGGCGAGCGGTGATCGTGCGGACGGTCCCCGAGCGCGAGCGCATCGAGACCGACTCCGTCGTGGCCCCCTGCGGCCCGATGAAGTGCACGCCGTCGAGCATCTCCCCGTCGGTCACGCCGGTGGCCGCGAAGAAGACGTGATCACCGGACACGAGCCGGTCCCGGTCGAGGATCTCGTCGAGGTCGTAGCCGGACTCGAGCGCGGCGTTCCGCTCGTCGTCGGAGCGCGGCCACAGGCGCCCGAGGATCTGGCCGCCGGTGCACTTGATCGCCGCCGCGGCCAGCACGCCCTCCGGGGTGCCGCCGATCCCGTACAGGAGGTCCACCGGCGAGCCCTGCGTGACCGCCACCAGCGCCGCTGACACGTCGCCGTGCGGGATCAGGCGGATCCGGGCCCCGACCTCGCGGATCTCCTTCATCGCCTCCTCGTGGCGCGGTCGGTCGAGCATGATCACCACGAGGTCTCCCACCGGCACGTCCTTCTCCTTGGCCATCAGCCTGAGCGTCTCCGCCAGCGGCCGGTCCAGGTCGAGCAGGTGGGCCATGTCGCGCGAGGTGGCCATCTTCATCATGTAGACGCAGGGCCCGGGATCGAACATCGTCCCCCGCTCGGAGAGAGCGATCGTGGCGATCGCGTTGGGCATGCCCTTCGCGCACAGGTCCGTCCCCTCCAGCGGGTCGACGGCCACGTCCACCTGGGGCGGCGAGCCGTCCCCGATCTGCTCGCCGTTGTAGAGCATGGGCGCCTCGTCCTTCTCGCCCTCGCCGATCACGACCACGCCGTCCATCGAGACGGTGTCGAGGAGCATGCGCATCGCGTCCACCGCGGCGCCGTCGGCTCCCTCCTTGTCGCCGCGCCCGATCCAGCGGGCGCAGGCGAGCGCCGCGTACTCGGTCGTACGCACCAGCTCCAGGGCGAGGTTGCGGTCGGGCCGCGGCCCGGTCGTCCCCTGCGGCGGCGCCCCGACCTGTTCCATCCCCTGCGCACTCGGCCGAGCCGAGCGCTTCGGGCCTTGGGCCTCCATGCCCGCGGACGCTATATGACCCCGGGCGGCTTGCGCGCGGAGGTGTAGAAGGCCTGCCGCAGATAGCCCGCAACCAGCATCCCGGCCGATGCGACCAGGCCCACGAAATAGCCGATGCCGAGGCCGATGTCGACCGAGTCGCCCGGCCGCCCGAGGATGATCCCGTTGCAGAGGATCAGCACGAACGCGGTCATCCCGACGATCATCGTCACCTCGCCGGGCTTCCAGGTCAGCTTGTGTCCGCGGGCCACGATCCAGGAGAGGATGAACGGCGCCGTGCAGGCGGCGATGAGCAGCCAGTCGAGCAAGCCGAACACCTCCAGCGCCGTGACGCTCTCCCCATCGCTCGCGCCGGCCAGCGTGGAGTTCGGGTTGCTCTCGCTGGTCGTGAACCAGGGCATCCAGAGCGAGATGAACAGCAGCACAGCGGCGGCCATCCCCATGAACTCACCGGGCGACAGCCGCGAGAGGTCGAGGTAGCCACCCCTCTCCTCAGCGCTCGAGGCCTCCATCCGCCTCAAAGCTACAGCGGTGGATAGTCTGCGCACAACCCCAACCCGAAGGGAGACGTCAGTGGCGGTCACCAAGATCATCGAGGTGGTTGGCAGCTCGGCCGAGAGCTCGGACGGCGCGGTTAAGGCGGCGCTCGAGGAGGCGCGCCATTCGCTGCGCAACATCAAGGCCGTCGACGTCGTTTCCACCGGTCTTCGGGGTGAGGGCCTGGACGAGTGGCGCGCGCTGGTGCGAATCTCGTTCCTGGTGGAGCGCGTCTCGGAGTAGGCCCATCGCGCATACCGCCCACACAGCGCCCCTCGGAGGGGTCGAGGCGCTTCTCGAGGAGGCTCGCGAGTGCACGCTCGCGCTGGTCGAGCCCGTCTCGGACGCCGATCTGAACCGCCAGCACGCCGACCTGGAGGTTACGTTCGCCGACGGCGAGGAGATCCGCACGGAGATCAGCGCGAAGTTCACGCGCGAGGCGGTGGCGCGCGAGCTGCTCGGCGCCGGGCTGCGCCTCGACGACTTCTTCACCGACGGCTCGGCGCTGTTCGGGCTGGCGTTCGCCCGAGCGGCAGGCCCCGCCGGGGCACGGGCGAGGACTGCATGATCGACGTGGTCGTCTGGCCGTAGATCGCGAAGCGGTCGATCACCTCCTCCATGTGCTCGATGTCCCGCACGTGAGCCTTCATGAGGTAGCAGTCGTCGCCGGTGATCCGGTGGCACTCCACGATCTCCGGCGTGCGCTGGGCCAGCTCGGCGACCTTCTTCAGCTCGCGCGGCGCCGGGCGGATGCGTAGGACCACGGCGAGCTCGTAGCCGAGCGCGCGAGGGTCGATCTCGGCCCGGTAGGCCATGATCACGCCCGCCTGCTCGAGGCGCTCGAGCCGGTCGGCCACGGCGGGTGGCGACAGACCCACCCTGCGGCCCAACTCGGCCAGCGACAGCCGGGCGTCGATCTCGAGCTCGTGCAGAAGCTCGATGTCGGTGGTGTCGAGGCCATTTGGGCTTCGATTCGAAGGCACCCGCCTCATTCTACCTTCGAGTGCGTCTGGAGGACAACCGTACGCTGAGGAATCGTATGGGCGTGCCCCCGCACGTCTACTTCATCGTCAGCGCGGTCTTCCACTACCTGGGGCCCGCCTTCGCGGTACTGCTCTTCGCGCGGGTGGACGTGCTCGGCGTGGCATGGCTGCGCATCGCCGCCGCGGCGCTCGTCTTCGCCGCCTGGCGCCGGCCCTGGCGGGCCTTCGCCCGCCTCGACCGCGACGGACGCCGGCTGCTCGTGGCCTGGGGCGCGGTGCTGGCCCTGATGAACTGCTGCTTCTACGTCGCCATCGACCGGCTGCCGCTCGGCACCGTCGCCGCGATCGAGTTCCTGCCGGTGATCGCGCTGGCCGCCCTCGGCGCCCGCACCCCGCGCAACATGGCCGCCCTCCTGCTGGCGGTTCCCGGCGTTTACTTGCTCACGGGCATCCGGATCGAGGGCGAGGCCCTCGGGCTAGCGCTCGCCTTCGCGAACGCGGGCCTCTTCGCCGTCTACATCGTGCTGGCACACCGGGTGTCGCGGCTCGAGGCCCTCCAAGGAATCGACGGCCTGGCCGCCTCGATGCTGATCGCGCTGGCGGTAGTGACGCCGATGGCCGGCTGGGCGGCATTGCCCGCCCTCGCCGATCCCGTGGCGCTCGCCGCCGGGGCGGGCGTGGGAATCGCCTCCTCCGTGATCCCGTACGTCAGCGACCAGCTCGCGATGCGCCGGCTGGCCCGCTCCACCTACGCGCTGATGGTCTCGCTCCTGCCGGCCACGGCCACGGTGATCGGCATCGTGGTGCTCGCGCAGGTGCCTTCGCCCCAGGAGGTGATCGGCGTAGCGCTCGTCGTGGCCGGCGTGGCCGTCCACCGCGAGAGGGAGGGCGGCCGCGCCGCCACGGCGGAGCGGGAGGCCGCGCTCGCGGCCCCGGGCTAGTCGTCGTCGTCGCGGTCGTCGTCGCGGTCGCCCGAGAACTCGAAGCGGCTCACCACCGGGTCGTGGTCGCTCGCTCCGCGCGCCCCGTCGCCGGTGAAGTCGGCCGGCCAGTCGGCGTTGACGTGCGCAACCCGCACCTGCTCGAGGTCGCTCTCCAGCTGCCGCGACACGAACTGGTGGTCGAGCGTCTGCGCTTGGCCCTCGAACACGTAGGTGTAGGCCGACGCGGGCACCCGCCGCCTCAGCTCGTCCCAGAGGTTCTCGAGCCCGGCCTCGTCGTAGAGCGGGCCGAGCTGGTCGCTCCGGAAGAGCGGGTCGCCGGGCGCGAACGGGTCGTCGGGGCGCGGGAACACGTTCAGGTCGCCGCCGAACAGCACCCGGGCGTAGCGCGAGCGCCAACCCTCGCCCGAGGCCGCCTCGACGAGGGCGGCGCCGTAGCGCGACTGCTCGGTGCGCTGCCCCACCCGCGCGTTCGGCGTGGACGAGAAGTGGTTCGAGAATGCCACCAGCTCGACCGGCCGGCCGCGCCCGACACGCTCGCGCCAGATGCGGAAGCGGGCCACCTGCGGCGGTCTCGTGTACACGTTCGTGCCGTCGGTGCCAGTCGAGCGGTCCACGTCGGCCGGCAGCTGGGCGTTCAGCACCTTTGGGTTCTGGACCTGGGTGTTGTAGGCGAGGCCGCGCGCGCGGTACTCCACAGCCGGGCTCGAGCCCAGCACGGGGTCGTCGGCGCGGGCCTCGGCCAGCTGGACGCGGTCGGTCCGGTAGAGGAAGCCGGAGACGATGCCGCGGTCGTCGGCGCCGTCGCGGTCGAGCGCCGCGGCGTAGCGGACCCCGGAGCGGTCCTCGATCGCGAGCGCCAGCTCCTGCAGCGTGTCGGGGCTGCCGTCGCCCCCGCTCGGACCGCACACGAACGCGACGCCCTGCACGGCGCAGATGTCCTGGTCCTCGGCCTCCTGCACCAGCAGTATGTCCGGCCGGTGCAGGTCCTCGTCGATCTGCTCCGCCTGCTCGGTGAGCTTGGCCCGGTACTCGGCGTCGCTCGCCGGGACGTAGTCGAACGGCGGCGAGACGCCCGGGCAGCCGGTGTTGCCCACGAAGTCGCACCCGTCGGTCGGATCGTCGCGGAAGTCGTAGAGGTTCTCGACGTTGTAATTCGCCACCGAGTACTCGTCGTCACGGTCGGGCCGCCGGGGCGGCGCGTTCCGGGACGGGTCGACGCCGCTGCGGAGCTGCGGCTGCTGCGCCACCTGCACCGAGTACTTGTTGAAGCTGAAGTAGACGCCGCCTTCGAGGTCGTTGCGCACGCGGTCGAATGTGCGGACCGGCGCGATCAGCTCGGTCGAGTCGTTCGCCGTGAACTTCACGCCCAGGGAGCCGAGCAGGATCCGGTAGCCGTTGCCGTTGTCGAACAGCGGCCAGGGGCGGTCGTCCAGCGGGTGCGGGTCGCGGAAGGCCCGGCGCGCGAACGGGTCGCGCCGGTCGGCGATCCTGAGCTCGTCGCTCATCACCCACGCCTCGCCGTCGGCGGTGGAGGCGAAGACGTCGCGGGCGCTCGTGGCGAGGAAGCCGGCCGGAACGCGCACGGACATGCCCTCGCGGCGCTCCCACCACCGGTTGGCGTCCGCCAGGACGCTCGGCGGCGCGGCCTCGATTGAGGGCGCCTCGGCGTCCAGGTCGACCCCGGTGCGCTCCACCCTGACGAGGCTCGCGCTGGTGAGCTCGGTGAGGCTGAAGAACTCGGTCACCCGAGCCCGGACGACGATCTCGTCCCCCACCTGCGGGATATAGCCGCCGATCAGGCTGGTGAAGCCGCCCATGAAGACGAAGATCCCGTCGGAGGTGAGCGGGTTCCCGTCGGCCGTCGCCTCGGTGCTCTGCAGGAAGAAGCCGCGCTGGGTATCGCCCGAGCTGGTGCGCGAGAGGATCTTCTGCCTCACGACCCCTCGGGTCTCGTAAAGGGTGCTCGACGACCCGTTTCCGGAAGCCGGCGCCAGGGGGAGCGGTGGGTCGCGCCGTTGTCGGTGACACCGACCTCGCCCTGGATCTCGCCGATGGCGAGCACCCTCGGCTCTTGGGCCAGGCAGGACGCCGGCAGGGCGGCGGCGATCAGCGCGGTCGCGAGCACGATCGTGGTTCGCATGGGCGGCGAGGGTAGACGCTCGCAACCGAGCGTCTCGTTGCCGGGCTGTTACGGTGGCGCGAAGAAGGAGCGCTCCCGCTTGAACCGGCTCCTGACACTCGTGATCGCCACCGCGGCGTCGGTCGTCGCCGCGATCGTCGCGTCGGAGCTCTTCGACGGCGGCGTGGTGGCCACCGCGGCGATCACGCCGGTCATCGTGGCGCTCGTGACCGAGCTGCTCTCCGCCGTCACGCCCGGGCGAGGCGACCGCGAGGCGCCCCGGCCGGCCGGATCCGCGGCGGCGGAGACCCCGCCGCCGCGGCGTCGGCTCGGCTTCGGCGCGATCGTCGCGGCGATTCTGATCGGCCTCGTTGCGTTCCTGATCGCCGTCGTGGCCCTCACGGTCCCCGAGGTGGTGGCCGACAAGTCGATCACCGGCGACAGCGCCCACACCACCTTCTTCGGCGACAACGCCAACAAGCCGTGGGGCGAGGCGAGGAGCTGGAGCGACTGCTTCGACGACATCGAGCAGTGCGTGCGGGACATCGTCGAGTCGAATCAGTGACCCGCGGGGCCCGATCCCGCGGCGCGCCGCACATATAGGCTGCCTCGCCCTATGGAGTTGGGCGGGATTGGCGCGCTGGTGGCCGGCGGAGCCTCGGGTCTCGGCGAGGCGTCCGCGCGGGAGCTGGCGGCGCGGGGCGCGCGCGTGACGATCGCGGACCTGAACAAGGAGCGCGGCTCCGGGCTGGCCGCCGAGATCGGCGGTGCGTTCGCCGCGGCCGACGTGACCGACGAGGCGCAGGTGCAGGCCGCCGTGGACTCCGTCGACGGGCTGCGCCTGGCGGTCTCGTGCGCCGGGATCGGCTGGGCCGAGCGCACCGTGAAGAAGGACGGTCCGGCGGCGCTCCAGCCGTTCGAGACGGTCGTGCGCGTGAACCTGATCGGCACCTTCAACGTGCTGCGGCTGGCGTCGGCCGCCATGGCGGCGGGCGAGCCCGACGCCGAGGGCGAGCGCGGCGCGGTGGTGATGACCGCGTCGATCGCCGCCTACGACGGTCAGATCGGCCAGACGGCCTACGCCGCGTCGAAGGGCGGCGTGGCCGGGCTCACCCTGCCGGCGGCGCGCGACCTCGCCCGGCTCGGAATCCGGGTCTGCACGATCGCACCGGGGCTGTTCGACACCCCGCTGCTGGCGGCGCTGCCACAGGAGGCGCGCGAGGCGCTCGGCGCCTCGATCCCCTTCCCGCCCCGCCTCGGCCGGCCCGACGAGTACGCGAAGCTGGCCTGCCACATCGCCGAGAACACCATGCTCAACGGCGAGGTGCTGCGGCTCGATGGCGCGCTGCGGATGGCGCCAAGGTAGGCAGGCCCCCTCTCAGGGCAGCGCGGGGACCCGGGCCTCGATCTCCGCCTCGACGCCGGGCAGGGCTGGGCCGCCCCCGGCCGGAGGCTGTGGGGCGGGGGCAGGCTGGGGCGACGGGGCGGGCTGAGGCGACGGAGCGGGCTGCGGCGACGGGGCGGGCTGGGGCGACGGGGCGGGCTGAGGCGACGGAGCGGGCTGCGGCGACGGGGCGGGCGCCTGGCCCCCGGCGGGCGCCTCTTCGGGTGCCGGGGCGGGCGCCCCGCCGGGCGCGGGTGACGGCGAGCGGCCCGGCGGCCGGGATGACGGTGACCGGGCCGGCGGCGCGTGTGACGGCGCGAGCGACTCCGGCTCGCTGCCGGAGGCCGGGTCGATTGCCTCGTTCGCCTGGGGTTCCGAGCGCTCGCGGATCCGGAGCAGCCGTGCCCGCCGCTCACGGCGCGCGGCCTCCGCCTCGCGGCGGGCCGCCTCCTCCGGCGAGATGGTTGCGGCGCGGTTCGCCGGTGGCGCGGAGCCGATCGGTTCGCGCGCCGCCCCCCCATCGCCCGACAGCCCGCTGAATGCGGCGATGCCCGCACAGCCGAGCACGAGCACGGCGGTGCCGAGCTTGACCGCCGCCGCGCCGAGCGAGCCGCCGGCCACAGCGCCGCCTCCGGCCGCGGCGCCGCCTCCTGCGGCTCCGCTTCCGGCAGCAGCTCCACCTCCGGCCGCAGCTCCACCACCGGCCGCGGCTCCGCCTCCGGCCGCAGCGCCCCACGCCGCCTCCAGCACGCGCGCCTTCAGGCCGAGTGCGGGCAGCACCGGCAGGACGAGCGCGACGCGGCTGCGCTGGCGGTCCACGTCCTCGCGGAAGGCCGCGCAATCCGGGCACAGCTTCAGGTGCCGGCGCAGGTGGCCGCGCCGAAGCCCGCCTCCGTGCGCGACCGAGATCTCCTCGCGCACCTCGCGACAGGGCAACTCGCGCGCCTCGCGCCAGCCGGCGAGCGAGGAGCGGGCCTGGTAGACGAGCGCCCGGACCTTGTCCTGCCGGCAACCGAGCACGTCGGCGACCTCGGCGTGCGCGAGGTCCTCGATCTCGGACATGACGAGCGCGGCGCGCTGGTCCTCGGGGAGGCGGCCGATGTCGGAGACCAGCTCGTGCAGGTCGCTGCGCCGCTCGACCTCCTCCGGGAGCCCCGCGGTGGAGATCTCCGGGGCGGCCACTGGCAGCTCACGCCTCGCTCGCAGGATGTCGGTGCAGCGGTTGCGGGCCGTTCTGTACAGCCAGGCCTGCAGGTGGTCGGGCGGCTCTGCCTCCAGCTGCCGGTACGCCGCGGCGAAGGTGTGCTGAAGGGCGTCCTCGGCCTCCTCCGGCGAGCCCAGCAGATGGCGGCAGAGCGACAGCAGCCCCCGGTGGTGGCGCTCGAAGATGGCCTCGAACGCGGACTCGTCGCCCGCGGCGGCCAAGTCTGCAAGCTCCGCGTCTCCGGCGCTCCGGAAATCCGCCCTCCGTGGCGGTCGAACAGCCATCCCTCATCCCGTGTCCAGCACGCGAGGACCGAAACGGCTTGTTTCCAACATCCGCGGCCCGCGGCCGTCTGTAGGGGGTCAACGATCAAGGAGGACGAGACATGAAAGCCCGCATGGGCCTGCTCGCCATAGCGATTTGCGCGGTCGTCGCGCTCGCACCGGCGACAGCAAGCGCACAGGCGCCCGCCGGCCTGACCCAGGTCGTGCCGGTGTCCGGCCAGACGAAGAGCGGAAAGCAGTTCAACGGCAGGTACGCAATCGACCGCTTCGCCACCTCGAGCGGCCGCCTGGTCTCGGTCGGCACCCTGAGGGGACGGCTCGACGGCCGCCGCGTCGCGAAGCGCGGCGTGCGCATGCCGGCGGCGGTGACGAGCGGCGCCACGAGCGCGGCAGCCCAGCCGCCCGTGCCCCCGATCCCCGGCGCCTGCCAGATCCTCAACCTGAGGCTCGGGCCGATCAACCTGAACCTGCTCGGGCTGGTCGTGCGCACGAACCTGATCCAGGTGCGGATCGACGCGGTGCCCGGTCCCGGCAACCTGCTCGGGAACCTGCTCTGCGCGATCACCGGCCTGCTCGACCCGCAGGCCACCGGGGCGAATCAGATGGCCCCCGCGCTGAACTCGATCCTCGCCCTCGTTCCCAGGACGGGTTGAGGGGACGCCTGCGAGAGGGGAGCGCCCCCGGGCGCTCCCCTTCGCGGGTAGGGTGTCGGCCATGCCTCAACCAGTCATCGTCGACGCCGTTCGCACGCCCATCGGCCGGGCCTTCAAGGGCTCGCTGGCCCAGCTTCGCCCGGACGAGATGGGCGCCTTCGTCGTGGATGCGCTCCTCGAGCGAAACCCCGAGGTCGATCCGGCCTCGATCGAGGACCTGTACTGCGGAGTCGGCCTGCCGCAGGGCCTCCAGGGCTTCAACCTGGCCCGGATCATGGTGCTGCTCTCGGAGAAGCTGCCCACCGGCGTCAACGGCGCGACCGTGTCGCGCTACTGCGCCTCCAGCCTCGAGTCGCTCCGCCAGGCCGCAAACGCCGTGGCCGCCGGGCAGGGCGACGCCTACATCGCCGCCGGCGTGGAGTGGGTCTCGCGCTACAACGAAGCGGTCGAGGGCGCCCGCCCGCAGGACCAGAACGAGAAGCTCCAGGGCGGCAACGGCCGCCCGGATGCGTACATCTCGATGGGCAACACCGCCGAGAACGTGGCCGAGCGCTACGAGGTGAGCCGGGCCGACATGGACAAGTACGCCCAGCGCTCGCAGGAGCTCGCCGTGCAGTCGCAGGAGAACGGCTACTTCGACCGCGAGATCGCTCCGGTGAAGCTGCCCGACGGCACCGTGGTCGCGAGGGACGATGGCCCGCGATCCAGCTCGACGCTCGAGAAGCTCGCGCAGCTCGATCCCGCCTTCAAGGAGGACGGGAGGGTCACGGCCGGCAACTCGTGCCCGCTGAACGACGGAGCCGCCGCCGTGCTCGTGATGTCCGACGCGAAGGCGGGCGAGCTCGGCCTGAAGCCGCGCGCGCGGATCGTCACGTCGGCGACCGCGGCCATCGAGCCCGAGTACATGGGCGTCGCGCCGATCGGAGCGATCCGGAAGGTGCTCGACCGCGCGGGCATGACGATCGGCGATGTGGACACCGTCGAGCTGAACGAGGCGTTCGCCGCCCAGGTGATCCCGATCATGAACGAGTGTGGGATCCCGCTCGAGAAGATGAACCCGCACGGCGGCGCGATCGCCCTCGGCCACCCCTTCGGGATGACCGGAGCCCGCATCATGACCACCTTGCTGAACGGGCTCGAGACCGACGACAGAACGATCGGGCTCGAGACGATGTGCGTGGCCGGCGGCCAAGGACAGGCAATGCTGGTGGAGCGCCTGAACTGACTCAGGCCGCGGCGCGCTCGCGCAGCAGGTCCACACCGCGCAGCGCACGCCGCGCCGTGCGCGGCAGGCCGTAGTAGTAGCCCTGCCCGTATTCGCACCCGAACGCCCGCAGCGCCGCGATCTGGTCGGAATGCTCGATGCCCTCGGCCACCATGGTCAGGTCGAGCGCGGCGCCCAGCTCGATGACCGCGCGCGCCAGGGAGTGGTGCTGGCCGGCACCCGTCACCTCGTCGACGAACTCCTTGGGGATCTTCATCGTGTCGACGGGCAGGCGCGAGAGATACGCGAGCGACGAGTAGCCCGTGCCGAAGTCGTCCATCGCCACCCGCATGCCGCGCTCGCGCAGGCCCTCCAGCACCTCCACCGGCGCCGGGTCCTCGGCCACGAACACCCGCTCCGTGACCTCGAAGATGAGCAGGTTGGGCGTCAGGCCGTGGCGGGCCACCACGTCGTCGACCCGATCGAGGAAGCCCGGGTCGGTCAGCTCGGGGGCGCACACGTTCACATGGATCGGGATCTCGAGCGCGGCGGCCTGTTCGGCCACGCGCTCCAGCACCACCTCGCCGATGTCCACCACCGCGCCGGTCTCCTCTGCGAAGGCGATGAACTCGCCCGGGGGCACCAGCCCGCGCTCGGGGTGGTTCCAGCGCACCAGCGCCTCGAGCGCGACCGTCCGGCTGTCCTCGAGCGCCACAACCGGCTGGTACACGACGGTGAGCTCGTCGTCCGACACCGCCCGCGCCAGCTCGCGCGCGAGCGTGCGGCGCCGGCGGAACGTGTCGCGCATCGACGGGTGGAAGAAGCAATACCGGCCCTTGCCGCGCCGTTTGGCCTCGTACAGGGCGACGTCCGCCCGCCGCATCAGCTCGCCCGGGTCGCCGCTCGGCACGCCCACCGCGACGCCCAGGCTGACGCGCACGCTGAGCTGCTCGCCCGCCACCTCGATGCGCGCCTCGAAGTCCTTCAGCAGCCGCTCGGCCACCTCCAGCGCGCCGGCCTCGCCGTCCGCGCGGTCGAGCAGCAGGGCGAACTCGTCGCCCCCCAGCCGCGCAGCGGTATCGCCGTCGCCGACGCACAGGCGCAGCCGGTCGGCCACGGCCGTCAGCAGCTCGTCGCCGGCGTGGTAGCCGTGAGTGTCGTTGACCGACTTGAACTCGTCGATGTCGAGCAGCACCACGCAGGCGCCCGCGCGCCGGCCGTTCAGCACGTGCTCGAGCCGGTTGTAGAACAGCGCCCGGTTGGCGAGCTGGGTGAGCGAGTCGTACAGGGCCTTGCGCTCCAGCTCCTGCTGGAGCGCCTCGAGCTGTCGCACCGCCTGTTCGAGGCGGTCGTACTGGAGAGCCACGGTGATGTTGCCGGTGAGCGTCTCGAGCAGCCGCAGGTCATCCTCGGTGAAGCCCAGGTCGACGCTCTCCCGGCCTGCCACCAGGAACAGGCCGACGCAGCCCGCCTCGCCCCGCAGCGGGGCCACGATGCCGGTCTGCATCCCGCGCCCGCGGAAGTATCCGCGCAGCTCGAGGTCGTGGGTGGTCTGCACGTCCAGCGGGCCCTGCAACCCGTCCGCCAGGCCGCGAAGCCGCTCGGCGAGCCCGTCGTCGATCGGCTCGAGCATCCGCCTTTCCCCGTCGCGCCAGAGCGACGAGCGGTGCGCCTCGGCCGAGAACAGCACCATCTCGACTGCCGACACGCGGAACGCCTCGGCGGTGCGCTCGAGCAGGACCTCGAGCTCCGGGCGTATCTCGGACGAGCGCGACAGCGTGCGGGTGGCCTCGTAGAGGAAGCCGAGCTCGGCGCGGCGCCGGCGCTCGCCCGTGTAGGCGCGGTAGGCGACGAGCAGTGCGGCGGCCGGCGCGACCAGCAGCAGCCCGGCAGCCGGGCTGGCGGCCATCACGGCGGCCCCGGCCAGGCCGAGGCACGTGTTGCTGATCGCGACGGTCCAGTTGCCGAGCAGCATGTCGATGCGCCGGCGCCGATCCACCCGGCCCTCACCGAGGCTGACGGCGATGCCGACGCAGACCTCTGACACCAGCGTGCTCGCCGAAACGGCCCCGAAGACGGCCAGCCACACCTCCGGCTCGAGCGGGTCGCGGCCGGTCCCGAAGGCGTGGAGGGCGAGCACAGCCGCGCACATGCCGAGGGTGAACTGGGCGGTGTTGAAGAAGGCCTTGAACGTCGGGACCTCGCGGTTCAGGCACAGCGCGAGCGCCGAGCCGGCGAGGCCCGCCAGCACCAGCTCGGCCGGCCCGAGGAAGAGCAGGCCCACCACGAGCGGCACCTCGGCGAGCGTGAGCGCGTGCGTGCCGCGCGGGAGGTGGAGGTGGACCACCCAGCGCTCGGCGGCGGCGAAGCCGGCGGCCACGACCCACCAGGGCACCTCGACCGGTGCGGCCGCCACCACGAGGCCCCGCACGAGCCCCCAGTACACGAGCGCAGACAGCGCCGCGATCAGGCCGCCGGCGATCCAGATCTTCGCCTCCAGCCCGAGGGGCCGGCGCAGCGGGATCACCGCTGCTCCTCGGAGGCTACGGCGAATGGGGGTGGAACGGCGATCGTCAGGGTAGGCCAAGGGGGGGTTGCGGCGGCTCGGGGGAGGGTCGTAGTCCGGCAGCTGAGCCGCCTCCCGAGGAGGCCTCTGGCTTTGCGCCCCCGCCTCGCAACGGGTTTGCCCTGATCGTCCAGATGCCTATCGGGCCGGGTCGTCCCCGGCCCTATCGAACATCCGTCTAGCGCGCCGGCGCCGCGGTGTGGTCGCGCACGAACGTCCCGATCAGCTCGGCGAGCCGGTCGGGCCGGTCCTCCGGTGAGAAGGTGCGGGCGCCCTCGACCCACTCGAGCCGGGCCTCCGGGATCAGGGCCGCGAGCCGCTCCGCGTGAGCGGCCGGGAAGAAGCGGTCGTTCCGCGACCAGGCGATCAGTGCGGGTCTGTCCCAGCTCGTGAGCTTGGCGGCGGCGTCCAGCAGTTCGCCCTGGTCGAAGCCGTTCAGGAAGCGGCGCGTGTCGCGGCGGATCTCGCCGCTCGTGAGCACCGGCAGCACGTAGGAGTCCTCGGCTTCGCGCTCGATCGGCTCGTTGGTGAGCCAGCCGTAGGCGATCGGGAGGCGACGCACCGGGCGCAGCCAGAGGCCGCGGAAGGCCGCCGACACGCCGCCGGGGATGCGTGCCGGGGCGAGCACGACCCGGAAGAATCGCGGCGGGAAGTTCTCGAAGGCGTCGCACGAGGTGAGCACGAACGCGCCGACGCTCTCGGGTCGGCGGGCCGTCATGATCTGGGTGAGGCCGCCGCCGGTGTCGTTGGCCACGACCGTGGCGCCTTTCAGGTCCAGCTTGTCGATGGCGTCGGCGATCAGGTCGGCCAGGGCCGCCGACCCGTAGTCCATGTCCTTCGGCATCGGGATCGTGTGCGAGCCGAGCGGCAGGTCGAGCGTCACGCACGTGAAGCCGTGGAGGCGGGGGATGACCTTGCGCCACAGGTTCGCGTTCACGAGCGCGCCGTGGACGAAGACGATCGGAGGTCCGGCACCGGTCGCGTGGGCGCGGATCTGGCGGCCCCCGCCGAGGTCGATGGTCCGCGCCGGCCCCAGCTGCGGCGCCCGCCAGGTCGCTCGATCGTTCATCGGCCCAATCTACGGAAGCAGGACGATCTTGCCGAGCTTGCCGCCGGCGGCGAACCGGTCGTAGGCCGCCTCGGCCTCGTCGAGCGGGAAGGTCTCCGCCACCGGCACGGTCAGGCGGCCGTCCTCGAATCCGGGCAGCACCTCCGTCTCCACCAGACGCGCCGCCGCGGCCTTCTGCTCGAGCGGGCGAGCGCGCAGGGTCGAGCCGTGGATGCGGGCGCGCTTCTGCATCACCTGGAGCAGGTTGATCTCCGCCTTCGGCCCGGTGCCGCCCACGCCGATCACCGCGATCCGGCCGCCCAGGGCGAGCGACGAGAGGTTGTCGGCGAGGTTGCCGGCGCCGACCAGCTCGAGGATCACGTCGTAAGGGCCCTGGTCGGCAAAGCCCTCGGGATCGATGGCCGTGGCCCCGAGCTCCTCCAGCGCGGGCCGGTGCTCCTCGCGGCGCACGGTGGCCGTGACGGTCGCCCCCGCGGCACGGCCGAGCTGCACCGCCGCGGTGCCCACGCCGCCCGCGGCCCCGTGCACGAGCAGGTGCTCGCCGGGGCGCAGCCCGGCCTGCGTGAAGACGGCGTCGTGGGCGGTGGTGAACGCCTCCGGGAGGCCGCCCGCCGGCGGCCAGTCGAGCGGCCCAGGCACCGGCATGGCGGCCCGCTCGTGCACCACCGCAAGCTCGGCCTGGCCGCCGCCGCCCACCACGGCCATGACGCGGTCGCCCTCCTCGAAGCGAATCGCGTCCGGGCCGAGCGCCACGACCTCGCCGGCCAGCTCGAGCCCCGGGATGTCGGCCGGCGAGCCCGGCGGCGCCGGATAGGCGCCCTTTCGCTGGAGCATGTCGGCCCCGTTCAGCCCAGCCGCACGCACGCGCACCAGCACCTCGCCCCGCCCCGGCTCGGGGCCGGGGCGATCCTCCACGACGAGCTCGCCGTCCTGAACAGTCACCGCACGCACGGCGCGGAACATACCGGCACCGTGAAGCGTTGATGTCCCAGAGGACTATTAGGGTCCAGTGGCCGCGTTGAAGGGAGCGTCCCTCATCACGCGCAGTGCCCGGCCGCCGCTCTGGCGGGAGGCGAGGCTGGGCCTCGAGGCCGCCGCGCTCCTGCGCGACCCGGTGTTGCGCGGCGCCGGCGTGCGAGACGGCCGCGGGCGCCCGGTGCTCCTGATCCCCGGCTTCATGGCGGGCGACGCCTCGCTCAGGCCGATGGCGGGCTGGCTGAAGCGCGCGGGCTACCGGCCCACCCGCGCGGGCATGCGCGCCAACGTCGACTGCTCCGGAACGCTCCTCGGACGGCTCGAGGAGCGGCTCGAGCGAGTGGTGCGCGACCAGGGCATGCGCGCCGTGGTGATCGGACAGAGCCGCGGCGGGGCGATGGCCAAGGTGCTCGCGGTGCGCCGCCCGGAGCTGGTGGGCGGCATCGTCACGCTCGGCTCGCCGCAGCTGGCTCCGCTCGCCGTCCACCCGCTGGTGCGCCTGCAGCTCCACGCGGTCGGTGCGCTGGGCTCACTCGGGGCGCCGGGGCTGTTCAAGCGCTCCTGCCTGGATGGCGAGTGCTGCGCAGGATTCTGGGAGCAGCTCGCCGCGCCCCTCCCGGCCGGGGTGGGGTTCGTGGCGGTCTACTCGCGCAGCGACGGCATCGTCGACTGGCGCGCCTGCCTCGACCCCTGCGCCGACGAGCACGTGGAGATCGCGTCGAGCCACATCGGCATGGCCGTCAACCCCGCCGCCTGGCGGGCCGTGGGAGCCGCGCTGGACCGCTTCGGGCGGGCGGAGCCGCGGCGCGGGACGCCAGAGAGCGCTCGCCGGACGCGCCGCGCGGCCTAGGGCGGCTTAGGGAACGAGCACCGCGGCTCCGCGGACCCTCCCCTCGCGCAGACGGTCGAGCGCCTCGTTCGCCTGGTCGAGCGGGTGCGTCTCCACATGGGTCCGCACGGGCACGCGCGGGGCGAGCGCCAGGAACTCCTCGCCGTCGGCGCGCGTCAGGTTGGCCACGCTACGGAGGGTCCGCTCGCCCCACAGCAGGTCGTAGGGCAGCGACGGGATGTCGCTCATGTGGATGCCCCCGCACACGACGCTGCCGCCCTTCGCCACCGCCCTCAGGGCCGCCGGCACGAGCTCGCCCGCCGGGGCGAAGATCAGGGCGGCGTCGAGCTCCTCGGGCGGCGGCCCCAGGGCGTCGCCCGCCCACTCCGCGCCCAGCTCGAGGGCGAACGCCTGGGCGTCGGCGTCGTCCGCGCGCGTGAAGGCGAACACGCGGCGCCCCTGGTGGCGGGCGACCTGGCAGACGATGTGCGCGGCGGCGCCGAAGCCGTACAGCCCGACGCGCTCGGCGTCGCCCGCGAGCCGGAGGGTGCGGTAGCCGATCAGGCCCGCGCAGAGGAGCGGCGCGGCTTGGAGGTCGGGGTAGCCGTCCGGCAGCGCGAAGCAGAAGCGCTCGTCGGCGGCGGCGAACTGGGCGAAGCCGCCGTCGCGGTCGTAGCCGGTGAAGCGGGCCCGGTCGCAGAGGTTCTCGCGACCGGAGCGGCAGTACCGGCAGACGCCGCAGGTCCAGCCGAGCCAGGGCACGCCCACGCGCTCGCCCGCAGCGAACCGGTCGCCCCCTTCGACGACGCGGCCGACGATCTGATGACCCGGCACGAGCGGCAGCTTCGGCCGCCGCAGCTCCCCGTCCACGACGTGAAGGTCGGTGCGGCAGATGCCGCACGCCGCCACCTCGAGCAGGACCTCCCCGGGGCCCGGCTCAGGAACGGCCGGGTCGGCCGGCCGGAGCGCGGAGCGCGGTGCGTCGAGGACCATGGCGCGCACGCGGGGAAGGCTACGGGTGGGCGCGCAGCGGAGTGTGGGCCCCCAAAAGCACCATATAGGTGGCGCTGAGGGCCCACACTCGGATGAAGGCCTCGGCGTAGCCTTTCTCCCGATGGTTGCTTCCTTTGGGCCGCTCGTCGACACGGCGTGGCTCCGAGCCCACCTGGGCGAGCCCGGCCTAGTGGTCGTCGACTGCCGCTACGTGCTCGGCAAGCCCGGGGCCGGCGGAGAGGCCTGGCGGGCCTGCCACATCCCGGGCGCGACGTTTCTCGACGTAGACCGCGACCTCGCCGCCGAGCCGGGCGAGCGGGGCCGTCACCCGCTGCCCGAAGCGGCCGATTTCGAGGCAGCCGCCCGCCGTGCCGGAATCGGCCGCGACACCCGCGTGGTCGCCTACGACGAGGCCGGCGAAGGAGGAGCGGCCCGCCTCTGGTGGCTGCTGCGCCACTTCGGCCACGACGACGTGGCCGTGCTGGACGGCGGCCTCAAGCGGTGGCGCGAGGAGGGCGGCGCGCTGGAGGCGGGCGAAGAGGGGGCCGCCGAGCAGGCCGCTGCACCGGGGGCGGCCGCGGAGAGCGGCGCGACCGAGCCCAACCCCTTCACCGCCCACCCGCGCGAGAACGACACAGCGGACCCCGACGAGCTGAGCGCCGGCGAAACGAGGCTCCTAGACGCCCGCGCCCCCGAGCGCTTCCGCGGCGAGGTCGAGCCCATCGACAAGGTAGCCGGCCACATCCCAGGCGCGCTCAACGTCCCCTTCGCCGAGCTCGCCCCGGGCGGCCGCTTCCCGCCCGCGGCCGAGCTACGCCAGCGCCTGGGCGAGGAGCCCTTCGTGGCCTACTGCGGCTCCGGCATCACGGCCTGCACGCTCGTCCTGGCGGGCGAGTTGGCGGACATCGAGGGCCGGCTCTATCCGGGCTCGTGGAGCGAGTGGTCGCGCCGCGGGTTGCCGGTGGAAAGGTCGCCTTCGCCCGGCTAAGTGCTCTTCGCCGAAAGTACCGTCGATGATCGGGCAAGCCAGGAGCGTGGCTGACAAGTACGCGAGCGCAGTCGATGCGAAAGCATCGGCGAGCATCGCGGGCGCGGTCAGGCGCGGTCCTGGCTGCCCGAGCGCGACGGTACTTGAGGCCGGGGAGCACTAAGCCTGCAAGAACCTGTGCAAATCGACCGATTGTGATGATCGTCACACCGCTGGCCGGCCATCGGCCGCACACTCGCGCCAGCACCCCCGAGGAAGGAGCCAAGTGGCCGCCCCCACCTTCCGGACTCGCCGGCTCGGACGTGTACTCGTCAAGCGCCCGCGGCTTCGCCGCGGCACGCCAGGCTCGCGCTGCAAGCGGCCCAAGCCGCGCTGGCGCGGAGTGATCGGCTGGAGCATCGGCATCGTCGCCGGCCTGGCCGCGCTGGTCGCGCTCGCGCATCTCCATGGCAACCCCCCTAACGCCGAGGACGGCTTCCCGAGCCCCGCCCTCGCCACACTGGCCAAGCCAGGGGTCGCGACGCTCGTGACCGCCGGGGCGCTCCTGCTGCTCGCCTGGTGCGTCCGGCACCTTCGGTTCGAGTTCCTCGCCTGGTGGCCGGGCCGCATCGTCGTGCAGAGCTTCGTCGCGAGCGACGACACCCCGGCCGCCGAGGTCGAGCGCCTGACGGCCGCGTTCCGCGACCGCCTCGGGATGTCTCACCTCCAGTCGCCGGCCTCCGTGCCGGCGCCCGCCGAGCAGGGGGAGTTCCTCGACGTGCTGGCACGCAACGGCGTGGATTCGGCGAACCTGCTGGGGAGCCTGCTCAGCCTGCTGCGCGCGGCCTTCCCGAGCTACGCCTACGAGGTGAGCGGCGCTCTCGTCACGCGCAAGGGAAGGCGCCCCTACGGAGTCACGGTGCACGTGGTCCGCGCGCCCGGGAAGGGCGGCGGAGGGCACACCGTCTGGGACACGTCATGGAGCGGGGCCGTGCGTCAGGCGGCCGACCACGCCACCGCCGCGATCCTCCCCCGCACGCGGGTCTGCCGGTCGCCCTGGACCGCTTGGCGGCGCTACTACATGCCACCCGCGCTGCTCCAGCACTACGAGTACGCGGCCGAGTGCGAGCACGGGCGCCGCTACGACGAGGCGCTCGCGTCCTACTACCAGGCGCTCGATCTAGACCCGATGAACCACGGCCTGCGCCTCCAGATCGGCTTCCTCCAGGAGAAGCTCGGGCTCTACCTCGACGCGCTCGACACCTATGAGGCCATCCTCGAGGTGGCCGAGCCGAACTCGCCCGAGGACGTCGTCCGCCGCTCATACACGCGTAGAGCGCGCCGGGAACGCGATCGGACGCTGCTGGTGGCTCGCTACCGGCATGCCGTGCTCCTCGGCGGTCCCGGGCTCCCTCGTCAGTGGCGCAAGGCCGGGAGGACGAGTACCCGGCGCGACGAAGAGCGCGAGCGCCTGCGCGAGCGGCTCACTCCCAGGCTGACGGAGCTGTTCGAGCAGGCCCTGCGCTCGAGCGAGGTCGCCGCCAAGGCCGCCCCCGCATACGAAGAGGCCGGCCAGGCCCCGCCTCCGATCGAGGGCCGCGAGACCGCCCTGCAGATTCCGGCACAGGACGCCGACCGCCTCTCCGAGCTCCTCCTGCTCGCCTCGCTCGACCGGCTCGCGGACCTCTGTCACCGGATCCCGGCGGACCGCCCGTGGCGACACGACCCCCCGCTCACTACAGCGGCCGTCCAGGTGTCGATGATGGTGGTGAGGGAACGGCTGCGCGTCGAGCTGTGCGGATCGCACTGCGACCGGGACATCCAGAGGCTCAAGGCGGAGATCGAGGAGATCGAGCCGTCGGGCGGGTTCGACCGCTGGCAGGAGCACTACAACGTGGCGTGCATGTGGGCCCTGCCGCTGCTCGAGAACGGCTCTGCCGACGTGGACGAGCTGGCCCGCCTGGCCGTGAATCGCCTCGAAAGCGCCACCGAGCGTGCCGACACCGAGTACCTCGTGAGCCGCCGCGACTGGCTCGTCAGCGAGGACCCCGACCTCCGCGGCCTGCGGGCGCAGCCGCGCTTCAAGAGCTTCGAGGGGGCCTACTTCCCCTCGGCCGAGCGGACACCGCAGCGCCCCCTCGACGTGCACAGGTGGGAGGTCTCGGGCTACACGCTCGAGCTTGTGCGCGCGGCCGCCCAGCGCTGGGAGGACACCTGGGAGAAGCGTGCGCGCGAGCTCGAGACGACCACGAGCATGCGCCTCCTGCTGCGCTGGTGCGAGGACGAGCTGAGCGCTCGCCGGCTGATCCGCGACGTGGCCCTTCACCACCGGGACTGGCGCACGCGCTACGAGCTACTGGAGCGGATGCGCGGCTGGAGCGTCGAGTACGGGTTCGACCCGATCGACGTGGCGTTCCCGGACTTCCCTGCCGAGAGGGAGCTCGGCGCCGGTTCCGACGACGTCGACGCGGCCACGTCGCGGGCGATCCACGACAAGGACATGCGCCTGCGCGAGGTCGTGCGCCAGCTCGACCTGGCCGAGTACCGCGCCGGGCGTCCCCGGGAAACGGGCCGGTTGCGCGCCTCGCGGCTCCTCGACGAGCTCGGCGCGCGGCGAGCGAGGATGGGCCAGCGCGGCGCGTTCGAGCGCGGCCTCCCCCGGGCCCATGCGGGCCGCCTGTGCGACCTGCACGTGAACCTCTGGCGACGGCTCGGGGAGCTCGTGACCCCCGACGCCGAGCGCGAGCACGCCTCCGGCCAGCTGGCCGGCGCGCTCGCCGACACGGCCGCGGCATGCAGGAGTGTCGTGGCCGACCAGTGGAACGCCGGCACGCCGATCCGCGAGATCGCGGCCAACGGCAACGGCGGTGGGCCTGCCCGCGAGCAGCCGGTCCCACGCGGCTGACCGGACCTCTGCCACTCCGTCGATACTCACGACTCTTCCCGGTCGGCCGCGCTCCACCACACCGCGTCACGCACCTCCAGCCGCAGGAGCGGCCCGGGCGGCGGCTCGGCGCGGTACTGCTCGTAACGCATCGCGAGCGCCTCGAGAGCCGGTCCCACCGGCTCGATCGACACCTCGCCGCGCAGCTCCACCCACGCCAGCCGCGACCAGTCGTCGTCGTAGCGGTCCACGAGCAGCGCCGCCTCGGGGCGGCGCCGGAGCCTGCGCACCCGGGCGGGCTCGCCGGCGCGCTTGGGCTTGCGGTCGATGGCGCTCCAAACGGCCCCGTCCCAGACGGCGAACACGACCGGCAGCACCCGCGGCAGGTCGCGCTCATCCAGGAGCGCCAGCCGCCCGACCCGCTCTGCCGAGAGCAGCTCGGCGGCCCACCCCGGGAGCGTCTCTAACGTCATCGGGAGCGAGCTTATGAGAGGAGAGCGCGAGTGAAGATCGGAATCGGCCTGCCCACGACGATCCCGGGCGTGAGAGGCGAGCAGGTGATCGAGTGGGCGAAGCGGGCGGACGCCGCCGGCTTCTCCTCGCTCGGGACCATCGACCGCATCGTCTACTCGAACTACGAGCCGCTCGTGGCGCTGGCTGCGGCAGCGGCCGTGACCGAGCGCGTCGGTCTGGTCACCTCGATCCTGATCGCGCCGTCACGTCCCAGCGCCGCGGTGCTCGCCAAGGAGGCGGCGAGCGTCCATCACCTGTCCGGCGGTCGTCTGGTCCTCGGGGTGGCGGCCGGCGGAAGAGAGGACGACTTCACGGCCGCCGGTGTCACGTTCGAGGACCGGGGGCGGCGCTTCGACCAGATGCTCGACGAGATGAAGCGGCTGTGGGCGGGCGAGGAGCGAGGATACGCCGGCGGCGTGGGCCCGGACGTGTCGGACCGCCCGCCCCCGATCGTCGTGGGCGGTCAGGTCGACGCCGCGTTCCGGCGCGCGGCGAGGTACGGCGACGGCTGGATCATGGGGGCCGCCCCGCCGGAGTGGTTCCCGCCGGCGATCGAGAAGCTCGAGGCCGCCTGGGCGGCGGAGGGCCGTGAGGGACGACCGCGCAAGATGTCGCTGAGCTACTTCTCGCTCGACGATGACCCCGACGCCGAGGTGCGCAGGTCGATCAGCGCGTACTACGCGTTCGCCGGCGAGTACGCCGACATGCTCATGGCCGGGACGGCCAAGGGGGAGGACGAGGTGAAGGAGCGCGTCAGCGCCTTCGAGGCGGTCGGCTGCGACGAGCTGATCATGTGTCCCACGTCGTCCGACCCGGGACAGGTCGACAGGCTCGCCGCGGCCGTCCTGTAGGCGCCGCTTCCGTCCACCCCGCGCGCCACGATGACGACCGGATGGCCTCCCGCAAGTTCGTGATCGGCGGCGCCGCCGTGGCGGCCCTGTTCGCGCGGCTGCGACGCAAGGCGGAACCCGAACCGGGACCCGAGCCCGATCCCGACGACGAGGCGGTGGACGAGGTCGCCGCCGGGGAGGTCCACGAGCTGCGCGAGGACCTCCGTCGGGAGCTCCAGCGCTTGGCGGAGGGCGACATTAAGGCTTCGAGAACTCCGCGCGAGAGCACCTCGCCGCCTGGGTAGGATTCGCGCTTCCTCCGGGACCCCGCCGCCCGTGAACATTTCAGACTCCGCCCAGCCTCCGGGGCCGTCGTCACGCCCCGCAGCCGCGACCCTCGAGTTCCGGGATGCCACGAAGCGCTACCCCGGGCAGGATCAGCCGGCCGTGGACGGCCTCTCGCTCGAGGTACCCGCCGGGGAGATCTGCGTGCTGGTGGGGCCCTCCGGCTGCGGCAAGACCACCGCCATGCGGATGGTCAACCGGATGATCGACATCACCGGCGGCGACATCCTGCTCGACGGCCGCAGCGTGCGCGATCGCCGTCCGGCCGAGCTTCGCCGCGAGATCGGCTACGCCATCCAGCAGATCGGGCTGTTCCCCCACATGAGCGTGGCGGGCAACATCGCGACGGTCCCGCGGCTGCTCGGCTGGGACAAGGAGCGCATCCGCGCGCGCGTGGACGAGCTGCTCGAGCTCGTCAGCCTCGACCCGCACGAGACGCGTGACCGCTACCCCGCGCAGCTCTCCGGCGGCCAGCGCCAGCGCGTGGGCGTGGCCCGGGCGCTGGCGGTCGACCCGCCGCTGATGCTGATGGACGAGCCGTTCGGCGCGATCGACCCGATCAACCGCGAGCGCCTCCAGAACGAGTTCCTCCGCCTCCAGCGCGAGATCCGCAAGACGATCGTGTTCGTCACCCACGACATCGACGAGGCGATCAAGATGGGCGACCGCATCGCGGTGATGCAGCAGGGCGGCAGGCTCGCGCAGTACGCGCCGCCCGCAGAGCTCCTGATGTACCCGGACGGGCGCTTCGTGGAGGACTTCGTGGGCGCGGACCGCGCGCTCAAGCGGCTCGCGCTGCAGCGCGTGCGCGACGTGGACCTGTGGAAAGCGCCGCTGGTGCGCGTGGGTGAGCCCGTGGCCGAGGCCCGCGCCAAGGCGGCCGACAGCGAGGTGCCCTACCCGCTGCTCGTGGACGGCGACGGCAAGCCGCTCGGCTGGCTGTCCGAGAAGGGCCTGCAGGGCGAGCGCGTGGAGCGGGAGCTGCGCTCGAACGCCGAGCCGCTGCTCGAGCTCGACGACGTGCTGCGTGACGCCCTGTCAGACCTGCTCCAGGAGGAGGCCCAGTACGGCCCCGTGGTCGACCACCGCGGGGAGGTCTGCGGCGTGCTCTCGATCGAGATGCTCGGCCACGCGCTGCGGGCCGACCCCGAAGAGGTCCCCAGCGGGGCCGACGCCGCGGCATGACCTCCGTGCTCGCCCAGCTGGACATCCGCGAGGACACCGCCGACAGCTGCGAGGCCGACAACGGCTTCTGCCCCGACTGGATCGCGGAGAACTTCGACCGCTACGTCGACCCGTTCTGGGAGCACGTCTACCTGACGGTCGTGGCGGTGGCGATCGGTTTCGCCATCTCCTTCACGCTCGCGCTGATCGCCTACCGGCGCCGCTGGCTGATCAACCCGGTCACCCAGGTCACCGGGATCCTCTACACGGTCCCCAGCATCGCGGCCTTCTTCCTGCTGCTTCCGCTCACCGGCCGCGGCAAGACCACCGCGCTCATCGCGCTGGTGGCCTACGTGCTGCTGATCATCTTCCGCAACGTGCTCACGGGGCTCGACAACGTGCCCGACGAGACCAAGGACGCCGGCCGCGGCATGGGTCTCACCGACCGCCAGCTGCTCTGGCGGGTGGAGGTGCCGCTGGCGCTGCCGGAGATCATGGCCGGCCTGCGCATCGCCGTGACCACCACCGTGGGGCTGGCCACGCTCGCCTTCTTCGCCGGCGCCGGCGGCCTGGGCGCGCAGATCTTCGACCAGATCACCTTCAAGTCGAACGTGGTCGTGGCCGGCGGGCTCGCCGTGCTGCTCGCAGCGGTGCTCGACGGCCTGATCCTGCTCGCGCAGCGGGCCATCACCCCCTGGACCCGGGCGGCGGCGGCGCGATGAGCACGACCCTGGCGGTGCTCGGCGAGTTCGGCGACGCGATCGACTTCATCTTCGTCGAGCGCGAGTCGCCAGCCGGCGGCGCGCGCGTGGGCGGGCTCGCCGAGATGTGGGAGCTGATCTGGGAGCACCTGAAGCTCGCCGGGGTGGCGATGGGGGTCGCGTGCCTGCTGTCGATCCCGCTGGGCCTGTGGCTCGGGCACATCGGCAAGGGCGGCTTCCTCGCCATCAACGCGTCGAACGTGGGCCGCGCGGTGCCCACCCTGGCGCTGATCGCGTTCTTCGTCGCCTTCCTCGGCGTCGGCTTCACCAACCTGACCCTGGCGCTGGTGCTGCTCGCGATCCCGCCGATCCTGACCAACACCTACACGGGCGTGCGGCAGGTGGACCGCGACAGCGTCGACTCCGCCCGCGGCATGGGCATGACCGGCGCACAGATAGTCCGGCGCGTGGAGCTGCCGCTGGCACTGCCGCTGATCTTCGGCGGCGTCCGCATCTCGGCGGTGAACGTGGTGGCCACCGCCACGATCGCGCCCCTCGCCGGCGTCATCACGCTCGGCGACCCGATCATCAACGTCAACACGTACGGCGGCGAGGGCAGGCTCGCGGCGGCAATCGTCGTGGCACTGCTCGCCGTCGTGACGGAGGTCTCGCTGGGCGCGCTGCAACGCAGCGTCACGCCCCGGGGCCTGAAGCTCGACAGGAGGGAAGCAACGACATGAGAAAGCACCGCTGGCTGATGCTGCTGATGCTGCTGGTCGCGTCGCTCGCGCTGGCCGCCTGCGGCGACGACGATGACGACGGTGATGGCGGTGGTGGTGGCGGCGGCGCGGCCACCCAGGAGGAGGGCGGCGGCTCCGGCATCCAGAGCGACGAGGCGAACTCCGGCACCACGATCACGGTCGGCTCGAAGAACTTCACCGAGCAGAAGGTGCTCGGCGAGATCTACGCCCAAGCCCTCGAGGCGGCGGGCTATACCGTCGAGAAACAGCTCAACCTGGGCGACGAGAAGACCGCGCTCGCGGCGCTCGAGGGCGGTGACATCGACGCCTATCCCGAGTACACGGGCACGGCGCTGCTGTCCTTCTTCGGCGTGGCGGCCGACAAGCTGCCCAAGGACCCGCAGCAGGCCTACGAGCAGGCGCGCGAGGGCTTCGCGGAGAAGAACCTCACGGCGTTCGAGCCCACCCCGTTCACCAGCTCGAACGAGGTGGCCGTGACCCAGGAGACGGCCACGGAGAGCAACCTGGAGAAGATCTCCGACCTGGAGAGCGTGGCCGGCGAGTTCACCATGTACGGGTCGCCCGAGTGCCGCCAGCGGCTCGACTGCCTGCTCGGCCTACAGGAGGTCTACGGGCTCGAGTTCCGGAAGTTCGTGCCGGTCGACATCGCGTTGCGGCACCAAGTGCTCACGGAGGGCCAGGCCGACGTGTCGATCGTCTTCACGACCGACCCGCAGAACCAGCGCGAGAACTTCGTGCTGCTGGAGGACGACAAGGGCATGTTCCCGCCCTACAACTCCACGCTCGTGATGCGCAACGAGATCGCCGAGCAGGGCGGCGCGCAGCTCGAGGAGGTCGTGACGATGGTGAACGAGGGGCTGACCGCCGAAGCCATGCAGGAGCTGAACGCCCGCGTGGATCTCGACAAGAAGACCCCCGAGGAGGTTGCGGGCGAGTACCTGTCGGAGACAGGGCTCGTCCAGTAGGTCCCTACGTCCGCTCAGGGCACGGGCGGCCCGATGCCGTCCGTGCCCGCCGCGGCGCCAGCTTGCGCTCCATCCAGGCGTCGAGCCGCTTCATGTCGCGCTTGCCGAGGGTGAGGGCGTAGATCAGGATCGCACCGATGAAGATCGTGTACGTGTTCACGTTGCCGTTCTTCGCGAAATCCCACACGGCGAGGGCGAGCAGGCCGGCGGTGTCGATCGCCACACCGATCACGAACAGACGGGTCACGCCCTCCATCCCGTAGCGGTGGCGGCTCGCCTCGCGCGAGGGGCTCGACGCGGTGACCATCAGGGGGGTCGCGGCCGAGGCGGGGTGGTCGACCGGCGCGCTTCACCACTACTTCTCCGACAAGGAGGAGCTGCTGCTGTTCGCGTTCCAGACCGTGGCCGACCGCGTGGGGCGCCGGCCTGGTGGCGCTCGTGGACGGGCTCGCCGTGCAGGCGTCGTTCGATCCGGACTGCCTCGACGTGGGCCTGGTGGACGAGCGGCTCGCGCGGCTGCAGCGAGCGCCGGCCCGCTAGCGTCGAGCGCGTGACGGTCGAGCCCCTCCGCTTCGAGGACGGCGCGCTGCTGATCCTCGACCAGCGCGCCCTGCCCGGCGAGGAGCGCTGGATCCGCTGCGAGCGGCCCGCCGAGGTGGCCGACTGCATCCGCACGCTCGCCGTGCGCGGCGCGCCGGCGATCGGGATCGCGGCCGCGTACGGGATGGCGCTCGCGGACGGCGGCGATGACCTCGCGGCGGCCGGCGGGCTGCTCCGCTCGGCGCGTCCCACGGCCGTCAATCTCGCCTGGGCGGTCGACCAAGTGCTGGCCTCCGGCGACCCGCTCGCCTGCGCCCGCCGCCTCCACGAAGAGCAGGACGCCGCCGACCGCCGCCTCGCCGCCCTCGGCGCCGAGCGCTTCGAGCCGGGCGACCGCGCGCTCACCCACTGCAACGCCGGGCCGCTCGCAACCGCCGGCTACGGAACGGCCGGCGGCGTCCTGCGCGCCGCGTGGGAACGCGGCCGGCTCGAGCAGGTCTGGGTGGACGAGACCCGCCCGCTGAACCAGGGCGCCCGGCTCACCACCTGGGAGCTCGAGCGGGCTGGCATCCCCCACCGTCTCGTGACCGACTCGAGCGCCGGCACGCTGATGGCGCGCGGCCTCGTGGACCGGATCGTGGTGGGCGCCGACCGGATCGCCGCAAACGGCGACGTGGCCAACAAGGTGGGCACGTACCCGCTGGCGGTGCTGGCCCATCGGCATGGCGTGCCCTTCTACGTCGCGGCGCCCGTCTCGACGATCGACCCCCACACCGCCCATGGCGGGGCGATCCCGATCGAGGAGCGCGATCCGTCCGAGCTGGGCGCTTCGGTCCCGGCCGTGAACTTCGCCTTCGACGTGACCCCGGCCGAGCTCGTGACCGCGATCGTGACCGAGGCGGGCGTGCTCGAGCCGCCCTACGAGGAGGCCATCGCCGGTGTCGCTTCGCGCTGAGGTGGTCGCCGCCGGGCGCGAGATGCTGCGGCTCGGGCTGGTGTCCGGCACATCCGGCAACGTGAGCGCGCGCGACGGCGACCGCGTGCTCATCACGCCGAGCGGGCTGCCGTACGCTGAGATGGAGGAGGACGACGTGGTCACGCTGTCGCTCGAGGGCGCAGTGCTCGACGGCACCCGCGAGCCCTCCAGCGAGCGCCGCGTGCACCTCGCGGTCTACGCGGGGCGGCCGGACGCCGGCGCGCTTGTGCACAGCCACAGCGTGCACGCCACCGCCTGGAGCTTCCTCGGCGAGCCGCTCGACACCGGCACCGAGGAGCTCGAGCACGCGGCGGGCGGGGCCGTGCTCACCGCGCCGTTCGCCCCGACCGGCTCGGACGATATTGCCACCGCGGCGGTGGACGCGCTGGGCGACCGCCGCGTGGTGCTGCTCGGACGCCACGGCGTGCTGGCGCTGGCGGAGTCGCCGGCACGGGCGCTCGACGTGTGCGCGGCCGTGGAGCGCCAGGCCCAGATCGCGTTGTTGCTGCGGTGAGCGAGTCCGCTGTCCCGAAAGCGCTCCGGGAGGCCAGGCGCCCGCTCTGTCTCGGCATTGGGGGCGGCGGCGACGTGGTGGGCGCGCTCGCCACGGCCGAGCACTGCCGGATCGAGTACGGCGCCCGCCCGGTGCTGGGCGGGGTGACCTGGGAGCGCCGGCCGATCGACCCGCAGCCGGGCCCACGGGCGAGCGCGGAGATCGCGAACGCGCGGCCGCTGTCCGCCGACGCGGATCCTCGCGTTGGCGGCGCGCAACCCGCGGAGCAGCCGCTCGGCCCGCCCGTCCTGGCCGCGGGCCCGGACACCCGGGTGCAAGCAAGCGGCGTCCGCTTCGCCGAGTCGCGGATGGCGGAGCTGCTCGGCGAGGACACCGTGCTCGTCGACGTGAACCATGGTCCCGCGGCCATCGCGGCCGGGCTCCGCGAGGCGGCGGCCGCGCTCGGCTGCGACCTCGTCGTGTTCGTCGACGTGGGCGGGGACGTGCTCGCCCACGGCGACGAGCCAGGCCTGGCCAGCCCGCTCTGCGACGCGGTCGTGCTCGCCGCGGCGGTCCGGATGGCAGAGCAGACGGCGCCGAGGGTGCTCGGCGCCGTGTTCGGCATCGGCTGCGACGGCGAGCTCACGCCCGACGAGGTGCTGGCGCGGCTCGACGAGGTGGACCGGGACGGCGGCGTGCTCGGCCGAGTCCCGATCGGCGAGCCGGTCGCCGTGCCGGCTCGAAGAGGCGGTCGCGGCGGTGCCGACCGAGGCGAGCGCGCTGGCGCTGCGGGCGTTCCGCGGCGAGTCCGGCCGCGTGGTGATCCGCCGCGGGCGGCGCTCGGTGGACCTGCGCCCGCTCGCCGCCGCGACGACGTTCTTCGACCCGGTCGTGGCCGCCGCGGGCGCCGCCCGGCTGGCCGCCGCCGTGCGCGACGCGCCGGACCTCGAGGCGGCCAACGAGATCCTCCACCGGCTCGGCGTCAGGACCGAGCTCGACTACGAGCGCGAGGCGAGCACGCCCGTGTGACCACATGCACACAAGCCCGCCCGCATGGGCGGCAACCTGGGTGCGTGCTCAAGCGCCTTCCAGACGGAGCCTCGATCCTCGTCCGGCCTATCCGCGCGGATGACAAGCGGATGCTGGAGGACGGGCTGCGGCACCTCTCAGACGAGTCGGTGCAGCGACGCTTCCTCACACTCAAGCGCAGCTTCAGCCGGAGCGAGCTGCAATACCTCACGGAGGTGAACGGCCGCGATCACGTGGCACTGGTCGCCGAGTACCCCGGCGATCCGGTACGCCGCCTGATCGCGGTCGGTCGCTTCGTCCGCCTCGCGGACGACCCCACGAGCGCCGAGGCGGCGATCGTGGTGGCAGACGACTGGCAGCGCCGCGGCGTCGGCAGCCAGCTCGCCGAGCAGCTCGCGGACGAGGCCCGCCGCGCCGGGATCCGACGCTTCACGGCGACGATGGCGAGCGACAACGTGGCCGCCCACCGGCTGATGCGCCGGATGACGACGCACCTCGAGCGCCACCACGCCGGACACGGCGTGTCCGAGCTCGTGCTCGAACTCGCCGCCTAGCTCACGGTCCAGGTGTCGCCCGAGTGCAGGAGCTTCTCGAGCTCCTCGCGTCCCACCTTGGCGCGCGCCTCGTCCAGCGCCGCCGACAGCTCGGCGCCGTAGACGGGCCGGTCGACGGCCCGGAAAACGCCGATCGGGGTGGGCCCGGTCGGGCGGGCGGACAGGTGCGCCAGCTCGAAGGCCAGGCTCGGCTCCTGGCGCTCGGCGTCGTGGACCATCAGCGCGTCCTCCCCCACCTCCGCAGCGTCGACCAGCTCGAGCCGCCCGTCCGCGCCGCGCGCGACGCCGCGCTCGTCGTCGGCCCCGAAGCGGATCGGCCGGCCGTGCTCCAGGCGAATCTGGTTCTGCTCCTTCTGGCCCTTGGCGCGCACGGCGTCGAACGCGCCGTCGTTGAAGACGTTGCAGTTCTGGTAGATCTCGACGAAGGCGGCGCCGGTGTGGGCCGCCGCCGCGCGCAGCGTCGCGGCCATGTGCTTCTTGTCGGTGTCGACCGTGCGGGCCACGAAGGTGGCCTCCGCCCCGAGCGCCAGCGAGACCGGGTTGAAGGGATGGTCCTGGGAGCCGAACGGGGTCGACTTCGTGACCTTGCCCTCCTCGCTGGTGGGCGAGTACTGGCCCTTCGTGAGGCCGTAGATCTGGTTGTTGAAGAGGAGGATCTTCACCGGCACGTTGCGGCGCAGCGCGTGGATCAGGTGGTTGCCGCCGATCGACAGCGCGTCGCCGTCGCCGCTCACCACCCACACCGACAGGTCGGGCCGGGCGGTGGCCACGCCGGTGGCGAGGGCAGGCGCGCGCCCGTGGATGCCGTGCATCCCGTAGGTGTCCATGTAGTAGACGAAGCGCCCGGCGCAGCCGATGCCCGTCACGAACACGATCTTCTCGGGCGGGATGCCCAGCTCGGGCATGAAGCCCTGCACCGAGGCGAGCACCGCGTAGTCGCCGCAGCCGGGGCACCAGCGCGTCTCCTGGTCGGAGGAGAAGTCGGCCTTGGTGAGCGGGAGCTGTACCGGCCCTGAGCCGTTGCCGCTGCCGTTCCCGCCGCTCATCCCAACCGCTCCGTGATCGCGGCCATCACGTCGGCGGTGAGGATCGGCATGCCGTCCACCTTGGAATAGCTCTCCAGGTCGAGCAGGTACTCGGCACGCAGCACCTTCACGAGCTGGCCCATGTTGGTCTCCGGTACCAGCACCCGCTCGTAGGAGCGAAGGACGTCCTCGAGGTTGCCCGGCAGCGGGTTGAGGTGGCGGATGTGCGCCGTGGCGACCTTCGCGTCCTGCTCGCGCCTCAGGCGCCGCGCCGCGCCCTGGATCGCGCCGTAGCTCGAGCCCCAGCCCAGTACGAGCAGCGAGGCGTCTCCGTCCGGGTCGTCCACCTCCACGTCGGGCACCGCCACGCGCGCCACCCGCTCGGCGCGCAAGTGGGTCATGTGGGCGTGGTTTGCCGGGTCGTAGGAGATGTTGCCGGTGCCGTCCTCCTTCTCGAGGCCGCCGATCCGGTGGCGCAGGCCGGGCGTGCCGGGCACGGCCCAGGGCCGGGCGAGCTTCTCGTCGCGCGCGTAGGGCTGGAAGCCGGAGGGATCGGTGGCAAAACGCGGATCGATCCCAGGCAGCGAATCCACCTCGGGCAGCAGCCACGGCTCGGACGAGTTGGCCAGGAAGGTGTCGCTCAGGAGGATCACCGGCGTGCGATGGATGACCGCGATGCGCGCCGCCTCGATCGCCGCCTTGAAGCAGTCGGAGGGCGTGCAGGCGGCCACGACCGGGAGCGGCGACTCGCCATGGCGCCCGTGGAGCGCCATCAGGAGGTCGGCGGCCTCGGTCTTGGTCGGCATTCCGGTGGAGGGGCCGGCGCGCTGGATGTCGACCACCACGAGCGGCAGCTCCATCGCCACCGCGAGCCCGATCGTCTCGGCCTTCAGGTCCATGCCCGGGCCGCTGGTGGCCGTGACGCCGAGGCAGCCCGCGAACGCCGCTCCCAGCGCCATGTTGGCCGCCGCGATCTCGTCCTCGGCCTGGATCGTGTGCACGCCGAAGCGGCGGTGGCGCGACAGCGCGTGCAGCAGCTCGGACGCCGGCGTGATCGGGTACGACGCCAGAAAAAGCTGGAGGCCGGACTGCACGGACGCCGCGATCAGGCCGAGCGCGAGCGCCTGCGTGCCGTTCACGTTGCGGTAGGTGCCGGGCGGCGCCGGGGCCGGCTCGACCTCGTAGTGCACGGCGAGCAGCTCGGCGGTCTCGCCGAAGTTGTAGCCGGCCCGGAAGGCGGCCAGGTTGGCGTCCCGCACGGGCGGCACGTCCTCGAACTTCTTCTCGATCCAGGCGACGCTCGGCTCGGTCGGGCGGCCGTACATCCACGAGACGAGCCCGAGCGCGAACAGGTTCTTACAGCGCGCCGCGTCGCGCGCTGTGATGCCCTCGATCCCCTCGGTGGCCCGAACCGTCATCGACGTCATCGGCACGCGGAAGAGCTGGTAATCGTCGAGCGAGTCGTCCTCGAGCGGGTTCGATGCGTAGCCGGCCTTGCGCAGGTTGTGGTCGGTGAAGCCGTCCTCGTTGACGATCACCGTGCCGCCCTTCTCGACCGCTCCGACCTGCGTGATGAGCGCGGCAGGGTTCATCGCGACGAGCACGTTCGGGTGGTCGCCGGGCGTGAGGATGTCGCGCGAGGCGAAGTGGATCTGGAAGGCCGACACCCCGTGCGGCGTGCCGGCCGGAGCGCGGATCTCGGCCGGGAAGTCCGGGAGCGTGGCCAGGTCGTTGCCCACGACCGCCGTGGCATCGGTAAAGCGGCTTCCCGTGAGCTGCATGCCGTCGCCGGAGTCGCCCGCGAAGCGCACGACGACGCGATCTATCTTCTCAACCGTCTTGTGGTCCATGAGCGGCCTCGCATGGCGAGGCCTCTCACGAGTGTAGCCCCGCCGGCAGCCGGACTCGGGGGCGGCCCAGCCAATGCCCCTACGTGTAGGATGCCGCGCCCCTGAACGTCTCGGTCCCCAAGGAAACCGCGAGCGGCGAACGGCGGGTGGCGCTCGTGCCGGAGGTGGTGGAGCGCCTCAGCAAGGGCGGCGTCTCCGTGACCCTCGAGCGCGGCGCCGGCGAGGCCGCGCACCAGCCCGACGACGCCTACGAGCGCGCCGGGGCCTCGTTCGGGGACGGCTTTTCCGGCGAGGTGGTGGCGAAGGTGGCGCCGCCGTCGAGCGAGGAGGTCGGGCGGCTCGGGCAGGGAGCCGTGCTGGTCGGCTTCCTCCAGCCGCTGACCGCGCACGAGACCGTGCGGGCCCTCGCGGAGGCCGGCGTGACCAGCTTCGCGATGGAGTCAATCCCGCGCATCACCCGGGCCCAGTCGATGGACGCGCTCTCCTCGCAGGCCACCGTCGGCGGATACCGGGCCGCTCTGATCGCGGCCCAGCAGCTGCCGCGCTTCTTCCCGATGCTGACGACCGCGGCCGGCACCGTGCGCCCGGCCAAGGTGATGGTGCTGGGCGCGGGCGTGGCCGGCCTCCAGGCGATCGCCACCGCGCGCCGGCTCGGCGCGGTGGTGCAGGCCTTCGACGTGCGCTCGGCGGTGAAGGAGCAGATCGAGTCGCTCGGTGCGCGCTTCTTGGAGCTCGACATGGGTCTCGAGGACGCGGAGGCGGCGGGCGGTTACGCCCGCCAGCTGACCGACGAGGAGCAGCAGCGCCAGCGCGAGCTGCTGGCGGAGGAGATCGGCAAGGTGGACGCGGTGGTCTCGACCGCGGCGGTGCCGGGGCGGCCCGCGCCGCTCCTGGTGACAGAGCAGGCCGTGAAAAACATGAAGCCCGGCTCTGTGATCGTCGACCTGGCCGCGGAGACCGGCGGCAACTGCGAGCTGACCGAGCCGGGCGAGACGGTGGTGCGCGACGGCGTCACGATCGCCGGCCCGCTCAACCTGGCCTCCACGATGCCCGACCACGCCTCGTCGCTCTACGCGCGCAACGTGCAGTCGCTCCTGGAGCTGATGGTGGACGAGGGTGAGCTGAGCCTCGACTTCGAGGACGAGATCATCAAGGGGGCCTGCATCACGCGCGACGGCGAGATCGTGCACGAGGGCGCCAAGCAGGCGGCAGCGGCCGCGGCGTAAATGGACCTCCTCACCGAGCTCACCATCCTGGTGCTGGCCGCGTTCGTCGGGTTCGAGGTGATCTCGAAGGTGCCGAACACGCTGCACACGCCGCTGATGTCCGCCACCAACGCGATCCACGGGATCGTTCTGCTCGGCGGTCTGCTGCTCATAGGCGAGGCCACGGGCTTCCTGGACGAGCTCCTCCTGGTCATCGCGATCGCGTTCGGCACCATCAACATCGTCGGCGGCTTCCTCGTCACCGACCGCATGCTTGAGATGTTCAAGAGGCGGCCGGATCCGAAGAAGGACGCCTCCGGGTGACGTACAGCGCGAGCTTCCTCCAGGACCCGGACTTCATCCAGGTCCTCTACATCCTGGCGTTCGCCTGCTTCATCTTCGGCCTGCGGCTGCTCAACCACCCGCGCACCGCACGCCGCGGCAACCTGATCGCCGCGGTGGGCATGGCCATCGCCGTGGTGGCCACGTTGCTGTGGGACTTCGTGGGCGACTACTGGCTGATCGCCGTGGGGATCGCAATCGGCACCGCCGTGGGGATCCCGGCGGCGCGCAACGTGAAGATGACCGCGATGCCGCAGATGGTGGCGCTGTTCAACGGCGTCGGCGGCGGCGCGGTGGCCCTGATCGCGTTCGTCGAGTACCGCGAGGAGCTCGAGCACACGGGCGCGAACCCGGTGCTGGAGCAGTTGATCCCGATCCTGTTTGCGGCGATCGTCGGCTCGATCTCGTTCTGGGGCTCGAACATCGCGTTCGGCAAGCTGCAGGAGGTCATCCCCGGGCGCCCGATCCAGCTCCCCGGGCAGCAGTTCCTGAACATCGGCCTGCTGGTGGTGGCGCTGGGCAGCGCGGTGGCGATCGCCGCGGGCACCGAGTCGCAGCTGCTCTTCCTCCTGATCCTGATCGCGGCGGCGGTGCTCGGGAACATGTTCGTGCTGCCGATCGGCGGCGCCGACATGCCGGTCGTGATCTCGCTGCTGAACGCCTTCACCGGCCTGTCGGCGGCCGCGGCCGGTATGGCGCTCGACAACGTCGCGCTGATCGTGGGCGGCATGCTGGTGGGCGCCTCGGGCTCGATCCTCACCCGGCTCATGGCAGAGGCGATGAACCGCTCGATCGGGAACATCATGGTGGGCGGCTTCGGCGGCGTGACGGTGGCGGCGGCCGCGGGGGACGGCGAGGCCAAGCCTGTGCGCTCCACGGACGCCTCGGACGTGGCGATCCAGCTGGCCTACGCCTCGAAGGTCGTGGTGGCGCCGGGCTACGGGATGGCCGTCGCCCAGGCCCAGCACACGGTGCGCGAGCTGGCCGACGAGCTCGAGAAGCGCGGCGTGCGGGTGGACTACGCGATCCACCCGGTGGCCGGCCGGATGCCCGGGCACATGAACGTGCTGCTCGCCGAGGCCGACGTGCCGTACGACCATCTCAAGGAGATGGACGAGATCAACCCCGAGTTCCCGCAGACGGACGTGGCGCTCGTGATCGGCGCGAACGACGTGACGAACCCCGCCGCCCGCGAGCAAGCCGACTCGCCGATCTACGGGATGCCGATCCTGGACGTGGACAAGGCGGGGCAGGTGATCGTGCTGAAGCGGTCGATGAACACCGGGTTCGCGGGGATCGACAACCCGCTGTTCTACAACGAGAACACGGCGCTTCTGTTCGGCGACGCGAAGGAGTCGGTCGCGAGCGTGTTGGCGGAGGTGAAGGAGCTCTAAGGCCGGCGCGGAAATCGTCCGATGTAACCGATGAGTTCGTCCGACGTCAGTGGTCACATGTGATGACGAAGGAGGACGAGGACATGACCGCCGACCACACCCACATGCCGACCTGCGCCGTCTGTCACCGCCGCATGTCAATCGGGGAGAGCTACCTGGTCCGCCGGCGCGGGGAGACGACGACCGCCGTGCACCAGCACCTCTGCTTCCCGCCGCGCGCGCGCAAGAACGGCCGCTAGAGCAGGCTCTCCTGGCCCACCGCGGCGCCCGAGCGCCTGCGGCGGGGCAGGCCCGCCGCCTCGGCGAGCGCGGCCTCCACATCGGCGAGGATGGCGCGCTCCGAGCGGGACGCCACCACCGGCTCCGTGAGCCCATCCACGTGGACGTAGGTGCGGCGGCCGTCGCGACGCTCGGCCCCCTCCAGCGGCACCAGCGCATAGACGCGGTCCGCGCGCACGAACTTGCCGTAGCCGAGGGGGATCATGCGGGGGTCGCGCTTGGCCATTCTCGAATGTGACGATAGCCGCATGATCGGCCGTCTCACCGGGTAGCGACGGGGCATGAGCGACGACGAGAAGACCGACATCGAGCGGGAGAAGGACGAGGCCCGCCAGGAGGTCGAGCAGCTCGAGGACGACCCGCCCGGGAAGCTCGACGAATGGCCGGATGGGAAGGCCAAGTACGAGACGTTCGGCGGCCCCGAGGGCGAGCACTCCTACGACGAGGGGCCGGAGAAGAACCTGGGCCCCGACTCGTTGCGCCACCACGAGGACGGCTCGGTCACGGTGAGCGGCGAGCAGGCCGACGACCCGGACGAGTACAAGGGCGACCCGATCCCGGGCGGGCCGACGGACCCGGACGCCGCCCACGAGCCGGCCGAGCCGGCTGAGCAGGACTGAGGCATCCCCCCGGGGGGAGGGTCAGACCCCTCCCCCGGGGTGAGGGGTCTGACCCCTTTGGTGGGGTGGACTCGAGCCGGCCGAGCAGGACTGACCGCGTCTACGCCGGCTCGTGCTCGCGGACGGCCTCGCCGCCCGGTCCCACGTGGGCCGACGCGGCCTCGATCCCGCGTGCCTCCACGTCCTGCTGGAAGAGCCGGTCCCCCTCGGCGGCGCTGTCGGCTGAGGTTCGCTCGAGCACCGGCGCCAGCGCCGTTCGCATCAAGAGCACAGGGCGAAGCCAGCCCGGGACGACCACCCAGCGGCGGCGCTCGCCGATGCCGTCCGCGACCGCCTGGCCGACCTCCGACACGGGGTAGGTGCGCCCGAGCGGGCCGCGGATCTTGCTGCGCATGCGGCCGAGCGCGGGATGCGCGTCGCCGCCCCGCACCAGGTCGGTGTCGATGAAGCCGAAGTACCCCACGCCCACGTCCACGCCGAGGTGCTTCACCTCCGTCCGCAGGGAGTCGGCGAACGCCTCCGCGCCCGCCTTGCTGGCCGCGTAGGCCGCCATCCCGGGGCCGTGCAGCGCAGCCGCCAGCGACGCGATCACCAGGACGTAGCCCTGCCGCTCGATCACGTGCGGCAGGCAGGTCCGCACCGTCCGCCAGACGCCGAACAGGTTGATCTCGAGCGTCTTCTCGAACGCCCGCGGGTCGACCGAGCGCGTCATGCCCGCGTTGCCCACGCCCGCGTTGGCCATCACCACGTCGATGCCGCCGAAGCGCTCGACCGCGCCCTGGGCCGCCCGCTCGAGCGCGTCCCAGTCGGTCACGTCGCACTCGAACCACGCCGCGTTCGTGCCGCACTGCGCGGCTACGCGGGCCAGCTCGTCCGGCTCGAGCCCCACGAGCGCGACGTTCGCCCCGCGGGCGGCCAGCCGGCGCGCGGACTCCGCGCCGATCCCGCGCGCGGCTCCGGTGATGAAGACGGTCTTACCCATGACGTTCCAATCCATGGGCGAAACATATTGGGGTCGGCTGGTCGTGGTATGTAGCCTCGACTGCGATGGCCGAGGAGATGAGCCCACAGCAAGCGGATGCGCTGATCCGCGAGGCCGACGCCCAGCTGGTGGACGTGCGCGAGCCCTACGAGCACGAGGCGGGGCGGATCGCCGGCTCGCTCCACATCGAGCTGCAGCGGCTGCCGGGCGAGGCGGCGTCGCTCGACCGCGACCGGCCGATCCTCTTCTACTGCCGGTCGGGCAGCCGCTCGGCGCTCGCGGCGGACGCCTTCGAGGCATCGGGCTACGACGCCCGCAACCTCGACGGCGGGCTCGAGGCGTGGGTGGGCGCCGGGCTGCCGATCGAGCCGACCGGCGGCCACGTGGCCTGAGCGCGGCGCCGGGCCTCAGACCTCGGCGCGCAGCTGGACCTCGTATGGGCCGCGCCCGGTGGCGCAGGCGGCGCCGCAGCGGGCGGCGAGTCTCACCGCCTCGCCGATCGGAAGGCCGGCGCCGAGCCCGTAGGTGAGCCCGCCGGCGAAGCTGTCTCCGCAGCCGTAGAAGTCGCTCACCTCGCCGGGCGGCGGGCTCGCCTCCCAGCGGCCGCGCTCGCCCCCGGCCGTCTCGTACTCGCCCCCGGCCGAGCCCGCGGTGCGGACGACATGCCGGGGCGGCGGCTCGAGCTCGCCCGTCTCGTAGCGCTCGCCGCGGTCGCGTGCGCTCGCCACGAGCGCGTCCAGCTCGACGCCCGCCACGGCCAGCACGTCCAGGCCGCGGGCGGTGGCCACGAGCGCCTTTGCCCGGCGCGCCTCACGGGCCGCCCCGGGATCGCCCGCGGTGAAGTACAGGGCATCCACCTCCGCCAGGTCGTGCCAGGGCAGCGGATCGTCCGCCCTGGGGCCGAGCCGGTCGCCGACCACGGTGATCGTCCGCTCGCCCGCGGCGTCCACGTGCACGAAGGCGCGACGTTGCGACTCGGGCCGGAAGACGGCCTCCACCCGCAGCCCCAGCCGCTCGAGCTCGCGCTTGCAGCGGTGGCCGAGCTCGTCGTCGCCCAGCGCGGTGAAGAGCGCGCCTTCGCCCGCCAGCCTGCAGAGCTGGACCGCCGCCACGGCGCCGCCGCCGCCCGGCACCTCCCACGAGTCGGTCACGTGGACGATCTCGCCGGGCGCCGGCACGTGGTCGACCCGCCCGAACTCGATCCACTCGACATGTCCCACCACCGCGGCGCGCATCCGAATCTGACGCAAGAGCGTAATTCCGGGCGAGCCCGGCCGTCGCAACGGGCAGAGACCGATGCCCCCCATCACGCAGACAGTCAGGGACCAGGCGTTTCTGCCGTTTCAGTGCGACATCCCCGAAGGGATGACGCTGGACCAGTACCGGACGAGCCGCTCGCGCAGGCCGAGCCGCCGGCGCCGGATCCCGCGCCCGCGCCGCCGCTGAGCCGGAACCGCGGCACGCCCGGCGTTGTAGCCGAGGCCTGGACCGCCCGGTCCGCCGAGTGTGGGCCCTCCTGTGCACCGTATAGGGGCTTTTGAGGGCCCACACTCCGATGGTGAGCCAGCGTTCGCGCCCTGTTCGCGACGTGTGTGACGATTGTGAGTGCCGGGGCGCCGTTAGTTCTCGACGAAGTAGGGCCCGGTGCCCTGCCCGTGGGAGAACCAGCGGCTGGTGACGGTCTTCTTGCGCGTGTAGAACTCGACGGCGTCCGGGCCGTGGGCGTGCAGGTCGCCGAGGAAGGAGTCCTTCCAGCCCGAGAACGGGAAGAAGGCGACGGGCGCCGCCACGCCGATGTTCACGCCGACCATGCCGGCCTCGACCTCGTGCCGGAAGCGCCTTACGGAGGCGCCGTTCTCGGTGAAGATCGAGACGCCGTTGCCGAACCGGCTGCGGCCGACGATCTCGATCGCCTCGTCCAGGCTGCCGGCGCGGATCACGGACAGCACCGGGCCCGAAGATCTCCTCGCGCGCGGCCTCGGTGTCGGGCGCGACCTCGTCGAGCACGGTGGCGCCGAGGAAGCTGCCGCCGCCCTCTACGCCGGGGTCGCGGCCGTCGACGGCGAGCCGGGCCCCGTCCTGGACGGCTCGCTCGATCGCGGCCACGATCCGCTCGCGCGCCTGCTCGGACACGACCGGCCCGAGCTCGATCGTCTCGTCGATCCCGTCGCCCACGCGCAGCCCGGCGGCAGCCTCCTCGAGCGGTCCCATCAGGCGGTCGTGCGCCTCCCCCACCGTGACCACGACCGACCCGGCCATGCAGCGCTGGCCGGCGGCCCCGAAGGCCGACCCCACGATGCCGGCCACGGTCTTGTCGATCACCGCGTCGGGCATCACGACCATGTGGTTCTTGGCGCCGCCGAGCGCCTGGACCCGCTTGCCCGCCTGAGCCGCCCGCTCGTAGACGAGCCGAGCCACCGGCGCCGACCCCACGAACGAGACCGCGTCGATGCCCGGGTGGTCGAGGATCCCCTCCACCACCTCGCGGCCTCCGTTGACGAGGTTCACCACCCCCGGCGGCAGCTCGAGCGAGTCCAGCACCTCGAAGGCGAGCTGCTGCGTGAGCGGCACCTGCTCCGACGGCTTCAGCACGAAGGTGTTGCCGCACCCGATCGCGAACGGCAGGAACCAGAAGGGCACCATCGCCGGGAAGTTGAACGGCACGATCGCCGCGCACACCCCGACCGGCTGGCGCACGAACTCGGCGTCCACGTTGCGCGACACGTCCTCGATGATCCGGCCCTGCATCGTCGTCGGGACCGCGCACGCGCACTCGACCATCTCGATCATCCGCGCCACCTCCGCCCGGGCGTCGGCGATCGTCTTGCCCATCTCGGTCGTGACCGAGCGCGCCAGGTCCTCCCGCCGCGCGTCGAGCGCCTCCCGCAGGGCGAACAGCGTGCGGCCCCGCTCGATCACGCTCACCGCGCGCCAGACCGGCAGCGCCTCACGCGCCGCGCCGACCGCGGCGTCCAGGTCCGACGCGCTCGACAACGGCACACGCGCAAGCGTCTCCCCGGTCGCCGGGTTCGTGACCGGCACCGCCTCCGCGGACGCCGACGGGGTCCAGCGGCCCCCGACGTAGTTGTCCAGCAGGCGGGTGGTGGTGGGCGTGGTCGTCATGGGGCCACGTTACCGCCCGCTACTTCCACGATGGCGGCTAGGCCGGCCCGTTGTGCCCGGCCTCGGTGGGACCCACCGGAGCGGGGACCTGCTCGTCGTCGCCCGGCATCAGCCCGAGTTGCCTGTCGTCCGGCCGCTCGAGGGTGGGCGCCGCGTCGCCGGTGGCCGCCTCGCCCGCCTCCCGGCCGCCCGCCTCCAGCAGCGGCCGGATCAGGTCGAGCGGCACCGGGAAGACGATCGTCGAGCCCTGGTTCGCGCTGATGTCGGTCAGCGCCTGCAGGTAGCGCAGCTGGATCGTGACCGGGTTTGGGCGGATCACGTCGGCCGCCTCGGACAGCCGGCCGGCCGCCTGGTACTCGCCCTCGGCATTGATCACCTTGGCGCGGCGGTTGCGCTCGGCCTCGGCCTGGCGCGCCATCGCCTGCTGCATCCGGTCGGGGATCTCCACGTCCTTGATCTCCACGATCGTGACCTTGATCCCCCACGGCTCCGTCTGCTCGTCGATGATCTGCTGGAGGCTCTCGTTGAGACGCTCGCGCTCGGACAGCAGCGCGTCGAGGTCCGCCTTCCCGAGCACGGAGCGCAGCGTGGTCTGCGCGATCTGGAGCGTCGCGCCCACGTAGTCCTCGATCTCGAGCACCGAGCGCCGGGGGTCGATCACGCGGAAGTAGACGACGGCGGCGACCTTCACCGGCACGTTGTCGCGGGTGATCACGTCCTGGTGCGGGATCCGGAGCGTGATCGTGCGCAACGGGACGCGGACCATGCGGTCGACGCCCGGGATCAGCAACACGAGCCCGGGGCCCTTCTGGTCGATCACCCGCCCGAGCCGGAACACCACGGCGCGCTCGTACTCGCGCAGCACCCGCACAGAGGCCGCGGCCAGGGCCACGGCTGCGACCGCGACGACGGCCAGCACGATCAGGATGACGCCGATCACCACTCCTCCTCCCACTGCTCCGCTCTCCGCACGCCGAGCGTCAGGCCGCTGACGCGCTCCACCACCACGGCGTCGCCGGCGCTGATCTCCTCGGGGTCGTCGGGCCAGTTGCGCCGAGCGCGCCACAGCGCGCCGTCCACGAACACCTGGCCCCCCTCCCCGGCCCAGCTGCGCACGACCCCTGTCCTGCCACTGAGCGCCTCACTCCCGGACGCCGCGCGCAGCCTACGCACCGCCAGCGACTTGCGGGTGGCCACCAGCAGCCAGACCGCGGTGGCCGCGAGGGCCGCGATCACGGCGGCCACGACCACGGCGGCGCCCGCCCCGGCGCCGGCTATCGCGAGCGCGGCCCCGGTCGCGAGCGCGATGCCGCCCGCGGTCCCCAGGATGGCGCCGGGCAGGTGCGCCTCGGCCACCAGCAGGGCGACCCCGACCAGCAGCAGAGCCACGCCGACCTCGACCATCACGTTCACCGTTCATGGTACGCCTCGGGGGAAGCGGGCGCGCGGGACTTGGCGCGTTCGTCCCCAGGCGGCCGGACCCACTAGCGTGCCGCGCCGGATGGAGGATCCGCTGCGCATCGGCCATGGGGCGGCCATCCCGCTGTCGGAGGTCGAGCTCCGCACGAGCCGGTCCTCCGGTCCGGGCGGCCAGCACGCCAACGTGACGGCCTCCCGGGTGGAGGCCAGCTTCGACGTGGAGGCGTCACAGTCGCTCAGCGACGCGCAGAAGCGCCGCGTGATGGCGCGCTGCGGCGCGGTGGTGCGGGCGACCGCCCAGGACACCCGCAGCCAGGCGCGCAACCGCGAGCTGGCGCTCGAGCGGCTCCGGTCCCGCCTGGCCTCCGCCCTGACCGTGCAGCGCCCGCGCCGGGCCACGAAGCCCACCAGGGCCTCGCGGCGACGGCGGCTGGAATCGAAGCAGCGCCGCGGCGATCTGAAGCGAACGAGGCGGAGGCCCGGGCCGGAGGAGGCCTAAGGGGACGGCGCCACCGCGCCGCCTCCCTCGCCGCCCTGTGGCTGCGGGGCGGGCTCGGGCGCCGGCTGGGGCGCGGGCTCGACGGCTCCGCCCCCCTCGCCCTGCGCCGGGGGCGCGAGCTGCTCGGTTCCCGGTGTGACGGGAGTTCCGGTCGCTCCCGTCGGCGGCGCGACCGGAGGCACTGGCGTCGCGCCGGCGCCGGCGCCGCCCCCTGTCCCCGCCCCGGCGTCGGCGTTGGCGTCGGCGTCGGCGTCGGCATCCGTGTCCTCCGTGCTCGTCCGATCGGCGTCGTCGTCCTCGACGCTGTCGCCGAGGCTGTCGGAGGTGGTCGGCACGCCGAGGTCGGCGGGTGTCGTCTCCGGCTCGTCCTCGCCGCCGCCCGCGCCCGCGATCACAACGATCAGGAGCAGCAGCAGGACGGCGACCGCTCCCGCGGCCACCATGCGCCGGCGCATGTAGACGGCGTCCTGGTCGCCGCGTCCGGGCCCCCGCGGGGGGCGGCCTGGGGGCCGGCCTTCGGGAGGTAGAAGGCGTGTGGGCTGGTCGTCCAGAGGCGCCGAAGTTAGCAGTTGCAGGGCAAAGCCGAGCCCGGGGCGTCAGGCGTAGTGCAGGTCGGCGGACTCGTCGTCCCCCACCGGGCGCTCGCAGGTCGGGCACCACCAGCGCACCTCCACCGGCGTCCCGCAGGCCTCGTGCCGCGGCGGCTCGGCGCTCTCGCCGTGGCGCGCGCCCCAGTCGGACAGCAGGCGCAGCGCGCCTGCCAGCTCGTGACCCGAGGAGGTGAGCTCGTAGACGTATCGCTGGGGCCGCTCCGAGTAGGGCTGGGCCAGCACGACGCCCTCGCTCTCGAGGCGGCGCAGGCGCTGGCTCAGCACGTTGGGGGCGATGCCGCCGAGGCCCTCCTGGAGGTCGCCGAAGCGGCGCGGGCCGCCGAGAAGCTCCTCGACGAGGAGGAGCGTCCAGCGGTCGCCGACGCTGTCGAGCGCCGCGGCGAGCGGGGATGGAAGGAGTTCGCGCGGAGCGGCCGACGCCCCGCGCCGAGCGGGCGATCCTTCGCGCCGAGAGGGTGGGCTCACCTGCCGAAGCGTACTTCGCATGCCTTGGTATGGTAGTCACTTGCTATTCGCAAGTAACTAGGGAGTGCCGAGATGGAAGCTGTCGTTTCGTTGCAGGAGGCCATCGCAGGAGTGGCCGAGCGGGTGGGCCCGTCGGTCGTCGGGCTCGGGCGTGGATGGGGCCACGGGTCCGGAGTAGTGATCGGCGAGGGACGTGTGCTCACGAACGCACACAACCTTCGCCGCGAGCAGGTGACCGTCGTGTTCGCGGACGGCCGGCGCGCGAACGGCGAGGTAGCGGCCGCCGACCCCGACCTGGATCTCGCGGTCGTGGAGGTGGACACCGGCGACTCCCCCGCCGTGACCTGGGAGCCCGGCGATCCGCCCGGCATCGGGGCGCCGGTGCTCGCCGTGGCCAACCCCGGGGGGCGCGGCCTGCGCGTCACGCTCGGGTTCGTCTCCTCGGAGGGCCGCAGCTTCCGCGGGCCGCGCGGACGCCGCATCGGCGGCGCGATCGAGCACACGGCCCCGCTCCCGCGCGGATCGTCCGGAGGGCCGCTCGTGGACGTGGAGGGAGGGCTGCTCGGGCTGAACGCCCTGCGGCTCGACGGCGGGCTGATCCTCGCCGTGCCGGCCACGGCCGCCGTGAAGGAGCGCGTCTCGAGGCTCGCCCGGGGCGAGGCCCCCGCCTCGCCGCGGCTCGGCGTTGCGGTGGCGCCTCCGCGGGTGGCGCGCCGCATGCGCCGCGCGGTGGGCCTCCCCGAGCGCGACGGGCTGCTCGTGCGGGCGGTGGAGGATGGGTCCCCGGCGGCGCGCGCGGGCATCGAGCGCGGCGACCTGCTGGTGAGCGCCGGCGGCGGCGACCTCGAGGGCGTGGACGCCCTCTACGAGGCGCTCGACGCCGTGCCCCGGCAGGGCGGCACGCTGGACCTGACGATCGTGCGGGGAACCGAGGAACGTCCGGTGACGGTGGAGTTCGAGCCGAGCGAGGCGGCGGCATGAGCACGAGCGCCGTCGCGCCCCAGCCGCCGCCTCTCGATCCCAGCGAGGCCGAGGCCCTCGACGCCTACTCGCGCGCGGTCGTAGCGGTGGCCGAGGGGGTCGGGCCCTCCGTCGCCAGCCTGAGGGTCATGCGGCGCGTTCGCGGCGGGCAGGTGCCCTCGGGCGCCGGCAGCGCGGTCGCCCTGACGCCGGACGGCTTCCTGCTCACGTCAGCCCACGTCGTGGGGCGCAGCGCCCGCAGCGGGCGGGCCACCTTCGCCGACGGCCGCGAGGAGCGTTTCGAGATCGTCGGCCGCGACCCGCTCTCCGACCTCGCGGTGCTTCGCGCCGAAGGCGCGCCGCTCGAGGCGGCCGCGCTCGGCACCGCGGAGCGGCTGCGGGTCGGCCAGCTGGTGGTCGCCATCGGCAACCCGCACGGCCTCGGCGGCTCGGTAACCGCCGGGGTCGTCTCCGCGCTCGGGCGCTCCCTGCCCGCCCGCACCCGCCGCGGCGGCCGCATCATCGACAACGTGATCCAGACCGACGCCGCCCTCAACCCCGGCAGCTCCGGCGGCGCGCTGTCCGACTCGCGCGGACGGGTGATCGGGATCAACACCGCGGTGGCGGGCGTGGGCCTCGGCCTGGCGGTCCCGATCAACGACGCCACCCAGCGCGTCATCTCCGAGCTGATGCGAGACGGCCGCGTGCGCCGCGCGTACATCGGCGTGGCCGGCGGCCCGCGCCCGGTGCCGCCCCAGGCGCGGGCCGCCGCGGGCACCGCCACCTGCATCGAGGTCGTGGAGGTGGTGTCGGGCAGCCCCGCGGACCACGCGGGCCTGCGTCCGGAGGACCTGATCCTCGAGGTGAACGGCACCGTCACCGCCCGTGTCGAGGACCTCCAGCGCCTGATGGTGGCCGACCTGATCGGCGTGCCCGTCGGCGTGAGGCTGCTGCGCGCCGGGCGCTCGCTCGAGCTGGACCTCGTGCCCACCGAGCTGGACTGAGCCGACGACCTGCTCGAGCCGGGCCGCTACAGCCCGGGGATGTGCCGCGCCGCGTACCCGCTCGTGGTGGTGGCCTCCTCCTGCCAGCGGGTGCCGGCCCGGCCCTGGCCGCTCGTGTCGAAGCGCAGCCCCGCGACGACCATGAACACGTGGCCGCTGTTCGCGTAGATCGTGATCCAGCGGCCGGGTCCCGGCGCGCCGTAGCCCGCCAGCAGGCCCGACGTGAGCGGGCGGTCGAGCAGCCCGGCGCCCGCGAGCGCGAACGACACCGAGCCCGAGCAGTCGTAGCCGTTGTCGCGCCAGGCGCCGTGGCCCCCGCCCCACTTGTACGGGAACTTGGCGATCTGGTTGGCGGCCAGGATCACGCGCTTGACCACCTCGGGCGCGTTGTCGGGCGCCTGGGCCGTGCCGTCGGGCAGGACCCGCGCGCGGGCCCCGGTGGCGAGGTAGGCGGTGGTGTTGAGGAACCGCTTGAAGCGGCTGAGCGAGGCGCGCGCCTCGCGCAGCTCGGCTCGCACCTCGGCGTCGGTCGGGGCTCCGGGGCTCGGGGCGTCGTCGGCCGGGTCCACCCCGGAGAGGTCCGGCTCCGTCCCCGCCCCCTCCAGCTCGACCACGCGCGCCTTCGAGCGCGGCGCCGGCGCGTCGGCGCCGCCGTTGGCGACGCGAGCCTTCGCCGCCGCCTCGGGCGTGAGCACGACCTCCTCGGCCGCGTCCGGCCGGGCGCGGTCGCCGCCGTCGTCGCCAGCGTCGCGCCCGCACCCCGCCAGCGCCAGCAGACAGCAGGCGACGATCAGGCCGCGGGCGGCCGCTCTGGCTCGGACTGGTGTCGCGACTTCCATTCCTCGTAGGGCATTCCGTAGACGATCTCCCGGGCCTCCGCATCGGGGAGGTCGATCCCCCGCTCCTCAGCCGCCTCGCGATACCAGCGCGACAGGCAGTTTCGGCAGAACCCGGCCAACTCCATCAGGTCGATGTTCTGTACGTCGGCTCTTTCCCGCAGATGTTGAGCAAGACGCCTGAAGGCGGCCGCTTCCAGCTCGGTGCGCGTGTACTCCTCCATCGATCTGGAACGATAGGGACGATGACCGAGCGAGAACCCCGGCAGCCTTCTGTGCCCGCCGACCCGAGCGGGATCGAGGAGCCGCACGACGTGCTGGCCGCGGACGAGTTCGGCATCGGGACGCGCGAGGGGCGCCTCCCGCCCGACCCGACCGGCATCCAGGAGCCCCACGACGTGCTGGCGGCCGAGGAGTTCGCGATGCCGGCCGGCGCCGAGCCGCACGGCAAGAGCGGCCGCCCGGACCCGCGCACGCTGATCCCGCTGGTCCTGCTGGCCGCGGTCGCGGCGTTCCTGCTGCTGCGCCGACGCGCCTGACGTGGCGGAGCTCTCACAGGAGAACCGGATTCAGGTCACGGTCGACCGGGCGCTCTGCATCGGCTCGGGCGACTGCGTGGACACCGCCCCCGACGTGTTCCAGCTCGACGACGAGGACAAGGCCGTGGTGGTGGACCCGGACGGCGCCCCGCTCGACGACGTGCTGACCGCCGCCGGCAACTGCCCGGTGAGCGCCATCTTCGTCGTCGGCGAGGACGGCGACCTGTACCCGTAGCGGGCCGTCTCAGCGCTTGCCGCGCCCGTAGACCACCCGCAGCATCCGCTCGATCAGCTTCGTCGTCCTGGCCTTGTACGGGAGCATGTGCAGGTCCCGCTTGGGCGCGAAGCGCGTGACGAGCAGCGCCTGCCGCTTCGTGTACTTGCGGATCCCGTCGGCGCCGTGGCGCGAGCCGAGGCCCGACTCCTTCCACCCGCCCATCGGCAGCTCGAGCGCCACGTAGTTGATCTGCGCGTCGTTCACGGTCACCACGCCCGCCTCGATCATGCGCGCCAGCCGCTCGCCCTCCGCGGTGTCCTTGGTCCACACCGACGCCTGCAGGCCGTAGGGCGAGTCGTTGGCCAGGCGCACCGCCTCGTCGGCGTCGCGCACCTTCATCACGGGCAGCGTGGGGCCGAACGTCTCCTCCGTCATGCACTCCATGGAGTGGTCCACGTCCACGAGCAGGGTGGGCTCGTAGAAGTCGCCCGGGCCGTCGCCGCGCTTGCCGCCCACGAGCGCCCGAGCGCCCTTGGCCACGGCGTCCTTCACGTGCTCGTCGATCAGGTCCATCTGCGGCGGCGACGTGATCGCGCCCATGTCGACCGAGCCCCGGCCGCCCGGCACGCCCTGGCGCAGGCCGCGCATCTTCTCCTCTACCTTGCCGATGAACTCGTCGTAGACGGGCTCCTCCACGTAGACCCGCTCGACCGAGATGCAGGTCTGGCCGCCGTTCTGCATCGAGTAGTGGACCGCCGCGTTGGCCGCGCGCTCGAGGTTCGCGTCGGCGAGCACGAGCATCGGGTCCTTGCCGCCCAGCTCCAGCCCGACCGGGGTGAGGGTCCGGGACGCCCGCTCCATCACCTTCTTGCCGACCTCGGTGGACCCGGTGAACATCACGTAGTCCACGTGGTCGATCAGCTCCGCGCCGACCTCGCCGCTCCCCGCCGCGACGATGAACACGTCCTCGGGCAGCCCGCACTCGCGCAGGCCCTCGGCCATGAGCAGCGAGGTGAGCGGGGTGAGGCTGGCCGGCTTGAGCACGCACGAGTTGCCCGCCGCGAGCGCCGGGATGCAGTCCCCGAACGAGTTGGTGAGCGGGTAGTTCCACGGACCGATCACGCCCGCGACGCCGACCGGCGCGTAGCGCACGACCAGCTTGCGGCCGAGCACGAACGGCGACGACGTGCGGACCTTCTCGTCCGCGAGGTACTTGGGAGCGTGCTTGGCCCAATGGCCGAAGGCGCCGGCCGCATAGCCGACCTCGGCCATCAGGGCGTCCTCGTAGGCCTTCCCAGTCTCCGAGACGATCGTCTGGGCGATGCGCTCGGTGTTGTCCAGCACCCACTTCTGGGCGCGGCGCAGGATCCGCCCGCGGCCCTCGAAGCCGAGCGCCTCCCAGCCGGGCTGCGCGGCCCGGGCGCGCGCCACCAAGCCCTCGACCTCGTCCACCGACAGGGCAGGGACCGACGCGATGACCTGGCCCGTGGCCGGGTTCTGCACCTCGATCTGCCGGGTCGCCGTCTCCAACACGTGGTCCCCCTCGTTCGTTTTGGCCAGCCGGCCAACTGTAACCGGACCGGGTGCTCAGCCGAATGTGAACGCGTAGCCGGTCACGCCGGGCGGCACACGCAGCGTCAGGCGGCGGTCCTCCACACGCGGGAGGGACATCAGCCGGTAGAGCCGCTCCTCGCGCACTGTCACCCGCCCATCCCGCGCGTCCGCCCCGGCCTGCGCGGCGCCGACCGGGCGCCCGTCGAGCAGCACCTCCACGTCCCGCGGCCGGGCGCCCTTGGAGCTGAGGACGAGGAACACCTTGCGGGCGGTGACGCGCGCCTCGATCCGGGCGTCGCGCACCGCGGTGGCCGACTCGGCGCCGACGTACCAGCCGCCGGACAGCGCGAAGCTGACCGGTGGCAGGTCGTCCACCCCCGGGTAGCGCCCGTACCCTGGGCGCGGCGGTCCCGGGACGAAGCCCTCGGCTCGCTCGTGGCCGAGGTAGGTCTCGGGCGTGGCGAGCTCGGGCGAGGCGGTCTCCACGCGGGCTCTCGCCGGCTCGCCGAGCCGCCCCGCCCCGGACTCGGCGAGGAGCGCCCGGATGGCCGCCTCGGTCTCCTCGTACGCCCCCTCGCCGAAGTGCACGTAGCGCACCCGCCCGCGCGCGTCGATCAGGTACTTCGCGGGCCAGTACTGGTTGCCCCAGGCGCTCCAGGTGGCGTACTCGTTGTCCTGCGCCACCGGATAGCGCAGCCGGTTGGCGCCGATCGCGCCGCGCACGTTGTCCGCGTCGCGCTCGAACGCGAACTCCGGCGTGTGCACGCCCACGATCGTCAGGCCGCGCTCCCGGTAGCGGCCGTCCCAGGCGCGCAGGTAGGGCAGCGTGCGGATGCAGTTGATGCAGGTGTAGGTCCAGAAGTCGATCAGCACGACCCGGCCCCGCAGGCCGGCGAGGTCGAGCGGCGCGTTCGCGGGCGTGTTGAACCAGCGGTCGTTGCCGGTGAAGTCGGGCGCGCGCCCGAGCACCCGCAGCCCGGCCGTGCGCGCACGCCCGGGCTCGGCCTCCTCGAAGCGCGGCCGGCCGCGCAGGTCGGCCAGGCGCTCCTCCACCGCGTCCGAGCGCTCGAGCGCGCGCGTCGGGTTGACCACGACGTCCGGGAAGTCGTCGGCGAGCGCGGTCTGGAAGCGGACGTCGAGGTCGGCGGCCACCGCGACCGCGGTCGCCACCATCACCGCGCCGAGCACGCGCTGCACCGCCGGGCCGCGGCCCGCGGCGCGCAGCCGGTCGAGCACCTGCCGCCCGCCGTAGGCGATCAGCAGCAGGACGAGCGCCGAGCCGGCGGCGTACCCCAGCGCCACCGCCACCAGCTCGCTCGACGCTCCCTGCGTGGCGGACACCGACACCACCGCCGCCAGGATCGGCCCCGCGCAGGGCGCGTAGACGAAGCCGAGCCCGGCGCCCACCAGCAGCCCCGACCAGAAGCCCTCGCCATGCCGGCGCGGGCCGAAGCGGGCCAGCCGCGTGAGCGGCGCCTCCACCCGCGCGGCGAGCCGCGGCACGAGCAGCGCGACCCCGAAGCCGAGCAGCACCAGGACCGCCAGGGTGCGAACCGTCCCGCCCGGCAGGCCGACGCCGTCGACCAGCGACGCCAGCGCCACGATCGCGACGGTGAACGTGGCGGTCAGGCCGGCGATCACGCCGAGCGGCCGCCGGCGGCCGCCGCTGCCGGCCGAGGCGAGCAGCGCGGGCAGCACGGGCAGCACGCACGGCGACAGCGCCGTGCCCGCGCCGGCGACGAAGGCGAACAGAACCAGCAGGATCATCCACCTACATCATTCGCGACGAAGCTTTCGATCGGATGACAGACTCTCGCCGATGCCGACGATCGAAGCGAACGGACAGACCATCTACTACGAGGTCCATGGCGAGCGCGAGCCGCTGCTCTGCGTGATGGGGCTCGCCGCCGACACTCTGGCCTGGACGCTTCAGGTGCCCGGGTTCTCCGAGCGGCACCGCACCGTCATCTTCGACAACCGGGACGTCGGCCGCTCGTCGCAGGTGACGGAGACCTATGAGATCGCCGACATGGCACAGGACGCCCTGGCCCTGGCCGACGCGCTCGAGCTCGACTCGTTCCACCTCCTGGGCGTGTCGATGGGCGGCGCCATCGCCCAGGAGATCGCGCTGGCGGCGCCCGACCGCGTTCGCACGCTGACGCTGGCGGTCACGTGGGCCACGGGCGGCCGGTGGGCGAGCGCGCTCAGCTCCCTGTGGGGCGCGCGGGTACAGCGGATGTCGCGCGAGGAGCGGGTGGACGAGCTGATGCTGCTGAGCTTCTCCGAGGCCTTCTTCGAGAACGCGGAGGGGATCGCCTGGCTCCGCGACCTGATGCTCCAGAACCCGAACCCGCAGCCGGCGGAGGCGTTCGCGCGCCAGCTCGACGCCTCGAGCCGCCACAACACGGCGGAGCGGCTAGGAGAGCTCACGATGCCCACGCACGTGATCGGCGCCGAGCACGACATCCTCGTGCCGGTGTGGAAGTCGCGCGAGATCGCGCGGCTGATCCCGGGCGCGAAGCTGACCGTCCTGGAGGCCTGCCCGCACGGCCTCAACGTCGAGCGCGCCGAGGAGTTCAACGGCGCCGTGCTCGACTTCATCGCCGAGCGGGCGCCCGCTCCGGCCTAACCGGGCGTCGCCGCCAGCGCTTCGTCGAGCGACTCGTGGACCGGAGCCGCGCGGTCGAACTCGACGATCTGGAGCACGCGCGACACGGGCTTGCCGGAGTCCACCACCACGCGCAGCTCCTGACGGCGGCTCCCGAGCCGGCGCGCGAGGCCGAAGAGCATCGCGATTCCGCTCGAGTCGATGAAGTCGAGCTCGCTGAAGTCGACGACGAGGGTGCGGGCCGAGATCGGCACGGCGTCGTGGATGCGCTCACCCATCGCCCGCGCTCCGGCGATGTCGAGCTCGCCCCGCACGCGCGCGATCACCACCTCACCCTGCACGTCGATCTCGAGTTCGACCAGCTCCGTCACCCGGCCCCTCCGTTCCCCTCGACTCCACCCCTCGCAACCCGTGTTCCAGCCGTACGGTCGTCCCCTCCGGCGTCGGCGTGACCTCCACGCTATCCATCAGAGCGCGCATCAACAAAAGTCCGCGGCCCTGGTCGCCGGAGCGCGGGGCACGCCAGGCCCCGTGGTCGCGGACGGTGATCTGCACGCCGCTCCCCTCGGCCCGGCCGCTGATCTCGAACGGCGCGCCGCCGCCGGCGCCGGCGTGCTCGATCGCGTTGGTCGCGGCCTCGCCGCAGGCGGTCACGATCTCGGCGATCTCCCGCTCGTCGCCGCCGACGTAGCGCAGCCAGCGCCGCAGCACCGCGCGCATCGACGCGAGCGCCTCGGGCGTGGCGGGGTACTCGACCTCGATGCGGTCCGTCATCGGAATCGTGCGGAGCGTCAGCAGGGCGATGTCGTCGGGCGTGCCGCCCTCCGGCACCAGCCGGCTCAGCACGTGGTCGCAGAGCAGCTCGGGCTCGGCGGGGGCCTCGCGCACCGCCTCCGCGAGCCGTCCCAGGCCCCGGTCGATGTGCTCGCCGGCGCGCTCGACCAGACCGTCGGTGTAGAGCACCACCGTGCCACCCGGGTGCATCGGCGCGGCGACCTCCTCGAAGTCGGGGAAGGGCAGCACGCCGAGCGGCACCGAGCTGCCGCCCTCGAGGTACTGCGGGCGGTTGCCGCCGTCCAGGAGCAGCGGCGGCGGGTGGCCGGCGTTCACCCAGCGCACCTCGCCCTCGGCGGGGTCCACCACGAGGTATATGAGCGTGGCCATCTGGCTTTCCCCGGCCTCGGTCATGATGAGGCGGTTGAGCTGCTCGAGCACCCGGCCCGGGGCGTGGCCCTCGAGCGCGTAGGCGCGCAGGGCGCTCCGCAGCCGCCCCACCATGGACGCGGCCGCCAGCCCCTTGCCCGCCACGTCGCCCATCACGAGGCCGACGCCGCCGCCGGGCACGGAGAGCACGTCGTACCAGTCGCCGCCCACCTCGGCCTCGTCCGCGGCGGGCAGGTAGCGGGCGGCAACGTCCAGGCCGGGCAGGTCCGGCAGGTGCTCCGGCAGCAGGCTGCGCTGAAGCGTCTCCGCGATGCGGTGCTCGCGCTCGTACACGCGCGCGTGGTCGATGGCCAGCGCGACGCGGTCGGCGGCGAGGCGCAGGATGCTGAGGTCGTCCGCGGAAAAGCGGCGCGGCGCGATGGCGGACCCCACCACCACCCCGCGGACCTCGCCCTCCGCGAGCAATGGCACCCCGATCAGCGAGGCGACCTCCTCCGGTCCGGGCTCCTGCACGAGCAGCGGCTCCCGCGCCTCCGCCACGCGCGCGGCGAAGTCCTCTCCCGTGAACGGGGCTGCGTTGCCGCCGTCCGAGGCGGCCCGTAGCACGAGCCGGTCGCCGTCCTCGATCAGGTGGATGGACGCGGCGTCGGCCTGCAGCACGCCGCGCACCCGGGTCACGAGGTCGGACAGGATGTCGTCGAGAGTGCGGTGGGCCAGCGCGGCGTCGACCAGCAGCTGCATGCTGCTGACCAGCTCGGCCACCCGCTCGGCCTCCTCCCGCGCGGCCTGCTCGCGCATCAGCGCCTCGCGCTCCTCCTGCCGGCGCCGGCGATCCGTCAGGTCGCGGACGAACCCGGACAGGAGGATCTCGCCGTGCACGTCCACCTTCGACACGTTCGCCTCCGCGGGGAAGCGGCTGCCGTCGCGACGCTGGAGGTCCACCTCGAAGATCTGGTTCGCGACCGGCCCGCTCATCTCCACGAGCTCTCGGCGCCGGGCGTCGTGCCGGTCGCGGAACTCCGGGGGGGTGACCAGCGCACGGAACGGCTTGCCGATCGCCTCGCTCGCCTGCCAGCCGAACATCCGCTCCGCGGCGACGTTCCAGTTGCGGATGATCCCGTCGCGGTCCACCGTGACGAATGCATCCGGCGAGTTGTCGAGCACGAGCCGGGTGCGCGCCTCGCTCTGGCTGAGCTTGCGGGCGCTCTCCCCGGCCTCCAGCTGCTGGGCGCGCAGCCGGTCGAGCATGCGCGAGATGAGGAGTCCCGCGATCAGCGGCGTGGCCACCGCCAGGAGCCAGCGGATCGCCGGGCTGTCCGGGTCCTGGATCGCCAGCACGACGGCGTATGCCGTGCCGATGTAGGCCACGTGGGCGAGCGCCGTGCCGAGGCCGAAGAAGTAGAACGCGTACAGCGCCGTCCACGTGTAGAGCAGCGGATACAGCGTCGACGTGCCCGCGTAGTAGTTCGCGAAGCTGAGGATCGTCGTGCCTGCGGCCAGCACGACGTGGAGCTGCCGTTCGCTGACGCGCTCGGCCTGCACGTAGACCAGCACGGCGACCGCGATCGCGAGTGCGGCCAGCGCGTACAGCTGGGGATCCTGCACGGCCTCGTCGTGGGGCAGCAGAAGCGTCAGTACCCCGAGGGACGCGCCCGCGACGAACAGGTAGGCGAGCGACCTCGCCTTGACGCCCAGATCGAACAGCTCGGGCAACGGCCTCACCGAGACCGAAAGCCTACGCCTCCAGTCCGCCTCCGCGGGCTGACAGCCGTGCGAGCGCCTCGTGGCACTCGACCACACGGCGCTTCACAGCGTCCTCGTCGGCGCGGTCGTGGACCAGGTCCCAGGTCTTGTCCGCGACGTCGCGGGCCGTGTCGGGCGTCGCCTTGGCGCAGAGCATGTCGACCAGCTTGAGCTCGAATGCCTGGAGCTGCTCGGCGGGCTCGCCCGCGGCCATGCGCGGCAGCGGCTCGCCGGTCCCCTCGCGCCACATCTGGGTGGCCATCACGAGACGGTTGCGCAGCTGCATCTGGTCCACGGCCGACGTGAGGCTAGCGCGCGCGGAGCGAGAGCCTGCGCAGGAGCGGCAGCGGGTCCATCGGCCTTCCGGTCGTGCCGCGGCCCGCTCGCATCTCCAGGTGTAGGTGGTCGCCCCAGCACGAGCCGGTGCAACCCACGACGCCCACGCGAGTGCCGCCCTGCAGCACGTCGCCCACGGCGTGCGGCGTGGGCGCGCGCATGTGCAGGTAGACGAATGTGCGGTCCACCTCGGGGCTCCAGATCGCCACGTAGTTGCCGCGGCCGCCGTCGTCTCCGGTCTCCACGACGCTGCCGTCGCGGATCGCGACCAGCGGCGTGCCGGCGTCCGCGAACACGTCCTGGCCCTCGTGCCGGCGGGAACCGCGCCAGGCGCCGAAGCGGCCGTCGTACGCGCCGAAGTCGATCGTCCCGCGGATCGGGAACCAGGTCTCCGGCTCGGGAGGCTCGATCTCCACGTCGGCGGCGGTCTCGACGAGGGCCTGGAAGGTCGCGCCGAGGGACGCCGGCGCTCCCTGCTGGGCCAAGGCGTGGACAGGGGCGGCGGCCGCGATGAACGTCACGAGCGCCGCGATTCGGGCGCTTCCCACGCCGGGACCGTACCCTGAATCCGTGGGAATGCTGCATCTGCTTCGCGTCTTCTGCGGCGAGAATGGCTCGGGCGGGAATCCGCTGGCGGTGTTTCTCGACGGCGCCGATGTGCCCCCGGACGCGCGCCAGGGGGTGGCCACGGAGCTTGGTTTGCCCGAGACCGTGTTCGTCGACGACGCCGCGCGCGGAGAGCTGCGGATCTTCACGCCGTCGGTCGAGCTGAACTTCGCGGGGCACCCGACCGTGGGTACGGCGTGGCTCCTCCGAGAGCGGGCTGCCCCGGTCTCGGCGCTGCAGGTCCAGGCGGGCGAGGCGCCGGTCCGCTACGAGGGCGGCGAGGCGTTCGTGGCGGGACGGCCGGAGTGGGGACCGCCGTGGGAGCTTCGGCAGCTCGGCTCGCCCGCCGCCGTCGAGGCGCTCGACGGGCCGCCGGACGGGCACGACCTGGTCTCCACCTGGGCGTGGCTCGACGAGGCGAACGGCGTCGTGCGGGCGCGGGTGTTCGGGCCGCGCGTCGGCGTCGACGAGGACGAGGCGACGGGCAGCGCCGCCATACGGTTGTGCGCGGCGCTCGGGCGACCGCTCGACATCCGGCAGGGCCGCGCGTCACGCATCCTGGCTCAGCCGCTGGACGGCGGGTGGGGCGAGATCGGCGGACGCTGCGTGCTCGACGAGGAACGCGCCTACTCGTAGAAGTTGCGCACCCAGCGGTGGGCGCGGAGGCGCTCGCGCTCGTCGTCGGAGAGCGGGCCGGCATCGGACGCGGCGATGTTGCGCTCGACGTTGCGCAGCGTGCGCATGCCGGGGATGACAGTCGATACGGCGGGCTCGCTCAGGATGAACCGCAGGGCCGCCTCGGCCAGCCGGTCCGGCTCGACGCCGAGGTCGGAGGCGATCGCCGTCGCGCGCTCGTGCACCTCGCGCTTGCGGTCGCCCCGGAAGTAGTGGGCCCGGAAGTCGTCTCCCTCGAACTCGGTCTCACCGTCGATCCGGCCCGTCAGGCCGCCCTCGTCGAGCGGCACGCGCGCGATCACACCGACGCCGTGCTCGCGGCAGGCGGGGAACAGCTCGTCCTCGGGCGATTGGTCGAAGACGTTGTAGATCACCTGGACGGTGTCCACCGCGCCGCGCTCGATCAGGCGCAGCCCGTTGGCGGGCTGGTGGTCGTTGATCGAGATGCCGAAGAAGCGGATCTTGCCGGAGGAGCGCAGGTCGCCGACCTCGTCGAGGAGCTCGGCGCTGTCCGCCCAGTCGTCGTTCCAGACGTGCAGCTGGAGCAGGTCGACGGCGTCCATGCCGAGGTTGCGCAGGCTCTGCTCTGCGCACTCGCGAACGTAGCCGGGCGGGAAGACGTCGTCGAGCGACGCGCCCTCCTCGGCCGGCCAGATCAGGTTCTTGGGAGGGACCTTGGTGGCCACGTGCACGGTCTCGTCGCGCTCGCGCACGACCCGGCCGACGACGCGCTCGCTGCGGCCCTCGCCGTAGGCGAGCGCCGTGTCGACGAAGTTGAGGCCGAGGTCGATCGCGCGGTGGAGCGCCTGGATCGACTCGTCGTCGTCGGCGCCGCCCCACTGGGCGCCGCCGATGCCCCAGGCGCCGTAGCCGATCTCAGACACCTCGATTCCGGTTCTGCCGAGCTTGCGGTATCGCATCAGACGGTGATTGCCCCGGGGCCGGGAGTCATGAACGCGATGGCAGGGCCGAGGCCGGCCTCCTTGCGCAGCGTCGCGATCTCGCGGCCGGGCTGGACGGCCGCCCGCGGCCCGCCGAGCTGGTCGCCGAGCGTCGAGGCGGTGCGCTCGAGATCGTCGACGAGGAAGGAGATGCCCCAGAGGCGCGCCGGCCCGCTCGGGTCCTCCGCGATGCGAATGCCCGCCGGCGCCTGGACCACCTCGAGGATGACCTCACCCATGCGGAAGAAGGCCTGCCGGGGCGCACCGCCCGGCGTGGGCTCCTCGCGCACGCGGCGCAGGTCGATGCCGGCGGCGCGCAGCTTGGCCGCGGTGCGGTCGAGGTCGGGCGTGAATGCCACGACGTGGTCGATCGCGATCACGCCGTTGGGGTGAGGCGTGTTCGGGGCGGCCGGCGGCGGCGCGGTCGTGGCGGCGGTGGTGGGAAGACCGTCGAGGTCGAGGGTTTCGAGGCCGCGGACCGACCAGCCGAGGATGCCCCGCGCCGGACCGGGCCCGTGGAGGCGAAGGCGGACGGCGCCGACGACACAGAGATCGTGCTCGACGTGGAAGCCGGCGCCGCGCCAGGCGTCGGATGGATCGGCGACGAGGAGCTCGTCAATCGTGAGCGGCGGGCTCATCCGGCGGAACGCTACTTACCGCGCCCCGCCGAGCCGTGCTCAGGGAGCCGCGCCCACCGGGACCGACTTCTGCGCCGGTGCCATCGCGTCAGCATTTGCCTTCGGGGCGGGCGCCGGCGTCGCGAGACCGTTGGTGCCGCCGTTCGGCTTCGCGATGCCCTGCAGCTTCGAGGTCCTCCTCGACTTCGCAGTTCCGTTCGGCCTCGCGGTTCCGTTCGGCTGCCTCGGGCCGCCGTTCGGCTTCGCGCCGCGCGCGGGCGTCGGGTTGATCTTGGTGCCGCCGTTCAGATTCCCGCCAGGCTTCGAGCGGCCGTTCGCGCGCGGGCTTCGCTCCGCCCCCGCCTTCGGTCCCGGTGCGCCCTCCGCATGTCCCTTCGCCTGCCCCCGCGGAGCCGCATTCGCTCCGCGCTCCGCCTTCCAGGGCTTCGCCGACGGGCCGCGCTTGACCGGCGTCACCTTCGTCGCCTGGTCGACCGGGCCTCGCCCGAGTCCCGGCGCCGTCCGCTCGCGCGTCCGCTTCGTGGCTCCATCCGTCTTCTCCGCCCCGAGCGGCGCGCCGCCGTACAAGGCTCCGCGATCGACCGCGCCCGGGCCGCCTCGCTCGAGCGGAGCCGAGGCAGCCGCGGGCGGCTCGGGCCGATCCGCCGGCTGGGCCGCAGGCGGCGGGCCGGCGGCCGGCCGCTCCGATTCCACCACCGCGGTTCCCGCGACCACACCGCCGGTCGCCAGCACTCCGGCGACCGCCAGCTTCGCCGCGGTCGCGCCGCCGAGGCCGCCGGCGGCCACGGTGAGGCCTCCGGCCGATCCGCCGCCGATCCCGATCGCCGCCAGCACGCTCGACTTGAGTCCCAGCGTCGGCGCGACCGGCAGCGCCACCGCGAGCATCCGGCGCTGCTGCCTCACCTGCTCGCGGTAGTCGCGGCAGCCGGGACATTCGCGCAGGTGGAGCCGCAGCTCGCTCCGCCGCAGCGACCCTCCGCGAAGGTTGGCGAGTTGCTCGCGGATGCTCTCGCACGGCGCCTCGCGCGCGTCCCGGCGGGCGATCAGCGCCGACCGCGCCCTGAACACAAGGCCCTTCACGCGCGACACCTCGCAGCCGAGCACGCCGGCCACCTCTGCCTGCGAGAGGCCTCCCAGCTCCATGAGCAGCAGCGCGGCGCGCGGCTCCTCCGGCAGCTCGCGCACGTCCGACAGCAGTTGCCGGAGGTCGGCTCGCTCCTCGGCCTGCTCGGCGATGCCGGCCGCGGGCGGCGCGTGCGACTCCAGCGCATCGGCAACCGCCGGCGTCTCGCGCCGCGCCCGTAACACCGACACGCAGCGGTTCCGCGCGATCGTGAACAGCCACGGCTTGAGGGCGATCTCCCGGTCGCCGTTCCGCTGGAGGTCCCGGTAGGCGGCGATGAAGGTGTGCTGCACGGCGTCCTCGGCCTCTTCGCGGGTGCCGAGCATGTGGCGGCAGAACGCGAGGATCGCGGGACCGTGACGCTCGAAGATGACCTCGAAGGCCGCCTCGTTGCCCCGCCTGACCTGCTCGACGAGCCTGCCGTCGCCGGCGAGGGAGAGCAGCCGCCGCGACCGCAGGGGTACGGCGGGCGCCCGAGCAGGGATGGAGACGGCTCGCATGACGTAGGGCTTTTACCCGCTCCCTGGGTTGTGGATGCCGGTGGCATCACCCATGAGAACGTCATCGGCAGAGAAAGGTTCGTTCATAACCCCCGAACCTCTCCGCGCCTCGGGCGTTTTAGCTGGCATGAAGACGATCCTCGCAGCTACGGGGCTGGCCCTCGTGCTCCTCGTCCCGATGGGCGCGATTGCAAAGCCTGACAAGGCAGAACGTGACGCCGCACGGGCGCAATGCAAGTCCGAGCGGGGCACGTCAAAGGCCACGAAGAAGTTGTTCAACCTGAAGTACGAGGGCTTCGCCGACTGCATGGGCAAGAAGGCGGAGGAGGAGGAGGCCGAGAACGACGAGGCCGCTCGCAACGCCGCCCAGGAGTGCAAGGCGGAGCGCGCCGACGACCCGAGCGCGTTCAAGGAGGACTACGGCACCAACGAGAACGGCAAGAACGCGTTCGGCAAGTGCGTGTCCGGCAAGGCCTCCGAGAAGAAGGCCGCGATGGACGCCGCGGACGCGCAGGAAGTCGCGGAGACCAAGAACGCCGCCAAGGAGTGCGCCACCGAGCGCGCCGCGGACCGGGCCGCGTTCCAGGAGGAGTACGGCACGAACCGGAACGACAAGAACGCGTTCGGGAAGTGCGTCTCACGCAAGACACGCGGGGGGTCATAGGCCGGGCCAGGATGACGACGGAGCACGGATGCAGCCCGCCTTCACTGGCGCGGCGTGCGAGGGGCCTCCTCGGGGGCCCCTCGTCACGTTCAGGGGGCGCCCGTCACCGCGCCGGCAGGGAACACTCCCGGCGCCCCGTCGAGCAGCTCGTACGGGAAGGCCTCCACGCTGTGCCCGTCCCGCCCGCTCGCCGGGTCCGCCGAGCACAGCGAGTTCAGCACCGCCTCGTGCACGACCTCGCCGGCGGCCTCGAACAGGTCGCGCGCGGCCGGCGCGTCGTCGCGCAGCAACCTCAGGTCGAGCTCGGGCGACTCGCTGCGGTGCGCCACGCGGTGCGCCGTCGAGAAGGCGATCACGTACTCCCCGCTCGCGTTCGAGGCGAAGCTGCCGGCGCGGCCGAGCCCGAACACGCCCCTGGCGGCGAGCCTTCCGAGCTGGCGCTCCGAGAGCGGGGCGTCGGTGCCAAGCACGATCATGATCGAGCCGCCCTGCGCCGGGGGCTCGGGCGCTTCTCCGCCGTCGGCCACGGGACCCACCAGCAGGTGCAGATCGCGCCGCGCGCCGTAGTTCGAGCACACCAGGCAGCCGAGCACGTGCCCGCCGGCGCGGCGCGACGCGACGCCGATGCCGGCCTTGTAGCCGAAGCAGGTGGTGCCCGTCCCGGCGCCCACGGCCCCCTCGCCGAGCTCGTCGTCCGCCGCGGCGGCGATCGCCTCGAGCGCGTGCTCGGCCCGTACCGGCAACGCGCGGGCGTCTGAGAGCCAACCGTCGAAGCACTCGCCCACGATCACGTTGACCGTGTCGCGGTCGCGCGCCGCCTCGGGGTTCTGCTCCAGCAGGTGGCGCAGACCGCCCTCCCAGACCGGCCCGACCGACAGCGTCGAGGTGAGCATGATCGGGCTCTCGACCGTGCCGAGCTCGGCCAGCTGCGAGAGCCCGGCGGCCTTGCCGTAGCCGTTCACCACGTGGCAGGCGCCCAGCACCTTCTCCGCGTAGAGGTTGCCGCCGTGCGGCAGGATCGCCGTGACCCCGGTGCGCAGCCGCTCGCCCTCGTTCAGGGTCCGGTGGCCGACCAGCACCCCCGGCACGTCCACCAGCGCGTTCCGGTCCCCCGGGGGAAACCGGCCGACGGCGTAGCCGAGCTCACGGAGGCGCCTGCGCACGGTGGCGCAGCATATGCGCGCTAGATGACCGCCCGGACCGCCGCCGTGCCCGCGGCCGCCACCAGAACGGTCACGAGCAACGGCGCCCGCAGCAGCACCGCGACGGCGGCGCAGCCCAGCCCGGCGGCGCGCGGGTCGAGCGTCAGCTCCTGGTCGTCCGTGAAGGTCCCCGTCAGGACGAGCGCGGTGAGGAGCGCCGGGGCGAGCAGGGCGATCACGGCCAGGGCGCGGTCCGGCAGCTCGCGACCGCCGACGATGAGCGGCCCCGCGGCCTTGAGCGCGATCGTGGCGACGGTCAGGCCCGCGATCGTGATCCAGACCTCCGTCAACGCTCCCCCAGCAGTCCGATCAGCGACGCCGCCGAGGCCAGGAGCACCGGCAGGCCGGGCGGCAGGAATGGCGTGAGGGCGAGGGCGATCGCGCCGCCGAGCACCGCGACCGTGAGGGCACGCGGGCGGCCCAGCTCGGCGGCCAGCAACCCGAGGAAGAACGCCGGGAAGAGCGCGTCCAGGCCGAGTGCCTCGGGGTCCCCGATGGCGCCGCCGCCGAGCACGCCGATCACGGTGCCCGCCACCCAGGCGGGGTACTGCGGGATCGTCGCGCCGATCAGGAGCTCGCGGTCGAAGCCGCCGTCGTGCTGCACGGCGAGCGCCCAGGACGCGTCCACCACGGCCTGGCCCTCGATCACCCGGCGCAACGGCGACCCGCGCAGCGCCGGGGCCGCCGCGACCCCCATCGGCAGGAAGCGGGCGTTGAGCATGGTGCCCGCGGCGATCGCCGTGATCGCGTCGCCGCCGGCGGCGAGCACGGCGGTCGAGCCGAACTGCGCCGCTCCGGAGAACAGGACCGCCGACATCACGATTGGCGCGACCGGGCCCATCAGCGGCTCGGCGAGCACACCGAACGACACGCCGAGCAGCAGCGCGGCGAGTCCGAAGCCGACCCCTGCCTTGAGACCGGCCCGGTACGGGGCGAGACGGGTCACGTCCCGCCATGTTACTGACTAAATGAGTTTGATGGTTACTTGCCTACCGCGACAGCCGGCCGCCGGCCTGCAGCCGGCGCACAACGAGATTGAGCGCGCCTCCGCGGGGGAATGAGATGGCTGTAGTCGACCCAGAGGGAGGTAAGCCATGTACATCGGTGTCGGAACGATCGTCCTGATCCTGATCATCATCCTGCTTATCGCGTTCGTCTTCTAAACGAGGCGCGCCGCCGGTAGGCTGCGCGTAGCGATGGCGAAACTGCCTCCTGGCCCGAGGGCGCCCCGCGCGGTGCAGACGCTTGCGTGGTGGACCCGCAGCGTGCCGCTCTTCGAGCGCTGCCGGGCCCGCTACGGCAAGCGTTTCACGCTGCGGCTGCTCCAGACGCCTCCCTTCGTCCACCTGTCCGATCCGGCGGAGGTCAAGGAGGTCTTCACGGCGCCGCCGGACGTGCTCCATCCGGGCGAGGGCGCGCGCGCCCTCGAGCCGGTGGTGGGCGCCAACTCGGTGATCCTGCTCGACGAGAGCGCACACCTCTCCCAGCGCAAGCTGATGCTGCCCGCCTTCCACGGCGAGCGCATGGAGGCGCTGACCGGCCTGCTCGAGGAGGTGACCGAGCGGGAGGTGGCTGCCTGGCCGCTCGGTCAGCCGTTCGAGCTCCACCCCCGGCTCCAGGCGCTCACCCTCGAGGTGATCCTGCGCGCCGTGTTCGGCCTGGACGAGGGCGAGCGGCTCGACACGCTGCGCGAGCGCCTCATGAGGATCCTCGAGTTCGGCTCGCATCCGGCCTCCCTTATCCCCGTCCTGCAGCGGGGACGGGTATGGAAGGACTTCGTCCAGGGCCGCGAGGAGGTGGACGGGCTCCTGTTCGACGTGGTCGACGAGCGCCGCGCCGAAAGGAACGGCGACGAGCGGGAGGACGTGCTCTCCATGCTGCTCGCCGCGCGCCACGAGGACGGCTCGCCGATGTCGAAGCAGGAGCTGCGCGACGAGCTGATGACCCTGCTCGTGGCCGGCCACGAGACCACCGCCTCCGAGCTGTCCTGGGCCTTCGAGCGGCTCGCGCGCACGCCGCGCGTGGTCAGGGAGGTCGAGGCCGCGGCCGACTCGAACAACGGCGACGCGTACCTCACGGCGACCGCGCAGGAGACGATGCGCCACCGGCCCGTACTGCCTCAGGCGGCGCCCCGGCTCGTGAAGCAACCCGTGGAGATCGGCGGCTTCTGCTACCCCGAGGGCGTCTGCCTGGCCGCCAACTCGTACCTCATCCACCACGACCCGGCGATCTACCCCGACCCCTACCAGTTCCGCCCGGAGCGCTTCCTCGACCAGCCGCCGGGCACCTACACCTGGATCCCGTTCGGCGGCGGCCGCCGGCGCTGCCTCGGGGCGAGCTTCGCGATGCTCGAGATGAAGGTCGTGCTGCGGGCCGTGTTCGCCCGCGCCGCCCCGGTCCCGGCGCCGGGCGTGACAGAGGGGGCCCGCCGCCGCAGCATCACGCTCAGCCCGCGCCGCGGCGCGACGACGGTGCTGCGGGCGCGGACGCGCGAGCCGGCCTACGCGTCCGGCGTGGGCGAATAGGTCCCGAAGCTCCAGAGGTTGCCCTCGGGGTCCCGGATCACGAAGTCGCGCGAGCCGTAGTCCTGGTCCGTCGGCTCCATCACGATCTCCGCGCCCTCTCGCCTTGCCCGCTCGAACAGCGCGTCGGGCTCATCCACCACCACATACACGGACGTCCGCCCCGCGCCCTGGTTGAACTTCGCGTCGCCCTCGTTCGTGGTGCCGAACATGAGCACCTCGTCCCCGAACCTGAGCTCGGCGTGGGCCACGCCGCCGTTCTCGCCCTCGTGGACCGCGAGGCGCTCGGACCCGAGCACTCGCTCCATGAAGTCGAGCGCGACCTTCGCGTCTTCGTACTTGAGAACCGGATAGATCTTGGTCATGGGTCGCAGGCTACGCCGCGGCCCGCGGCCGGTATTGGAAGGAATGAACCGCCGCGCTACGCGGCGGCGGCAGCTCTGACCAGCCCCGCCGCGCCGAGCATGCCGAAGATGTTCGGGTGCACGGGCGCCGCGGCGTTGGCCGGGACGGCCGGCTCGACCCAGCGGATGCCGGGCGGCTTGCAGGCGTCGTGCCCGATGCTGGCCTCGTACCAGTCGATCACCTCGACTTCGTTGAGCCCGGCCTGCTCGACCAGCATCGCGTTCAGCTCCTTCTGCTTCTCGCGCAGGTAGGCGATGTCGCCGTCCGCCACCGGCATCTGGGGCCAGCACCCGGCCGTGCCCTGCTCGGGGAAGAGCGCGGCGTAGGTGAGCACGAACACGCGCGCCTGCGGCGAGCGCTCGTGGATGCCCTCGAACACCGCGGCCACCAGTGGCGCCGTCGCCCGGATCCGCTCGCTGATCTCGTCCCGCCCGTTCTGGACGTACTGGTCGCGGTTGGGACCCGGCGTGACGCCCTGTGGCTGCGTCATGTCCTCGGTCTCGGCGCCGCTGCAGCTGGGGTCGCGGAACTCGGCATACCGGGCGCGGCGCCCGTCACACTCCCGGTACGACCCGCCGGGCGCCGCGCCATATCCACAGCGCGGGCATCGCCACCAGCACGGCGCCCCCGATCGCGAGCGCCGCCACCCCGATCTCGGAGAGCGCCAGCCCGCCCATCAGCGCGAGCGCCGCGCCGGTTCCCCCGGACAGGAGGTCGTTGAAGCCGAGCATCTTGCCGCGCTCGGCCGGGCGGGTGCGGTCGGCCAGCTCGGCGGTGGCGGCGACGAAGGAGAAGTTCCATCCGAGCCCGAGCCCGAACAGGGAGATCGACATGGCGGGCACGCTCTCGATCCAGATCAGGCTGATCGCCGACGCCATCATGATCAGCAGGCCGCCCGCGAGCGCGGGCGTGCGGCCGATGCGGTCGATCAGGTCGCCCACCACGATCACGAGCGCGTACATGCCGATCACGTGCGCGCCGATGATCGGGAAGACGTTGTGTCCCTCGTGCCCGTGGTGGTCCACGACCACCGCGCCCGTGAGCGTCATCAGCGCCACCATCACCGCGAAGCTCGCCTGCGCGGCGAGCAGCGCCGGGATCACGCCCGGTCTCCGCAGAAGCTCGCCGAGCGAAGCCGCCGGCGCGAGATCGTGGTCGTCATCCGGAGCGATCAGCGCCGCGATGCGCTTCGGGTCCGGCCGCACGGACGCCACGAGCGCGAGCCCGCCGAGCATGATGGCGCCGGCGGCCAGCCAGAGCGGCGCCAGTGCCTCACCGTCGAGGTCGCGTCCCGCCAGCAGCGGGCTGAACACGGCCGGCCCCAGCAGCGCGCCGAACACGGCGCCGAACAGGACGAGCGCGATACCGCGTGCGCGGCGCTCGGGCGGGTACATGTCGCCGGCCGCCGTGCGGGCAAGCAGTGCCACGCCGCTCGCCGCCCCGACGCCCGCCAGCCCGGCCAGCACCACGAGCGCCGACTCGACGGCGCTGCCGAGGGCGGCCAGCCCGCAGCCGGCGGCGCCGACGGCGTAACCGGCGGCGAGCACCGGGACGCGCCCCACGCGGTCCATGGCCCGGCCGGCGGGGAGCGCTGCGAGCGCCCCGGACGCCAGCACGATCGCCGGCCCCAGCCCGAGCAGGCCCTCCACGTCGAGCACGAGCACGAGCGTGATCGAGGCGACCGCCGCGGACAGCTGGAGCATCGCCGAGTTCGCCGCGAGCGCCGCCGAGAGCAGCGCCGTGTTGCGGCGGATCGGGAGGGCCGGCTCCGCGCTCAGGAGACGCTGCGGCGGAAGAGGAAGTAGCAGACCACCGCGATCAGCGCCGCGAGGACGGGCAGTCCCCAGCCCAGCACGCCGAACAGCGCGAGCAGCCCGCCGATCACGGCGACCGCGCCGGCCACCCCGCCCCCTACAGCCAGCTGATACGCCCGCTTCTCCCTCGCGCGCCGCGATGGGGGCCCGCCGGGACGCTTTGTGAGGTCGCCGCTCATAGGACAGAACCGTACACATGACGATCAGAAAGATGAACGCAATATGGGCCGGGCAACCTATTGCCGGACTCGGCAACCGGTGCCGTAATGGATGTATGACGGATGGAGCAATCTCTCAGCAGGTCAGGGAGAGCGGCCTCTCCGACGTCGCGAGTGACATCCCGGCGGGGCTGACCCTGGCGGAGTACGCCGCGGCGCGGCGGCCCAAGCCGGGTGGACGGCTGAAGGCGCGCGTCACCTCGGTGCGCGTGCGGCGGAGGACGAGGTGAGCGTACGCGGCCGGATGACCGGTCCCACCCCGCACGTCTGCCGGGGGTGCCGGCTGCCGCTGGTGCAGCCTCAGCGCGTAGTCGCGGAGCGGACCCACTGGCGCGTATTCCTGCGCTGCCCAAGCTGCGGATGGACGGCCGAGGAGCTGCTGGACGAGAACGCGCTGAAGCTCCTCGACGAGGAGCTCGAGCGCGGGACCCAGGAGCTCATCGTGGCCATGCGCCGCGCCACCGACGTGAACATGCGCGAGTACGTGTCGCGCTTCGTGTCGGCCCTGGCGGCCGACGCCATCGTGCCCGCCGATTTCTAGGCCGGCGCCTCGGACCGCTTCGGCCGGTGCCGGTAGAACTCGGCCGGCTCGGCCGGCAGGGGCGTCCTCCCGAGGATTAGATCGGCAGCCTTCTCCGCGGCCATCATCACCGGCGCGTAGATGTTGCCGTTCGTGACGTACGGGAACACGGAGGCGTCCACCACCCGCAGGCCCTCGAGGCCGTGCACCTTCATGGTCAGCGGGTCCACCACCGCCATGTCGTCCGTCCCCATCCGGCACGTGCACGACGGGTGCAGCGCCGTCTCGGCGTCCTTCGCCACCCAGTCGAGGATCTGCTCGTCGGTGTCCACCTCCGGCCCGGGCGAGAGCTCGCCGCCGCTGAACGGCTCGAAGGCGGGCGCGCCCAGGATTTTCCGGGTCACGCGCACGGCCTCGATCCATTCGCGCCGGTCGTTGCCGGTCGACAGGTAGTTGAACAGCAGCGCGGGGTGCTTGCTCGGGTCGCTCGACACCGCCTTGCAGGTGCCGCGCACGTCCGAGTACATCGGTCCCACGTGGACCTGGTAGCCATGGCCGCCGCCGCCCTCGGGGACGGTGCCGTCATAGCGGACGGCGATCGGCAGGAAGTGGTACATGAGGTTGGGCCACCCCACCTCGTCGTTGCTGCGCACGAAGCCGCCCGCCTCGAAGTGGTTCGTGGCCCCCGGCCCGGACTTCCGCAACAGCCACTCGAGCCCGACCTTCGGCCGGTTCTGCATCTTGAAGTACGGCGCCATCGACACCGGCTGTGTCGAGCTGTGCTGGATGTAGACCTCGAGGTGGTCCTGCAGGTTCTCCCCCACGCCCGGCAGGTCGGCCACCACGTCCACGCCGATGCCGCGCAGGTGGTCGGCGGCGCCCACGCCCGAGATCTGGAGCAGCTGCGGCGAGTTGATCGCCCCGCCGCAGAGCACGATCTCGCCCCCGTCGGCGCGCCGGCCGCGCCCGCCGCGTGAGTACTCCACCCCCACGGCGCGGTCGCCCTCGAACACGATCTTCGTGACGAAGGCGAACGTCTCCACGTCCAGGTTGGGCCGGTCCATGACCGGGTGCAGGTAGGCGCGCGACGCCGACAGGCGCCGGCCCTTGTGCACGTTGCGGTCGAACTTCGCGAAGCCCTCCTGCTTGTAGCCGTTCACGTCGTCCGTGAGCTCGTAGCCCGCCTCCTGCACTGCGGCGAAGAACGCGTCGAACAGCGGCCCGCGGGCGGGCCCGCGCTCCAGCACGAGCGGGCCCGTCGTGGCCGCGGAACGGGTCGTCCGCGGCCGCCGCGAGGCAGTTCTCCATCTTCTTGAAGTAGGGCAGGCAGTGGGCGTAGTCCCACGTCTCCATGCCCGCGCCCGTGGCCCAGCGCTCGTAGTCCATCGGGTTGCCGCGCTGGAAGATCATCCCGTTGATGCTGCTCGAGCCGCCCAGCACCTTCCCGCGCGCGTGGTACACGCGCCGGCCGCCCATGTAGCGGCTCCGGCTCGGACTCGTACTTCCAGTCGTAGAAGCGGCTGCCGATCGGGAAGGCGAGCGCGGCCGGCATGTGGATGAACACGTCCCACGACCAGTCCGGCCGGCCCGCCTCGAGAACCAGCACCCTGTTCGACGGGTCCTCGGAGAGCCGGGCGCCGAGCGCGGAGCCCGCGGACCCGCCGCCCACGATCACGAAGTCGTACCGCCCCTCGGTCATGGCATCACCCGCTCGCCGCGAGCTCCTGCTTCGGGGTCTCCTTCTTCGGGTCGATGAAGGGCTTCTGGACCACGGTGGCCGAGACCATCCCGTCCGGCCGCTCCACCTCGAGCTCGGTGCCGAGCTCGGAGTGCTCGATGGGCACCATCGCGTAGCCGATGTTCTTCTCGAGCCGCGGCGACCAGCACGCCGACGTGATCCTCCCGACCACGCCGCCGCCCTTGTGGACCGGGAAGGTGTCGATCATCGAGCCGTCGTTGTACGACCCGAGGCCCGAGCCCCCGATCTCAACGCCCACCAGCTTGCGCTTCGGCCCCTCGGCCTTGACCTTGGCGAGCGCCTCCTTGCCGATGAAGTCGGTGCCCGACTCCAGGTCGACCATCCAGTCGTAGCCCATGCCGACCTCGTAGGGGTTCGTGTCGTACCACATGTCGCAGCCGGGGCCGAGGGCGAGGATGCCGCCCTCGATCCGGCGGATGTGGCACGGGCCGATCACCTCGAGCCCGTGCGGCTTGCCGGCCTCGAGCACGGCGTCCCAGAGCGCGACCCCGTTCTTGCTGGCCTCGTACAGATAGATCTCGAAGCCGAGCTCGGCCGTGTAGCCGGTGCGCGACACGAGCACCTTCATCCCGTTCACCTCGTACGGGCGCAGGAAGTAGTAGGGGATCTCGAGGATGCTGTCGCCGAACAGGTCGACCATCACGTCCTTCGACTTGGGCCCCTGCACCTGCACCGGCCCGACGTCGATCTCCTTGATCTCCACGTCGTGGCCCGAGTTGTAGGCCACGCCGCGCGCCCACAGCTCGACGTCGCTGTCGGCGAGCGAGAGCCAGAAGCGGTTCTCCTCCACGCGCAGCAGGACCGGGTCGTTGATGATGCCGCCGTCGGGCAGGCACAGGAAGACGTACTTGCACTGCTCGACCGCGCACTTGTTCAGGTCGCGCGCCACGAGGAGGTTGGTGAACTCGAACGCGTCCGGCCCGCTGATCTCGATCTGGCGCTCCACGCCCACGTCCCACAGCGTCACCCCGTTGAGCAGGTGCCAGTACTCCTCGACCGGATCGCCGTAGTGGCGCGGGTGATAGGTGTGGTTGTAGACGCTGTACAGCTGGATGCCGTGGCGGCGCGAGGCGTAGAAGTACGGCGACTTGCGGATCCGCGAGTAGAGCAGGATTCCGGGGTTCTCGTTCACCTGTGACAAGGGCTCCTCCTAGTTCGTCAACCGGTCGACGAGCTGCCGCCGCCAGGTCTCGGTCTCGTTCAACTCGTTGAAGGTGTACACGTGGATGCCGCCCACCCGGGCTGCCGGGTCGGCGAACGTCGGGGCCAGCTGCTCGAGAAGGTCGGTGGGGGTGTAGCGGCGGGGCGACAGGAAGCGGCGGAGCAGGCCCCGCTGGCCGCGCAGGAAGCGGGCCGACTGGCCGAGCCCGATGCGCAGGGAGGTGCGCATGAGCTTGCGCTTGTCCACGGCGCCGGGCACGCCGATCCAGATCGGCAGGTGTGTGCCGCGGTCGCGGACGCGCTTCACCCAGGTGGCGGTGGTGCCGGCGTCGAAGCAGATCTGGCTGACGATGTAGGTGGCCATCGGCTCCTTGGCGTACATCGCCTCGATGGTCGTCTCGTCGCTGATGAAGTGGTGGCTCTCGGGGTAGCCCGTGATGCCGATCTCGGCGAACCTCTCGCGCAGCCCGCCCATGGCCTCGAGTAGCTCGACGGCGCCGGCGTACTCGCCGGCGGGCCGGCGCGCGTCGCCGGCGATCACGAAGACCTCGCGCACGCCGGCGGCGCGGAGGCGGTCGACGATCTCGTCGAGGTGCGCGCGGTCGCGGACGAGCCGGGCGGCCAGGTGCGGCACGACGGCGTAGTCGCTTGTGGCGAGCGCGTCGGCCACCGCGAGCGTGGCGTCGAGGCCCTTGGACGGCGATGCGGTGAGGGTGATCTTGCTGCCCTCGGGGAGGTGGGCACGGACTTCGTCGGCTACGCCCGCGAGGGGGAGGACCTCGTAGCGGGGCCGCTGGAGGGCGGCGAGCAGCGAGGGGCCTGAGGCGGCGCCCTCCTCGCGCGCGTCGTCCGCGCCGGCGGACGGGCTCTGCGGCTCGGCGGCGAGCACCGCCCTGATATATCAGTTCGCCGCCGGATGGGTCAACCCGCCAGAGCGGGGGTCGGCGAGCCGAGCAGTCCGAGGGCTCCGTCCAGTCCGATGCGCCGGTAGGTCTCAACTGGCACGCCGTCGCGGAAGAGGTGGCGCCGGGCTTCGAGAATCCGGATGGGGTCCCACCGCTGGAACTCCCGTGACGAGTGCATCGGGGTGTGATATATCAGGGTTCCTGGGCCATCCGCCACCGACCCTCGAGGTGACTTCAGTGGAAGAGCAGTCTGGAGCAGCGGGCGCGCTGCCGGGCACGGCCCGGGCCGTCGTGATCGGCGCCGGCATCGTCGGCAACAGCCTCGTCCACCACCTCGCGCGCCTCGGCTGGAGCGACCTCGTCCTGATCGACAAGGGCCCGCTGCCCAACCCGGGCGGGTCGACCGGCCACGCCTCGAACTTCATCTACCCGGTCGACCACTCCCGCGAGATGACCTCGCTCACGCTCGACAGCGTGCGGCAGTACAAGGAGCTCGACGTCTTCATCGAGAGCGGCGGGCTCGAGGTGGCACGCACCGAGGAGCGCATGGAGGAGTTCCGCCGCCGGATGGCCTCGGCGAAGGCGTGGGGCGTCGAGCCGGTGTCCCTCGTGACCCCCGCCGAGGTCAAGGGGCTCGTGCCGTTCATCGACGAGACGATCATCCTCGGCGGCTTCTACACGCCCGGCGTGGGCGTGGTCGACTCGCTGCGGGCCGGCACGCTGATGCGCGAGCACGCGCAGCAGGCGGGCGCGCTCACCGTCTCGGCCAACACGGAGGTGCTCGGCATCGACGTCGAGCGCGGCCGCGTGCGCCGGGTGCGCACCACGCGCGGCAACGTGGAGGCGGAGGTCGTGGTGATCGCCTGCGGCGTCTGGAGCCCGCGCCTCGCGCGCATGGCCGGCGCCTCGATACCGCTCACCCCCGCGGTGCATCAGATGATCGACATCGGCCCGGTGCCGCGCTTCGCCGACGCCAAGTCGAGCATCGAGTACCCGATCGTGCGCGACATGGACGTGGGGATGTACGAGCGCCAGGACGGCGGCGGCCTCGAGGTGGGCTCCTACGCCCACCGGCCGATCCTGCACGACCCGGACGAGATCCCCTCGATCGAGGAGGCGGCGCTGTCGCCCACGGAGCTGCCGTTCACGCAGGACGACTTCGCCCAGCAGATGGAGCACGCGCTCGAGCTGATGCCGGAGATCGTGGGGGACGAGTCGGTGGGCATCAAATACGCCATCAACGGGCTGCTCTCGCTCACCCCGGACGGCCTGCCGATCCTCGGCGAGACCCCCGAGACCGCGGGGCTCTGGTCGGCCGCCGCGGTGTGGGTCAAGGAGGGGCCGGGGGTCGGCCGCGCGCTGGCCGAGTGGATGGTCGAGGGCGAGTCCGAGATCGACCTGCAGGGCTCGGACGTGGCGCGCTTCTACGAGCACCAGCGGAGCGTCGCCCACGTGGCCGCGCGAGCGTCCGAGGGCTTCAACAAGACCTACGGCATCGTCCATCCGGGCGAGCAGTGGGGCTCGAACCGCGACGTCCGGCTGTCCCCCTTCAACGCGCGCTCGCGGGAGCTCGACGCCATGTTCTTCGAGGCCGCGGGCTGGGAGCGGCCGCACTGGTACGAGTCGAACGCCCCGCTGGTCGAGGAGTTCGCCGATCAAATCCCCGGGCGCGAGGCCGAGTGGGACTCGCGCTGGTGGTCGCCGATCATCAACGCCGAGCACCTCGCGATGCGGGACCGCGCGGCCATGTTCGACCTGACCGCGTTCTGCGTGTTCGACGTCGTCGGACCCTCGGCTCTCGACGTCGTGCAGCGCGTGTCCATGCGCCAGATGGACGTGACGCTCGGCAAGGTCGTGTACACGCCGTGGCTCACCCCCGGCGGCGGCTTCCGCTCCGACCTCACCGTGATGCGGCTCGGCCACGAGCACTTCCGGGTCGTGACCGGCGGCGCCCACGGCATGGCGGACCTCAAGTGGCTCGCCGACCACCTGCCCGAGGACGGCGCGGCTCAGGTGTTCGACCTCACCTCGAGCTGGTGCACGCTGGGGCTCTGGGGCCCGCGGGCACGGGACATCCTGGCGGGCGCCACGAGCGCAGACGTGTCGCACGAGGGCTTCCCGTTCGCCAGCTGCCGAACGATCGAGGTCGGCTCGCTGCGGGTGCTGGCGTCGCGCATCTCCTACGTCGGCGACCTCGGGTGGGAGCTCTACGTGCCCATCGAGCAGGGCGCGAAGCTGTGGGACGCGATCCGGGAGGCGGGCGAGCCGCACGGCATCGTGCCGGCCGGCATCGGCGTGTACGGCACCACCGGCCGGCTCGAGAAGTGCTACCGGGCGTTCGGATTCGAGCTGGACGGCGAGTACACCGCCGTCGAGGCCGGCATGGCGTGGGGCAAGGTGAAGGATCAGGACTTCGTCGGCAAGGAGCCGCACGTGCGCCACCGCGAGGAGGAGCCGGCGGCGCTGATGTGCACGCTCACGGTCGACGACCACACCTCCGCGAGCGGCGTGAAGCGCTACATGCTGGGCGGCGAGCCGATCGTGACCCGCGACGGCGCGCCGCTCACCGACCGCGAGGGCCGCCGCTCGTTCGTGACTTCGGCGGGCTCAGGCCCGTCGGTGGGCAAGCACATCCTGCTCGCATACCTGCCGCCCGAGCACGCCGTCGTGGGCGAGGAGCTCGCGGTGGAGTACATGAACGAGCGCTACCCGGTGACCGTCGAGCGCGCCGACTCCACGCCGCTGTTCGACCCGGACAACGAGCGCGTGAAGGCGGCGGACCCGGTCCTGACATGAGAGTCCTCGTCTGCGTGAAGCGCGTGCCGCTCACCGGCGGGCGGATGGTGCTCACCGCCGACGAGCAGGCGATCGAGACGCGCCACCTCGGCTTCACCATCAGCCCTCATGAGGAGTGCGGTGTGGAGGAGGCGGTGCGGTTGGTGGAGGCCCATGGCGGCTCGGTGACCGTCTTGACCCTCGGGCCGCCCGAGGCCGAGGAGCAGGTGCGGGACATGCTCGCGGTTGGGGCCGATCGTGGCTTGTTGCTCGTCAACGACAGCAATGAGGAGTGGGATCCGCAGGGGACCGCTTCGGCTGTGGTCGCCGCAGTGTCGGCCGAGGAGGCCTCCGGTGGGCCGTTCGACCTGGTGATCTTCGGCAACGAGTCCGCCGACTCCGGCGGCTACCAGGTGGGGATCCGGGTGGCACATGCGCTCGGCCGCCCGGTGGTGACCGGGCTGAAGGGCCTATCGATCGAGGACGGCCGCGCCCGCTGCGAGCAGGAGGTGCAGGGCGGCCGCGACGTCTACCTGCTGCCGCTGCCCGCCGTGGTATCGGTGCTGGAGGGGATCAACCTGCCGCGCTACCCGTCGGTGCCGGCGAAGCTGCGGGCGCGCTCGAAGCCCGTGGAGACGAGCACCCCCGAGCGCCCCGAGCCGCGCCTCGAGAAGCTGCGGCTGGTGGTGCCGCCCGGCCAGGGAAAGCAGGCCGAGGTGCTGGGCCAGGGGCCCGAAGCGGCGCCGCGCGTCGTGGAAATCATGCGCGAGATCGGGGTCGTCTCGTGAAGTGTCGCGCCCTGTGGCCCTATATGGGCCCCTATGCAAGACAGTCGTCGTGATTCTGGTCTTGGTCGAGCACCAGGACGGCCGCCCTGACGAGCTGTCGTTGCAGGCGCTGGCGCTGGCACGCGGCATGGGCGGTGAAGGGCCGCTGGAGGCGCTGCTCATCGGCCAGGGCGGTCCCGACGCCACGAAGGAGCTCGGCGCGCACGGCGTGACGACCGCCCACGTCGCCGAGGACGACCGGCTCGCCGCCTACGCGCCGGCAGCCTGGGCGCGCTGCGTGACCGACGCGATCGAGAAGACGGAGCCGGCCGCGGTCGTAGCCGCGGGCTCGAACCGAGGCAACGAGGTGCTGGCCCACGTGGCCGCCCGGAAGGACCTCCCGTTCGCGGCCAATTGCACGAAGGCGAGCGCAGACGGCACGCTCACGCGCGTGAGATGGGGCGGCAGCCTCCTGGAAGAAGCAAGGCTCAAGGGCTCCCCCTTGTTGCTGTCGTGTGCGCCGCACGCGGTGCAGGCGGCGACCACCAACGGCGCAGACGCGCCGGAAGTGAAGACGTTGCAGCCGCAGCTAAGCGAAGCGGACCTGATCGCGCAGGTCACAGAGCGCGTCGAAGCCGAAGCCAAGGGCATCTCCCTCGCCGAGGCCAAGGTCGTCATCAGCGGCGGCCGCGGGGTGGGCTCGGCGGACGGCTTCGCCATCATCGAGGAGCTGGCCGGCCTCCTGAACGCGGCGGTCGGGTGCTCGCGCGTCGTGACGATGGCCGGCTGGCGCCCGCACACCGACCAGGTCGGGCAGACCGGCACCAAGGTGTCGCCCGACCTCTACATCGCGTGCGGCATCAGCGGAGCCACCCAGCACATCGCCGGCTGCAAGGGCGCGAAGAAGATCCTCGCGATCAACTCCGACGCCGAGGCGCCCATCCTGAACAACGCGGACTACGCGGTGATCGGCGACCTCACCGAGATCGTGCCGGCGATCACGGCCGAGCTTCGAAGAGGGGGCCCCCAATAGACGTCGCGATCGGAGCGGTCGCCCTCACGACGGCGCTCGCGGCCGCAGGCTTCCTCTTTGCCCGCCGTGCGAAGCTGCTCGTGGACCTCGTCCGGATGGGCAAGCCCGCGCCGCGCTACGACGACCTCGGCACCCGCGCGCGCAACGAGGCCACCATCGTCCTCGGCCAACGCAAGTTGCTCCAGCGCCTCGTTCCCGGCCTGATCCACACAGCGATCTTCTGGGGCTTCCTCGTCCTCTTCCCCACGATCGTGATCGCCATGATCGGCGCGGTGGACAAGGAGGCCACGCTGCCGTGGCTCGGCCATCAGGGCTGGTTCGCGCTGATGGTCGACGTGTTCGCCGTGCTCGTGCTCGCGGGCGTGATCGGCGCGGCGCTGATCCGCAAGGTCCAGCGGCCGAAGCGCTTCGAGGGCAGCCACCTGGGGGAAGCCGATCTGATCCTGGCCCTCATCGCCGGAATCGTGACCACCCTCCTGCTCTGGCATGCGGCACGGATCGGACTGGGCATGAACGAGTGGCCGGCCGACTGGTCGCCGATCTCCAACGCGCTGTCCGGGCTCGTCGGCGAAGAGGTCCTCGAGCGCGTCTTCGTCTGGGCCCACGTGCTGATCATCCTCAGCTTCCTCGCCTACCTCCCCCACTCGAAGCACCTGCACATCGCCACGGCGGCGGTGAACGTCTTCTTCGCCTCCACGCGCGCCCCGCGGCCACCTCGAGCCGCTCCGCTTCGACGTGCCCGATGACGAGATGCGCTTCGGCGCCGGGACGGTCAGGGACATGACCTGGAAGCAGACGCTCGACACCTTCTCGTGCACCGAGTGCGGGCGCTGCCAGGACGTCTGCCCGGCCTGGACGACCGGCAAGGAGCTCTCGCCCAAGCTGCTCATCATGGCCCTGCGCGACCAGGTCTTCGCCGAGGGGCCGGCGCTAGTCCGCACCGCCGACGGCGAGTTCGAGCCGGCGCCGCTCGTGCCGAACGCCGTGAAGGACGAGGTCGTCTGGGACTGCGTGACCTGCGGCGCCTGCGTGCGCGAGTGCCCCGTGTCGATCGAGCACGTGGACCACATCGTCGATCTGCGCCGCCACCTCGTGATGGTGGACTCGCGCTTCCCGGGCGAGGCCGAGCAGATGCTGCGCGACGTGGAGCGCTCGTCGAACCCCTGGGGCAAGGCGCAGACCGAGCGGGCCGACTGGGCGGAGCGGCTCGGCGTGCGTGTGCTCGAGCCCGGGGACCCGGCGCCGGAGGTGCTCTACTGGGTCGGCTGCGCCGCGTCCTTCGACGAGCGCGCGCGCACGGCGGCGGAGTCGACCGCCAAGCTGCTTCAGGCGGCGGGAGTGGACTTCGCGATCCTCGGCCCGCGCGAGGCCTGCACCGGCGACCCGGCCAGGCGAATGGGCAACGAGTACCTGTTTCAGGCCTACGCCGAGCAGAACGTGACCACGCTGAACGAGGCCGGCGTGAAGAAGGTCGTGGCGAGCTGCCCGCACTGCTTCAACACGATCGGGAACGAGTACCCGGACTTCGGCGGCGAGTACGAGGTGGTCCACCACTCCGAGCTGCTCGCCGAGCTGGTGCGCGACGGCCGTCTCGAGCCGAGCGCGAACGGCGGCGCGATCACCTACCACGACTCCTGCTACCTCGCCCGCCACAACGACGTGCTCGAGGGGCCGCGCGAGCTCGTGGCCGCCGTGGGCGAGCCGGTCGAGATGGAGCGCACCGGCAAGCGCACCTTCTGCTGTGGCGCCGGCGGCGCCCACATGTGGATGGAGGAGCGGGCCGGCAAGATCAACGAGGAGCGCGCCCGCGAGGCCGCCGAGACCGGCGCGGACACGCTCGCCGTGGCCTGCCCGTTCTGCACGGTGATGCTCGACGACGGCGTGCGCCAGCGGGGCGACGAGCTTCGCGTCGCGGACGTGGCCACGCTGCTCGCCGAATCTCTGGAGGATCGCGATGGCCGCTGAGCCCACAACGCTGCCGCCCGACGAAGCGCCCGCCGCCAAGCTCGTCGCCGAGCGCGCCTACGTCGAGCTGCGCGACCGGATCGTCACGCTCCGCCTCGGGCCCGGCACCGCGCTGCGCGAGGACGAGCTGATGCGCGAGATGGCCATCGGCCGCACGCCGCTGCGCGAGGCGGTCAAGCGCTTGGCGCTCGAGAACCTCGTGGCGGTGCAGCCGCGCCGAGGCACGTTCGTCACGGCGGTGGAGGCGTCCGACATCGTGAACATCACCGAGGTGCGCGCCGAGCTCGAGGGGTACGCGGCCGAGCTGGCGGCGATGCGGATGAACGGCGAGGCTCGCGCCGCCGCCGAGGCGCTCGTGGATGAGATCGAGGAGGTCACCCAGCCCCACGAGCAGGAGTGGCTGATGCGCTTCGACGAGCGCATCCACCACTTCATCTGGGAGGCGTCGGGCAACCCCTACCTGGTCGAGACGCTCGAGCGGTACTTCACCCACTCGCTGCGCATCTGGTACCTGGTGCTCGACCGGGTGCCCGGCCTCGGCCATGCGGTGCACGATCAGATGCACCTGCTGGAGGCATTGCTCGAACGCGACGGCGCGCGAGCCCGCAGCATCATGCGTGAGCACGTGCTCGGCTTCCAGCGCGAGATCCTGGCGGCGTTCAGCCGGGGCTGATCCCCTCCGGGCCGTGCCACAGGCGCCAGGCGCGCAATTGCCAGCGCGCCCCGGCCAGGGCACGCACGCTGCCGCGCCCGTGGGGCTCCAGGTGGGTGGCCAGGGCCAGGAAGACCTGTGCGGTGGTGAGCGCGTCGCCCTCGGCGTCGTGCGAGCGGTGCGCCGGGAGGCCCAGCCCGGCGGCCACCTCGGAGAGCGCGCGCCAGCCCGGGTCGCCCTCGCCGCGCTCGATGCAGAGCGCCCGCCACAGCACCGCGGTGTCGAGGATCCGGCGCGGCATGCCGAGGCCGAGCGGGCGGAGGAACGATCGCTCCACCCACGCCGCGTGCGCGATCGGGATGCGGCCGCGCAGCGCCGCCGCGAGCGGCGCGAGCGCCTGCTCGGGCGGCGGCGCCGCCGCGAGGTCGGCGGCGCGCAGGCCGTGGATCTCGATCGAGGAGCCGGGCGGCGCCGACGAGGGTCGCACCCGGCCGCTGACCGCCCCTCCGGCCACGACCCGGCCCCCCTCCACCGGCACGGCGGCGAAGGAGACGACCTCGTCCTTCCTGGCGTCGAGCCCGGTCGTCTCGACGTCGACTGCGAGGAGGCGGGCGGCCCGCCAGTGGACGCTCACCGCGCGGCGAAGCCCAGGTCCAGGGCGACCCCCCGCTGCACCCGCGCGACCGCTCGGAACGACTCCTTCAGCGCAGTTCGCGTGATGGGAGTCAGCCTCGCGGGCTCGATCAGGTTGTCGGGCGCCAGGCCCGCCCGCAGCTGCTCCACCTGGTGCTCCATGCGCAGCTCGCACACCAGCTCGAACGCGTCGCGCAGGATCTCGGCGTCATCGGAGCCGAGCGTGCCGGCCGCCTCGGACGCCTCGAGGCGCGCGCGTGTCGACGCCGCGCTCACCCCCGCCGCCAGCCCGCTCCAGCGCGCCAGCGCCTCGATCGGGAGCAGGGCCGCCTTCTTGATGTCGAGCACCTTCCGCTCGCCGCTCCAGAGCAGCACCCGGTGACGCCGGAAGCCAGTCGGCGGCCGCTCGGCGAGCGCCGCCGCGGCCAGGCGGCGCAGCAGCAGCTCCCGGTTCGGGCTGCGGGCGAACGCGGTGGCGAGGCGCTCTGCCGCGGCGGTCGAGCCGTACACCGGATCGCTCTCCACGGCCACGCAGAGCAGCATCAGCCCGCGATCGCGGTCGGGATGCTCGACCCACGAGCGGGCTGCCTCCTCCCAACCCTCGATCGAGCGCGCGAACAGCGGGCTCGACGCCACCGCCCCCTTGTCGTCGGGCCGGAACCCGGCCGCCGCGAGCCACCGAAGGATCCGCTCGGCGAACGCCCGCATCCACCCGCGCAGCTCCTCGTCGTCGTTCGGACCGTCCCAGGCCAGCGCGGTGTCCACGTCGGAGCTGGGGAACGGCTCGAGGCGTCCGTAGCTTCCCGTGGCCAGCCAGGTGTACGGCACGGGCGCCGGGCCGAGGTCCTCGTGCGCGAGGTCGATCAGCCGCCGGGTGGCGCTGTCGTGGATGCTCCCGATCGCCCGGCTGATCGCCGCCGCCGGCAGCTCGGCGTCGTGCAGCGCGATCACGGTGTCGTGCAGCTCGGAGGCCGCCTGGGCCACGGCCTCGGCGTCCGGGCTGCGCGCGATCCGCGCCCGCAGCCGGAACGGCGCGCGGCGCTCGCTCGCCATCAGGTCCACGTCGTCGAGCACGCCGATCAGGTGCCGGCCGGCGTCCAGCACGGGCAGGTGGCGCACGCCGTGGTCGAGCATCTCGAGCAGCGCCTCGGTGCCGGTGCGGTGGCCCGCCACCGTCCAGGCGGGCGCGCTCATCACCTCGGCAGATCGGCGTGTCCGGGCCGGCGCCGGCGGCCACCACCCGCGTCCTGATGTCGCGGTCGGTGACGATGCCGAGCCGGTCGCCGAGGTCCACCACGGTGCAGGTGACCCCGGCGTCGATCATCCGCCGCGCGGCGTCCTGGACGGTGGTGTCGGGCGGGCACACGAGCGGCGCCGCCCGGATCAGCTCGCTCACCCGGCGCCCCGCGGGGGTCGGCACCGGCTCCTGCTCGTGACCGGCCAGCAGGCGAACGCCCTTGTTCATCGAGCGGGCGACGAAGCGCACGGCGTCGGGGCGCTCGAGCACGGGCCGGATCGAGTCCGCGGGGATCCGGTACACGAGCGTGTCCTCGGCGGCGCGGGCGACGAAGCCGAGCGGCGCCTCCTCGAGCAGCGAGGCGAAGCCGAACATCTCCCCCTCGCCGAGCAGGTCCAGCAGGCGCCCGTCGATCAACAGCTCCACGGAGCCGCGCCGCACGACGTAGGCGAACTGCGAGGTCTCCTCGGCGCTCTCGAGGATCGCCGTGCCCGCCGCGTGGAACTCGATCTCGGCGCTCGCGGCCACGCGCTCGAGCGTCTCCTCGTCGAGCGTGTCGAACGGCGGATGCTCGCGTAGGAACTCCGCTATGTCGTGCATGCCGAAGTCTGATATATCAGCATCTACAGCGACCGGGGGAGAGCACAGTGGCGACAACGGCTGCCGGCGACCACTCTGACGAGCTCGCCGAGTTCGGCTACAAGCAGGAGCTCGACCGAAGCATCGGGAGGTTCGCCAGCTTCGCGGCCGGCGTCAGCTACATCTCGATCCTGACGGGAACCTTCCAGCTCTTCTACTTCGGGTTCGCGTTCGGCGGCCCGGCCTACTGGTGGACCTGGCCGATGGTCTTCGTCGGCCAGCTGATGGTGGCCCTCTCCTTCGCCGAGCTGGCCGCCAACTTCCCGGTGGCCGGCTCGATCTACAACTGGGGCAAGAAGATGGCCAGCGCAACCGTCGCCTGGCTCGGCGGCTGGATGATGCTCACCGCCTCGATCGTGACGATCTCCGCCGTCGCGCTCGCCTACCAGCTGACCCTGCCGCAGATCTGGTCGTTCTTCCAGTTCTATGGCGACGGAACCGGCGAGAACGACTTCGCCGCGAACGCGGTGATCCTCGGCTCCGTCCTGATCGTCTTCACGACGGTCATCAACGCGCTGGGCGTGAAGCTGATGTCGCGAATCAACAGCACCGGCGTGTTCATCGAGCTGATCGCCGCCGTGCTGCTGATCCTCGTGCTCGCGGCGAACATCACCCGCGGCCCGGAAGTGCTGTTCGAGACCCATGGCACCGGCGAGGGCCACGAGTGGGGCTACTTCGGCGCGTTCCTCGCCGCCTCGCTCGCGTCCGCCTACGTCATGTACGGCTTCGACACCGCCAGCTCGCTCGGCGAGGAGACGAAGGACCCCCGCCGCACGGCGCCGCTCGCGATCCTGCGCGCGGTGGTGGCCTCGTTCATCCTCGGCGGGCTCATCATCATGTTCGCGATCCTGTCGGTGAGCAACATCAACGCTCCGGAGATCGGCACCGCGACCGGCGGCCTGCAGTTCGTGGTCCTCGACGTGCTCGGCGACACCGTCGGCAAGATCTTCCTGATCTGCGTGGTGATCGCCGTGACGGTGTGCTGCCTCGCGGTGCACACGGCGACGATCCGGATGGCCTTCGCGATGGCGCGCGACAACAACCTGCCCGCCGGCGAGCGGGTCGCGACGGTGCATCCGAAGACCAAGACGCCGATCGTCCCGGCCGTGATCACCGGCGCCCTCGCGATCCTGATCCTGGTCGTGAACATCAACCAGCCTCAGATCTTCACGGTGATCACGAGCATCGGGATCATCATGATCTACATCGCCTACCTGCTGGTGACGATGCCGATGCTGCGCCTGCGGCTCAAGGGAGAGTGGCCGCCGAAGGACGCGAAGGAGAGGGGCTTCTTCACGCTCGGCAAGTGGGGGCTGCCGATCAACATCTCGGCGGTGGGCTGGGGCATCTTCATGGCGATCAACCTGATCTGGCCGCGCAAGGACGTCTACAACGCGACCGAGCCCTTCCACTGGTACCTCCAGTACGGCGCGATGCTGTTCATCGGCGTCGTGTTCTTCGGCGGGCTCGCCTACTACTGGTTCGTGCAGCGCCACAAGACCGGGCGTGCTGGCCTCGCACGCGTTCGAGTCGGCCTCGCCCGCCGTGCCCGATACGGCGCCGGCCTCCGGCGGCTCGGAGTAGCTCGATGGCCACCCGCATGTTCGTCGACGGCGAATGGTGCGACGCCGCGAGCGGCGCCACCGTCGAGGCCACCAGCCCGGCCACCGGCGAGTCGCTCGGCCCGGTGGCCGAGGGCGACCGCGAGGACGCCCGGCGCGCGATCGCGGCGGCCAACGCCGCCTTCCCGGCCTGGGCGGCGCGCACCGGGTTCGAGCGCGCCGCGCTGCTCCACCGCGTGGCGGACGTGTGCGAGCGCCGCAGCGACGAGCTGGCCCGCGTCCTCACGCTCGACCAGGGCAAGCCGCTGAAGGCGGAGGCCGAGGGCGAGGTGGGCGAGCTGATCGAGTTCTTCCGGATGGCCGCCGAGGACGGCAAGCGCATCGAAGGACGGATCCCCGAGAGCGCCGCCCCCGGCCGGCGCGTGCTGCTGCTGCGCCGCCCGCTCGGCGTGCTCGGCCTGATCACGCCGTGGAACTGGCCCTACACGATGCCCGCCGAGGTGCTGGCCCCGGCACTCGCTTGCGGCAACTGCGTGGTGTGGGTGCCCGCCCCCTCCACGGCCGTGTGCTCCGGGCTGCTGGCCGACTGCGTCGCGGAGGCAGACCTGCCGCCGGGCGTGTTCAACATGGTGCTGGGACCTGGGCCCGAGGTGGGCGACGAGCTGGCGGTGAACCCGGGCACGCGCGCGGTGGCCTTCACGGGCTCCACAGCGACCGGCCTGACCGTCTCGCGGCGCGCGGCCGGCAAGGCGCAGCTGCTCGAGATGGGCGGCAACGGGCCGTTCGTGGTGATGGACGACGCCGACCTGGCGGCGGCCGCCGAGGCCGCGCGCGTGGGCTGCTTCCTGGGCGCCGGCCAGAGCTGCTCGGCGGCGGAGCGGCTGCTCGTGCACGAGGCCGTGCGCGAGGAGTTCGTGGCGCTGCTCGCCGGGCGAGGTGGAGCGCGAGGTGCGGCTCGGGCGACCCGCTGGAGCCGGCCACGACGATGGGCCCCGTGAACAACGAGCCGGGCGCGGCGAAGATGGACGAGCACGTGTCCGACGCCGTGTCGCGCGGCGCGACCGTGGTGGCGGGCGGGAGCCGGGCGAGCGGCTTCCCGACCGACCTGTACTGGGAGCCGACGGTGCTGGACGACGTGCCGCCGGACTCGATGGCGGCCACCCAGGAGACCTTCGGGCCGATCGCGCCGATCATCGGGATCAGCTCGCTGGAGGACGCGATCGAGCAGACGAACGCCCAGTCTTACGGGCTGATGGCGGCGATCTTCACCGCGGACCTCGCGGCCGGGATGCGCTACGCCGACTCGGTCCACATGGGCCTCGTCAACCTGAACGAGACCACGAACTACTGGGAGCCCCACCTGCCCTGGGGCGGCCGCGCCCGCTCCGAGAGCGGCATCGGGCGGGTCGGCGGCCGCTATCCGATGGACACCCTGACGGAGCTCCAGACCGTGCTCATTAAGGCCTGATTTTGCACAAGAAACGGCGTGGCAGCGCCACCGAAGCCTGATATATCATGGCCCGCAGATGACCGAGACCGGCGGCAACGCTGCCGTTGAAACCGTCGCGCGGCCCGAGGGGGACGCACCGGCAGGCGAGCCGGTGGTCCGCGCCGAAGGCGTCTGGAAGGTCTTCGGGCCCCATCCCGACAAGGTCATCGGCACCCCCGACGCGGACCTCCCGCGCTCCGAGCTGGTGCGCAGGACCGGCAACGTCGTGGCCGTCCGCGACGTCTCGATCGACATCCGGCCTGGCGAGGTGTTCGTGGTCATGGGCCTGTCGGGCTCGGGCAAGTCGACCCTGGTCCGCACGCTGATCCGCCTGATCGAGCCGAGCGCCGGCAGCATCCACATCATCGGGCAGGACGTGATGGCCGCCGACCAGCAGGAGCTGCGCGAGCTGCGCCGCCACACCGTGTCGATGGTGTTCCAGCACTTCGGCCTCCTCGCCCACCGGCGGGTGATCGACAACGTGGCGTTCGGGCTCGAGATCCAGGGCGTGCCCAAGGCCGAGCGGCTCGAGCGCGCCACCGACGTGCTGCACCTGGTCGGCCTCGAGGACGCCGCCAACCAGTTCCCCGACCAGCTCTCGGGCGGCATGCAGCAGCGAGTCGGCTTGGCCCGCGCCTTCGCGGTCGATCCGAAGCTGATGCTCTACGACGAGCCCTTCAGCGCGCTCGACCCTCTGATCCGGCGCGACATGCAGGACGAGGTGGTGCGGCTCCAGGCGGAGACCGGCAAGACGATGCTCTTCATCACGCACGACCTGCTCGAGGCGCTGCGGCTGGGCGACCGCATCGCGATCATGCGCGACGGCGCCATCGTCCAGCTCGGCACGCCCGAGGAGCTGGTGGGCTCGCCCGCCGACGACTACGTCGCCAACTTCGTGCGCGACATCCCTCGCGCGAACGTGCTGACGCTGCGCTGGATCATGCGCGACCCCGCGCCCGGCGAGGAGAACGCCGGCCCGGAGCTGCCCGTCGGCACCACGGTGAAGGACGCGGTGCCGGTCGTGGCCGGCACCGACGGGCCCGTGCGGGCGATGGAGAACGGCCGCTGCGTGGGCGTGGTCGACCGTGTCTCGGTGCTCCGGGCGATGGCGGGGCGCGAGGACTCGGGTGGCGACGGCTAGCACGGGAGGCGGCCGGTGGCGGTAGCGAGCGGCAGGGTCGCCGCACCCGCCTTCGCGGCGCCCGCCCGCTGGCGCGGGCGGCCGGTCCAGGTGGCCGTGATCGTGGCGGTCATGGTGGTCGCCTTCGCCGCGCTGCGCAACGAGTTCCCGTGGCCCGTCTCCCTGACGTGGGTGGAGATGCCGGCGAAGCTCGACGACCTGCAGAACTGGCTGCTCGACCAGCGCACCGCGGCCGACCCGAACATCGTCTTCGCCATCCTCGACGGCTTCCGGGCGTTCGCCGAGTGGCTCGTCAATGCGCTCAACGACTTCCTGCTCTGGCTGACCTGGGTCGGCACGATCGCCGCCTCCGTGCTGATCGTGCTGCGCTTCGGCGGCTGGCGTGCCGCGCTGATCGTGGCCGCGGCCTTTGTGTCGTTCGCCCTCATGGGGCTCTGGGAGGAGAGCATCCAGACGCTCGCGCTGATGCTTGCGGCGGTGTCGCTGTCCCTGGCCGTGGGCGTGCCGATCGGGGTGATCGCCGGCCGCAACGACCGCTTCCACCGGGGGATTTCGCCGGCGCTCGACGCGATGCAGATCGTGCCCGCCTTCGCCTACCTGATGCCGATCGTGATCCTGTTCTCGGTCGGCCCGGCGGCGGCCGTGATCTGCACGATGATCTACGCCATCCCGCCGGCGGTGCGCATCACGGCGCTCGGGATCCGCGGCGTGACGAAGGACTCGGTGGAGGCGTCGCGCGCGTTCGGCGCGACCCGGGTCCAGACCCTGCTCAAGGTGCAGCTCCCGCTGGCGCGGCGCCAGCTGCTCCTGTCGGTCAACCAGACGATCATGTTCGCGCTCTCGCTCGTCGTCATCGCGGGGCTGATCGGCGGCCGTGGCCTCGGCGACGTGGTCACCAACGGGCTCTACTCGAACCCGGCGCTGGCGCTGCTCGCCGGAATCGCGATCGTGATCATGGCCATCGCGCTCGACCGCGCCACGTCGGCGATCGCGGAGCGGACCGACCCCACGCGGCGGCACCTCACCGACGAGAGGCGCCGCAAGGCGCGCATCGCGACGCTCGCCACCTTCGGCGCCATCGTCGCGACGGTGCTGGTGGCGCGGGCGCTCGGCGCCGACGGCAACTACCCGGACGAGTTCGAGACCTCGACCACCGTCTACACGGCCACCATCGAGGACACGCTGCTGGGCTGGATCCAGGACGTGCTCGACTACGTGCAGGACCCCGACTCGTTCCTGTTCGGCATCACCGAGCCGATCGGCAACTTCATGCTCGAGTACATGCTCGAGCCGCTCCGGGTGCTGCTCATGGAGTCGCCCTGGTTCGTGGTGCTCGCCGGCCTGACCGCTATCGCCTTCGTGCTGAGCGGCCCGCGCCCCGCGATCATCGCCTTCGTGATGCTGGCCGCGATCGGGGTCATGGGCGTGTGGGAGCCGGCGATGGACACGGCGTCCCAGGTGCTGGTGGGCACGGCGCTCGCCGTGGCGATCGGGCTGGTGATCGGGATCTGGGCCGCCGAGAGCCCGCGCGTCGAGAAGCTGCTGCGGCCGGTGCTCGACACGCTGCAGACGCTCCCGCAGCTCGTCTACATCATCCCGTTCATCTACCTGGTGCCGGTGTCGCGGATACCGGGGCTGGTCGCCTCCGTGCTGTACGCGGTCCCCGTCGTCATCCGGCTCGTGACCGCGGGCCTGCGCGGCGTTCCGCCGGCGGCGGTGGAGGCGGCGTCGGCGTTCGGCGCGTCGCGGCGGCAGGTGCTGGCGAAGGTGAAGCTGCCGCTCGCCCGCGACTCGATCATGCTCGGCGTGAACCAGGGGATCATCATGGTCCTCGCCGTGGTCGTGATCGGCGGGCTGGTGGGGTCGGGCGCGCTGGGCGACATGGTGGCGCGCGGACTGCAGCGCAACGAGTTCGGCGAGGGGGTGGTCGCCTCGCTGGCGATCCTGGCCCTCGGGATCGCGCTCGACCGGGTCACACAGGGCCCGCGAAAGGTTCAACCACGATGAGGGGGTATCCCATGGAAAAAGGACGCGCGCGCGCGTCGATTCGTTCTGGCTCTCGTCCTCGCGCTGTTCGTCGCCGCGTGCGGCGAGGAGAAGGACGAGGAGCCCGCGGGCGGCGGTGGCGGCGGCGGCGAGACCGCGCAGAAGGACTGCGGCACGGTCACGCTGAACGAGCAGGCCTGGGCCGGCTCGACGGCCAACACGTACATCGCGAAGGCGGTGCTGGAGGAGGACCTCGGCTGCACCGTCGAGATCACCAAGATCACGGAGATCCCGGTGTTCCAGGCGATGGCGGACGGCAAGGTCGACGCCGTGCTCGAGGACTGGCAGCACGTCGACGAGTACAAGCAGTACATCGACGAGGCCGGGACCGTCGTGATGGGCGGGCCGCTCGGGGTGGAGGGCCACATCGGCTGGTTCATCCCGCAGTACCTGATGGAGGAGAATCCGGAGTTCGAGACCTGGGAAGGCCTGAAGGGCAACGAGGAGCTGTTCCAGACGCCCGAGTCGGGCGACCAGGGCATGTTCCTGGGCGGCGACCCGAGCTACGTCCAGAAGGACAAGGAGCTGATCGAGGCGCTCGACCTCAACTTCAAGCACGTGACCGCCGGCGCGGAGCCGGCCCAGGTGGCGCGCTGGAGCCAGCTCTACAAGCAGGAGGAGCCGGTGCTCTTCTACTGGTACACGCCGCAGTTCCTCAACCAGGAGTACGACCTGGCCGAGGTCAAGCTGCCGCCGCGCACCGAGGCGAACAAGGACTGCAAGGACGACGCCAAGGCCGGCGGCGATCCCGAGCAGTACAAGTGCGAGTACGACATCACGATCATCAACAAGCTCTTCAGCAAGGAGTTCGCGGAAAGCGGGTCCCCCGCCTACGACATGTTGAAGAAGATGAAGCTCACGAACGAGGACCAGGAGCAGGTCGCCAAGGCGATCGCCGGCGACAAGGAGGACCCCGACCAGGCCGGGCAGGCCTGGGTCGAGGAGAACCGCGACAAGGTGGATTCCTGGCTGCAGTAGCGGTCTGAGGGAGGAGGAGCGGATGGGGCCCCGAGCGGAGCGGGGCCCGTCCGCTAGCGGCTGCGCCGGGCGGTGATCAGCCAGGAGCGCGCATCGAGGACCACGCCGCGCTCGTCGCTGTAGTGCGCCGCGAGCATCTCGCGCAGGCGCTCGACGGTCCGAGCCGCGTCGCGGTCGCTCAGGCTCACGAGGGCCGCGCTCGTGTTCTGAAAGCCCCGGACGAACGCGAGCGCGGCGTCGAGGTCGTGTCCGTAGAGGACCGGCTCGTGGACGTCCTCGAAGCGCACCCCGTCGAAGCCGGCGCCCTCGAGGATGCCCGCGGTGGCTTGGGCATCGCCGAGCGAGAAAGGGTCTGCACCCGGCTGCGGTGGCTGCGCCGCGTCGCCCAGCGCGGCGTCGATCGCGCCCGCCCATTCGTTGTGCTCGTGTCGCTGCCAGACGAGCAGCACCAGGCGTCCGTCGGGTCGAAGGGCGGCGGCGATGTTGGCGAACGCGGCGGCCGGATCGGAGAAGAACATCGTCCCGAAACGGCTGATCGCCACGTCGAAGCCGGCGGGGTCGAAGCGATGCACCTGGGCGTCGCCCAGCTCGTACCGGACGTTGTCGAGCCGTTCGGCCGCCGTCAGCTGACGGGCGCGCTCGAGCATGCGCTCGGACACGTCCACGCCGACAACGCGGCCCGGCGCCGCGGCGCGCGCCGCCTCGCGAGTCGTGAGCCCGGTTCCGCAGCCGATGTCGACCACCGCGTCACCGGGGCTGATCCTGTAGGCCGCGCGAAGGTGCTCGTGGTGCGCGCGCAACTCGCCGTCGTAGAAGTCCAGGCTGTCCGGCGAGGACACCGATGCGATCCTAACTGCCGCCGACGGTAGAGCACGATGCGAGACACTGGGAATGCGGTGTCACAGCAGAACGTCGAACTGGTCCGCCGACTCTACGCGGAGCTTGCGAGCGAGGGCTCCACCCAAGAGTTCGAGCGGCGCATGTCCGATGACGCTCTCGGCCGTTTCTTGGATCCGGAGATCGAGTGGGTCCCGGTGACTGAGTCATTGCTTGCCGTCGACGGCTACCGCGGCTTTGACGGCGTGCGGCGCTTCTGGAGCGAGTTCCTCTCGGCTTGGGAGAGGTACCGGGTCGAGACGCTGCGGTTCGACGACGCCGGTGATCAAGTAGCGGTCGTCGTGCACATCGTCGGCGGGACGCACGAGCTCGAAGTCGATGAGACCCGATCCTCGCTCTTGACCGTCCGCGACGGGCGGGTCGTCCGCGTCGAATCCTTTGCCGACCCCGACGGGGCGCGCCAAGCCGCCGGGTTGCCGCCATAGGCGGAACGCCGGCGGTGCCGCTCTGCGCGATAGAGGGCAGTAAGGCCGCGCCTACTGCGCCGGTTCGGGGTGCGCCCGCGACGGTGCTCAACATCCATTGTGCCCGTCGCATCCGAGGGTGACCTGCGCGAGCGATAAGGGGACCGACGAACGAGTGCGGTCAGTGCCGCTTACGCGCCAGACATGGCGGACTTACTCACCGGATGCGGGCGCGGCGGCCAGCGCGAACGGGCTGCCCTCGGAGTCCCGGCACACCGCCCACCGATCGCCGGGGTGGATGATCGAGCCGCCGAGCTCGCGGACGCGCTCGAGTGTCGTGGCCACGTCGGCGACGCTGAAGTAGGGCAGGGAGCCGGTGTCGCCGGGGCCCGTTCCACGCTCGTGGACTCCGAGGCGCAGACCGTCGGTGTCGGTCTGCCATCCGGATCCGGCCGCGGCGGGCCGTGGCGCGAGGGTGACCCCGAGGACTCCGTGCCAGAACCGGCAGGCGCGCTCGGGATCGTCAGCCGGAAACTCAATCAGTGGCGCGGGCATGGATGGAGTATGGCCGCCGCTCGCGCCCGCTTCTCCTCTGCGCAATTCCGCAAGCCGTGAGGGTCGCAGGAGGAGTCTTCCCGTTTTGCGGCACTCGGGTCCACGCGCCGCGGTCCACGTTGGCACGATGAGAGCCGTGGCTGACGACGACGTTCTCGCCATCGTCCAGCGCTGGCCTTGGTGGACAGCTGCGGTCGAAAAGCTCCGTCACGCGTGGACGACCGGCGGAGACGTGGCTCGGCAACGTGCTGCGGAGTACGCGAACCAGTACGCCGGTCGTCGTGCCGCGATGGTCTTCGACGTTGTCATGAGCCGGCGAAGGAAGTACTTGACGGTGGTTCTCCCGCTGGTCGAGCGGTTCGCCGCGTCGCCGGCTGCTGAGTCGCTCGGTGCTCTGGCAACGGCGTCGCTCGATGACGGGTATCCGTTTGCGGGTCGCGAGGCTGACACGATCCGGGTCGTGGCGGCCGGACTGGTGGCCCATGGGCAAGAGCAGGGGCTGGACGACGAGGAGGCCGTTCATGCGTGGGGCATGGAAACCGGGGCCGTCGAGTTTGCCAACGAGCTCGATCCGTACGTCGGGTCCGTCACGGGGATCGGTCCGGCGCTCTTCGCCTATACGAGGATGCGTGCAGGGGCCGACGCGATAAAGATCGATTCGCGGGTCCGCGGACAACTTGAAAGCCACGGCTTCCGGCTGGCTGCCAGCGACGCCTCCGTGCTCGTACTGGCTAGCGCTGTGCGCGCAGTCTCGGCTGCTCCAAACTCGAGTTGGATCAGCTTCTCTGGTGGGCGGACCAGGGCCAAACCTGAGTACAAACGGCGGTAGACGCTGGAAGCGCGCATCCTGAAGGCCACACAGCCGCGGGGTGGCATCGACGCGCTGGGAGGTCGTCCAAGGCGGCTGTGACGTCTCGAACTGGCGGGCTATCGAGATCACGCGGAGGCGCAAGGCGCCAGACGAGATCGATTGGTCGATTTTCCCGCCTATAGGGGGTCAAATCGACCAATCGGCGCGTGAGGCGATCGTTCCGCTTCGCGCGATATGCGCAACCGTAGATGCTGCGGTCTACGCGTCCCCAATTTGGGTCGTTTCCGCGGAAGCGCACCGCCGCGTCCGTCCAGAAGCGCCACCTGTGGTCGTGGTCAGGAGCGACACCGCGCTTGGCGCCGGGTCCACCAACCCCACAGCCGTCCGATTGCACTCACGGCAGCAGCGCGACCCCCTCCGTCAGGGTAGTCGCCAGCCTTGCCCGTGGTGACGGGCGTCGCGCTTGGCGGAGGTCGCCGATCGCCCGCCGCATTGAGCCGGGCGGTCTCGACGTCGAGTCTGCCGGGATGGACAGGATGACGTAGAGCCCTTTGCGCTCAGTCTCCTGGCACTAGGTGAGGGGCCGGCGCGAGCCGGCCCCTCGTCGGTCCGCCTACACCTCGTTCGGCTGGCCGATCCGCAGGTTGAAGCGCTCGAGCAGGCCGGGGAGGCTGTCGGGGTCCATCTCGAGCCCGTAGCGGGCGTTCAGCTCGGCGAGCTGCTCGGGGGCGGCGCTTGTCACTCCGCCCATGTCGACGAGCTCCTCGAAGAACTTCTCGAAGCCGGCGGGGGCGATGATCTCGAGGATGCGGCAGGGCTCGTCGCCGGCGTTCCAGAAGGTGTGCCACTGGTTGATGGGCTTGTAGACCAGGTCGCCCGGGCCGGCCTCGAGCACCTCGTCGCCCAGCAGCGCGCCCATGCGGCCCTCGAGCACGAACGAGTACTCGTCCTCGCGCGTATGCCGGTGAAGCGGTGCGGCCAGCGCCCGCGGAGGCAGTGGATGCTCGACCAGCGAGAAGCCCTGGTCGGTCTCGGCGCCGTCGATCATGAACCTGACGCCGATGCTGCCCAGGAAGCCCGCCTTCCCGTCCTGCGGCCCGACGACCTTCGCTGCTTGGGTGGTCTGCATGCTGTTCCCTTTCGTTGAACAGGGTGTTTACTTATCTGGCGAGTACGCTAACATTGGTTGAACGGCATGTCAACCCAAACTCGGAAATATGAGCTGAAGGCCCGCGCCGAGAGCCAGCGCGAGACGCGCGAGCGGATCGCCGAGGCGGCCGCCGAGCTGCACGAGCAGGTCGGCGTGGCGCGCACCACGGTCTCAGAGATCGCGCGGCGCGCCGGCGTGCAGCGGCTGACGGTCTACAACCACTTCCCCGACTTGAGCGCCCTGCTTCCGGCGTGCTCGGCCCACTACGCGGCCCAGCACCCGCGGCCCGACCTGGGCGCCGCCTTCGCGCTGGAGGATCCGGTGGCGCGGGTCCGCGCCGCGCTCGCCGACATGTACGGCTGGTACAGGGAGACCGAGCCGATGCTGGAAAAGCTCCACGGCGACCGCACCTCGGTGCCCGCGCTGGACGAGTACATGCGCGCGAACAGCCGACCGCGCCGTCGCCGAGCTCGCCGGCGCGCTGGCGGCCGGGTTCGGGCCTCGCGGGCCGCGCGCCGAGCGGCTGCGGGCACTCGTCGCCCTGGCCCTCGACTTCGCCACCTGGCGGCGCCTGAGCCGCGAGGGCCTGGACGACCCCGCCGCGGCAGAGCTGATGAGCAGGGCGGTCGCCGCGATATAGGCCCGCCGGAGTGCCTCAGGCGCCGGGGCTTGCCAGCGTGTCGAGCTCGGCCCGCTCCAAGCGGCCGTCGGGAAAGCGGACGTGCGCGTCGTCGCCCAGGCAGACCACGGCTTCGGCATCCTCGCCGACCGCCATCCGCGCCAGCAGCGCGGCGGCGATCCGGTGCACGTCGCGAACGATCCCGAGCGCCAGCAGCGAGCGGGTCTCGTTGGCCACCTCGCCGTCGCCCACCCGCAGCACCACCCGCACCGGCTCGTGAATTCCACGGGCGGTCATCGCGGCCGAGATGTTGGCGAGGTCGTCCGAGGTCACTGCCGCCACGGCCTTGGCCTTGTCGAGCGACAGGCGTCGCATCACGGAACGGTCCGCACCCCGGCCCACGACCACCGGCAGGCCGTACTCGCGCGCCAGGCCCACGTTCTCGTGCTCCCCGTCGCGCTCGACGGCCACCACCGGGATCTTGCACGCGCGCAACACCAGGCACAGCCGCAGGCCCACCTGCCCCAGCCCGATCACGACCACGTGATCGCGCCGCGGCACGGCGCGCCGTCCCACCATCCCCGTCAGCCGGCGTTCGATGACACGGTTCACGAGGCCCGCGGTGAACGCGGCGGCGAACACCAGCGCGATCAGCATCGTGACCGAGGTGAACACCTTGTACCAGCCGGGCCCGTCCTGTACCGCGAGGTTCGGATCGACCGTGACGAGCGTCTTGGCCGACCCGTAGATCGCGTCGACCACCGTGTCGTCGAGGACGAACACGGCGGTGACGGTCTCGATCAGGAACACCGCCACAAGCCCGATCGCGCCGAACAGAAGCAGCCCGGCGCTCTTGTCGTAGGGGGTGAACAGGGCTCGGGCGATCGCCTCGGCGCGGCGGGGCTTGGTGTTCGGGATCGGCACCTCGCGAACCTCTTCGCCGTCCTCGATGAGTCCGACCGTGCTCCCCTCCCGCTCACCGACGGCCGTGAAGCGCTCGTCCACGCAGGGGCCGGCGAGCGAGGGCGCGACGATGTCCGCCAGCGACGTCACGCGCGTGTTGGCGAGCCGATCCTGCATCTGCTCGGCCATCGTCGGATCGAAGATCGTGAGCAGCAGCGGGACCTCGTCGGAGACCGAGCGCACCGTCAGGGCGTGCCGAAGGACGACCGCATCGGCACGGCCCACCACCGCGACCGACTCGACCCCGTTGTCCTCGAGCGCGCCGCGAATCTCCTCTTCGTCCGGCTCGCGCAGGTGAGAGACCTCCGCGCTGGAGGCCTCCAGTGCGCGGACGGTTTCCTCACTCAGGTCGCCGTCACCGATGACGACGACGGTGCGCCCGGCGCCTCGCTCCACGGTGGCAGCGTATCCGTCGCGGGGTGCGCACGATGCGGCTCCTCGGGATTGCGGTCAGGCGGCTGGTTTGATCCACTGTGGGTCGTGCGCCCCCCACGCCGCGCCGCTCGAGGCAGTGTCGTCGTCCTGGTTCTCGCTCTGGCCGCCGCGGCGGCCGCGCCCGGCACCGCTTCCGCCGCGTCGGCGGCCCCCGACGGCCCGGGGGTCTTGTCGCGCTACGACCTCGCGCGCAAGGACTGCCTCGGCACTGCCGCCAACCGCGTCTCGAAGGTCTGGTACACCGTCGCCGGCGGCGTGCTGTCGGACGTGTACAGCCCGACGATCGACAACACCAACGTCCAGTCGCTGCGCTACATCGTCACCGACGGCCGCACCTTCACCGACGTCCAGGGCCGCGACACGACGTACGAGGTGCGCAGCACCGATCGCGGTGGCATGGCGTGCGAGGTGACGACCACGGCTGCCAGCGGCCGGTGGCGGCTCGTGACGGAGTACGTAACGGACGCCAGGCGGGACGCCGTGGTCATGCGCAACCGCTTCCAAGTGTTGCGACGCTCGCGCGATGACCTGAAGCTGTACGTCCGGTACGACGCGACGATGAACGGCAACGGCGGCGGCGGCGAGCCCAACGGCGGCGCAGACAGCGCTCTTGTCGATCCCGGCACCAAGGCGCTCGTGTCCTTCGATACGTCGACGCTGAGCCAGGCACTCAATCGCGACTACGGCGTGCCGCTGTACGGAGCGCTGCGCGCCGACCGTCCCTTCCTGCGGGCGACCAGCGGCTTCGCCGAGCGGCCCAGCGACGGGCTCACGCAGCTCGACAGCGCGCGGGCGCTGACGCAGACGCATGCCACGGCCGTGGAAGGCAACGTCGTGCAGACCGCGCAGGTGGACCTCCGGCGCACGGGCTCCTTCACGGTGGCGCTCGGTTACGGACAGACCCAGGGCGCGGCCGTCCGCGCCGCGGGCCGCAGCGCTGCGCCGCCGTTCCACCGGACCCGTGCGCGGTACGTCGCCACCTGGCGGCGCTACGACTCCAAGCTCGACCGCCTGCGGCGCATCGGCGAGCTCAGCCGCAAGAAGCAGCGCCGCGCCCGGATGGCCTACCGGCTGTCGGCAAACGTGCTCAAGGCCAGTGAGGACAAGACGTTCCCCGGGGCGATCGTCGCTTCGCTTGCAAGCCCCTGGGGGCAGGCGGTCAGCGCCGGTGAGGAACCCGGCGGGCGGCCGGTGTACTTCGGGTCCTACCGCGAGATCTTCGCCCGCGACCTCTACGAGGCGTTCACCGGGCTGCTCGCCACGGGCGATCTCGCAACCGCGCGAGACACCGTCCGCTGGCTGTTCGAGCGCCAGCAGCTGCCGGACGGCCGCTTCCCGCGCAACTCGCTGGTCAACGGCAAGGTCGCTCCGGACACGGGCGGGGATCAGCTCGACGAGACCTCGTACCCGATCCTCATGGCGCTGCAGGCCGGCCTCGCCGGGGACGCGCAGCTGTGGCCACGCATCAAGAAGGCTGCCGACTTCGTGGTGTCGCGCGGCCCGGCGTTCGGCAGCGAGCGCTGGGAGGAGCAGAGCGGCTTCTCACCGTCGACGATCGCCGCGGAGATCGCCGGCCTGGTAGCGGCCGGCGTCATCGCCGAACGCAACGGCGCCGCCGCCTCGGCGCGCGTCTACTACGCGACCGCCGACGACTTTGCGCGCAACGTCAAGAGATGGACGGTCACGACGACGGGACCGTACGCGCCCCGGTACTTCATCCGGCTGTCGCGCAGCGGCGACCCGAACACGCCCGAGAGCTACAACCTGGGCAACGGCAGCATCACCGCCGACCAGCGCGAGGTGATCGACGCCGGCTTCCTGGAGCTGTCTCGGCTGGGCATCCTGGCGCCCGACGACTCCGACGTGCTCGCATCTCTGCCAGTCGTCGACGAGGTGATCCGGGTGACCACCGGATCCGGCACCGGCTTCTACCGCTACGGCACGTCCCTGGAAGGGACCGAGGACGGGTACGGCGACTGCTGGGAGCCGGACCCGACGAACTGCTCGCCGAGCGGGCGGCCATGGCCGACCGGCAACGCGGGCAGCGGTCACTACTGGCCGGTGCTGACGGGGGAGCGGGCGCAGCACCACCTCGAGCTCGGCCGGCGCGCGGACGCGATCGGGCTGACACGTGACATCTTCGCCTCGTCGTGGGGCATCGGCCTGGTCCCCGAACAGAACTGGGAGAACCCGGACCTGCCCCCGGCGCCGTTCGGCAGCGACCCGACCGTCGCGTCGATCGGCTTCCTCGATGGCGAAGCGGCCGGCTCGGCGACGCCGCTGACATGGGCGCAGGCACAGCTCGTGCGGCTGCTCGTCGGCCTCGCGGAGAACGACGTCGTCGAGCAGCCGGCCGAGGTGCGCGAAAGGTACGTCGAGAACGCTCCGCCCGCCGCCGTGCCCATCACGATCTCCTCACCGGCCGACGGCAGCCTCGTGACCACGGCGACCGTCACCGTCACGGGCACCACGACCCCCGGCGCCACAGTCGACGTGTCCGCCTACGCCGGCGACGCGGACGGCGAGACCACGACGGTGACGACCACAGCCGCGGGCGACGGCTCGTTCTCAGCCGAGGTGCCGACCCCGTTCGGCACGAACTTCATCACCGCTGCCGCGACGACGAGCACCGGCACCGGGCGGGCGCGGGTGACCGTGGTGTCGGACTTCGTCGAGGGCACGACCGTGCTCGACGTCGACGACCCGACCGGTGACGACTATGGCCCCGGGACGTACGCGTATCCGACCGATGCGCAGTTCAACGACGGGGCCTTCGACATCGAGCGCTTCCAGGTCATCGACTCCGGCGAGCGGGTGTACCTGCGGACGACGCTGCGCGACCTCACCCCGACGTTCGGCAGCCCGCTCGGAGCGCAGCTGCTCGACATCTTCATACGCGATCCCGGCTCGCCGGCGTTCTCGACCGAGGCGCCATTCGCGAGCCGGAACTACCTCATCGCCGAGGACTCTGCGTGGTCACAGCGCATCGAGGTCGAGGGCTTCGCGGCGCCGCAGTACGTCGGGGCCGACGGCTCTGGACTCGGTCCGGTGACGGTGACCGCGAGCGACGTCTCCCGCGCGATCACCATCATCGTGCCGAAGCAGACGCTCGGGCAACCGGGCACGGGCTGGATCTTCTCGGTCGTGCTGCACGGCCAGGACGGCTTCCAGCCCGACCGGGCGCGCCCGTTCGCATCGACGCCGCAGGCGTTCCTGTTCGGGGTGTGCGCCCCGGGCGGGACCTCGCCGATCTGCGCCGCCAACCCGGCCACCGTCCCGAAGGCGGTGGACGTGATCACGCCGGCGGGCGTCGACCAGACCGTCGAGCTGGACCCGACGCAGCAACCGGTGCTGATTCAGGGCGTGCCGGTGCCCTGAGTCACTGCCGCGCGCGTCATCGTGCTCCATTCGGGGGCGTTGCGAGTGAGGTGAGGTACGCGGCGGATCGCGACGGGTTCGTCATGCGCTTGGCGCGCCAAGTCCGGTTGGCGAGCGCACGATGACCGCGCATAGACTGCGGTCGCTGCACCGGCTACGCGACGATCGTCCGCTCGATCCGCTGGGCGGCCGAGCATTCGAATCAGGAGGTCTCAGGCTGATGGTCAATACCGTGATCGGTGCCTCCACGGGCTGGTGGGTGGGGCTCGTGCTCGGCATCGTGGTCATAGCGGTGGCGGCGGTCATCGTGATCGTGATCGTGAACCTGGCGCGGAAGATCGCGGGCCAGGCGCGGGCCGCGGTCGAGGGCGTCGAGGTGGTGCGCGCGCAGACCGACGAGCTCGGCGGGATCGAGCGGATCAACGACTCCGGGGTCAGGATCCTGCACTCGGCGCGCGCGCTGCGAAAGGTGGCGGTCGGGAAATGAGCCTGGCGGTGGCGAACAACACCCTGTGGGCGATCTCGCTCGGGATCGGCCTCGTCGCGGCCCTGGTGGTCGCGTTCCTCCTGACGGTCCTGGTCAGGACGGTCACCGACATCGACGACTCCGCCGGCGGCCTGCTCGAGGTGGCCGGCAAGGTCGCCGGGAACACGTCCCACATCCCCCAGCTCGAGGCGACCGCGCCGGTGCTGGGCCAGATCGTGGACGAAGCGGTGGTCCAGGACCGCTATATGAGCGCCCTGACCGACGGGTACGGTGAATCATGAGCGACACCGACCTGCTCGTGCTCCTGAGCGTCCTGCTCGCCGTGGTGGTGGTCGCGGTGCTCGCCGTCGCCTTGATCCTGATCCGCAAGCGCCTCGAGTCGGCCTCGGAGAAGCTGGCCACGCTCGGCGCGGCCCTCGAGACCGTCGAGGGCGAGCACCTGCGCCCGCTCGAGCCCGCCGTCAAGGCGATCAACTCCCAGTTCGACGTGATCGTGGGCGCGTTCCCCGGCATCGCCGCGAAGGCGGCGGTGGTCGCGGAGAGGAGGCCGCGATGACCCTGTGGTGGATCGGCAACGCGCTCCTGCTCCTCGTGGTCCTGCCGGTCGTCGTGTACCTGCTGAAGGGCGTGCTGGACGCCGCCCGCAGCATCGTGCCGAGCGTCCGGCAGATCGCCGCGGCAGCGAACGCCGGGGCGAAGGACCTCGACGCGGTGCCGCTGCTGCTCACGACGCAGGACCAGGTAGGGAAAACGGTCGAGGTGGTCGCGAACTACGGCGGCTCCCTCGACGTAATAGTCGATGACGAGAGCTGAGGAGGAGCGATGCCGGCAGCAGGCGTAGTCACCATCGTCGCGGTCGTCCTGATCGTGCTCGCGCTCGTCTACTACCTCGTCTCGACGATCGTCGCGCTCAGGCAGATCACCGCCGGCCTGGACGAGGCCATCGCGGGCGTCGGGGGGATCATCGAGAAGAGCGCCCCGGTGGAAGCGGTCGTGAAGGACATCAACGGGAACCTCGACGCGGGCGTGGACCTGCTCGAGGGACTTCTCGTCAAGAAGGCCGGACTCGTGGACGCCATGGGCCTGGTCGAGGGCCTCTATCCGGGCGCCGCCGCCCAGGGGCTGCGGAACTTCCCGGACAGCAAGACCGTCAAGGCCCCGCGGATCTCCGAGGTGTATACGAAGGGCACGCTCACGCTGGCCCGGCTCGGGCGGGAGGCCCCGATCGCCGCCGCCAGCCCGAGCGGCCCGGTCCTGCGCAACGTCGAGGCCGGCAGCCTCGACGCGCGCTCCCTCTATCCCGACACGCGCCAGACGCGGCCCGAGAGGCTCCCGCGCTCGCCGGTCATAGGCACCGGTGCGCCTGTGCAGTACCCCCCGAGCGAGCAGCGCGGCGGGACGACGCCGGACGAGGCGGAGATCCGCGAGAAGGGCCCGTGGGCCGAAACCGCCGCCGAGGGCATCGTCCCCGGCGGGCTCGGAGGTTCCGACGCCCCACGCGAGCAGCTGGGGGAGGACCCGCAGCTCGGCAGCCCGGTCCTCGGACAGACGACCGGGTCGGGCGAGCCGGCGACCGAGAGCGGCATCGACCCGAGCGCCGGCGACGAGGCCGACGCGACCACATCCGGGGGCCCAGAGCCGCCGGAGGAAGCGGAGCCCGACCTGAAGGACGCGGCCACCGCGCCCCGCCAGGCCGACGCCGACTCGGCCGACGCCAAGAACGGCTCCGACACGTAACGACAGGAGAGACCTCGTGCAGACTCCCGCGCCCTTCGCCTACGAGCGTGCCACCAGCGTCGACGGCGCCATCGAGGCGCTCAAGCGGCTCGGCTCCGAGGCGCGGCTCATCGCGGGCGGGCACAGCCTGCTGCCGATGATGAAGCTCCGCCTCGCGAACCCCGAGCACCTGATCGACATCAACGACCTCCACGAGCTGTCCTACGTCCGCGAGGAGGGCGACGAGCTCCGGATCGGGGCGCTGACACGCCACGTGGACCTGCTGAAGTCCGACCTGCTCGCTGAGCGCTTCCCGGTCTTCCGCGACGCCGAGCAGGTGATCGCCGACCCGGTGGTGCGAAACCGCGGCACGATCGGCGGCTCGCTCTGCCAGGCCGACGCCGCGGAGGACCTGTCCGCCGTCTGCTCGGCGCTGAAGGGAAGCGCCGTGATCCGCGGCAGCGAGGGCGAGCGCGTCGTCTCGCTGGACGAGTTCCACATCGGGCCCTACATGACCGCGGTGGGCGAGGGCGAGATGCTGACCGAGGTGCGGCTGCCGCTGCGCCACGGGGCCGGCAGCGCCCACGAGAAGGTCGAGCGGCGGGCCGGCGACTGGGCGGTGGCCGCGGCATCGGCCGCCCTGTGGGTCGAGGGCGGCACGATCGCCGACGCCGGCGTGGCGCTCAGCGCCGTGGGACCGACCACCGTCCACGCGACCCGCGCCGACGAGCTCCTGCGCGGCAAGGCGCCGTCGGAGGAGCTGTTCGAGCAGGCGGGCGAGATCGCGTCGGAGGACTGCGCCCCGGTGCCGGACGGCCGCGGGCCGGTCGACTACAAGCGCCACCTTGCGGGCGTGCTCACGAAACGCGCCCTGCGCCGCGCGGCGGCCCGTGCGCTGCACCAGGAGGCCTGACCAATGCAGGTGACGATCACGATCAACGGCGAGGCGGTCTCGCGTGACGTCGAGCCGCGCCAGCTGCTCGTGCACTTCATCCGGGACACGCCCGGTCTGACCGGCACGCATTGGGGCTGCGACACCTCCAACTGCGGCGCCTGCGTGGTTCTGATGGACGGGCAGCCGGTCAAGTCGTGCACCACCCTGGCGGCGATGTGCGAGGGCCACGAGATCCGCACCGTCGAGTCGCTCGAGGTGAACGGGCAGCTCGATCCCGTGCAGCAGGGCTTCCACGAGAAGCACGCGCTCCAGTGCGGCTTCTGCACGCCGGGAATGCTGATGACCGGCCGCGCGCTTCTGGACGAGAACCCGGATCCCACCGAGCTGGAGATCCGGACGGCGATCTCGGGCGCGATCTGCCGTTGCACCGGCTACAAGAACATCGTCGCCGCGATCCAGTGGGCGGCCGAGCACGAAGCCGCCACGAGACAGGAGGCGTGAGGATGGCCACAGTCGAGAACCTCCCGAGCGCGACGGCCGAGCGGCCGATCGGCTTCGGGCGCCTGAAGCGCAAGGAGGACGAGCGCTTCATCCGCGGCAAGGGGAACTACCTGGACGACGTCCGCCTGCCGGGCATGGTGCACGGCGCGATGCTGCGCAGCCCGTACGCGCACGCGCGCATCGTCTCGATCGACACATCCAGGGCGCTCGCCCACCCCGGCGTGGCGGCCGTGGTGACCGCGAAGGACCTGGAGACGCTGGGGCTGGCGTGGATGCCCACGATCTCCTACGACACCCAGGCGGTGCTCGCGGGCGACAAGGTCCGCTTCCAGGGCCAGGAGGTCGCGTTCGTGGTCGCGACCGACCCCTACATCGCGCGCGACGCGCTCCCGCTGATCGACGTGGAGTACGAGCCCCTGCCGGCCATCGTCAACGCGCGCAAGGCGCTCGATCCCGACGCGCCGCTGATCCGCGACGACAAGACGGGCCAGACCGACAACCTCGCCAGCCCGACCTGGGAGGCGGGCGACGAGGAGGCCACCGAGCGCGCCTTCGCGGAGGCCGACACGGTCGTGACGCGGGACATCATCTACCCGCGCTGCCACCCGGCGCCGCTCGAGACGTGCGGCATGATCGCCGACTTCAACCCCGAGACGGGCCAGCTCGACATCTACAACGGAAACCAGGCGCCGCACGCCCACCGCACCGTGTACGCGCAGGTGGCCGGGCTCGCCGAGCACATGATCCGCATCAGGACGGGCGACATCGGCGGCGGCTTCGGCAACAAGGTGCCGGTGTATCCCGGCTACGTGTGCGCGATCGCCGGCTCGATCGTCGCCGGGGTGCCCGTGAAGTGGATCGAGGACCGGACCGAGAACCTGGTGTCCACCGGCTTCGCGCGCGACTACGTGATGCACGCCGAGATGTGCTCCAAGGACGGCAAGATCACCGGCCTGCGCGTGGACGTGATCGCCGACCACGGGGCGTTCGACAGCACCGCGCAGCCCACCAAGTTCCCGGCCGGGTTCTTCCACATTTGCTGCGGCTCCTACGACCTCCAGGCATCGCACGTGAAGGTCAAGGCGGTGTACACGAACAAGGCGCCCGGAGGCGTGGCCTACCGCTGCTCCTTCCGCATCACCGAGGCCGTGTACCTAGTCGAGCGGATGGTGGACGCCCTCGCCCTCGAGATGAACGTCGACCCGATCCTGCTGCGCATGCGCAGCTTCATCGGGCCCGACCAGTTCCCGTACGAGACGACCACCGGCTGGACCTACGACTCGGGCAACTACGCCCAGACGATGAAGGTCGCGATGTCCATCGCCGACTACGAGGACCTGCGCCGCGAGCAGGCCGAGAAGCGGGCCCGCGGCGAGCTGATGGGGATCGGCGTGTCGTTCTTCACCGAGGGCGTCGGCGCCGGGCCGCGCAAGCACATGGACATCCTCGGCCTGTCGATGAACGACGGGGCCGACCTGCGCGTGCACCCGTCCGGCAAGGCGGTGGTCAGCCTCAGCGCCCAGACCCAGGGCCAGGGCCACGAGACCACGTTCGCCCAGATCGTCGCCGAGGAGCTGGGCATCCCGCCCGAGGACGTGCAGGTGCGCCACGGCGACACCGACAAGTCCCCGTACGGGCTCGGCACCTACGGCAGCCGCTCCACCCCGGTGTCGGGCGCGGCGGTGGCGGTCGTCTCGCGCAAGGTGCGCGACAAGGCGCGCATGATCGCGGCGACGATGCTCGAGACGAGGCCCGAGGACCTCGCCTGGGAGAAGGGCCGCTGGTACGTGAAGGGCGATCCCGAGAAGGGCGCGCCGATCGAGCACATCGCGGTGCGCGCCTACAGCGGCGAGGCGATGCCGGAGGGGATGGAGGGCGGCCTCGACGCCCAGGTGATCTACGACCCGCCCAACCTCACCTACCCCTACGGCGCCTACATCGCGGTGGTGGACGTGGACCCCGAGACGGCGGAGGTCAAGGTGCGGCGGTTCATCGCCGTCGACGACTGCGGCGTGCGCATCAACCCGATGATCGTGGACGGGCAGATCCACGGCGGGCTCGCGGAGGGCATCGGCATCGCGCTGATGGAGGTGCTCACCTTCGACGAGGAGGGCAACTGCCTGAACGGGTCCTTCATGGACTACCTGATCCCGACCGCGCTCGAGTGCCCCGACTTCGAGCTCGGCGAGACCGTCACGCCCTGCCCGCACCATCCGCTTGGCGCGAAGGGCGTCGGCGAGTCCCCGAACGTCGGTTCGCCCCCGGCTATCGTCAACGCCGTGATCGACGCGCTCCACGAGTCGCACGGGGTCACGCACATCGACATGCCCTGCACGCCGGCCCGCGTCTGGGCCGCGATGCAGGGCCGTCCCGAGCCGCCGCAGTGATCGGGGAGGCGCTCACACGCAGGGCCCAGGAGCTCCGCGCGGCGGGCGCGCCGTTCGTGGTGGCGACCGTCGTGCGGGCGCGGCGCCCGGCGAGCGTCGAGCCGGGCACGGCCGGGCTGGTGCTGGAGGACGGGACGATCGAGGGCTTCATCGGCGGCGTCTGCGCCCAGCACAGCGTGCGCCTCTACGCGCTGATGACGATCGAGAGCGGCGCGCCGCTCCTGCTTCGGATCGATCCGGAGGCGCCCGAGGAGCCGGTTTCCGACGAGGGCGCCGTGACCGTCCGCAACACCTGCCTGTCGGGCGGCGCGATCGAGGTCTTCCTGGAGCCGGTGCTGCCGGCGCCCCGCGTGCTCGTGGCCGGCGACTCGCCGGTCGCGGCGGCGCTCCGGACCATCGGGTCCGAGGTCGGGCTCGACGTGGTCGCGGCGCACGACGTCAAGGACGCCGTCCTCACGCCGGCGCCCGCGGACCTCGCCCTGGTGGTGGCCTCCCACGGCCAGGACGAGATCGCGATCCTGCGCGCCGGCCTGGAGGCCGGCGTTCGCTACGTGGGGCTCGTGGCCAGCCCGAAGCGCGGCGCGGCGGTGATCGAGGAGCTTCGTGCGGAGGGCGTTCCCGAGGAGCTGCTCGGCCGGCTGGAGACCCCGGCGGGGATCGACATCGGCGCGCGCACGCCACCCGAGGTGGCGCTCACGATCGTCACCCGCATCGTCGCTGTGCGCCGGGCGCGGACGGCGCCGAGCGCCGCCCCGGACACGGCGGTGGACCCGATCTGCGGCATGACCGTGGCGGTGGCCGCCGACACGCCGTCCCTGCTCGAGCACGATGGCGGGAGCGTCTACTTCTGCTCCGCGGGATGCAGGCGAGAGTTCGAGGAGCGGCGTGAGCCCGCACGAAGCGACGGGTGAGGCGGCGGGCGAAGTCCGCCACCTCGTTCCCGACGTCGAGACCCTGGCCAGGCGGCTCGCGAGCGTGGACTACCTGGTCGACGAGGGCCTCGCCACCTCGATGTACCTCAGCCTGCGCCTCCCCCAGCCGCTCCTGCTCGAGGGCGAGGCGGGCGTGGGCAAGACGGAGGCCGGCAAGTCGCTGGCGGCGGTGCTCGACACGCCGCTGATCCGCCTCCAGTGCTACGACGGGATCGACGCGGCCGAGGCGCTATACGAGTGGAACTACCCGCGCCAGCTGCTCAGCATCCGGCTGGCCGACACGAGCGGCACCGAACTGACCGAGGAGGACCTGTTCGGTCCCGACTACCTGATCCGCCGCCCCCTGCTGCGCGCGCTGGAGCACCCGGGGCCGCGCCCGGCCGTGCTGCTCGTGGACGAGATCGATCGCGCCGACGACGACTTCGAGGCCTTCCTGCTCGAGCTGCTCGCGGACGCCGCGGTCACGATCCCGGAGATCGGCACGATCCGCGCCACTCACCCGCCGGTCATCGTGCTGACCTCGAACCGCACGCGGGACCTCCACGACGCGGTCAAGCGCCGCTGCCTCTACCAGTGGATCGACTATCCGAGCCCGCAGCGCGAGGTGGAGATCGTGCGCCGCCGGGTGAAGGGCGCGTCGGAGACGCTCGCCGTGCAGGTCGCCGACGCGGTGGCGCGGATCCGCGACAGCGACGTCCAGAAGCCGCCCGGCGTGGCCGAGGCGATCGACTGGGTCGCGGCGCTGGAGCTGCTCGGCGTGGAAGAGCTCGACGAGGCGGCGGTGGAACGCACGCTCGGCACGGTGCTGAAGTACAGCGAGGACCAGGAGGTGGTCCGCGCGGCGGGGCTGGAGAACCTCGTGGCGCCATGAGAGTGCGCACGATCCATTTGGACCTGCCGCGCATGGCCACCGCCTTCACCCGGCGGCTGCATGACGCGGGGCTTCCCATGACCTCCGAGCGTGCCGCTTGCTTCGCGCAGGCGCTGGCTCTGGTGAGGCCGGTTTCCAGGACGCGGCTCTACTGGACGGCCCGTGCGGTCCTGATCTCGGATCGAACACAGGTGAAGGCCTTCGACGCCGTCTTCTTCCATGTGTTCGGCTCTCGGGAGCTTCAGACCGAGCTCGAACCGGAGCACGTCGAGATCACCCGCGCCGCTGAGCCGAGCCCGGCAACCGAGAGCCCGGGCGAGCAGGGCGTCGTCGGCGGGGTCGACTTCTCGACAGCCTCCTCGAGCGGCGGGGACGCTTCCGCCTCGCGCGAGGTTCCCGTCCCGATGGCCGCAAGCGACGAGGAGGTCCTGCGCGGCAAGCGCTTCGACGCCCTCGCCCCCGAGGAGCTGGCGCAGCTGTACCGGCTGATGGGACGCCTCGAGGTGGCCACTCCCAGGCGCCGCACCCGCCGCTCGGAGCGAGACCGGCGCGGGAAGCGCATGGACATGCGGCGCACGCTTCGCGGGAGCATGCGCACCGCCGGCGACCCGATCCGCCTGGCGCGGCGGCGCCGGCGCGTGGTCCGCCGGCGGATGGTGATGCTGTGCGACATCTCGGGCTCGATGGAGCCCTACGCGCGCGCGTATCTGCAGTTCCTCACCTGCGCAGCCGGCAGCGGGCCGAACGCCGAGACGTTCGTGTTCGCCACGCGCCTGACCCGCCTGACCCGCGCGCTTCGCTCCCGCAGCCCGGAGCGAGCCATCCAGCGTGCCGCCGCGGTCGCGCCGGACTGGTCGAGCGGTACCCGGATCGGCGACGCGCTGAAGGCGTTCAACGACCGCCACGGCCGGCGGGGCATGGCCCGCGGCGCCGTGGTGGTGATCCTGTCCGACGGCTGGGAGCGGGGCGACCCCGCCCTCGTGGCGCGCGAGATGGAGCGGCTCTCGCGCCTCGCGTACCGGATCGTGTGGGTCAACCCGCGGGTCGCCGCGAGCGGGTTCTCGCCGCAGACCGGGGGGATGGCGGCGGCGCTCCCGCACTGCGACGCGCTCGTGAGCGGCCACAACATGGAGGCGCTGGACGAGGTGGTGGAGGCGATCGCCGCCGAGCACTGGACGCCTCCGGGAGTCGGAGTCCGAGCGCGAGGAGGAGGCGTGGGCGAGCGCCGTCCCGGTCCAGGGCAGCTCGGTGGCGATGCCGAGCGGCTACGGGCCGAGCAGGGGAAGGACCACGCCCGGCTGGGGGCCCGATGGAGGCGAGTGAGCGGCAGGCGGAGAAGACATGCATCTACCCGGGCTGCCAGCGCCCGGCGGTGCCCCCGCATCCGCTCGGCGGGCCGCAGCCGAGCTTCTGCGACCTGGAGGAGCACAACGCGCTGACCGCTCACCAAGAGCGGCAGCGCCTGGAGCGAGAGGGGAAGAAGAGTGGCTGACGAGGCATATCGGGCGGTCTTCCTGCGCGTGCATCCCACGGGGAAGATGGTGCTCAGCCTGACCACCGAGTCCGACGGCAACGAGGGCCGGTACGCGGAGCTGGTGGCCGAGCAGCTCGGCGTCCCGCCGCTCGACGTGAAGGTCGTGCCCGCCGACACCGACCGCTTCGGCGAGGGCCACGGCTTCAACACGAGCCCGTCCGGGGCCACCCCGGACGCGATCGCGAGCGCCACCGGCAAGATTCGCGAGAAGGCCCAGCTGCTGGCCGGCGTCGCGCTGGAGGCGGAGCCGGACAGCCTCGCGTGGGAGAACGGCGCCTTCGTCGCCGGCGGGGACTCCGCGCGGGCGCAGACGATCGCGGAGCTCGCCCTGTACGCGCACGGCTCGGGCGCCCTGCCGCCGGGCGTGGAGGGCGGGCTGGACGCGCAGACCGTCTACCGCGACTGAGCCGGGAGCCCGGCGTCGATCGCGACCTCCACCTCGTCCGCGACCTTGAGCGTGCCGAACAGCGCGGTGTACGGCTTCATGCCCCAGTCGGTCTGCTTGACCGTGGCGGTGCCGGTGAGCCGGCCGTCCGCGGCGGACAGCTCGAAGCTGATCGGCCGGCGCTCGCCGGCCAGCTCCAGCTCGCCGCTCACCCTGCCCGGGCCCGGCTCCACCGACGTCGAGCGGAACTCGATCGGCCTGCCCTTCAGGACCTCCTCGTCGATCGTCCGCGCGATGCCGGCCTTGTCGTCGTCGCCCAGCGCCATCATCCCGCCCGTCCCCTCGAGCACGCGGAGCGAGGACGGGTCGGCCGTGAGCGTGATCGACCCCTCGTCGAGGGTGGCCGACCACGAGGTGACCTCGATGAGCAGGTCGTGCCCGGCCTTCGACGCGGCCCCCTGCCGCTTCGTCCGTACCGTGAGGGTGGCGTTCTCCGGCCCGAACGTGTGCATGACCGCAACCCTAGACCGAAGGAGACCCCTGCATGGTTGAGCTGGACCACCGGTTCTCGACCGGGAAGCCGGTCGACTACAACTGGGAGGCGATCCTCGACCTCGACCGCGTGATCCCGTGCGTCGAGGGAGGCCGCGTGATCGAGCGGACCGGCCCCGACTCGGCGAAGGCCGAGATCAAGGTGAAGATGGGCGCGATGTCGATGACGTTCACCGGGACCGTGACCGTGATCGAGCAGGACGAGGCCGCCCACCGCGCCGTGCTGCAGGTGAAGTCGAGAGAGGCGGGCGGGCAGGGCCACGCCAACGCGGACGTCGAGTTCGCGCTCTCGGACGGCGGCGGCACGATCCACACCAAGGCGCAGATCACCGGCAAGGCTGCGTCGATGGGCGAGGGCGTGGTGGTAAGCGTGCTCGACGCGCTGATCAAGGACTTCACCGGGAAGCTCGAGAACATCTGATGCCCGGCAGGACCATGCGGCGGGTTCAGGAGGGCGAGGTGCCGTTCGACGGCGGAACGGCGGTGCAGGAGGATGCAGCCGACGCCCGTCTTCCGCGGCAACGGGCACGTACGACTATGTCTGCGTCGAGTGCGGGAACGTGCTCGCCGACCGGCGATGGATGCGGAGCACATGGGCAAGCGGGTCCGTGTTCGCTGCGGGCGCTGCCGAACGGTCAACGTCGCAGCGGAGGTGCCGGTGGAGATGAGCCGGCGAGCTCGGCGCTGATCGCGGTGAACGGCCTGCACCCAGTGGTCACCGGTCTCGTCTTGGCCGCCGGCGGCTCGCGGCGCCTGGGCCGGCCCAAGCAGCTGCTCCCGTACGGCTCGGCGACGCTGCTCGACCACGTGCTCGACACGGCGCGGGCGTGCCGGTTCGACCAGCTGATTTGCGTGATCGGCGGCGCTGCCGGCGACGTGCGCGCCGGCGTGCGGCTCGACGGGGTGGACGTGGTCGAGAACCCGGCCTTCGGGGAGGGCTGCTCGTCCTCGATCGCGGCGGCGCTCGGCGCCGTGGACCCGCGCTGCGAGGTGCTCGTGCTGATGCTGGGTGACCAGCCGGGAGTGACGGCGGCGACGGTCGCGAAGCTGCTCGCGGGCCGCGGCGAGGCGCCGATCGCCGTGTGCGCCTACGCGGACGGACGCGGGCATCCGCTCGCGTTCTCGCGCGACCTGTTCGGCGAGCTGGGCGCGCTTCACGGCGACAAGGGCGTCTGGAAGCTCCTCGACCGCTACGCGGACGAGGCGGTCGACGTGCCCGTGGACGGCCCGGTCCCGCGCGACATAGACACCTGGGAGGACTACGAGGCGGTGCGCGCTTGAGCGAGTGTCGTCGATCGTGGCCCTATATGGGCCCCTATGCGCGACACTCGACGTTCAGCCGGGGTTTGAGGCGGAGGCCGTCACGATCCACGTGGACGCGGGCGCCCGCAGGCCGTCCTCGCCGGCGAAGTCGGACAGGCCCTCGCGCAGCGCGTCGTGAACCTGGCCGTGCAGGTGGGCTGCACGGTCGCCGAGGAGCCGCAGGATCTCGCCGGCCGGTCCCAGGGCCATCACGAGGTTGATCGCCTCCTCCACGTCGCGACCGATCAGGATCGGGATGTCGCAGCGGTGCAGGGCGATGTCGGAGTATCCGGCGTGGACGAGGATGTCGGTGGTGGTGTCGGCGTTCGCCATCGAGAACGGGCCCGGCCCGCAGGTCGGCTCGTCGTACTCCTCCGGCCGGGTGACGATCTGCTCGACGATGCTCTGCGCGCGGTAGAGCCACTCGTTGTCGATCCGCCGGCGCCACACCACCATGACCAGCTTGCCACCTGGCCGTAGCGCGCTGCGCACGTTTCGCAGCGCGGCCACCGGGCTTGTGAAGAACATCGTCCCGAAGCGCGAGAAGGCGAGGTCGAAGGTCTCCTCGAACGGAGCCACCTGCACGTCGGCGACCATGAAGCGGGCGTTCGACACGCCCGCCTCGGCCGCCTCGCCGCGGGCGGACTCGATGAAGTTGGCCGCCGCGTCCACGCCCACGGCCTCCCCGTCGGGCCCGACCAGGCCGGCGATCCGCTGGGTGGAGTCGCCGAAGCCGCAGCCGATGTCCAGCACCCGCTGCCCGCGCTTCGGAGGCACCAGCCGCAGCGCCTCTTCTCCGTGCGCCGCGAGACCGTTCGTGAGGACCTCGCGGAAGCGGACGAAGCGGTCGAACAGCGGGCCGTCCCAGGCGTTGATCGCCTCGGCGTTCGGGCCTGCGCCCCACCGGGTCTGGGAGGAGCTCATCTTCTTGTTACCTCCTTGCGGGTCACATTCCTCGGTCGCGGCGTGTCAAGAGGATGACCGACGAATCCGAAGGGAGCAAACATGCAGCCGCCGACAAAGATCGCCGTAGCGGGAGCGACCGGAAGGGTGGGGCGTCACGTCGTCGACATCCTCCAAGCCGACGGACACGAGGTGGTCGCGATGTCGCGCGCGACCGGTGTGGACTTGGTCACCGGAAAGGGTCTCGCCGAGGCGCTGGCGGGCGTGGAGTGCGTCGTCGACGCGGCCACCGGGCCATCGCCCGACCAGGAGGAGGCCACGGAGTTCTTCAGCACGGCGACGCGCAACCTGCAGGAGGCCGGCGAGCGCGCCGGGGTACGGCGGATCGTCGTAGTGTCGATCATCGGGGCCGACCGCTTCAGCTCGGGCTACAACGTGGCCAAGATCGCCCAAGAGCAGGCCAACTTGTCCGGGCCGATCCCGGCCCGCATCCTGCGCGCGGCGCAGTTCCACGAGTTCGTGGAGCAGATCTTCCAGTGGGGCAGGCAGGGCGACGTGAGCTACGTACCGCGGATGCGCACCCAGCTGGTGGCCGCGAGGACCGTCGCGCTTGCCCTGGCCGAGCTGGCCACCGGCCCGGACTCACCGGCGGAGCCGATCCCGGAGATCGCCGGCCCGCGTGAGGAGAACATGGTCGAGGCGGCGGCCCTGCTGGCGTCCCGGCGGCGCGGCGACCCCGTGCGGGTCGAGGGCGTGAGCGGGTTCGGCCCGGACGACCCGAGCGGCGAGCTCTACGAGACGGGCGGCGCGCTGCCCGGCCCGGACGCCGTGCTGGCCGGGCCGACGTTCGAGGAGTGGCTGGAATCGGACTTCGAGCGGGCGGGCCCGCGCGGGAGTATGCTGGCGGGGTGACACGCGGCGAGGCCGAAGACCGGGCGCGGCAACTACAAGCCGAGCAACCCGACAAAGCGACTCAGCGCTTCGTCGCCCGGCGCTCGCCCGGAGGAGACTGGGAGGTGGTGAGGGTGTCGCTGCCCACACCGGGCCACGGACCCCTCACTCCCACGCTCGGTGCGAACTCGCAGCCCTTCCCGCGCGACGACCCGCGGCCGGGGAACGAGATCCGCGTGCCGGGCCTCCCGGGCGGCCTCTAGGGCGCCGCCATGCAAGTCGGGTTTCTCGCGGATTCCGCGGGATAATCCGGCAGGGACTCGACCACGAGGTGCGCAATGGCCGAAGAGATTCAGCTTGCCGGGACCGGCTCGACCGCGAAGATCCGCAATCCGCTCGGGGTCGTCGGGCTCAGCATCATCACCATCGGCATCTACTACATCTTCTGGTGGTACTTCATCAACCGCGAGATGCGCGACCTCGGCAGGGCCCGCAACGCCGATCTTGGCCAGAACCCGACCAACTCGGTGCTCGCCATCACGTTGGGCGCGCTGATCATCGTCCCGGCGCTCGTGACGCTCTGGACCACGAGCGGCCGCATCGAGAGCTCCCAGGAGGCCGTCGGTATCGACCGGCGTGTGAGCGGGCCGATCATCTTCATCCTCCTGCTGCTGATCGGGCCGGTGGGCATCTGGTACGCCCAGAGCGAGCTCAACAAGGTCTGGGAAGCGGAGCGCTCCGGCGCCGGCGGGGCACTGCCGCAGCCGGAGGCGGCCGGGCAGCCCGCGGGCACGCCGCCGCCGCCGCCCGCTCCAGAGGCGCCGGGTCGGGGACCGGAAGCTCCCGCTCAGGGGCCGCAGTCGCCGCAGTCGCCTGACGCGCCCCAGGGACCGCAGGCCCCGAGCCAGCCTCAGTAGGCGAGCCGCGCGCCCAGCGCGACCAGGACGGCTCCGACCGTTCCGTTCACCGCCATCGAGCTTGTCGCGCGCGGACGGGCTGCTCGCCCACGTCGAGGGGATCGAGGCCGAGCTCGCCGCGTTCTCCGGCCGCCTGCGCGGCACCGTCCGGGTGGCCGCCTTTCAGACGGCGGCGCACTCCATCGTGCTTCCGGCGCTCGACGGGCTGGCGGACGTCCACCCGGAGCTCCGCGTGGAGCTGCGGGAGCTCGAGGCCGAGGATTCGCTGCCGCTGCTCACCGGCGGTGGGCTCGAGGTGGCGATCGCCGAGGAGTACGAGCACGCGCCACGGCCGCGCCTCCCCCAGCTCCACCGCGAGTACCTGCCGGATGACGAGCTGCTGCTCGCACTCCCGCGCAGCCACGAGGCGCTGAGAGCCAAGGACCCGGTCCCGCTGGCCTCGTTGCGCGACCAGCCCTGGGCCTCGGCCCGCGCCGGCACGGCCTATGCCGACATGTGCGACCGGGTCTGCCGCTCCCTCGGCGGCTTCGAGCCGGACATCCGGCACCGCGCCTACGACATGGGGCTGCTGCTCGACTCTGGTCGCGCGCGGGTACGTGGCGATCCTCCCGGCCCTGGGGCAACCGCAGCGCGACCGCCGGGTGGAGGTGCGCCCCATCGCGGACGGCACGGTGAGCCGCGCGATATTCGTGGCCGTCCGGGCGAGTGACCGCGCCCGCCCGTCCACGGCCGCGGTCGTCGAGGCGCTCAGGCGAACTCGGGCATGACGCGGTCGGCCACCAGCTTCAGCTGGCCCCTGATGTCGGGCACGTTCTCCACGTCCTCGTTCGCGAAGAACTTGACCAGGTGAGGGTCGGAGAGCGCGAGGATCATGTGGTTCACGCCGGCCGGCTCGATGTCGGAGCGGATCTTCTCGACGACCTCCTCCGGCGTACCCGCCAGCGACAGCTTCTCCACGTAGTCGGGCGTGAACGCCTCGTAGGCGCCCTTGATGTCGCCGGCGCCGAGCGCGTCCACGACCGGCTGGAGGTCCGCGGCGTCGATCCCGTGACGCGCGAGCTGCTCCGCCGGCATCGCGGAGATGTAGAACGCCACGAGGAGCCGCGCGGCGTGCTTGGCGGCGGCGGAGTCGTCCGACACGACCGTGACGACCCAGGCGCCCACGTCGAGGTCGTCGAACGAGCGCCCGGCTTTCTCGGCGCCCTCTCGCATGTTCTCGACCTGGTAGTCGTAGGCCTCGCGCGAATACGCCGAGCGCCTGGTGCAGGCCGTCGGCCATCTCGCCCGCGGTCCGGAAGGAGCGCGGCCCCTTCATCCCGCCCATCAGCAGCGGGATCCGCTCCTGCACGGGCCGGGCGGCGGTGAACAGGCCGGTGTACTTGAAGAAGTCGCCCTCGAAGTCGATCTTGCCCTCGTCGAGGAACGTGCGCATCACGTGCAGCGCCTCGCGCAGGCGCGAGAGCGGCTTGCGGTTCTCCCAGTCGAGGTGGTACTGCGCCATCAGCCCGAAGTTGCCGGTGGAGACCACGCACTCCGTGCGCCCGCCGGTGATCTCGTCGAGCGTCGCGAGCTGCTGGCAGATCAGCGTCGGCTCGCGCAGGAACACGTGCGTCACGTTCGGGCCGAAGCGGATCCGCTCCGTCTTGTCCGCCGCGGCGGCGAACAGCGTCCAGAGGTCCTTGTGCCAGGTCTCGTCGACCGCATAGCAGGCGTGGTAGCCGAGCTCGTCGGCGGTCTTGATCATCTCGATCGAGTCGACGAGCGGGTAGTCCGGCAGCATGCAGTAGCTGAACTTCATCCGGCCTCCTCTTCCTCCGGCATGGTCTCCGACGGGAGCCCGGCCACGAGCACGTCGTCGGCGAAGTGGTCGTGCATCCAGCTCAGGTGGTCCCAGCGCGCTGCCACGATCCGGTGCGTGTCCCAGGCCGGCAGGTCCTGCTGCGGGAACGTCCGCATCTTCTCGGGATCGACCTCGTACACGTGCTCGAAGCGCTCGACCACGTCGTCGGTGATGCGCCGCGGCTCCGGTGGCTTCTGGTCGCCGAGCCGGAAGATGCTCATTCTTCGTATGCCTCGTCGAGCATCTGCTTGCCGGGGTTCATGATGTTGTTCGGGTCGAGCGCCCGCTTGATGCTCTTGACCACCGGCCAGGCGCTGCCCATCTCCGTGGGCACGAGCTCCGCGTCGCCCTCCCGGGTGGCGCCGTGGCAGGCGGTGATCGAGCCGCCGTGCTTCAGCGCCACCTCGGCGATCTCGCGTTTGCACGCCACCCAGCCGGCCCAGTTCTCGTCGTTCAGCTCCTGCTCCCAGATGCCGACGTCGATCTCCACGAGGTAGTCGGCCCAGGGCTTGTAGGCGCCGTTCGTGTAGCAGAACATGCCCCAGTCGTCGAAGATCCCGTACTGCTCGATGTAGCGCTCGACGATCGCGTGCCACTCCTCGCGCACCTTCGGGAGCACGGAGTAGTTGAGCGCGGCGTCCTCGCAGTGCCAGGACATCGGCACCACCTGCCCCTCCCTGGTGCGGCCGTGGAGCGGCGTGGCGTAGCGGTCGTGGCGCGAGGCCCAGTCGCCCTCGGAGATCTCGTCGCCGAGATACTTGCCGCCGTCGGCGCGGCCCAGCTCCATCACGATCTTCGAGGCCGGCTCCACCTCAGCCCGCCTGCCGTACATCGCCACCGCCACAACGGCCTGGACCGAGGGCGGCTGCGGGATGTAGGCCTCGTCGTCGCGGCGCAGGTAGCGCAGCTTCCACTCGTCGAACAGCACGACGCCGGCCAGCGTGGCCAGGCCCGAGCGGGTGAGCGCGCCGGTGGTCCGGTGCGCCTTCATGTAGTCGTCGAAGGCGAAGAACGCGGCGAACTCGAGCTCGGGGCGAGGCACCAGCTCGAGCGTCGCCTCGGTCGTGATGCCGAGCGTGCCCTGGTGGCCCGTGAAGAGCTGCTTCAAAGTCAGCCCCGTCGACGACTTGCGCAGCTTGCGCCCGCCGCCGTCGCCGATCTCCGCGATCTCGCCGGTGGGCAGCACCACCTGCATCGAGATCACGAGGTCGCGCGTGTGGCCGAAGCGCGAGCCGAGCAGCGACCAGCCGCCCGTGCCGATCCGGCCGCCCACGAGCGAACACGGGTACGAGGCCGGGTCGTCGGGATAGAAGACCCCGTGCGGGCGCAGCTCCTCGTTCAGCTTGAGCATGTTGATGCCCGGCCCGACCGTGACCGTGCGGTCCTCGAGGTCGATCTCGTGGATCTTGTTCATCAGCTTCACGTCCACGCAGATGCCGCCCTTCAGGGGCACGGCGCCGTCCGACAGCCCGGTCCCGCCCGCGCGCGGCACCACCGGGATGCGCAGCCGGTTGGCGAGCTTCACGACCTCGGAGATCTCCTCGGCGCTCACCGGCAGCACGGCCACGTCGGGCATGAACTCGGCCCAGCGGTGCACCGGGAACGGCGCCGGCACGCGCGTGCGGCTCGCTCGTGAGGACACATTCGGCAGCACCCGGCCGTCGTCGCCGATGATCGCGCGCAGCTCGTCGACAACCGAGTCGTCCACGGCGCTCTTGAACGCGACGCTCACGGCTTCCCGCCCACCTCGATGCCCGCCGACTGGGCCACGAGCTCGAACAGGTCCATCACGTCGAGCCGCCCGTCGGCAGCCTCGGTGAGCGGGCGCTCGGACCAGGGGCAGGCGCTGATCAGCGCGTCCACCTCCAGGGCCTCCGCTCGCGCCACGCGGCGCCCCGAGATCTCGGCCGTGATCTCCGGCTTCTCGATCGGCAGGCCGCCGCCGCCGCCCGAGCAGTACGACCACTGCGTCACGTGGTCCACGTCCTTGAACTCGAGCCCGGGGATCGCGCGCAGCAGCTCGCGCGGCGCCTCGTGCACGCCCTTGCGCTTGTTGAGCCGGCAGGGGTCGTGGTAGGTGACGGTGCGCTCCACCGGCTCCGTCAGCTCGAGGCGGCCGTCGCGCACCAGCTCGGCGACCAGCTCCACGCCGAGCACGATCTCGAACTCATAGTCCTCGCCAAACAGCGCCGGGTAGTCCTCGGTGAAGGCGATGTAGTCGTGCGGATCCGGGGCCAGGATGCGCTTGGCGCCGACCGCCCGCCAGTCCGCCACGTTGTGCTCGGCGTGCTTGCGGGCGAGGTCCGCGTAGCCCATCTCGGCGGCCGGGCCGCCGCAGCACCACTGCTCGCGCATCAGGCCGAACTCCACGCCCGCCTTCTGGAGCAGCAGCGCGAACGCGCGCGAGTACGAGGTGCGGTAGAAGGCCGCCTCGCAGTCCACGAACAGCACTGTCTCGCCGCCGATCGGGATGTCGAGCCCCTCGGCCCAGTCGCGCACATGCTCCTGGCTGACCGGCGTATCGCCCAGGACGGGCTCGTTGTGCGCCTCGACCAGGCGCTCGTTCCAGAGCTTCCAGCCCTCGCGCTCGTTGCCGGTCTCCACCATCAGCGCGCGCATGGCCTTGACCACGTCGACCGTGCGGGTGCGGTGCCGGTAGAAGTCGCCGGTGAAGAGCGTGTTCGGGCAGCGCAGCTCGCAGGCGCCGCACTGGGTGCAGTGGACGAAGTCGTCCGCCACGTCCTCGACGTTCAGGAGCCCCTTCTCCATCGCGACGATGTGCGCGTGGAACGCCGTCGGCGTGTGGTTCTCGTTGCGGGTGACCTGCATGACCGGACACACCTCGCGACAGAACTTGTGTCCCGACGAGTAGCAGCCATAGGCGTTGTTGCGCCAACGCTCGACGAACTCTCGCTGCAGCTCCCCGTCGCCGTTCGGTGAGTAGTCGGCCACCCCGGCGGCGAACGTACCATGTCGCTCCAGGTGAGTCACGCACATGCCCTCCGGATCACGGACCTCGTCAAGCGCTACCCCACCGGCACGGAGGCGCTGAAGGGCGTCTCGCTCGACATCGAGCCCGGCGAGTTCTGGGGATTGCTCGGGCCGAACGGCGCAGGCAAGTCGACACTCATCCACTGCACGACCGGGCTCGCGCGGCCCACGTCCGGCGAGATCGAGGTCTTCGGCCACGACGCGATCACGCACTACGCGGAGGCCCGGCTGGCGGTCGGCCTCGCGGCGCAGGAGCTGAACCTCGACTGGTTCCTGACCGTCGCCGAGACGCTCGACTACCACGCCGCGTACTTCGGGATGCCGAAGCGCGAGCGCGTGGAGCGCGCCGAGGAGCTGCTCGACGCGTTCTCGCTGGGCGAGAAGCGCGACGAGCGGACCCGCACGCTCTCCGGCGGCATGAAGCGCCGGCTGGTGCTCGCCCGGGCGCTGATGCACCGGCCGCGGCTGCTCATCCTCGACGAGCCGACCGCCGGCGTGGACGTGGAGCTGCGGCTCGAGCTGTGGCACTACGTGCAGCGGATCAACCGGGACGGCACCACGATCCTGCTCACCACGCACTACCTGGAGGAGGCGGAGCAGCTCTGCGACAGGGTCGCCTTCATCAACCAGGGCGAGATCGTCGCGCGCGGGACGAACGCCGAGCTGGCCGCACAGTTCGGCGTGGGTAGCCTCGAGGACGCCTACCTCGCGCTGGTGGGCCGCAAGGAGCTGTCGCGCGCGCACATCGGCGGCGAGGCTGCGTGAGCGCGAGGCAGATCCGCTTCCTCGCGCTGGTGCGGCGCGAGGTGAACCGCTTCATGAAGATCAAGCGCCAGACGGTGGCCGCGCCGCTGCTCGAGACGTTCCTCTACATCTCCGTCTTCGGCGCGGCGCTCGGCACGCGGATCGACACGCTGCACGGCGTGGACTACGTGGTGTTCATCGTCCCCGGGCTGATCATGATGGCCTGGGCGATGAACGCCTTTAACAACAACTCCTCGTCGATCCTCCAGCAGAAGTTCCAGCGGGCGATCGACGACCAGCTGTCGTCCCCGGCCTCGCCCCTGGAGCTGCTGCTCGGCTTCTCGCTCGGCGGCTTCCTGCGCGGGATGTTCGTGGCGGTCCTCACCTTCGCCGTCGCGTCGGTGCTGATCGGCATCCCGGTCGAGAACCCGCACGTGCTGATCCCCTCCCTGCTCCTCGTGGGGTTCTTCTTCGCCCAGCTCGGCGTGCTGGTGGGCGTACGGGCCGAGCAGTTCGACGACGTCTCCTTCTACCAGACCTTCGTTCTCACCCCGCTGATCTTCCTGGGCGGCGTCTTCTATTCGGCGTCGCTGCTGCCGGAGCCGTTCGACACGCTCACCCGCTTCGACCCGGTCTACTACATGATCGGCCTGGTCCGGTACGGCTTCATCGGCTACTCCGAAACCGACATCGCGATCTCGCTGCTGCTGCTCGCCGCGGCCGCCTCCACGCTGTTCGCGGTCAACTACCGCCTCTTCTCAACCGGGTACCGCCTGCGGGCGTAGCTCGTTCTCGAGTCGCGGAAGGATCGCCCGCCGCGAGGGGAGCTAGGGTGGACCTGCGATGGAATGGCCCGGACGGATCGAGTCGGTTGAAGAGGTGGACATAGAGACGAGCCGCGGCGCCGGCGCTCCCGTGCACCGCACGACGATCTGGGTCGTCCTGGGGGACGGCGAGGTCTTCGTCCGCTCGCTGAAGGGAGAGGACGGGCGCTGGTATCGCGAGCTGACCGCCAATCCCGATGCGGTCCTCCACATGGAGGACGACGCGATCCCCGTGCGCGCCGTCCCGGCCCCGGACCCCGAGTCCGTCGCGCGCGCCACCGAGGGCTTTCGCCGCAAGTACGGGGACTCTCCGTACCTCGACTCCATGATCGTGGATGAGATAGCCCCTACGACGATCCGGCTCGAGCCGCGCTAGCGGGCCACCCGAGGTGTACGGATCGTCCAGGCGCGCGGCCCGATCTTTCGACAGCCGTCCAAACACATCCGCGGCGCGACACACCACGATGCCCCGGTGCAGGCACCCGAAGTGGATCTGACCTCCCACGCCTTCGACGAGGCGATCGGGCCGGCCGGCGCTCCCCGCGCCCACTACGCGGAGCTGCTCGCAGCGCTCGAGCAGCTCGACCTGGAGGCCGTGAGGGAGACGCTGGCCGAGGAGGCGACCGCCGAGGGCGCGATCTTCCGGGTGGACGGCGTGGACGAGGACTTCCGCCTCGATCCCGTGCCGCGGATGATCGAGTGGGAGGAGTGGGCGCTGCTCGCGGCCGGGCTGGCCCAGCGCGTGCGGGCGCTCGACCGCTTCGTCGCCGACGTGTACGGCGAGCGGAGGATCGTCTCGGCCGGCGTGGTGCCGGCCCGGGCCGTGGACACCTGCGACCACTACGAGGCGCGCGTGGCCGACCTCCCCGTCGCGCCGGTTCGGATCGGGGTCGCCGGGCTCGACGTGGTGCGCGGCCGAGACGGCCGCTTCCGCGTGCTCGAGGACAACGTCCGCACGCCGTCGGGCTTCGCCTACGCGCTCGCCGCCCGCGAGCTGCTCGATCGGCACCTGCCCGCCTGGCTCGCCGACGGCCGCGTGCCGTTCGAGCCGGTCGTCGACATGCTGGCGCGCTCGCTGCGCGCCGCCGCGCCCGCGGCCGTCGGCGATCCGTCGATCGCCCTGCTCACCGACGGGCGCCTGAACAGCGCCTGGTACGAGCACGCGCGCGTCGCCCGCATGCTCGAGATACCGCTGGTGCAGCTCGACGACCTCTCGGTGCGCCGCGGGCGCCTGATGGCCCGGACGGGGAGGACGTACATCCCGGTCGACGTCGTCTACCGGCGAACCGACGAGGACCGGCTCACGAATGCGGACGGCGAGCTCACCGATGTCGGGGCGGCGCTCATCGAGCCCCTCTCCAATGGCACACTCAGCTGCGTCAACGCGTTCGGGGCGGGTATCGCGGATGACAAGCTGATCCATGCGTATGTCGAGGACATGGTGCGTTTCTACCTGGGCGAGGAGCCGCTGCTGCGGTCCGTGCGCACATTCGACCCGTGCGACGAAGCCATGCGCGCGGAGATCCTCGACCGGATCGACGAGCTCGTGGTGAAGCCGCGCAGCGGCTTCGGCGGACACGGCGTGGTCGTCGCGCCGCACGCCGAGCCGTACGACGTCCGCTCGGCGGCCCGGGAGCTCGGCGAGCACCCGGAGGACTTCGTGGCGCAGGAGCTGGTCACGCTCTCGACTCACCCCACCGCGATCGACGGCCGGCTCGAGCCGCGCCACGTCGACCTGCGCCCGTTCGCGTTCGCCGGCGACGACGTCGAGGTTGCCCCCGGCGGCATCACCCGCGTGGCGCTCGACCGCGGCGCGCTCGTCGTCAACGCCTCGCAGCGCGGCGGCGCCAAGGACACATGGGTGATGGCGTGACGAGACCACCGCTGATCGGCGTCTCCACTTCCGAGGTCCGCCGCCCGGAAGACCACCGGCTCGTCCCGCAGGGCGAGCCGCCGCGCAGCGAGCTGGCCCTCGGCGAGCGCTATCTCGAGGCGGTGCGTATGGCGGAGGCGCTGCCGGTCATCCTCGCCCCGGTCCGCACCAGCGCGGTCGACGCGCTGCTCGACCGGCTCGACGCGCTCTGCCTCTCGGGCGGCCCCGACCTCGCCCCCGCCCACTACGGCGCGACCGAGCACCCGGAGCTCGGGCCGACCGAGCCGGAGCTGGACCGGTTCGAGCTGGCCCTGGCCCGGCGCGCCATGACCCGCCGGATCCCGGTGCTGGCGATCTGCCGCGGCATGCAGGTCATGAACGTGGCGCGCGGTGGCACGCTCCACCAGCACCTCCCCGACCTGGAGCTCGGGATCGACCACCGCCGGACGGCGCCGGGCGATACGGCCACGCACGAGGTGGAGCTCCTGCCCGGCAGCCGGCTCGCCGAGCTTATGGGCGGCACGCGCCTTCCGGTCAACTCCTTCCATCACCAGGGCCTCGCCGACCTGGGCCGCGGCGTCCGCGCAATCGGCCACGCCGGCGACGGAACCGTGGAGGCGATCCGGGTGGACGGCGCGGGATTCGCCGTGGGCGTGCAGTGGCACGCCGAGGCGCTCGTGGACCGCCCGGAGCAGCTCGCGCTCTTCGAGGCCCTGGTTCGCGCTGCCGATCCGCGCGCCCGCGACGCCGCGGAGGCGGCATGACGGCGGCCGGCACCGGCGCGTTGCCGGACTGGGCGAGATGGAAGACCGACCCCGGGCGGCCGGCCTGGACGATTGGGCTCGAGGAGGAGGTGATGCTGCTCGACCCGGATGACTGGACGCTCGCCCACCGGATCGACGACCTGTTGCCGAAGCTCTCCCCCGACCTCGCCGCACACGTGGCCGCCGAGACGCACGCCTGCACGCTCGAGCTCTTCACCGGAGTGCACCGCACCGTGGCCGAGGCCGCGGCGGAGCTGCTCGACCTGCGCCGGGAGCTCGCCGCTCAGCTACGCCCGCTGGGGCTGCACGCCGCCGTGGCGGGCACGCACCCAATGGCCGCCTCCGAGGACACGCAGGTCTCGGGCGGCGCGCGCTACCAGGTGCTCGAGAGCGGGCTGCGTGACCTGGCTCGCCGCGAGCCGACCTTCGCGCTGCACGTGCACGTGGGCGTCCCGCTGCCCGAGCTCGCGATCGCGGCCTTCGACCGGATCCGAGCCCACCTTCCCATCGTCCTGGCACTGTCCGCGAACTCGCCCTTCTGGCGCGGGCGCGACAGCGGCATGGCGTCGTTCCGCACGCCCCTCTTCCAGGCCTTCCCGCGCGCCGGGATCCCGCGCCGCTTCGGCAGCTATGCGGCCTATGTGGAGTCCATCGACGTGTTGCTGCGCGCCGACGCGTTTCCGGAGCCCACCTTCGTTTGGTGGGACGTGCGGCTACAGCCGCGCCTGGGGACGCTCGAGGTCCGGATCGCGGACGCCCAGACGACCATGGGCGAAGTGGCCGCGCTCGCCGCCCTGATCCAGGCGCTCGTGCGCCTCGAAGCCACCGAGCCGCTCGCGCGCGACGAGCTGCTGAACGCGCCGGAGGTGCTGGCGGAGAACCGCTTCCTCGCCTCGCGCGACGGCGTGGCGGCCCGGCTGATCGACCCTGTGGAGGAGGTGCGCGTGCCGGTGGAGCGCTCGCTTGGCGATCTGCTGGCGCGCGCCGCCCCTCACGCGCGCGACCTCGAGTGCGGTTCCGAGCTGGCCAGCGTCGGCGAGCTGACGCGGCGACCGGGCGCTGAGCGTCAGCGGGCGGTCGCGGGCGAGCGCGGGCTGCCCGCGATGGTCGAGGAGCTCAGCTCGCTGTTGCTCGCGGTCCCGGCCCCGGCGCCCACGGGGTCGCGCAGCGCATCGGAGCTCGGAGCCCAAATCACGTAGCCCGTCGGTAGGCTCGGGCCAATGCCCGATCCAGACCCGGTCAAGCCACGGGTACTCGTCGTGGAAGACGAGAGGGACGTGCGGGCTCGCATCCGGGGCGAGCTCGACCGGCGCTACGGCGCCGACTACCGCGTCCGGTGCGTGAGCTCGGCGCCGGACGGGCTCGCGAGGCTCGAGCGCTGGCGCAAGGCGGGCGACCCGGTGGCGCTGGTGCTGGCGGACCAGTGGATGCCGGGCATGAAGGGCGAGGACTTCCTGGACTGCGCGAAGGCGCTCTACCCGGACGCGAAGCGGGCCCTGCTCGTGGAGTTCGGCGCGTGGGGCGACCGTGAGACGGCCGACGTGATGCTGCGCGCGATGGCGCGCGGCAGCATCGACTACTACGTCCTGAAGCCGTGGCGCGAGGCGGACGAGTACTTCCACCGCACCATCACCGAGTTCCTGCACGAGTGGCAGCGCGCCAGCTCAGCCTCGCGCCAGGAGATCTCGGTGGTCTGCGAGCGCCGCTCGCGGCGCGCGCACGAGCTGCGCGACCTGCTGGCCCGAAACGGGGTGCCGCACGTGGTCCACGAGACCGACTCGGCCGAGGGCCGCCGGCTGCTCGCGGAGGTCGGGCAGGAGGGCACCCGCGACCCGGTCGTGGTGCTCGAGAGCGGCGTCGTCCGGGTCAACCCGACCAACGCGGAGCTGGCCGACGCCCACGGCATGAGCACCACGCTCGATGACCGGTCGGAATTCGACGTGGTCGTGGTGGGCGCCGGGCCGGCCGGCCTGGCGGCCGCGGTGTACGCCGCCTCGGAGGGCCTGGGCACGCTCGTCGTCGAACGTGAGTCGATCGGCGGGCAGGCCGGTTCGAGCTCCCGGATCCGCAACTACCTCGGGTTCGCGCGCGGCATCAGCGGCTCGGAGCTCGCCCAGCGCGCCTTCCAGCAGGCCTGGATCTTCGGCGCCCGCTTCCTCCACGCCCGGGAGGTGACGGGGTTGCGCCCGAGCGAAGGCCGGCACGTGCTCACCCTGTCCGACGACAACGAGGTCACCGCGTCCGCGGTGGTCCTCGCCACCGGCATCAGCTATCGCCGCCTCGGGATCGCCTCGCTCGAGGCGCTGGTCGGCACGGGCGTTTTCTACGGGGCCTCGGTCTCGGAGGCCCGGGCGCACGCCGGCGAGGACATCCACGTGGTGGGCGGGGGCAATTCGGCCGGTCAGGCCGCCGTCCACCTCGGCCGCTACGCCCGCCGCGTGACCATCCTGGTCCGCCGCGCCTCGCTCGCCGACACGATGTCCAGGTACCTGATCGAGGAGATCGAGGCCGCGGAGAACATCGAGGTGCGCCCGCACACGGAGGTCGCCGGCGGGCGCGGCGACGGCGCCCTGGAGGCGGTCGACCTCCGCGACTGCCGCACCGGCGACACGGAGACCGTGCCGGCCGCCGCCCTCTTCATCCTCATCGGCACCCAGCCACACACGTCATGGCTTCCCGAGGCGGTCTGCCGCGACAGGTGGGGGTACCTGCTGACCGGCACCGACCTGCCCGAGGACGACTGGCAGCTCGAGCGTCCACCGCTGATGCTCGAGACGAGCCTGCCCGGCGTCTTCGCGGTGGGCGACGCTCGCCAGGGCTCGACCAAGCGCGTGGCCTCCGCCGTGGGCGAGGGATCCGTGGTGATCGAGCAGGTGCACCAGCTGTTGGACTCGAAGGAGAGCCCCAGCCGGCTGCACGGCGTGGCGAGGTAGATCCGCCGGCCGGGCCCTCAGGGCTGCAGCCCGCTCAGCTCGTCGAGCCTGCGGTGCACGAGCGCCGCGGCCATGGCGCCCTCCCCCACCGCCCCGGCCACCCGCTTTGTGGATCCGTGGCGGGCGTCCCCGGCCACGAACAGGCCGGGCGCCGACGTCTCGAGCGCCAGCGGGTCGCGCGCGAGCGGCCAGCCCGGCGGGCGCCGGCCGCCGTCCAGCAGGTCCGGGCCCGTGAGCACGTAGCCGGCGGGATCGGTCGCCACGCCGGCGACCGCAGCCCAACCCGTCCGGGGCTCGCCGCCGAGGCACAGGAAGAGAGCGCGCGCGGGCAACCGCTCGGCCGCTCCGCCGGCGCTCCGCATCGTTATGCCGGAGAGCCGGCCGCCGTCCGCCTCCACCGCGTCGACCACGGTCCGCAGGCGCACGTCGATGCATGGGTTCGCCACGATGCGCTCCACGAGATACGCGGACATCGACCGCCCGAGCGAGTCGCCGCGCACGAGCATCGTGACCTGGGCGCCCGCGCCCGCGAGGTGCATCACCGCCTGGCCCGCCGAGTTGCCCGCCCCAACCACCGCGACGTCGTCGCCGCCGCACTGCGCCGCCTCGCTGCGGCCGGCGCCGTAGTAGACCCCGCGCTCGAGCAGGTCCTCCACGCCGTCCACGGCGAGCCGCCGCCAGATCATTCCCGGGGCGGCCACCACGACGGGCGCCTCGACCTCGTAGCCGCCCGCGATCCGCAGGCGGAAGCCGTCGGCCAGGTGCTCGCTTCCCGTGACGCCGTGAAGAAGCGTGAGCTCGGCCCCGAAGCGCTCGGCCTGCCGCCCGGCGAGCCGGGCCAGCTCGGCGCCGCCGATGCCCTCCGGAAAGCCGAAGAAGTTCTCGATCAGCGAGGTGTGCGACGCCTGCCCGCCCGGCACGTCGCGCTCCACCACGATCGTCGACAGGCCGTCCGAGGCGGCGTACACCGCCGCAGCCAGACCGGCCGGGCCGGCGCCGACGACCGCCAGGTCGTAGGCCCTCCGCGACGGCGGCTCCGTCAGCCGCCATGCCTCGACGAGCCGTTCGACGGTTGCCCCCGTGACGCTCTCGTCCCGGTCGATCACCACCGGTAGCTCGGCGTCCGCGAGGCCGCGTTCGCTGAGCGCTCCGTCGGCCTCGGGCGTCCCGGCCTCCACCCACTCGAAGGGCTGGGCGACCCGCGTCAGGAAGTCGCGCAGCCTGTGGTGCTCAGGCTCGAGCCGCCGGCCGACGACGGTCAGGGTCGGGCGCAGGTTGCTCATGTCGTGATCATGATCGATGCCCTTCAAGGTCGTTTGGGGGCCTCCGGCCGCCCAAACGCCGATCTGCGTGATCGGGGCCCTCCCGCATCGCGTTGGGCTCGGCCTTGGGTTGCTCTCTGGCGCCCCGGTCCAGGGCGGGTGAGGGTGTGGTGTGGGAGCAAGCGTTGAAACGTCACGCCCTGCCCCCTCGCTGGCGAACGCGGGAGGTTTTGGTCGCTATACGGTCAAAACCTCCCGGGCGCGGCTGCCGAGGAGTGCGTTCGAGAGGTTATGCACGTCCGGGCCACCCGGGACGGGGACCCCGGCGTGCCCCAACGGGTAGCGCAGCGCCTCGGGGTCACCATCTCTCACCCGGCCCCGACACCGCCGGCGAGGCAGGCCCACTTGGAGCCCAACGACAAGCGGGAAGGGGCCTCGCCTCAGCCCCGAGCGGCCTCCGGCACACCATGCTCCTCGGCCTCGAGGTGCTCGCGCAGCGCGTGGCCGCCGCCGCGGGCGGTGGACGGCCACCAGACGCGGTCCCCCAGCAGCTCAACCGCGGCCGGCACCATGATCGTCCGCACGATGAAGGTGTCGAGCAGGATGCCGACGGCCACCATGAAGCCGATGTTGAAGGTGAACGTGATCGGAAGCGTCATCAGCACCGAGAACGTGCCGGCGAGGATCAGCCCCGCGCTGGTGATCACCGGGCCGGTGGCCGACAGGGCGCGGAGCACGCCCTCGCGCGTGCCGTGCATGGCCGCCTCCTCGCGAACCCGGCTCATCAGGAAGATCGTGTAGTCCACACCGAGCGCCACGAGGAAGATGAAGGCGAAGGTGGGGAGCGACGCGTCGACGCCCGCGCTTCCCTGGACCTCGATGAAGAAGAAGATCGAGAGCCCCAGTGTGCCGAAGAACGACGCCATCACCGTCGCGATCAGAACGAGCGGCGCGACGATGGCCTGGAGCAGGATCCCCAGGATGATCGTGATGACGAGCAGGGTGACGGGCACGATCACGCGCATGTCGCGGGCGGCGGCGTCATTGAAGTCCTGCTGTATCGCGCTGCCCGCGCCCACGAGCGCCACGACCCCGCCGGAGAGGTCGCCCAGGCTGTCGCGCAGCGTTTCCACGCGCGCGAGCGCGGCGTCCGAGAACGGGTCGTCCTCGAAGGTCACGTCGACCTTCGCGATCGCGCCGTCCTCAGACCGCTGCGGCTCGCCGACCGACGCTACGCCGTCGATCCCTTCGAGGCGTTCCCGCACGGTGGAGATGTCGGCCTCGGTGGCCTGCCCGCCCTCGCGCTGCACCAGGATCGAGGTGGGCCCGAGCGCGCCCTGCGGGAACGACTCGCCGAGCACCTCGAAGCCCTCGACGCTCTCGACCTCCTTCTTGAAGAACCCGCCGATCGAGTAGTCCTCCTGGTACCAGAGCAGGCCGAGCGCGAAGAACCCGAAGAGCGCGGTCGTCGCGAGCAGCGCGAGGCCGGGCCGCTTCAGCACGCGGTCCCCGACGCGGCGCCAGATCCCCTCCCGCCGCTCGAGCTCCTCCTCCGGCCGCCAGGCGACGGTCTTGCTGCGCGGCCAGAAGCCGCGCCGCCCGGCGATCGTGAGGAGGGCGGGCAGCAGCGTGAGGCCGGCCAGCAGCGCGGCGGCCACGCCGATCGCCGACACGGGCCCGAGCGCGTTGGTAGAGCCCGTGTCGGCGAGCAGCAGCACCAGCATCGCGGCGATGACCGTGCAGCCGCTCGCCAGCACGGCGGGACCGGCGCGCCGCAGCGCGCGGGCCATCGCCTCGTGCTTGTCCTCGATGCGGTGCAGCTCCTCGCGGTAGCGGCTGACGAGTAACAGGCAGTAGTCGGTGCCCACCCCGAACATGAGCACCACGAGGATCCCGGTCGAGTTCGAGTTGACCGAGTTGCCGGCCTCGGCGTACAGGTAGATGAAGCCGGTCGCGATGAGGTAGGCGAACCCGACCACGAAGATGGGAATGAGGGCGATCAGCGGCGCCCGGTAGATCGCTCCGAGGAGGACCAGCACGAGCAGGACGGTGGCGAGCAGCAGCTTGGCGTCGAGCTCGCCGAAGACCTCCTCGAAGTCAACCCACAGCCCCAGATCGCCGGTGACGTAGACCTCGAGCCCGTCGCCGCCTCCGCCGATCAGTGCGCGGCTCTCCTCGCCCCAGTCGGCGACCCTGTCGAAGTCGAGCGGGATCGTGACGACCGTGTAGGCCGCGTCGCCGTTCTCCGACACGAGCCCCGGAGGGGCGTTCGGCTCGAAGGGCACCTGAGCAGGCTGGGTCACCGGGATCGCGTCGTCCACCTTCCGGGCGTCCTCGGCGATCTTCTGCTGGTCGGCCTCGGTGAGGCCGCCTTCGCGCTGGTAGACGATCAACCCGATCGTCGTCTCGCCGCCGGGGAAGCGCTCCTTCAGGAGCTCTTGGACCTCGGTCGACTCCGCCTCGGCGGGGAGGAAGCTCGCGGTCTCGTCGGTGGTCACGTCCGCGAGCTTGGACCCGACCGATCCCATCACCACGGCCGCGACGAGCCAGAGCAGGACCACTACCCACTTGGTGCGGCGGCCGGAGACAAACGAAGCGAGCGCGGACACCGGCCAAGAACTTAGCGACGCCCGCCGCCGGACCCGCGGTCGCGGACCAGCCGGAGCTTCGCTGCGCGCGGCAGCCGCTTGATGCGGGCCTCCTCGCGAAGCGCGGCCGAGCGATCGGCGACCGCGATGACCGCCGCCAGCTCAACGGGGAGGCGGCTTCGCGTGTAGCGGCTCGCTGTGCCTGAGCGGTGGGCCGCGAGGCGCCGCTCGACGTCGGTGGTCCAGCCGCAGTAGAGGCTGCCGTCGGCGCACCGGAGCAGGTAGACCTGCGGCATGCCAAGGGCTTCGCCCGCCGGAGGCTCTCCCCTGCTCATCCCACCAGCACCTCGCCGCCGCGGTGCGGCGTGACCACCAGCGCGCTGCGCCGTGCGCGCTCGGGCTCGGGCCGGGCCGGCCGGATCGTCAGGCCGGCGGCGGCGCGCAGCACCTCGCGCATCTCCATCTCGGCGAAGGGCGCTCCCGCGCAGCGGCGCACGCCACCGCCGAACGGGATCCACGACATCGGGTTGGGCGGCGGGCCGTCGAGCCAGCGCTCCGGCCGGAAGGCCGACGCCTGGGGCCAGAGGTCCTCTCGGCGCAGCGCGAGCCAGAGGCACGCGGCCACGTGCACGCCGGCGGGCAGCGTCCAGCCCGCCACTCGGACAGGCTCCAGCAGCCGGCGCGGCGCGATGGTCAGGGCCGGGCGCGCGCGCAGGACCTCCTTCACGACCGCGTCGAGGTAGTCGGGATCGTCCTCGCGCAGTCGCGCGTGTACGTCCGGATGGCGCGCGAGCCGCTCGAAGGCCCAGGACAGCGAGGCGGCCGACGTGTCGTGCCCGGCCGCCAGGAGGGCCACGAGCTGGTCGCGCAGATGCCGGTCGGTGGGAGGGCTGCCGTGCTCGTCGCGCTGCTCGAGCAGCAGGGCGAGCATCGAGTCGCCGCCGGGATCGGCGCGCCGGCGCGCCACCACGTCGAGCAGGAGCTCGTCGAAGCGCTCCACCGCGAGGCGGAAGCCGCCCCACGGGCTGCGCGGACCGAGGTCGCGCTGCACGAGCGACATGGCGAGCATCCGCGGCATCGAGCGGACGGTGTCGAGCGTGCCGTGGACGGCGTCGCGCAGCTGCGTCGTCTCGTGCTCCCCGCGCGTGCCGAAGACGATCCGGAGGATGGTCTCGAGCGTCAGGTGCTTCATCCGATCGAGCGTGATCACCCGACCCTTCCACGTGCTCAGCTCCGCGCGGGCGAGCTCGGCCACCGCGGGCCTGAACGCGCGCATGCGCTCCCCGTGGAACGGGGTCTGGATGAGCCGCCGCTCGCGCAGGTGCTCCTCCCCGTCGAGCACGAGGATGGAGTGCGGCCCCGCGAACGGGCGCAGGAACTCCCAGCTCTGCCCGGCCGGCGCCACCGCCGGATCGAGCCGGAAGACCTCGCGGACCGCGTCGGGATGGGAGAAGAGCACGAGCGGCTCGTCCATCCAGTAGGTCCGGACGGTGACCGGATCGCCGAAGCGCTCGTGAACCCTCCGGAGGAACGCCGCGGGCCGCACCGTCCAGCCCACGGTCTGCCAGGCGGCGGGGGCGCGCGGGCCGGGCGGCAGGGGCATGCCCTCGAGGCTACGCGCCCTGAGGGGGGTGTTGGCAGCAACGCCCACGGCAAGATAAAATTGGCTCCCCGCCGCGCAGCCCGTGAGGTAGTGCCTCGCCACCCAACGACATCCTCCCGAGGTTGCGCCGCGACAGCCACAAACGGGGGTGTCGCGCTCGCCTGCGGCGCCCATGAGGGGGGTCCGGCTCGCCCCGGCGGCCCAGCACCAGATCGCCGGCTGCCAGGGCGGTGGACGCGCCATCCTCTCGGCGACTGTCGGCAACACAACAGGGACGCCGCCCTGCAGGACATGTTTCACTCACACGGCTGACTGAACCGTCACTCCACCGGCAGCCCCAACCAGGTCGCCCAACGCATACGACTGCCAGTCACCCACGCGCATCCCCCGCCAACGCGTCCATCATCTCGCGCGCAACGTAGCGGCGCTGGCCACGCGCTCCCTCCTCGCCCTCGCTCAACACCCCCTGCTCCTCCATCCTCCTCAGGAGTCGTAGCGCAGTCGGTCGGCTGACGCCCAGTCGGTCCTCGATCGATCTCGTGGTCACGATGGGGGTCTCGCAGATGAGGTCGACCAGCGCGAGGGCGTTCGCGGTTCCCACCGTGGCCGCGGCCTGGATGTAGCGCTCCCGCAGCTCGATGATCCTCTCGGCGCGACCGACGGCGTCGTCGGCCTGTGTGTGGACCGCGGTCAGGAACAGCTCGATCCACGGTATGGCGTCGCCGGTCTCATGGATCGTCTGCAGCGCTTCGTAGTAGCGCTGACGGTGCTGCTCCAGATAAGCGCTGAGGTACAGCAGAGGTGCGGTGAGACGTCCGCGGACGATCAGGAAGAAGACCAGCATCAGGCGCCCGAGCCGTCCGTTGCCGTCGAGGAAGGGGTGGATCGTCTCGAACTGCGAGTGGAGCAGTGCGTCCTGGACCAGGAGCGGAAGCTCTGCGTCTTCGTGCGCGAAGCGCTCCCAATCACTGAGCAACCCGGGCAGCTCGCCCGGGGGCGGCGGCACGAACTGCGCAGTCTCGATCGTCGAGCCTGGGGCGCCGATCCAGTTCTGGCTCGTGCGCAGCCTGCCCGGCGACAACTCGCGGCCACGCATGCCCGCCATCAAGCGACCGTGCATCTCGCAGAGGAGGCGGGTGCTGAGCGGCAGCTTGTGGAGCTGCTCGAGCCCCCAGTGCATCGCCGCCACATAGCTGACCACCTCCTCGACGTCGGCGTTGGGCGCATCGCCGGCCGCTGTGGTCTCGAAGACCTCAGCCATGGTCGCCCGGGTCCCCTCGATCCGGGTCGAGGAGAGCGCCTCGCGCAAGAGATAGGGGCCGATCAGGAGATCCGGGTTCGGCAGTAGTCGCCCGATACCGGCGAGCTGCCCCAGCGCTCCCTCCGCGTCCGCGAGCGTGCGCACGGTCGAGGAGGGCAGATCCAGAGCGCGCGGGATCGGCGACGCGAAGTAGGCCACGTACCCGTGGCGCCCGGGGGTGCGACGAGCTTCGCCGAACGGGGTCGACCGGTACCGCTCGGCGTCCACGCGCCAACGGTACTCTCTCTAACGTGATCCGTCTAGAACGTTAGAGACGACGAAAAACCGTAACACGGGCGTCAGAGTTGTCCGGAGAGCAGCTTGCCGAGCACGTCGTCCACGCCCGCCTCGAGCTCCCTGGCCTTGGCGCCGAGCGCCCGCAGCTCGGCGTGGGCCGCTGCGAGCTTCTCTTCGAAAATCTCGTAGTCGAGATCCTCGACCTCGGTGCCCACGTAGCGACCCGGATTCAAGCTCCAGCCCTGGCCCTCGATCTCGTCGATCGTCGCCACCTTGCAAAGGCCGGGCACGTCGGCGTAGACGCCATCGGGGAAGCGCTTGGCGAGCAGCTTGTTCTCCCGTCGGCCAACTCGGGCTCCTCACCCCGGTAGAGGCGGACGATGTTCGCGGGGAACTCGAGCAGCGGTACCGACCTCGCCCGGTTCGAGCCGCCCGAGCAGCTGGGCCCGGATCGCGACCTTCGCCGAGGGCGGGCTCGTCTCGGGGCGCCCGCAAGGCGGTGACCACATCCGCGAGCCGGGTCATGACACCGCCCGGGTCATGTCGTCACGATCCCGGCGGTGGCGATGAACAAGACCGTGCCCACGATCCTCGACTGCGATCCCGGCCACGACGACATGGTCGCGATCCTCGTCGCCGCGGCGCATCCCAGGATCGACCTCCTCGCCATCACCACGGTGGCCGGCAACGGCACGCTCGAGCGGACCACCCAGAACGCCAGGGCGGTCTGCGGGATGGCGGGCATCCGTGACGTCCCGGTCGCCGCCGGCGCACCAGGTCCGCTGGTGGGCACCCTGCGCACCGCCGCGCACGTCCACGGGGAGTCGGGGCTCGACGGCGCCGAGCTCGGCGGCGTTGAGGTGCCGCTGGCCGCCGAGCACGCCGTGGACCTGATGGCGCGGCTGCTGCGCGAGGCCGCGGAGCCGGTCACGCTGGTGCCTACCGGGCCGCTGACGAACATCGCCCTGCTGCTCCGGAGGCATCCGGACCTCGCAGGGCGCGTGCGCGAGATCGTGCTGATGGGCGGATCGACCGAGGCGGGGAACGTGGAGCCGCTCGCCGAGTTCAACATCTACGTGGACCCGGAGGCTGCCGACGTGGTCTTCTCGAGCGGGCTCCCGGTCACGATGTGCGGGCTCAACGTGACGCACCAGGCGCTCGCCACCGAGGCGGTGCTGGAGCGTCTGCGCCTGCTCGGCACGCCGCTGGCCGACACCGTGGTGCGGCTGCTGGCGTTCTTCCGCGACCGCTACCGAGACGTCTTCGGACTGCCCGCGCCGCCGGTGCACGACCCCGTCGCGGTGGCGCGGGTGATCGATCCCGAGCTGGTGCGCTGCGAGGAGGCTCACGTGGCCGTCGAGCTCCACGGGACCCACACCCGCGGGGCGACGGTCTGCGATCGCCACGGCGTGCGCGGCCTCACCCCCAACGCCAGCGTGGCGGTGGAGCTGGATGCGCAGGGGTTCTGGAACCTGGTGGTCGGCGCCGTGGAGCGGCTCGGGACGGCGCGATGAGCGGCGCGCCGCAGCTGCTCGTGGTCGGCTCGCTGAACACCGACCTGCTCGTGCGCGTCGGGTCCCTGCCCCGGCCGGGCGAGACGATCACGGGAGGCTCCTTCGAGATGGCGGGCGGCGGCAAGGGCGCCAACCAGGCCGTGGCGGCGGCGCGCGCGGGCGCCTCTGTGGCGCTCGTCGGGGCGGTGGGGGCGGACGAGTTCGGTGCGCGGCTGATCGACGACCTGGCCGGCGAGGGCGTGGGCGTGGCCGGAGTCGCCCGTCTTCAGGGGGCGCCTACCGGGGTGGCGGCGATCGTGGTGGACGAGCAGGGCGAGAACCAGATCGCGGTCGCCTCGGGCGCGAACCACATGCTGCGGGCGAGCGACGTGGAGCGGGCCTTCCGGGAGCTCGACCTGACGGAGGCCGGCTGCGTGCTGGTGAGCCTCGAGGTCGAGGACGGGGTGGTCGTTGCGGCCGCCGAGGGCGCCGCGGCGCGCGGGATGGCGGTGGTGGTGAACCCGGCCCCGGCCCGCCGGCTTCCGCCTGAGCTGGTCGCACAGCGCCCAATCCTGACCCCGAACGAGGGCGAGGCGGCGGAGCTGACCGGCTGCGACGAGCCCGCGGCCGCCGCCGCGGCCCTGGTGCGGGCCGGCGCCGCGGCGGCGCTGGTCACCGTGGGGGCGGAAGGGGTGTTCGTGGCAGCCGGTGGGCGTGTGGAGCGGGTCGAGGCGCCTACGGTCCCGGTGCACGACACCACGGGGCCGGGGACACGTTCAGCGGCGTGCTCGCGGCCGGGCTCGCCCGCGGCTGGGAGCTCGGCCGTGCGGCCCGCTGGGCGACCGCCGCAGCCGCGCTCTCGGTCACCCAGTCGGGCGCCCGCGCCGGCATGCCGACCGCGAGCGAAATCGAGGCAGTCAGTGATGCATCCCCGCGCCGGGAGCGTGCTCGGTCGCCAGCACCCCCACCGAGCCCTTGACCATGTCGCCGAAGGCGTGGGTCACGAACGGGTAGGTGCCCTCCTCGTCGAGCGTGAACTCGACCCAGCCGCCCTGCGGCGGAGCGAGGTTCACGGTCTGGGCGTGACGCCCCACGACGCCCTCGATGTGGGTCTTGTCGAAGACCGTCCCGATCACGTGGAAGGCGGACCAGATCGAGGGCCCTGAGTTCAGCACGAACATCCGGATGCTCTCACCCTTCTTGACGGCGATCGGGTGCTCCTTGTACTGGTCCGCGTAGCCGTTGAAGGCGATCACGTCGGGCTGCTTGGCCTGCATCTTCTGCATGTCGGCCTGCCCGCCCGGCTTGCCGATGTAGAACTCCTGCTGGTTGATCCACAGTTCGCGGTCGACCGGCGCCAGGTTCTTCGGCTTGACGATCATCGCGCCGACCATCCCCGCGCCGGTGTGGTGGAGCACCGGATCGGTGGCGCAGTGGTACATGAAGACGCCGGGGTGCTCGGCGGTGAACTCGAAGGAATGCTCTCCGCCCGGCGGGATCGTCTTGAACGCCTCGCCCGGGTTGACCTCCGACGAGTGGTAGTCGATCGAGTGCGGCATCCGCACGCTCATGCGCTCGCTCGACCCGTTCACCAGGTCGATCCTCACGCGATCCCCCACCTCCACGACCATCGGCTCGGACACGCCTGTGCCGCGATGCTCGACGCCGTTGATCGCGTACGACCAGACCTCGGTCGGGGCGAGGTCGTCGGCCACCTTCGTCACGTGCTCGTAGACATCGACCTCGAACCTCTTGACCGCGCCGGGCGGAATCGCCGGCAGGGCGGGGTCGACGCGCTCGAACTTCTCGAACCTCACTCCCTTGGCCTCGCTTGCGGCCGGCGCGTCCGCCACTGCGGCGGCTCCTGTGGCCGCGGTGGCCGTGCGTGGGAGTGGTCGTGCCCGTCCCCGAGCGGTCCGCGGGGCGCCAGGAGCACGATCAGCGGGATGCTGGCGACGATGGCGAGGATTCCGAAGCCGAGGCCCGCGTCGCGCAGGCGCCGGCGCCGGCGTCTCCGCCCGGACCAGGCGGGCGGCCTCCTGCTCGGGGGTCTCCTTGCGTTCACTGGTGTCGATCAGAAGCATTTCCGGTCCTCCAGGGCCTACGGGTGAGAGCGCGGCGCGATGCCGGGGATGTGGCGGCGAAGCCGCTCGCCGAGCTCGCCCTCGTCGATCAGCGCGACGACCACGGCAAGGTCGAAGTCGGTGACCACGCCCTCGGGCGCGAGTTGGGGCCTGCGCCTCACGAGCAGCCGGGTCACCCCGGGCAGCGACAGCGCGTAGACCGCGGACCGCACGCTGGCGCTGGGCTCGATCGCGCTCACCTGCTCGGTGATGGCCTCGGTCGCCGGCGTCATCAGGTCGGCCCCCACGAAGCCCAGCAGCCCGCGGGTGGTGATCCAGCCGAGCGGCGTGCCCGTGCGCCCGCCCACGACGAGGACCGCGTGCACGCGGTGAGCCGCGATCGCCTCGACCGCGCGACCCAGAGTCGCGTCGTCGGAGATGCTCACCACGCCCGGCGTCATCAGGTCGCGCACCTCGGCCTCGAGCGCGCCGTCGGCGTAGAGCTGTGGTCGTGGTCACATGTCCAGTGTCCGCCGGACTGCGCCGGCCGGCATCGCCGGGGCTACGGCATCGGCTCGTGGGGAACTACGGAGCGCCAAAGCTGGCAGGCTGCACGTCATGGACGAGCATCCCGTCAACTTCGCGGTGGACTATCCCGACCGCGACCTCAACAGGCTCACCACCTTCTTCCGCGCCTTCACGATCATCCCGATCGCGATCGTGCTGGGCAGCATCGTGGGCTGGTCGACCGCCTACGACGCCGGCGGCGGACACGGCGGGCACGTTGGTGGTGGGCGGCACGGGGCTGCTCACGATCCCGCCGTTCCTGATGATCCTGTTTCGCCAGAAGTACCCGCGCTGGTGGTTCGACTGGAACCTCGAGCTCCTGCGCTTCATGAACCGCGTGGGGGCCTACGCGGTGCTGCTGGACGATCGCTACCCGTCGACCGACGAGCACCAGGCCGTCTCGCTCGACTTCCCGTACCCGGACGCGCGGACCGACCTGAACCGCTGGCTGCCACTCGTGAAATGGCTGCTCGCGATCCCGCACTACATCGTGCTCTTCTTCCTCTTCATCGGGGTGCTGTTCGCGGTGATCGCCGCCTGGTTCGCGATCCTGTTCACAGGGCGCTACCCGCGTGGCCTCTTCGACTTCGTCGTCGGCGTGGCCCGCTGGCACAACCGCGTGGCCGCCTACGCCTTCGTGCTGGTCACCGACCGCTACCCGCCGTTCCAGCTGAGTCCGTGACGGACGACTACTACTAGTCGAGCGAGCGCAGGAAGGGGCCGAGCTCCTCGGCCACGACCTTCTCCTCGGCCGGCCAGGCCCGCTCGGTGGTGACCTCCGACTCGACCCGGCCGTCCTCGATGCGCGCGGTGAGGTAGAGCGGCCGGCGGCCGGTGTGCAACACCCCGCGGACCACCGGACGCAGCGGCTCGGGGTCAACGTCGGCTCCGGCGAACGCGGCGATTCCGGCGGCGGCCACGTCGGCCTGTTGTGCTCCGAGACCGCCGTGCTTGACGGGCAGGTTCGTGGCGTCGCCGGCGGCGAACACGTGCTGCGCCATGCCCGGCACCCGGGCGAACTCGTCGACCGGCACGAAGCCGCCTTCGACGGCCGGGACGTTGCGAAGCGGGCGTCCCTCGAGCCGCGGCAGCGCGACGATCCGCTCGGCTTCGAGCTCGGGGCCCTCGGGTCGTCACGAGCACGCGCCCGCTGGCCGGCACGCTGGGGGCGGCGTCCGTGTAGACGCGCACCCGCTCGCGCTCGAGCAGCTCGGCGACGGCGCTGCTCGCGCCCTCGCCGAAGCGCCGCCAGCGGTGCGGGCTCCGGGGTCACGACGCTGATCGAAAGGCCCTCCTCCCCCATGCTCCCGGCCCGCTCGGCCGTCATCAGGGCGAGCTCGTAGGCCGGGCAGCAGCCAGGCCGGCCCCTCCGGCAGCAGCAGCGCCACGCTGCGGGTGTAGCCCTCCTCCACGTCCTGGACCAGCCCGTGGAAGGCCTCGTCGGCGTGAGCGTCGTCGAAGAGCGTGACGTGCTCGAAGGGGTTGACGAGCCGCGCTCCCACGGCCAGCAGCAGGGCGTCGTAGGGAAGCTCCTGGCCATCGCTCGTGTGGACCGCCTGGCCGTCCGGGTCGACCCAGTCGGCGGCGTCCTGCACCCACTCGGCGCCGGTGCGCTGTGCGACCGTGCGGAGCGCGTAGCGCCGCACGCCGCGCATCGCGAAGGGCTCGTCGACCGCCAGGGGACGGTAGCGGAGCTCCTCGGCGGGCGCCACAAACGTGATCTCGAGGGAGTCGCCGGCCAGGCTCCGCAGCCGCAGCAGACCCTCCACGGCGGCGATCCCTCCGCCGCAGATCACGACCCGGAAGCGGTTCACGAGGTCGAGCCTACTCCGGCTGTCGCGACCGCTTCGCGAGTGGCGCCGCGCGGGAAGCTCGGCACGCACGGTCGTCCGGCCCGGCGCCGAGTCGATCGCGAGGCGCCGGCCGCCACGAGCTCCACCCGCGCCTGCATGACCGACCACGCCTGAGACCCGCCACGCTCGAGCACGCCGCGGATCGAAGCCCGAGCCGCCTGTCCGAGACCGTGACCACGACGCTGGTGGCCACGTGCGCCGAGCCGCACCGAGACCGTCTCGGCGCGGGCGTGCTTGGAGTGGCATTCCGTGAGTGACTCACTGGTACGAGCGGGTAGACCGCGCATCTCGAGCTCGGGGTCGAGCCGGGCCGGGGCGCCCTCGCGCGTCTGCGCGAGCACGATCGGCCTCCGGCTCGCAGGAACACGGCATCCGGGTGAACTACGGATACGGCGCCGCGCCCTGTCGCCGCACCAGGAGAGCGATGCCAGCGGCGGCGACCGCCCCCAGCACCGGTATGGCTCGGCGGGCTGCGGGTGGCGACAGCACCAGCTCGAAGAGCGGGACGGGGTCGCCAACCCGCTCCTGCAGTCCCCCCAGCGGGCAGTCGCCGCGGTTGGCCGCGACCAGCAGCCCTTCGCCGATGAGAGCCGCGACGGCGACTCGGAGCAAAGGTCCGCGGCGCCCGCTGAGCGCACACCACCAGACGTAGGCGATCGCAAGGAGGAATGCCGCCGCGATGGCCGTGTGTGCGGCTCTGAAGAGAAGGGCGGCCGTCGAAAGCTCGCGCGGCATGGCCGACAGCGTACGTGGGCGGCTGCCGCCGTTCACCACGCGCGAGATGCGGGAGAGCCCGTGCCGCTGCTGTGCTGCCGTCGGCTCTGCCCGCTCGGTCGCAGCTGCTGCCACCCCAGCGGTCGACAAATTCGGCGGCGAACCTGCTCCGAACCTACCGCGGGGTTTGGTCCAGGGCGCACCTGGGAAGTAGCAAAAGTTGCATGGGCGGACGCCGTGTCCGACTGGCCGTGCCTCGTGATTGGGGTCGTCGCGCCTTTCGCGGGCAAATAGAGCGATGGGGGAGAGCTCATGCGTCGGATGGCGTTTGCGGTGCTGGCGGTAGCGACCGCGCTGTTCACTGGACTGTTCACCGCGAGCGTCGCCGGAGCGCAGACTCCAGCCGCCACGATCGATGCAGTCGACTCTCCGGGCCCGGCGTTCCAGCCGCCCAACGTCACCATCACCACCGGTGAGACCGTGCGCTGGGAGTTCGATCAGGCACTCTCGACGCACACGCTCACGTCGTCCAGCGCCAACTGGACGATCGACGAGACCCGCGACCCCGGCGGGGCCGCGATCGACCGCACGTTCGGCGAGGCCGGTCTGTACAACTTCTTTTGCCGGATCCACGGCGCCATGAACGGTTCGGTCACGGTCCAGGACGAGCCCCCCGCGGATCCGCTCGAGAACGTCCTCGTCTTCTCCGAGACCGCCGGCTTCCGCCACGACTCCATTCCCCAGGGGATCGCGGCGATCCAGCAGCTCGGCCAGCAGAACGACTTCGCGGTGACTGCGACCGAAGACGGTGCGCAGTTCAACGACGCGAACCTTGCGCAGTACGACGCGGTCGTCTTCCTCTCCACCACGGGTGACGTCCTCGATGACGCCCAGCAGGACGCGTTCGAGCGCTACATCCAGGCCGGCGGCGGCTACGTCGGCATCCACGCGGCGGCCGACACCGAGTACACGTGGGGCTGGTACGGCCAGATGCTGGGCGGCTACTTCAAGAACCACCCGCCCGGGACACCGCCGGCGTCGGTCGACATCGAGGACACCGACGAGCCCTCCACGGAGACGGTCCCGGTCCGCTGGCCGCGGACGGACGAGTGGTACAACTACCAATCGCCCGACAACCCGTCCGTGGGCGGCGGCGGCGCCGACTACAGCCCGCGCGACAGCGGCGTGAAGGTCCTCGCGACGGTCGACGAGACGACCTACGACGAGCAGGACGACAGCGCGGGCGCCGACGATCACCCGATCGCGTGGTGCAGCGAGTTCGACGGCGGCAAGATGTGGTACACGGGCATGGGCCACACCCAGGGCTCGTTCAGCGAGCCCGACTTCCTCGAGCACATCCTCGGCGGCCTGCAGACCGTGACCGGCGCCGAGGCGTCCGACTGCGGTGAGCCGCGCCAGGCGGAGCCGGAGGCCGAGGACTTCGAGAAGGTCACGCTCGACGACGACACGCAGAACCCGTTCGAGCTCGACGTCGCCGACGACGGGCGCGTCTTCTACATCGAGCGCGACGGCCGCCTGTTCGTCCTGAACCCCGAGACCGGCCAGAAGACGCTGGCGCTCCAGATCCCCGTCGACCAGGCGCAGGAGAACGGCCTGATGGGCCTCCAGCTGGCGCCGGACTTCGCGACCAGCCAGTGGGTCTACCTGACGTACTCCGAGCTGGACAACGCGACCCGCCAGGACACGCAGGTCGTGGCGCGGTACAGGATGCAGGGAAACACGGCCGATCCGCTCTCGCGCCAGGAGATCATCACCTGGGTGGCGCAGCGCGACCAGTGCTGCCACTCGGCAGGCTCGCTGTACTTCGGGCCCGACGGCAGCCTCTACATCTCGACCGGCGACAACACCAACCCGTTCGACTCCGACGGCTTCACCCCGATCGACGAGCGGCCCGGCCGCCAGCCGTGGGACGCCCAGCGCACGTCCGCCAACACCAACGACCTCAACGGCAAGATCCTGCGGATCGTCCCGAACCCCGACACGCCCGGCTACACGATCCCGGCCGGCAACCTGTTCGCGCCGGGCACGGCCCAGACGCGGCCCGAGATCTTCGCGATGGGCTTCCGCAACCCGTTCCGATTCACGGTCGACCCCGAGACCAGCTGGGTGCTGGTGGGTGACTACGGGCCCGACGCGCCACAGACCGTCGCCGGGCGCGGCCCGCAGGGCAGCGTTGAGTTCAACACGGTCACCCAGCCCGGCAACTACGGCTGGCCCTACTGCGTCCGCGACAACACGCCGTACAACGACTACACTTCCGCAACGGCCCGTCCGGCCCGCTGTTCAACTGCGCGGCCCCGGTCAACAACTCGCCGAACAACACCGGCCTGACCAACCTGCCGCCGGCGATCGGCGCCGACGCCTGGATGGGCTACACCGAGCTCGATCCGCGGCACGTGCCCGACCTCGGCGGCGGCGGCGCTCCGACCGGCGGCCCGCGCTACCACTACAACCCCGACGGCCCGCCGACCAAGTTCCCCGAGTTCTACGACGACCTGTGGTTCAACGGCGAGTGGAACAACGGCTGGATCAAGACCTTCGAGCTCGGACGCCAACGGCGCCGTCACGGACGTCGAGCCGTTCCCGTACCTCGGTCCGGCCGGCTGCCAGCAGAACTCGGGCGCCAACGGGTGCTACAAGCGCCCGATGGACATGGACTTCGGTCCTGACGGCTCGCTCTACCTGATCGAGTGGGGCTCGGGCTTCGGCGGCAACAACGCCGACTCGGGCATCTACCGGATCGACTACGTGGCCGAGGGGCGGCGCCCGATCGCGCACGCCGCCGCGACGCCAGACAACGGCCCCGTGCCGCTGCAGGTCCAGTTCTCGAGCGCAGGCTCGGTCGACCCCGACGGCACCTCGCTCACCTACGAGTGGGACTTCGACGGCGACGGTGACACCGACTCCACCGAGCCGAACCCCACGCACACCTACACGACGGCGGGCAACTACACGGCCACGCTGGTCGTGACCGACCAGTCCGGCCAGACGGGCGCGGACACCGTCCAGGTGACCGCGGGCAACACCGCGCCGCAGTCGTGACGATCGTCATCCCCGAGGAGGGCCAGTTCGCCTCCTTCGGCGAGACCGTGCCGTACTAGATCACCGTCACCGACGCCGAGGACGGCTCGACACGAGGCCGGGACGATCGACTGCGACGACGTCACGCTGAACGTCTCGCTGGGGCACGACGTCCACGCCCACGAGCTGTCAGAGCAGCAGGGCTGCGAGGGCACGTTCCTGACGTCGACCGACGCCGGCCACGGCGCCAACGCGAACACCTTCCCGGTCATCGAGGCGGTCTACACGGACGAGGGTGGCGCCGGCGGTGCCGCGGCCCTGACCGGGCGTGACATCCACCAGCTGCAGCCCAAGCGCAAGCAGGCCGAGTACTTCTCGAGCACCGGCCGCGCGGCCGGCGCCACCGGCGGCGGCGACCCGGGCGTGCAGACCGAGAACACGGCCGACGACCGGCGGCGGCGCTGAACATCGGCTTCATCGAGAACGGCGACTACGTCTCGTACGAGCCGGTCAACCTGGAGAACATCCGGGCGCTGCGCTTCCGCGTGGCCTCCGGCGGCGCGGGCGGCACCATCGAGGTCCGGACCGGCTCGCCGACCGGTGACCTCGTCGCCACCACGCCGATGATCGCGCCCACGGGCGGCTGGCAGAACTGGACCACGGTCACGCTGCCGATCACACCGCCCGCGGGCACGCACGAGCTGTTCCTCGTGTTCAAGCACCCGACGGACCAGGGCGGCCTCATGAACCTCAACTGGTTCGAGGCGGTCGGCGCCGGCGCGGCGGTCAGCGAGGCACCGGAGGTCGCGGCCGCGGCAACGCCGGAGACAGGCAACGCACCGCTCACCGTCGCGTTCGACGGCACGGCGACCGACGCCGACTCCGGGCCGGGCCTGACCTACCTGTGGGACTTCGGTGTCTCCGGCACGACGGAGGACACGTCGACGCAGGAGGACCCGACGTACACGTACGAGCGGCCCGGCACCTACATGGCGACGTTCACGGCGACCGACGTGGACGGGGCGAAGGCGAGCGCCTCGGTGCAGGTCCGCGTGACCAGCCCGGACGAGTGCCCGGTGGGCAACGTCGCGCTCGGACGAGTTCGAAGGCAGCCAGCTCGACACCAGCCGCTGGAGCGTGATCCGGCCCGACGGCACGCGTCCGCCGACCGTCCAGGGCGGCTTCCTGCGCTTCCCGATCGACAACGGCTCGCTCTACGGCCCGGGTACGTCCGCGCGCAACATCGTCGTGCAGCCGCTGCCCGAGCGGCGACGTGTCGGTGACGGCCAAGATCGAGACCGAGCCGCTGGTGGAGAACTACCAGCAGGCCGGCCTGCGCGTCTACCAGGACGACAACAACTGGGCCTCGGTCCACATGATCCAGCGCGGGCGGCTCGCGTGACTTCGAGTTCATCTACGAGAACGCCGGCACCCCGCGCAACGAGGGCGCCGACAAGCTCGGCGGCATCCCGGCCGACTCGCCGCATGAGTACTGGGTGCGGCTGATCTCCAACGGCAGCGAGCTGACGGCCGAATACTCGTTCAACGGGAACACGTTCTCGCCCGTCGGCCGGGTCGCGGACATCTCTGGCTGGGGCAACGCGCAGATCGGCCCGGTGGCGCTCTCCGACCAGGCGCCGACCCATCCGGTCGCATCGTTCGACTGGATCCGGTTCGACCCCGACGTGCCATCCGGCGGCGGCGGTGGCGGCGGCGGCCAGATCGTCGACCAGTTCGACGGCTCGGCGCTGGGGAGCGCCTGGGAGGTCGAGCGACCCGACCAGCTGCTGACCGTCAGCGGCGGCAACCTGAACATCCCGGCGCAGCCGGGCGACCTCTACGCCGGCCGCAACGACGCCAAGAACCTGACCCTGCGCGACATGCCCGGCGGCGCCTGGGAGGCGACCGCGAAGCTGAACTTCGAGGGCACGGCGCAGTACCACCAGGCCGGGCTGATCGTGTACGGCGACGACTCGAACTTCACGAAGCTCGGCCGCATCGCCCACACGGCGGCGGGCGACGAGAAGTTCGAGTTCATCTACGAGAACGCGGGCACCCCGCGCAACGAGGCCGCGGACTCGACGCGCCAACATCCCGGCGGCGTTCCCGGACGACTTCTACGTCCGGATGACGTCCGACGGGACGAACGTGACCGGCGCATACTCGACCGACGGGGCGTCCTGGACCGCCGGTCGGGCGTCCCGGCGCCGCTGCCCGCGAACGCGCAGGATCGGCATGTTCGCGTTCAGCAACGACGGCACGGGCAACCCGGTCGCCGCGTTCGACTCCTTCACCCTCACCGGTGACGAGGTCGGCGGGCCCGCCGGGCCGAGCCGCGACGACGAGTTCGACGGCGCGGCGCTCGACAAGGATCGCTGGAACGCGATCGTCCGCGAGAATCCCGCGCAGCTACACGGTCGCCGGCGGCGCGCTGACGATCACGACCGAGCCCGGCGACATCTACACGGGCGACACCAACCCGCCGCCGAACAACTTCATGCTCCAGTCGGCCGACCACGCCGGCGAGGACTGGGTGATCGAGACCAAGATCGACCGACACGATCAACGGCGGCTACGGCCAGGGCGGCCTGATCGCCTACGTCGAACGGCGACAACTACGTCAAGCTCGACCCGATCACGGACGCCGGGCAACCGCGGATCAACCGCATCGAGCTGCGCTCGGAGGTCGACGGCACGACCTCGACCCGCAGGGCGTACCCGACCCCAGCCGGCGGGCCAACGGCCCGATCTGGCTGCGGCTGACCAAGGCCGGCAACACCTACTCCGGCGAGTACTCGTTCGACGGCAACACCTGGACCGCCCCGGCGGGCCCGTCGCGAACGCGATGGCGGACGCCGGACTTCGGCGTCTTCGCGTTCGGCCCGCAGGCCGCGGGCGGTCGGCGACACGGTCGACGTTCGACTACTTCCTGGTCGACGGCCGTGACGCGAGCGACCCGTGCGAGTGCGGCCGGCCGGAGGCGACAGCTTCGACCGGCGCGCTCGAACAAGACAAGTGGAACGCGATCGCCGCGAGCGGCGGACAAGTACGCAGGTCAACGGCGGCTGGGTCACCACGACCGTCAACGGCGACATCTACCAGGGCGGCAACCCGGCGGCGACGCCGACTTCATCCTGCAGGAGCCGACCACGCCGGGGCGGACTGGGTGATCGAGACACACATCGACGCCCACATCGGCGGCGGCTACGAGCAGGGCGGCCTGCATGGCCTACGCCGACGACAACAACTACGTCAAGTTCGACATCATCTCCGACGACGGGCAGAGGCCGAGTCAACCGGCTCGAGCTGCGCTCCGAGGTCGGCGGGACGGTGACCCAGCCGTCGACGGCGGATCCGCAGGTCACCGCCGCGCCGGCGGCCGACCGAGGTCTGGCTGCAGCCTGACCAAGTCCGGCACGACATACACCGGCGAGTACTCGTTCGACGGAGGCAGGGCCTGGCAGTCCTTCGGCAGCTCGGTCACGAACGCGATGGCCGACGCCGCGCCTTCGGCCTCTTCACGCGGCGGCGTGAGCAGTCGGCGGCGACACCGTCACGTTCGAGTACTTCTCGCTCAACGGGTCGACGGGCTGCGAGGAGCCGGAGCCGTGAACCAGGCGCCGGTGATCGAGCGGCGACGCGAGCCCGTCGACGGGCTTCGCCCCGCTGAAGGTCGACTTCACGGTCGACGCGAGCGACGCCGACCGGACGACACGCTGACGTACGCTGGGACTTCGACGGCGACGGGACACACGACTCGACGCAGCGAGGACCCGACGCACACGTACACCGCAGCGGGCGAGTACGAGGCCGAGGTGACCGTGTCCGACGGCGAGATCGAGCGGTCGCGGACGGTCCCGGTGCACGGTGTTCGGGCCGGACGACCGCCGACGCGCGGTTCCGCGTGCTGGTGTTCTCCAAGACCGGGGGCTTCCGGCACGACTCGATCGACGAGGGCCACCAGGCGATCGAGGCGCTCGGCGCGGAGCACGCGTTCCAGGTCGACCACACCGAGGACGCGACGGCGTTCCGCGATGCGATCCTGGACCGCTACGACGCGGTCGTGTTCCTGTCCACCACGGGTGACGTGCTCAACGACACGCAGCAGCGGGCGTTCGAGCGCTACATCCAGGGCGGCGGCGGCTTCACCGGCATCCATGCGGCGGCCGACACCGAGTACGACTGGAACTGGTACGGCCACCTGGTGGGCGGCTACTTCCTGAGCCACCCACCCGGGACGCCGGCCGCGTCGATCGACGTCGAGGACCGCACGGACCACACCACGCGGCACCTGCCGGCGCGCTGGGATCGCGTCGACGAGTGGTACAACTACCGCTCGCCGGACTACCAGGACCCGAACGTCCCCGACGGCGACTACAGCCCGCGCAACGGCGGCGTACACGTGCTCCTCACGATGGACGAGCTCACGTACGGGGAGGAGGACGGCAACGATCCGGTGGCCGACGACCATCCGATCTCGTGGTGCCAGCGCTACGAGGGCGGCCGATCGTGGTACACCGGCCTGGGCCACACCGCGGCATCCTTCTCCGAGAACGACTACCTGCTCCACATCCTCGGCGGCATCGAGATCAGCGCCGGGGCCCAGGGGTCGGACGAGTGCGGCGTGCCGGAGCCCGGCAACGCGGCACCGACCGTCACGGCTACGGCCGATCCGCGGACCGGGACCGCGCCGCTGACCGTCGCGTTCTCGGCGAACGGCACGGACGCGGACGGCGACCCGCTGGCGTACTCGTGGGACTTCGATGACGGCGCGACGTCGCTCCGCCAGAGCCCGGACCACACGTACCTCCAGCCGGGCACGTACATGGCGACGGTGACGGTGACCGACCCGGAGGGCGCCACCGGCACCGCCGCGGTGGAGGTCATCGTCACCAACCCGCCGGGGAACCAGCCGCCGGCCGTCGAGGCGGCCGGCGATCCGCTCGCCGGCAAGCCGCCGCTGGCGGTCCAGTTCTCGGCGAACGGGACCGACCCCGACAATGACGCCCTGACGTACGCGTGGGACTTCGGCGACGGCGGCCGGTCGCTCGTGCAGAACCCGAGCCACACCTACACCACGGCCGGGAACTACACGGCGACGGTCACGGTGACCGACTCGCGCGGCGGCACCGCAACCGACACGGTGGTGGTGACCGTCGGCAACCAGGCGCCGATCGTCAACGGCTTCCAGGCCGCACCCGCGTCGGGCACGGCGCCGCTGAACGTGACGTTCACGGCCGCCGCGTCGGACGCGGACGGCGACGCGCTGCAGTACCGGTTCGACTTCGGCGAGGGCAAGCCGACGAAGTGGAGCACGTCGCCGACGGCCACGCACCGGTATACGAAGGCGGGCGTGTACACCGTCACCGTGACGGTGCGGGACGCCGACGGCGCGACGGCGACCGAGACGGTGCAGGTCACGGTCACCAGGAGATAGGGACACCCGCGAAGGGGGCGTCGCCGACGCGGCGACCCCTTCGGCGAGGTGCCCCACGGGATTAGATCGTCGTCGTGCAGGCTGATGTCCCACGCCCCCAGCTCGCCAAACCGCGAGGCCGTCAACGTGCTCGGCGCGGGTCACCTTCACCGATCCCGAGGGCGCCAAACGGAGCACGGAGCTGCGGATAACCGTGACCGGGAGCGGCGGAAGCTAGGCCGAGAGAAGCGCGCGCAGGTCGTCGATGGTGTCTGTCTCCTCGGCGCCCTTGTCCGGGCGATAGCGCTTGACCCGCGCGAAGCGCAGCGCCACGCCGCCGGCAGCTACGAGGCCGTGCTGACGATGACCGAGGCGGAGGGTCTGCAGAGCAGGCGCCCGGTCGAGATCACGGTCAACACCGCAGGGCGGCGACGTGGCACCGCAGGGCGGCGACCTGGCGGGCGGGACGGAGGCCGCCGCGCTGGTGCGCGTGACCAAGAGCCACGAGGTGGCTCGCGTGATCAAGCGCGGCCTGCGCTACACGGTCGCCTGCGAGGCGGCGTGCCGCGTGACGTTGACGCTGCGAATCGAGGGCGCCGACAGCCAGCGGCTCGGCAAGGCCGCGGCCCGCAGCATCGCGGCCGGCGCCTCGCGCGCCTTCGTGTTGCGGCTCGACCGCAAGGTCTGCCGCAACCTCGTCTCCGCGATGCGGAAGGCGAAGCTGCGCAACCTGCGGGCCACGCTCGTCCTGAAGATCAGGACGGCCGAGGGCACGACCACCGTGCGTAAGGCCGTCGTGCTCCGCCGCTAGCCCGAGCGAAGCGCCCGCAGGGCGTCGATGGTGTCCGCTTCCCCGGGTTCCTTGTCGGGGCGATAGCGCTTGACGCGCGCGAAGCGGAGCGCCAGGCCGCCCGGGTAGCGGGTCGACGACTGCACGCCGTCCAGCGCGATCTCGACCACGAGCTCCGGGCGCACCAGCACCGCGATCCCCTCGCGGCCGGTCTCGCGCGCGAGCAGCTCGTCCGTCTGCCACTCGAGCAGCCCGTCCGTCATCCCCTTGAACGTCTTCCCCACCATCAGGAACTCGCCGGTGCGCGGGTCGCGGGCGCCGAGGTGGAGGTTCGACAGCCGGCCCTGGCGGCGGCCATGGCCCCACTCGGCTCCGAGCACCACGAGGTCGTAGGTCCGCACCGGCTTCACCTTGCGCCACGCCTTGCCGCGGCGGCCCGCGACGTACGGCGACGCGGCGTCCTTCACGACGATGCCCTCGTGCCCCGTGGCCAGCGCCTCGTGGAAGGCGCGCTGGGCCACCTCGGGATCGGATGTCACGACGCTCGGGATCCTGAGGTGCGAGGCGATTAGGTCGAGCCGAGCGGAGCGCTCCTCCAGGGGCGTGTCGAGCAGGTCGTCGCCCTCGGCGTGCAGGAGGTCGAAGAGGAACGTGACGATCCCCTCGGGCGGCGCGTCCCTGTCGATCTGCGAGACGGTGTCCTGGAACGGAGCCGGCCCGTCGTCGCTCATCCAGAGCGCCTCGCCGTCGAACACGGCCTGTGCCACCGGCAGGCGGCGCACCGCCTCGACGATGCCCGGGAGCGTGTCCGTGATCTCGTTGAGGTTGCGGGTGTAGATGCGCACCTCGTCGCCGCGGCTATGGATCTGGATCCGGATCCCGTCGAGCTTCCACTCCACCGATGAGCGGTCGAAGCTCGCGACCGCGCTCGGACACGTCCGCGGCGGTGGAGGCGAGCATGGGAAGGATGGGCCGGAAGATCTCGAGCCCCACCTCGCCCAGCCCTTCCTCGCCCTGCGTCATCGCGATCTCGGCCGTGCGCGTGAGATCGCCCGAGAGCATCAGCGCACGGCGCGTGACCGCCCCGGGGACCCCGGCCGCCTTGGCGACCGCGTCGACCATCAACCCGCCGAGCGCCCCCTGCCTCAGCCCGCCCGTGAAGAGCCGCTTGACGAAGTCGGCCTCCTGCTCGGTGGCCCGGCCGAGGAGCTCGCCGAGCGTCTGCCTGCGCCCGGCCGCCGATCCGCTCCCCGTCGTCCCCTGGACCTCGGTGATCGCCCGATCGAGCTCCCCGATGGTGAGCGAGGCCTCCCCGGCGGGTGCCCGCTCGAGGCCGTAGATGGTCGAGTAGCCGACCCCGACTCGGCCCTGTCGAGGCGCACCGGCCAGGAAGCCGACGGCCGCCGCGACCTCGTCCGGCTCGAGCCGGCCCAGCAGCTCGGCCAGGATCGCGACCTTCTCGGAGCGCGAGCTCGTCCCGGTCACCTGGCGCGAGGCAGCGACGACATCGGCGAGCAGGGTCATCTGCTGCGACATGGCCACCCAAGTATCCGGTGCGCGGCGCCGAGGTTCTAACGTGCTCACCCATGAGTGCCCAGGTCCTCGCCATCCCCCCAGGTCCCAGCGGTCTGTCCGAGGGCCGTGGCTTCGTCGACCGCGCCCTCTCGGAAGCGGGCTTCGACGCCGGGACGCGATACCAGATCACCGTCGCCACGAACGAGGCGGTGTCGAACGCCATCGAGCACGGCACCCCGTGCGACGACGGCCTCTTCCACCTGGCGGCGACCACGGAGGACGGGTCCTTCGTGTTCTCCGTTCGAGACTGCGGCGAGTTCGAGGACTCCGCTCCGACGGCGGTGGACCCCGTCGTCGAGCGCGGGCGCGGGTTCGCCTGCATGAACCTGCTCATGGACGACGTGCGGCTCGACGCGCATCCCGGCGAGACGGTCCTGCGGCTCGCGAAGCGGCTCCCCGGAACCCCGCCTCCGGCCGAGGAGACCGAGCCCGCGGCGGCCGAGCACAACGTCCGCGTGATTCGCGAGATCTTCGACGCGTTCGCGGCGCGCGACGTGGCGCGAACGATGGAGTTCGTCGATCGCGGGGTGATGATGGAGCCGCTGTCCACCCCGGTCGAGCGGCGCACTCCGTACCTCGGCATCAGCGGCCTGCGGCGCTATCTCCAGGACCTGGACGAGACTTGGGATGAGTTCGACGTGACGATCGCGACGATTCGCCTCCACGGCGCCTACGTCGTGGCGATCGGCGACGTCCGCGCACGGCGACCGGGCCTCGTGGCCGACGGCCCGGTGGGCTTTGCCTTCAAGCTCCGCGACGGGAAGGTCGTGTGGGCGAAGATCTACAGGACCGGGGAGGAGGCGCTGGCCGCGGCGGGCGCCTGACCTGCCGGGCTTGGAGCGCTACCCCCCGGGGCGAGCCGCCTCGAGCGTGCGCTCGAGGTTGTCGAAGGCCTTGCCCCACCCGTCCTCGTGCGAGCGCACGGACGCCTCGTCCCACAGTCCGCTGTGGGTGAAGCGCACCGTGGTGGCGCCCTCGACCTCCTCGAAGTCGAGCTCGATCAGCTGCCGCGTGTCGTCACCGTCCCAGATCCAGGTGAACGCCAGGCGAGTCGGCGGGTCGATCTCCGTGTAGCGGCCGCCGCCGCCGTACTCGACGTCCTCGTGGGGGTTTCGCATGACCACCCGTACGGTGCCGCCCAGGCGCAGGTCGACCTCGGCCACCGTGGTCTCCCAGTCGTGCTCGGCGTGCCACCAGCGCCGCATCACCTCCTCGCTGGTCCACGCGTCGAACACCGCCTGGGCGGGCGCCTGGAAGGTGCGCTCCATGCGGAGCGTCTCGTTGGCGCTCACGTGCCGGGCTCCCGTCGGCGTCGCACGCGCAGCATTATCCACGCGCGCGCCGCCACCAGGCCGGCCCCGGCGCCGGTCACCGACGGAAGGATCTCCTCCAGGGGCACGCCTCCCACGTGCGCGATCACGCGGCGGTGCCGTACTGGTCGTGGTAGTCCCACCACTGATACGGCGCGGTCTGCGGGTAGCCCTCCGGCGAGTCCTCCCACTCCTCCTGACGCCCGAGCGCCGTGATGTCGAGGTAGGCCCACGTGGTCCCCATCGCCTCGTCGCCGCGGCTGCTGATGAAGTAGGTACGGAAGAGCTTGTCGCCCTCGCGGAAGAACGCGTTGGTGCCGTGCCACTCGCCCACGCCGAAGTCGGCGTCGAAGCTGTCCGTGACCGTGTACCACGGGATCTGCTCCCAGCCCATCTGCGTCTTCAAGCGCTGGATCTCCGGCTGGGGGGCGCGAGAGACGAAGGCGAGCGTGGTGTCGCGCGCGTTCAGATGAGCGAGGTGAGCGACCTGATCGGCGAGGAACGAGCAGCCGCCGCAGCCGCGCTCGGGATAGCTGTCCATGCCGGGGTCGAAGAAGAAGCGGTACACGACCAGCTGGCGCCGTCCCTCGAACAGGTCGACCAGGCTCGCCGGCCCGTCCGGGCCCTCGAAGGCGTACTCCTTCTCAACCGCCATCCACGGCGCCCGGCGGCGCTCGGCGGCCAGGGCATCGCGGGCGCGGGTCAGCTCCTTCTCCTTCACCAGCATTTCCTCGTGCGCGGCCTCCCATTCCTGCTGCGACACGACGGGCGGGGTGTTCATTTCGGCTCTTCCTCCTTGAGGTACTCGTCGACTACGTCGAACAGGCGCCCCCACAGGGCGCGCTGGCGATCCATCCAATCGGCCGCCTCGCCGAGCGCATGCGTGTCGAGCGAGAGCCGGTGTGTCCGGCCCTCGACCACGCGCGTCACGACCCCGGTCTCCTCCAGAACCCTCAGGTGCTTCGAGATCGCGGGCTTGGACACCCCGAAGCCGCCGGTGGCGTCGCCCACCGTCGCCGGGCCCTCGGCGAGGCGCTCGACGATGCCTCTGCGGATCGGGTGCGAAAGCGCCTTGAACGGATCGTTAACCACTGGGTTAACACTACCACGCGTTAGCTTGTGAGCACTTTGCGGATCCTCTTCGCCTCGACCCGCGGCGCCGGCCACTTCAATCCGCTGGTGCCGTTCATCGAGGCGGCCCTTCGTGAAGGACACGAGATTCTCGTCGTCGCGCCGCCTGACCTCGCCGGCTCGGTCGAGCGCGCCGGCTATCCGTTCCGGCCGTGCGATGTGCCGCCCGAGCACCTGCTCGGCCCGACCTGGGGGCGCGTGCAGACGGCGCCCACGCCCGAGGCGGCGGACGCCATCGTCGTCGGAGAGATCTTCGGCAGCCTCAACGTGGAGGCGGCCCTCCCTCGCATGCGCTCGGCGTGCGAGGAATGGCGACCCGGCCTGCTCATCCGAGAGCCGTCGGAGTACGCCTCCGCGATGGTCGCCGAGGCGCTCGCGATTCCGCACGCCCGGGTGGCGATCGGCCTGGCGTCCGTCGAGCGGGAGATGACCGAGATCGCAAGACCGGCGATCGAGCAGCGCTCGCCGGGGATCGCGGAAGCCATCGCCGCATCGCCCTATCTCACCCTGTTCCCTGCCTCGCTCGAGGATTCCGGGGCCCCTCAGCCGCGGGATACCCGCCGGTTTCGCGATCCCGCCTCGGATGCACCGGCCGGAGCGCTCGGCGAGTGGTGGCCGGGAGACGATCGCCCCATGGTCTACCTCAGCTTCGGGAGCGTCACGGGCGGCCTGCCGATGGCTGCCGCCCTCTATCGCTCGGCGCTCGAGGCGGTGGGGCAGGTCCCGGCACGGGTGCTCGTGACCGTCGGCAACGAGCTCGACCTGGAGGCGCTCGGCCCGCCGCCGCCGAACGTGCACCTGACCCGGTGGGTGCCCCAGGCCGACGCGTTTGCAGAGGCGAGCCTGGTCGTCTGCCATGGCGGCGCGGGAACCACGCTGGGCGCGCTGGCCGCGGGCCTGCCGCTCGTGGTCGTGCCGCTGTTCGCCGACCAGCCGCCGAATGCGAAGCGGGTCGCCGAGGTGGGAGCCGGCCTGGTCGTCAAGCCCCTACGCGAAGGCCCCTCGCCGGCAATGCCGAGCGCGATCGACCCCGGGATGCTTTGCAACGCGATCCAGACCGGCCTGCAAGACGAGTCACTGGCACGCAGCGCACAGGCGATCGCGGGCGAGATGCGTGCGCTGCCTGCCGTGGACGGCGCGCTGAAGTCGCTGGTCGCGTGACCCTCTTTCAGCGGGGCCGTCGAGCTCCGGGCGCCGGCGGCCTGACACCCTCGGCCCGCACGTCCACCAGCGACAGCGTCATCCCGATGACGAGGGTGTTGCTCCGAAGTGCCAGGTCCGCGTAGAGCGATCTCTGGGCAGAGGTTGAGCCGAGCTGAAGAACCGCGGCCTGCTGGGCACCTAGTCCGACCCCCCCGCATCTGGTTGGGCTCGTTGCTGGTTGGTCTGCGCCGGGCCGGGTCCGGGGCGGGTAAGGGTGTGGTTGGGAGCGAGGCGTTGAAACCTCACGCCTGCCCCCCTCGCTCGCGAAATCGGGAGGTCTTGGTCGGTAGACGGTCAAAACCTCCCGGGCGCGGCTACCGAGGAGCGCCTTCGGGAGGTTATGCTCGTCCGGGCCACCCGGAACGGGGACCCCGCGTGCGCGGACGAGTTGGCGCAACGCCTCGGGGCATCACCCTCTCACCGCCCGACACCGCCGGCGAGGCGGGTCCCTTGGAGCCCAACGCTAAGCAAGAGGGGGGTCCGACTAGTCGCGAGCCGAGTGCTCGCGCTGAAGTCGCGGGGCGCCTGAACCGGCAGCCGGCGCCCTTCGCCCGGTCAGGCCAGTCCGAGCGCGTATGCCCCCCGACCATCGCGCCCCACCCGCCCAGGCCTACGAGCACCCGAGCCATGAGCGCCGCGTCAGAACAGGTTCCCGAACTGGTCGATCGCGACGATCGTGGAGGTCACGCCCAGCAGCAGGATGGCGAACACGATGATCCCCAGCCGGTATCCCCTGAGCTTGAGCTCGGTCGGCAGGTAGCGGCGGTTCGTGACCACCAGCAGGCACGAGTACACCACCATGATGACCCCGCCCAGCACCGTGGAGATCGTCACGAGCACCAGCGGCTGATCGAAGCCGAGCAGAAGGATCGCGCTGCCCACGATCACCATCGTCCACACCACCATGAAGTAGAGGCGGCTCTCGGTCCAGCGGCGGCTGCCCTCCGTGTAGCCGCATCGGACCACGTCGGCCACCAGGCGGGCGACGTAGTCGATGATGCCCAGCGCCCCCGCGAACAGGCTCACCGCCCCGATCACGAGGAAGAGGGTGCCGAACCAGTTGCCCACCTGCTCGTCGAGCACGCTGGCCTCGAGCGAGATGAAGTCGAAGCCGCTCTCGTCCGGCAGGTCGGGGTTGCCGTACACCGTCGAGTAGGCCACCAGCGAGAAGACGCCGATCGAGAGGATCGCCACCACCGCGAAGGAGATGAGCTGCTCGAGGTTCGCCAGGCGCCACCACTCGCGCCAGCGCGACATGTTCTCCTCGTCACGCGGGAAGCCGTAGCGCTGGCCCGAGGCCGCAGCCTCCTCCTCGCCGGTGATCGGCGACACGATGCGCGGCGCGTACTTCCCCATGCCGAAGCCCTTGTCGCGGATCCAGTTGCTCTGGACGAGGTTGTTCGCGCCGCCGGCGCCGGCCGCAGCCAGCGCACCGACGAGGATCGCGAGGTCGACCTCGCTCGGGAAGGTGCCGAAGCTCGTGATCACCTGGCTCGTGTCGCTGTACGCCGTCGCGGTGATCGCGGCGACGAGCGCGATCACGACGAACACGAGGATCGCCCCGACCTTGAGGAACTGGAGCCGCTCGACGGTCTGGTAGACGACCGGCGAGCTCGTGAGGGTGATGCCGATGGCGAGCAGCGCCGCCACGGCGATCACCACCGGGTCGCCGCCGCCGAAGGCGAAGGTCGCCACCGTCGCCGCGCTCGTCGCCCAGCCCGGCCACGTCGTCGCGAGCAGCGCCATCAGCACGATGATCAGCCCCAGGGGCTTCCACAGCCGCTGAAAACCGGTCATCGCCGTCTGGCCGGTCGCGAGCGTGTAGCGCTCGATCTCCATGTTGATGAAGAACTGGACGAGGACGCCCACCACGGCCGCCCACAGGAACGTGAGACCGGCTGTGGACGCGATGTAGGGGTAGAGGATGTACTCGCCGCTCGCGACTCCGACGCCGACCAGGATGATGCTCGGACCGATCAGCTTGCGCAGCCGGCCGGGCTTGGGCAGCTCACGTACGAGCTCCCGCTGCGGATCGGCCCGCTCGGTTGTCGTGGGGCGGTCCTCCAAAGTGCGTGCCGTGGTCACCTGGCTCTCCCTCTCCTCGTTGCCTCAGACGTCATGCCCGCTGTGTCTCCCGGGCCGGGCGCAGCTGCGCCGCCAGCCGCACGGGCGAGTTCGCCGCTCCGTAGCCCTCGTACGAGCCGCGCCGCTCGACGACCTCGAAGAACAGGCGGCCGCCGGCCATCTCCGTGAAGAAGTGGAGGAACTCGCCGGACGCGTCGGCGTCGTAGAGCACTCCGTGCTCGCGCAGGTCCTCCAGCAGGTCGTCCTCGATCTGCATGCGCGCCGCGAGGTCGTCGTAGTAGTTGTCGGGAATGGAAAGCAGCGGCGCCCCGCTTTCACGCATCCGGTGGGCCGCGGCGAGCGCGTCGTCGGTGGCGAATGCCACGTGCTGGAGCTCTCCCAGCGGTCCGTGGGCCCCGGTGCCGAGCCGCGGCACGGTCAGCGCCAGACGCAGCCGGCCGGCCGGGTCGCTCACCGCCCGGCTGCGCAGGAGGCCGTCGGGTCCCGCGAGGTCCTGGCTCTCGTGCGGCTGCAGGTCGAGCACCGAGCGGTAGAAGAGCGCCGCCTCGTCGAAGTAGTCGAACGGCTGAGCGAGGACGACGTGGTCGATGGCCCGCACGAGCGCGCCGCCGCTGGGGTTCGGCTCGAGCTCCACGAAGTCGCGGAGCCAGTCCTCTCCGCCGGCATCGGTCCGGCAGAAGAAGATCGAGGTGTCGTCGGGCGCTGCGATCGCCCACAGCTCGGCCTCTCCGGGACCGCGCCGGCGATCCAGAACCGAGGCCAAGAGCGCCTCGGCGCGCTCCAACGAGCCCGCGGGGCGTGCGCTCTCCACTCCCAGCGCCACCACAAGCGGATCGCTCTCCGTCCGTTCGTCGCCGTGGTTCAGCAGCACCCGGGCGTCTCCCTGCTGCCACAGCTGCACCGGCTTCGACCGGTGCGGCCCGACGTGCGCGAAGCCCAGCGCCTCGAGCAGCCGTTCGGTGTCGGGGCCGGACTCCGGGGTCACGGCAAGCTCGGCGAAGGCGTATCCGAGCAGTTGCTCCGGGGGCGGCAGGCGCCGCTCGCCGAGCGAGTCCTCGAGGACCAAGAGCGATCGCATCGCGTCGACGGCGATCCGGTCGGGGTCGGCCTCGCGGAAGACGTCGTTGAAGACCTCGAGGGACAGGGGCCCCTCGTACCCGGCGGCCCTCACATGCCCGACGAAGCCGGTCAGGTCGAACTGACCCTGACCGGGCAGGCAGCGGTAGTGGCGACTCCACTGCAGCACGTCCATCGCGATCAGCGGGGCGTCGGCCAGCTGGAGGAAGAAGATCTTGTCGCCCGGGATGTCCCTGATCCCGCTCGGGTCGCTGCCCCGGGACAGGATGTGAAACGAATCGAGGCAGGTGCCGAGCGCGGGGTGGTCTCCCATCTCGACGATCCGCCAGGCGTCCCGGTAGTCGTTGACGTGCGTTCCCCACGCGAGCGCCTCGAAGGCGATCCGGATGCCGCGCCGGCTCGCCTCCTCGGCCAGCCGCCTCAGCTGCTCAGCCGAGAGCGCCGGATCGGCGATCGCATCGGGCGCGACGTTCGAGCACACGAGCAGCGTGTCGGCGCCCAGCTTCTCCATCACGTCGAGCTTCATGCGCGCGCGCCGCAGGTTGCGCTCGAACGCCGCCGGGCCGACCCCTTCGAAGTCGCGGAAGGGCTGATACATCCGGATCTCGAGCCCCAGCTCCGCCGCTCGCTCGCGGACCTCCGCGGGACGGAGCGGCGAGGCGATCAGATCGGGCTCGAACAGCTCCACCGAGTCGAAGCCGGCCCTGGCGGCAGCCGTGAGCTTCTCCTCCAGGGATCCGCTCAGGGAGACGGTGGCGATCGCGGTGCTCACGCGGCCTCCTTCGCCAGGCCGAGCAGCTCGTCCACGTGCCGCAACATCCGGTCGCGGTCCGGGCGCGCGCCCGTGAACAGCTCCAGCGCGCCGGCGGCTTGGAGGGCGACCATGGCCGAGCCGTCGAGCGTCCGGCAACCGCGGTCGCGAGCGTCCTCGAGGAGCCTCGTCTCGATAGGCGCGTACACGAGCTCCGCGACCCACAGCTCCGGATGCAGCAGCTCGGCGGGCACGGCGGTACCCGGGTGGGCCGCCATCCCGGTCGGGGTCGCGTGAATCAGGCCGTCCGCCTCTGCCAGAAGGCCCCCCAGGGCCGCCATCTCGGCGGCGCTCGCCGCGTCTGCGCCGAAGCGCCGCCCGAGCACCTCGACGAGCTCCTCGGCTCGGCCCGGCTCGGCGTCCAGGACGACTGCGGAACGGGCGCCGAGGGAAAGGATCGCGTGCCCGACGGCGGTGCCGGCCCCTCCCGCCCCGAGCAGGACGACCCGGTCCATTCGGACGCCCGGCAGCCGGCGCGCGAAGGCGTCTTGGAACCCGTCGCAATCCGTGTTGTGGCCGACCAGCCGCCCGGAGCCGAACAGGATCGTGTTCACCGCTCCCAGCGTCGTGGCTTCCGGTGAGAGCTCGTCGAGCTCGGGCACCACGAGCTGCTTGCACGGATGCGTCACGTTCAGGCCGCGCAGGCCGTCTCGCTGCGCGTCGCGCAGCAGCTCTCCGACCTCCGAAGGGTCCCGGCCCAGCTCGTCCAGATCGAAGAGGAGGTAGGAGTAGTCGAAGCCGAGCAAGGAGGCCTCTCGCTCGTGCAGAGCCGGGCTCAGCGACTCGCCGATCCCGGAGCCGACCAACCCGACGACGAGCCTGTCGTCATGCCTCGCACGCAAGCCTCCGGTCCCTCCTCCTTCTCCTGTTCCTGCTGCTCCTCGCAGCTAATGAACGAACTAGTTCGTTATACCGAAGCTCGGCACGGCATAAACGCCGCAGAGCCCGGCCTCAGGCGAAGACCTACGATGGTCAGGTGGTCGACAGCACGGCGCCAGAACGCCAGCGCGACGCCGAGCGCACCAGGCGCGAGATCCTCGACGTCGCGACGCGGGAGTTCGCGGACCGCGGCTTCGCCGGCGCGCGGGTGGACGAGATCGCCGCCCAGACGCGCACGACCAAGCGGATGATCTACTACTACTTCGAGAGCAAGGAGCAGCTCTTCGTGGCGGTGCTCGAGCGCGCCTACGCCGCCATCCGCGAGGCCGAGCAGAGCATCGCGGTCGACCACCTCGATCCGGTCGCCGCCATCCGCCGGCTGGCCGAGCTCACCTTCGACCACCACGAGTCACACCCCGAGTTCATCCGACTCGTGAGCATCGAGAACATCCACCGCGCCGCGCACATCTCGGGGCGCGACGACTTCGCAGGCCAGAACAGCCCCGCGATCGAGCTGATCGATCAGATCCTGGCGCGCGGCCGCAGCGCCGGCTGCTTCACCCGCGACATCGACGCCGTCGACCTCCACATGATGATCAGCGCCTTCTGCGTGTTCAGGCTGGCCAACCGCCACACCTTCGCGGCGATCTTCGACCGCGACCTGGTCGACCCCGCCCTCCGGGACCGCTACCGCCAGATGCTCGGCGACATGATCGTGCGATACCTGGGGGACGGCTCGCGGACGCCCGGCTAGTAGGGGCTGCGGGCAGGCGCACTTCTCGGAAGTTCCGCCCGTCGCCTTGTGCAGCGGGCGAATATCGGCCACCGACCGGCACGGATCGGAGAGGATAGGTTCGTGTCCGGACCCCGCCCCCGAGGGTCGCGCCCGTGACCCTGCCGCTCGTCCTCGTGGGGCCGATCGTCCGCCGTGTGGACAGCCGGGTGGCGTCGGTCTTCATCGCGCTCCGCGAGCCGGCCTCAGTCGAGCTTCGCATCTGGGAGGGCGTCCAGGTAGCGCGGGCGGGACAGCCGGGCGTCGTGCGCAGCGGCGCGTCGCCGGTGGCCGCCGGCACGGCGCGGGCGCGGCGCCTGGGCGAGCGCCTGCACGTCACTGTCGCGGTCGCCGAGCTCGTCTCGCCGCTGCTGCCGGGCCGCTGGCACAGCTACGACCTCCTGATGACGACCGACGGCGGCGAGTCGACCGACCTGCGCTTGAACGGCCTGCTCGCCGAGGGCCGCATCGTCGGCTCCGATCCCGAGGCGCCCGCGAGCCTGCCGCTCGGCTACGGCGAGAACACGCTTCCCGGGTTCATGACCTGCCCGGCCCGGATCGAGGACCTGCGCGTCGTGCAGGCCAGCTGTCGCTGCACCGACGCGGGTGCGGCGGGTGACGACGCGATGGCGCACATCGACGACCTGATCGGATCGCGGATCGAGGGCTCGACCCCTCCGCCCCATCAGCTCGTCCTGACCGGGGACCAGATCTACGCGGACAGGGTGGCGGCGCCGCTGCTGCCGATGGTCAACGCGATCGGCCGGGAGATGCTCGGCGGCCCGACCGAGGAGCTCCCGCTGAACGACACCGAGTCGCTGATCGTCGACACCGAGCTGCTTCCGCCGCTCCACCGCAGGCGGATCTGCACGCTCGACGCGAGGCTCAGCTGCAACTCGGGCCACAGCCATGCCCTCTCGCTGGCCGAGTACTGCGGCTACTACGCGCTGTGCTGGAGCACCTCGGTGTGGCGAGCGATCCCGGGGCTCGACGCCTTTCCCGACCTGAGCGGGATCGGTCCCCAGCACCGCGGCCACCTGACCGACTACGAGACGCGGCTCGCCGACCGGCCGAAGGAGGCCGAGGCGAAGATGCGCGAGCTGCGCACACGCTGGGCCGACGACACGCAGTCGGCCCGCGTCTTCCGTGCGGCGCTCGCGAAGGTGGCCCGTGTGCTGGCCAACGTGCCGACCTACATGCTCTTCGACGACCACGATGTCACGGACGACTGGAACCTCACCGCCCGCACGCGCCGCCGCACCCTCGAGTCGCCGCTCGGCGGGCGGCTGATCCTGAATGCCATGGCGGCCGGGACCGTCTTCCAGGCCTGGGGCAACGATCCGCGCTCGTTCGAGCCGCCGCCCGGCGCCGAGCAGACGGTCAACGCGCGGCTGCTGACCGCCGTGCTCGACGGCGACCGCGAGACGGCCCGCGCGCTGCTCGGCCTGCTCCCCGAGCTGCCCGACGTGCCGGCGCGATTCGGCTTCAGCGTCGACGGTCCCTCGCACAGGCTGATCGGGATCGACACCCGAAACCACCGCGACTTCCCCAGCGAGGTCGGGCCGCCGGCGCTCGCGCGCCCCGAGCAGATCGACGACCAGATCCCGGAGGGCCCGCTGCCCGCGGGGCTCGAGGCGCTGCTGCTGCTGTCGCCCGCCCCGGTCGTGCACCCGCCGCTCGTCGACAGCATCGGCCAGCCGCTCGCCGCCGCCATCATCGACCTCGTCGGCGTAGCGAAGCGGAAGGGCGAGGACCCCAATCACCCCGAGGGCCTCCATCCCGACCACCCGCTGGTCGGCTCGGCGAAGACGGAGGTCGAGCTCTGGTACGGGGACCGCCAGGCCTATGACGGGCTGCTCGAACGCCTGTCGACCTACCCGCGCGTCGTGATCCTCTCCGGCGACGTCCACTTCTCGGTCAGCCTCGCCATCGACACCTGGCTCCTGAAGAACCTGCCCGGGGCCTCCTCCCGGATCCTGCAGCTGACGGGCAGCGCCGCGCGCAACCACTGGGAGGAGATCGTGGAGCTGGTGCTGCGCGCATTTCGGCCGTTCCAGGACCTGCTGCACCTGGACGCGGCGACCGAGTTCGGCACCACGCTCACGGAGGCGATCGACGCGACCACCACGTCGATCGCCGTCGCGATGCCGGCGCCGGCCCGGCTTCAGGGCGAGCCCTTCCTGATCAGAGTGGACGACGAGACGATGCTCGCCACGGCCGGGCCTGGCGGCGCCTCGCCCTGGCAGGTCGAGCGCCGCCTGGCGGGCTCCTCCGCCGCCCCTCACGCGAAGGACGCGAAGGTGAGGCACGTGTCGACGGAGGCCACGGTGCTGAAGTGGGAGCGCGGTGACGTGAAGCCGATCGAGGGGGTCCACGGGCACCGCCATCTCGAGCTGAAGCTCGACGAGGTGCCCGTGCGCGTACCGGCCACGGGCTGGCCGCGCGGCTCGGTGCAGCGGCGGGTGGCGGACTTCGCCTACCGGCTCGCACTGCTGTCCGACCAGCGTCCCGACGCCGAGCGCTCGTCACAGCTGGGGTCGCTCCTGCCGCCGTTCCCCGAGATCGACCCCGCCGACCCGTTCGCCGGCTACGCCCAGACGCTCCAGCGCCACCAGGCCGCGATGCGCACGTCGGCCCAGGTGCGCACGCTCGTGTACCCGCACAACATCAGCGAGGTCTACTTCGCCACCGAGCCCGGGACCGGCGCGCTGCGGGTCATACACGACCTGTACGGCCGCCTCCACCACGCCGGCGCCGGCGTCCGCGGCGAGGTGCTCACGCGCCACGAGTCGAGCCTCGAGCCGGTCGACGACCCGCGGCCCACGATCCAGGTCGAGGCCGAAGGCTGATGGGCACCTTCGGCGTGCTGCGCTCGATCGGGAAGGGCATCGCGGCCGCCGTGGAGCCGCTGATCGACACGTTCTCGTACGGGCCCGCCCGGCGCGAGCTGGTGATCGCGGTGGAGCTCGAGCCCCGCGACGACGTCGGGCCCGTGCCGGCGGCGGAGCTCGAGGCGGCCTCGGCGAAGCTGGCCGAGTTCGAGGACGCGGCCGAGACGATCGAGGGGATCACGGCCGTGATCACGCTGGTCGAGCAGGCCGTCCGGGCGGTCGCGTTCGTCGACGACGAGGACGACCTGCTGGAGATCGCGCTGCGCGTGCTCGAGATCGCAGGCGCATCGCGCGTGCGCCAGCGCTACCCGTTCACGTTCGCGCTGGCGCGGCTGCTGGGCGTCCTGACCGACGACCTGCTGCGGATCGACTGGGACCGCGCCGGCGACGTGTTCACCCGCCTGCTCGTGCCCCGGCCGCCCGACGACGGCAGCGGCGAGGACGCCGCGGGCGTGCCGATCGACGCGGTCTGGGTGCAGGCCTGGATCGCGTTCATGTCGATCCTGGTCGGCAAGAGCTTCGGCGTCGATCAGGTCGAGTGGCTCTACGGCTGGGACCCGGACCCGAACATCCTCGACGACCCGGCCCAGCAGATCAGCGAGCGCTCGCTCACGATCGCGTTTCGCGAGACGCTGATCGACGAGGCGGGAAGCTCCGACGAGCTCGCGGCCGAGGCGCTGATCAGCTCGGCGTTCGTGCCGCCGGAGCACCGCGGGCCGGCCGTGGTGCTCGGCCTGGGCGGCGCGCTCGAGATCGAGGCCGGCGGCGAGGAGGTGGACCCCGTCACGTCGCAGCCGGCCCGTCCTCCCGGCACGCGCTTCCGGCTCGCCGCGCCGTCGGCGGCCACGATGCTCGTACCGCTGCCCGGCTCGCCGGAGGCGTTCCGGCTCGAGGCCGGAGCGGAGGGGCCGGCCTCGGTGCTGTTCGAGCTGCGTCGCCCGCCGAGCGACACGAAGCTCGTCTTCCCCGACGACACCCGCCGGCGCTGGGAGATCGGGGGGATCGCCTTTGCGGGCGGGCTCGTGGCCAACGACCTGTCGTTCGAGCTGACCGTCAGCGACGCGGGAATCGTCATCGACCCCAAGCCGGATCCCAAGAAGCCCGCCGAGCCGGGCTCGGAGCTGCTCGACGGCCCGACCCGGCTCCCGTTCGCCTTCTCGGTCGGCTTTACGGCCAGCCGCGGCCTCTACGTCAGCGGCGGCACCGCGCTCGGGTTCACGGTCCCGACGCCGTGGCTCAAGCTGAAGGGGCTGCGCTTCCAGCACGTACGGGCCGAGCTCATCCTGCCCGGCGGCGACGCCGGGCGCTCCCTCGGCGTGGCCCTGACGACCAGCGCGTCGCTCGACTTCAAGAGCTGCTTCCACATGACGGTCGACCGGCTCGGGATCCGGCTGGCGGTCAACCTCGGCGACGGCGACGATCTCGACAGGTTCATCGCCCCCAACGGGATCGGGCTACGGGTCGACACGAAGGCCGTCAAGGGCGGCGGTGCGCTCCTGCTCGACCGCGACCGCGGCGAGTACGCCGGCGCGTTCGAGGTGGCGCTCGACCTGCGCGGCGTCGACCTCACCTTGCAGGCTGTGGTGCTCTACACGACGCATATCCAGGGCACCGACGACAGCGCCCTGCTGGTGTCGCTGTCGGTGACGGACTTCCGATGGGAGCTCGGCTGGGGCTTCTCACTGACCGGCATCGGCGGCATGATCGCCGCCAACCACGGCTACGACCTCCCGGCGCTGCGCGACGGCCTGCGCACCGGCGCGCTCGAGCACGTGATGTTCCCCGACGACCCGGTCCGCAACGCGGCGCGGATCTTCCAGACGCTGCGCACCGTGTTCCCCATCGAGCGCGACGCCACGACCCTGGCGCTGTTCTTCGAGCTGAGCTGGGGGCTCGGCGACGTCGCGAAGATCCGCGTCGGCGTGCTCGGCCGCTTGCGGCCAGGGGCAGACGACAGCGAGCTCGTGATCCTCGGCAGCCTCGACATCGCGCTGCCCACGCGCCCCCACGACGTGCTGCGCATCCACGCCGACATGCTCGGCGTGGTGAACTGGACCGACGGCTGCTCGATCTCGGTCGACGCCCAGCTGCGCGACTCGCACCTGATCGGCATCGCGCTCACCGGCTCGCTCGCGCTGCGAATCAGGCGCGGCGGCGCCGACCCCATGTTCCTGCTCAGCATCGGCGGCTTCCACCCGCAGTTCCCGCTGCCGCCGGCCGACGTCGTGCCGCGTCTCGACCGGGTCGGGTTCCGGATCGAGAAGAGCAACCTGCGGCTGTCGGCCGAGATCTACTTCGCGATCGCCGCGGCTACGACGCAGTTCGGCCTCCGCGCGGACCTCGTGGCGCGCGGGCTCGGCCTGCGGTTCGAGGCCACGATCGCCCTCGACGTGATCGTCGAGACGGACACGTGCCGCTATGTGGCCGAGCTCCAGGCGCGCGCGGCGCTCAAGCGCGGCAGCACCACGCTGATGGGAGTCGACTTCTACGGCCGGTTCGAAGGCACGACGCCGTGTCGGTTCTCCGGCAAGGTGACTTTCAAGCTCTGGTTCATCAAGAAGAGCATCCCGTTCAACGAGCCGCTCGCCGAGGGCGAGGTGCAGCAGGCGCTCGTGGACGCCCGGGCGGTGCTGGTCGCGGAGTTGGCAAGCCCGCGCAACTGGAGCGGCGCGATGCCGGGGGAGGGCCGGCGCCTCGTGTCGATCGACCCGGTGGCGGGCGCGGAGGGCGTCGTGGTCGTCCACCCGCTCGGCGAGCTCGGCGTGCGCCAGGGGCTGCTGCCGCTGGGCCTCGAGCTCGACAGGGTGGGGGCGGCGCGCCCCTCGGGCGAGCGGCGCTTCGTCATCTCGCGCGTGAGCGGGATCGGGGACGACGTCGAGCTCGACGATGTGACCGACCACTTCGCCGCTGCCCAGTTCCTCGACCTGGACGAAGCGGCGGCGCTGTCGCAGCCGGGCTTCGAGCGCATGCCGGCCGGCGTGCGGGCGCGATCCGACGTCGTATCCGCCGGCAGCGGCCGCAGGCGCCCGCTCGTGTACGAGACGATCGTCATCCCGGAGGACCACCGGCCGGCGCCGGAGCCTCCGCGCCCCCCGCGGGGTCCCTTCGTGGTGCTCGAGCAGTTCTGGGCAGCTGCCGCGACTGGGCGCACCGTCCGCAGTGCCGCCTCGAGCTTCGCCGCGGCCCCCGAGCGCCGGGTGGACATGCGCCCGGAGGGCTACGTGGTCGTCGGCGACGACCTGACGGCTATGGACGGCGGGGCACACCGCTCGTTCCACATCGCCCGCCAGGAGCTGGCCCGCGACGGCGCCGCCGCGGTGGTGGTCGAGGCGCACGAGGTGCGGCAGTGAGCAAGCCCGTCTACGAGTTCCTTCCCTGGCTCCGCAGCAGCGCCGGCAGCGCCGTGCGCGCCCCCGACGGCGAGGGCGACCTCCCGGCCCGCGCCGGGTTCGAGGTCGGCGTGCACCTGAACGAGGGGGCGGTGGCCGCCACGACCACCCGGCTCGAGGTCGCGGGCCCGGGTGACGTCGTGGGCATCGATCCGCGCCACGTCGTACGGCGGGTGCCGAGCCCGGGCACGTCGGACTTCGAGCCGAACCTCTTCTGCACGATCGAGTTCGACCGGCCCGAGCTGCCCTGGCTGGCCACGCCCGCGGGGCCCAACACCGGGACCCAGCGGCTGAGGCCCTGGGCGGTGCTCGTCGTGGTCGACGAGACCCCGGGTGTCAGCCTCGAGCCGCGTCAGCCGCTCCCCGTGCTTCGGATCACCGCGCCCGCCTCCCCCGACGAGCAACTCCCGGACCTGGCCGAGTCGTGGGCGTGGGCGCACGCCCAGGTGCTGGTCGAGGACGGCGACACCGCGACGGCCGCCGGGATCGCGCGCACGAACCCGGCGCTCGCGCTGTCGCGGCTGATCTGCCCGCGGCGGCTGGTGCCGGCCCGCCCCTACATCGCCTGCGTTGTGCCGGCGTTCGATCTCGGGGCTCGCCGCGGCCTGGGGAACGTCGCGCCTGGCACTACGGCGGGGCCGGCCTGGCGGCGCGGCTCCGGCACCGACCCGCTCGAGCTGCCGGTGTACCTGCACTGGCGCTTCGCGACAGGCGAGGCCGGCGATTTCGAGACGCTCGCGAGGCGGCTCGCGGCGCGGGAACTGCCCGACGAGCTTGGCCGGCGGGCCCTCTTCGTAGGCGCGGGCGGGCCGGGACTGCCGGAGATCGCCGCCGGCGGCGGGGCGATCGCCGACCTCGGTGGCGCGCTCGTGCCCGCCGGCCGCACGCTCGTCGAGCTGGACGCCGCGGTGGCCGGCCGGCTTGCGACCGCGCTCGAGGCCGCGACAGCGGCAGACGGCGGCGCGTCGGGCGACGAGGTGCGCGCGCCACGCTATGGCGCCGCCGCGATCGGCGGCGCTCCCCCACCGTGGTTCGAGCAGCTGAACCTCGAGCCGACGAGTCGCGCCGCGGCCGGCCTGGGCAGCCGCGCCGTGCGCGAGCACCAGGAGGAGCTCGTCTTCGGCGCGTGGTCGCAGGCGGGCCAGCTCGGCGAGGCCAACGACAAGCTGCGCGGCCTCGACTTCGCCGCGGCGGTCGGCGGCTCGCTTCGGCGCCGCCACCTCACGCCGCTGACGGTCGGCCAGGCAATGCAGGCCACCGGCCCGTCCCTGCACAGGATCGCGCACGCAGCCGCGAGCGCCGCTCGCGCTCTGCACGACAGCCCTGTCCCGGACGAGTTCGTCGACCCTCGGTACCGCAAGGCGGTGAGCATGGCGGCGCGGCGAGGCGCGGCGCTGGACCGGGCCGCACCGGTGGCGGAGGCCCTGAACACGGGCGCAGTTCGGCCCGAGCCGCCCCCGGTGCCGCCCGATGGCGCGGTCGCGACGGTGATCCGCGCGCAGCTCACTGCGGGCGCGTCCGCGCCGGCGGAGATTCCCGGCACGGGCATCTCGCTCGACGCCGCGATCGCCGCCGGCCTGGCGGGCACGACGGCGGGCGGCGAGGACGTCGCGGTCGACGTCGGGCACGTCCGCGCGCAGCCGCTTCCGGCCGCCTTCGAGCCCGTCCGCGAGCTCACGGTGCTCGGCGCCGTGGCCGCCGGCGTGGCGAGCGCGACCGGCATCGTCGCCGAGCACGAGGGCAACCGCGTAATCGTCGACGGCGGCACCCGGATCTCGAGCGCACCGGGGCCGCGGGTGGTGATGGGCGAGAGCTTCACGGTGCCCGGCACGGTCTTCGTGCGGGAGATCATCACGAGACCGACGCGACGGGACCGGCCGCCGGTCGGCCCCGTCGGGCCGATCGGGCCAGTCGGTCCCGTCGGGCCGGTTGGACCACGGCCACCGGTCAGGGTCCAGCACGTCACCGAGATCGATCGCGGCACGCTCGGCCAGCTGCTCGAGGCCGAGAGCACGCAACTCGTGTTCGGCACGGCGGCGCGGCGCCCGGCGCTGCATCTGCGCACGCCGGCCTTCCTCGAGCAGTTCGTGATCCCGAACGTCCTGGTCGAACTGCCCGGGGGCCGGCCAACGACGACAGCGCCACTCGATCCCGGTTCCCCCGCCCGCCTGCAGGGCGCACTCGTCGCGCACCTCGAGGCCACCGTCGACACCCCGGTCGGTGAGACCGTTCGCGAGCCCGCTGACCTGGGCGCGCTCGGGCGTGCTCTCGGCGCCGCCACCGACCCCGCGGCTTGGTCGGTGGCCCGGGCCCGCGCGGCCGTCGCGACAGGGCCGGCGATCGGGGACGATCCGCTCACGCTCGGGCGAGTGCGCGGCGCGCCGCAGCTCACCCGGCCGCTCGCAGAGTTGCTCGCGGCCATCGATCCGGATCTGCTCGTGCCCGGCATCGCCGCGCTGCCGGCCGACTCGGTCTCGCTGTTCCAGACCGACACGCGCTTCGCGCAGGCGGCTCTCGCCGGCGCGAACCACGAGCTCGGCCGCGAGCTCCTGTGGCGCGGCTTCCCGCTGGACCCGGCGGCGACGCCGCTCGACCGCTTTTGGCGGCGCAGCCGCCCGCTGCCGGACGTGAGCCCGATGCTCGACTGGGCAGGCGGGCTCGGGGATGCGTTCGATCTCGCCGGCGACGACCAGCAGATCGTGTTGCTCCTGCGCAGCGGGCTCGTCCTGCGCTACCCGGGCACCATCCTGCAGCTGATCGATGCGAGCTGGACTCCGGAAGGCAAGCGGATCCCCAAGGAGCAGTCGAATCCGGAGCCTCCCATCTTCGCCGGCCGCCTGGACCCAGATGTCCTCTACGCCGGCTTCGACCGTTCGCTCGCGGACGTTCTCGGCGCCGACGATCCGAGCGGGTCACCCGGGCGCTTCTTCGTGGTCGAGCAGCCGCCGACCGAGCCGATGTTCGGGCTCGACGAGGACGACGCGCCGCGGCCCGACCCCCCCAACCGCTGGAGGGACCTGTCGTGGGGCCATCTCGCCCGAACACGCCCCGTCGGCCAGGTTCGCTTCGCCGAGGCCGGCGCGTTCGGGGGGCCGCTCACGCGCGAGGGGCTGACGTGGGGCGCCACGGCGGCCGATCACGCCGCGATCACGCTGCAGGACCCCGTCCGCGTCGCCGTTCACGCACGCGACCTGTTCGCGGCCGCGGAGGAGGGCTGACGATGGCGCTCGACCTCGCCCGCCTCGCCGAGCTGCGCCGCGCGCTCGCCGCCAGCGAGACGGACCTCGACGAGGTCCGCGCCGCGCTTCAGGCGGCGCGCGCGGCGGAGCGCGCGGCGCGGCGCGCGAACGACCTCGACGCCGCCGCCGCGCACCGCGCGGCGTTCAGGGCGGCCGCCACGCGACGGCGCCGGCTCCTGGAGCGTCGCGCCGCAACGCTCGAGAGGATCGAGGCGCTGCGGCGCGCGGGCGAAGCCGAGCTCGCCGCGCCGGAGGCGCGCTTCCACGGCCACGGCGCCGGCCTGCCGGTGCTGCTGCTGCCGCTGCGGATCGAGACGCGCTTCCTCCCCGTGGATGGCGACCCCGTCGAGCTCGTGGTGCGCATCTATCCCGACGAGGTCCACATCGATGACCACGACCCCGCGCTCACCCCGAGCGAGGAGGCCGACGGGCGGGAGTACTGGCGTGCGGTCTGGCGGGCCGGGCCCGGCAGCGACGGGGGCCCCGCCTGGGAGCGGCTCCGCGACCTCCACGGCGCGCCGCGTGCGGCGTGGCTCGTCCGCTCGACCAAACCGCGCAACCCCGGCAGCCGGCCGGACACGCCCCTCGGCGAGGGGGAGCCGCTTCAGCCGAAGCCGCAATTCCCGGCGCCCCCGCGCCGCCCGGAGGGGTCCGCGCGCGCCACGCGCGTCGCCTGGCTGCCGGACCGCTTCGCCGCCGTCGGCTACGTGGCCGGAGCGCCGGCGGTCACCGCCTGGGGCGAGCTGGTCGCCGAGGAGCTTCTCGCCGGCCCGGTCGAGGACCCGGTCGCCAAGGATGCCGATCCGCTCGGGCCCGGCGCGGACGTGGACGAGCTCGACATCCCGGAGCTCGACTGGCTGATCGACCTCGACGCCGCGGTCACGGCGGGGATGGCGATCCGCATCCCTCTCGACGACCGGATCCGCGCAGGGCTCGAGCGGCTCGTCGTGGTCGGCGTCCGCACGGACGGGACGCCGGAGACGCTCGCGCACGACCTCGAACGCCTGCTCGAGGCGCACGCGCATTCGAGCGGCGTGGAGATCGCCGCGCCGGGCCGGTCGACGAACGACGCGGCCGGGCCGCCGCCCGCGCCGCCACCATTGCTCAACCGGCTGGAGCTCGCGCCCGAGAGTGCCGGCGGCCGCCTCGCCGCGGCGCTCGGGCTCAAGCCGGCGCAACTCGCAACCCTCCCGGGCGCCGAGCCGGGCGACCCGGCACGCGCGATGAACGCGCTGTTGTGGCCGTCGACCCTCGGCTACTACCTCGAGCAGCTTGCGCTGCCCGCGCTCGGCGACGACGCCATAGACGCCGCCCGCCGCTGGTTCATCGACCACGTCCGCGGCCGTGGACCGCTCCCCGCGCTGATCGTCGGCGCGCAGCCCTACGGCATCCTGCCCGTCACGGTCGCGGGGCGCCTGCGGCCGGAGGACGCCTTTGCCGGCGAGCTCGCCGCGCTGCTCGGACGGATGCGCGGCTGGTGGCGCGAGGCCGCAACGCGAGCGCCGCGGCTCGGGCGCACCGGCGACACGGAGGCCGACCTCAACGAGGTGCTGGGCCAGGCGCCCGTGATGCAGCGGCTGCGGATCCGGGAGGGACTGGGGCGGCACTATCTCGAGAACCTCTACCGGCACGGGGCCACCGCCGCGCCGGTCGGCGCGCCGGCGCTGGACCAGCAGCGGCTCCTGGCGGGCGCGCTGCTGTCCACGCTCTCGGAAAGGAGGGTCGAGGCGCGCGTCGCGGAGATCGCGTTGCGCATGCGGTCGAGCCTCTTCCGCGCCCCGCTCGTGACCGCGACGCCGTCCGACGAGCCGCTCGAGGACGACTACCTCGGCGCGACGCGCGCAGCGCTGACCGGAGCGAGCCCCGCCGCCGGGGTGCGCGCCTTGCCCGAGAACGGGCCACTGCTCGGGCGGCTCGCGCGCCACGGCGCGCTTCTCTCGCTGGGCGACGGCGCTGGACGCGTGCTGCGAGACGCGAGCGGCCTGCCCAGCAGGGTGCTGATGGAGGCCGAGCTGGTAGACGTCGAGCGCGCGCAGGGCACGCGCACCAGCACACGCCGGCTGGAGGAGCAGGTCACAATCGCGGGCGCCACAGCCACCGCGGCCGACGTCCTGATCGACGGCGCGCGGCAGGCCGGCTTCGGCCGGATGGACGCGGTCGTGGCCGTCGAGGCGCTCGACGAGCTCGTGAGGGGCGCCGCCCACCGCCGCCACGCTGCCCTTCTCGAGTACGAGTGGGCGCTCGCTCGGCTCGCCTCGGAGTCGTCTGCAAGCCTCGACCTGCTGCTGCGCGAGGCCTTCGACACGGTCAGCCACCGGCTCGACGCGTGGCTCAGCTCGCTCGCCTGGCAGCGGCTGCTCGCCCAGCGCGCGAGCGCGCCGGCCGGCCTGCACGTGGGGGCCTACGGCATCGTCGAGGGCCTGCGCCCGGCGCCGCGGCTGCAACCGGCCCCCGGCGGGCCGGGGCTGTTCGAGGATCCCGGCGCCGGCTACGTGCACGCGCCGTCGCTGGACCAGGCCGCGGCCGCGGCCGTGCTTCGCGCCGGCTACCTCGCTCACGGCCGCGGCGACGCGTTCGCCGTCGACCTGTCCTCGGCGCGCGTGCGCGCCGCCCTGGCCGTGGTCGATGCGCTGCGCGCCGGCCATGCTCTCGGCGCCGTGCTCGGCTATCGCTTCGAGCGGCGGCTGCAGGAGCTCGGCCTCGACCGGTACGTGCCGGTCTTCCGCGGAGTCGCGCCGCTGCACGGGGAGACGGGCGCCACCGAGACCCAGGTCGCCGACGGGCTGGCGCTGCGCGACCGCTTCGCAGAGCGGGGGCGCCTGGCCGACCACCGGCTCCCCGGCGCCGCTCCCGACGACCCCCGCTTCGAGCAAGAGCCGGCACTCGACCCGGCGGGGTTCGCGCGGGTCGTCGGGGGGATCGTGGACGAGCTGGACGATCTCGTCGACGCCGTCTCGGACCTCATGCTCGCCGACGCGGCGCACGCGAGCGTGCAGGGCAACCGGGCGCGGGCGCGAGCCATCGCCGACGCGGCCCGGGCGGGCACCTTGCCGCCGGAGCCCGAGGTGGCGCGCACTCCGCGCACCGGCGTGGCATTCACGAACCGGATCGCCGTCGCGATGAATCGTGCAACCGGCGCGGCGCGCGGCTGGCCCCGGGCCCCACGCCGGCCGCGCCAGATCGCCGAGCCGCGCCTCGACCGCTGGGCCGGCGCCGCCCTGGGCAACCCATCGAACCTGGTGCAGGCGCTGCGGATCGGCTCTCCTACGGGAGACGAGACCACGGTCAAGGTGTCGGTAGCCAATCTCGGCATCGCCGCGCTCGACGTGGTGCACGGCGTCCGCGGCGCCGGCGCGAGCGGGCGTTGTGAGCTCGACGAGCGCTTCGTCGGCGCCGCCGAGGTGATGGCCGGACTCGAGGGCGCAACGATCGAGCCGGCCGGCGATCCGCCCTGGCGCGCGCTCGCGACCGAGCTCCATTCGCTCCTCTCGTCCGCGCGGCCCTTGGCGCCCCCGGACCTCGTGCCGGCCGGCGAGACCCCCGGCGCGATCGACGAGGCGGAGTGGACGCAGCGCGCGGACGCCCTCAGGGACGCGCTGGCCGAGGCCGTCGAGACGCTCGACCGAGCCGTCGCGGCCGGCGACACCCCTGGAATGCTCGCTGCAGCCGGGCGCCTCTCCGACTTCGGGCTGGCGGACGGCATCGGCAGCGCGCGCGCTGCGGACCCGGCCGCCGCGGCCGCGGACGTGCTGCTCGACGCGCGCGTCAGGCTCGACCGCGACGATCCCTCCAACCCACCGGGAGAGCGGATCGCGGCCGTGCTCGGCGAGGACTTCCGCTCGGTGCCGCTCGTCACCGCCGGTGGGCGCCGCGAGCTGGCGGCCACGCTCGCGCGCAGCAAGGAGCTGCAGGGCGGCGACGGGCTGGCGGCCGCCGGCTGGCTGGCGGGTGTGGGGCGGGTCCGGCCGGAGGCGGATCGGCTCGCCCGCGTGACGGCGCTCGGCGATGCCCTTTCGGCCTCCGGTCCGCGTCTAAAGGTCGGCCAGCTGCCCCACGACCCCGCCCCGGCGCGGCGCTGGATCGGCCTCGAGATCGGTCGGGAGGCCCCGCCCATCCAGGTCGCGTTCGTGGTCAGCTCCGCGGACAAGCTCGACCCGGCCCGGCCGGTCGCGGGGCTGCTCGTGGACGAGTGGGCGGATGTGGTTCCGCGCGCGGACGAAACGACGGCGCTGGCGCTGCATTTCGACAGGCCGAGCACGGAGGCTCCGAACTCCGCGCTGCTCGCCGTCCACCCGGGAGACCGCGAAGCGTGGGACCTCGCGACGCTCACCGACACGGTCGTCGAGGCGGTGGAGCTCGCGCGGGTGAGAGCCGTCGACCTGCAGTCGCTCCACATGGTGGGCCGCCTGCTGCCGGCCACCTACCTGCCTCGGAATGTCACCGGCGACACGACGTCGCTGGACTTCACTCATGTCGACTTCGACGCAAACGTGTTCGCGGATCAATGAGCTCGATCACCACTTGGAACCGGCTCGAGCCCTCCCCGCGCACGCCGTCGCTGGCGGCGAGCCTCGAGGCGCGGATCGCCGACCCGCTGTGGTTCCTCGCGCGTCAGTGGCAGCTCGGCGAGCTGGCGGGCCAGGACAGCGGCTCGCCGGTCGAGGCACGCAGCGTCGCGACGGCCGCTCCGCTTGCAAGGCTGCGCGGCCGCGACGGCACGGTCGCGCCGCTCGACATCGAGAAGGCGCCCCTCGAGGCGCTCGTCGAGCAGGAGGCCCCGCGGCTCACCGACCGCCTCGCGCTCGACGCGGGAGCGCACTTCCTGCGGCTGCTCGACCGCGAGGAAGTGCGCGTTCAGCGCGCCAAGGTCACACGCGCCTTCCCGTTCGCTCCGGGCGCCGACGCACCGGCCTTCGTGCGGGCGCTCGCGGCGTCGGTCCCCGATGGGCGCAAGCTGGACAGCGCGCTGGGGGCCTCTCGCGACGAGGTCGCCCGGCGGCTCGGGATCCGGCGTGGCGACCGCCCGGGCTTCAAGCGCGCCGCGGCGGCGTTTCGCACCTGGCTCTCGGAGCTCGTACCACGCCGGCCGGCGCGCGTCCACACGTGGGATCCGCAACGGCTCGAGCACCGATTCGGCGTCGAGGCGGAGCTCCCCGGCGAGACGATTCGGCTCGACGCCGACGAGTACCCGGGCGGCCACCTCGACTGGTTTGCCTTTCACCAGGCCGAGCGCGCGCCGGTCAGAGACGACACCCGGGCCGGGCGTACCACCGTCCGGGCCGTGATCCCCACGCCGGTGACGTTCCCGGGCATGCCGCGCAGCCGCTTCTGGGAGATCGAGCCGCGCACCGTGGACCTCTCCGCCATCGACACCTCGGCCGACGACCTGGTCGGAATGCTGCTCGTCGAGTTCAGCGTCGCCTACGGCGATGACTGGTTCCTCGCGCCGATCGACGCGCCCGTCGGGCACGTCATCGCGATCGATTCGCTCGTGGTGACCGACAGCTTCGGCGTGCGCACGCGCATCCGCTCGAGCCGCGAGGTGGACGGGGCGAGCTCGCCATGGCGGATGTTCGACCTGGGGGCGGAACGGCCGCAGGACGACGTGCTGCTGCTGCCTCCCAGCATCGCCGCCAGGGTGGAGGGTCCACCCGTGGAACGAGTGGTGATGGCGCGCGACGAGATGGCGAACATTGCCTGGGGGATCGAGGAACGCGTGGACCGCGGCGACGGCGCCCCGAGCGAGCGCAGCGGCGACCTCCCACTCGAGGATCTGCGCCGCCGCGCGCTGGCCGCCGCGTCGGGCGCCGAGCTGTGGTGGCAGCTGATGACCGACGTGCCCGCGAGCTGGTTCCCGCTGGTGCCCGTCGGCCGGGCCGGCGAGCGGCCGACCGGGCTCGAGCTGCGCCACTTCCGCGGCGACGACGGGGAGCTCGTCGATCCCGCCGGCCGCGTCCTTCGGGAGCTCGACGACGTCATGCTCTTCGGCGAAGAGGTCCCGCGGGCCGGCGTGACCGTGGAGCGCGCAACACAGCGCGCGCGCTGGCTCCTCGGCCGGACGGCGTTGTGGACCGGCCGCCACGCGCGCCCGGGACGTGGCGAGCTGCGCAGCGGCCTGCGCTTCGACGCCACCGATCCGCCGGAGTAGGGCGGAGCCGGGGCGCAGAGCTTGCATCCACCGTCTCGGGAGGGTTCAATCGGCGGTGGAGTCGCCATGGCGACCGCCCCCCAAACGAAGCTCGACCCCCGCCAAGAGGCGCGCGCAGTCCGGCCGGACGCGTTCCTCACGTACGCGCGCGAGGACAGCGACGTGGTCGAGCGGCTCATCGCCGGCCTCGACGAGCACGACAAGGCCGTCTGGGTCGACAGGGAGGAGATCCCCTTCAGCACGTCCTGGCGAGAGCGGGCGCACGCGGGCATCGAGGCGGCGAAGGCCGTGGTCGTCGTGCTCAGCGAGCACTGGCTCGGGTCGCCCGCATGCCGCTGGGAGCTCGAGCAGGCGGTGCAGAGGAACAAACGGCTCGTGCCGGTGCTCGCCGGCCCCGACCTCCCTGCGGAGAGCCTCCCCTCGGAGCTCGCCGACCTGGCCTGGATCCCGCTCCGCGAGAAGTCGGCGATCGAGGAGCTCGTGCGCACGCTCGATACCGACGTCGGGTGGCGCGACAGGCATGCCCGGCTCCTCGTGCGCGCGGTCGAGTGGGATCGGCAGCAGCGCGACGCAAGCTACCTCCTCCGCGGCAGCGACCTCCGCGCCGCCGAGGCATGGCTCGACGAGCAGGACAAGCACGAGCAGCGGGCGCTCCCGCTCCAGTCTGAATACATCCTCGCTGGTCGCCGGGCCACGAGCCGCCGTCAGCGGACCTGGCTCCTGATCGGAGCGCTGGCACTCGGCGTTGCGGTCGTGCTCGCCGTGCTTGCGTACTGGCAGCGGGGCGTCGCGGTCGACAATGAGCGCGAGGCGAACGAGCAGCGCCGGGCCGCGGTCGAGAACGCGCGGCAGGCCCGCTCCCGCGAGCTGGCCGCGACGGCGATGGCGGAGCTCGACAGCGATCCGGAGCTGTCTCTGCTGCTGGGAATCGAAGCCGCCAAGGTGGCTCCCACGGCTCAGGCCCAGGAGGCGCTTCGGGCGGCCCTGCCTCGCACACGCACCGCGGCTGCGCTCCCACACGAGGGCCTCGAGGACGTGGCGCTGAGTGCCACGGGCGCCGCAGTCACCGGTGGGACCGACACCCTTGCGCGGGTCTGGGATCTTGGGGCCGGCCGTCGGATCGCGACGCTGCGCGGCCACCGGACCGGCCTCTACGGCGAGGCGATGCGGGGCGTGATGGGCGTGGCGGTGGCCGAGGATGCCGGCGTCGCCGTAACCGCTGGCGTGGACGGGACCGCGCGGGTGTGGAACGCTCGCTCCGGCGAGCAGCTGCACGTGATGAGGGGCCACCGCGGCCCCATTCTCGATGTGGCCCTCTCGCCCGATGGCCGCGTTCTCGCAACGGCCGGCGAGGACGGCACGGTCAGGGCTTGGGACCGCGATACGGGAGTTCAGCGGTACGTCGAGCGGACACGTGGGTCCGCGCTGACCGACGTCCGCTTCAGTCCCGATGGCAGGCTACTCGCGACCGCCTTTATCGACACCGGATTCGGCTCCACCGGGGTTACGGTGCGAGAAGCGACCACGGGCCGGCCGATCGCCCGGCCGGCCACCGGGCAGGTCTTCCAGCTCGAGTTCAGCCCCGACAGCAGGCGACTCGCCACGGTCGGGGTCGGCAGCTCAGCGCGGGTGTGGGACGCGCGGACCGGCGAGCGGCTGGCGGAGGTCCCAGGCCACGGCCGGACTGCGAGCGCATTGGCCTTCTCCCCTGATGGGGGCATTGTCGCCTCGGGGGGCGAGAACGGCAGCGTCAAGCTGTTCGAGGCTGAGGGCGGACGCGTCGTGCAAACGCTCCAGGGGCACCGCGGATCGGTGAGTGACATCTCGTTCGACGCCGACGGGCGGCTCATCGCCACCGCTGCAACCGACGAGACGGCGCAGGTCTGGGACGTCGCGACCGGCCGCCGCCTGCGAACGCTGCGCGGCCACCGCGCGCCGGTGTGGTTCGTGGACTTCGAGCCGAGGGGCGACCGCGTCGTCACAGCGGGAGCGGACGGGAAGCTGCGCTTGTGGGCCACGCCCGTGGAACGCCCGAGTGTCGAGCTGCGCGGGCACGAGGAAGTGGTCAACGATCTCGCATTCTCCCCGGACGGCGGGCGGGTGGCCACGGCGAGCGAGGACGGGACAAGCCGCATCTGGGACGTCCGCGGCCGGCGGTCACCCGTGACGGTGCGCCACGACGCCTCGGTGCCCGCGGTGGCGTTCAGCACAGACGGACGGGTGCTACTAACGGCGGGCTTCGGGCCGGCGCGACTGTGGGACGCCCAAGACGGGAGCGAGGTGGCGGTACTGACCAAGAGGCTCGGGAGCGGCGGAACCTTCACCGCCGACTCGCGGCACGTCGTAGTGGAGACCGGAGCGGTGTGGGATCTTGACGGCCGGCGAGCGGGTAGGCTGCCGCGACTCGCCCGGCCGCCCGAGGCGGCGCCGCAGGGGATGTTCGCCACGCCACTCGATGGGCCTGCGGGCGTGTTCGAGATCCCGTCCGGACGCAGGCTGACCGCGTTCCGTGGCCAGGCGGGGCTTGACGCGAGGGGAGGAGCCATCAGCCCGGACGGGCGGACGGCGGCGATCGCAAGCGACGACGGCGTGTGGCTTTGGAACGCGGTGACCGGGCAACGGCTGAGCCGCCTGCCCGGGGCCGAGGCGGTTTCCGAGTTCAGCCGGGATGGCAACCGGCTGATCACGACGAGCGGCACGGAAGTCCGGCTCTGGGACGTCGCTCGGCGGCGGCCGCTCGCCGACCTCCCCCACCCCTATCCGGTCGGCCAACCGGTCTTCAGCCCAGACGGCCGCCTCGTGCTCACCCCGAGCTGGGACGGCTGGGCCCGCGTCTGGGAGGCGCGCACCGGCCGGCAGATCGACAAGCTGGAGGGCCGCTCAACCGAGGAATACAGCGAGAGCTTCACCCCGGTGGCCGCGTTCGGCCGCGACGGCACGACCGTGGCAGCGGCGACGGGGGGACGGACCGCCTTCGTACACGACTGCCGGCTCTGCGCCCCGCTCGCCGGCCTGCTCCGCGTCGCCGAGCGCACGGTCACACGCCGGCTCACTGCGGATGAGCGGCTGACGTATATGGAGTAGCGGGGGCCCGATTCGTCCCTCCGAGCGACGCTCGGATCATGCAGGAGTACCGGCTTGCGGCGAAAGAGCGGGCCTGCGGATTCGCCTTCCGGACGCGGGAGGGATCGGCGCGGAGACGACTCGATCCGTTTCCGCCGAGCAACCGTCGCTGACAGCCGAGCTTTGGCGAGAGCTGTATTCGAGGGCCTCGAACACTATGCGGAGTTCACGCCGCCGGGCTGGACCGCGCCGTCTCTGGAGGAGATCGACGAAGAGTACGAATCGCTCGCCGACGAGGACGTGTATTGCGTTCTCGCGGAATCCACAGACGAGGTCGTCGGCCAGATCACGGTACTCCCGGCCACGCAAGCGCTCCATCCCAACGACGACTCGGCGCTTGGGCACATTTGCAACTTCTTCGTTTCCCGCGACTTCTGGGCCACCGGGCTCGCGGGAGACCTGCACCGCGCGGCTTTAGACGCGGCGCATGAGCGTGGACGACCTCATCGCCGCAGTGCGAGCGTTGGGCCATAGTTCCGGTCCTCGAGCCTGTAGCGGTACTCGACCATTGTGAAGCCTGAGATCGGGTCGTGGGATTGGTTGCTGATTGGCAGCCAGCCCACGCGTTCGTAGAAGCGTCGCGCGCGAGCTTGACCGGCGGGCACGAATAGCCGCTCGCTGAAGCCGCGCAGCGGTCCGGTCAACCACCACGGTGCTCGGTGTCGTCCCGAGCAGGGGCGAGGCGCTGCGCCGCCGACACGGTTGCTCGACGGAGAGGCAGGGGCTGCCGAACTTGGGGGCACACCTGGTTCCTCGGGAAGACGGCGTATGCCCACGCAGGGGGATGAGATTCGTACGGCTTCGGCGCCCCCTACTGGTCGGTCCTTGCCGGAACGTTGAACTGCGCTTAGGGTGGGACTGCTTGCGTGTCCCCCCTTTCGAGGCGCCACTGGTCCGGCGCTGGGCGGCGCAACAGCGCCACGCCCAAACCGAGGAGGACGCAGTGAAAGGACTCATTGCCAATCGCAGGCCACGCTTGAGCTTGCCGATGATCGCGGTGGCCGCTGCCGCCGCCGTTGCGGGTAGTGCGCCTGCCGCCGAGGCGACGTCCCCCGGCGAACGTGGGCCGATCGCCTTCCAGCGCTTCATCGATCCCCAAGACGAGGAAAGCACGCAGATCTTCACCGTAGCCCGGCCGGGGGCGAAGCCGCACAAGCTGACCTCCGGAGGCACCGCCGTCAACGCCGACTACTCACCCGACGGCCAGCGCATCGTCTTCGAGCGCCGCTACGGCGGCAAAAGCCCGGACTCGCTCTTCACCATGGACTCCGACGGCTCGTCGCAGACCCGTCTTCCGACCGCCTGCAGCGCGCCCACCTGTCTGGGCGACAGCGCCCCCGCCTGGTCTCCCGACGGGAACCGGCTCGTGTTCGAGCGCGCGTTCGGGCCGATCGTCAAGGACACCGCCGCGGGGCTCGACCTCGTCACCGCAAACGCCGACGGGAGCAACGAGCAGGTGATCCTCCACTACAGGTCGCTGGAGGCGCAGGGACAGGAGCCGCATGATGCGCAGTGGTCCCCGGATGGCACGCGGATCGCGGTGAACATCCTCAACACCAAGGCCAAGCCACGCAACGGCTCGGCCATCTACGTCCTCGATGCCGACGGCTCGGGCCTGCACCGGATCACTCCGATCCGGCTGAACGCCGGAAACCCGGACTGGTCACCCAACGGGAAGCGAATCGCCTTCAACTCCTCGTACGAGGCCCAAGGGGCCGTCGAGATCTACACGGTCAGGCCCGACGGCAGCGGCCTGAAGCGGCTGCGCAAGGAGCGCAAGGACAGCTACTCCTACGATCCGGTTTGGTCGCCCGACGGGGGACGCCTCGCGTTCGTTCACGGCGCCGGACGACAGGTCCCGCACATCTGGACGACGAAGAAGAACGGGACCGGGCTGCGCCAAGTGACCCATGGTCGTCGCCCCGACCGCGGGCCCGACTGGGGGTCGCAGTGACACGAGCGTCAAGACGGTCTGATGGCCGTGCAAAGCGCTGCCGCTCAGGCGGGCTCGTGGACTCGCTGCTCAGCTTGCTCTGAGAGTCCACACAACGCTGTAGCACCCCGAACCTCCTGAGGCCCGGGACCCACTGCTGCTTCCATGGATTCGACACTCGCTGGCTGCGTCGAGTTCCGGAACCGCGCGCTTCTCCTTTCGCCTGCCAGCGGCACTCACGGCCGGTGAGTGGACTTCTGCCTTCACGCAACTCGACACTCGCGTCGTCGTGCGGCGCAGTGCTTTGCGCGCTGCTGCTTTCGCGCGACAAACGAGGATCCGCCCGTCCTGGTCGGATAGCGGGAGTCCGCCCCGCTCCTTGTCGTCCGGTGCCCGAGTAGGTCTCCGAGCCCTCCCGCGACCTTCCCTCCGCCTCCGTTGCCCTCCGGAAGCCGGAGGCGGGCGGGCGTGATTCAGGAGCGTCGGAGCCGTTCTCGCCGGCCAGCCGATGTCCCTGCTCAGAGCGATATCGGCGGGGGTGTCGGGTCGGTGGCGGGATTCGAACCCGCGATCGTTACCTTCGGATGTTGCGGCACATGCTGGCGACGCTAGCCGTTGTTCGCGAGCGCCCTGGCGGCGCGTGACGCGACGGCGACCGCGGCTGCGTAGTCGGGAGCCGTGCCCGCGATCGCCACCACCAGGCCCTCCTTGCCATCGCCGATCAGGCCGACCTGCATTACCTCGTAGCTGCCCGCGTCAGATTCGCTCGGCCCCCAGCCACCCTTGAAGCGAAGCGGCGGCTTCCCGTCCCAGGTTGCGGCCCCCACGCCCCAGCGCTGGTCGGGCACCACGCGCCCCATCGCGTCGAGGATCAGGGCGGTGTCGGCATGGGACAGCAGCCGGCTGCGTGCGAGCGAGCGGTAGAAGGTAGCGGCTCCCTCAAGCGTCCAAACGGTGCGCCCGAAGGGGCTGAAGCCGCGCGGGTCCGGGACCGATACGACCTTGGTCGCGTCGTCGCTCGCCTGGCGCAGCACCATGTCGGTGCGTCGGGCCGCGGCTGCGTCGTCTCCGAATGCGCTCACCAGTTCGCGCCAGAGAGCGAGCGCCGCTCGGCGCGGCGCTCAGGCCGCGAGCTCGTCCTCGAGCCCGAGCTCTTCGCGTAGCCAAGCCACGTCGGCGAACGGCTCACCACGGCGACGGGCCCGCTCGACGCCGTTTTCGACCCCACGCACCAACCTACCTGTTGGGAGGTCGGGTCGCCGACAGGACATCGCTTACGGGATCGCCGTGGCGCCGCCCCTGCGCAGCGAGCCGTAGGCGAGTGGAGCAGGTGCGGCGCTGCGCTCAGCCGGTCGGTCTGGGGATCGTCGCGCGCAGCGCGAGCTCGCCGTCGCGGTGGACGAGCAGGTTGCCCTCGGTGGGCTCGAGCGCGAGGTCGAGCGTGGCGGTCACGTAGCGGTTGACGAGCTCCTCGGGCACGCTGATCGAGCGGCGTAGTAGGCGCAGCTTGCGGTCGGAGCGGATGAAGCGGATGAACTCGATCCGTCCTGCCTCCGGCCAGTCCGCCGGGATCTCGGCGGGGGGCGTCGGATGGCGCGTCGCGGCCGCGGCGGTGACCTCGTTCGGGGTGCGCCGGCCGCTGGCGCGGTAGCGGTGGTTGGCGTTGTGGAAGCGCTCGAACTCGAGCGCGCGGCCGGCGAGCTGCTCGCGCGAGCTGAATCGCTCGGAGCGGTAGAAGCGCTTGTCGAAGGTGTCGTTGAAGTGCTCGACGACTGCGTTTCGCCACGGTTCACCCTGCGGGATGAAGACCGGCGTGACGTTGTCGTGCAGGCAGACGCGGACGATCTCGCCGAGCTTGGTCGAGCCCAGCACGAACGGCTTGCCGTTGTCGAGCTGCAGCCGCCGCGGCAGCCCCAGGCGACCCCAGAGCGCGTGCAGCGCGGCGGTGATCGTCGGCTCGCTCTGCTCGGGGGCGATCTCGATCCCGGCCGCGTGGGCGCAGACGTCGATCGCGTTCAGCGCCACGAACGGCAACCCGCCGTCGAGGTGGCGCGGCCCGACGAGGTCTGCCTGCTGCAGGTCGCCGGGGCGCTCGCACGACGGCGCCGGGTAGGGAACGCCCTTCGGCTCACGCCGAGCGGGACGCGGACGCGGCGCCAGCCCCGCGCGGGCGAGGATCCGCTCGACGGTGCGCGTCGAGGGCGGCACGATGCCGAGCTTCTCGAGCTCCCACGCGACGGCCTCCGAGCCGATCTGCGCCCACGGATCGTCTTGCAGCCGACGGCGCACCGCGACGACCTGCGCCACGAGCGCCTCCGGCGTTCGGTTCGCGACCCGCCGCGGCGCGCGGGAGCGCTCGCTCGCCCAACCGGGATCGCCCGGGTCGTAGCGGCGCGTCCACGACGCCACCCACTGCCTCGACCTGCCCAACGACCGGCCGATCACCTCCGGCGACTCGCCTGCAAGCCTGCGCCGCACCGCCTCACGCCGCGCCCTCTCCTCGCCCTTCGCCAACAGAAACCTCCCTCGCTCGACCGATCCAGGAGGACGGTTCAGGCCGCTGCGGACGGGTCAGCGGTAAACGATGTCCTGTCGCCTCAGGCGGGGGGCGTCGTCATCAATCTGCTGTCGGCTGGAGGTAAACGATGTGCTGTCGGCTGTCACCTACCCAGGCCCAGGGAACACGCCTGTAACGGTTTCTGGGGCTTCCCAGCTAGCGCAGATGACACCGGAGCAGATGCAGGCCAGGTTGGACGAGCTGGCCCGCACCTTCGACCGCATCGGCAGCGACACCTCGATGCGCACCGGAGGGCCGGGCGCTCGCCAAGGCACTCGGACAGGAGCGCCCGAGTTGGCTGCCGAGGGACGAGTGGTGAGATCCCACGCCAGGGGTTCGGAGACAGCTCGTGCGGCGTCCTGCGGCCTTTCGGCCGGTGACTTGTCCCATATTCCGGGCATGGGATTACGGCCAAGTCAGACGCCCCCGGCGGGTACGCGCCTCGGACATTTCGACCTGACACGTCCGCCCGGCTGGTTGAGTTTCTCAAGTGGACGACGCAACGATCCTCACCGAGCGCCTGCGGGGCCGCACCCTGCGCGACCTGGCCGATACCACTGGGCTCAGCCCCGAAGGCGTGCGCGTCGTGGTCGCCCGCGAGGGCCGCAAGCAGATCGACGAGATCGAGCTGGCGCTGTTGGCCAACACCAAGACCGACGACCTTCAGGGAGGAGCCGTAGCTCGAGCCGCGAGCCAGGCCTCCAGCACCCGAACCTCCTGCCCGAGCCCGTGGGCCTCGCACAACGCCGCGAGAGCCTGAACGGCGGCCTCCACTCCCGGGCCAGGCAACGCGGCGACAGGAGCTCGCGCAGCGGGAAACCCCGGCCCGCTGCCGACGACCGATGACCCAACGGGGACCGAAAGGAACGAACACATGAGTAGCGCCAAAGCCGCCAGGACGGCGGCGATCAACGGCGCGGACGCCGGCGCCGCCCTCCACGAGCGACTACACCGACACCGCGGGCAACGTCCTCACGGTCCGCGACGAACTGAGCGCCGGAACGCTGAGCAAGCTCGATGCGCTCGACGCAGCGCCGGTCTCAGCGGACGACCGCTGGCAGCGCCGCACCGAGTTCCTGTTCGAGCGCCTGGCGGTGCGCTGGGAGATCAGCGGCCTGCCGCTCGAAAGCCAGCGAGAGCTGCTCGGCCGCTATCGCCTCGCGAGCGCCGACGAGCGGCGATGGGTGCGCAAGGTGCTCGACGAGCATCTGCGCACCCATATCGCCCGGTCTTAGCGCAGCTTGACCCGGAAGCCGACCCGGCCGCCTTTGCCGCGCGTGAAGGTCGCGGTCTTCGCGTTCACTACCCACGGCGAGGGCAGGTCCCCATTCGGGTCATCGAGGAAGCTCGCGAACAGCGTCGTCGAGCGCAGGCAGCTGAGACCGCCCCGCACCCAGACGTTGTAGGTGCCCTTCGGCAGTTTGAGCTTGCCGATCGTGCCGTTGTGCAGGACGCGGAACGTCGGGCAGGGGATCTCGCCGCGGATCGGGTAGCGCCCCTGCCTGGTGCCCCCGTCCGGAACGTACGGCTTGATGCGGAATCCGACCTGCGTGTTCCCCTTGAAGAAGCTACCCGTTGCCGGATCGATGAACCAGGGTTGCGGCAGGACGCCGTCCCAGTCCTGCAGGAAGCCGGCGAACAGCGAGGATGCCTTCGAGCAGCTGGGCCCGCTGTAGCCCACCCGAGTGATCCGGTAGCGGCCCCTCGGGATCGAGAAGTCGCCAATGTGGTCGTTGTGGAGGACCGTGAAGTATCCCGGGCACACGCGTCTGGACGGCGGGTGCGGTGGGTTGGGCGGCGTCGGCGGAGTCGGGCCGGCGGGCGTCACCCGGAAGCCGGTCGAGCTGCCGCGCCCCGACCTGAAGGTCCGCGTGGACCGGCTGGCTACCCAGGGCTTGGGCAGTTTGCCGTTGAAGTCCTGCAGGAACTGCGTGAAGAGGTGGGACGCCTCCGTGCAGCCCATCGTCTGGGTGTCCAGCACGGTGATTACGTAGGGATCGGCCGGCAGCTGCATGCTCCCGATGCGGTCGTTGTGGAGCACCTCGAACGTGCCGGGACAGGTGGCCTCGTCGGCCGAGGCGGAGGGGGCGAACGCAATGGCCATCGCCGTCATGACCGCGAGCCCCGAGAGAGTCCTTCTCGTTCGTGTCATGGGCGAATGCTATGCGCGGGCAAGGGCCAGCGCTAGGGCCTAAACCAGCAGGTGCCCCAGCCCGGCAGCGCCGCATGGTGTGGTAACTCGGACGGGGTTTGCGCCGACTATCGCTTCCGCCTGCTCGAAACCAGGCGTCCGTCTGCGCGGGTCCCGATGCCGCGCGGCCGCCGCCCATCAGGCGGCTGGGTCTCCGAACCCCTCCCGGGCCTTCCCTCGGCCTTCGTTGCTCTCCCGAAGCCGGAGGCAGGCATGCGTGATTCACGGGCGTCGGAGCGGCTTTCGTGATCCGCGTCATTTACTTGCTCAGCGCGATTTCGGCGCGGGTGTCCGGTCGGCGGCCCGATTCGTCCCTTCGAGCGATGCTCGGGTCGAGCACGCGCCGGGGGGGTGCGACGGTCACCGCTGGTTCTCCACAGATGGAGGAGCAACACTTGAGCGGATCGCCCGCCAGCGGACGCCTGGATTTCGTCCAACTCGACAGCGGGTCTGTCGGAGCGCCGCTATCGCTTCCGCCTCGATGCGATAGCCCAGGCGGCACTCGGTGAGACCGCTCCTCGTCGCGCAAAGCACAACTCCGCGCCCAGGGCGCTGGAGTGCTCCTGGCAGGCGAAAGGAGCAGCGCGCCGGCGGCCCGCGCTCTGGTCCGATCAGAGGGGCTGCATCTGGAGTTTGAGCCCTACTCGTATGGCCCGCCCGGGGCTCCGCTGCGACCCAGGGATATTGCCGGACCGTCGTGTGGGCCACGAGTCTTCCGCTAGCCCACCCGAACTCGGCTGAGCTTGTTCGTCTGACGGCGAAGGCGTACGGTAGGCCGAGCTACCTCAAGGGGGCCGAAGATGGCTGGCTTCATGCGACGGTTTGCCGAGCGGCGGGCGCGGCGGCGGACGATGAGGGACGAGCGGCGGGCCCGTCAGCTGGCTGATCCGCGAGCTGCTCATAAGACCACTGCGCAGGCTCGCAAGGACATGGAGACGAAGGCCTGGGAACAGGGTCCTGGGTCTGGAACGGACTCCTGAAGGACGCATCCGGACGGAGCCAACGCGCATGGTGTTGGCTCGTCGCTTTCCTGCCGCGCGGCCCGAGGAGCGGATGCTGCCAGCGGTCCAATGCAGGACACGATCGCGCGCACCGCCGCTCCTGCTTGGAGGCAGGAGCGGCACTGCCGCAGCCAGGCGATAGCGATAGCGCGGCCGGCGGCAGGTCGGCGGTGATAGCGGCTGCTCAGATGCATGGATAGGAACAGCCAGCTCGTGGCCGCTGCTTTCCCCACGGATGCAGGCGACACGGCCTCCGATCGTGCGCCGTCCGGTGCCTGCTCCTCGTCCGAGGCGAGTCTCAGCCGAGAGTGTCGCAAGCGGGTGAAGCGATGTTGGCTTGGCGCGTCGGGCGTTTCAGCGCGGTAAATACGGCAACTGCGGTAGGGCGGGGTGGTGGCGAGGTTCGGTGTCCCCGGTTAGGGTGGTCCGTGATCGGGCCTCTCCGCTGGCGGGGAGACCTGTCCTCAACTAGCCCTGGGAAGGATCCCTAGATGCGACGAGTAGGGCTGGCGCTCTGTCTGCTCGCCTTGGCGCTGGCGTCGGCGGCGGGTGGCGGTGCCTTGGCGCAGACTGCCCCCCTCGGCTGCGGCGACACCATCACGGCCGACACGACGCTCGATCGCGATCTCACCGGATGTCGTAGCAACGGCCTGGTGATCGATGCGGACAACATCACGCTCGACCTGAACGGGCACACGATCTCCGGCGACGGCAAGCCGGTGCGCCGCTGCCCGCGACGGCAGCCCTGCGACATCGGGGTCTTCAACGACCGCCACGGCGGCGTCACGGTGCGCAACGGCTCGCTGAGCGGGTTCGCCGTCGGTGTGCTTGTCGGCGGCGTGCGCGGCAACCGGCTAGTGGAGCTCTCCTCGTCGCGGAACCAGTTCTTCGGATACGTGATCGCTGATTCCGCGCGAACCGTCATCCGCGACAGCTCGGGCAACGACAACCCGGCTCCCGACGGTGACGGGCTGGGCGTGTTCGGCTCGCACGACCTCCGGATCGTCGGCAACTCGTTCCGCAGAAACGGGCTCGGCATGCACATCGAGGGCTCCACGGACAACCTGATCACGCGCAACGTGGTCGCGCGCAACTCCGACTTCGGCATCTTCCTGGAGGCCGACGGCAACCAGGTGCGCGGCAACCGAAGCATTCGCGACGGCGTTACGGGAATCGTCGTCGGGCCGGGCAGCCGCAACGTGATCGCCGGCAACCGCGTTGTCGGTGGGGGCGAGGGGATCGCGATCGAGAAGGGTCGCCGCAACGTGGTGGCCCGCAACGTGGTCGTCGGCGTGCGCCATGACGGCATCCGGCTCGGGATCGACAACCCACCAATCGGGAGCACAAGCACCGTCGTCCGCCGAAACGTCGTGATCGCCAGCGGTGAAGACGGCTTCTGGGTCGCGGAGAGCGACCGGCGTGCGCTGCTGATCGGCAACGTCGCCCGCCGTTCAGGAGACGATGGCTTCGACATCAACAGCTGCTCGGCGCAGCTCAGGCGCAACCGCGCGCTGGGAAGTGCCGGTGAGGCCTTCGAGCTCAGGTGCCGCGCCGATGACTGTCGCGTTGGACGACGCGCAGGAGCGCCGGGTGAGACTCCTGCTTTGCGGCAGAGGAGCCGTCTTGGTGGCACCGGTTCGAACGCCGCGCGCTGCTGAGATGGACGATCAGGAGCAGCGCGGCGCGAGGGCCGCAGCTGCGCAACCGCGCTATCGCAATGAGGCACGCGCGATAGTCCGGCGTATCCGCGATTCGCCGCCGCTTGGTGCCGGAAGCAGCAGTGGCGCGAGGGCGCCGCTGCGCACCGTCGCCCCTGTTCCGACTCGACCGATCATCGAGCCCGTTGCCACGAGCCCGAGGAGGGGTCATGTCCGGGTGCTGTTGGACCGCGCTGGTCGGCGTCGGTCGCCGGCGACCATGCCGGGATTCCACGCCGGTCGCCCGCCGCGTAACAAGGGGTCTTCGCTATCCGGCCGATCCTCCGAAGGTGGAGGAGATCGTCTCGGTCATGCGCGCCGCTGGCGACGATTCCCACGGCCGCCGGCTGCGCGGTCTGATCGTGATCCTGTGGCGCGCAGGGCTGCGCATCCAGGAAGCGCTCGCCCTCGCCGAGGCTGATCTCGATCGCGGCCGGGGCGCCCAATTGGTCCGGCGTGGCAAGGGTGGCCGGCGCCGCGAAGTCGGCATGGACGCATGGGGATGGGACGAGCTGCAGCCCTGGCTCGAGCTGCGCCTGCGGATGCCGGTCGGACCGTTGTTCTGCGTCATCAACGGTCGGACGCGCGGCCGGCACTGGTCAAGCGCCGCCGCCCGCGCGGACCTGCACAGGACCGCCGTCCACGCCGGCGTACGGCGGCGCTTCGCGCCGCACCAACTGCGCCACGCCCATGCCGTCGCGCTCGCGCGTGAGGGCGTGCCGCTGATCGTCATCCAGCGCCAACTCGGGCACAGCGACCTCGGCATCACGTCCGTTACCTGCAGGGCATCGACAACGCTGAGATCATCGAGACGGTCCACGCTCGCCGCCAGCCGATGATCCCGGTGAGCACGTCGCTACCGCGCTAGGGGCCGCCGCGGCGACGCTGCTTCTCGCGCAGGGCGGCATGGCGGCGGCCACTGCCATGTGCGGTCGGGGGGTCAGATCGGCTTGCCGTCGACGATCACGTCAACACGCCCGGGCCAGGGCGCGAGCATCCCCGCGATCGGCGACGCGTCCTCCTCCGACGGCGACTCGTAGACCCAGAAGGCGTCCTTCGTCCCGGGTGCGGAGAAGTAGGTCGCATCGCCCTTGAACGGGCAATGCGACGTGGTCTCGCTCGGCGCGAGGAGGTCCATCCGCACGTCGTCGCGCGGGAGATAGAACCGAGCCGGCAGACCGGTCTCCTCCAGCGCCACCGCCCGGTTGCAGGCGGCGAGGACCCGGCCGTCTTGCTCCACCCGCACGAGCCCGGTGAATGGGCGGGTCGCGATGCGATGCGCACCCACGGCATGGGCGGCCTTCTTGAGCTTGTCCGATACAGCCATGCCGTCAATATGCCCGCAGCCCCGCCGCGGCAGGCATCCCGACCGCTGAGCCGGCTGGTCCTTGCGTTGCCGCCGGTCGAAACCGAGGTCGATCACACGCTTGCGAAGTGTCCGCCGCGCAACCCGCCGCGCGGCCTCCTCTTGCATATCGCGCAAAGCACTAATCTGCCCGACGCTCGGCGCGGGGTCAGCCGCACGTGAAGGGCAACGGTGGTTACTCTCGTCCGGCGTCGATGCGCATGCTCGGCCAGTGAAGAAAGTCGATCAAGGCCTTCGCGGCTTCGATCGAGGCCTCGGCGTCTTGTCGGGTGACTCGCGCGCCAGCATGGACGATCCGATGGCGGCGCTGCACGTGTGCCTGATACTCGCGCCACCACTCTGTGTCCTGTGGTGGGGTGTAACCCGTTAATTCGTGGAAGACGCAGCGAACCTCTTCGTTATCAAGATTCGTGCCGGGAAGCCGCGTCACTGACTCAATGGCGGCATCGCCGAGCTGGGCTGCGCTGCGCTCGAGGACGTCGCGCACATAGACTTCGCAGGCGGTCTGGGCGAGCACCACGACCCATTCGTAATGCGATTCCGATCTCAAGACTCGCGTTGCCTCCCTGATGAGCGTCACGTCGAGCCGATGCTTACGAGCTCCTCCTCTTGCGTTTCCTGATGGCCGTTCGAGCGAGACCACTCGTGCCGGCTGAGGGTCGAGACCGGCGACGCGCCTGAGGCGCTGGTAGATGTCGAGCGCCGCCTCGCGAGCACGGGCCTCGTCTTCCTCGCGCGAGAAGAGCACGAGCTCCTTCAACTCGGACTTCGGCGAGACGACCAGCGAGGCACCGTGCTCCACGATCCCCGGTGCGGCCTTGAGCAGATCTGCGCCCTCCTCGGCGGACACGCTCAGGTGCACATGCCACCGCTCGGTCGGATTTGGTGTGTCGGCCATCGGAACCCAGTACTCCTACACGACGGGCGTGGATAGCCGCCCACCACCGGCGGAATGGTTGCATGCTCCTTATCGCGCAAAGCAGCGCTCGCCAGCGCGTGCATAGTCTGAGTTCACGCGATGTCCCAAGTCGAGCCGATCGTCGCCGATGCACTGGACCAGCTCGCCAGGCGTCGCCCGCTCTTTCACAGTGAGGCCGACTTCCAGTTGGCTCTCGCTTGGGAGCTGCAGACTTCGCATCCAGGTGCCGACCTCCGGCTTGAGAAGCGGGTGATTGACGACCCTCGTGTGGAACTCGACATCCTCTTCGTGTGGGATGGGCGCCGATACGGTTTGGAGTTGAAATACCCACGCTCCAGGATTGACGTGGTAGTGGCGGACGAGCGTTTCGTGTTACGGACGGAAGCGCCCGACCTCGATCGCTATGACGTGCTGCGCGATGTTGCTCGGCTCGAGCGTCTGGTTGCCGAGAACATCGTTGATGAAGGCTGTGCCGTGGTGATCACAAACGTCGCGGGTCTGTGGCAGCCGGCTGCCCGCCAGCAGCCGGCAAGCTATGACTCTTTTCGACTTCACGAGGGCCGAGAAGTGACCGGCACAGTCGATTGGGACCCAACTGCTGGCGAGGGCACAAAGACGGGTCGAGAGCACCCGATCGCGCTGGCTGGGCGTTATCGCTTCGCGTGGCGGGACTTCTCTCGTGCAGCGGGCGTTGAGGTACGAAGCCTCCTGGTCCCCGTTGAAGCAGTCCCAGGCGAGCCCGGTCCGGTTGATCTTCTCGAGTAGCGGGGGACATCGGGGTCTCAGAAGGCGGGAGACGCGGTCCGCGCGCTCTCGGTCATCGCGCGAAGCGGAAGCTGAGGTGACTCCCAAATGGGAGATCCGGATAGACCTAGCAGGTCAGGCGCTCTCGGAGCTGATCGAGGAGCGACGTGGGGTGCGGGAGGAGCGCCGTGGCGGGTAGGCCCAAGGGGCGACTCTGGCGTGAGAGACTCGGCTCGCGCGGCCGGATCGCGGACCGCGGACGCGACCGAGGGAGGTCAGATGGGAATTGGGGAGCACGGCGAGCCGGCCGAGGTCGAGGAGCTTCGCTCGACGGTCTTCGCGCGGCAGACCGAGGCCGAGGAGGCGTTCGTGACCGATGGGGATCCCGGGCCCAGGATGGATCTCTGGTCGAAGAAGGACCCGGTGACGCTCTTCGGCGCGATCGGCATGTCCCAGTCCGGGCGGGACAAGCTGAGCGAGACGTTTACATGGGTCGCGTCGCGGTTCTCCGACGTCAGCGACTTCCACTTCGACGTCGAGGTCGTCGGGGTGGATGGAGACATGGCCTACACCCTGGGCTTCGAGCGCTTCAACGGATCGATCGCCGGGCGCCCCGTTGAGCCCGTGTTGGTTCGCGTGACTCACATCTACCGGCGCGAGGACGGCGCCTGGAAGATCGTCCACCGCCACGCCGATAACCCGGGTCCCGACACCCGCATGGAGAGGCCATGAGCGGCGACGCCCGACCGATCCACGCGGCGCGGGGAGAGGGCGGCTCGCTGCGTAATCCGGTTGCGACGGGGGGGCCGCTCGAGATCAAGGCTCGCGGCGAGGAGACTGGTGGGGCGCTGACGGCCTGCGAGAGCGTCACGATGCCCGGGGAGGGTCCGCCCTTTCACAAGCACGCGAACGAGGACGAGGTCATGTACTTCGTCGACGGAGCGTTTCGCCTACGGATCGAAGATGAGGTCATGGACATGGCGCCGGGCTCGTTCGCGTTCGTCCCGCGGGATACACGCCACAGCTGGCAGAACGTGAGCGAGGGTCAGGCCCACATGCTCTTCGTCTTCACCCCCGCATCGCCGGGGATGGAGCGATTCTTCGAGCGCTTCGCGGAGGTGGCCGGCGAGGGATCGGCTGTGCGGGAGGCCTTCGCGGCGCTCGCGGAGGACGCGGGCATGACGGTCCTCGGCCCGCCGCTGGCGCAGTCCCACCCGCTTGCTTGAGCCCGGTCTCGTCGCCCGTGCAACGCGAGCCGACGACGGACCGGCGGCGGGCGAACGCGAAGCAGCTCCGACAACTGCGGGGCAGGATGCCACTGCTCCTCATCGCGCAAAGCGATAGCGGCTGCGCCTCTCCTTACCGGCTGCTCTCCTGCCGTGTGAACTGATGGCGGCGCCATCGTCATCCGACGCGGAGCACGATCGCAACGCGGCGGTTACGTCCGCGCCCATGCGGATCGTCTGAGCCCTCAGGTCGGGCGCTTGCCGGGCAGCCCGGTAGCGCCGCTCATGGACGGGTGATGCGTGTTACGAGAGACCGCCCGCATCGAGCCCGGTCGGGCTGGGCCCCGGCGCGGCTTCTGCGCCTTTTTTCTCGAACTCCAGCGCATACTCACGTGGACATTGGCTCCTGCTGCACCGCGTGAGATGGCAAACCCGCCTCCGTCGAGAGCCGTGAGGTCGAACGCGAGCGTGAGCTCGGCAGGCAGGTCCTCGGCTGGCATCTGGCTCAGCGCCGCGCCCGTCTGGCCGCCCACGCCTTCGAGCGCCTCGATCAGGCCGCGAACGTATCCGGATTTCGGTGACGTGCTCACCAGCGGACCGTCGATATCGATCTGAAGTTTTGCGGACGAGCCCAGAAACGGTCGGTAGTTTGCCATTGGAGGACCTAAGGCGTTTCGAAGTCGGGCAGGGTGCCGTCGTCCTGGAGCCAGACGAGGTCCGTCGGCACCTTCATCAGGTGCGCGTCCGGATCGTCCTCGTCGATCTCGACGTCGGCGTCGATCTCCTCGAGATCCTCGACACCCTGCATGTCGACGAGGTAGGAGTCGTAGAGCTCGGCCTCAGGCAATCCGGTGGAGTCGAAGGCCGGCACCTGCCCGCCCGGCCAGATCTGACCCGTGAGCTGGTACCAGAGCACGGTCTCGGTGTGGCTCGGCTTGACGGGTACCACGACGCGGGCCGCGCCCGCGCGCAGGAACCGCTCGAACAGCGGGTCGGAGCTCTCCATCGCCAATCGCGCCTCGCGGTTGGTCTCACGGCCCCAGAAGTACGGGTACGCCTCGAAAGCGAGGTTGTTCCACTCGAACGCCTCCTGGAAGAACTCGATCTTCTTGGCGTTGATCGTGGCGTTGGCGGGCAGCGGCCAGGCGCCGCCGTCGCGGTCTGCCCCGTTCCGGGGAGCAACTGCAGCGCGTCCGACGCCCACAGCACGAGGCAGAGCCATTCCAGCTGCTCACGTTCCGTCTCGCGGTTGAGCACGGGGTTGTCGCCCTCGATCGCCACGCCGCCCTGGATCTGCGCCGCGGCGAGCCGTTCCTCGTAGTCGAGCAGCGCCTTCTTGTAGGCGGACATGACCGCGTGGTAGATGGACAACTGCCACTGCTGGAAGTGCGCCAGCATCAGCGTGCAGAGCACCTGGATGGTGAGCATGATCGCGCCCATCCCCTGCCCCGCGCCGCTGATGGCGAGCTTGCCGCTCTGGCCGTTGAGCGCGAGCGACGCAGGCGTCGGTCCGCTCGCGTTCCGGATGTCGAGTGGGCTCAGCGCCACGAACATGTCGGCGGAGCTGCCGTTCACCCCCAGCGAGCTCCAGTTCGCCGCGAACTGCGAGGCGACGTAGCCCTGTGGGATGTCGAGCTCCTCGTTGACGAGCGCCCAGACGGTCATCGCGTCCATCGTCTGGGGCGGGAAGTCGCGAGCGATCGCCTTGCCCACAACGAGCACTCCACTCGCCGCGCCGGACCGGATCAACGGCGCTGCTCCTTTCGCCCGGTTGCGCAGGTCAATGTCGCGCTGAGCCGCGTGCTGGCTTCCAGGCGTTGCGAGCGCCACCGCTTGCACCTTCAGACGGAAGCCCGGTGGCACGGCCTGGCGCTACCGCCGATCGTGGTCGCCCGCCCGGCCGAGAAGCCGACTCCCAAACGGACATTGACGCCCGGCAAGGCCCTCAAGCGCTGAGCACGCGTATCGCTGCGCTAGGTGAGCTCCTCGATCACGTCCTTGGAGTGCGTGATCGGCAGGCGCATGCCCTCGAGCTCGATGCGCGAACCGCTCTCCGTGTCGATCAGCTCCAGCACGCGCACGTTCACGCGCTGGTGGACCTTCGCCTCGAGCCCCGCGCGCGGCACTCGGAAGGCGAGCGCTTTGGGGTGGGCTCGGTTTCCCGCGAATCCGTAGACCGTCGTCTCCGACGCCCCCACGACCATCCGCTCGGGCAGGCCGGTGGCGCTGTCATGGGCCTTCGTGCCGGCCAGATAGCCGCCGACCGTCCCGATCGCGCCCGCGGGCCCGGGAAGCGAGTCGCCGATGTCCCCGCCGATCCACCCTCCCGCAAACCCAGCCCCCGAGTGGCCGCGCGGATTGAACTCACCCGCGGCGAGCACGGTGTCGTCGATTCCTCCGGCGGCAAGCGCCTCGTTCACGACCTCAACAATCCTCTCCTCGGACATACTGCCCTTGTTAGCGCAGACGGGCGTGGCGGTCAAGCCCGGCGCTAGAGCAGGAGAGTCGCTCTCGCGTACGACGGTGGGGCCACCTTTGCGGGCACACCCAGCGCAGCGCGCCCGGTGCGAGCGCATCCTTGTTCGGGGCGCCGCCAGGTATGAGGTTTAGCGCCAACCAGGAAGCAGCCGACGCGAAGCGGCGGCTCAGGCCGCGGAGAGCGTCGGGGGACGACTCGAGGCGTTCTACTTCGCCTTGGCGACCGTGACGTCTACGAGATCCTCGACCTTCCCGACAACGAGAGCGCCGCGGTCAACCTCTCCATGTCCCTACATAGGATTCGGTTCTGAAAGTCGCAACCTGTGGCGCTGGCCGCCGCGGCACCGGTCGAGCACGTGTCTCAACCAAGCCCGCCGCGACAAGCCGTCGGCACGGCCGCCGCCAGTGCTCGCGGGCGCAGTGGGGCTACCGGGAGCGGGCTGACGCTGGGGCCAGCAGACGGCGCAGGTCTTCTATCGGCTGATCACTCCGCGACCGTGAGGAAGACTCGCGCGAACAGCGGCAGTACAAGAAGATGAACGGGCGGGCTCCATCCGTGAAGGTTCACTGAGGCCTCGTGATGCGCGAGGCCCGCGCTCACGGCCCCGGCGGCGGCGAGCGCGAGTGCGAGCGCCGCCGCGGGGAATCGCCCGCCGCGGCGGGCTCGATCACGGTCCGCCCGGCTTCTTCTGGAGCGAAGGCCGGGATACTCAGCGGCGCGTCCTCGTTGGCTGAAGCGGGCAGGAAGCGAGCTCAGGTCACGACGCCCGAACGACCTCGAGGATGCGCCGGGCGACGCTCGTCCAGCTCCAGCGCTCGACGGCAACCCGCCGAGCCGCCTCTCGCAGCGCCGCGCGCTCGTCTCCTCGAAGGGCGAGGGCCCCCTCGAGCCGTTCGCGCAACGCTGCGACGTCCCCGTTCGGGAAGCTCGCAAGCCCGCCGCGGCCGGGCGGGTAATCCTCCTCCAGGCCGCGGGCGATCTCGGCCAGCCCCGAGTGGTTCGCGACGATGGGCGGGCAGCCGGCGGCGGCCGCCTCGGCCGCCACCATCCCGAACGCCTCCGGAAATATCGACGGCGCGACCGCCGTGTCCGCAAGCGCCAGCAGATGAACGAGATGGCGGTGCTCGAGCGGGCCCGTGAAGAGCGCGTCGAGACCGGCCGCCTGCTGCTCGAGCTCGGCGCGATAGTCCCCGAATCCGACGATGACCGTCCGGGCGTCCAGCCCCCGAAGCGCCTCGAACAGGACCTGCACGCCCTTGTTCTCGATCAGCTTGCCGAAGTAGACGACCGTCGGCCGCTCGCCGGCGAGGAAGGCCGCGAGCCGCTCTGCATTGCCCTCGTCCGGCAGCCGTTCGTTGGCGTTGCCGACGTTCGGCGGATCGCGGCGCGCCTCGGCGACCAGCTGCTCGAGGGCCTCCTCCCTCGGGGCGGGCCTCCACAGCTCCACGTCGACACCGGGTGGGATCTCGTGCACGCGGTCGACGGTTCCGCAGACGTTGCGAACGACGCCGCGGATGTGCCCGGAGCCGACGATTGTGGCCTCCGCGCCCCCGAGCGCCTCGCCGCCCCAGGCCGACAGCTCCTCGTTGCCGCGCATCGAGTACTCGAGCTCGGATCCGTGGGCCTTGACGACGTAGGCGCTTCCCGAGGCGCCACCCACCGGCCCGCCCAGCAGCACGTGGTTGGCAAACACGATATCGGCCGGTCCGTGGTCGCGAATCGCCACCGCGTTGGCCTCCACCCACGCATCGAGTTCGTCGCGAGAGCAGTCCTGCAGGAGCTTCACCTCGTACCCCTCGTAGCGATCCAGCACGAACACCGGGAGAAGCCCGCCGACGTCCGGCCTCACCGTTGCCGCGCCCCCGAGGTCGAAGCGCTCCGGCCGTGGCTCCTGGGAGAACACGGTCACGTCGTGCCCCTCGCGGCTCCACTCGCGCGAGAGCTGCCGCGCGTAGATGTTCGAGCCGGTGCCGCCGAGGAGGTAGCCGTGCCAGACGAAGATCCGCATGAGCGGCGGCGATCGTACCCGCTGGGACGGCGACCGCCTGCGAGTTTGCCCTGCGTCGCGAGGCCGGTAGGGTCGGCGTGTGCGGATCCTCTACGGCGTCAACGGCGAGGGGATGGGCCACGCGACTCGCTCGGAGGTGGTGATCGGCGCGCTCTTGGCCGAGCACGACGTCCGCGTTATGGCGTCGGGGGCCGCGTTCAAGTATCTGGAGCCCAGGCTCGGTCATGTGAGCGAGGTGTTCGGTCCCTCTTTCGCGATGGACCACGGCGAGATCCGCCGCTGGGCGTCGGTCACCCACACGATGGAAGCGGCCCGACGCGAGCTCCCGGACAGCGTGCGGGGCTGGATGGCGGCGGTGCAGGAGTGGCGACCGGACGCGGTGGTGACGGACTTCGAGCCGCTCTCGGGCATCTACGCGCGCTCGGCACACGTGCCGCTCGTCTGCGTGGACAACATCCACATGATCGACCGCTGCCGGCACGACGACGAGATCACCGCGGGCGCACACGGGGATTTTCGGATCGCGTGCGCCGTGACACGCGCGATGGTCCCGACGGCGGGCGACTACGTCATCACCACGTTCTTCAAGCCGCCGCTGCTCCGGGGGCGCACCGTCCTGGTGCCGCCGATCGTGCGGCCCGCGATCGTCGCGGCGCAGCCCGAGCGCGGCGAGCATCTGCTCGTCTACTCGGGCGGCAGCAACAAGCTGACGGACGCCCTGCGCGCCTGCGGCGTTCCGTCGCGCGTGTATGGCATGCGCGACGGCCCCGAGGTCGGCACGACCGACGGCGCGATCGAGTACCGCCCACGGTCGGTCGACGGGTTTCTCGAGGACCTCGTGAGCTCGCGCGGGGTGATCACCGGCGGCGGCTTCTCCTTGCTCAGCGAGGCGGTCTATCTGCGCAAGCCCGTGCTGTCGATCCCGCTTCGTGGCCAGTTCGAACAGCTCATGAACGCCCGCTACCTGGAACGAGAGGGGTTTGGCATGTGCGCTCCCGCGATCGGTGCGCCGACACTGTCGGCATTCCTCGACGGGCTCGACGCCTTCCACGACCAACTTGGCGAGTATGCGCAGGATGGAAACACCGAGGCCCTCGACACGATCATCGACCGCGTGGCCGCGGCCGGCGCCGACACACGGCGTGGGCGCGCCCGCGCGCGCCGCCAGGCAAGGGCGAAGCAGCTATGAACCGCGAACGCGCAGCGATCGCCGCCGGGGCAACAGCCGCGGCGGGAGCAGGCGCCGCGATCTTCTTCGGTCAGTACCCGACCATGCAGGTCTACGGCAAGACGATCTGCCGCGAGCGCGCCGGCGGGCGGCGCCTGGCGCTGACCTTCGACGACGGCCCGAACCCGGAGCAGACGCCGCGGCTGCTCGAGCTGCTCGCCCGCCAGGATGCGAAGGCGACCTTCTTCCTGATCGGCGAGTGGGCCGAGCGGGAGCCGGGGCTGATCCGCGAGCTCGCCGCGAGGGGCCACGCGATCGGCAATCACACGCACACCCATGTGACGATGCCGGCGCACGGCGCGAAGCGGATTCGGGAGGAGCTGCACCGCTGCCGTGAGGCGGTCGAGGCGTCCGGTGAGACGTTCTCGACGGTGGATGGCGCCGCGCTGATGCGGCCGCCCTACGGGCGTCGGCGGCCCGGCACGCTGCGAACGCTGCGCGAGGAGGGCTACGTCCCGGTCACCTGGTCGATCACGGGCTACGACTGGCGCGCTCACACGACCGCAAGGGCCATCACGCGTCGCTGCAAGCGGTCCAAGGAGGGCGACATCATCCTCCTTCACGACGGGTCCAACGAGGAGCCGGCCGCGGATCGCCACAAATCGCTCGAGACCGTCCAGGCGCTGCTCGAGCATTTCGGCCCGCAGGGCTACAGCTTCGTGACCGTGCCGGAGCTGGTCGCCGCGGCGCGCTGATGCCGTGAGCGAGCTCGAGCTCGGCAGCACGCTCCTTCTCTTCCTCTGGGCGTTCGGCCTCGCCGGGATCGAGATCGAGATCGAGGGAGGCATCGGCTGGGCGGAGCGGCTTCCCACCTGGTACCTGAAGCGCGGCCGGACCGGCCGGGTGTACGGGCTCGTGATGGGCCGGCGGCCGCTGACGGGCTACCACGTGTTCGCCTTCACGATCCCGATGGTCGTGCTCCACCTGCCCTACGTGATGGGCGTGGACTGGACGCTCGCCGGTGAGCTGCGAACGGTGGCGATCTACTTCGTGCTCGCGGTCGTATGGGACTACCTCTGGTTCGTGCTCAATCCGGCCTATACGGTGCGTCGCTTCCGCCGCGGCAACGTGTGGTGGTTCGAGGTCCCGTGGATCTGGCGCTTCCCGCGCGACTACTACCTCAGCATTCTCCTGTCGATCGGGCTCGCCGGGCTCGCCGCGCTGGCGGACGGCGGCTTCGAGCCACTGCGCCGTCATCTCTGGATGCTCGCGGGCCTGGCGGTCCTAGTCGGCCTCACGATGCTCCTCGCCCCGCTCTACCACCGCTGGTATCGCCACATGCGTCGCGCCGGCGCGGACGATCGGGCCGCGACCCCGACCTACCCCCCGCCAGCCCCGGAAGCCGTGTGGTCGGGCGGCGTGCCGGAGCTGGATCCGCTCGAGCCGGCGCCGTCGCGGAGTGAGTGAGGGCCGCGCGTGGCCGTAGCGCTGGGTCTCCTGGCAGCGCTGCTGTTCGCGCTCGCCGTCGTGCTGCAGCAGCGCGTGGCGGCCCAGTCGGACGCCGAGGCGGCCGAGGAGCCGGGCTTCCTGCTGAAGCTCGCGCGCAAGCCGATCTGGGTCCTCGGGGTGGCGGTCGACGCGCTGGGCTACGTGTGCCAGGCGATCGCCCTCGCGATCGGCACGCTGGTAGTCGTCCAGCCGCTGCTGGCCGCCAGCATGGTCTTCGCGCTTCCGCTCGGCGCCCTCCTCAGCGACCAGCGGGTCGGCCGTCGCGAGGTGCTGGGGGCGCTGGCCGTGACCGCCGGGCTCACCGTCTTCATGATCGTCAGCGATCCGGCAGGCGGCAAGGACGACGCGAGCCTGGGAGGCTGGCTCATCGCCGGCGGCATCATCGGCGGCGCATGCGTCGGGCTCGTGATGGCCGCCCGTGGCCGCCGCCCGGCACTCCGCGCGGCGCTGCTCGGCAGCGCCGCGGGCTTCGTCCTGGCGCTCTCCGCGGCCCTGACCAAGGCCACGACGGACCGCCTCGGCGAGGGGCTGTGGGAGGTCGTGGCCGACTGGCACGTCTATGCGCTGCTCGTCGTCGGCTATCTCAGCCTCGCGCTCAGCCAGGCGTCCTTGCAGACCGGCGTGCTCGCCCCGGCCATGGCCACCACGATGAGCTTCAACCCGCTGGTGAGCCTCGCATTGGGCACGCTGCTGCTCGACGAGCAGCTGCACGAGTCGACGGCCGGCGTCGTCGCCTCCCTGCTGGGGTTCGCGGTGGTGGTCGCGGGCCTCGTCGTGTTGTCGGCCGGCGAGGGCGAGGGAGGGCGTGTGAGCGTCGCCGACGCGGCGGCGCCGTGACCCCCTGCAATCGCACTTGCAGCAGCCGCGCCGGGGGAGGAAGCGAACGTAGGCCGATCGACCACAGAGGGAGCTGAGCATGCTGGCCCGTATCGCGTCGGTCGCCGTCGTTTTGTGCTTGCTCGCGTGTGTCCCCTGCTAACCCGAGTCGAGCTGACTGTTGCTCTGCGCGAAAGGCGTCAGCATGCGCGGCATGGCGCGGTATCGCTGAGCGAGATGCGGCGCGGGCATCTGTCGACGCCCTGCGTACCCGAATATCGACTCGCCATCCACGAGGGCGCCCGTATGACGGCACGCTTTCTCTGTTCAGGCGCGTCGTCACTCGGCCGGGGATGCCCGTGACAGCCCGACGGCCGCGCTCACCGCCCCGAGGAGGAGGCCTGCCATGCAGACGGCGAGGCCCCACCGGGCCGCCACGTCGAAGCTCGCGACGGCGTCGTTCAGAAGGTCGGCACGTGCTGCGCCGTGCAGGCGGTTCGCCACGTCCGTTGCGTCCTCGATCGACTCCGTCGCGACCGCGGGCACGCGGCTGTCTTCGCTGATCTCGGCGGCGTAGACCGCGGCGAACACGCTCCCCACGATCGCCACACCGAGCGCGCCGCCGACCTGCCGCGCGAGCTGGTTCACGGCGGCGCCGTCGCCGGCCTTCTCTGTCCCCACGTCGTTCATGATCACCGCCGTCACCGGCGGGGCCATCGCGCCGATGCCGCAACCGACGAGCGCGGTGCCGAGCAACACGAGCGCGGCCGAGCTGTCGGCGGAGAGGAACAGCAGCGGTACGAAGCCGGCCGCCGCGGTGAGCAGACCCGCAAGCAGGACGCCGGCCGACCCGAACCTCGCGACGAGCCGCGCGCTCACCGACGCGAGAAGGCCGAGCCCGAGGCCGAACGGCGCGACCTCGAGGCCCGAGGCGAACGCCGAGCCGTCCTGGACGTACTGCACGTACTGCGGGAGGACGAACAGCATGCCGAGCATCGCGATGTAGGCGGCGAGGATCACGAGAGCGCCGGCCGCGACGCGCCGGCGTGCGAGCACACGCACGTCGAACAGCGGGTGGCGACGGCGGAGCTCAGTGGCCACGAACGCGACGCCGGCGGCTACGCCCGTGATCGCGGCCATGATCACGGCCGGGCTCGTCCATCCGGCGTCGACGCCTTCGATCAGCGTGAACACGATGCCGCCCAGCGCCAGCGTGGAGAGAGCCACGCCCGGGATGTCGAGCGGAGGCACCCCTGGGCGGCGCGACTCCGGCAGCCAGCGCAGCCCGAAAAAAGCCGCGAGCAGCACGAACGGGACGTTGACGAGGAAGACCCAGCGCCAGCCCGCCGCGTCGACCAGCACACCGCCCAGGACCGGTCCGAGCGCAAGCCCGAGCCCCGCGACCGCAGACCAGACACCCGCCGCCCTCGACCGCAGCTCAGGCGGGAAGAGCACAACCAGCAGCGACAGCGCCGGAGGCATCACGCAGGACGCCGCCACGCCCATCAGGACCCGCGCCGCGATCAGCTCGCCCACCGTCGCGGCGGCCGCCGCCAGCACAGACGTGACCGCGAATCCGAGGAGCCCCAGCAGGAACACCCGCCGGCGCCCGAACCGGTCTGCGAGCCCGTTGCCGACGAGCAACAGACCGGCGAGCGAGACGAGGAACGCGTCGAGCACCCACTGCAGCTCGCCGATGCCGGCGTCGAGGTCGTTCGACATGTCCGGCAGCGCGACGTTCACGATCGTCATGTCCATCGCGCTGATGAACATCGCCATGCAGATGACCCCCAGGCCCCACCAGCGCTTGTCCTCAACCCCTCCCTGCGCCAGGCGCGACGGTGCGAAGTGGATGAAGTGGGGAACCTCGATGGCCGCTTACCCGGCGCGCGCGCGATGACGGACGCGTGATACGGCGGAGCTTCTCACAACCGCCCGACACGACTGACCGATGACTCGGCCGCGGACACCGTCACGTCGGCCGCTATCGCAATGCGCGAATCCGGGCAGCGCGACGACTGGATCGGGCCGACGTCGATCACTGCTCCTTCGAGGCAGATGCGACAGCCGGAATCCGCCCGACCGCGCTATCGAGTTGGGCGACCTTCGCTCGTCCGAGCTTCGCGGCCGACACTCCTGCTCCCCCATGGCGAAGGAGGCGTGTTCGCACAATGAGCTCGTGCTGTCGAGCGTCGTCCGGAGCGGCATCGTGTGCAGCCAGCGACAAGCTCAATCGGCGCATCGAGATCTCCGCCACCATCACGGAGGCCATCGCCGACGCCCTCGAGAACGCGCGAGACCTCCCGGAGGAGGTCTCAAGCGTCGCTCAAAGGGACATAGCGGGGGCGGGATTCGAACCCGCGACCTTCGGGTTATGAGCCCGACGAGCTACCTGACTGCTCCACCCCGCGGCGTTGACTCACGAATCTAGCAACCTTGGCCGGAGCGTCAACCGGCCGAGGAGGCCTGGCGGGCTGCCGCCAGGATCTCTTCCGGGGAGGCGTTGTCGCTTGCGTCCTCGGACATGTGGGACCACGTGACGCGGCCGTCTGGCGCGATCACCATCGCGCCGCCGAGTTGGGCGGTGTGGCCGATCACCTTGCCCTGGTGGACCTTCCCGCGCGAGCGCGCCGTCTTCACCAGACCCCGGCTCACGCTCTTTGGACCCAGCAGCTCGCTCGCCGTGGCCACCTTTGCTCCGGCCGCACGGTAGCTCTCGCGCTTCTCATCCGCGAGCACGGGCAGATCGACGCCCTGCCGGCGCCGGAAGTGCGCCGCGTGGCGCGGCGTCGCCTGGCCGATCAGCACAAGCGGGATGCCGGCGGCCTCGAACTCCGAGCGGGCGCGATGCAACTGCACCGCGTGGTCGCGGCAGTGCACTCAGCCGTAGTGGCGCAGCCAGACGAGCGCGACGGGGCGGTCGCTCCACAGGTCGCCGAGCCGGACCTCGTTGCCGTCGTGATCCGGGAGCGTGATGTCTGCCAGCGCGTCCGCCCGATCCGGAGGACTCGTTCGCTGGCGATCCTTCGACATGCCGAGCACGGCAGGGAGTGTACGGTGCGCGAGTGGCCGAGGACCCCAGAGCCGCTCCCGACACCAGCCGTGACGGCACCACCGCCGGCGACGGCGGCCGGCGCGTCGGCGTGGTCGACCTCGGCACCAACTCCACCCGGCTGCTCGTGGGCGAGGTGCAGGACGGCGAGGTGTCCGAGCTCGAACGGCGCACCGTCGTGACCCGGCTCGGCGAAGGCGTCGAGGCGACCGGCCGGCTCTCCGACGCCGCCGTCAGGCGTGTCTGTGAAGCACTCGCCGTCTACCGCGAAGTGCTCGACCAGCTCGGCGTCGACGAGGTCGTCGCGGTCGCCACCAGCGCCATGCGCGACGCAGAGAACGGCCCGGCCTTCCGCGACGAGATCCGCGAGCGCTTCGGCATCGACGCCCGCACCATCTCCGGCGACGAGGAGGCCCGGCTCACCTTCCTCGGCGCCACCTCCAGCCGCCGCGCCGGCGCCGAGACGCTCGTGATCGACATCGGCGGCGGCAGCACCGAATACGTCACCGGCCAGGCCGGCAGCGACCCCGGCTTCCACATCTCGACACGCATGGGATCCGTCCGTCACACCGAGCGGCACCTGCACGGCGACCCGCCCACCTCCGACGAGATGAGCTCCCTCGCCGAAGACGCCCGCGCCATCGTCCAGGCCGACGTGCCCGCCGAAGTGCGCGAGCAGGTCGAAGAGGGCATCGCCGTGGCCGGCACCGCCACCACACTCGCCGCCATCGCCCAGGAACTCGACCCCTACGACCCCGAAAAGGTCCACGGCTACCGCCTCGGGCGCGGAACCTGCGAGCGGATCGTCTCGCAGCTGGCCGCGCTCACCGTCGACGCGCGCCGCCGCGTCACCGGACTCCACCCCGACCGGGCCCCCACCATCGTCGCCGGCGCCGTGATCCTGCTCCAGTCGATGCGCAACTTCCAGCTCGACGAGATCGAAGTCAGCGAAGCCGACATCCTCCACGGCGCCGCCCTCGCCGCCGCCTCTCCCAGGTCTCCGAACGAATAAACCGGGTTCCCCCCGATCGGGGGGAACCCCTAGCCAACCGCCTGCAGTTGGTCTATGATGATCCGCGCTGGGTGGGGTGTCCGTGCGGCAAACCCGTCGGCCTCCACTCGGTACATAGGTTCGGGCGAAGCCGCATCGTATCGGCGCCTCCCGCCGTCCGAACCGCAAGGCCCTTTCAAGGCACGTACCCCTGCCCGTCCTGATAGGGCCGTAATTCGGAACCGCCGGCATGATGCCGGCGGTTCTGCGTTGTGACGGCTGAGGGGCCCGGGAGGACGCATGCCGGCGTCCTCGGCCCTCGACGTGCCCAGCACGTCTTCGGGCCTGCGTCCTTGGCCTGCGCCCTCCCGCCCATCTCAGACCGTCCGACGCGCTCAGGCCCTCCGACCGCTCGCCTGAGCCCTCCGCGAGCCCGCCCGGCCGACCAACCCCTACGCCAGGTTCGCTCTCCGCGGGTACACCACGTCCGGGTCCGTCAGCACGTTCACCAGCGCCGGCTTTCCTGACGCGAACGCCCGCTCCAGCGCCGGTCGCAGCTCGTCCGGGGTGGTGACCAACTCGCCGTGGCCGCCCAGCGCGCGTACGACCTCGTCGTAGCGGCAGCCGGGTTGGAGCTCGGCCGCTACCGAGTAGCCGTAGAGGAACTCCATCGGGTGCTTCTCGAGCGCCCAGATGCCGTTGTTGCCCATCACGCCCACGATCGGGAGGCCGTGGCGGACGAAGGTGTCGAACTCGAGGCCGGCGAAGCCGAAGGCGCCGTCGCCCAGGAGCAGGCAGACCTGCCGGTCCGGGTGGGCGAGCTTCGCGGCGAGTGCGTATCCGGGGCCGGAGCCGAGGCAGCCGTAGGGACCCGGGTCCATCCAGCAGCCGGGCTCGTAGGTCTCCATCACGCGGCCGGCGAAGGAGACGAAGTCGCCGCCGTCGCCGATCACGATCGCGTCGCGGTCGAGCACCTGCGCGAGCTCGTGGTAGACCCGCATCGGGTGGAGGGGGGCGCGCCCGTCGGTGAAATCGTCCTGCTCCTCCGCTCGCTTCTCGTTCTCGACCTCGCGCAGTGACATGGCCCAGCCGCTCCGGTCGGGCCCCCCGCCGGCGCCCGAGCGCAGCGCGTCCAGGGTGGCGGCCACGCCGCCGTACAGCTCGGCCGCCGGCTCGCGTGGGTGCGGGCGCTCGGGGCGCGACGAGCCGATCACGACCACCTCGGTGTCGTCGCCGAACGAGCCGCCGAAGCCGAGCCGGAAGTCCATCGGCACGCCGATCACGAGCGCCACGTCGGCGCCCTTCAGCCCGGTGCTGCGCGCGCGGGAGAAGAACAGCGGGTGGTCGGCCGGCACGCAGCCGCGCGCCAGCCCGTTCAGGAAGACCGGCACCGACAGCTCGTCGCACAGCCGGACGAGCGCCTCCTCACCGCGCGCCCAGTACAGCCCCGTGCCCGCCATCACCACCGGCCGCTCCGCCCCGCGCAGCAGCTCCGCCGCGCGGTCGAGCGCCTCGCCGTCGGCCGCGGGCGCCGCGGCCGGGTCCGGCAGTGATGCGTCCGCGTCGGCCTCCGCCTCCGCTTCCATGAAGACCTGGTCGAGCGGGAAGTCCACGAACGCCGGGCCGGTCGGCGCCTCGGCCGCGACTCTCAGCCCCTCGTCCACGAGGCCCGGGATCTCCGCCGTCGTCGCCGCCGTCCGCGCCAGTTTGGTGACCGCCTGCACGAACGGGATGTGGTCGATCTCCTGGAGCGATCCCTGCCCCCACCGGAACGCCGGCGCACGCCCTCCCAGGGCGAGCATCGGGGACGCGTTCTGGAACGCCGACGCCATCGCGCTCATCCCGTTCGTCACCCCCGGCCCGGCCGTCAGCGCACAGACGCCGGGCGTGCGGGTTGCCTTCGCCCAGCCCTCCGCGGCGAAGGCCGCGGACTGCTCGTGGCGCACGTCCACGATGTCCACGCCCTCGTCGCGGCAGCCGTCGTAGATCGAGAACAGATGGCCGCCCGACAGGGTGAACAGCTTCGACACCCCGTGCGCCTTCAGGCGCTTCGCCACGAGCCGCCCGCCGTGCAGCCCGGTGCTCTGCTCGGTCGTCATCAGAACGGCGACGTTACCCGATGAGATATACAGAAGGAGTCGATGAACGACCGGCTGGAGGGCGACTTCGGGGGTACCTTTCCGTTCGAGGCGCGCTACCTCCGGGCGGGGAAGACGAGCCTCCACTACGTGGACGAGGGTCCCGCCGGCGCCTCCACGCTGCTGTTCCTCCACGGCAATCCGACCTGGAGCTACCTGTGGCGGCGCCAACTCGCCGAGCTGAGCGAGTCAGGTCACCGCTGCGTGGCCTTCGACCACATGGGCTTCGGCCGCTCGGAGAAGCCTCCGCGCATGTCCGCCTACACGTTCGAGCGGCACGTGGAGAACGCGCTGGCGGTGATCGACGAGCTCGACCTCCAGGACGTCACGCTGGTGGCGCACGACTGGGGCGGGCCGATCGGCCTGGGCGCGCTGCTCGAGCGCCGCGAGCGCCTGCGCGCGCTCGTCCTGATGAACACCTGGGCCTGGGAGCTCCCGAGCTGGCTGCCGCCCTTCATCCGCGAGTTCCGCACCGAGGGGCTAGGCGAGATCCTCGCGCTCGGCGGCAACCTGTTCGTGGAGTCGATCCCGGGCGGGATGGCTCGCCGTGACCCCGACCCGGTGATGATGGAGGCCTACCGGGCGCCGTTCCCGGACTACTGGTCGCGTGCCGGGACGCTCGCCTTCCAGCGCGACATCCCGCTCACCGAGCGCGACGGCAGCGCGCCGCTGATGTCGTCGATCCACGAGCGGCTCCCGCAGCTCGAGCTGCCCGTGCTCCTCGTCTGGGGCATGCGCGACCCGGTCTTCCAGCCCGTCTTCATGGACCAGTGGCGCGAGCTGTTCCCGCGTGCGGAGGTCGCCGAGGTCGAAGACGCCTCGCACTTCGTGGTGGAGGACCGGCCGGACGCCGTGACGGGCGCTATCGAGCGGTTCCTGCGCTGACCCGGCGCGACGCGGCCTCGATGCTCTCCACGTTGCGCGGGAGCACCTCGACGCTGAGCTTGTTCCCGTACACCACGTGCAGCACGACACCGCCGAAACGACCGGCCAGCTGACGGGCCTCGCGCTCGGCTTCCACGATCTCCTCCTCCGGGAGGCCGGTGGCCTCGAGGAAACGGCGGGCGATCGGGCCGTCCAGCTCGCGCGCGGACAGCTCGAGCTGCTCGGTGCGGAACAGGCCGGCGGTCACGGCGGCGGTCGGCGTGACGACGACCGCGGCCATGTCGTCGGACAGCAGGGTCGCCTCGTTCGAGACCTGCTCGATCAGGCGGTGGGCGCTCGGATCGTCCTCGATCTCCGCCAGCAGCTCCTGGAGCCGCTCGCGGCCGAGGATGCCCTTCTCCGTGCGGGCCTCCATGAGGCCGTCGGTGAAGAGGGCGGCGACCGAGCCGGGCACCAGCGGCAACGTCGTCTGGCGCAGACCCGTACGCACCCCGACGCCGATCGGGGGTGACGAGCCGGCCGTAACCGGCTCGTGGGGTTCGGGTCCGACCACGATGGGTGCCGGGTGCCCGGCGGTCGCGTACGTCAGCGAACCCGTTTCCGGATCGTGCACGGCCAGGAGCACGGTTGCGAAGTCCCCGCCAAGGTTCTCGTCGATCACCCGGCCGGCGACCTGGAGCGCCACGCGCGGCTCGAGCCCGGCCTCGAGGTAGGCGCGCAGCGTGTAGCGCATGAAGGCGGTGCGGGCGAGCGCGCCGCGGCCGTGGCCGGACACGTCGCCGAGGATGAATCCGACGCTGCCGCCGGCCAGCGGCAGCACGTCGTAGAAGTCGCCGCCCGCGCCTGGGCCGTCTGCGGGCCGGTATGCGACCGAGGTGAGCAGCGCGCCGACCTTGTCGGGCACCGGCGGGAGCAGAGCGGTCTGGAGCAGGCCGACCTCCTGGAGCAGCTCGCGACGCTGGCGCGCAAGCCGGCGGGCCCTGAGCGCGGCCAGCAGATAGCCGACTCCGAGCAGCACCGACAGCGCCGCGAGCGCCGCTAGCGCGGCCTTGATCGAGTCGGGGACGACTTCCACCAGGTCGCGAACCCTCCGCGTGACGAAGTCGGTCGGCCCCTGGTTCTGGTCCTGAGAGGAGCCCCCCTCGCCATCGTTCTGGCCCTCGCCGCCACCGCCGGCGCCTGCGCCGGCGCCGCCACCACCGCCACTGCCACTGCCACTGCCACTGCCACTGCCGGCCTCGTCGCCGCCGGCGGACGCGCCGCCGGCCTCGCCGGCAGGCGTCGGGCCGCTCGCGCCGGCCGGCGCGGAGCCCGTGTCCGCGGTGTCGCCGGCGGCCGTGCCGCCGGTGCCCGTGCCCGTGATGTTCTGGCTCCCGCCGCTCTCGCCGCCGGCGGGCGCGGTGATGCCCTGACTGGCAACCTCGCGCGGCCGGGCGGTGGGGTCATTGTCGGCGAGGACGAACACGCCGCCTCCGGGCTGCGTGGTCGCGGGACCCGGCTGCGAAACCTCGCCGCCTTCGACCGAGCCTTCGCCGGGCGCCTGGGTCGCGGTCGGGGTCACCTGCGGGCGGCCGCTCGGCGCGGGCTCGCCGTCGTCGCCGTCGTCGTCGTCGCCGCCCTTGCCGCCGCCGGTCGGCGGGGGAGTCTGTCCGCCGGAGCTGCCGTCATCGTCGTCGCCGTCGTCATCGTCGCCGCCGCCGTGCGAGCCGTCGTCGTCATCATCCCCGCCGTGCGAGCCGTCGTCGTCGTCGCCGCCGTGCCAGCCGTCGTCGTCATCGTCGTCGTGACTGCGACCCTGGCCGCCGCCACTCGAGCCGTCACCACCGTCGTCGCCCTCGTCATCGTCTCCGCCGCCCAGATCGCGGGCTCCGGCGGAGCCCTGCACGCTGGGGGCCGGCTTCGAGACGGCCGGAGGCTTGGCCGCGGCGGGCGCAGCCGCGGCCGGCGGCGCCTCGGCAGGCGCGGCGTCGGCGGGCGGCGCCTCCACAGGCGCGGCCTCAACCGGCGGCGCCTCGACGGGCGGCGCCTCCACGGGCGCGGCCTCAACCGGCGGCGCCTCGACGGGCGGCGCCTCGGCGGGCGCAGCGCCCAGCACCGGCTCGGCGGCCGGTGCCTCAACGGTCGAAGCGCTTGTCTGGCCCATTACAGCCGCGTCGCCGGCGCCGGTGTCCCCCTTGTTGGCCTCGGCAACGGCTAGCGGCTGATTCCCTCCACCGGCAAGCAGCACGACCGCCAGCACGAAGAAGACGGCGAGTGCCGCCCCGGCGCGAGCCGTAAACGCCCGCGCATCGTCGCGCGAGGGGTGGAAGGGGTCCACGTTAATAGTCTCGGCAGATCACGCGTCGGTGATTAGCGATTTTCTCCGGAGGGTCGAACGTTCGTCTAGGGCGCTGTCCGCGCTGTACATCCCACGGGCTTGGTGATTCCCCTCAACTCTGCCTCACCTAGCGCGTATACGCCACTAACTCTCATTTTCATTGCGCTAAGCGTAGCCGCGGCAAGCGGCATTGCAGCGGCGTTTCGCTCGTACAGAGCCCGCGAATGCCCGTCAGTTCTGTGGGTCGCTCGGGTTCGGATCCACTGCCGGCGTGCTGCCCTCGCGGAAACCGGGCGCCTGCCGGAACGCCGCGCGGCCCGGCTCGAGCCCTACGAACTGCTTGCCGTTGTACATCGACGGCGGCGCGACCAGGCAGGGCGGGCGCTTGAGGCTGTCCTTCTGAAGCGGGTTTGCTGCCTCCGCGTCCTCCGCGTTGACGCGCTCGCCGCCCGGGCAGTCGAAGCTCTCGAACACGCCCAGCGCGATCGCGCGCTGGAGCGCGTTGGGCTGCAGATAGGCGTTGCCGCGCTCGCTGTCGGGGCGCGTGTAGTGCCGCGTAAAGGACGTCGGCTCGATGATCCCCACGTTCACCTGGTAGCGGTCGCCCCCGAAGTCGCCCGAGAGGTCCGGGGCGGCGTTGGAGATGAATCCGGCCAGCGTGGCCTGGTGGAAGTTGAAGTACGACAGGATCGGGTTCAGCTCCTCGAAGAAGGGGTGCAGCTCCTCGAACAGCGGCTCGGCCTCCTCGAGCACGCGCTCGAGCTCGGGCGCGCTCCGCCGCGAGGAGGCGATCAGGGGCGGCAGGTCGCGGAACAGGTTCTCGAGGTCGGGGGCCAGGTCGCCCAGGTCCCGCACGGTGGGGGCGAGGTCGTCGGCCGGGGCCTTCAGGTCGTTCACGAGCGGGCGCGTGTCGCGCGAGAAGTCCTCGAGCCGCGCCAGCGTGACCCTCGACTCGTCGAGGAAGACCGGGAAGATCTGGAGCGTCTCCGCCAGCGCCTCGTCGCGCGAGGCGGTGGCGGCGAACGTGTTGTTCGAGTTGACGATCAGCTCGCGGAGCGCGCCTTCGCGCTCGTTCACCGCCTCGAACACCTCCCCGGTGTTGCGGAACAGCTCGTGCACCGCGGTCTCCTGCTCGTCCAGCACCCGGAGGAGCTCGGCGCCGTCGGTCGCGAACGGCGCCATGTTGCCGAAGGCGTCGTTCAGGTCCTCGGGCGCCGAGCCCTCACTCGCCTCGGCGAGGCCGTCATCCGCGCGCGCGGGGTCGTGGAATCAGCCATCTACTCGGGCTCCGGTCTCTCCTCGCCCGGCCAGGTCCCGGTCGTGCGGTAGAACGCACGGCGGCTGTAGTGGTCCGTGGCCTCCTTCATCACCCTGAAGATGGCGCCCTGGAGCGCAGCGGCGATCACCAGCTTGCCCCACTGGATGTCGCGATGCTGGGAGTCCGGCGGCTCCTCGTCGTCGAACACCCCCCAGATCTGGTCCAAGATCTTCCTCGAGATCGCGCCGGCGATGAGGCCGCCGACGATGCTGATGGGGATGAAGAAGACCTTGGCCATACCGGAGGTATACCCGCCCGGCGGTTCCGCATGCCGAGTGCCCGGGGTGGGAGTCGAACCCACACTCGAACGGGTCTTAAATCCGTCGCCTCTTCCAGTTGGGCTACCCGGGCGTCAGCAGTGTATGGCGCAACTTATGCGCTGCTACGGTGTCCAGTCGGCGGGTACCTCGTTGGAAGCCTCTGCACTTCAACACTCCGCACGTCTTCCCGCGCTCGCAGGGCGATCGCCCCTGCTCCGGCTTCAGACCGACGAGCGCCTCGTCGCGCTCATCCGGCGGGGCCATCACGGGGCGTTCGAAGCGCTCGTGCAGCGCTACCAGCCCAGGCTGCTCGCATTCTGCCGCCACATGCTCGGCTCGCAGGAGGACGCCGAGGACGTGCTCCAGGAGGTCTTCGCCGCGTCCTTCAACGCGATCTGCGCCGACGAGCGTCCGATCAACGCCCGCCCCTGGCTCTACCGGATCGCGCGCAACCGCTGCCTGAACCACCTTCGCCGGCCGCAGCCCGCCGGCCAGGACTCGATGGACGTGTTCGAGCGTGACGGCGGGACCACCACCGCCGACACGGTGCACAAGCGCGAGGAGTTCCGCCACATCGTGGCCGACGTGCAGGAGCTTCCGGAGACCCAGCGCACAGCGCTGCTCCTGCGCGAGATCGACGCGCTCTCCTATGAGCAGATCGCCGAGGCGATGGACACGACCGTGCCCAGCGTGAAGTCGCTGCTCGTGCGCGCCCGCGTGGCGCTCGCGGAGGCGGCCGAGGCGAGGCTCCTCACCTGCTCCGAGGTCCGGCTCGAGCTGGGCCAGGTGGCCGAGGGCATCACGCGCAGCTCAGCGCCGGTGCGCCGGCACCTGAAGCGCTGCGAGCGCTGCCGCATGTTCAAGGGCGAGCTCCGCAAGACCTCCAAGGCGCTGGCCGCGATCTACCCGATCGGCCCGCTGCTGTTCATGAAGAAGCTGTGGGTGGCCAAGCTCGGCGCGGGCGCCGGGGCCAGCGCGGCCGCCGGCTCGGGCGGCGGTGCCGCCGCCGGCGCCGGAATGGCCGGGGCCACCGCTGCGGCCGCGGGTGGGATCACCGCCGGCGGAGCCGTCTCGGCCGGCATCTCCACCGTGGCCTCGAAGGCCGCCGCCGGCATGGCCGCCGCCGCTCTCGTCACCGCGGGCGCCGTGGAGGTCAAGCACGCCACGCAGCCCACGGCGGCGCCCGAGCCCGCCCCCGCCCAGCTCGCCGTGGCGCCGGCCGTGGCGCCCGTCACCGCCCCGTCCGTGCCCGTGAAGCCGCCCCAGCCGCTGGCGAAGCCGGCCAAGGTGGAGAAGGCCGTCGCGGAGCCCAAGCCGAGGCCCGAGCCGCCGGCCGTGGTGCCGCCTCCGCCGCCGGTCGAGCCCGCGCCGGTGGAGCAGCCGCCCGTCGTCCCGGCCGAGCCGGCGCCTGTGCAGGAGGAGGGATCCACCGTGATCCTGCCGCCGCGCGAGGAGGAGGAGCCGACCACCGGGCCGCCCGCCGGCGAGCCGGTCGACTCGGTCGAGCCGGCCACCCCGCCCGGCGGAGCCACCACGGCGCCCGACCAGCCGCCGCCCGCGCCGCCCGCGGGCGAGCCAGGAGCC
>CAWIGR010000021.1:0-172751 GCA_963835705.1 uncultured Thermoleophilaceae bacterium
GGCGTGGGCGTTGGTGACGATCGTGCCGTCCTCGTCGACCACGAAGCCGGAGCCGGTGGCGGTGCCCCCCTCCTGCCCGAACACGGAGGAATCGCTCACGCCCTCGGCCTGGATGAAGGCGACGCCGGGGCCCTCGTCGCGGTAGATGTCCTGAACGGTGCGGCCGCCGCCCGCGCTTGGATCCGACGCCGGCTGCGAGATCGGCGCCTGCTCGCGTACCACGGTCCTGGAGTCGCCGGTGTCGATCACGTCGGTAGCGATCAGTACGGCGCCCAGCACGAGCGCGATGATGCCGCCGAGCACCCCGGCGACGAGGGTGGACGGGCCTGTGCGCTGCTTTTCAGTGGACATCACGGGGGTCATGCCTAGGTTTGTAGAGACGAAACCTTAGAGCTGTGTAAACCTGCGGCCTTGGGGGTTCACGCCGGGCGCGGCCCGCCGGGCGGGATCGCCATGAGCGCGCGCAGGCGGCCGGCCAGGCCGGAGCGGGAGCTCAGCTCGCGGCGCAGGGCACGGCGCTCGGGCCAGCCCGGCGCGTGTGGCGCGCTCGGGTCGTACCGGTGCGCGCGAAGGCCGGCCGCGTAGCGGGCCGACGCCGGGCCCGCCGCCCGTCCAAGCCGCCGCTCCAGGCCGAGCAGGGTGGTGGCCGCGGGCACCTCCCAGTCGAGCCGCGCGAGCGCGCGGCGCAGCTCGGCGAGCTGTGCCTCGGCGAGCTGGTCGGGGGTGAGCCCGCGCCGGGCCCGCACGCGCAGGACCACCATCACGAGCAGCGCCGCCAACGCCGCCAGCACCATCAGCGCGAGCACCCGCAGGATCCAGCCGGCGCCGCCATCGTCGGCGAGCTGCCCGCCGAGGTCGGTGCCGCGCTCCGACGCGGCCACGCCGGCGCGCGGGTTGGCCACCTCGCCGGCGTCGCCGCGGGCCGCGCTCGTGGCCAGGAACCCGGACTGCGACTCGGCCGGCGCGCGGATCGGCGTGGGATCGAACGGCACCCAGCCGACGCCCGTGAAGTACACCTCGACCCAGGAGTGGGCGTCGAGGTCGCGCACGCGGAACTCGCCGGTGTCGCGGTTGTAGGAGCCTGGCGAGAAGCCGGCCGCGACCCGCGCGGGAATCCCGACCATGCGCAGCATCAGCGCCATCGCGCCGGAGAACTGCTGGCAGTAGCCGCGCCGCTCCTGGAACAGGAAGCCGTCCAGCGGGATGGGACGGGTCGGCACCCGCTCCGCGTAGTCGTACTCCTCCTGCAGGCGACTCTCGATCGCCTTGACGGCGTCGTAGGGCGTCTCCTCGCCCGCCGTCCACTCGAGCGCGAGGTCGTACACGCGCGCGTAGTCGGAACCCCGCAGGGCCCGGTCGGCGTCACCGCCGTCGCCCAAGACCTCGTTCATGAGCGGGACGGTCACCGAGTTCCGCAGCTCGAGTGCCTGACTTCGGCCGGCGTCGCCCTGCAGCCCCGTGCCCTCGGTTGCCGACTCGCCGGGGTTCGGCAGGAAGATGCGCGTGTATCGGCTGTAGGTGCCCGGGTAGCCCTCCTCCGTCGAGCGCCTCATCAGGTTGCGGCTGGGGTCCGGCACGTACGCGTGCACCGTGTACGAGTCGCCCTCCTCGAGCGGATCGCCCAGCAGTCGCGTGGTGCCGTCCGCGGTGTACTCCACCCGCGCGCCCTCCACCTCGTAGGTGGTCCCCGCCCCCACGATCAGCTCGCTGGTCAGCGAGCGGACTGTCACCTCGATCTCCTCGTCCCAGCGCTCGTTGTACTCGCGGAGGTTCCAGGTCGGTCCCTGCTCGAAGCCGAAGTAGCTCGGAAGCTCGTGAAACTGATCCAGGACCTCCGCCTGAGACGTGCGAACCCAGCGGAAGCCGTCGAAGCCGTCGAGCGTCTCCGCCTTCCAGTAGTGCGGCCGGTCGGAGCGGATGTTGAGGAGCGTGGTCCCGTCGCGCGGCCAGTCGAGCGGGCCGTACTCGTGGCTCCAGTTGAACGTGATCGGGGTGCCGCCGCCGAACCAGTTCCACGCGCGGTAGTTCCACCACGGGCCGTCGCCGTCGAGCGCCGCCGCGGGCGGCAGCGAAAGCACGCCGAGCGCCACAACCACCGCGGCGCCGGCAGCCGCCTCGCGCGTGCCGAGGCGCGGCAGCCACAGCCAGGCGCCCACCAGCACGAGCAGCGCGAAACCGCGCAGGAGGGGCTGACCCGGGTCGTGCTCGGTGACCGCGGTGCCGTACAGGAGCAGCAGCACGACGAGGCCCGCGGCGCGCAGCAACGAGGCGCCGCGGCGGGTGGGGAAGAAGGCCAGCGTCGCGGCGATCGCGAGCAGGAACGGGGCGCCGAGCAGGATCGTCTGGCGGATCCACCAGTCCTCGCCGTCATACGGCCAGTTCACGCCCTGGACGCCGCCGAGGCCGCGGTCCAGCCCGTCCGCGAGCTCGCTCCAGTTCTCGGGGCCGAGCAGCCGCAACGGCAGGCCGGCGGCGCCGAGTCCGAGGCAGAGGGTCGCGAAGCCGGTGAGGAGCGCCAGCCCGAAGATCAGGGCGCGCGCGCCGCGTCTGCGGCCGCCGAGGGCCCGCGTGAGCAGGCGGTCGGTGGACGCCGTGCCGAGCAGCAGGAGCACCGCGGCGCCGCCGACCGCGACGAGCACCACGAGCAGCGTGCGCCCGAGCGGCGGGCTGCCGACGAGTGCCGACCAGTGAGCCGCGCCGAACAGCGCGAGTGCGCCGAAGGTGGCGAGCCGGATCAGAGCCACACGCGCAGCGGGGCCGATCGTCACCGGCCGGGCGGCTGGGCGCGCCGCGGCGGCGGGGGCGCCGGCGGTGGCGGGCTCGAGCGGCGGGCTCACGCGGCCACCCTGCCCCGCACCCGCTCCACCAGGACGCCCGTGCAGCCGGCCACCTCGAAGAGGGGCTTCACCCCCGGGAGCGCCGACGGCGACACCAGCAGGCGGGCGCCGGCAGGGAGGCGCTCGAGCGCGCGCGGCGCGCGGCGCAGGTCGGCGCCCGTGACCCAGATGACCGCCCCGCCGCGCGGGCCGAGCGACGCGGAGCTCGGCGGCGGCCCGGGCTCCACCAGCGCCAGCCGCACGTGGACCGCGGGCCAGGCACCCATGTCGTGCGCGAGCTCGATCGGGCGGCGGTCGCCCGCCAGCAGGACCGCGCAGCCGCCGGCGCGCGCCAGGTGCACGCACAAAGAGGCCGCGGCCCGCACCGCCCTGTCGAGCTCCTCCTCGCCAGACGGGGCGGAGGGGTCCATCACGATCAGAGGGGCCGCGTCGAGCTCGGCCACGAGCCGCCGCTCGAGGATGTCGCCGCGCCTGGCCACCGTGGGCCAGTGGATGCGCGACGCCGGCGCGCCCTCGCGGTAGGGGCGAAGCCCGTCGATCTCGAGCTCGGCGAGCGAGGCGTCGAGGCGGCGGCCCATCACGCCCGGGTCTATGCCGCGGCCGCCCTGCTCCCCCGCTCCGGCGCCGCCGCCGCCCGGGGCGGTGACCGGCTCGATCCGCGGAAGCACGAGGACCTCCTCCCCGCCCCGGTCCACGAGCTCGCGGGAGAAGAGCCGCAGCGGGTCGCGGATCACGAGCCGCCCGGGCTCGAGCACCCGGCGGCCGCGGCGGGAGAAGCGCACGTTGATTCGCACGCGCCGCGACCAGCGGCCGGCGATCGAGACCGGCCAGCCGAGCAGCGGCTCCACCAGCTCGCCGCCGGGCGGCGGCAGCATGCCCGACGTCACCTCGATGCGCACCGGATAGGGCTCCTCCTCGACCACGGTGTGCGGCCCCGTTTTGCGCACGATCCGCGCCCCCCTCGCCGCGAGCAGCACCCAGGCGGTGGACCCCACCGCGAGCGCGACCAGCGCCACGCCCGGCACGTAGAACGACACCGTGTCGAACGTGCCGCCCGCCAGGCAGAGGGCCACGCCGAGCGCGGCGGTGGCGAGCGGGCGGAGGAACATGGTCAAGCTAAAGCGCCGGCACTCGCTCCAGCGCGTCGCGCACCACCGCGGTGCGCTCCTCGGATCCCGACCCGGGGGCGAGCAGCAGGCGGTGTGTGAGCACCGAGCCGGCGAGCGCCTGCACGTCGTCGGGCAGCGCGTGGTCGCGGGCGTCGAGCGCGGCAACGGCCTTCGCGGCGCGGAAGAGCATCAGCCCGGCGCGCGGCGAGGCGCCCAGGTCCACACGCGGGTCGGCCCGCGTGGCGTCGAGAATCGCGACCACGTAGCGGCGCAGCGCTTCGCTGCCGTGCACCGCAGCCGCGGCGGACTGGGCCGCGAGCACCTCGGCCACCTCGGCCACCGGCTCGAGGTCCAGCACCCGGTCGCGCTCGGCGTGGTCGAGCAGCATGTCGCTCTCCTGCTGAGTCGTCGGATATCCGAGCGACACGCGCACCATGAAGCGGTCGAGCTGGGCCTCCGGTAGCGGGTAGGTGCCCTCGTACTCGACCGGGTTCTGGGTCGCGACCACGAGGAACGGGCGGGCCAGCTCGTGGGTGTGCTTGTCCACGGTCACGTGGCGCTCCTGCATGCACTCGAGCAGGCCCGACTGCGTCTTGGGCGAGGCGCGGTTGACCTCATCGACCAGGACCACGTTCGCGAACACCGGCCCGGGGCGGAACTCGAACCGGTTCTCGCGCTGGTTGTAGACGTTGGTCCCCACCACGTCGGCGGGCAGCAGGTCGGCCGTGCACTGCACGCGCGCGTACTCCGCCTCGACCGAGCGGGCGAGCGCCCGGGCCAGCGCCGTCTTGCCCACGCCGGGGTAGTCCTCGATCAGGACGTGGCCCTCGGCGAACAGCGCCACGAGCACGTCCCGCAACACATCATCGGGGGCCTTGACGGCCCGCGCGATGTTCTCGCGCAGGCGCGTGCCCAGCTCCGCGACCTGCGATGGGTCGAGCTCAGGGACGGTCGCCATGCAGCACCATGGTAGGGAGTACGTTCCTAGGCCTGGGTCGGTTCCTCGGAGCGGGTCAGCTCCCGCACGGCGGCCTCGGTGTCCGGCGCACGCATCAGCACCTCGCCGATCAGCACCGCGTCTACGCCGGCCTGCTCCAGCTGCTCGATCTGCTCGCGGTAGTGGATGCCCGACTCCGAGACCACGACCTTGCCCGCGGGCACGTCGGCGAGCAGGTCGAAGGTGCGCTCGAGGTCGACGCTGAAGTCCTCGAGGTTGCGGTTGTTTATGCCGACCACGTCGGCGTCCACCTCCAGCGCCACCTCCAGGTCCTCCTCGCGGTGCACCTCCACGATCGGGTCGAGGTCGAGCGCGTACGCCTCGCGGTAGAGCGCGGCCAGCTCCTCGGGCTCGACTGAGCCGACCACGAGCAGCACGGCGTCGGCGCCCCCCGCCTTGGACTCATAGAGCTGGTACGGGTCGATCGTGAAGTCCTTGCGGAGGATCGGCAGCTCCGTGGCGGCCCTGGCCTCGCGCAGGTCGTCCAGCGAGCCGCCGAAGTGGGCCTCCTCCGTGAGCACCGACACGGCCGCGGCGCCACCGCGCTCGTAGGCGCGGACAACGTCGGCGCACCGCACCCCCTCGCGGATCGTGCCCGCCGAGGGCGAGCGGCGCTTGTGCTCGGCGATCAGAGACGTGCCGGGCCGCGCCAGCGCCTCGTGGAAGGGGCGCCCCTCGGGCTGGGCGCCGGCCTCGCGCTCGAGCTCTGCGATCGGGCGCTCGCGCTTGCGCGCCCGTACGGCCTCGCGGGTGGCGCCGACGAGCTCGTCGAGCCGGATGCTCATCTGCCGCTCATCGGGTGAAGTCCAGGTACCTGTCGAGGGTCGCCGTGGCGGCGCCCGAGTCGATCGACTCCTCCGCGCGCTCCACGCCCTCGCTCAGTGACTCGGCCCGGCCGCCCACGTAGATGGCGGCCGCGGCGTTCAGGACCGCCAGCGCGCGCTCCGTGCCGCCCCCGCCCTCGAGCACGCCGCGCAGCACTCGCGCGTTCTCGTCGGGCGTGCCGGCGCCCACCGCACCGTCGATGGCCGGCTCCAGCCCGACCTCCTGCGGCGTCACGTCATAGGTGGAGAGCCGGCGGTCCTTCAGCTCCACCACCCGGGTCGCGCCCGAGACCGAGAACTCGTCCAGGCCATCGGCGCTCGACACTACCAGGGCCCTGTCGGTCCCGAGCTGGCCCAGCGCCCCCGCCATCGTCTCGATCTTCGCGGGATCCGACACGCCGATCACCTGGCGCCGGGCGCCGGCCGGGTTGGTCAGCGGCCCCAGGAAGTTGAAGATCGTGCGCACGCCGAGGGCCTTGCGCACCGGCACCACGTACCTCATCGCCGAGTGGTGCCTCGGGGCGAACATGAAGCCGAACCCGACCGCGTCGATGCAGCGCGCAACGTCGCCGGGCTCGAGGTCGATCCGGGCGCCGAGGGCCTCGAGCACGTCGGCCGAGCCGCATTGGCTCGTGGCGGAGCGGTTGCCGTGCTTTGCCACCCGGCAGCCGGCGCCCGCCGCCACGAACGCCGCGGTGGTGGACACGTTGAAGGTGGGCCGGCCGCCGCCGGTGCCCGCGGTGTCGACCAGGTCGCCGCCGGCCTCCACGGGAAGGGCCAGCGCGCGCATGGTCGAGGCGAGCCCGGCGATCTCCTCGACGGTCTCGCCCTTGGTGCGCAGCGCCATCAGGAACCCCGCGATCTCGGCCTCGGAGGCGCCGCCCTCCATGACCTCGCGCAGGACGAGCGCGGCCTCGTCCGCCGACAGGTCCTCGCCGCCCGCGACCCGGTCGATCGCCCTCGTCAGCACCGGGTTGCTCATGCCAGGAAGTTCCGCAGCATCTTCTTCCCCTCCGGCGTCAGGACGGACTCGGGGTGGAACTGCACGCCCTCCACCGGCAGCTCCCGGTGGCGCAGGCCCATGATCACGTCGCCCGCCCGTGCCGAGACCTCGAGCTCGCCGGGAAGCACCTGCGGGTCGACGACGAGCGAGTGGTAGCGGCCCACCACGAGCGGGGATTCGAGGCCCGCGTAAATCGTCTTGCCGTCGTGCTCCATCACGGCGGTCTTGCCGTGCACCGGCGCGCCGCGCACGACCTTCCCGCCGAACTCCTGGGCCACGGACTGGTGCCCGAGGCAGACGCCCAGCACGGGCGTGCCGCGCTCGCCGAAGCCGCGGACGGCTCGCATCGAGAGCCCGGCCTCGTTGGGCGTGCACGGGCCGGGCGAGACGATCAGCCGGGCGGGCCGCCGGTCGAGCAGGTCGCCGACGTCGTTTCGCATCACCTCGACCTCCGCCCCCAGCTCGCCCAGGTACTGGACGAGGTTGTAGGTGAAGGAGTCGTAGTTGTCGACGACGAGGACCTTCACGCCCACTCCCTCTGGGCGCAGGCGAGGCGGATCGCCTCGAAGACGGCGCCCGCCTTGGCGGTGGACTCATCGGTCTCGTACGCGGCGTTGGAGTCGGCGACGATGCCCGCGCCCGCCTGGACGTAGGCCTTGCCGTCGCGGACGAGGGCCGAGCGGATGTAGATGCAGGTGTCGAGATCGCCCGTGTACGACAGGTAGCCGACCGCTCCGCCGTACGGCCCCCGCTTGACCGGCTCCAGCTCGTCGATGACCTGCATCGCCCGGATCTTCGGCGCCCCCGAGAGCGTGCCGGCCGGCAGCGTGGCGCGGAGCGCATCCATGGGCGTCACTCCCTCTCGGAGGGTCCCGGACACCGACGAGACGATGTGGATCACGTGCGAGTAGATCTCGATGCCCATGAGCTCGTCGACCGCGACGCTGCCGTACTCGCACACCCGGCCGAGGTCGTTGCGCCCGAGGTCGACCAGCATCACGTGCTCCGCGCGCTCCTTGTCGTCGGCGAGCAGCTCCCCGGCCACGAGGTCGTCGGACCCGCTGCGGGGCCTCGTGCCGGCGATGGGCCGCATCTCCACGTGACGGCCCCCCACCGTGATGAGCGACTCGGGGGAGGCGCCCGCGATCTGGAAGTCCTCGAAGTCGAGGAAGTACATGTAGGGGCTCGGGTTGATCGCGCGCAGGCCGCGGTAGATCGAGAAGGCCTCGACCGGGCAGTTCGCGGTCCAGCGCTGGGAGGGCACCACCTGGTAGGCGTCGCCCGCGTGGATGTACTCGACCGCGCGCTCCACCGCGGCGCCGTAGCCGTCGCGGCCGAGATTGGAGAAGAACTCGGGCGGCTCCTGGATGCCGGAGCCGCGCTGGGGCACCGGGCCGGCCAGCCGCTCCTTCACGTCGGCGATCGCCGCCGCGGCCTGGTCGTAGGCGCGCGCGAGATCGTCCTCCACGAACACGTTCGCGAGCACGGTCACCTCGTGGCGCAGGTGGTCGAAAGCCACCATCAGGTCGGTGATCATCAGCGCCAGGTCGGGGATGCCCGCCTCGTCGGGGTTGGGCAGCCCGACCGTCGGCTCGGCACTCCGCACGAGGTCGTAGCCGAACAGGCCGACCGCCCCGCCGGCGAAGGGCGGGAGGCCCTCGAGCGCGGCGATCCGGTAGCGCGCCATCTCCTCGGCGACGGCCGCATAGGGGTCCGGGTGGTCGCCGAGCGCCATCCGGATCGTCGCGCGCGGACGGAAGCCGAGAAAGGACCAGCGCCCCACGCGCTGCCCCTGCTCGGCCGACTCGAGCAGGAACGACGGGCCGTCGCCGCGCAGCTTGAGGTACGCCGAAACCGGCGTCTCGCAGTCGGCGATGAAGGTGTGCCGCAGCGGCACGAGGTTGTGCTCGCGCGCCAGCTCGCGGACCCGGTCGAGGCCCGGCGTGAGCTCGAGGTCAAGGGCGACGGTCATTGAGCACGTCGTAGGCGTCGGCGAGGCTTAGCCCGCGCTCCGCGAGCAGCACGGTCAGGTGGTAGAGCACGTCGGCGGCCTCCTCGGCGACCCGCTCGTCGGACTCCTGCCGGGCCGCGCGCGCCACCTCCTCCGCCTCCTCCCGGACCTTGTCGCCGAGGCGGTGGGGATCGGCGAGCAGCGCGGCGGTGTAGCTCTCGCCGGGATCGGCGGCCCGGCGCTCGTCGATCGTGCGCTCCAGAGCCGGGAGGGCCTCCGCCGGCTGCGCGTCCATGTCCCCGCGGTAGAAGCAGGTGCGCTCGCCCGTGTGGCAGGCGGGCCCGGCCGGGTCCACCAGCGCGACGAAGGCGTCGTTGTCGCAGTCGTACCGGATCGCCCTGACACGCTGCACGTTGCCGGAAGTCTCCCCCTTGTGCCAGAGCTTGTCGCGCGAGCGCGACCAGAACCACATCTCGCCGGTCTCACGCGTGCGCGCGAGCGAGTCGTCGTTCACGTAGGCGAGGGTGAGCACCTCGCCGGTGCCGGCGTCCTGGACTATGCAGGGGAACAGCTCCATGGGCCCCGATTATGGACGTGGTGAGCCGAGAGGCAGCTTCAGGAACTCGTACAGCGAGCCGATCGGGCTGAAGCCGAGCCGCCGGTACCAGCCCTGCGGCCAGTCCGAGGCGTCGGTCAGGAGAAAGACCGGGTCACAGTCCTCCGCCGCCGCGGTCTCCGCTGCGGCGAGCACCGCCGCGCTGGCGTGGCCCTGGTTGCGCCGCGCCTCCAGGGTGCCCACCTCGTCCACCTGGGCCAGGCCGTTGGAGGTATAGAGCCGACAGGCGCAGGCGGGGTCCTCGGGCGGCGCGGCGAAATCGCGTGCCCGGCTGGCGCGGGCGTAGCGCTCGTCCATCGCCGCCAGCTGCTCGACGGCCGCCTCCTGCCAGCCGAACGGCTGCTCGCGCCTGAACGCGGCCAGCGTAGCGGCGCCGGTCGCGCGGTCCACCTCGCCGCCCGTGCCCGCAGCGCTGGGGCGCTCGGCCGGCCGGTCTCGGACCATCACGAGCAGCCGGTAGACGTTCCAGCCGTGGGCGGCGAGCGCGGGCGCGAGCCGCGCGCCCTGGGTCGGATCGTCCACGAGCAGCTTGCGGTGACCGGCGTGGCCGAGCACATCCTCCGCCTCCGAGCCCAGCGTCCTCGCGCCGACCGAGGCGTCCTCCACGTACAGGGCGTTGAGGGCCCACACGAGCGGCAGGCTGGGAGTGAGCAGCGCCTTGCCGTGGGGGGTCGGCACCACCTCGTCCACCGCCGTCTCGTCGGCCCTCCGAAGGTGGGCCAGGATGGGCTCGATCGGCGGGCCGCTCACACGATCCCCAGCCTGTCGAGCAGCCCTTCGTCGCGCCGCCAGCCCCGTCGCACCCGCACCCGCAGGTCCAGGTGCACGCGGCGGCCGAGCGACGCCTCGATCTCACGGCGTGCCGCGGTGCCGATCGCCTTCACCATGCGCCCGCCGGCGCCCACGAGGATCCCCTTCTGCGACTCGGTCTCGGCCCACACCCTGGCGCGGACCACCAGCAGCCCGTCCTCGCGCTCCTCGAGCTCGTCCACCTCGACCTCGACCGCGTGCGGAAGCTCCTCGCGCGTGCGGAGCAGCACCTGCTCGCGCACCAGCTCGGCGAGCCGCACCTCCTCGGGCAGGTCGCTCTTGTCCTCGGGCGGGTAGAGGAACGGCCCCTCCGGGAGCAGCTCGGCAAGCCCCGCCACGAGCGGGCCCACGCCGCCGCCGGTGCGAGCGCTGACCGGGAAGACGTCGCCCTGCACGTCGAGCTCGGCCGCCTCCGACAGCGCCGCGACCGTGCCCGGCTTGTTGAGCCGGTCCACCTTGTTGAGGGCGGTCACCGCCGGCACCCCGGCGCGCCTGATGGCCTCGGCGATGAAGCGGTCGCCCGGGCCGATGCGCTGCTCGCCGTTCAACACGAACAGCACCGCGTCGGCGTCGGCCAGGCCGCGCTCGACGCTGCGCTGCATGCGCTCGGTGAGCGCGTCGCGGGGCCGCTGCACACCGGGCAGGTCCACGAGCACGAGCTGCCAGTCCGGCCCGGTGGCGATGCCGCGGATCTCGCGCCGGGTCGTCTGAGGCTTGTCCGACACGATCGCCACTTTGCCACCGACGATGCGGTTGAGCAGCGTCGACTTGCCCGCGTTGGGGCGGCCGGCGAGCGCGACGAAGCCCGAGCGGGTCACAGCTTCTCCAGTACCTCGTCCTGTAGGGCGAGCATCTCCCCGCCGTCGGTCTCGTGGTCGTAACCGCACAGGTGGAGCACGCCGTGCACGACCGCCTCGGCCAGGTCCTGGGTGTGCTCCGGGCAGATCACCACGTCTCCAAGCTCGCGCGGCCCGGCGGCCGGGGCGCGCTCGTCGACCGGAAAGGACAGCACGTCCGTGGGGCGGTCGCGGCCGCGGTGCTCGCGGTTGAGGGCCCGGATGCGGTCCTCGCCGACGAGCTCGACGGCCAGGTGGCCCTCGTCGACGCCGGCGGCAGCGAGCGCCGCGAGCGCAGGGGCCCGCAGGTGCTCGGGCGCTTCGATGAGGTCGACCTGGATCAGCTTCCGTGCTGCTGGCGCCGCGGCGCGCGCAGCGCGGGCGCCTGCTGCTCCGCATATTCGTTGTAGGCGGCCACGATGCGCTGGACCAGCTTGTGGCGCACCACGTCCTCCCCGCCGAAGCGCACGAAGTCGATTCCCTCGACCTCGGCGAGGATGTCGCCGATGACCACGAGGCCGGAAGACTGGTCGCGCGGAAGGTCGACCTGCGTGATGTCGCCTGTCACGACCATCCTCGAGTTGAAGCCGAGCCGCGTGAGGAACATCTTGATCTGCTCGGGGCTCGTGTTCTGAGCCTCGTCGAGAATGATGAACGCGTCATTAAGAGTCCGGCCACGCATGTATGCGAGCGGGGCGATCTCGATCACGCCGCGCTCCAGGTGCTGGTTCACGCGCTCGGGCTCGAGCATGTCGTACAGGGCGTCGAACAGCGGACGCAGGTAGGGGTCGACCTTGGCCTGGATGTCGCCGGGCAGGAAGCCGAGCCGTTCGCCCGCCTCCACCGCCGGCCGGGTCAGGACGATCCGATTGACCTCGCGGCGCGACAGCGCGGCCACGGCCATCGCTACGGCCAGGAAGGACTTGCCGGTGCCGGCGGGGCCGATCCCCACGGTGATCGTCTGGGAGCGGATGGCGTCCACGTAGCGCTTCTGGTTGACCGTCTTGGGGGCGACCTTCAGGCCGCGGTGGCGCCAGACCACATCCTCCAGTATGCGGCTGGGGCTCTCGTGGCGGTCGAGTGCGCCGGAGATCGCCTCGATCGTGCCGGGGGCGATCTCGTGGCCCTGGCGGACCAGGTCGGCGAGCTCGCGGACGACCGTGCGGGCCATGCCGACCTCGTCGTCGTCCCCGTCGAGCGTGAGCACGTTGCCCCGCAGGTACACCTCGCAGTCGAGGTGCTCCTCGAGCGTCTTCATGACCAGGTCGCCCGGCCCCGCGAGCTCGGCGGCGACGTCGTTGGGGAGCTCGAGCTGGACTCGCACTAGGAAGTGAGCTTCTCCCTTACGGCGGCGCTCACGCGCTTGCCGTCGGCCTGGCCCTGCAGTTTCGGCATCACCAGCCCCATCACCTTGCCCATCTCGCTCGGCGAGGTGGCCCCCGACTCGGCGACGGCGTCGCCAACGATTGCGTCGAGGTCCTCGTCCGACAGCTGTGCGGGGAGGTACGAGGCGATGATCTCGGCCTCGCGCTCCTCGGCCTGGGCGGCGTCGCCGCGGCCCCCGTCGCGGTAGGCCTCCGCGGCCTCGAGGCGGCGCTTGCGCTCGCGCTGGAGCACCTCGATTTCCTCGCCGCCGTTGTCCTTCGCGGCCTTCTGGAGCTCGGACACGATCAGGCGTAGGGCGTGCACCCGCTCGCGCTCGCCCGCCTTCATGGCGTCCTTCACGTCGCTCTGAACCTGCTCGAGCACCGACATCGGCTCCAAGTGTAGGTGCGGCCGCCGCGGAAGGCGCCTCATTCGCTGCCGGTGAAGCGGACTACACTTAGCTAAGTCATGAAGACGGTGAACGTGCATGAGGCGAAAACGCAGCTCTCGCGCCTTCTCCAGCAGGTGGAGAACGGTGAGGAGATCGTGATCGCGCGCAACGGCACGCCGGTGGCGAAGCTGGTGCCACACGTCGAGGAGCGGAAGCCACGGGAGCCGGGTTGGGCCAAGAAGGGATGGATGGCACCCGACTTCGATGAGTTCGACGACGAGCTTGCCCGTGACTTCGGCCTGCTCGATTGAGGCTTCTGCTCGATACCCATGTCCTGATCTGGTGGGTGGAGGGCAGGCCGATGGCGGCCCGCGCTGCCGGGGCGCTCCGCTCTCCTGACAACGCGGCGTTCGTGAGCGCCGTCAGCGTCTGGGAGGCCGAGATCAAGGTCGCGCTCGGGAAGCTCCAGCTCGAGTTCGACCCCGCGACGGGGCCGCTCGAGCACGGCTTCGACGGGCTCCCAATCACGCTGGCTCATGCGGCGGCGGCGGGCCGCCTGCCACTGCATCACCGCGATCCGTGGGACCGCATGCTCGTTGCCCAGGCCCAGCTCGAGGGGCTGACCATCGTGACCCGTGACCCGGTCTTCGACAACTACGCGGTGGCGGTGCTCAGGGCGTGATCGCGACCACGCGCGCCGGCGCGGCGCTCGCCCCCACGATCCGAAGCGGGAAGCAGGCCACCTTGAACCCCGTCGGCGGCAGGCTGCCCAGGTTCACCAGGCGCTCGATCTGGCAGTAGGGCAGGTCCGCCTGGTGGGCGCCCCAGAAGATGCCGGGCTCGTCGCGCTCGATCGCCTCTTGGGCCTGCATCCACAGCGGGCGGTCCCAGCCCCACGCGTCGATCCCCATCACCCGGACGCCGCGATCCCACAGCCAATGCGTCGCCGCGGCGGTGACGCCCGGCCCGAGCGCCATGTAGCCGGGGTCGGCGTAGTGGGCGTCGCGGCCGGTCCGGACGAGCACGATGTCGGCGCTCCTCGAGCTGGTTGCCGATCCGCTCGAGCTCCTGCTCCACATCGGCCACGTCGACGGCCTCGCCGTCCGCCTTGGCGGTCATGTCGAGGACGACGCCGTCGCCGAGGAACCAATCGAGCGGGAGCTCGTCGATCGTCTGGGCCCGCTCGCCGCGGATGGTCGAGTTGTAGTGCCACGGCGCGTCGACGTGAGTGGAGTTGTGGGTGCCGAGCTGGGTGAGGGTCTCGGTGGCCCAGCCCTCGCCGTTCCGCAGCAGCCGCGCCGGCAGCCCGAAGAGCGCCTCGGCCACCGCGGCGCCGGCTGCGTGGTCCTGAAACTCGATGTCGGTCCGGAGCATCTCGGGCGTGTCCGGCGGGCTCGGCTCGATCGGGGCGGAGAGGTCGATCAGCGGCATCGAGGGCGACCCTACCGAGAGAGCAGCAGCGCGCTCCACCCCTGCGCCGACACCCGGCGCCGCGCCCGGAGCGGCGCGAACGCCGCCGCCACCTCGTCGGACTCCTCGTCCAGCAGGCCGGACACGATCAGCGCGCGGGGCGACTCGCGGAGCAGCGCCGCCAGCCGCAGCAGCAGCGGCCGCATCAGGTTCGCGGCGACGGTCTCGGCCGCGGGCGGCCGCTGCGAGCGCAGGTCCATTTGCTCCACGCGGCCGAGGTCGACCCCGTTCGCGGCCGCGTTCGCCCGTGTGGCCTCGAGCGCGGCCGCCTCGTTGTCCACGGCGGCGACGGGGGCGAAGCCGAGCCGGGCGGCGGCGATCGCCAGCACGCCGGATCCGCACCCGAGGTCCGCGAACGAGCCCTCCGGCTCCAGCTCCAGCAGCAGCTCCAGGCTCAACCTCGTGGTGGGATGCGCGCCGGTGCCGAACGCCTGGCCGGGATCGATGACGAGGTCGAGCGCGCCCGGCCGGGGCTCCGCCCACGGCGGGCGCACGAACACGCGGCCGCCGACGAGAACCGGCTCATGGAACCGCTTCCAGCGCTCCGCCCAGTCGTCGGCAACCCGCTCGCCCCTCACCCCCACCCGCACGCCGCCCACCTCCGCTTCCCCGGCGGGGAACGAAGGCAGCTCGCCCGGGGCCCCGTAGACCGCGTACTCCACGAAGCCGTCGCCGTCGACCTGCTCGACGCCACCCGGGGCCAGCTCGAGCAGCGCGGCGAGCACCTGCTCCGCCACCTCGGCGGGCGCTCGGAAAGCCAGGCGGATCAGCGCAGCGCCCGCTTCACCTTCGCCAGGATCGACTCGTCCTCGGCCTCGCGCAGGTTCTCCTCCGTCAGCGATCCGCGAAGCTCCTCCAGCAGCTCGCGCTGGCGCCCGCTCAGGTTGCGCGGGATCACCACGTTCAGCACCACCTGCTGATCGCCGCGGCCGCGACGGCCGATCGACGGCATGCCCTTCCCGCGCAGCGTGACCACCGTCCCGGGCTGGGTGCCGGGGCGCACCTCGACCTTCTCGTGGCCGTCGAGCGTCGGGACCGACACGCTGGTGCCCAGCGCAGCCGCCGGCGCCGGCACGTCGACCACGGTCACGAGGTCGTTGCCGTCGCGCAGGAACCGCTCGTCCTCGGCCACGCGCACCAGCACATAGAGGTCGCCCGGCGGCCCGCCGCGCTCGCCCGCGTGGCCCCGCCCCGAGAGCCTGATGCGCTGCTCGTCCGCGATCCCGGCGGGCACGTCCACGTCGAGCGTCTTGCGGTCGGCGCGGCGGCCGCGCCCGCCGCACGCCGTGCAGGGCTCCGACGGCACCCGACCCTCGCCGCCGCAGACGTCGCATACGTGTTCGCGCACGAGCTGGCCGAAGGCCGTGCGGGTGACCGCCCGCACGCGGCCGGCGCCCTGGCAGCTGCGGCAGGTCTGCACGTCGGAGCCGGGCTCGGCGCGGCTGCCGCCGCAGCGCTCACAGGCGTCCACCAGGTCGTAGGCCGCCTGCACGGACGTGCCCCGGGCGGCCTCCTCGAGCGTGATCTCCACCTCCACGGCCACGTCGCCGCCCTGCACCCGCCCGGCGCCGCCGCGGCCCCCGAAGGCGCCGAACGGGTCGCCGCCGAAGAACGCGTCGAAGATGTCCGCGAACGAGCCGAAGCCGTGGGCTGTGGAGGCGAAGCCGCGCGAGTCGAGCCCCTCGAACCCGTAGCGGTCGAAGGTGGCCCGCCGCTCGGAGTCGGACAGGATCTCGTAGGCCTCGGCGGCCTCCTTGAACTTCTCCTCCGCCTCGGGGTCGTGGCGGTTGACGTCGGGATGCAGCTCGCGGGCGAGGCGCCTGAAGGCCTTCTTGATCTCGCCGTCGCTCGCATCGGGGGCGACCCCGATCACCTCGTACGGATCGCGCCTCACTCGTCGTACACCTCGGCCACGAAGCGCGACAGCTCACGAGCCGCCGCGCGCACGGCGCCGATGGCGCCGGGATAGTCCATCCGCACGGGGCCGATCACCGACACGGCGCCGAGGTTGCGCCGCGCGAGCCCGTAGTTGGCCGCCACGATCGAGAGCGACTGGAGCTCCGGGGTTGGGTTCTCGTGGCCGATGCGCAGGTAGACGCTCGGCTCGGTGAGCGACGCGCGCAGCACGCCGAGCAGCGCGCGGCGGTGCTCTAGCACCTCCATCAGACCCGGCGATCTGAGAGAGCTCCTGGAAGCGGTGCTCGGACAGGAGGCGCGAGGCGCCCTCCATGAAGAGGTTGCTCCCGGCCGTCTGCTCGAGGTCGGTGAAGGCCGGCGAGAGGGTGCCGAGGAAGTCGCGCTCGGCCACGTTCAGGCCCGGGTCCGTGAGCTTGGCCGGCAGCATGCGGGATCCCACGTCCATGCCGCCGAGGGCCTCGTTCAGGTAGCTGGCCGCCCACGCGACGAGGCCGGGGTCCAGCGGCTCCTCGTACGAGATCACCCGCTTGGTGACGCCGCCGGTGGACGTGATCACCACCACCATGGCCACCTGCGGCTGCAACAGCAGCACCTCGACCCGGTGCACGGTCGCGGTCTCGATCGGCGGGGCGGTGACCAGCGCGAGCAGGTTCGTGACCTGGGAGAGCTGCTCGGTGGTGGCCTGCATCGCCTCGTCGACCTCGCGGCGCATCGCGGTCAGCTCCAGGGGCTTTCGCGGAACCGGGAGGCGGCGGTGGCCCTCGGTGAGGAGCTCGTCCACGAAGAAGCGATAGCCGCGGTCGGTGGGCACGCGCCCCGCCGAGGTGTGAGGGTGCTCCAGCAGCCCGGCCTCCTCGAGCCGGGCGAGCTCGGCGCGCACGGTCGACGGGCCCCAGGGCACGTCGTCCTGCTCGGCGATCCACTTGGAGCCGACCGGCTGGTGGCGCTCCACGTGCGCCTCGACCAGCTTGCGGAGGAGGAAGCTCTGCCGGGAGGAGATCTCCACGGCTCTGAATCTAGACGCCGTGGAGCTCGGCCTCGGCGTTCTTGATGATCTTCTTGCCGCCCTGCTCGGCCTCCAGGCCGAGCACCACGGTGTCGTCGCTGCTCTCGCGCTCCTTGCCCGACACGGTGATCTCCTGCTCGGGGAAGCCCATCCCGCGGAATTGGACCGACAGGCGCCGCAGCGAGCGCGGGTCGCCGCCGGCGGCCTGGGTGCAGGCCCGGGCGACCTGTGCCATCGAGTAGAGGCCGTGCAGGATGTTCGACGGCAGGCCGACCTCCCTGGCGAACTCCTGGTCGATGTGGATCGGGTTGAAGTCCCCGGAGGCGCCCGCGTAGCGGTGCGGGAGGTACTTGTCGGGCGTGACCTCGAGCTCCACCTTGATGGCCACCTTCAGACCCCCCTCACGATGTTCGTCCAGGTGCCGCGCACGACCTCCTGGCCGTCCTGGTTTCGCGACACCGACTCGAAGACGTAGAAGCCCATCCCGCCGCGCTCGTAGATGTCCTTGACGGAGGCTTCTGTGGTGATGGTGTCGCCGGCGCAGACCGGCTCGCCCCATGCGAACTCCTGCCCGCCGTGGACCATCATCGAGAAGTTGATCCCCACCTCCGGGTCGAGCACGGCCGGGCCCACCGCCCCCGCCGAGTAGACGACGGCGAACATGGGAGGCGCCGGGATGTCGCGAAAGCCCGCGGCCCGCGCCTGCTCGCGGTCGAAGTGGATGGGGCGCGTCTTCGCCCACGGCGAGCGCGTACTCGCGGATCTTCTCCCTCCCCACTTCGTACTCGTGAGGCGGGAAGGTCTTCCCCTTGGAGGCGTCGTCGACCGGCACGACGCCGCAGTCTAGGCGGCGTCGCGCAGTGCCTGCGCTTCGGCGAGGGTCGCCAGCTTGCGCAGCGCCGCTTCCTCGATCTGGCGCGTGCGCTCGCGGGTGAGGCCGAAGAGCTTCGCCACCTGGTCGAGCGTGCGTGGCTGCTCGCCGCCGATCCCGAAGCGCAGCTCCACGATCCGGCGGTCCCGGTAGGACAGTTGGTCCAGCACGTCGTGCAGGCGCTGGTGCATGAGCGACTCGACCGCCGCGTCGTACGGGCTCTGGCTCGACTCGTCGGGGATCAGGTCGCCGAACTGCGCGGCGTCGGCGTCGTCGCCCACCGGCTTGTCGAGCGAGACCAGCTGCTGCGCCGCACGCATGATCACGTCCGCCTCGACCGGGTCGACCCCGGCGAGCGCCGCGATCTCCTCGATCGTCGGGTCACGGTCGCCCTGGGCCTCCAGCTTGCGCTGCGCCCCGTCGAGCTTCTTGAGGATGTTGTCGATGTGGATCGGGATCCGGATGGTGCGGCCCTTGTCGGCGATCGCGCGCGAGATCGCCTGGCGGATCCACCAGGTCGCGTAGGTGGAGAACTTCCAGCCCTTGCGCCAGTCGAACTTCTCAACGGCCCGCACCAGGCCGATCGTGCCCTCCTGGATCAGATCGAGGAACGGCAGGCCCTGGTTGCGGTAGCGCTTGGCGATCGAGACCACGAGGCGCAGGTTCGCGCGGGTCATGTGGTCCTTGGCTTCCATGTCGCCGCGCTCGATGCGCTTGGACAGCTCGACCTCCTCCTCGCGGGTCAGCAGCGGGGTCGCCGCGATGCCGTCGAGGAACTGCTGGAGCGAGTCCAGCGTAGGGTCGGGGGCAGGCTGGGGAGACAAGGTTTCCGGGGTCACCGCCGCCAAGCTACGACGGCGTCCTAAGGAGGACTTAAATCCTTTGTTCCTGCAGGAATTCGCGGACGAGCCGCGACGTCTCCCCGGGCCGCTCGAGCGCCGGAAGGTGGCCTGAGCCCTCTATCACCACGCGCTTGGCGCCCGGGATCTCACTCGCCGGCCGGTCCGCGACGCGATGGAAATCCGCCTTGTCGAGCTCCCCTACCGCCATCCCGCCGAAGTGGACGAGGACGATCACTCGCCCAGTTCGAGCACCGCGAGGAAAGCCTCCTGCGGCACCTCGATGCGGCCGACCTGCTTCATGCGCTTCTTCCCCTCCTTCTGGCGCTCGAGCAGCTTGCGTTTCCGCGTGATGTCTCCGCCGTAGCACTTGGCGATCACGTCCTTGCGCACCGCCTTCACCGACTCGCGGGCGATGATCTTGGAGCCGATCGCCGCCTGGATCGCCACCTCGAACTGCTGGCGCGGGATCTGCTTGCGCAGGCGCTCGGTGAGATTCCGCCCGGCCGCGTAGGCCTTGTCGCGGTGGACGACCATCGAGAGGGCGTCGACCTTGTCGCCCGCCAGGAGGATGTCGAGCTTCACGAGGTCGCCCTCGCGCATGCCGAGCACCTCGTAGTCGAGCGAGGCGTAGCCCCTCGTGCGGGACTTGAGCTGGTCGAAGAAGTCGAGCACGATCTCCGCCAGCGGCAGGTCGTACTGGAGCTGCACGCGCTCGGTGCTGAGGAACGTCATCTCGGTGTGGGTGCCGCGCCGCTCCTGGCACAGCTCCATCACAGACCCCACGTGCTCCTTCGGGCACAGAATCGTGGCGCGGATGTAGGGCTCCTCGACCGCCGCGATCACGGCGCGGTCCGGCATGTCGGCGGGCGAGTGGACCACGATCTCGCCGCCGTCCGTGAGCTGCACGTCGTACTCCACGTTCGGCGCTGTGGCGAGCAGCTCGAGGTCGTACTCGCGCTCGAGCCGCTCGCGCACGATGTCCATGTGGAGCAGGCCGAGGAAACCGCAGCGGAAGCCGAATCCGAGCGCCTCGCTCGTCTCCGGCTCCCAGGTGAGCGCCGCGTCGTTCAGCGCCAGCTTCTCGAGCGCGTCGCGCAGGTCCGGGAACTGGTTGGTCTCGACGGGGAACAGGCCGCAGAACACCATCGGCTTGATCTCGCGGTAGCCCGGCAGCGGCTCGGTGGCGGCGCCCGCCTTGGTGGTGAGCGTGTCGCCCACCCTCAGCTGCGACACGTCCTTGATGCCGGTGATGAGATAGCCCACCTCGCCCGCGCGCAGCGACTCGACCGGGACCATCTGCGGGCCGAAGTAGCCGATCTCGTCCACCTCGGCCTCGGTGCCGGTCTGCATGGCCCGGATCGCCGCGCCCTTGCGCAGCTCGCCGTCCACCACCCGGATGTAGGCCACCACGCCGCGGTACTGGTCGAACTCGGAGTCGAAGATGAGCGCCCGCGCGGGCGCGGAGGCGTCGCCCTCGGGCGGCGGCACGCGCGAGACGAGCGCCTCGAGCAGCTCCTCGACCCCGTCGCCGGACTTGGCCGAGATCCGGATCACCTCGTCCTCGCCGAGCATTTCGTGGATCTCGCCGGCCACCCGCTCGGGCTCGGCGCCCGGCAGGTCGATCTTGTTGAGCGCCGGGATCAGCTCCAGCCCGGCGTCGACGGCCAGGTATGTGTTGGCGACGGTCTGGGCCTCCACCCCCTGGGAGGCATCCACCAGCAGCAGGGCGCCGTCGCAGGCGGCGAGCGAGCGCGACACCTCGTATGTGAAGTCCACGTGCCCCGGCGTGTCGATCAGATGGAGCCGGTAGAGCTTGCCGTCCTGCGCGGTGTACTCCACGCGCACGGCCTGCGCCTTGATGGTGATGCCGCGCTCGCGCTCCAGGTCCATCGAGTCGAGCAGCTGCGGGCGGTGGTCGCGCGGGTCCACGGCGCCGGTGATCTCGAGGATGCGGTCGGCCAGCGTCGACTTGCCGTGGTCGATGTGCGCGATGATCGAGAAGTTGCGGATGTTGCTCGCGGGAGCGGCCATGCCTTATTCGAGTATGCACATCCCTGCGCACCCGGCCGAGCCGGGTGCTTCGGCCCTCGCGGCGTTGCTGCGACAATCCGTGCCGGACTCGTGGCGGGAGCAGACGTGACCGTGGTCAGGGCCGTGTTCGCGGCCTTCGCAGAGCGCGACGTTGAGCGCGCGCTCGAGCTGATCGATCCCGAGGTCGAGTTCACCCCGGTGACCTCCGACTTCGCCGGACGCACCGAGCCCTACCGCGGCCACGACGGCATCCGGGCGTACTTCCGCGACGTGGCGCTGGTGTGGGAAGACCTGCGGCTGACTCCGCGCGACTTCTGCGAGGTGGGCGAGAGCATCGTGGTCACCGGGCGCGTGAACGCCCGCTCACCCGCCCGGATCGTGGACGGCTCGACCGGCTGGGTCTGGCGCGTGCGCGACGGGCGCGTGGTGTACGGACGGGTGTACGCGTCGGCCGGCGACGCCCACCAGGCCGCGGCCGACGGGCAGTCTAGGGCCGGCGCCGCGCCCTGAGCAGGTAGTCGACCTGCTCCTGCTTTCGCATGATCATGTGCTCGAGCCGGTGCTCCACGGCCTCCGAGGCGGCCTCGCGCCCGGTCGGCTCTATCGCCGCCTGGAGCGCCTCGAGCGTCTCGCCCTCGCAGTCGATCAGCTTGTCGAGGGCCTCGGCGGGGTCACCCGAGAACGTCATCGGCGCCACCTCGGTGGTGGGCTCCCCGCCGAGCGCCGTGATCTTCTCGACCAGCCGGGTGGCGTCCTCGAGCTCGGACAGGGAGTGCTCGCGCATCTTGTCCGCGTGCGCCTGGTACTCGAGCCCGATCACGCTGCCGGCGGTCAGCGAGTAGAGCAGCACCGAGCGGTGCTGGAGCCGCAGGGCCCTGTTGAGGCACTCGACCTGCTCCTCGACATCCATCTCCTCGTCCGGCGCCATGGATCCGTTCTTACCCCTCGGAGCGGCCCCGGCTAACGAGAAGCTGCCGGACCTGGCGGGCCTCGGGCACCCGCAGCGCCCAGACGGCGGCGGCGTAGGCGGCGAAGCCGGCCGCGATCGCGGCCAGCACGGCCAGCGCCTGGGCGCCCAGGGCGCGGCCCAGGGCCTGGTCGATTCCGTACCAGGTCGCGTAGGCCACGCCGGCCAACAGCGCCCCAGCCGCGAGCATCCGCAGCGCCGCGCCGAGGGTCCGCCAGCCCTCCACCCCGCCGAGCTCGCCGCGCAGGATCCAGGCCTGGGCCACGCACATCGCGATCGTGCCTGCGACCGTGCCGATCACGATCCCCGCGATCTCCAACGGCCCGTACAGCGCGGCGGCAAGCGCGGCGTTCACCACCAGGTTGAGGCCCGCCAGAGCGGTGGTGGCCCATGGGCGCTGGAGGCTGAAGAACGTGCGCGACAGCAGCAGGCTGACTCCCTGGAAGGGCAGCGCGATCGACCACCAGAGCATCGCGGTGGAGGTGAGGTCCGTGGCCTCCGCGCCGAAGGCGCCGCGCTCGTAGACGAGCCGCGTGATCGGCTCGGCCAGCACCGCCATGACCACGGCGCTCGGGATCAGCCAGAGGCAGATCTGCCGCACGCCGTTGCCCATGGTGCGGCGCAGGTCGTCGCGCGCGCCGCGGGCGGCGAACCGGGACAGGGTCGGGAAGAGGATCGTGGCGACCGAGATCGAGAACAGGCCCTGGGGCAGCTGGTAGATGCGGAAAGCCTTGTCGATCGCCGCCGGGGCCTCCTCCGAGACGAGCGTGCCGAACAGCGAGTTGATCAGCAGGCTCAGGTTGATCAGCCCGAGCGCGATCGTCACGGGCAGCATCAGCTTGAGCACGCGGCGCACGCGCTCGTCGCGCCAGTCGAGCCGCAGCGTGAAGCTGCCGCCGCGGCCGCGCAGCCAGGGCAGCGGCAGCAAGAACTGCACCACCGTCCCCGCCAGGATGCCGATCGCGTAGGCGTAGATCTCGTCGTCCTCCGACAGCACCGGCGTGAGGCCGACCAGCGTGGCGATGATCACGACGTTCCACGCCACCGGCGCGAGCGCCGGCACCGCGAAGTGCTCGAACGTGTTGAGCATGCCGACCACCAGGCCGCTCAGAGCGAGAAGCACGACGATCGGGAACATCAGCCGGGCGAGGTTGACCGTGAGGTCCTTGAGCGCCGGGTCGTCGTCGAAGCCGGGCGCGAACAGGCTCATGAGCGGCTCCGCGAACAGCACGAACAGCGCCGTGACCGCCCCGAGCAGCAGGCAGATCAGGAAGAACAGGCTGGAGGCGACCCGGAAGGCCTCCTTGCGCTCGCCCTTTTCGAGCAGTTCGGCGAAGACCGGGACGAAGGCGCCCTGAAGCGCCGAGTCGGCGAACAGCGCGCGCACCAGGTTCGGCACCTGGAAGGCAATCGTGAAGGCCGACATCGCCGCTGTGACGCCGAACATGTAGGCCGCCACGACCTCCCGCGCCAGCCCGAGCAGGCGCGACAGGCCGGTGGCGAACGAGAAGAATGCGGTGCTGCGGGCGAGCCGGCGGGCGTGGCCCTGGCGCCCGGGCGAGTCGGTCGTCACCCGCTAGAGTTGTCCGCCGCCGTGGCCAACATCCATTCACAAGAAAAGCGGATCCACCGGGCGGAGCGCGAGCGGATCGAGAACCGCAGCCGCACATCTCAGGTGAAAACGTGGTTCCGCAGGCTCGAGGACGCGGTCGGCAACAACGACTCCGCGGGCGCCGACAGCGAGTACCGCTCGCTGGTCTCGCGCATCGACCGGGCCGTCAAGACGGGGGCTCTGCACCGCAACAACGGCGCCCGCAAGAAGGCGCGCGCGGCGCGCATTCGCTCTCGCCTCTCATAGCGCCCTGGTCCCACACCGGCCGGCTGTAGGGTCCGGCCATGGAGACGAGACTGCTGATCCGCGGCGAGCAGGTGGACGGCGACGGTACGCCGCTCGCCGTCGAGAACCCGGCCACCGAGGAGACCGTCGCCGAGCTGCTCGGTCCCTCCCCCGACCAGCTCGACGCCGCGATCGCGGGTGCCCGCGAGGCCGCGCGCGTGTGGGGCTCCACGCCGGCCGTGGAGCGCGCCGAGCTGCTCCACGAGGTGGCCGCCCGCATGCGGGCCATGAGCGACGAGCTGGCGCGAGCCATGACGCTGGAGGGCGGCAAGCCCCTCGTCGAGAACTCCGACGAGGTCGGCTGGACCGCCGCCGCCTTCGACTATTACGCCGAGATGGGCCGCAACTTCGCCGGGCGGGTGATCCCCTCGATCGAGGCCACCCAGCTCGCGCTCGTGGTCAAGGAGCCGATCGGCGTCTGGGGCTGCATCGTCCCGTGGAACTACCCCCTTCTGCTCCTCTCGTGGAAGCTCGCGCCTGCACTCGCGGCCGGCAACGCCGTGGTGGCGAAGCCGTCGGAGCTGACCCCGGTCTCCACCCTCATGCTCGCCTCCTGCTTCGCGGAGCTGCCGCCCGGCGTCGTGAACATCGTGGCCGGCGCCGGCGACGTGGGGGCCGCGCTCGTCGAGGACGAGCGGATCGACGGCGTGGCCTTCACCGGCTCCGTCGCGACCGGGAAGAAGGTGGCGGCGGCCTGCGCGCAGCGGGTGGCGCGGATGAACCTCGAGATGGGCGGCAAGGACCCGTTCATCGTGTGCGCCGACGTGGCCGCCGACGTGCGGGTGGCGGCGAAGGGCGGCGCCTGGGCGGCGTACCTGAACGCGGGCCAGGTGTGCACGTCGGCCGAGCGCTTCTACGTCGCGCGCGAGGTGTACGACGACTTCCTCGCTGCGTTCGTGGCGCACGCGCGGGAGCTCCGTGTGGGCGACCCGCTCGACTCGTCGACCGACGTGGGCCCGATGGTGTCGGCGGGCCAGCGCGAGAAGGTCGCGGCGCAGGTGGAGGCGGCCGTTGCCGCGGGTGCCGAGCTGGTGGTGGGCGGCGACCGCGCCGGCCACGAGCGGGGCCACTTCTTCGCGCCGGCGGTGGTCACCGGCGCACCCGCCTCGACCGACCTGCTGCGCGAGGAGACGTTCGGGCCGGTGGCGCCGATCGTGCCGGTCGGCTCGCTCGACGAGGCGATCGAGCTCGCCAACTCCACCCCGTTCGGGCTCGGCGCGAACGTCTACACGCGCGACCTCGAGACGGCCGTGCGCTGCCTGCGCGAGATCCGCGCCGGCACGGTCTGGATCAACGACCCGCTCACCGACAACGACGCCGGGCCGTTCGGGGGCTTCAAGCAGTCCGGGTTCGGGCGCGAGCTCGGCCAGGAGGGGCTGGAGGCCTTCCAGGAGACCAAGCACGTGCACATCGAGACGAAGATCGCCCCGAAGGAGTGGTGGTACCCCTACGCGCCGGGCGACACGGCGCCGCCGTCGGGCGCGGGCGCCTGACGGTTTCGGCGCCCCGGCTCTAACCTGCCGCCCGCGCGAGCGCCAGCGAGAAGGCGGTGTCCTCATCGAGGCGGGCGTCGGAGCCCCCTCCGCGCATCTCGACCTCGAGGTCCGCGAATACGCAGATGGCCCGCTCGAGCGCCGCGCGGTCGGCCTTCTTGGCGCGGGCCACGGTCTTCTTCGCGAGCCAGGGCGGGGCCCTGAGCGCCTCGCTCACCTTCGCGTCGGGCATGCCCGAGTCGAGCAGGGCGGCGGCGCGGTGGACCTCGCGCAGTCGCCTCACGACCGGCCAGACGAGGCGGCCCGGGCGCTCGCCGTAGGACTCGAGCTGCTCGGCGAGCGCGAGCGTGGCGCGGAGGTCGCCGGCCACCACGGCATCGGCGAGGTCGTAGGCCTGCGGCGAGTTGTCGGACGCCGCGAGGGCCTCCACGTCGCCCTGGCCCACGTTGGTGCGCGGGTGGATCGCGAGGGCGATCTTCTCGAGCTCACGGGAGAGGCGCTGCTGGCTCTGGCCCACCAGCGCGACCAGCTCCTTCGCCGCCTCCTTGTCGACCTGGAGGCCCAGCTCGCGGCCCCGCTCGGCCGTCCACTTCGGCAGCTCCCAGGGCTTGGGCGCCGCGTACTCGCGGTGCTCGCCGCCCGCCTTCTCGATGGCGGCACAGAGCTGCTTCAGCGGCTTGCCGCGCACGATCGCCACCAGCACGGAGTCGGGCGGCATGTCGGCAAGCGTGGTCTCCAGCGGCGCCAGCTGGGCGGCCTTCCACGCGCCGGCGCCGTCCACGAGCACGTAGCGCGTGCCGGGGTCGAAGGTGAGCGCGGCCAGCGCGGCGGCCACCTCGGCGGGATCGCTCGAGGCCGCGTCGAAGACTTCCAGGCCGCCAGGTCCGCGCTCCTCCTCGGCACGCCGCCTGACGCGCGCGCGCCAGGCGTCGATCTTGGCGTCGTCGTCGCCGCTGACGAGGTAGGCGGGCTTCAGGTCGGCCACGACGGGCAGTCTAAGCCTGGATCCAGCGGAACTGGCGAGCGTTTCCGCGCCGGAGGCCGCTCAGCGCTCGGTGTCCACGTGCATCCGGCCCTCGTCGACGGTCAGCGTGACCGTGCCGTGGCGGTCGGTCCGGTAGGTCTCGACCCCGGCTTGTTCGAGGGCCTTCAAGGTGGACGGCGCCGGGTGGCCGTAGGTGTTGGGGCCGACCTCGATCGCGGCGAGCTCGGGGTCAAGGTCGTCGAGCACCTGTGGCAGGCCCGGATCCGCGCTGCCGTGGTGGGGCACCTTCATGACGTCGACGTCGGGCAGGTCGAGCGGCAGCAGCGTCTCGCTCTCGGCGTCGGCCGAGAGGAGGAGGTCGAAGCCGCCGGCGCTGACGAGCGCGACGGCCGCGCGCGGGTTGGGGTCCTCCGGGGCCGGGCCGGGCGGCCGCGGCGGCGGCGAGAGGAGGCGCAGCTCGAGCTCGCCGCCGGCGAGCTCGAGCGTGAGCGGCGCGGTGGCGGCGATGCGGCGCGCGCCGCGGCTGGAGGCCTCGCGTAGGAGGGCGCGGAAGGCCGGGTCCGGCGTGCCGTCCCCGCCGTCCAGGAGCGTGCCGACCGGGAAGCGCCTCAACACGTCGGCGAGGCCGCCGTGGTGATCGCGCGAGGCGTGGGTGGCCACGAGCACCGTTAGGCGCTCCACGCCCGCCTTGCGGAGCAGGCGCGCGACCCCGGCCTCGGGCGGCCCGCCGTCGAAGAGCACCGCTGTGCCGTCGGGGTGTTGGATCAGCGTCGAGTCGCCCTGGCCGACGTCGAGGAAGCGGACCGTGAGCTGCCCGGGCGGGTCGGGCCCGTCGATGGCCGGGGCGGCGCCGGCGAGGAGGGCGAGCGCTACGGCGGTGGCGAGCGCGAGGCGGAGCGTCCGTGGGAGCCGGCGCATGCGGGCGGCCCGCTCGGGGATGCGGCCGGTGAAGGAGCGCGTGAGGCGGGTCGCGATCAGCACCGCGGCGGCGAGAACCGCGTACGCGGTCAGTAGGCCGATGGGCGAGCCGAGCGGGACGGAAAGCCGACCGCCGGGAAGGTCGGCGCAACGCTCGGCGAGCGACGCGATGTAGCCGACCGGGACGCCGGTGACCCCGCCCAGCGCCTCCGCAGCGGCGTGGCCCAGGCCGCCGGCTTGCCCCAACCCGATCTTGAGCATGCCGAGCCACATGGCGGGGGCCACGGCCGGGAGGGCGAGGAGGTTGGCGAGCAGGCCCGCGAGCGGCACGGACCCGAAGTGGTGCGCGAGGAGCGGCGCGGTGGCGAGCGTGGCGGCGACGGTGATGGCGACGCCGTCGGCGAGCAGGCGGACGGCGGCGGGGGCGAGCCGGCCTGCCGCGGGCGCGGGGCTCCCGCGCGGCTGCACGAGCTCCTCGCCGATGTGGCGCAGGCCGCGCGACATCGGCACGCCGATCGTCAGGATCCCGGCAACGGCCGCGAACGAGAGCTGCCAGCCGGGTTCCGTCCAGGAGCGCGGGTTCCACGCGAGTGTCGCGGCCCCGGCGAGGAGCAGGGCGTACGAGCGCGAGGCCGGTCGCGAGGCGGCTATCGCCGCGATCCCGGCCAGGCCCATCACGCCGGCGCGTTGCAGCGAGGGACCGGCTCCGGCGAGCGGTACGTAGAGCGCGATCAGGGCCACCAGCGCAGTGAGCCGGGCACGCAGGCCGAGGCCGGCGAGCGCCAGCGCCGGCAGTGCGAGGGCGGCGAGCAGCATCACGTTCTGGCCCGACACCGCGAGCAGATGCGCAAGCCCGCTGTCGCGGAAATCGTGGCGCACGGCGGCGTCGATCGCCTCGTCCTGGCCCAGAACCATCCCCCGGAGCAGCGCCCCGTCGGGCTCCGGCATGCCCGCGACGACGGCCCGCTCTGCCCTAACGCGCATGCGGTCGAGCGCCCCGGCGAGCCCGCCGCGCCGGCGGCCCGTGCGCCGGGCCCTGTCGAGCAGGAGCTCTCCGGCCACGCCGCGCCCGCGCAGGTGGGAGGCGAAGTCGAAGGGGGACTCGCCGTCGGTGGGACCCGATTCGGCTTCGGCTCCCGGCGACAGCGCCTTCAGCCTGCCCTCCAGTCTCACCTCCTCGCCGACCCGGAGGCCGCGCGGGAGCGGTGCCCACCTGGCGGCGCGCACGAGCAGGCGGGCGGCGCGGAGCGGCCCGCCGGTCACCGACACCTCGGCCGAGGAGCCGAAAGGGCTCGGGCGGGGCGGGGTCAGCAGGTGGGCGGTCAGCTCGACGCGCTCGCCGCCGCGCACGCGTTCCGCCGGCGCATCGATCGCCGCGAGCCGCAGCTCGCCGCCGGCCGCGCCGCACAGCACCAGCGCCGCGGCGACCGCACCGAGCGTCGCGGCCCGCAGCGCGAACAGAAGGACCAGCGCGGCGGCCGCCACTCCTACGGTGACCTCCGGACGGGCCTCGGCGAGCACAAGCCCGAGCGCGACCGCGCCCATCCCGACATGCCACGGCCGTCGCTGCGGCCGCATCGCCACCGCCCACGGCTCTGCGCCCGCTCCTCGCACGCGCGGCGACGCTAGGTCCCCGAGACGGTCCGGTGGGCACGCAATGTGACGACTTCGTCACATTCGTGTCACGGGGTGGAGTGGCGCGCCACCCCGGGGGGTATGAGAGAGAAATCACAATGCGACGGTGAGCAGCCGATAACTTTGTTGGGGGAACATGCAGCACGCTCACATCGACATCTCTCGTGGTCTCGACGGGGAGCCCGTCGTGCTGGCTTGCTTCGGCCTGCGCGAGGACGAGGTCGCGGCCGCCGCCCGCGCCGTGGCAGCCATCGCCGCCGAGCGCTACCGCACCCCGCGCATCTCCGCTGACGACGTCCTCGAGCTACGTGAGCTGACCGCGCTCGCCGACGAGCTCGACCATGGATCGCCCGCCATCGAGCAGGGACATGGCGTCGATCCGGGGCAGGGCGCCGAGCCGGGACAGCGCGTTCGCACCCTTGTGTTCCAGCCCGCCAGGCTCTGTGCCCTTCGCGACGCGGTCGCCGCTTTCGTCGACGCCCGTGACGACTCCGAGTGGGTCGGCCACGAGGATCGGGGGCCGCTCGCCCTGCTTCGTGGCTTGGTCATCCCCCTGGAGCAGCTCTGCGCCGACGCGATGCGCGCAGCGCTCTCGCCGGAATCGCACGTCCGCTAACGGCGAACTCAAACGGCTTACGGTTGCAGGGCCTCGCGCAGCGTCTCGAAGCGCTTCTCCCCTATCCCGTCCACGTCCTGCAGCTCGTCCAGCGAGCCGAACCCGCCGTTCTCGGTCCGGTACTCCACGATCCGCTCCGCCAGCGTCGGGCCGATCCCGTCGATCTCGTCGAGCTGCTCCACGGTCGCAGTCCCGAGGCCCGGCTTGATTCCGGGCGGCGCAGCCGTGGTCGCGGTGCCCACTGCTCCCGGCACCGTTCCGGCGACGGGCACCACCACCTGCTGGCCGTCCTCCACAGGCGCCGCCAGGTTCACGCCGGTGAGCTCCGCCCTCCGGGTCGGGCCGCCCGCCCGCGCGACCGCCGCGGCTACCCGCGAGGCGGCCGGCACCCGCACCAGGCCGGGCCTCCGCACGGCACCAGCCACGTGAACGTAGACACCCTTACCTGCGCCGGTCCCATCCGGGCCCCGGTGCCGCGCTCCGGGCGCCGCGTCGTCCGAGCCCGGCGAGCGGTCCACCCGCACCGGCTGGCCTGGGGCGTCCCCCTCTGATCCGGTGATTCGCACGAGCGCGACCAGGCCGAGCGCGGCGGCGAGCACCCAGACCACGACCGTTCCCCGCGCCTCTCCGGCCATCGGGCCAAGCTAGAAGGCGGCGGCGCAACCGTGGGTGACCTGTGCAACGGAAGAGCGACGCGCCGGCGCTCAGCGCACCTCGAACCCGCTCAGCCCCTCGGGCTCCTCCTCGTGTGTCTCCACACGGTCGACGTCCGCCCCGCGCGGTCCGCTCGAGCAGAACTCGACCATCGCCGTGACCGCGTCGGAGGGCCCCTCGAACACCGCCTCCACCGCCCCGTCCGCCCGGTTCGTCACCCAGCCCGCCACACCCTGGCCGGCGGCTTGCCGGCGGGTGGTGTCCCTGAAGAACACGCCCTGGACGGACCCATGGACGACCACACGGCGGCGGACGACGTCGCTCATACTCTCTGGCCTTCGCCGGACTCCATGACGAAAGGTGATACCCGACGATGGCAGCGACGACGCGTGCCGAGCCCGCCTGGGGCGTCGACTCGGAGTACGGACGCCTCCTCGACGTCCTGCTCTGCCCGCCCGACAACTTCCACTGGCTCCCCGCCAGCTCGATCGCGCGCGCCACGCTCGACAGCGGTCTCACCTTCAGCCCCGAGGACGCGAGGAAGCAGCACGCCGAGATGGTCTCGGTCTACGAGGAGGCCGGCGTGACGGTCCACTTCCTCGAGCCGGATCCCGCCCTCCCCTACCAGGTGTTCGCCCGCGACTCGAGCATCAACGTCTCCGACGGCCCGATCGTCACCCAATGCGCCCAGTGGTGGCGCCGCGGCGAGTACGCCCCCGTGATCCGCTTCTACCAGGGCCGCGACATCCCGATCAAGCACATGGTCACGGCCGGCTCGTTCGAGGGTGGCGACTTCATGATCGTCGAGCCCGGCGTGGTGGCGATCGGCACCGGTGAGGAGCGCACTCAGGAGAAGGCGGCCCGCCAGGTGGCGGGCTGGCTCGAGCAGGAGGGCTGGGAGGTGCGCGTGGAGCGCATCCCGTCGCACTTCCTGCACATAGACGTGCTCGCCGCGATGCTCGGCGAGAAGCTCGCGGCGGTCTGCGTGGAGCAGGCCGGCTCCGGCTTCGTGCGCTGGCTCGAGGGGAAGGGCGTCGAGATCGTGCCGGTCACCCTCGACGCCGCCCTGAAGCTGGGCGTGAACGGGGTGGCGCTCGGCGGCCACCGGGTGCTCTCGACGGCCGAGTCGAAGGACCTGAACGAGCGCCTGCGCGCCCTCGGGCTGACCGTGTACGACCCCGAGCTCTCGATGTTCACGCTCGGCGGCGGCGGCGCCCACTGCCTCATGCAGGCGATCCGGCGCGAGCGGGTGGGCCGCCCCTAACCATCCGCCTCCAGCGCCACCCGGAGTGTCCGCAGCGCCCGGTCGCTCGCCCCGCGGAGCGAGCCGCCGTGCTCGAGCGCCTGCTGGATGTAGTCGAGCGTCTCCGCGCTCAGCCGCTCGCCCGGCAGCACGTTCGGGATCCCGGGCGGGTAGGCGGCCAGCGACTCGGCCGCCACGCGGCCCACCGCCTCGCCCACCGGCACCACCTCCTGCGGGCCGAGGAACGCCTCGCGCGGCGTCATCACGAGCTCGCCCCAGGGCGGTGGGGGCGCGAAGGCCTCCTGCCCCGGATCGCGCTCCTCGGCGCTGAGGGCGTCCACCGCCCGGTGAAGCGCCGCCATCAGCCGCTCGCCGGCGGCCTCGACGTTCTCCCCCATCCCGAACACCGCCACAAGCACGTTCTCGCCCGCGAGCTCCACGTGCACGTCATCCCGCTCGCGTAGCAGCCGCGCGAGCTCGTAACCGCTCGTCCGTGTGCCGCGTACGTCGATGCACAGCCGCAGCGGGTCGTAGGCGAAGACCCCCGGCTGTCCGGCCAGCCGCGAGTCGAGCACGTCGAGCCCCGGCACCTCCCGGACCGCCTCGCGCGTCGCGGCCAGCCCGCGCAGGGTCTCCGCGAGCAGCGCCTCGCCGTCCACGGCGGCGGCGCGCCGCGCCGAGTCGAGCGACGCCGACAACACCGCGTTCGGGCTGGTCGACTCCAGCACGGTCACGCAGCGATCGACCACGTCCTCGTCGATCAGCGAGCCGTGGCCGAGGTGCACCATCGCCGACTGCGTGAGGCTCCCGACGATCTTGTGGATACTCGACACCACCAGGTCGGCGCCGAGCGCGAGCGCGTGGGTCGGCAGGTCGCCGTGGAAGGCGAGATGGGCGCCCCAGGCCTCGTCCACGATCAGCGGCACGCCGTGCGCGTGGGCAACCGCAGCCAGGGCGGCCACGTCCGCCACCGCGCCGAAGTAGGTGGGCGAGACCACGGTCGCGCCCGCCGCCTCCGGATGTGCGGCGAGCGCGTGGTCGAGCGTCTCGGGCGTCATGCAGTGTGCGATGTGCAGCTCCGCGTCCAGTTCCGGCGCAACGAACGCCGGCCGCAGCCCCGACAGCACCAGCGCGTCGATCGTGCTGGAGTGCGCGTTGCGCTGAACGACCACCTCGCGGCCGCTGTGGGCGAGCGTCATGAGCGCCACGTGGTTGGCCTGGGACGCTCCGTTCACGAGAAACCAGGTGCGCTGTGCCCCCCACGCCTCGGCGGCGAGCTGCTGCGCCTCGTCGAACGGCGTGGGCTCGAGCCCGACGTCGATGCCCCACATCAGCGCCGGGATGTCGAGCGCCAGGGCACCCTCGCCGACCGCCTCCACGAGGCGGGCGTCCGCGCCCGCGCCGCCCTTGTGGCCGGGCACGTGCAGGCGCGCCGGATCTCGCCGGGCGAACTCCCGCAGGGCGTGCAGGTAGGGGGTGTCGGCCTGGCTTGCGATGCGCGGCGAGTCTAGGTGAGGGCGGATTCCACGGCCGCCTCGGGCCCCTCGGCCGGCCGGACGCCGTCGATCTCCCAGGTACCGAGCCCGACCACGGGCTTGCCGGCCTTCAGCGCCAGGGCGATCTCGGACAGCGTGCCGTAGGCCCCGCCGACGGCGATCAGCGTGTCGGCCGCACGCACCACGAGCGCGTTGCGCGCCTCGCCCAGGCCCGTGGGAACAGCTACCGACACGTGCGGGTTGGCGGCGCCCCGGTCGAGGCCCGGGAGGATCCCGATCGTCGTGCCGCCCTCGCCCCGGGCGCCGCGGCAGGCCGCCTCCATCACGCCGCCAAGGCCGCCGCAGACGACCACGGCGCCGCGCCGCGCCAGCAGCCGGCCCACCTCCTCGGCCACGTCCTCCTGCTCGGGCGAGGCGTCGCCCGGCCCGACGACCGCGACGTAACCGATGTCGCTCAGGGCCGCCCGGGGTCGTCCGGCCGGCGCGACGTGGCCGGATCGGAGAGCGGCCGGGTCGGGTCGTCCTCCATCGCCACCGGCCGGCGGTGCTCGGGCTCGGGCTTGTCGGGCTCTTCGGGCGTCTCATCGCGGTGGCGCGGCTCGAACGCGAGCGAGATGCTCGCGTAGCCGAGCACCGCCCCGGCCACCATCAGCCCCGCCCCCGACAGCGCCAGCCAGATCCCGATGTCCTTCTCCGGCCCCGGTCCGACCACCGCCGGCGGGTCGTTCACGATCTGCGTGAGCACCACGAAGATCGTGAAGAGGGACACGCCGAGCCAGACGGCCGCCGGCGGCGCGGGCTCCACCAGCCCCATACCGCCCGCCAGCGAGGCGATCGTGACCACGGCGAGCAGCAACAGCAACAGGTCGAGGAACTCGAAGACGGTGAAGCCGGTGAGCCCCTCGTACCAGTCGAGGAACAGGCTCACGATCAGGAGCAGGGCGCCGACGGCCGCAACCAGCGGCCCGACGGCGAGCTGCGTCTGTCTGGGCACGGAGTTCACCTCACCACGAAGTTGACGAGCTTGCCGGGCACGACGATCGCCTTGACAATCTGCCTCCCGTTCAGGCGAGCGGCGAGCTTACCGGAGCCCCGCGCGATCTCCTCCAGTTGCTCGCCCGACGCCTCGGTGGGCGCGGCGATGCGGTCCACGAGCTTGCCGTTCAGCTGCACCACGAGCTGGAACTCCTCGCTCGTAAGGAGGGCCGGGTCCGCCTCCGGCCACGGCTCCTCCCAAACCCGTTTCTCCGCCATCTGCTCGTACACCTCCGCGCCCAGGTGCGGTGCGAAGGGGAAGATCAGCGAACCGGCCGTGGCGATGGCAAAGCGCACGTGCGAGGCCGGCGCCGTCTCACGCCCGCGGTACACCTCGTTGACCAGCTCCATCACGGCCGCGATCGCGGTGTTGAAGCCGAAGTTCGCCTGCATATCGCGCGTCACCCGGTCGATCGCCCAGTGCGCCTTGCGGAGCAGCGGCGAGGGTTCGCCGTCGGCCTCCACCGGCCCGTCGGGCGCCTCCTGCGCGGCGGTCCACAGCCGCGACAGGAAGCGGTGCACGCCGCCCACGCCGGAGTCCGACCAGTCGGCGTCCTTCTCGGGCGGCCCGATGAACAGGATGTAGCAGCGCGCCGTGTCCGCGCCGTAGCGCCCCACGATCTCCTGCGGCGAGACCACGTTGCCCTTCGACTTGGACATCTTGTCGCCGTCGCGCAGGATCATCCCCTGGGTGAAGAGCCGCGCGAACGGCTCCTGCACGTCGAGGTAGCCCATGTCGGTCAGCGCCTTGACGAAGAAGCGCGCGTAGAGCAGGTGGAGGATCGCGTGCTCGACGCCGCCGATGTACTGGTCGACCGCCATCCAGCGCTTCAGCACCTCGCGGTCGAATGGCGCCTCGTCGTTGTCCGGGTCGCAGTAGCGCAGGAAGTACCAGGACGAGTCGACGAACGTGTCCATCGTGTCGGTCTCACGCCTCGCCTCGCCGCCGCACTGCGGGCAGGTCGTGCGCACCCAGTCCTCGGCCGCCGCCAGCGGCGAGCGGCCCTTCGGCGCGTAGTCGCGAACGTCGGGAAGCTCGACCGGCAGCTGGTCGTCGGGCACCGGCAGCATTCCGCAGGAGTCGCAGTAGAGGATCGGGATCGGGCAGCCCCAGTAGCGCTGCCGCGAGAGCAGCCAGTCCCGCAGCCGGTAGCTGACCGAGCGCTTGCCGAGACCGTCCTCCTCGAGCCAGTCCGCGATCTGCTCGTAGGCCTCGCGGTTGTGGAGGCCGTCGAAGCGGCCCGAGTTCACCATCTGGCCGTCCTCGGTGCAGGGCAGCTCGCCGCAGTCGATCACGCGCCGGATCTCGAGGCCGTAGGACTGGGCGAAGTCGTGGTCGCGCTCGTCGTGCGCCGGCACGGCCATGATCGCGCCGGTGCCGTACTCCATCAGCACGTAGTCGGCCACGAACATCGGGATCTCCTCGCCGGTGACCGGATTGGTGACCGTCCGCCCGAGCGCCACGCCGGTCTTCTTCTTGTGCTCCGAGCCACGCTCCTCGACCGACTCGTTGAGCGCGTGGTTGACGTACGCGTGCACCTCGGGCGAGTCGTTGAGGCGAAACACGTCCGGATGCTCGGGGGCCATCACGAAGAACGTCGCGCCGAAGAGGGTGTCCGGCCTGGTGGTGAAGACCGGGTAGTCGATCCCCAGCTCCTCGCAGCGGAAGATCACCTCGGCACCCTCCGAGCGGCCGATCCAGTTCTCCTGCATCGTCACCACGTGCCGCGGCCACTCGATCGTGCGCATGTCCTCCAGCAGCCTGTCGGCGTACTCGGTGATGCGGAAGAACCACTGCTCGAGCTGCCTGGCCTCCACCTCGGTGCCGCAGCGCTCGCAGCGGCCGTCGATCACCTGCTCGTTGGCGAGCACCGTGGCGTCCTTGGGGCACCACTTGACCGCCGCCTCCTTGCGGTAGGCGAGGCCGCGCTCGAACAGGCGCAGGAAGATCCACTGCGTCCAGCGGTAGAAGCGGGGCTCGTGGGTGCCGAACTCCCGCGTCCAGTCGATCGAGATGCCCCAGGAGCGGAAGTCCTCCCGGAACTGGACGATCGAGGCCTCGGTCGACGCGCGCGGATGCTGGCCCGTCTTGATCGCGTGGTTCTCGGCCGGGAGGCCGAAGGCGTCATAGCCCATCGGGTGCAGCACGCGATGGCCGGTGCGGCGCCAGTAGTGGGCGATCGCGTCGCCGAGCGCGTAGTTCTTGAGGTGGCCGATGTGGGGCTCGCCGCTCGTGTAGGGCAGCATCTCGAGCACGTAGCCCTTGGGCCGCTCGTCCGGCTCGTTCGAGACCTCCCAGGTGCGCTCGTCGTTCCACACCTGCTGCCACCGGGCCTCGATGGTGCCTGGGTCGTACCGCTCTGCCATTGCGACCGTGAGGTTATCGGCGGGCGTGCGGCCCGCCGCCCCGTTCAGTCGGTGGCGAGGATCACGTCGGACGCCTTGATCACGGCGGTCACGGCGCTCCCCTCGGAGAGGCCGAGCTCCTCGACCGCCTCGACCGTGATCGACGCCACGAGGCGCTGCCCGGCCACTTCCAACTCCACGTTGGCGATGGCCTCGCCGCGGCGGATTCCCTTGACGGTGCCGGACAGGGTGTTGCGTGCGCTCAGCTTCATCGCTACCTCCGTTGTCAGTTCGCTACGAGACGGGTCGCGGTCGCCTTCCACGCGGCCGTGACCTTGGTTCCTGGCTCCAGCCCCAGCCGCTCGGCCGAGTCGAGCGTGATCTCGGCGGCGATCGGCTGCGGGCCGGCCAGGCTAACGCGTACCCGGTTCCCCACGGTCGTGATCGACAGCACCTCGGCGGTGAGACGGTTCTGAGTCGATCCGTGCGGCGCCTCGCCGCCCGGCTCGATGGCGATCTCCCACGGGTAGACGCTCACGGCCACTGCGCCGTCGCCCGCATCGGTTGTCGTGATCGCGCCGCCGCCGTGAAGCTCGACCGTGGTCAGCCCCCCGCTGCCCGGCCGGGCGGTCCCCGTGAGCACCACGGCCCCCGTGAAGTCGGCCACGAAGGCGCTGCGCGGCGCGGCGGCCAGCTCGCTCGGGGTGCCCTCCTGCACCACGCGGCCGGCGTCGATCACCCCCACCCGGTCGCCGAGCTGGGCGGCCTCGGCGAAGTCGTGCGTGACGAGCAGCGCGGGCACCTCCACGTCGTCCAGCACGGCCGACAGCTCGCGCGAGGCACTGGCGCGTGTGCGCGCGTCGAGCGCCGACAGCGGCTCGTCGAGGAGGAGCACCTCCGGCCTCCGCGCCAGCGCCCGTGCGACCGCGACGCGCTGGCGCTCGCCTCCGGACAGCGTGCGCGGCCGTGCTTCGGCCAGCTCGCGCAGGCCGAAGCGGCTCAGCAGCTCGAGCGCCCGCTCGCGCCGCTGTGCGCGCGGCAGTTCGCGCAGGGGGTAGGCCACGTTCTGCCAGGCGCTCAGGTGCGGGAAGAGGGCGTACTCCTGGAAGACGTACCCGCAGCGCCGCTGCTCAGGCGGCACGTCGATGTCCCGCTCGGTGTCGAGCCAGACCTCGCCGTTCGCCTCCACGAGCCCGCGCTCGGGGCGCACGAGGCCGGCGGCGATCCGCAACACGCTGGTCTTGCCCGCCCCCGAGGGCCCCGCAAGCGCCAGGCACTCGCCGGCGCGCACCTCGAGCGCCACGTCCAGCTCGAGCGCCCCCAGCCGCGTCCTCGCCTCAGCGCGGAGCCCCACCGAGCGCCTCGCTGCCGTGGACCAGCTTCACGGACAGGAGGATCGCGGCGGACACCGCCACGAGCACCGCCGACAGGGCCAGGGCCGCATCGAACTCGGTCGAGAAGCGGTCGTAGATGGCGAGCGGCACCGTCTGCGTGATTCCCTGGAACGAGCCCGCGAACATGAGCGTGGCGCCGAATTCTCCCAGAGCGCGGCCCAGGGCCAGCGCTGTACCGGCAACCAGGCCGGGGAGGGCGACCGGGATCATCACGCGCAGGAACCCGCGCGCCTCCGAGGCGCCCAGCGTGCGGGAGGCGTCGAGCATCACCCGATCGACCGCGGCGAACGCGGCCATCGCCTGGCGGACGTAGAAGGGCGAGGCGACGAACGTGAGCGCCACGACCACCCCGGCGGTTGCGAACGTGAGCTCGAGACCGGCGGACTCGACGGTGCCGCCCAGGATCCCCGATGGGCCGACAGCCGCGAGGAGGGCGATGCCCGCCACGGCGGGCGGCAGCACGAGGGGGAGCTCGATGAGCGTGACCACCAGCGCCTTGCCGCGAAACGAGCGCGTGGCGAGCAGGTAGGCCGCCGGAGTCCCGACCAGCAGGATGATCACGATCGAGATCGCCGTCGTCTTGAGGCTCAGCCACAGCGCATCCAGCGCTCCCGGCTCACCGAGGCTGCGGATCAGCTCCGCCGGGCTCGAGTCGAGGAAGATCGCGACGATCGGCAGCGTCAGGAAGGTGAGCGTGACGGCGAGGCAGAGCGTGAGCAGGACCGCGAAGCGGCCCGGCCGCCTCATGGCGAGGGCCCGAAGCCGGCCTCTTCGAGCGCGGTCGCGCAGGCGCCGAGCGTGAGCCCGGCGACGAACTCATGCCCCAGCTCAGCCTCCCGCGCCTCGGTGGGCACGCCGGCGCCGTAGGTCACCTCGGGCTCGAGCTCGTCCGGCAGGTCGATCGCCTCCAGCTCGCCGCCCGTGGCGTTCACATCGGTCACGTACACGAAGCCGGCGTCGCCGGCGCCCTGCGTGAGCTTGCCGACGATGCCCTTCACGTCGGGCTCGTTCGAGACCACGTTGGCCAGGATGGCCTCCTCCTGCTCTGGCGGCAACTTGGCGAGCGCCTCGCGCGTGTAGGAGCCGATCGGCACCGACTCCGAACCCACCACCACCTGCGTACCCTCCTGCGCGACGTCCTCCACCGAGTCGATCTCCGAGTCGGCCGGCACGGCGAGCACGAACTCGTTGGTGGCGAACTCGACCGGCTCCGAGAGCAGGTCCTCCTCGTACAGCTCCTCCGGCAGGGTGGTGTTGGCCGCGGCGTAGGCGTCCACCCTCGCGCCCTGGCGGATCTGGGCAGCCAGCTCGTCCGAGCCGGCGAAAGACAGCCTCACGTCGGCGCCCTCGTCCTCCTCGAACTCCGGCGCGCAGGACTCGAGCGCCTCGGTCATGGACGACGCGGCAGAGACGACCACCCGCGTGCCGCCGGAGCCGTCGCCCCCCTCCGCCTCGTCGTCGCCACAGCCGGACGCGAGCAGCATTGCCGCCGCGGCGACGACAAGCGCCCGCCTCATCCGCGCTCCACCATCACCGAGGTCGCCTTCACCGCCGCCGTGGCGGGCACTCCGGGCGCGAGGCCAAGCTCCTCCACCGCATCGCGCGTGACCGCCGCGGTCACGAGGTGCGGGCCGGCTTCGATCTCCACGAGGGCCATCACGCCGTCGATCTCCACCGAGCGGACCACGCCGGGGAAGCGGTTGCGCGCCGACAGCGAGTCGCCCGCCCTGTGGCGGCTCGGGTGGCTCGCGAGGCGCTCGATCTCGCGCCTCGGGACGCGCCGCCGGTTGGCCTGATCGCGCGTGGTGCGGAGCTTGCCGGCGCGCTCCCAGCGTCGCAGGGTGTCGGCGCTCACACCGATCGCGCGCGCGGCGTCGCCGAGCAGGAGCCCTTCGTTGCGAGGCATAGTTGCCTAAGCATTGCATAGGCATGATTTCGAACCGCGGGAGCCTGCCTAAGCTCACGCGATGGACGACACCGAGAAGCGCGTCGCGCCGCTCGAGCTCTTCTTCGACCTGGTCTTCGTCTTCGCGCTGACCCAGGTAACCCTGCTCATGTCGGACAACCCGACCTGGGAGGGCCTGGGGCAGGGCCTGCTGGTCCTGGCCCTGCTGTGGTGGGCGTGGGGCGCGTACGCCTGGCTGACCAACTACATCGCGGCCGACGAGGGCCTCGAGCGGCTGCTCATGTTCGCCGTGATGGGCGCCTTCCTGGTGACGGCGCTCGCGGTGCCCCAGGCCTTCGGCGACGACGCGCTGCTGTTCGCGGTGGCCTACGCGGTCGCGCGCTGGCTCCACATCTTCATCTGGGCCGAGGCGAACGATGACGTGGACACGGGCGAGGCGGTCGTGCGGCTGGCCCGGACCGCGCTGCCCGCTCCGCTGCTGCTGATCGTGGGCGCCCTGCTGGGCGGCACGGCCCAGACGCTGATCTGGATCGTGGCGCTGGCGATCGACTTCGCCGGCCCGTTCGTGTTCGGCGTGCGGGGCTTCCAGGTGTCCGCCGGGCACTTCGCGGAGCGCTTCGGGCTGATCGTGATCATCGCCCTCGGCGAGTCGATCGTGGCGATCGGCGCCGGCCTCGAAGGTGACCTCGACGCGGGAGTCGTCGCGGCCGCCGCCCTCGGGCTGATCGTGGCCTGCGCGCTGTGGTGGGCCTACTTCGACTGGGTCGCGCTCGACGCCGAGCGCCGCTTCCGCAGCGCCCGGGGCCACCAAAGGGTCACGATGGCGCGCGACGCCTACAGCTATCTGCACCTCCCGATGATCGCCGGGATCGTGCTGATCGCGCTGGGGGTCAAGAAGACGATCGGCGACGTGGGCGAGCCGCTGAAGACGGCGCCGGCCGTGGCCCTGTTCGGGGGGATCGCGCTCTACTACGCGGGCCACGTCGGGTTCCGGTTCCGCAACAGCCACACGCTGTACCGGGGCCGACTGGTCGCGCTCGCCGTCGCGGTGGCCCTCATCCCCGTAGCGACCGAGGTCGACGCCCTCGTTGCGATGGGACTCGCAGCGGCGCTGACCTCGGCGGTCATCGCCTACGAGGTCGTCCGGTACGCCGAGGCGCGGCGCCGCATCCGCGCCGAGCACGCCTGAGTCGCGCCAACGGGCAGTTTTTCACCGTTTCGTCACCTGAGCAGGCTTTTTCCTCCCTACGGTGCGCTCGTGGCCTACACGCTGCCCGCGAAGCTGGTCGGCCGGACACCCGACTACGCCGAGCTGTACGAGATGCTCCGTCAGGCGGGGCGCAACGTGGAGCTGTCCACCGCCCTGCTGCGCGAGCTGATGCGGGCGTGGCCCGACGGGATCGAGAAGCGCTTGGAGCTGGTGGAGCTCGAGCACGCAAACGACGCGGTCACGCACGACATCGCACACCACCTCCACCATCGCCTGGCGGTCCCGTTCGAGCGCAGCGACGTGCTCGCGCTCGCCTCGGGGCTCGACGACGTGGTCGACTACGCCGAGGAGGCGGCCGACTTCCTCGGCCTCTATCGCGTGGAGGCGCCGATGGACCAGGCGATCGCGCTGGCCGACACGCTCGGCGCGGCCGGCCACGAGGTGGCGGTGGCGCTGGCATCGATCGAGGACCTGCCCGCGGCGCGGCCGCACCTACGCGAGATCAAGCGGCTCGAGAACGAGGGCGACCGGCTCCTCCGCGAGGGCCTGACGGCGCTGTTCGACGGCGGCGTCGACCCGATGATGGTGATCCGCTGGAAGGACATCTTCGAGCGCGTCGAGGACGGGATCGACGCCTGCGACCGCGTGGCGCACCTGCTGCGCGGGATCTCGGTCAAGCAAGCCTGAGCGCCACAAGCGATGCTCGTCAGGGCGCGCGTTAGCGTGCCGCCCATGATCGCCGCCATCGCCGCCCGCGCGTTCGAGGCCTGCGCCGAGCTTGCCCCGGACGGGGTCGAGGTGCGGCGCCTGCCCCACGGCCGCGACGAGGCGGCTTTCCTGTTGCCCGACTGGGCAGACCGCGAGACGCTGCACGCGTTGCCGCGGCTCGAGCGGCTGCGCGTCGTGCAGGTGATGTCGGCCGGTACGGACTGGATCGAGGCGTCGGTTCCGGCCTGGGCCACACTCTGCAACGCACGCGGAGCGCGCGACACGGCGGTGGCGGAGTGGGTGGTCGGCGCGCTGCTCGGCGACGCGTACGGCCAGCTCACGGCAGCCCGGACGCGGCGCTGGTCCGGCGCGGTGCCACGCGAGCTACGGGGCGCGACGGTGGTGATCGTCGGCTTCGGGTCGATCGGGCGGGAGGTGAGACGCCTCTTGGAGCCGTTCGGCGTCACGGTGACCGGCGTGGCCCGCCGCGCCCGCGACGGGGTCCACGCCGCCGACGAGCTGCCCGCCTTGGTCGAGCTGGCCGACGCCGTCGTGGTGCTCGCCCCGCTGATGCCTGAGACGACGGCCCTCGTCGACGCGGCGCTGCTGGCCCGGATGCGCGACGGCGCGTTGTTGGTCAACGCGGGCCGTGGCGGCGTGGTGGACACCGGCGCCCTTGTCGCCGAGCTGGAGTCGGGCCGGCTGCGCGCAGTCCTCGACGTGGTCGATCCGGAGCCGCTGCCCGACGACCACCCGCTGTGGGAGCTGGCGCTGGCCATCACGCCGCACAACGCCGGGGACACCGAGGCCGCCGACGAGCGGGCGGTGCGCTTGGGCGCCGAGCAGCTCGCGCGCTTCGCTCGCGGCGAGCCGCTGCACAACGTGGTTCGCGACGCGGCTTGACGAGCCGGGCGTGCGAGCTTACTCGTGCAGGTAGCGCTCCCGCTCGGCCGCGGTGAAGTCGCGGCTCACCCGGCGCTTCGCCAGCGCCAGCAGGTCGTCGAGGTCGCCGCACACGTCGCAGCTGTGGATGCGGGCGCGGTTCTCCCCGATCAGGACGCGCCGGCCGTCGGGGCTCAGGTCGGCGTTCCCGGCGCCCGGTAGCACGACGAGCGTGTCGCCGCTGGTCGCGCTCCAGATGCGCGCCGTGTCGTCGAGCGCGGTGGTGGCCAGCAGCCGTCCCTCGCGGTCGTACTCCACCGTGCTCACGCCGCCCGAGTGGCCTTCGAGCTGCATCTCGAGCCGGCCGGTGGCGGCGTCCCATATGCGGACCAGGTTGTCCCAGCCCGCCTTCGTGACGACGTGTTGCTCGTCAGGGCTGAAGATCGCGGCCGCCCCGGAGAACATCCGCTCGTCCGGCAGCTCCGATCCGGGGATTCGAACGTCGGTGTGCCCGGTTGAAGTGTCGATGATGCGGGCCGAGCCGGTCACGTGGACGGCGAGCAGACGGCGCCCATCGTGGCTGAGTTCGATGTCCTCGTTCCCGTCCACGCCCGAGGAGAAGGCGGACTCCCCGCGAAAGGGCGGCGCCCGGAAGCGCCGGACGATCTTGCCGGAGGGGAGCTCGGAGACATAGATCCGGTGGTTGATCAGCCCTCCGGTGTAGAGCAGCTTGTCGCCTGGGCCGAACTCCGCTCCTCCGCCGGCCGTGCCCTCCTTCAGCTTCACCACCTGCCGGCCGCGGCGCAGATCCCAGACCCGAGCGCCGTCCGAGCTGTGGAGCAGCACCATGGAGCCGTCGCGGGAGAACGCCTCGACGGACTCGAACTCCTTCCCGGTGAGGACCACTCGCCCGGTGCGCACGTCGTGGACGCGAAGATCCGCCCCGAAGTCCGAGCTGGCGAGGTAGCGGCCGCCCGGGGAGAGCTCGAGGTCGCCGGCCGTGCCCGCCGAGCCCTGCATCTGGCGCGCCGCCTCGCCGGCGGCGTCGAAGACGTAGGCCGATCCGCCGCACCCGGTCGCCGCTATCCGCTTCCCGTCCGCCGAGAAGACCGCCGTGCGGCACGCGCGCGCCCCAGGAGGTCTGAGGAGGGGCGCGGTCTCGGCGGTGCCGGCGTCCCAAACCCGGGCGGTGTCGTCCAAGCTCGCGGTCAGGACCGTGTCTCCGCGCGGCGCGAACTCGGCCGTGACGACGGCGGCCCGGTGGCCGCTCAGGCGCGTGACCACCCGCTCCGTGGCGATCTCCCACACGAGCGCCGTGCCGTCGTCTCCCGCCGTGACCACGTAGCGCCCGTTCGGATGGAACCTGGCCTCGTGCACCAGGCCCTCGTGGCCCGAGAGCGTGGCAAGTTGCCGGCCCGTGCTGTCCCAGATCCGCACCAGCCCGTTTGCCTCGGTCACCGCCGTCATCGAGCCGTCCCGGCTGAAGGACACCCTGGGCGTGTAGAACTCGTCTCCCCCGGGGGCCAGCACGAACTCGGGGGCGAGGTCGGGAAGCGTCCACGTCCTCACGCCTTCCTGGAAGGTGGCGGTTACGACGTGGATCCCGTCCGGGCTGAAGTGTGCGCGGCCGACCCCCTCCTCGGCCCGGCGGGTGAGTAGGAGTGCGCCGGTAGAGGCCCGCCAGAGGCGGATCATCCCTTCCTGGTGAGCGGTCACCACGAGCTCGCCGTCGGGGCTGAACTCGGCGTGGTCGGCGCCGGACCCCGAGAGCCTCGGTTGGTTCCGGGGCAGCGCGTGGAGGATCTCACCTCGCTCGGAGTCCCACACGAAGGCCGTGTTGATGAACGTGGCGGTGGCGACTTGGCGGCTGTCCGGGCTGAACTTGGCGCTCTGGATCCGGTTGTCGTTCGGGTCGCGCAGCACGGCCACCCGGCGTCCGTCGGCGCCGTCGTAGACCCGGGTCGTGTAGTCCTGTGCGTAGGTCAGCGCGCGCGAGCCGTCGGGGCTGAACTCGCCACCGCCGAGGGGGAGCCGGTGTCCCCGCAGCACGGCGATCTCTCGCCCGCTCCGGGCGTCCCAGAGGCGGGCCGTGGTGTCGTCGCTCGCCGTCAGGACGCGGCTGCCGTCGGGGCTGTAGCGGGCCAGTGCCAGGTCCTTGCGGTGCCCGCGCATCACGAGCCGCGCGTTGGACTCGGCGAGCGCCCGCCGCAGGGCGTCCTCCGCCTGCTGGGTGCGTGCCGTGCCGGCCGCCTCCCTTGCGAGCAGCACGCTCAGCTCGGGGTCGTCCTCGAGGGTCAGCAGGGAGCTCGCCGAGAGCTCACGCGAGACCGCGAGGCGCTCCTGCTCTTGCGCCGTCCCGCGCTCCACGAGCGCCCACGCCGCGAGCCCCGCGGCGATCACGAGGGCCACGCTGACCGCGGCGGTGAACCAGCCCTGGCGGCGCCGCGAGCTGCGACCGCTCGCGGCGAGGTAGTCGTACACGAGGGGCGAGGGACGCCGGCCCTCGTCCTCGCTGGAGCGCCGGTTCCAGTCCTCGGCCTCTCGCAGCTCGGAGCGGTTCAGGAGCTTCCCGGCGCGACGGTCCTCGCGCTCCCATTCGAGCGCCCGCAGCCTCAGCCGCGTGTGGACCTTGACCCAGTCGAGGTCGGTCTCCAAGGCCCGCCGCAGCGTCCGCACCGAGTCGTCGAAGGCGGCGTCGTCCAGGAACTCGACCCACTGGAAGGCGCCGACTCCCGCGGGGAGCTGCTCGGGCTCGACGCGCTCGCGCAGGACCGGGATGATGCGGATCCTCGCCCGCTGGGCATGATCGAGCTCGGCGCGGCACTCGCTCGACCGCACCGAGGTGCCGGTGACGATGTAGATGACCGCGTCCGACTGGTCGATGCCCTCCGCGATCTCGGTGAACCAGTCGCTGCTGGGGTGGATGCTCTCCCAGTCGACCCAGAGCGAGTGGCCGGCGGCCTCGAGCGCCGCATGTAGCCGGCGCGCGAAGTCCTGATCTTCCCTTGCGTAGGAGATGAAGGCGTCGGCCATCGGCTGCGGTCGGGGATAACGTAGCCCATATGGAGACCCCCGCAGCGGCGGACGGCGGACAGCGCGCAAAGCGCGCCCGTCTGGCGAAGCGCCTTCGCCAGACTCGCCGGAAATGGGTGCGTCCGCGCTGGTACGCGGTGCGTCCTTGGCTGATCGTCATCTCGGTCGTGGCCGTCCTGGTGCTGGGTACCTGGGGGGCGGAGCGCGAGCACCCGTCGTTCTCGCTGTTCGACTCGTTCTACTTCGCGCTGAGCCTCTTCACGCTCGGGGGCTCGTTCCAGCACCCGGTCGATCCGGTCCTGCAGGCCGCACGGATCCTGGCCCCGCTCATCACGGGCTACGCGGTGGTGCAGGCGATCATCGTGCTGTTCCGGGACAACCTGAAGCTGGTGCACATCGGACTGCTCGCGCGCGGGCACGTGGTTGTCGCGGGGCTCGGCAGCACGGGGTCGCGGCTGGTGCGCGCGCTCGACGACGCCGACCACCGCATGGTGGTCATCGAGCGCAACCACGCCAACCCCGCCGTTGCGGCCTGCCGAGACCGCGGGATCAGCGTGCTGATCGGGGACGCGCGCGACGAGCTTCTCCTCGCCCGCTCCCGCCTCGGGCGAGCGGACCACCTGTTCGTCGCCTGCGGCGACGATCGCATCGACATGGACATCGCGGCTGCGGCCACACGGGTGGTAGCGGAGCTGCCCCGGGGGCGCCCGGCCGGGGACGACCTCACCGTGTTCGTCGCACTCGACGACCTGCGCCTGTGGCGGGCGCTCGGCGCCCGGATGCTCACGTCCGAGCCCCGCTCCGGCGTGCGCCTCGAGCTGTTCCACGTGCACGAGGCGGCCGCCAAGGCGCTGGTCGACGAGCACCCGCCGTTCTCCGCCGGCGAGGACCGCCCCCACGTCGTGCTCGTGGGCACCAACGATGTCGGCGAGGCGTTGATCCTGCGGATCGGCCGGCGCTGGCTGGCCGAGCGGGGCGCGGTCGGCGACCGCATCGCCCTGACGATCTTCAGCCCCCGCGCCGACGAGGAGCGCGCCTGGCTCCTGTCGCGCTACCCGGAGCTGGAGCGGGTCTGCGAGCTGCGCGCATGCGTCAACTCCCTGCAGGAGGGAGACCTCCGGCCGGGGCTGGAGACCGTCCGCGACGGAGCGGGCCCGCCGTCTTCGGTGTACGTGTGCCTCGAGAGCGAGAGCGACGCGCTGGCAGCGGCGCTGGCGCTCGGCAAGCTGCCCTCCCTGGCTCACGCCCCGATCGTGGTCACTCTTGTGGACAGCGACGCGGGCATGGCGAACGCGCTGACACAGGCGCAGGGGGACCTCGACAACGTCACGCCGTTCGGGATCCTGACCGCGGCGCTGACCGGCGGGGTGCTGCTCGGCGGAGTGACCGAGCTCCTCGCCCAGGCGAAGCACGAGGAGTACGTGCGGTCGGAGGAGCGGAACGGGCACACGCCCGAGGAGAACCCGTCGATGCGGCCTTGGGACGAGATCGGTCGGAGCCTAAAAAGCGAGAACCGGGCGTTCGTGGGGGGCATCGCCCACAAGCTCGACTTGGTGAACTGCACGGTGGTGCCGTCGCCGCTTGCCGACCCGAGCAACGGCTGCTTCGCGTTCTCGGACGACCAGATCGAGATGCTCGCGCGACAGGAGCACGACCGCTGGGCGGAGAGCCGAAGAAGGCAGGGCTACAGCTACGGCCCGGTCCGCCAGGACGAGGGCCGGGACAAGCGCCACCCGCTGCTGGTGGACTTCGCCGACCTCCCCCACGAGGAGCAGGAAAAGGACCGTAGCCCCGTGCGCCAGCTGCCGGCGATGCTGGCGCGAGCCGGATTCGAGGTGGTGCCGCTCGGCGCCGGCGAGGCGCAGCCGGGTGAGGTGCCCGCTGGGCGGGGCCCGGCCCGTTTGACAGCGGCGGCGACTGTCACGCCTGGTGGGGCTATGTGCCCACAATCGACGACAGTCGCCTCCGCGCGACAGTGGAGCTGAGGGACTCGGAGACCCCCGTGACCTACGCGCTGGCGGGAGGCGCGTCAGTGCAGGTCTGGGTGAGAGCGCCGCTTTACGGGAAAGCAGGCGTCTGCTGGTCGCCGGCTCGGCGCTCGGTCGTCGTCCAATGCGGAAGCGAACGGGACCGCCAGTGACGTCGGCATGCCGCCGCTCAGACCGCGATGCGGTCAGAACAGCACCAGGAACGCCGCTACAAGCACATCAACGTGAGCGATCATCTCACCGTGCTCGCCTGCCGCTAGCACTAACGTCGACCGGCTGGCTCAGGCGCGTTGCGTGCCTGCGGGCAAGGGCTACGCGCCGGCACCAGACTGCCTACGCCGCGACGGCCGCGTAGGCTCCGAGGCCGTCGTCGGGCCGGGGTTGGAATGTCCGCTTGGCAACCTTGCCAACGACGCCCGTCGCGGCGCCGTCAACGGTGCCACCGACGACGCCTCCGACGAGTGGGATGGCCTTGGAGATGTTGATCACGCCGGTGGTTCCGGCCTTCGTCAGCAGCCGGAAGCCGACCTTCTTGTTGATCTCGATCAGCGCACGGCCGGAAATCCGGGAAACCGCCTGCTTACTTGCACGGGTCCCGAAGTCGGTGCCGATGCGCTTGACAGCTTCCTTGACGGTCGCGTCACCCGCGATGGCCGCCACTGCGAGCGTGCGAACGCGGTCGTCGTCGAGGTCATAGCCACGGATATGCGCGATGGCCCCCACCATGCGCGCCTGCAGGACCCATGCGCTCCCGATGGCAGCCGGAATCGTGACCGGTAGCACCAGGACGGAGCCTATCCCTCCCCCCTCCTTCAACGCCGGTCGCGAAGCCGGTGGTGAAGGTCTTTGACGATTCCCACCGGATCAGCGAGTCAATCCGCGCGTCGTGGTTACGGTAACGAGAGTCTCGAAGGTAGTCCTCGGCGAGCTCGGCCGAAGTCTTCATCCTTGGTGCCTTGCCCTCGATCCCGAGTTCGCTCACCTTCGACACAAGCGCGAGTGCGCTCGACGAGTCAAGTTCAATGCCCATGTTGCGAGTAGGTTCCTTTGATCAGATGTTGATGCGTTGACCGCTCGGAGCGGATCTTCTCCTCGCAGCGCTTCATCTTCCTCAACGTCCTATCGGCACCGCGGCGCGGGGCCGTGAGACGACGAGCTTGCGCTTATCGTTTCGAGCGAGCGTCCGACTCGGCTCGCCGGAGACAACCGCTCCCACGAGAAGCAGCAGCGCGCCGGTCGATCGGCCTCATCGGTGCGCACCGCTCAGTTGCATGGATAGGGGCAGTCCCGCCGACCGACGGGCGGCTGCCCTGTCAGGCGACAGTGCCGCCATGGGCTACCCGGTCGGCCCACCCACCGCGCGAGCTTGTCCCAGAGCCGCCGGTGGCGCACCTTGACGTCGCCGAAAAACGTCCCGCCGGTGAGCACGATGCGCGGTGCCCCCGGAGTGCCGGAGCCGGGCTCGACCTTCGTCAGGCCCACCTGCGTGACGGCCTGCAACTCGACCTCGACGCCCTCGGGATCAACCAGGTCGATGTTCCCGAACAGCACGCGGGCGTGAATGTGGGTCTCCGCCGCGCTGATCTGCGCCTGGCGCAGGTCGAGCTTGATGTTGTCGAACCACGTGCGGAGGAGCTCTCGACCGCCAGGCCCAGGCGCCCGAGCGCTTGATGTCCCCGACCCCGCGGACGTTGGGAGCCTGACTTGCCCTGCCGACGGCAGCCGTCGCCGGGAGGTCGGACGTGAGCGGCACGAGGTCGGAGCACATCACCGCGCCGGCGGCCGCCTCGATGCGGTCGGTTAGCTCCTCAAGGGTCAGCCGTCCTTCCGCTGCGGCATCGCGCAGGCGGTTCATCGTGGCATCGCGCTCGGCATCCGACGCTCGAACGTCCATCCCGCGGCACTCTACGGTGCGAGGCGAGGTCCGACCTACTCGCACTTGGCCCCCGGCCGAAGCGCAGCATCTCGCCGGACCGGCGCGCCGTCGCTGCGAGGCACGCGTTGATAGCCGCGCGTCAGGCGCGTCACTGTCGCATTGGACTGCCATGAAGGAGGGCCTCCTCTCGGTGACACGCTCCGGCTGTCACCGAGGAGCGCGCTCAAAGGAGGCCCGACTTCAATGTTGCTCGACCAGCTCGCCGTCGCGCGCCTGACCTCGACTCGCTGCGAGCGCTCGCGCGACGAGTCGACGAGGTTCACGCAGAGCCGGTCTGCGCCGTCGTCGAGTCGATGACTGGTGCTCGGCTCGTCCACGACACGCTTGAGCAGGAGGGCTGGGACGTCGAAATCGCCGACGCCCAGAAGGTCAAGGGCCTCGCGCCGCTGGCTTGCAAGACCGACAAGATCGACTCGATGGTGCTGGCGGTGCTGAGCCAGCGCGACCTGGTGCCGGCGATCTGGCTGCCCGATCCGCGGGTCGCGAGCAGCGCGAGCTGGCCAGGTTCCGGATGCATCTGGTCAAGCACAAGTCGGCGCTCAAGAACCGGATCCACTCGACGCTGATCAACTTCGGCAGGCCCTGCCCGGTCACCGACCTGTTCGGGGCCGAGGGCCGCCGCCTGCTCGCCAGACTCGACGTTCCGGAGCCCTGGCGCGGCAACGTCACGGCGTCGGTCGAGCTGATCGACGACCTCGAGCGCCAGATCGCAGAGATCAACCGCCGGCTTCGGGAAGGCCACGCCGACCACCCCTAGGCAGTGAGGAAGCCGGGCCACATCGCCTACCGAGGCGCCACCACCGCGATCGGCGTTGCCGCCATCGTGCTCGGGGAGGCAGATGACGCGCCCGGCTCGTGCTCTTCGGCGGCCTGCTCATCCTCGCCACGTCGCGCTGGCGGTCAGGACCCCCCAGCGCAGCGAGTAGCACGCCGCCGGCCTCGGACGTGCCGGGAGCGATCTGGCGGCGTCGTCGGTGCGGATCCGCCGAAAACTCGCCAGTCTCAGCGGCGGAGGTCAGACAGGGCCGGCTCGACCGGCACGAGGCGTGCGTAGGGCCGACCCCGGCGGCTGATCCTGATCTCCTCGCCTGCGGCGGCGCGCTCGAGGTAGTAGCCGAAGTGGTTGCGGAACTGGTGGCAGCCGACGTCGACTGCCGTTGGAGTGGAGCTAGCCGGACTCGAACCGGCGACCCCTTGAGTGCCACTCAAGTGCTCTCCCAGCTGAGCTATAGCCCCAGAGAGTTCAAAATCGGTTGCCACATTGATGCAGGCCCGTTGGGCGTTGCGTGCGGGAGATACTCGAAGGTGGATCTCTCGACTGCCTGCAATCAGCGCGCTCGGCAGAAGATAGCAGCGGTCGAGGTCGCCGCAGTACACCGCCACGAGGTCGATCTCGTCCTCGGAGTAGTAGCTGCGCACGTATCCGTTCGGCGAAAGCCAGGAGCTCTGCAAACTGACTCTGATGGTGCCGGCGGCCTTGTCGAGGGATGCCCACTTGCACTGAACTCGGAGGATGCGACGGCCAACTTCGAACCCGAGGTCGTACCGTCCGTGCTCGGCGACGGGCTTGAGCACAGGGATGCCAAGCCTGATCGCCGCGAGCGCGATCTCCGCTTCGGCCACAGCCCCTTTCCGGTTCGAGTCCATCACGAACATATGTTCCCACCTGATTAGGATGGAATGCCACGGGTGGCTGGCTAGGTTCTTGTCGGTGGCGCTTCGAGGGGGTGAGCACGTGGCGATCGAGGCGCCGGTTCTGGGTTGGCTGGTGGTGCGTCTCTGTTCGATGGTGCTCGGCAGTGTGCTTGCGGTGGTTTTGACTGGCCGGGGGTGTCGCGGTGCTGGCGGTCGTGCCCGGCCCTGCTGGTGTTTCAAGCTGACACCGAGGCGGCTCCGGGGGCGGGGGGTGCGGTCGACGAGGACTCCCAGGCCGACTGGGGGCGAGCCGGCGGCCCCCTTCGCGCCCAGCGCTGGGCACACATGTTCGCACCGAACCCCGGACGGACTCAGCCCACGCTGCGCGCCGGCGCCTCGCCCCAGAGCTGCTCCAGGCGGTAGTACTCGCGCGCGTCCGGCGTGAAGATGTGCGTCACCACGTCCAGGTAGTCGAGCAGGATCCAGCGGGCCTCGCGGTCGCCCTCGGTGCGGCGCGGCAGCATTCGCTCGTCCGCGTGCTTCAGGTCCTCGTAGATCGCGTCGTGGATCGCCTTCGTCTGGCGTTCCGTGTTGCCCGAGCAGATCACGAAGAAGTCGGTGTACGACACGATCCCGCGCAGGTCGATCACGCGGATGTCGATCGCCTTCCGGTCCGAGGCGATCGCCGCGATCCGCTCGGCGAGCTTGGCGGAGTCGGCCTGCCCGGAGCTCATGCCGGCACCGGCTTCGAGGCCGAGTCAGTTTCCTTCGAGCCGGCGCCGTACAGCCCGTTGGCCCCGACGTAGTTCGCCACCTTGTCCGGCACGAGGTAGCGGATCGGCTTCCCGTCGGCCACCCGGCGGCGGATGGCGCTCGACGAGATCTGCATGATCGGCATGTCGAGGTAGCGGATCCGCTCGGCCCCCCGCAGCCTCCCGATCTTGATCCCGATCGCGTTGCGCGACCAGTTGCTGCGCTCCACCACCACAACGGTGGCGAGCGACAGCACCGTCTCGGGCTCGTGCCATGACCGCAGCGCCGCCGCCTGGTCACCCCCGAGGATCAGGAAGAGCTCGTCGCCCGGGGCCTTCTCCCGGAGGTCGCGCAAGGTGTCCGCCGTGTAGGACGGGCCCGGCCTGTCGAGCTCGGCGCGCGAGATCGCGAAGCGCGCGTCGTCGCCCGCGGCCAGCTCGACCATCTCGAGCCGCGCCTCCGCGCCCGGGTCGTCCTCGGGCTCCCGGTGCGGAGCCTCCCCGACCGGCATGAACACGACCTTCTCCAGCTCCAGCTGCACCAACGCCTCCTGGGCGCAGACCAGGTGTCCGACGTGCGGCGGGTTGAAGACGCCTCCGAGGATCCCGACGCGCAAACCGATCTACTCGCGGACCTGCCCGGATCCCTCGATCACGAACTTGTAGGTGGTCAGCTCGCGCAGGGCGATCGGGCCGCGGGCATGGAGCTTCTGGGTCGAGTTGCCGATCTCGGCGCCCATCCCGAAGACGGCGCCGTCGGTGAAGCGGGTGGAGGCGTTGACGTACACGCAGGCCGCGTCCACTCCCTCGGTGAAGGCCCGCGCCGAGGTGGTGGAGCCGGTCACGATCGCCTCCGAGTGCCCCGAGCCGTAGCGGCCGATGTGGTCGATCGCCTCCTCGGCGGAGTCCACCACCTTCACGGCCAGGATCAGCGCGTGGTACTCGGTGCCCCAATCCTCCTCGGACGCATCGGCCAGCGAGTCGGCAAGCTCCCCCGCCACCGCCCGCGTGCGCCCGTCCACGCGCAGCTCCACGCCGCGCTCGCGAAGCTCGCGCAGTGCCACGGGCAGGAAGTCGGCCGCTACGTCGGCGTGCACGAGCAGCGTCTCGGCAGCGTTGCACACCGACGGCCGCTGCACCTTCGCGTTGACGGCGATCGCCGCGGCGTCGTTCAGGTCAGCGCTCGCGTCGACGAACACGTGGCAGTTGCCGGCGGCCGCGTACATGACGGGCACGGTCGCGTGCTCCTTGAGCGCCGCCTTCAGTCCCTCTCCCCCGCGCGGGATGATCAGGTCGACCACCCCGTCCTGCGTCGAGATCTGGCGCAGCTCGTCGCGGTCGCCGCCGGTCACGATCGAGATCGAGCCCTCCGGCAGCCCGGCGCCGGTGGCAGCCGTGGAGGACACCTGGGCCAGCACCGCGTTGGAGTGGGCCGCCGTCGAGGAGCCGCGCAGCACGATCGCGTTGCCCGACTTCAGGCAGAGCGCCGAGCAGTCGATCGTCACGTTCGGCCGCGCCTCGTAGACCACGGCCACCACCCCGAGCGGCGTGCGCACGCGGCGCACGTCCAGGCCGTTCGCGAGCCGGAAGCCCTCGATCGTCTCTCCCACCGGGTCGGGCAGCGCCGCGATCGAGCGCACGTCGCGCGCGATGCCGGCCAGCCGCACCTCGTTCAGCTGCAGGCGATCGAGGAGACCCGCGTGGAGGCCGGCCTCGCGCCCCGCCTCCATGTCGCGCTCGTTGGCCTCGAGGATCTCGTCCGTGCGCTGCTCGAGCGCGTCCGCCATCGCGTGGAGCGCGGCGTTCTTCGTCTCCGTGTCGAGCCGGGCGAGCGTGCGCGAGGCGCGCTTGGCGCCCGCGCAGATCTCGGCGACCGACTGGGCGGTGGTGGCCATCGGGGCAAGGGTACCGGGCGCGGCCGAGGCGACTATGCAGGCGCCCGCTGCGCGCCGACGATCGCCCAGCGCCGTCCCCTGAAGCGCCAGCCGCAGGTGGCGAGCCGGACGGCGATCAGGCCCAGCAGCCCGGCCCAGACCCCCACGATGCCGAGCCCGAGCGCGAGCGAGCCGAGCGCCACCGGCACGTAGACGCCGAACGACGCGGCCAGCATGCCCCACATCAGGAAGCGCGTGTCGCCCGCGCCGATCAGGATGCCGTCGAGCGCGAACACGGCGCCGTTCGCCGGCTGCATCAGGGCGAACAGCGGCCAGATCTTCTTGGCCTCCTCGATCACGGCCGGGTCGGAGGTGAAGGCCCGCGGCAGGATGTCGATCAGCGCGAGCATCACGAGCCCGAACAGCGCGCCGGCCGCCACCGCCCACTCGATCATGCGCCGCGCGGCGCGGTAGGCGTCGTCCGCCTCGCCCGCGCCGAGCGAGCGGCCGACGATCACCTGCCCGGCGATGGCGATCGCGTCGAGCACCAGCGCGAGGAAGACGAACAGCTGGAAGGCGATCTGGTGCGCTCCGAGCGCGTGCTCCCCCACGCGCGCCAGCACGGCGCTCGCCACCAGGAAGGACCCGTAAAGCGCCGCGGTGCGCACGAAGATCTCGCTGCCGATGCGGGTGAGCGGGCGCATCGCCGCGAGTGAAGGCCGCCGCGACGTGGCGGGCCGCCGCAGCAGGACCGTGACGAACGCGGCGCCCATCCCGGCCTGCGCCACGACGGTGGCCCAGGCGGAGCCGGCGAGGCCCCAGCCGAACGCGTAGATGAAGACGACGTTCAGCACGACGTTGACGACGTTGGCCACGACCACGATCACGAGCGGGGTGCGCAGGTCGGACACCCCGCGGAGGAAGCCCTGACCGGCCAGGGCGATCAGCGCGAAGGGCAGGCCGAGCGACCCGATGCGCAGGTACATCACGGCGAGGTCGCCGGTCCTTCCCTCGCCGCCCATCAGGTCCACGAGCGGCACGGCAAGCCCCGCCAACAGCGCCGTCAAGGCGAACCCCAGCCCGCTCGCCAGCCACAGCGCCTGCGCCGCCAGCCGCCCCGCCTGGTCGTGCTCGGCGGCGCCGGACAGGCGCGCCACCTGCGCCGTGGTGCCGTAGGTCAGGAAGTTGAAGAGGGTGAAGGCGCCGACGATCAGCGTGCCGGCGATCGCCAGCGCGGCCAGCTCCTCGGTCCCGAGGTGCCCGACCATGGCGGTGTCGACCAGGAGGTAGAGCGGCTCGGCCGCGAGCGCGCCGAGCGCCGGCAGCGCGAGCTTGAGGATCTCCTTGTCGTAGGGGGAGCGAAGCCTCATTCGAGTACGAAGTAGTCCCGGTGAACGGCCTCCTCGGTCGCCCTGGGGAGCAGCTCCCGCACCTGGTCCGTCTTCAGGCCCATCACCCGGCGCAGCTCCTCCGCCGAGTAGCCGGCGATGCCCTTGCCCACCGGGCGGCCCTCGCACCGGACCTCCACCGCGTCGCCCGCCTCGAACGTCCCCTCTACCTCGACCACGCCCACCGGCAGCAGGCTCGTGCCGCGCTCGCGCAGGGCGCGCTCGGCGCCGGCGTCCACAGTCAGCCGCCCCCGGGACGGCTTGGCATAGCGCAGCCAGAGCTTGAAGCTCGACACCCGCCCGCGCTGTGGCAGGAAGAGCGTGCCGGCCGGCTCCCCGGCGAGGGCCCGCTCCGCCTCCCCGAATTCCACGCCGCTCGCGATCGCCACCTGGATGCCCGCGGCCGTGGCCATCTCGGCCGCCACCACCTTCGAGCGCATGCCGCCGGAGCCGAGCGGCGAGCTGGACAGGCCGATCTCGTACTCGTCGAGCTCGTCGACGTCGCGCACCTCCTCCACCAGCCGCGCCCCGGGGTCGGAACGCGGGTCGGCCGTGTAGAGGCCGCCGGTGTCGGTGAGCAGCACGAGCCGGTCCGCGCCGATCAGGATCGCTACCTGGGCGGCCAGGAAGTCGTTGTCGCCGAACGAGATCTCGTCGGTGGTCGTGGTGTCGTTCTCGTTGATCACCGGGACCACACGCCAGTCGAGCAGCTTGCGCAACGTGTGGCGGGCGTTCAGGTAGTGGGTGCGGGCCGACATGTCGAAGAACGTGAGCAGCACCTGTGCCGACCTCACCCCGCGCGCCTGGAGCAGCTCGTCGTAGTGGCGGTAGAGCTTGCCCTGCCCCACCGCCGAGGCGGCCTGCAGCTCCTCCATGGCCCTCGGCCGCACGGAGAGCTCCATCAGGCGCATGCCGCGCGCGATCGCCCCCGAGGTGACCACGATCACCTCGTCACCGGCGGCGTAGCGGGCCGCGACCGCGTCGCAGAGAGCCTCCAGCAGCGCCGTGCGGACCTCGCCGGCGTCATCCGCGACCACGCTGGAGCCGAGCTTGACGACCACGGTGGCCAAGGCCTAACCCTCCGCCCCCTGGGTCAACTTCCATCTCCCGTCCTCCCGCTCGAGCCGGAAGAGGAGGGGTGCCTGCACGCCACCGGTGTCGATCACCGCCCGCACGGTCGCCTCGTCGCCGTCCACCTTCGGCTTGCCGAGCGAGATCAGCTTCAAGCGCAGGCCCGCGGTCGCCTCGAGCTGCTGGCGGCAGGCCTCGTCCGCCCGGTCGCCGGTGGCGAGGGTCGACTTCCTCAGGTACTCCTGCGTGACCAGCTCGCCGCAAAGGGTCTCGCCGTCGCGCTCGTTGGTCGCCTCGACGAAGTCGCGCACCACCTGCCTCACCTCGTCCGGGTCGTCGTCCCCGCCGCCGCAGCCGGCGAGCGCGAGCAGCAGGAACGGCAGGACGCGGGCCACGCCCCGGGATTCTGCCTCAACCAAAGGGAGCGCCGGGGTCGAGCTCGAACACGACCCCCGCGATCTCCACGTCGTCGCCCGGCTCGAAGCCGGCCGCCTCGAGCGCCTTGATCGCCCCCAGCGCCCGCAGCCGCTCCTCCACGTACCGGAGCGCCTCCTCGTTCCCCACGTCGTGGCGGGCGATCAGGCGGTCGACCCGGCCGCCCTCGATCCGGAACGCGCCCGGACCGAGCTTCTCGACCCGCAGGACGTCGCCCTCCCCGGGGCGGTACACGCGGTGGGTGGCGGGCAGCGTGCCGGCCTCCGGCTCCGGCTCGGCCCCGGGCACGTGCTCGAAGACCGCGTCGCGCAGCCGGTCGAGCCCCTCGCCCGTGGCCGCTGAGGTGGCGAAGACCGGCACGCCCAGCCGTCCCTCCCACTCCGCCACGGCCGCCTCGGCCTGCTCGGGCGGGACCAGGTCGCGCTTCGACAGGCAGAGGATGCGCGGCAGGCCGGCCAGGCCGTGTCCGTGCTCGCGCAGCTCGGCCTCGACGGTGGCGTGGTTCTCAAGCGGGTCGGAGCCGTCGAGCGGGGCGAGGTCGAGCACGTGCACGAGGAGCCGGCAGCGCTCCACGTGGGCGAGGAACTCGTGGCCGAGGCCGGCGCCGGCGCTCGCGCCCTCGATCAGGCCGGGGATGTCGGCGAGCACGAGCTGGCGGTCGTCGCGCTCCATCGTGCCCAACACCGGCTCGATCGTGGTGAACGGGTAGTCGGCCACCTTGGGGCGAGCGCGCGTGAGCCGGGCGAGCAGCGAGGACTTGCCGGCGTTCGGCAGGCCCACCAGGCCGGCGTCTGCAAGCAGCCTGAGGGCGAGCGTAAGACGGCGCTCCTGGCCCGGCAGCCCGCTCTCGGCGAAGCGCGGCGCCTGGCGCGTGGCGGTGGCGAAGTGCTTGTTGCCGCGTCCGCCGCCGCCGCCTCGCGCCACCACGGCCCGCTGGCCGCCTTGGGTGAGGTCCCAGCGGTCGCCGTGGTCGGGATCCTCGATGGTGGTGCCGGGCGGCACGCGCACCTCGAGTGGCTCGGGCGTGGCGCCGTGCTTGTTCGCGCCCTGGCCGTGGCCGCCCCGCTTGGCCTTGAAACGTGCCCCGCGGCGGAACGAGGAGAGGTCGCGCAGCGAGGGGTCGCAGACCAGGATCACATCGCCGCCGCGGCCGCCGTCGCCGCCGTCCGGCCCGCCCTTGGGCACGTGCGCCTCGCGACGGAAGGAGACGATTCCGTTGCCCCCGCCCCCGCCGCGCACGTGGATCGTGGCGCGGTCGTGGAACACGGTCAGGCGAGCCCGGGTGCCGCGTCCCCGCCCGGAGCGGGCGGCTGCGCGGGGGTCACGTCCTGCCGGCCCGACAGCGTCATCCGGGTGACCAGCTCGCGGTCGTCGGGGAACAGGCCCGCCTCGGGCAGGCGGCGCAGGAGCTCGCGCCAGCCGTCGCCCTGGGCGTAGGCCAGCTCCAGCATCGGGCGGGCGTCCTGCTCGCGCCCGCTCGCCGCCAGCGCCACGCCGTGCCAGAACGCCAGCTCGGCGCTGTCCGGCTGCTCCGTGTGGGCTGCCGCGTACTCCGCCAGCGCCGCCTCCACGTCGCCCGCCGCGGCCAGCTCGTCGCCGAGGTCGACCCGCTCGTAGGCACGGCTCAGGCCGAGCAGGCGGCGCAGCTCGCCCACCGGGTCCGCGTGGTCGTCCACGCGCAGGTCGAAGAGGCGGTCCTCGGTGGGCCGCCCACGCGCGCGCGGCGCCACCACCACGAGGGCGGCGGACTGGCGCCCGCGCAGGTCGCCGCCCTCGCGCTCGGCGGCCTCCAGCGCCTCGAGCAGGCGCTCGGCGAGATCGCCCGTGGCGGCGCGGAAGGCCGCCACCATCGCGTCCGGGACCGTAGCCCGCTCCATGATGTTGGCCTGGGCGGACACGCCGTCGGCCACGCGGTGGCCCGCCTCCCGGATGCAGCGCGCGCCGGTGTGCGCCGCCACCCGCCCGTGCCGGTCGACGAACGCGACCTGTCGCACGCGCTCGTGCCGGTCGTCCGCCAGCACGCGGTGGAGCGCCTCGGGCGCGGAGGCCCCTTCGCGCATCAGCTCGAGCCCGCGCGGGCCGTAGGCGGGCTCGGCGACCGACTGCGTGGCGATCGCCCCCACCCCCGCCTCGGCCCAGCTCACTAACGAGCCGACGCCGAAATAGTGCGACTGGACGGCGACTCCGAGCTCACCGCTGCGGTCGTCACGCGCGACGATCGAATAGGTCACGGCCGCGATCGTAGCCGCAGGAGGGTGACCTCCGTCCGCCACCGCCTCAGCAGAGGGTCACCCCGACCGACGGCCCGAATTCGGAGGCGATTCCGAGCCGGACGCGGGTGAGGGACGAATCGGATGCGGACGCGTATCTGTGACGGTCGATCCACGTCGTGACCGGCGCGAGGGTGGGGGTGAAAGCCTGCGTGGCGCTGACGAAGCCTCCGGTCTCGGGCTCGTGCAGCGCCTCACCGCGCAGGAACGCGGAGAACTGGAACTTGTCACCCGGCTGGGCCGCCACGCTGAGCTCGACCCCGCACGAGACCGGCGCCACACGGAAGCGCACTCCACGGCGGATCCAGCGCCCCCCGTGGCGAAAACCCCCTTCGATCTCGACGACGCCGCCAGGCAGCAGCCTCGTTCGGGTCCCGCTCGGGATCCAGGAGCGACCGCCGGCCACCAGGTTCGGGCCAGCGCTGCCGTATCCGACGGGGCGCAGTGGGATCAGGTCGCGCCAGGTTCCGTTCTCGAATCGCTTGATTGCGACCGGACCGAAGTCGTAGCGCAGGTTGTTGCTGCCGAACTGCTTGACCGCGAACCAGAGATTCCCCTCCCTGACGACCGCGAAGCGGCCGTGCCCTCTGCCTACGAGTGCCCGCAGCGGCCTGTCGGCAGCGATGAGCGCGGACCTCGCCTCCCCCGGAGCTATCTGCGCGGCCCAGTTCAGGAACACCAACGTCAGGCCGGTGGCCGCCACCGCGTTCGAGTACCCGTCGATGCCGCGCGAGCCGCCGGCGGCGTCCTGCCGGACGCCTGGCGTGATCCACTCTCCGCGCGGCCCCACGCCGTAGGAGCGAAGTCGCGCGAGCAGGCGCGCGCCGAGCGCGGCGGCGCGCGCCGGCCAGACCGAACGCCGCCGCTCGGCCGATGTCGCGTCGAGGCCGTAGGCGGTGGCCGCGAGTGTCCAGCTGCTGCCGAGCGAACGCCCCCAGTAGGCGACATCGCCGTCCGGGGCCGCCATCAGCCAGCTCGCCCGCCCGAGCCTCGGCAGCTGCGCCCGGGCGCGCCGCGAGGCAGCAGGGCCGAGCAGCCGAACGGCGCGAGCGTACATGGCGTACGAGAGCGCGTGATAGGCGAGCGGGAAGCCGGGCGCGTCGCTCAGCACGGGCAACCTCTTCGCGGGGATCCCCCGGTTGATCAGCCGCAGGGCCAGCGCGCGCGCCCTGCCCCGCGCGCCCCCGAGCACGGCGCCGGGGTCAAGGGACACGAGCCCGGTGCGCTGCAGTTCGAGCACGGCGAGCGCATCGACCAGGAACTTGTTCTCGTAGCGGTCGCTCCAGTGCAGGTGCGTCGTCCGCTGGTGGCGAAGCCACCGGGCCCACCTGGGCATCGCCGCGCGCACCGCCCGCCGGTGACGCAGCCGTTCACGGGCGACGTTGTAGGCGGCGGCGACCGCCCAGACCTTGAACCCGCGCGTGGCGTACCAGGGGTCGAAGCTCCGGGTCGCGGCGCTGATGGCGCGCACGGCGCTTCGGATCAGCCGGCGGTCGTGGTGATTGGCACCGGTAAGGAGCAGCCCATAGCCGAGCACCGCGCACGCGTGCCGGCGCGGGCGCCCGCCCGGCTGGAGCGCGTCGACGAACCTGCCGTTCGGGCGCTGTAGGGCCGGCCAGGGCGAGGCCAGCCGCCGCGCCAGCTCGAGCTCAGGGCCGGTGGCAGCCGCCGTCGGCGCCGGGGGGATGGGCCAGAGAAGCGCCGAGAGCAGCAGCCACAGCGGAATGGACGCGCGAGGCAACAGAGGGCCACACTAGGCGCGGTCCGCGCGCTCGGCAACCTCACGGACCTAGTGGCGGGCTCGACCGAGACGACCCGGCCGCGCCGCGACACTGGAATGGGTCACGGCCGCGATCGTAGCCGTAGGATGGCGCCGTGAAGCGGGTGGAAGCGGCAGACGGGCCTCTGCGCGAGGTGACGCTCCTGTCCGGCCTGGATGCCGATCTTCGGGCCGAGATCGAATCGAGGGCGACCACGATCGAGCTCCCGGCCGGCGAGTGGCTGTTTCGCCAGGGCGATACCGGCGCCCGAATGTACGTCGTGCTCGCGGGGCGCGTCGAGGTCCTGCGCGAGTCGCCCGAACCGGTCGTGCTCCGCGTGGCCGGCGCCGGCGACGCGGTCGGCGAGCTGGCGCTTCTCAACGACTCGGTGCGCTCGGCATCGGTGCGCGCGCGGCGCGACAGCCATCTTCTCTGTATCTCCGGGGAGCAGTTCTCGACCCTGCTCGCAGAGGAGCCGTCGTTCGCCCAAGCCCTGATCCGCACGCTGGGCGCCCTGCTTCAGGAAAGCCGCGCGATCGAGCCGGAACCCACTCCGCTGCCGGCGACGATCGCCGTGGTACCCGCGTTCCTCGGCCCCTCCACTGCGGGCCTCGCGGCCGAGCTCGTCGCGCAGCTCGGGCCGGGCACCGCCGTGCTGTCCGAACCGTGCGAGGCGCCCGGCGAGCAGCTCGACCGCGCCGAGCGGGACAACGATCGCGTGCTGCTGGTGTCAGACGCCCCGGCCGGGGACAGCGACTGGGCGGACTTCTGCCTGCGCCAGGCCGACCGGGTGCTCCTCATGGCCGAAGGCGCGCCCCGGCGGGTGGAGCCGCCGCGGGCCGTCGGCAGGCGTGAGGTGCTCCTCGCGGGCGAGGCCCGCCCCGGTTGGCTCGCCGGTTGGCTCGACGCGCTGAAGGCGCTCGGCGGGCGGCGGATAGGCCCGCCCGCGGCCTGGAAGGCGGCGCTGCGGCCACTTGCGCGCTCGCTCACCGGACGGTCGACGGCGCTGGTGCTGTCCGGCGGCGGCGCGCGCGGCCTCGCTCACATCGGAGTGATCGACGCCCTGCTCGAGGCCGGAGTGGAGGTCGACCGGGTAGGGCGGTTGCAGCATGGGCGCGCTGATCGGCTCGCAGTTCGCCATGGGGCTCGAGCCGGACGCCATTCGCGACAACTGCGAGACCGAGCTGATCGAGCGCAACCCGCTCGGCGACTACACGCTGCCGCTCGTGTCGCTGGTGCGTGGCCTGCGGGCGAAGGCGATGGTCGAGCGCCTCTTCGGCGAGCGGCTGATCGAGGAGCTCCCGCGTGAGTTCCTCTGCGTGAGCTGCGACCTCGTCACCTCGGAGCTCGTGCTCCACCGGCGCGGCCGCCTGTTCGAGGCGGTGGGGGCGAGTTTCTGCCTCCCGGCCATCGGACCGCCCGTGATGCTCGGGGAGCGGATGCTCGTGGACGGCGGAGTGCTGAACAACCTTCCCGTGGAGCCGCTCGCGGACTCCGGCGAGGGCGTGGTCATCGCCTCGGACGTGACGACGCAGTTCCAGGTCACGCGCCGCAGCCGCGCCGCCGCGGGCCGGGCGCGCGCCCGCTTCCGCGAGACGGTGCTCGGGCTCGGCCACGACGTGCCGCTCCGGCTGCCCGAGATCGTCGTGCGCACCATCACGCTCGGCAGCATCGACACCGTGGAGGCGAGCCAGCGGCACGCCGACCTCGTAATCCGGCCGTCGGTGGGCGACGTGGGCATGGTCGGCTTCGAGCGGATCGAGGACCTGCGCCGCGCCGGCCGCGAAGCCACCCTCGCGACGCTGGAAGCCAACCCGGCGCTGGCCGCCGAGCTCGCCGCCTGAGCTCGTCTCTCAGAGCGCCGACGCCAGCAGGGCGGCGCCGAGCAGGGCCACGATGTGGCCGCTCTGGTCGACCAAGATGTACAACAGCTCCTCGGGGGGTCCGCGGACCTTCTTCACCCGCCGGATGAACCAGAAGACAGGGCGGCCGTCGTCCTGGAGCATGTGCGGCACGACCACGAGCGCCCCCACTCCCAGCGCCGCGACGCCGATCTCGCCCGAGAGCCAGGCGAGCACGGGAGCAGCGGGAGCGTGTAGAGGAGCATGTGCGAGAAAAGCGCCCGGCGCGCAACCGGATCGCGCCCCAGGCCCCCGGCTTGTTGCGCGCCTGCCAGTCGGTCTGCAGCATGAAATCGCCCACGAGGTGCGACACCAGGAGCAGCGCGAACACCTCGACCCACGGCATTGCGTTCGACCCTACCGCGAGCCGGCGGCGCTCAGGGGACCGAGAAGGGTCCTTCTTCGGCTGGCGGCGGGACGCGAGCCGTTGTAGCTTCAACGTGTGGAAGGCGCCGGTGTGCTCTCGGATGCCGAGCTGGTTTCGCGCTGCCGCGCGCGGGAGCCCGCGGCGTGGAACGAGCTGGTCGAACGCTTCTCCCGCTACGTCTACGCGATCGCCGTTCGCGGGTTCCGGCTGCCCGAGCCCGACGCCGAGGACGTCTTCCAGGAGGTGTTCGCGCGCACCTACGAGCGCCTCGACCGCCTGCGTGACGACGCGGCCATCCGCCCGTGGCTCGCGCAGCTGACCCGCCGCCTGTGCGTGGACCGGTTGCGCGCCGGCGGCCGCGAGGAGCTGCCCGGCGAGCTGCCCGAGCCGGGCGGCGAGAGTGACTGGCTCGTACGCCTCGACGAGGCGCTGACCGTGCACCAGGCGATGGACCGGCTGCCGGACAACTGCCGGGAGGTGCTCGACCGCTTTTTCTGCCGCGACGAGAGCTACCGCGTGATCGGCGAGGCGCTCGAGCTGCCGCCCGGGACGATCGCAAGCCGCATCTCCCGCTGCCTCGCCCGCATGCGAGACCTGCTCGAGGGAAGAAACCTCCGCTCGAAACCGTCTGGAGGTGTATAGCCATGGACGAGATCACGATTGCGCGCCTGCTGCGGGAGCTGCCCCGCCCTCCTGAGGGCTGGATCCGTGCAGCCCAGGAGCTTCCGGCCGCCCGCGCCGCGCTCGACGGTCTCGTGGAACGAGCGGAGGCGGACGCGCGCATCCGGGAGGAGATCCTGGGAGACCTCGAAGCGGCGCTCCGCCGCGAGGGGTTCACGCCGGACCGGCGCAACGTGGCCGCGCTGCGAGCCCGCCTCGGAGGCGGTTCCGAGCCGTAGGATCTTGCAGCCATGACCGCCTCCGGCGACCTGATCGGCGGGCGCTACGAGATCGTCGCGCCGATCTCGGAGGGGGCCATGGGGGCGGTGTACCAGGCGAGGGACCGCGCGGACGGCGACGGCGACGTGGCCGTCAAGCGGCTGATCGACATCGGCCAGTGGGCCAGCTTCGAGATCGAGGCGCGCCTGCTGGCGGGACTGCGCCACCCGCGCGTCGTCCGGGTGCTCGACTACCTGAGCGAGGGCCGCGACAGCTACCTCGTCATGGAGCTGATCCGGGGGCCCGACCTCGGCCGCGCGCTCGAGGAGCGCGGAGCGCCGGGGTTGCCGCTCGAAGAGGTGCTCGACATCTCGCGGCAGGCCGCCGACGCGCTCGAGTACGTCCACAGCCAGCAGATCGTGCACCGCGATGTGAAGCCGCGCAACCTGATCGCCTGCGACCGCGGCGCGGTGCTCGTGGACTTCGGCGTGGCACGCGAGCTGGGCGACGACCCCGGCACGCGGGGGGTCGGGACGCCGCGCTTCATGGCCCCCGAGGTGATGGTCGGCGAGAGCGTGACGCCGCGCAGTGACGTGTACGGGCTGGCGGCGACGATCTGGACGCTGCTGGCCGGCACGCCGCCGACGTACGGCAACCCCGACCCGCTCCCGAACGTCGCGCCGGAGTTCGAGCGGGCGCTGAGGCGGGCGCTCGACGTGCGCCCCGAGCGCCGCTTCGGGTCGGCCGCCGCCCTGGCGGCGGCGCTCGGCTCGCCGGTCGAGGCTCTCGCGGGCGAGTCGCTCGTGGCAAGCTTGGCCGAGGCCGGCCCGCAGCGGCGGCGCCTGCTCGAGGCGGTGGTGCGCACCGCGGCGGGAGTCTTCGAGGCCGCGGCGGTGTCGGTCGCGCTGCGCGAGGAGGAAACCGGGGAGTTGGTGTACCAGGCGTCCTGGGGAGCATCCGCGGAGGAGATCGTCGGCGTCCGGCTGTCGCCCGGCGAGGGCATCGCGGGCGCCGCGGCGGCGTCCGGCGAGCCGATCGTCGTGCCCGAGTGCCGTTCCGATCCGCGGTTCGCGGAAAGGATCGCGGCCGGGACCCGGTACGTCCCTCACACGCTGCTCGCGGTGCCGCTTCTTCGGGAGGGCGAGGTGGTGGGCGTGCTGTCGATCCTCGACCGTCGCGACGGCGGCCCCTACGACCAGGCGGACGTCACGCGGGCGGAGCTGTTCGCGGACCTGGCGCTGGCCATGCTGTGACGCCGGGCGTTTGAGCACAGTCACACGGGCGGGTGGGAAGACGCGGGCGGCCTGGGCCGTCGGGTGGGCATCGACGTCCACCGGTCACCCAGGAGGTAGCTGTGCCCCGCTCCATTCGCCCCGCCTCACTGCTCGCTCTGGCGGCTCTCGCCGCCGCAACCGCGCCCGGGCTCGAGTCCGGCGCAAGCGCCGCCTCGCCCCGGCTCGCCTCGGCCCCTCCCGCGAAGGCGGCGATCTACCCCTCGCTCTCGGGGCAGCACGCCCGCCGGAAGCGCCCGGCGCCGCGCCGCCACCGACAGGGCGGCCGCGCCCGGGCCACCATCCTGGGCGGCTACACGCCGCACGCGAGCCAGTGGCCCTGGATCGCCCGGCTCAGCATGAGCTGCGGCGGCACGCTGATTCGGCCCAACGTGATCGTGACGGCGGCTCACTGCGTGGTCGGCGAGGACGGCAGGCTCAGCCTTCGCGAGGACGGCATCACGGCAACGCTCGGCCGGCGCACGCTGAGCGACACCTCGACCGGCGAGGTCATCCGCACCGACCGGATCGTGGTGCACCCGGGCTACGTCCCGTGGACCCGCCAGACCAGCCCGTCCGCCACGCACAACGACGTCGCGCTGCTGCGTCTCTCCCGGCCCTCGAGCATGACCCCAGCCGAGCTCGGCCAGGCGGGCGACTGGCGCAACCCGGCGACCGCCATGGGCTGGGGCGCCACCGCACCCGGGACGGTGGTCGACGGACACTTGCGCACGCCCCAGTCCGACCGCCTCCTGGCCGTGGACCTGCCGCTGCAGGCGGACGCCTATTGCGCGCCGCGCGCGCCGGGGAACGTCACCTACGACGGCCGGCTGATGCTGTGCGCGGGCGGCCAAGGCACGGGCACCTACAAGGGCGACAGCGGCGGCCCGCTGATGGTGGGAGACGGGACGGGCGGCGGCTGGAAGCTCGTCGGGGTGACGAGCTACGGAGATCCGCTCGGCGACGTGACCAACACGCCGAGCTACTTCGCATGGGTCTCGGGCCCGACGCTGCGCCCGTGGATCGCGCAGAAGGCGGACGAGCTCAGCGCCGCCGCGCCCACACCGGGCCCGGGCCCGCATCCCGTGCCGGGGCCGGCCAGCCCGCAGCCCCCTCGTGACAGCACCGCCCCGACCCTGATGACCGTGGCGATGTGGCCCAGCACGTTCAAGGCGGCCCGCCGCGGCCCGAGCGTCGCGGCGAGCGCGGTGGGCACCACCGTCCGCTACCGCATGTCCGAGGCGGCCCGCGTGACGTTCAAGGTGGTGCGCTGCGTGGGTGGCGGCTGCCGGCAGCGCCGCACGATCGGCACGGTCGCCCACACCGGCAGGGCGGGCCTCAACCGCGTCGGCTTCACCGGTCGGGTGGCGGGCCGCCGCCTGCGCCCGGGCCCTTACCGCCTGGTCGCACGAGCGTCCGACGCCGGCGGCAACCGCTCCGTCGCCGAGTCGCTGGGGTTCCGGGTCGTGCGGTAGGGCGCGCGACTCCGGGCGCTTCCGCGGAAGCGACCCGGATCGCGTAGGCCGAATTTCCTACCGAGCGTGCGGGCCGGTCCAGGCTACGCGTACCGCCGTCTCCAAGCCAGCTACGGTTGCCCTGTGAGCAGCCAGCGAGTGCCGGGTGGGGTGGTGCACGACCTACCCGCGGACCTGCGCAAGGCGCTGATCGCCAACCTCACGGCACTCGATGCCTGGAAGGACATCACGCCCTTGGCGCGCAACGAGTTCATCTGCTGGGTCGAGGACGCCAAGCAGGAGAAGACCCGAGAACGCCGCATTCGCCGGACCCAGGAGGAACTGGAGGAAGGTCAGCGCCGGCCCTGCTGCTGGCCAGGGTGCAAGCACCGCGACCGCACCGGCGCGTAGCGGGGCTGGCGCTCCGGCATTCCCACAATGGCGTCCAACGGAGACCAGCACTCACTAGCACTGCACGGATTTGGCCTAGATGTCGTTCTTCGAGGACTCGACGCCTGAGCTGCGCGAGTCTCCGCCACGGCGGCGCGAGCGCGCAGACGGGCCCTGGGCCCGCCGGCGTTGCTCCTCCGAGCTATCTCGACCGGTTACTCGCCACACATACGAAAAACGGCAGCGACGGCGAGGATTACGGCGACCTGTCTGGAGCATGCGACGGCGTCGCCCTGTCCCGCCCCAATGGGCGCTTCGGGGATCGCCTATAGAAACGGCGCGGGGGCCACCACAAGCGATCGCCAGGACCTGCGGCTTCACCTGGGCGGCGACGGCCGCCGGAGTCCGAGATTGGGTAGCTCCTCTGCCGCCCGAGGACCGGTGAGATTCGTCTGCGAGTGGCCCGCATTCGACATCGAGGAGACACAAGTCACGCTCGACGGCGCTCGCTTCATCCAAGCCGCCGAGAAGGCGCAACCCGTCTTCTGAGCCGCGATGTACCCGGTGTTGCGGCGCGACTGGCCTGTCGCGCAGCAGTTCAGTGGAGTTCTGCGAGACGCTCGGCGACGACCGTCGCATCGACGAGATCCGCTTCGTCGCCCTCCTGCAGGAGCGCCGAGACGAAGCGGCCGCGGACTACGCGGAGCGCTGAAGCCTCGACCGCGGCAACGTGGAAGTACGCGCATCGCGCGAGGGTCCGGCGGGCAGGTCGTCGGAGCCGCGGGCCTGAACGTCGCTAGCCCGTGACGCAGGCACGACGACGACGGCGCGTGGTCGCGAACAGCCGCGACAAGTGCTCGGCCGGCCCCGACGCCGGCGCTCAATGCACGGCGGGCATGGAGCGCGTAGATGACCGCCCGCCGAACAGGTCGGCGGCTCCCGCCGGCGTCGAAATGAACAGTCGCCCGGGCGGCGGTGAAGCCGCGGATCATCACACGGCGGAACGCTGGACCCTCGGGGGTTCGAGCAGCCGATGCTGGCTCATTGCCGTGCCCGTGCAAATGCAACTCGAACAACGAATCGGGCCGCGGGAGCCACCCAATTCCAGCGGCCCAGTAGCGCAACGATCGCCGGAGCCATGACGCCGCGGATGAGCGTGGCGTCGAGCAGGATGGCCGGCTCGGATGCCGTGCTCCCGGAGCCGTGGTCGCGCCCGCGTCACCGGCGGCGGACGAACGTGAGCCCGTCGGCGACGAGCACCATCGCGCTGTCGACTCTGTCGTCGGCCGTCACGCGGTCGTTCAGGGCGTCGATGCTCCGCTCGCGCTCGTCCCGCGGGTCGGTGACACCGCCGCGGAGCAGCACGTTGTCGATCAGCAGCAGGCCTCCCGGCAGCAGGCGTGGAACCAGCTCCTCGTAGTAGTCCGGATAGCCGGGCTTGTCCGCGTCGAGGAAGACGTAGTCGAAAGTCGGCTCGGCCGGAATCGCGCGCAGCCAGCGGAGCGCCGGGACGACGATGATCTCCACCCGGTCTGCAACGCCGGCCTCCTCCAAGTTCCGGCGAGCGATCGCGGCGTACTCCTCGTCGACCTCGAGGCACGTCAGCCGGCCACCGTCGGCGAGGCCGCGGGCGATCGAGATCGCGCCATAGCCCGTGAACGTCCCCAGCTCGAGCGCGCGACGGGCGCCGACCAGCCGGGCGAGCAGGGTCAGCAGCGCCGCCTCGTCGGGCGTAGTCGCCATCTCGGCACGCGGCATCCCAGCCGTCTCGCGGGCCACCCGCTCGAGCACCGCGTCCTGTCGAGCGTGACGAGCCAAGTAGTCGACGACCTCCTGAGTGACCTCGGTCTTCACGAGCGCCATCGCGAACCGCGCAGCATACGTCGTGCGGCGCGATGTCGGACTCGTCGGAGGTCGTCAGCTCGTGCGACGTCGATTTGACACCCCATAGGGAGCAAAATCGACCAATCGTGCTCGTGTTGCAGCTTCGCGAGCGCGTGGTTGCGCAAGCGGCGGCGTACGTCTCGTTCGGCTAACGCCGCAGGCGGCGCCTTAGCAGCACCGCGAGCGCGGCCACGAAGGCGGCCAGGAAGCCCGCCTGGATGGCCAGCCCGAGCGCCAGTCCCACGTCGAAGAAGTCCTGCCCGTAGCCGCTGCCGGCGGCGAAGGCCGGGTTCGCCGCGATCCGGGCGTTCATGTCGATCGCCTCGCCGATCGCGGCCAGGGACCACTGCGAGAAGGCCGCGTGCGACAGCGTCTGCGCCGGCTCCGCCATGCGCTCGACCGTGACGATCGTCCCGGCGAACAGGAGCTGGGGGATCACGGCCAGCGGGACGAGGCTGATCGCCTGGTCCTCGCTGGCCGCGGCGGCCGAGATCAGCAGGCCCATGCCCACCGCGGCGAAGCCCGTGGCCAGGAACAGGAGAAGCACGGAGACCCAGGCCCCGAAGTCGGCGTCGAGCGGACGGAAGGCGAGCAGGAGCCCGGTGTAGAGCACGACCTGCACGCCCACCAGCCCGAACAGCACCACGAGCTTCGACAGCACGTAGGCGGACAGGCGCACCCCGACGGCGCTCTCGCGCTCGAGCACGGCGCGCTCCTTCACGATCTCCCGCGCCGCGTCGAGCGATCCGAGCCAGATCACGACTATCACCATCAGGAACAGGAGCTGGGTCGCCTCCGCGGGGCTGCCGCCCGGGAGGTCGAAGACGCCCGAGTGGAACAGCCCGATGCCGGCGAGCGCCAGGATCGGCGCCTGGCCGATCAGCAGCATCAGGTTGCGCCGGTCGCGCGCCAGCAGCCGGGAGTAGCGGGAGGTGAGCACGCGCGCTTGGCGCAACAGGCTCCCGCGCGGGCGGAGGCGTGCCGGCGGGGGAGCTTCCTCGACCGCTTCCGGTTGCATCCTGCCGCCGGCACCCGTCGTCCGCCGGCCAGCCCTCCAGCGCCGCGTAGATCCCGTCGTAGTCCTCCACCTCGAAGAACTCGAGCGCGGCCGCGGGCGGTCCGTCGAACACGAGGCGGCCGCCGCGGGCCATCACCACCACGCGGTCGCAGAGCGCGAGGTTCTTGGTCGCGTGGGTCACGAGCGCGACGCCGCGCGACTCGTCCGCGAGCTCCCGGAAGAGCGCCATCATCCTGGACTCGAGCCCCGGATCCATCCCGGTGGTGGGCTCGTCCAGGAAGAGCAGGCCGGGACGCCCCAGCAGCTCACACGCGACGCCGGTGCGGCGCCGCTGGCCGCCGGAGAGCGAGTCCACCCGCGTGCCGGCGTGCTGGTCGAGCGCCAGCTCGTCGAGGACGCGCTCGACGGCGGCATCGATCTCCTCGGCGGCGGCGTCCTCGGGCAGCCGCAGGCGCGCGGCGAAGCCGAGCGCCTCCCCCACCTCGAGCAGCCGGTGGACGATGTCCTCCTGCGGCACGTAGCCGATGTCGGTGAGGCGGTTGGCGAGCGGCTCGCCGTTGACTTCGACGGCACCCGACGACGGCGCGTTCACGCCGGCCAGCACCTTCAGGAGCGTGGTCTTGCCGGCGCCGCTCTCGCCGATGATCGCCACCAGCTCCCCCGGCTCGAGCGACGTCGAGGCAGGCGCGAGGATCTGCTTCTCCCCGGCGCGCACGGCCACCCCGCTCGCCTGGAGCCGAAGCGCGCCGATCTCGCTGCGCGCGATCAGGCCGTCGCCGTCGAAGACCAGCCGGTAGGACCCGATGCCGATGACGGCGCCGTGCGCGAGCTTGGCGCGCTCGACCAGGTCGCCGTCGACCCGGGTGCCGTTGCGCGAGTCGAGGTCGACGATCTCCACCTGCCCGTCGCCGATCAGCAGCTCGGCGTGGAAGCGCGACACGTTCGGGTCGGACAGGACCAGGTCGTTCGCGGCGTCGCGGCCGATGGCGAGCCGCACGCCCTCGAGCCGGACCGTTCGGGTCTCCTCGACGGCGGCCTCGCGCGAGGCCATGCGGGTCTCCTCCCCCGCGAGGAAGCGAAGCCGCTCGTCGCCGACCTCGATGACGTCGCCGCTCGCGAGGCGGCGCGGCGACGACCCCAGCGGGCCGCCGTTCACGGCCGTGCCGTGGCGCGAGCCCAGGTCGTGGACCCAGAACTCGCCGTCCCTTGCCTCGATGCGGGCATGGCGGCGGGACACGCGCTCGCTCGCCACGACCAAGTCGTTCGCCTCGGCCCGGCCGATTGTCACGCCCTGCGGCCCGATCGCGACCCGCCGGCCTCGGTGAAGCAGCGCGGCGAAGGCGCTCTCGATCTGCACATGACTGACGCTATCCCTGGTCGTTGCGAGGGGCAAGGGCTATAAACGGTGAGATCTCGGACACGCTCGAACAAGGCTCGACGTTCGCCGGACACCGCATCGAGCGGCTGCTCGGCAGCGGCGCGATGGGCCAGGTGTACCTGGCCCGCGAGCCGGACAGCGGTCGCGCCGTTGCGCTCAAGCTGCTCGCTCCGAGGGCCGGCGCCGACGAGCGCTTCCGGCGCCGCTTCGAGCGCGAGTCGCGCCTGGCCTCCGAGCTCGACCATCCCCACGTCGTGCCCGTCTACCGCTCCGGCGAGGCGGGCGACGCGCTCTTCATGACCATGCGCTACGTGGACGGGCCCGATCTGCGCGAGGTGATCGCCGAGCGCGGGCGGCTACACCCCGCCGACGCCGCCCTGATCGTGTCTCAGGTGGGCTCCGCGCTGGACGCCGCCGCCGCGGCCGGCCTCGTGCACCGCGACGTCAAGCCGGGCAACGTCTTCGTGCAGGAGGCCGGCGGGCGCCCGCACGCCTACCTCGGCGACTTCGGGCTCAGCAAGGCAATGGAGTCCACCAGCGGGCTGACCCGGACCGGGTTCTTCGTCGGCACGGTCGACTACGCCTCGCCCGAGCAGCTGCAGGCCGAGCCCGTGGACCACCGCACCGACATCTACGCGCTCGGCGCGGTGCTCTTCAAGGCGCTCACCGGCGAGGTCCCGTTCCCGCGTGAGCGCGAGGTGGACAAGGTGATCGCCCAGGTGACCGAGCCGCCGCCGGCGCCGTCCGAGTCGGCGCCGGACGTGCCCGCGGCCCTCGACGCCGTCGTCCGGCGGGCGATGAGCAAGCGAGCGGAGGAGCGCTACTCGTCGGCCGGAGAGCTCGGCGCGGCGGCGCTCGAGGCGGCCTCGGGGGCGGGTCCGGCGCCCGCCTGGCCGTCCGAAACGGCGGGCGCGCCGCCGTTGGCCGATCCGGACGCCCCGACGGCCGCCTGAGGCGCGTCCGGCACGCCCCAGACCTTCAGCTTCTCCGACCGGCCCCGCACCTCGACCGTGTCGAAGCACTCGAGGTCGCCGGGCGGCTCCTTCATGGCCCGGAGGGTGGAGTCGGCGATGAAGACCTGGTACGCGGTCCCCTTCGTCATCCCCTCGAGCCGCGCCGCGGTGTTCGTCGTATCGCCCACGGCGGTGTACTCGATGCGCCGCTCCGAGCCGACGTTGCCGGACATCACCCACCCGGTGTTCAGGCCGACGCCCATCCTGAAGCCCCGCTCGCTCAGCCCCCGCTCGCGCAGCCACGCGTTGAACCGGTCGAGCCGCGGGCCCGTCATCTCGCGCGCCACACGCAGCGCCCGGTCGGCGTGGTCGTCCTGCTCGAGCGGCGCGCCGAACACGGCCATGATGCCGTCGCCCATGTAGCAGACGAGGGTGCCCTCCTCGTCCATGATCGCGTCGCTCATGCTGCCGAGGTAGTGGTTGAGCACCTCGATCACCACGTCTGGCTCGAGCCGCTCCAGAAGCTCGTGAAGCCGCGCAGGTCGCTGAACAGCACCGTCGTCAGGCGCCGGACCCCGCCGAGGCGGAGATCCTCGTTCGCGCGCATAAGCACGTCGTCGACGACGCTCTCAGGCACGAACCGGGCGAACGTGGCGCGCACCTGGGCGCGCTCGAAGGCGGCCAGCAGGTAGTGCTCGCCGAGCACCGCTGTCGCGGAGATACCGAGCGCGCAGAGCGGGTAGATGACCGGCACGATCAGGCCGGCGTTGAACGCGAGCTGGGCGCCGAGCAGGTAGACCGCCCCGGCGCCCAGCGCGAGGGCGAGCGCCGGCAGCGGGCGCATCCGCATGCTCGCGACGGGCGCGACGAACCCGAGCAACGCGATCAGCAGGACGTCGAGCAGCCGCGAAGAGTCCTTCAGCGGGAAGCCCCGATCGACGGTGGCGATCGCGTTGGCGAGCACCTCCGCGCCGGGCATCGGCTCGCCCTTCGAGAACGGGGTCTGGTGAAGGTCCTGGAGCCGCGGCGCGGCGGCGCCGATCACGACGATCCGGTCTCGCAGCTTCGAGGCCGGCACCGTGCCGTCAAGGACGCGGGAGAACGAGTACGACGTGACGGTGCCTGGCGGGCCGGCGTAGTCGACCCAGAACTCGCCCTTGTCGGGGTCCGGCAGCTCCGAGCGCGCGATCGTCCCGCCGGTGCTCACCTCCCCGACCACGATGGGGAAGCTCTTCAGCCCGTCGATCTCGTACGCGACCCGCCGCAGCACCCCGCCCGTGTCCGGGTCGAGCACGGTGTTGGCCGAGCGGGCGCCTATCTGGCGGAGCACCGGCTCGCCCCCGAAGATGTTGCTGCGCCCCCGGCGATCGACCTCCGTGGTCGCCAGCACCACCCGGCCATCGGCGCGCCCCACGGCGTCGATCAGCGCGTTGTCCTGCCGCCAGGCGGTGGGCTCGGTGAATTGGATGTCGTAGGCGATGGTGCGCGCCCCCGCGCGCCGCAGGCGGTCGACCATGTCGGCGTGGATCGTGCGGCGGTACGGCCAGCGCTCGTCCAGCTCGTCGAGCGTGACGTCGTCGATCTCGATCACCACCACGTCCGGCGGCGGGGGCTCTTCGCCACGGACGGCGAAGCGGGCGTCCACGATGTCCAGCTCGATGCCCTCGAACGCCTCGGTGGCGTAGGCCACCAGCGCGAGAGCGGCGCTGAGCAGGCCGATCGCAAGGAAGCCGGCCTTGCGCGAGCGCAGGCGCCGCCTCACCGGCGGCCCCGGCGCGGGGGCCGTGCCACGTAGCTCTGCCCCGCCTTCAGCTTGATCGTCCTGCGGCGGCCGAAGTCGCGCACATCTACCTTGCCGCGCGCCACCTTGGTCAGGGTGGACGTGTCGCAACGGTCCTCCACGAGCCACTTCGTGCCGGTCACGGTAGCGGCGCTGCGGCGCCCGCGCGTGCGGAAACGGCCCTGGCCGTCACCCCACAGGCGGCGGCCGCGCTTGGCAGCGGCGAGCGCCGGCGTGGGCCCGACGGCGGACGCCCTAGCGCCCCGCGGGCAGTTCTCGAGCTTGCCCACGAGGCGCAACTCCGTGATCGGGTTGTTGCCAGCCTTCTGGATCACCTTGAAGACACCACCGTTGAAGACCGCCGACTGCGGCTGTCCGTTCTTGCCCGCAGACGTGATGCGCACCTTCCCACGCCGGGCATCGATCCGGCAACCGATCGGCAGCTGCCGGGCCTCCTGAAGCGGCCGCTCAGGCTGGTTCCCGCACTTGAAAGTCACGACGCCGCTGACGACCGCGACGTTGAAAGTCTGGCCGGCCACGGGCGGCGGGAGCTGCTGGCTGGCGCCGCCACCCCCACCGGTGCCGCCACCACCACCGCCACCGCCGCCACCACCACCGCCGCCGGCCACGGTGAAGGTGAGGGGGTCGCTGAGGCTGCTGTTGCCGGCACCGTCGAGCTGCTCGACCTGAGCGGTGTAGGTGCCGGGGTCGAGTGCGGGTGTGACCTCGACTGACCAACCGGTGCCGGAGCGGGCGGCCGACAAGGTCCGAATCGCAGCGCCGGACGCACTGTAGCCGCTGTAGATCCTGAGCGTGACCGAGCCCTGGTCGCCCGGGGCGTCCCCGGCGCTGCCGCTGAAGACCGGCGTCGAGTCGGTCGTGGTGCCGCCCGCAGGAGGTCCGGCCACGCTGACCCCCGCTGGAAGCGTCGTATCGACGATGAAGGTGTGGGCGGCGCTGAAGCCGGTGTTGCTCGCGGCGTCCGACTGCTCGGCCTGGGCCGTGTAGGTCCCCTCGGCCAGCGCCGGCGCGCCATCGACGGACCAGCTCGAGCCGGAGCGCGTCGCCGCCAGAGTCTGCACCGGCGCGCCCGACGCGCTCGAGCCGCTGTACACCTTCACCGTCACGGTTGTCGAGTCGCCCGGCGCGGCGCCCGCCGCGCCGCCGTAGGTGGGGGTCGTGTCGTTCGTGGAGCTGCCGTTCGCCGGGGTGGTGAGCGTGACGGCCGGCGGCGCGGCGTTGACAGTAAACGTGACCGGACTGCTGGACCCGGTGTTGCCGGCCGCGTCCGGCTGTTCCGCCTGGGCCGTGTAGGTCCCGTCGGCCAATGCCGGCGAGCCATCCACCGACCAGCTCGAGCCGGTGCGCGTCACCGAGCGGGTCTCAACCAGCGTCCCGGACGTGTCCGGCCCGCCGTAGATCTTCACCGTCACGAAGCCCGAATCGCCGGCTGCGTTCCCGGCCGCGCCGCTGTACGTCGGCGTCGCGTCGTTACCCGTGCTGCCGCCTGACGGGGTCGTGAGCGTGACGGTAGGCGCCGTCGTGTCGACGATGAAGGTGTGGGCGGCGCTGAAGCCGGTGTTGCTCGCGGCGTTCGACTGCTCGGCCTGGGCCGTGTAGGTCCCCTCGGCCAGCGCCGGCGCGCCATCGACGGACCAGCCCGAGCCGGAGCGCGTCGCCGCCAGAGTCTGCACCGGCGTGCCCGACGCGCTCGAGCCGCTGTACACCTTCACCGTCACGGTTGGCGAGTCGCCCGGCGCGTCTCCGGCCGCGCCGCCGTAGGTGGGTGTCGTGTCATTTGTCGAGGCGCCGTTCGCCGGGGTGGTGAGCGTGACGCCCGGCGCCGTGGCGTTGATGGTGAAGGTGTTGGCGCTGCTGAGGCCGACGTTCCCCGCGCCGTCGGACTGCTCTGCCTGCGCCGTGTAGGTGCCAGGCGCCAGCGCCGGGGAGCCGTCCACCGACCAGGTCGTGCCCGTACGCGTGGCGGTGAGCGTCTGTACCGGTGTGCCCGAGGCGCTCGGGCCGTTGTAGACCTTGACCGTAACGGCGCTCGAATCGCCCGCCGTGTCGCCGGCGGCGCCGGTGAACGTGGGCGTCGTGTCCCCCGTCGAGCTGCCGTTGGCGGGCGCCGCGAGCGACACCACCGGCGGGGTGGTGTCGGACGAGGCGCCCTCCTGGCAGGCGTCACCTGGAGCGTTGTCGAGACGCAGCGCGTCGAGGAAGCCCGCCGAGTCGTAGACGGGGTCGCCCTGGTCGAATATCGAGAAGTAGATCGAGTGCGCCCCGGGAGTGATCGGGGTAGAGGCTCGAAGCAGAGGGGTCGCCCCGTCGTAGGTCGTGCCGGCAGCTTCGGCCGCGGAGAACGAGGCCGTGTTGATGCTCACGAGGTTGCCCGCGGAGTCGAAGGCGAAGTTGTTGGGCGCGTTGACCGAGGCGTCGGGATCGACCGTGAAGTTAGAGGCGTCCAGTTCAGCCACGAATGCGTCGTTTACCGTGCCGCCGACGAACTCCGGGAACTCGTCCGACAGGAAGCGGAAGTCGACCCTGAGGCAGTTCCGGTCTATCGGCACGTTGACGTCGACCTTCAGCGTCACCAGGTCGAAGACGTTGTCGCCGTGGCTCGGGGTCCCGGACCCGCCGCCGTTCGCCTGGCCGGTGCCCCCGCTGTCGTTGGGGTCGTCGGCGAACGTAGAGTTGCCCGTGCTGAGGATCGCGTAGGTCGCGCTGCTCGTCGGGAAGCCTGTGAGGGCGGTCGTCGAGACCGCGACCGGGTTCGTGTCCTGACCCGGCGGCAGGCCCTCGGAGCCCTCGTCGAGGTCGGTGACGGACGTGCAGCCGGGGTCGTTCGGGAAGTCGACGGCTTCGTCGCCGTCGTCGTCGTCGCCGTTCGAACAAGCCGGGGTCGGATCCGGCTCGCCCTCGACCTCCTGGTTGTCGCCTTCCGAATCGCAACCGGGATCCGCCGTCTCGTCCGGTGGCGGCGTGAAGTCGGTGAACCCGTCGCCGTCGTCGTCGAACTGGTTCGAACACTCGGGTGCCGGGTCGTCCTGCTCGAGGTTGTCCGATGGTCCCGTACACCCCGGGTCGGCATCGTCCGTGAGACCATCGAAATCATCGTCGTCTCCGTTGACGCATTCCACCGTGGCGCCGGGCTCCGGCGGGATCTCGGTGAAGCTTGCACCTGCGAACGTTCCGAGGGATAGCTGCTCCGTGAAAGCGCCGGCGACGGTGCCGGCATCGCGGCTCGGCGTGATGTCGGCCATCGCGGGCGCGGCCACGAAGAGAGTGGCGAGCAGGGCCAGAAGCGGGAGTGTCCGGACGAGGGGCATCAGACAATAAGACGGGCGGCGGGGCACTTCTCTTCCGTCAACCCACGGGGAGCGCTTATCGTGTTCGCGCCACCTGGCTACCGCGATGAGACCTCTGACGCCGGAAAGGCCACACTCGGGACCTTTTCGGGTTATTGTCAGAGTTTGCACTGGCTCCGCCCCCGATCCTTGCCAGATGCTGAGCTCGTGGCCCTCTGCCGCCGAGGCCACGGCGACGCCTGGTCTGAGCTTGTCGGCCGTCTCTCAGTCCTCGCGCGCGCCATCGCCACGGGCCGCTTCCGGCTCAAGCCCGACGACGCCGAGGACGTGGTCCAAGAGGTCCTGGCGCGGACCTACGAGCACCTGGGCGCGCTGCGAAGCGACGAGGCCATCCGCGCCTGGATCGGCCAGGTGACGTACTGCGTGGCGGTGGACCTCCTGCGGCGGAGCTCGCGCGAGGGGACCGCAGAGCAGCCGGTGGTTGGTGAAGTGGCCGACCAGGGGGTCGCCCGGGTGGAGGAGACGCTGTGGGTCGAGCAGGTGCTGAACGGCCTCCCGGCGCCATCGCGGGAGATCCTCGACCGCTTCTTCGTGCACGATCAGAGCTACTCGAGAATCAGCGCCGACCTCGGCGTCCCGCCGGGGACGGTGGCCAGCCGGATCTCCCGCGGCCTCGACAGGCTACGCGCCGAGCTCCAGCCCGCCTGAGCGGCGTCAGACCGAGCCGGCGCCAGCCCGCACCGACCCGAGCCGGCGCCCGATCACGGCATCGGCGGCCTCGGCGCTTGGGGCATGGCCCGTGACCGCGGCGATGAACGGTTCGCGCTCCAGCGTGAGCAGTTCCAGATCGGTCACCGCCCGCACGGTCGCGGTGCGCGGGAGGTCGCGGATCAGCGCGATCTCGCCGAAGTGGTCGCCGGGACCCTCGCGACGCGCGAACACGCCGTCCTCGAACACGTCGATCTCACCGCTCTCTATGACGTAGAAGCGGTCCCCGGCGTCGCCCTGGCGAATCACCTCCTCGCCCTGCGCGACTCGCACGCGTTCGAGCTGGGAGGCGAGCAGCTCCAGCGAGGCGGGCGCCAGCGGGGCGAACATCGGGACGCCGCGGAGGAGAGCGAGGTCGGGCGGTCCGGCGCCGGCGTCGAGTCGCCTCAGGGCGGGCGCGCAGATCAGCACCAATGCCGGCAGCAGCGCTCCAGTCGCCACCAGCGCGGCGTCTGTCCCGACCAGCTCGACCAACCCGGCCGCTCCGATCGTGCCTAGCCCCACGGCGCCGATCGCGAGCGTCTCGAACGCCCCGAAGACGCGGCCGCGGACCTCGTCCGAGGTCGCGCGCTGCATGAGCGTGTAGCCCGCAGAATCGGCGACCGTGTTCGCGACGCCGATCACGGCGAACATCAGCAGCACGAACGCCGGCTCGGGAACAAGCGGTATGAGCATGAGCGGGATGCCCCACCCCACGATGCCGAGCCCGAACAGCGTGCCGAGGCCGCGGCGGCCGGCGATGACCAGTGCGAAGAGCGACGCCCACCAGGCCGCCCACGCCCGCGGCCGAGTCGAGCAGGCCGACGCCCCCTCGCCGAGCCCGATCAGCTCCAAAGCGATCAGCACGACGAAGACGGCCAGTGCGCCGTTGACGACGAGCTGCGCCGCGAACAGGCCGACCACCAGGCGCAGGCGGGGATCGGCGGCGACCGCGCGGATGCCCGCCAGCGCCTCCGCCAGAAGGCCCTCCTGCGATTCCTCCGCGCCGTCTCCTTCGGCTGCGGCCGCGCCCCGATCCGCGCCAGCAGCATGGCCGAGCAGGCGAGCAACAGCCCTGTGGCGGCGAACGCGGGCTCGATGCTTCCCACGGCCAGCAGCAGCCCTCCCAGCGCCGGCCCGATGAAGATCGCCGTGCTCTCGAAGGTGCTCGTGGTGACGTTGGCGGCGGTGAGCTGGTCGGGCTCCTCCGCGAGCGACGGCAGGATCGCGTTCTTGGCCGGCTCGAACGCGGTGCTCACGATCGCCATCAGCCCGCCCAAGGCCAGACCGCGGCGACCGCGAGGTCGAGCGCCACCGCGAGCGCGATCACCCCGGCCAGCACGGCCCGGATGAGGTCGGTGAGAGCATCACCATGCGTCGCGCGTAGCGATCGGCGAGCACGGCGGCGAACGGGGCCGCCACCGGCGCGGGGAGCAGCCGCAGCAGCGCGGAGATGCCCAGGAGGGCCGCGCCGCCCGCCTCGAACGCGTACACGGAGATCACCACCCCGTAGGCCCACAGCCCGATCAGCGAGGACGCGTACGCCAGCTCCAGCCGGCGCAGGTCCGGCGAGCGGAACACACCGGCGAGCGCACCGAGCGCCTCCGCGAGGGGTGCCCGAACTCGCTATCACCGACTGTCGCACGAACCCGGCGATCGCGCTCTACGATGCCGGGTGACGAACGAGCCCGAGCCGCTTCCCTCCTACAGCCTGCCGCCGCGCAGGCGGGGGAGATCGCGCTCGAGTCGCCGTGGCCGTTCGACGTGGACGACGACTGGGCGCTCGGCGACTCGACCGGCGAGGGCGTGCGCGTGTGCGTGCTCGACAGCGGCGTGGACGGCGACCACCCCGACGTGGGCGGGGTCGAGCGGTCGGTGGCCGTGGAGGCCGACGACGAGGGCTACGCCCAGGTGGTCGACGACGACAAGGGCGACATGTACGGCCACGGCACGGCCTGCTCGGGGATCATCCGCTCGCTGGCGCCGGACGTGGAGATCTCCAGCGTGCGCGTGCTCGGCAAGGACAACCGCGGCAGCGGCGGCGCCATGGTGGCCGGGCTGCAGTGGGCGGTGGAGCAGGGCTTCGACGTGATCAACATGAGCCTCTCCACCACCAACAAGGACCTGCGCGAGTACCTGCACGAGACCGCCGACACCGCCTACTTCAAGCGCACCCTGCTGGTGGCCTCGGCGCACAACATGGCACGTGAAGAGCTGGCCCTGGACGTTCTCGTCGGTGATCTCGGTGGGCAGCCACGACGGCGACGACCCGCTCGAGTTCTTCTACAACCCCTCGCCGCCCGGTCGAGTTCTACGCGCGCGGGATGGACCTGAAGGTGGCGTGGCTGGGCGGCGGGCACATCGAGACCTGCGGCAACAGCTTCGCCACCGCGCACATGAGCGGCATCTGCGCCCGCGCCGTGGGCAAGCACCGCGGGCTGGCGCCGTTCGCGGTGAAGAGCGTGCTGCAGCTGGCGGCCGGCAACGTGACGGAGGCCGCGTGAGGCGACCGCTGCATGCGGCGGTGGCGGCGTCGGCGCTGGCCGGCGAGGAGGCGCACGAGGAGCTGCTCAGTCGGTGGTGGAGACGGCGAGGCGATCTTCCGGGCGAAGGCGTCGTCGATCACGCTCTACGACGAGGAGGCCGACGGGCTGGTGTTCCGCGCCGTGGCGGGCGAGGGGTCGGAGGGCCTGGTCGGCACCCGTTCCCCGCCGGCGAGGGCCTGGCCGGGTTCGTGCTGCGCTCGCGCGAGCCGCTGGTGGTGGAGGACGTGACGGCCGACCCGCGCTTCGACCGCGAGGCGGCGGAGAGAAGACCGGCTACGTGCCCAAGGGGCTGATGGCCGTGCCGCTGCTGCGCGAGGACCGCGCGCTGGGCGTGCTCTCGGTGCTCGACCGCCCGCGCGACGCGCGCTTCACGATCGCCGAGATGGACCTGCTGGCGCTGTTCGGGCGCCAGGCGGCGATCGCGCTGGACATCGTGGAGCGGGCGCGCGCCGCGCGGCGGTGCTGGACGGCGAGGGCGACGCCGCGCTGGTGGCGCGGGTGGCCGAGGCGCTGGACGCGCTGGAGGGCCCGCGGCGCGAGGCGGGCTCGCGGCTGCTGGAGGCGCTGGCCGAGGTGCTGAGCGGCCCGGCCGGGTAGCGGCGACGGGCCGGCGCTGCGATGTGAGCTAGTGGAACCTGCCCGTGGCCCTCGGCGTCATCGCCTCGATGTGCAGGCGGAACAGCGGCTCGCCGTCGGCGTCGCTGCCGTCGGGCTCGAGGAGAAGCCCTTGCCCCGGATGGCGTGGCCCTCGGCGTCCTCCCCGGACTCCATGGAGAAGCCCTGAACTTGAACCCATGTCCCTCTACGTCGCCCTCGCCGGCGATCCGGTAGAGCGGCTCGCCGCCCTCCTCCTCACCGTCCGGCTCGAGCGAGAAGCGCCGATAGACCCGATGGCCCTCCACGTCCTCGTCCTCCACCGCGAAGCGGGTCCGGAATGGCATGTGGCCCTCCACGTCCCCGCCGGTGTGGCGTACCTGCCAACGGGTGCCGTCGCCCGCGGGCTCGAGCTCGATCCGATCGACATCGGCCATCAGGAACTCCTCTCTGGTAGTGCAACCGTCTCGATCACATGACGGGGACCGCGGCGGAAATCTTCCATGGCCCCGGCGGAAGATCGGAGGCCGTCGCCGCGTCCTTATGGTCATGAGGCGCCTGGTACTGCTCGCCGTCGCCGTCTCGCTCGCAGTCGCCCCGGCTGCGGAGGCGGCGCCCGCGAACAAGAAGCGGCGCTGCTTCGATCGCGGGCCCGGCACCGTCGTGCGATCACTCGACGCGCGCGTCTTCGTGGAGGGCGAAGACTCCGACCACCGGCTGATCGGATGCCACTTCCGCACCGGCAAACGCTCGGCCATCGGCTACTGGTACAGCTGCGATTGTTCGGTCGGCGACTCCTCGCAACCGCAGACCTGGCTGACAGGGCGCTTCGCAGCCGTAAACAGCTACTCCTGCTCGCCCATCAGCATCTTCCCGGAGTGCAGCGGCCGGCTTCGGGTCTACGACCTGCGCACCGGAGGGAAGGCACGTCACGCGATCGACACCGGCGGCCCCGTGAGCGCCCCCCTGCTCAAACGAAACGGCTCGCTCGCCCTCCTGATCGACGGACGCCTGATCCGCATGGACGCGACGGGGACCGCCGTGCTGGACGAGGGACCGGGGATCGACCTGGACTCGCTCGCAGCGAGCCGCAACCGCCTTTACTGGATGCGTGGGGATGCACCGCATACGGCTCCGTTCAACTAGCCGCCGCCTCCTCCTTGCGCGGCTGGCGCTCGTCTGCGCGGTCCTGCTCCTGTGGGGGGCAGCGGATGCCGGCGCGGCCGTGGTGCGCATGCAGGTCGACTGGGCCCCCTCGGACGGGACGACCGTGATGACGCCGCCCTACCTGTTCGCCGACAGCAGCAGCGGGTCGAGCAGGCACCAAGGCCTGTGCTCAACCCCGGGCAACTGCGCGAACTCCCCCGGCACCCGCTGGCAGGAGGAGAACCCCGACTCGGGCGGACAGCCCCGCCGCATCTCCTTCGTCGACGACACCCCCACCCAGTACTCCACCTACAGCTTCTCGATATCGCACCCCTTTGCCGGATTCGGCCAGAACGTCGTCGGCACCGCCACCATCACCCACGCGGACGGCCGCGTCAATTCCGTCCCCTTCAACCTGCCCCCCAACCCGCCCGGCTCGTTCGGAGAGCGGACACAGCTCGGCGTGAGTGAGGGGCTTCCGCAGCCGGGCGGTGGCGGAGGCGGCGGTGGCGGCACAGGCCCCAAGCCGGTGCTGGGCAGTACGGTCGTGGTGAAGGTGAAGGGCGAGCTCGTACGAATCCGGCGGCCCGGCACCAGCGAGTTCGTCGAGCTGAAGGGATTGACGTCGATTCCGGTGGGCTCGGTGCTCGACACCCTCAAAGGGAAGGTGAAGCTGAGCTCGGCGACGGACGCCGCGGGTCATAGGCAGACTGCGCACTTCGCGGGCGGGGTCTTCCAAGTACTCCAGAAGGCCACCAGTCCGCTGACCACCCTGCGGCTTGCGGGCAAGCTGAGGGGCTGCGGGAGGCGGAGCGCGCGCGGTGCCGGCGCGATGGCGGCGGCATGGAAGGCACGGGGCAGGCGGCTCTGGGGCAGCGGAAAGGGACAGTTCCGCACCAAGGGCCGCCGCAGCGCGGCGACGGTCACCGGCACGAGGTGGCTCGTGGCCGACCTTTGTGACGGCTCGACCCTGACCCGGGTCAAGTCGGGCACGGTGGACGTCCGGGATTTCGCGCGAAAGAGGACGATCGCGCTCAAGGCGGGGCAGGAGTACGTGGCCCGGCCGCGGCGCCGCTAGAACGTTCCGGTCAGACGCGCGCCTGCCGGCACACTTCGTCCGCCGCCTGGGCCAGCGATCGCGCCTCGTCGAGCCGGGGGTCACCCTCGGTCACAGCCAGGTTCACCTCGACGAGGTGGGCCGCGGCCCGGGTTGCGCCGCCTGCCAACGCGCAGGCGGCCGCGGCGTCGGCTCGCACCGCGGAGTCGCCGCGGGCCCCGACCTCGGCCGCGAGCGCGACAACGTCCGCGCCCACGCGGGCGATGGCGAGCGGCACCGCGGCCGCACGGCCGAGCTTGACGCTGATCGTCCCGTCGCCCGCACCGCTCAAGTGAAGCGCCAGCGACGCCTCCTCGAACGCCCTCACATCCGCCGGAGCGAGCGGTGCCGCCCGGGCCCGGAGGGCCTCCGCCTGGGCGACCGCGCCCCCCGCTTCGAGCCAGCTCTGGCGCGACGCCCGCCCGCACGCTGCCACGACCCCCGCCGCCACGGCCACGACAGCGGCAGAACCGGCGCCCGCGGCCGGGCCTGGGTCTCCCTGCACCGATCTCGTCGAGCAGGCGGTTCAGGGGGATGGCGAGCACGTCGCGGCCGGGCATGGGACCACGCTCTCAGCGAAGGCGCATATGCGCAAGCACCGTCAGAACAGGCGCTCGACGCGCGACACGCGGTCGAGACCGCGGTCGACCCTGGCGCGGTCGCGCCCGGCCTCCCCCATAACGTGGTCGCGTACGCCGTCTCGGGTGAGGAGGGTGTCGCGGCCCCGCCATCCCGAGACGAGGTCGCGTCCGGGACCGCCACGTATCGTGTCGTGTCCGGCCCCGCCGGCCAGCCAGTCGTCACCGCCGCCACCCGCGATCCTGTCGTCGCCGCCACCGCCCCACAGGGACTCAGCGCGCCGACTACCGCGGAGGCGATCGTCGCCCGAGCCCGTCAGAACGGCCTCGACCCCACGCAAATTGTCGTGCTCGCCAGCCTCGCCCGCCGACGGGGCTGAACCCCGCAGCCGGACCTCGATCGCCTCGGTTCGATCGCCATAGTCGACGTCGTCGCGTCCGCGGCCGCCGTGCAGCAGGTCCGAACCGGCCGCGCCGCTTGCGTCCCCGTCCGTCAGCTGGTCGCGTCCGGCGCCGGCGAGAAGCGTCTCGTTCCCGCCCCCACCCGCCAGCTCATCGTCGCCGCCGCCGCCCGCCAGCTCGTCGTTCCCGCCGCCGGCCGCCAGCCCATCGTCGCCGGCGCCGCCCTCGAGCTCGTCGTCGCCGGCGCCGCCCTCGAGCTCGTCGCCGGCACCGCCGCCCACGAGGATGTCGGCGCCCGCACCCCCGGCGAGCCGCACCCAGCCGTCGCCGGCCACGAGCCGGTCGTCGCCGGCACCGCCGTCCACCTGGGCCGTCGCGGCACCGGCGAGCATGACGGTGTCATTCATGTCGCCGGTCGCGACTCTGACCGTGGTGGGCTGGCACGACACCGTGGTGTCGTCGACCTTCGTGCAGCCCTCCCCCGGCGCCACCGGGGCGCCGGCATCCCGGATGACCACCTCGCTCGTGAGACCGAGCGGCCTCAACACCATCTCGATGCTGAGGCTGTTGGCCTCGCCCGGAGCGGCCCGGAAATGCAACTCGCGGTACTCGCACATCGCGTACTTGCTGCACCCGTCGCCGGTCGGGTCCGGGTAGTACTTCTTGACCACCGTCGCCGTCGCGCCCAGCGCCGGGGGCGCATCCACAAGCAACCCGAGCACGACGGCCAGTGCCGCGGCCGCGGCGATGATGGGGACGAGGCGCCTCACGCGCGATCCACCGTAATCGCGATTTGCCGGAGCGCAAGCCGAGGTGTCCACGCGGCTGTGCTGTTATGATGGTGCCATCATGGCGCAGCGAACCCAGATCAGCTTGCCGCCCGAGGACCACCGCCGCGCCCGCGCCCGTGCGTCCGAGCTCGGCATCTCCCTCGCCGAGTACGTCCGACGGCTCGTCGCGCGCGACCTTCGCGCCGAGCGTCAGCCCGCGCCGGTCTCGGCGCTGTTCGAGCTCGGCAGCTCGCGCGACGGAGCCGACGTCTCCACCCAAAAGGACGCGTACGTGGGTGAGGCGCTCATCTCGGACGATCGCCGCCGCGACGAGCTTTGACGATCTTCGTCGACACGTCGTCCTTCTACGCGGCGGCCGACTCCTCCGACCGCTCACACGAGCGCGCGAAGCGGGTGCTCGGGGCCGGGGAGCCGCTCGTGACCTCGGACCACGTGCTGGCCGAGGCGTGGCTGCTGCTCCGGCACCGGCTCGGGCGGCCGGCCGCAATCGAGTTCTGGGAGGCGATCCGAGCAGGCGCCAGCGCCGTGGAGCACGTCGGCCCCGCCGACCTCGAGGTGGCCTGGAACATCGCGGCCGAGTACGAGGACCAGGACTTCTCACTCGTCGACATGACGAGCTTCGCGGTGATGCAGCGAATCGGCGTGCTGCGCGCCGCCAGCATGGACGACGACTTCGCGATCTTCCGCTTCGGCCGCCGCCGCGAGCGGGCGTTCGAGCTGATCCGCTGAAGATCGCCGAGCGGGAAGAATTCCACGCCGTGCTCCGTCAGGGGGTCAGATGACCCGCCAGACGACCCCCAAGAACAGGAGCACCACGATGATCTTCGAGCAAACCCTCGCCCCGGCGGCCGGCAGGACCATCAGGCGACTCGTGGCCATAGCGGCCGCGGCCGGCGTCGCCATGAGCGCGTCCTTCGCGATCGGTCCCGCGCCCGCATCGGCCGTCACGACCTACAGCGCGCCGTCCAACTTCATCTGCGGCAACGCACGGGTGGCGATCTCGCCGCCGCGAGCCTGGGCCAACCGAGGCCGCACCGAGACGGTCGTCTGGGGCACGCAGCTCGAGCGCTGGAACGGCAGCCGCTGGTACACCTACAGCAAGCACTTCACCTTCGGTCGCTTCAACCACTTCGGCCAGAACCTGACCTCGTGGAGTGCCATGGCCACGTCGAACGGCGGCCGCTACATCAACAGCCGCTACCACGTCCCCGTCTACCACAAGGGCTACTACCGCGTGGGAGCCGTGCTTGCGGGGCCCGGCCTCCAGTACGCGGGCTACGTGGGCGGCGAGGGCACCTACTGCCGGATCTACTGGTCGGAGCCGGCAGGCTCCACCGAGATAACGCGACCGCGCCGGCCGCTAGAGAACTGCACGGTTCCCGGGCGGGTGGCGAAGATCGTGTCGTCGCGGCCCAGCCCCACGCCCTCGCCGGGCTTGAAGCGGGTGCCGCGCTGGCGCACGATGATCTCGCCGCCGCTCACGGCCTCGCCCGCGAAGACCTTCACGCCGAGGCGCTTGGCGTTCGAGTCGCGGCCGTTCCGGCTCGATCCGAGGCCCTTCTTATGAGCCATTCTCGTCCTTCTCCTTCTTGGCGGAGCCGACCTTGATCTCCGCAATCGCCAGGCGAGTGAGATCTTGCCGGTGGCCGTAACGCCGCTTGTATCCACGCTTCGGCTTGAACTTCAGCCCATGGATCTTCTTGCCGCGCTCGTGGCCGGTGACGGTGGCGCGCACGGTGACCCTGCCGAGCTCACCCGGCTCCAGGACGGACTTGTCGCCGTCCGCATACAGCAGGGGCTGGAGCTCGACCTTGTCGCCCTCGTCCGCACGCATGCGGTCGACGACGATCGAGTCGCCCTTCTCCACGCGGTACTGCTTGCCGCCCACTTTCACGATCGCGTAGCTCATGGCCAGCAGGCGAGTCTAGCGAGCCGGATCTAGCGAGCGATGAGCAGCGCCACTACGGCGATCGGGTGCCGGCGGCGCGCGGCCTTGCGGCTTGTTTCGCGCCGCCGGCGATATTCGCCGATCGTGAGGCCCGGCTGCACACTCGGCGGCTCCACGTAGAAGGGGTCGCCGGCGAGGGAGGCCGTGGCGTACGTGGAGCGGTCGAGGGCGGTCCAGTTGACGGGGTCCGGGCTCATGCGACGATCTTCCGCCGCACGAGCCCCCGTTTCATCAGGGAGGACCCTAGTCCCGCACCCTGATTTCTCGGGCCCCCACCCCTAGTGTCCCGGCCCGGCCGCGGCGCTCGGGCAGAGCCTGCGCGATCAGCAGTCCCACGGCCACCAGGGCGGCTCCCCCCAGCGCCCTCAGCGTGATCGCCTCGGAGTAGAGGAGCGCGCCGAAGACGAGCGCTCCGAAGGGGAGCAACATCGCCAGGAACGACGTGGCCTGCGCGCTGATGTGTCGCAACAGCACGGTCAGGCCGACGAACGGCACCGCCGACCCGATCAGCGCCAGATAGGCGATCGAGCCGACCGACTCGGCGGTCCAGGCGGCGTCCCCCCAGCTCTCACCGAGGCCGGAGGCGGCCAGCAGCAGAACGCCGCCGCCGAGCATGCCCCAGCCGTTCAGGGTGACCGCGTCGAGCTCCCCGGCGCGCAGCTTCAGGGAGATGTTCCCCACCGACGCCCCCAGGGGCGCGACCGCAAGCGCCGCCGCGCCGGCGAGCGCCAGCTCGGGGTCGCCGCTGTCGGCGCTCTCGGCGAACGCGAGCCCCAGGCCGCCGATGGCGATCAGGATGCCCACCACGAGCCGCGCACGCAGGGGCTGGTCGGGCAGGAAGACGGCGCCGAGGAACGCCGTGTAGAGCGGCAGCACGCCGAAGAGAACGGCGGCGAGCCCCGAGGGGATGTGCTGCTCGCCCCAGTAGACGAGCCCGTACGTGAGCGCGAACGGCATCAAGGCGAGGATCACCGCGAGCGGGGCATCGGTGCGCAGCGGGCGCCCCCGCGCCGCCGCGAAGGCGAGCAGCCCGAGCCCGGCTGCGCCGAAGCGGATGCCGGCCCCCAGCAGGGGCGGGCAGTCCTCGAGGCCGATCTTGATAGCTACCCAGGTGCTGGACCAGATGACTGCGAGCCCGAGGTAGAGGCCGATCACGGCGGCGCGCGACACCCGTCCAGGGTGGCAGAGGCGCTCGGCTCATCCCCGCTGAACGACCTGTCGGCCGCGCCGTTCGAGGCGGTGCCCGCGCGATGACTGATGGCTCGCTGCGCTCGATGCTGAACGCCGCCCGCGAGGAGGGCCGCTACACGATGGACGACCTCACCGTGATGAGGTCCGATGGTTTCGGATGGACACCCCGAAGCACCGTCGGGAGGCCGCGTGGTTCGCCGAACAGGTCGAGGCCGTCATCGACGTCGGCCGCGTGACCCACTTGCGCGGGGTCCACTACGCGGTCGTGTCCGTCGAGGCGGTCACCGCTTCGCGACGCCCGCAATCCCGAAGCGAGCTTCGCGCCGTTCTACTGGCCCGAACCGTTGGCGGAAGTCGCCGACGCCAGGGCGGCCATCGAAGTCTCGGAGCCGCTCGTCACGGTCGAGGAGTTCGAGGGGACTCAGCCGTTCAACCTCGCCATCTGGGGCGAGAAGGCATCGCTCAGAGACGTGCTCGCGCCGATCGCCGCCGCTCGGAAGCTCCAGGCGCTCGAGGCGCTGCACTTCCCCGAGCCGGAATCCTGGCGCGACGCGTCGCCCTGACGCCCGATCAGGTGCGGTTGCACTCCTTGCCCGAAGCCTGCTGAAGGAGACGGAGCAACGAGCGGAGGCCTGGCGGGGGGCCCATGGCGTGGAGCAGACCGAGATCGACGCCCTGGCCGCTCCAGCCCGACCTGCTGGAGCAGATCGCCCGAGAGGCGATGGCACCGTTCTACGACTCGGAGCTTCGCCGGCGCGTCGACAAGGGCGCGCGACGAGGCGAGCGGTGCCGGTTCGACCCTACCCTGGCCAGCCCGCGACGCGCGGCCACGACGCTCTCTTCGGCCGCGGGCCTTCGCGGCCGGGACGACATCGAGCGAGACGGTAACCGCGAGGAGGATGGGCGCTTCATGTCAATTGCGACGGACGACATTGGTCGACCTTCGGCCATGGTCGTGGAAGATTTGCTTGGCCCCAGCCGTCCAGTGATCGCAGGGCTGACAACCAAGGGAGGAACCTCATATGGCAGATCGGATTGAACTCGAACCCGTGGGCGACGGCGTGCGTTGGCGCTTGCGTCACGCGCTGACCGACGTGGAGGGCCACATGCCCTTCAGGACCCGCTTCGCGGTGGAGGACGAGGACGCCGAGGGCCACATGCCCAGGATCAGGAATTGGTTTTCGGTGGAGCCGGACGGTGAGGACGAGGGCGGCGAGCCGCTCTACCGGATCGAGACCGAGGGCGACGCCGAGGGCCACGCCGTCAGGCCCAGGGGGTTCGCGGCGGAGGAGCAGGACACCGAAGGCCACATGCCCAGGCTCAAGACTGGTTTCACGCTTGAGCCGACCGGCGAGGAAGAGGGCGGCGACCCCGTCTACCGCATGCTGGTCGAGGGCGACAACGCCGAGGGGCACATCTTCAGGAGCGGCCGCTAGAGCATCAGATCGTCCCCGCGCCGCGACCCGGCCGCGCCTGACAGCACCGCCTCGAGGGCCTTCATCAGGCGCCGGCCGGCCTCGCGATGGGCCCATCGAGCGCGTCGCGCGTCTGCGCCACCCGGCGACCACCGGCGATCTATGAGAGGTGGGAGCGGAGGTAAGCATCGACGACGGGGCGGTCGCCTGCGCGGCGTTCCTGCGCTCGGAGATGTCGCGCAGCGGAGGGGTGGTGGACTGCTTCGGCCCGAAGGAGCGCGTCCCGCTTGGGCTGGAGGCACCGTCAGAACTGAGCGACCGCAACACAGGTGCTGGACCAGATGACTGCGAGCCCGAGGTAGAGGCCGATCACGGCGGCGCGCGACACCCGTCCAGGGTGGCAGAGGCCGACGGGTTGCCTGGGCCGCGCTTCGGCGGGAAGATGCGTACGCTCGAAGACCACGGAATCGAGGGGCATGAGCGAGAGCAACAAGCCGGGTGCGACCGAGCTCAAAGAGCTGATGGGACGGGTGCTCGATTCGGGCGCCTCCGAGGCGCTCGGGCACTTCATGGTGCGACAGGTCGCTCTCGGCCACATGGCACCCAACGCGGATGACGCCGTCCTCGAAGGCGTCGAGGCCTCGCCCGACGGCGGGGCCGCGATGGCGGAAGCCCACCTGCTCGGCCTGCCGGAGCACGAGCGAGAGGCTCTCCTCGAGCGGGCCGCCACAGAGACGGGCCGCCGGCTGCACGCCGCGGCATTCGCGCTGCTCGCAGCCGTTGGCGCCGCGCGGCTCGCAGTCGACGTCACCCCGGAGATGGTGGCCGTGGCGGCGATAACGGAGCTCGGCGATTCCCCGCCCGACGCCGGGCGGCCCTGAGGCCTGCGATGCCTGAGCTGATCGAGTCGCCCGTGCGAGTGGAGGCCGCCGGCGAGCCCCCCAAGCTGATCGACGAGTTCGCCGGTAGTGCGAGCAACTCGGAGGAGCGCGTGAGCGTGGCCCGGATGCGATCGCCCGCCGGCTGGATCGAGCCCGGGCAGCGGCCGGACTTCGACGAGTACACGGTGGTCCTCTCAGGCGCGCTCCGCGTGGAGAGCGAGGACGGCTCCCTCGACGTCTCGGCCGGCCAGGGCGTGCTGACGCGCGCGGGAGAGTGGGTGCGCTACTCGACACCCGAGGGTGCCGAGTACATCGCCGTCTGCCTGCCGGCGTTCTCGCCGGAGACGGTGCACCGCGACGGCTGATGCACCGCCGCCTGGCGCCGGCCCTCTCCGCTACGGCATCCTGAAGGTCGGATACAGCAGCGACTGCCCGGTCCGCATCGTGAACCGGTGCAGCAGGCTGTTGTTCACGATGTTCGTGGTCGTGCGGTTCACGTAGTCGGCGCTGGAGCCGGGGATGGTCTTCCGGAAGTCCCAGTAGGCGTCCTGGTTGCGGTTGACGTAGAGGTACTCGAAGCCCGCGCGCTGGTCGGTGTCGAGGAGCCGGAACTCGGCGACGTCGTTCTCGTCCATGTCGTAGTTGGCCGTCTCCAGCAGCTCGTCGCCGAAGCGGGAGTTGAAGATCCGCGCGTCCCACCGCGTGTCGTTGTCCAAGTCGAACCAGGCGTCGTCGATCCTGCCGTTGCCGTCGCGGTCGATGGACGCGGCGTCCCAGGCCCGGTCACGATCGGTCTGAGCGTACTGCCAGCCGGCGGCCGACGCTGTCGAGGCGCTCGCCAACAGGGCGACGAGCGCGGCGAGGACCGCTAGGGCGACGGACTTGTTCAGGTGAGTTGAGGTGAGGGATGACATGCTGGGCTCTCCTAGGTGCGCGATGGACTCGATGCCCCCACGACGCGCCAAGGGAGGGGGATCTTCCTTTCGTTCGAAGGAGATTCGGGTGAAGGCCGAGTGCACGACGGCGCACGGCGCCGTGCCGGTAGGTGACCGGCCGGCGCCGTGCGCGGTGACGTCGTTGCCCTACGTCAGCGGATGAAGCAGAACGATGTGCTCGCGTCGCTCTCGGAGTTGGGACCGGTGTGGCGCAGCCAGCGCCACTGGCTGTAGTAGCCCGGCACGGAGCCGTTTCGCTTCCAAACGAGCTTCTGGCGGACGCGGTAGATCCCGCTCCGCCCGACGACGAACTGCTGGCGCTCGTAGGGAAAGCGCAGCACGCGGCCGTTGCTCACGTCCTGCCAGACGATCGCGTAGTTGTTGTCCGACACGAGCGCCCGGTAGGTGCTGCCGGCGGCGAGCAGCCAGCGCGTCCGGTCTCCGCTCAGCTCGTAGAACTGCGTGTAGAGGTACGCAACCTGCGTGTCCCGCCGGTAGGTCGCGTTCGCCGCGTAAACCCTCGGGAAGTCGGTGGCGAACCCGACTCCGCCGACGCCGGTCTGCTCGACGATGCCGCAGTCGGTCCAGCCCCACGAGAAGCGGGGCGGCGCCGCATTGGCGGTTCCGGCCACCGATAGCAGCAACGTGAGGCAGGCCACGAGGGCGACCATGGACTTGCGAGGGAAACTCATGTCCTCTCCTTGGGTGGTTGACCGAACACCCCCAAGACGGGCCCGCCGCGGTGCGTCTTCCACTCCGTCCGTGCGATCGTCACACAGTGAGCCGACTGGGGATCCGCCCGCCTAGCCCGAGCCGCGCCCCCTCTTGCTTCGCGTTGGGCAAACCCGGCGCGTAGGTCCGTGCGACGGAAAGCCCGCTGAGGGGGGTGGGTAGCGTCAGTGCCGCTATGCGGCATCAGGACTACCCACCCCCTACCTCCGCGCGACCAGCCCGCCCGAAGGCGCCCGGACCGGACGGGCGCCCACGCAATACCGCCTGAAGCCCACGGAGAAGCGAGAGGGGAGCGGCGCCTAGGCTCGCTAGCCCGAGGCCTCGGCCTTCTTCCGTCGCCCGCGGCCGCCCCGGCGGCCGCGGCGCCGGCGGCGCCCGTCCCCCGAGGATTCCGAGGACGACGACGGCGTCGCGAGGCCCTCGGGCGGATCCACCAGCGACGCCTGGGCGGCGCTGCGGCCCACCTTCTCGATCCGCACCAGCGTCCGCTCGCCCACGAGCGTGGCCGCGCCGAACACCGAGATCACGTAGCCGTCGAGCTTCGCGACCGCGTCGTCCTCGTTGTACATGTGCGGCTCCTCGATCCTGACGAGCACCTCCTCGCCCTCGCGGAACGGGAGCGCGCGCTCCTCCACCTCGTCGCGGCTGCCCTCGAGGACCACCTCGAAGTGGTCGATCGGCAGCGCCTCGGTGCCCTCGAAGTGGAAGTGGCGGCCGGTCTCCTCCTCGATTTCCACGATCGGGCCGGGCACGCCGTGGCCGCCCACCAGGATGGCGGCGACCTTGGGGTGCACGCGGATAAGGAACGCGGGGCCGGGCCGCTCGGCCGCCACGTCGTGCAGCCAGCGGTCGACCTCGATGGCCACCGTCTCCTCGGACAGCACAACACCCTCGCCCTCGCAGGTCGGGCAGCTCTTCGTGAGGATCTCGCGCACGCCGTCGGTCACGTTCTGGCGCGTCATCTCCACGAGCCCGAGCGGCGAGATCTCGACCACGTAGGTCTTGGTGCGGTCCTCGTCGAGCGCCTTGCGCAGCACCTTCAGGACGGCGTCGCGGTTGCGCGCCCGGGCCATGTCGATGAAGTCGATGACGATGATCCCGCCGATGTCGCGCAGCCGCAGCTGGCGCACCACCTCGTCGGCCGCCTCGAGGTTCGTCCGCGTGATGGTGTCCTCGAGCTTGGCGCCCTTGCCGCGGCCCGTGAACGAGCCCGAGTTGACGTCGATCACCGTCATCGCCTCGGCGTAGTCGATCATCAGGTAGCCGCCGCTCGGCAGGTCGACCCGGCGCTTCAGCACCGACAGGATCGCCTCCTCCACGCCGTAGCGCTCGAACAGCGGGTCGTCGTCCTTGTAGAAGACGAGCCGCTCGAGCAGCTCCGGCGCGGTGCGGTTGAAGAACGACTCGAGCCGGTGGTGCTGCTTCTGGTCGTCCACGATCGCCTTCTCGAACTCGCCCGAGAAGATGTCGCGCGCCACCCGGACCGACAGGTCGGCCTCCTGGAACGCCATCGCCGGCGCGGGCGTCTCCTTGGCCCGCTGCTGCAGCACGTCGTGCAGCTTGTGCAGGTACTTGATCTCGCGCTCGAAGTCCTCGCGCTTGGCGCCCTGGGCGGCCGTGCGCACGATCACGCCGCCGTCGCCCAGCTCCGCCTTGCCGGCGGCGCGGCGCAGCCGGTCGCGCTCCTTGTCCTCAAGCCGCCGCGACACGCCGACCCCGTCGCCCTGCGGCACGTACACGAGGTAGCGCCCGGCGATCGAGAGCTGCATCGACAAGCGCGGGCCCTTGGTCTTCAGCGGGTCCTTGATCGCCTGGACCAGGATCTCCTGGCCCGGCTTGAGCAGCTCGGTTATCCGCTTGCCCTTGCCGCCCCCTCGGCCGCCGCGGCCGCGGCGGGCCACCTCGACGCCGGGGAACACCACGTCGTCAGCGTGCAGGAAGCCGTTCTTCTCGAGCCCGATGTCGACGAACGCCGCCTCGAGCCCGGGCAGGACGTTGTCGACCTTGCCCTTGTAGACGTTTCCGACGATGGACCGCGATCCGCGGCGCTCGATGTAGAGCTCCGCGACGCGCCAGTCGTCGCTTGCCTTCTTGCCGCGGCCCCTGTTACCTCCGGAGGGGGCTCCCTCCGATTCCAGGATCGCGACTCTGGTTTCGCCACGGTCCACCGTGACGAGCAACTGCTTTCTCAAAAGGAAGTCCTCTCATAGCTTCAGAGGCCCTTGGCGGCAGCCGTTTCGCGCGCCTGCGCGTGGATCGACTGCAGTAGGCCTATGGCCATCAGTGTGGTGATCACCGACGAGCCTCCATATGACATTAGTGGGAGGGGGATGCCGGTGATGGGCATGATCCCGATGGTCATGCCCACATTGACGAATACCTGGAACATCAGCATCGCGGTGATGCCGCCGGCCACAAGCGCTCCGTAGAAGTTCTTGGACATCGTCAGGATCCTCAACGCCCTCCAGATCAAGAGCGCGAACAGCGACAGGACGAGGGCCGCCCCCACGAATCCGAACTCCTCCCCCACCACCGAGAAGATGAAGTCCGTGTGGTGCTCCGGGAGGAAGTCGAGCTCCGTCTGAGTGGCCTCCGCGCGGCCGGTCTTCCCGCCCGCGCCGATCGCCGTCAGCGACTGATTGATCTGGTATCCCTCTTCGGCAGGATCGTCCGAGGGGTTGAGGAACGCGGTCAGGCGATCCATCTGGTACGGCTTGAGCACCTCGACCCCGACCGCCGGCGCGGCCAGCAGCACGAGCGCGATCGCGGCCGCCCCCAGCCCCGCCAGCGCGGCGAAGTGCGTCCATGGAGTGCCCGCCACGAACAGCACGGCGAGCACGATGGCCAGGTACACGAGTCCCGAGCCCAGGTCCGGCTGGGCGATCACGAGCATGGCCGGCACGAGCGCCAGCAGCACGATCCGGCTGGTCGTCTCCCGCTCGCCCAGCCGCCTCATGCGGTCGACCATGAACGCGGACAGGGCCAGGACCAGCAGCAGCTTCCCGAGCTCCGAGGCCTGGAAGTTGAAGAACCCGAACTCGATCGCCCGCCGCGAGCCGCGCGCCGAGAAGCCCAGCGCGTAGACGAGCAGGATCGTGGCGATCATGAGGCCGTACACGCCGAACTTCCAGTCGCGCAGGCGCGAGTAGTCGAAGCGCGACAGCAGGAACATGAGCACCAAGCCGACGCCCGCGTAGGCCAGCTGGCGGTACAGGTAGTAGTCCGGCTGGCCGGGGATGTCGCCCGTGGTGCCGACCCGCACCGTGTAGACGCTCGCCGCAACCAGCCCGAGCGTGGCGAGAAGCAGCAGCGGGTCGATGCGCAGGAAGCGCGGCCCGTCCTCGCGGAAGTCCTGGACAGCGGTGGCGCCCACCGGGCCTTCGACCATCAGTCGGGCGCTCCCCCGCCGGCCACGAGCTGCTTCTCGCCGACGTTGAAGAGCTCCGCGAGGATCAGCCGCGCCATCGGGGCTGCGGTGTCGGCGCCGAAACCGCCCGCCTCGTCGGTCACGGCCACCACGTACTTCGGGTCCGGCCACGGTGCCAGCGCCACGTACCAGGACTGGTCGGCGCGCCCGGCCCCCTTCTCCGCCGTGCCGGTCTTGCCGGCGATCGGGATGGGGAAGCCCTCGAACACGCCCGTGGACGTGCCGCCCGGGGCGCTCGCCGCGCCGCGCAGGCCCTCCAGGATCGCCTGCCTGTACTCGGCGGGGATCTTCAGTCGCCGGGCGGTCGGCGCCTTCACGTTCTGCTCCGCCTGGCCCGCCGAGTTCTCGATCCGCTGGCCCAGCCGCGGTCGCAGCACCTTGCCGCCGTTGGCGATGGCCGCGTAGGCCACGGCCATCTGCAGCGGATTGGCGGCCAGGTCACCCTGGCCCACGGAGAGGTTGACGTTGTCGCCCGTCGACCACGGCCGGTCCTGCCAGCCGCACTCGCCCAGCGAGATCTCGACGGGCGTGGGGTTGGTGCGGTCCACGCAGCGCGAGAAGCGCCGGTACTGCCGGTCGCGCCAAGCCCTCGAGGGCACGAACCCGGGGGCCTCCTCGGGCAGGTCGATTCCGGTCCGCCGCCCGATGCCAAGGCGCCGTGCCCACGTCTGCAGCGCGTTGCCATCGACGCGACTGTCCATGTCGCGCCCGAGCTGGTAGAAGAACACGTCGCTCGACACGGTCAGCGCGCTGCGGAGCGCAATCGACCCGTGGGCGACGCCGCCGGCGTTGTTGAAGACCACGTTGCCGACGGTCAGCGAGCCCGGGTCGTGGAGCACGGTGTCGGGCGTGATCAGCCCGCTCTGGAGCGCCGCAACGGCGGTGACCAGCTTGTAGGTGGAGCCGGTGGGATAGCCGCCGGCGACGGCGCGGTTCGTGAGCGGCGCGCCGTTGTCCTCGGCGGTCAGCGCCTTGTAGTCGGACTCCCGCACCACCTCGGCGAACAGGTTGGGGTCGAAAGACGGGTGCGAGCCGAGCCCCAGCACCTCGCCGTTGTGGATGTCCATCACGGCAAAGGCGCCCAGGCCGGTGCCGCCCGCCAGCGCGGACTGGCCGGTGCGCTGGACGTCGAGATCGAGCGCCAGCCGCAGCTGCTTGCCCTGCACCGGCTCGCGCGTCCTGAGGCGGCCCTTGAGCGTGCCGAGCGCGTCGACCTTGACCCTCGAGGCCCCGTTGCGGCCGCGCAGCACGCTGTCGTACTCCTGCTCGATGCCGGCCTTGCCGATGCGGTCGCCCATCTCGACGCCCTCGAACTGGGGATCCTCGAGATCGTCCTTGCTCGCCTCGCCCAGGTGGCCGAACAGGTGGGCGCCGATCTCCCGGTGCGGGTACTCGCGCAGGAAGACCGGCTCGATCTCCACGCCGACGAAGTCCTCGCGGCGTTCGCCGATGTACATCAGGGTCTCGCGCTGCACGTCCTGCTTCACCGTCGCCGTCGAGAAGGGCAGCTCCTCGAGCTGCTCCTCCACGCGCCGCTCCACCACGCGTGGGCGCATCCGCAGCAGCTCGGCGAGCCGCCGGTACAGCACGCGGCGATCGGCCTCGTCCTCCGCCAGGCGGTCGGGCGTGACCTTGACCGCGTAGCCGACCCGGTTTCGCACCAGCACCCGGCCCTCGCGGTCGACGATCTCGCCGCGCGGCGCCTGGACCTTGATCTCGCGCAGCCGGTTGTTCTGCGCCTCGGCCACGTACTTGTCGCCCGACAGCACCTGCAGGTACCAGAGCCGGAAGAAGATGACCGCGAAGGCGGCCAGCATGATGCCGCCGATGATCGCCACACGGAACGCAAGTTGCGGCGTGAGCGTCGGGCGGCGCTCGTTGTCGAGGTACATCCGCGCTAGACCTCCAGGCCCCGGAGGCCGAGCGGGCCGGCCTCGCGGGGCGGCTTGCGGCGCCGGCGCACCTCGGCCGGGTCGCGCGCGAGCGACGGCCGCAGCAGCTTGCGGATTCCGGTGAACACGGGGAAGGCGAGCAGCGCGTTCAGCAGGACGGTGACCACCATGTCGCGCAGCACGAGCGGGCTGACCCGCGCCCCGATGTCGAGCATCAGCGACACGGCGGCGAAGGCCATGACCCACGCCGCCGTCGCGGCCGCGCCGACCGGGATCGGCATCAGGCCGTGGCTCGGGTCGCGCACCTCGCGGAAGCGCCCGACGCCGTATCCGACGGCCGTCAGGACGAGCGAGGAGGCGCCCATGGTGGCCCCGGTCAGGAGGTCGAGCAGGAAGCCGGCGGCGAAGCCCGCCGCCGAGCCGGACACGCTCCCGGCGTAGTACGCCACCGCCGCCACGGCCAGCACCACGAGGTCGGCGTGGCCGCCCGCGATGCCGATCTGGCTGAACGCGGACAGCTGGAGGATGACCGTCACGAGCAGCAGCAGGCCGACGCGGACGAAGGCGCCGGGAGAGAGGATCATCCGCCCCCTCCCGGCAGGGAGGCGGCCTCCGCGGCGATGCCGCGGCGCGTCAGCACCTCGACGACGTCGAGCCGGCGGAGATCGGCGAACGGCTTGATGTGCACCCGCTGATAGGTCTCGAGCTCGTCGAAGTCGACCTTGCTCACCCGTCCGATCGGGATGCCACGGGGGAACAGCGACTCGAGCCGCGACGAGGTGAAGCCCGACGTGATCACGAGCGTGTTCTCGGTGACCCGGCGGCCACTCTCCACGTTCTCCAGCAACAGGTCGTCGGGGTTGCCGACCTCGGGCCGGACGACGCCCGACACCCCCTCGGGGAACACCTGCGCGGACACGCCGCTCTGGCCGTCGGTGATGAGGCGCACCTCGGCGGTGCCGCCGGTGGCGGTGGTGACCTTCCCGACCAGGCCGCCGGCGGCCACCACCGGCTGGTCGACTCGCACGCCGTCGCCGGTGCCCTTGTCGATCTTGACGCTGGAGTGCCAGACGTTGGGCGACTTCGCGATCACGCGGGCGGTCACCGGCCGCGTGGCCTGCGGGAAGTAGTCCTGCTCGTGCAGCTCCGCGATCTCCTTCAGCTGGCCGGAGTCGCGCACCGCGGTCTGGGCCTCGGCGAGGTCGGTGCGGAGCTGCTGGACCTCCTTCTTGAGCGCCTCGTTCTGGTCCTTGGCGTCGATCGTGTCACCGGTCCAGCCGAAGAAGTCGCGCACGGGCTTGAGCGCGCGGCTGGCGCCTGTCTCGATCGGCGCGAAGGCCTCCTGTGCGCCGCGCTGGAGGGTGTGGAACACGCCGCCGCTCGACTCCCCGAAGTACGCGGTGAGGATGGCGATCGACATCGCCACGCAGACGGCGAGCACCGCCCGCCTCCTGCGGATCGCCTTCCTGTCGTACATTCGCTAGGCCTCGACTGCGGCCCGGCGCCTCGTCAGCGCCGCCGGCTCGTTCGGGAATTCTTGTTGGCGCGGTGGATCGCCTCGAACTCCTCGAGGCTGCGACCGGAGCCCACCGCCACGCATGTGAGCGGGGACTCGGCCAGGTGGGCCGGCATCTGCGTCTCGTCGCGCAGGCGCTCGTCGAGCCCCTGCAGCAGCGCGCCGCCGCCGGCGAGCATGATGCCGCGGTCCATGATGTCCGAGGCCAGCTCCGGCGGCGTGCGGTCGAGCGTCTCCTTGACCGCGTCGATGATCGCCTGGAGCGGCTCCTCGAGCGCCATTCGGACCTCTTCGCTCGTGAGCACGATCGTCTTGGGCAGCCCGGACACGAGGTCGCGCCCGCGGATCTCCGCCTGGACCTCCTCGTCGAGCGGGAAGGCCGAGCCGATCTCGAGCTTGACCTCCTCCGCCGTCTGCTGCCCGATCATCAGCTTGTACTCGCGCTTGACGTAGTTGATGATCGCGTCGTCGAGCTCGTCGCCGCCGATGCGGATCGACTGCGACACCACGATTCCGCCGAGCGAGATCACCGCCACCTCGCTCGTGCCTCCCCCAACGTCCACCACCATGTTGCCGGTGGGCTCGCCGACCGGCAGCCCGGCGCCGATCGCGGCGGCCATGGGCTCCTCGATCAGGTAGGCCTGGCGCGCGCCGGCGCTCAGGCAGGCCTCCTCCACCGCTCGCTTCTCCACCCCGGTCACCCCGCTCGGCACGCACACCACCACGCGCGGGTGCGCCCAGCGGTTCTGGTGCACCTTCTGGATGAAGTGACGGAGCATCTGCTCGGTCACGTCGAAGTCGGCGATCACGCCGTCCTTGAGCGGGCGGATCGCCTGGATCGTCCCGGGCGTGCGGCCCAGCATGCGCTTGGCCTCGATCCCGACCGCGTGCACCTCGGACGTGCGCGAATCGATCGCCACCACGGACGGCTCGGAGAGCACGATGCCCCGCCCGCGGACGTAGACGAGCGTGTTCGCGGTCCCCAGGTCTACGGCCATGTCGCGGCCGCCCATGCCTGTGAGGTAGGAGAAGAAACCCATTCGCGCGTTGGATCGTGAGGATAGGCGCCGAAGCGGCAGCACGCAGGCCCGGCCGCCCGCACGACCGGACGTGCACGGCGCCCGGCCGGAGCAGCCAGTCTAGCGGCCTGCGAGCAGGTCGGGGACCAGCCGCAACAGAGCCGCCACGGGCAGGCCCACCACGTTCCAGTAGTCGCCCTCGATCTCCTCGACGAGGGCGGCTCCCCTGCCCTGGATCGCATAGGCGCCGGCGCGCTCGCTCCACTCGCCGGTGGCCAGGTACCAGGCGAGATCGGGCCGCTCGAGCCGGCGGAAGCGGACCCGGGTCACGGCGACGTCGCTGCGCTCGGCGCCGCCGGGCTCGCGCAGCGCGATGCCGCTCATGACCTCGTGCGTGCGCCCGGACAGCCGCCTCAGGAAGGTCTCCGCCTCCGCCTCGTCGCGCGGCTTGCCGAAGGCGCGCCCGTCGAGCACCACGGCGGTGTCCGCGCCCAGCACCCGCTCGTCGCGGGCGCCGACCGCGCGCGCCTTGCGCAGGGCGTTCTCGCGCACCAGGCGCCGCGGCTCGCCCCTCGCGAGCTCCTCCACATCGGGCGCCTCCACCCGGAAGTCGACCCCGAGCTGCGCGAGGATCGCCCTCCGCTGCGGCGAGCGCGAGGCCAGAATCAAAGCTCGGGGAAGAACAGCCCCACCTCGCGCGCGGAGGACTCGGCCGAATCGGACCCGTGCACGAGATTCGTCTGGACCTCGAGGCCGAACTCGCCGCGGATCGAGCCGGCGTCGGCCTCGAGCGGGTTGGTGGCGCCGATCACCTGGCGGGCGGCGGTCACGGCCTCGTGGCCCTCGAGCACGGCAGCCACCAGCGGGCCGCCCGTGATGAAGTCGACCAGGTCGCCGAAGAACGGCTTTTCGGCGTGCTCGGCGTAGTGGCGCTCGGCGAGGTCGCGCTCGACGGTCATGTGCTTCATCGCGACGATCTTGAGGCCCTTGCGCTCGAACCGGGCGAGGATCTCGCCGGTCAGGCGGCGCTCGAACGCGTCGGGCTTCACAAGGATCAGGGTGCGGTCCATCGGTCTCCTCTCTCGAAAAGCGAGTTAGGCTAGCCTAATTCCTATGTTCAGCAGGAGGAAGGAGCCAGGCTCAGCCCGCCGACGGCGGGCGCTCGCGCGAGGCGCGCACCTGACGCTCGGCCGCGCGCTCGGCCGCGCGCTCTGACGGGCCGCTGTCGGCCGGCCGGGCCGGGCGCGGTCCCGCGGCGCGGGCCGGGGCCTGCCGGGCGGGCGCCCCTGCGGCGGCGGCCCGGCGGGTGCGCTGCCGGCGGGCCTCGGCGGGGACCTGGCCCACCTCGGCCTCGCAGTAGGGGCAGATCTTCCAGCGCGGGTCGAGCGGCTTGCTGCACACGCCGCAAGGCTCCTTGAGCCTGCGCAGGCAGCTCGGGCAGCGCAGGAACGCCTTCTCGACCTCGAACCCGCAGTACTGGCAGTGAATGTGCTCGAGGCTCGACAGCCTCGCCTCGGCGGCGGCGATCTCGAGCTCGCGCTCGCGGACGTCCTCGAGATACTCGGGCGGACGCACGATCAAGTAGACGATCGTCCCCACGAACGGGAACAGCGAGGCGGCGGCGGCGCATCCGACCAGCAGCGGATCGGCGATCCGGCGTCGCGCGTCGGCGTACGTCCAGTACACCAGCGCCAGCCAGATCACCACCAGGAAGAGGATGAGCAGGTTGACCGCGAGGTTCAGCCCGTCGTTCTCGATTCCGAAGACGGCGAGGACTCCCATAGGAGGGGCCGAGTGTACTGGCAGCGTCAGCCGTAACGCCGCACTGGCCCGGACGCAGTCGCGTGAGTTCCGCCGCCGTCGTGTGTTGCAGGGACGTGGCGGGCTTGGCGGTCGAGCCGGAGAGGCCCAGCTGGGCGTTCGACGAGGGCGCCGAAATCGCCGCTGGCCGCACGGTGCTGAGGGAGATCGGAGGCGGCAGCCGCTACGAGGCGCTCCTGGTTTGGGACGAGCGTCTCTTCGCGATCATGGTGGCGAAGGTACTCCGGCCCGATCAGGCCGCCGACGAGCACGCGCTGGGTGAGCTGCGTCGGGAGGCCGAGGCGCTCGAGCGGCTCGCCCATCCGGTGATCGTGCGCGGCTTCGACGCGGTGCTCGACGGCCCGCATCCGCATCTGCTGATCGAGCACCTGGAGGGCCCCACGCTCCGGCGGGTGATCAAGAAGGGCGGGCCGCTCCCGTTGCAGCAGGCACTGCCCCTGGCTCTCCACGTGGCTGCTGCCCTGCACTACATGGCCGGTGAGCGAATGGTCCATCTGGACGTGAAGCCGGACAACATCGTGATGGGCGTGCCGCCGCGCCTCATCGACTTGAGCATCGCCTCCGACCTCGAGCGCGCCGGGCGGCTGCGGGGACCGATCGGGACGGACTCCTACATGGCGCCGGAGCAGTGCACCGCCGACGGCCGCATGGGGAGCGCGTGCGACGTGTTCGGCCTCGGCGCCACCCTCTTCCACGCTCTGACCGGTAGCAAGCCGTTTCCCCGCGAGCCCCAGGCGCGTGACAGCGAGGACCCCATCGTGAGGTTCCCGCAGCTCGAGGAGGAGCCGCTTCCGCTGCCGGGGCGGCTCCCCGCCCCGCTCACGCGCCTGCTCGCCCGCATGCTCGAGCACGACCCGGCCTCCCGCCCTCCGGCGGCAGACGTGGCGACAGAGCTCGAGCCCCTCGTCGCGGCGCTCCCGCGAAGGCTCACCTTCGGCAGGCGCCGAGCGTGAGTTCTGGGCGCGGTTGGTGTTTCCGGGGTGCTGACCCGATCCGAGGAGGCATCGAAGTGAACGAAGCGACGAGAGCGGTCGGCGCGGCGCCCCGGGCATACCTGGGACTCGTGTCCGAAGAGGAGCTCGATCAACGCGTGTCGGCCGGCCGGCGCGCCGGCGCGATCCTGCTGGCGACGCTGTTCCTGCTGTCCGCGCCGCTGTGGTGGGCCTCCACGGCCTGGGGCGAGAGCGGCTCGAACTCCGGCCCGGGGTCGGGGTCGGGCTCGGGCTCGGATGAGCCGCAGGCAACCCTGCCGGGCGGAGGCAGCGGTCATGGCAGCCACGGTCACGACGACGACGACAACAGCGGGCCGGGGAACGGTCGCGATGACGACCACGACGACACCAAGACGACCACAAGCGAGGATCGCGCCACGACCGGTACGGACACGAGCACCGGGCGCCGGGCGGACACGACCCGCGACACGACGAAGACCACCACCAGCGACAACGGCGCGACTACCCGCTCCGGCACGAGCACGAGGAAGGACACGACCCGATCCGGGACCGGCACGACCTCGAGCCACAGCCGGGGAACCACCGGCACGCGCAGCACGACCGGCGCAGGCCGCTGACGGAGGCTCATACTCAAGGGGATGACTCCAAGGCACCTGCTCGCGCCCGCGCGGCTTGCGGGCTCGCGGCTGCTCGCCACGCAGAGCGACGAGCGGCTGGTCGACCTGAGCCGCGCGGGGAGCGAGCCGGCGTTCGAGGCGATCGTGTCCCGCTACAGGAGTCCGCTGCTCCGATACTGCTCGGCGTTGCTCGGTCGTGACCGGGCCGAGGACGCCGTGCAGCAGACCTTCGTGAATGCGTACGACGCGATGCACCGGGACGAAAGGCCCTTGCTCCTGAAAGCCTGGCTCTACCGGATCGCGCACAACACGGCGCACAACGCCCTGCGCGACCACGCTCTTTGCCACGAGCAGCTCGACGAGGAGGGCGCAACGTCCGAGCGGCCGGAGCTGGAGCTCGAACGGCGTGAGCGGCTGCGCTCGGTGCTGGCCTCCGTTCAGGACCTACCGCCGCGTCAACGCGATGCCCTGTTGCTGCGTGAGCTCGAGGGCCGCTCCTACGAGGACATCGCGGCGGCGCTCGGAGTCGGCGGCGGCGCGGTGCGGCAGCTCCTGAACCGGGCACGGACGAGCTTGCGCACCGCCGCCACGGCGGTCACCCCTGTGGGACTGCTGTTGAGGCTCCCGACCGCCGGATCGGGCGCGGGCGAATCCGTGGGCGCGAGAGTCGCCGAGCTGACCGGCGCCGCCGGGGCGGGAGCGGTGGCGTCGAAGCTTGCTGCCACGGCGCTCGTCACCGGAGCGGTGGCGGGCGGCGCGGCCGTGGCTCCACTCGGCGATTCCAATGGCACGACGCCCCGGGACGGCCCCGCTAAGCAGGCGGAGCTAGGGCGAGGGGGCGAAGCGCAGGCGCCGACAGCGCCCGTCACTCCGGCCCCGGCTTCTCAGGGAGTCCAGGGAGACTCCCCGAGCGGCCGGGCCGACAACGGGGCCGCGGGCTCCGGTCCCGGAGACGAGCGGCGGGGGGAGCACGACCGCGGGGGCCCGAACGGCAGTTCCGGACCGGGATCGGGCGGCGATTCGGGCGAATCCGACTCGGGTCCAGGGTCGGGCTCGTCCAGCTCGGGCTCGTCCGGCTCGTCGGGGTCTGGCTCCTCCGGATCGGGCTCGTCCGGCCCGGGCACGTCCGGCTCGGGCTCGTCCGGCTCGGGCTCGTCGGGCTCGGGCTCGTCCGGCTCGGGCTCGTCCGGCTCCGGCACGTCCGGCTCGGGCTCACCCGACCAGGGTCTGGCATCACCCGGGTCCGGCTCTGGCTCATCCACGTCCGGTTCCGCCTCGTCCGGCCCGCCCGTGCCCCCCTCCCAGTCCGGCTCGGACTCATCCGGCTCCGGCTGACCGGCCTGGGTCCCGGCGCTACAGGAAGAGCCGCCCCAGCGCATAGCCGATCCCGAAGAACACCAGGATCACCGTGGCCACAACGATGGCCACGAGGGCGATCATCGAGCCGAAGCGTGGGCCATCGCCGTCCATGAGGCGGAATCGTGGCACGCCCGTGCGGGTAAGGGCAGTGCCATGGAGGCCAGAACCGCATTGATGGGCGACTGGGGCCGCGTCGTGCGCGACCCGATCGATCTCCTGCGGGCCACGTTCTTCATCGGCGCCGCCGTATTTCTCGCGATGGGCGAGATCAAGGGCGTGGGCAACCTGCTGCTGGGCGGCGTCGCGCTCCTCGTGGCCCGCGCCGTCAACCTGCCCCGCCTCTACGACCTCGGCTTCACGATCGCCATGATCTTTACCGGCTGGGGCGAGGCGCTCGGCCTCTACGACGCCTGGAAGCCGTACGACAACGTCGTCCACTTCATCGTGCCGATGCTGTGCTCCCAGGTCGCGTACATCGCCCTCGCCCGGATCGAGGTGCTGCCCGACATGCGCGAGGACTTCGTGCCGCGACACTACGCCGGGATCTTCACGGTGACCTTCGCGCTGGGCGTCGCGATCGGAGGCGTTTGGGAGATCCTCGAGTGGAGCTCCGACGAGCTGTTCGGGTCGAACCTCTCCATGGGCAACGACGACACGGTGGGCGACCTGATCGCCGACACCCTCGGATCCATCACCGGCGGCCTGCTCCTGGTCGCGTGGACGAAGTACGGCTGGGGCTCCGTCCGGCGAATCCCGGGCGAGAGCGGCGCCGAGGACGTCGCCGCGTGGGGGTCAGACCCCTAAAGGCAGCTCGGCCTGAAGCCCGGATCCGCCGGGCCCGGGCGGCCCAGCGCGTCCCGCGGCGGTGCCAGAGTCCGCGCGTACAGGCTCGAAGCACGCACGCCCGCGTTCGGGCGGACCAGGTCCGCGACCAGATAGATCGACCCCGTGGCCAGCACGGCTCCGCCGGGCCCGGCCAGCGATCGTGCGTGGCGCACCGCGGCACCCGGGTCGGACAGCGCCTCCGACGGCGGGCCTCCCAGCTTCTCCGCGAGGCTCGCGAGCGTTGCCGGCGACAGCGAGCGCGGGTTCTGAGAGCGCGTGTAGATCGCGTGGTCGACCTGCGGGAGCAGCTCGGCGAGCATCGCCGCCGCGTCCTTGTCCTCCAGCACCCCGATCACCGCCACGCGCGGGCGGCGATCGCCGAGCACGTCGCCGAGCGACTCTGCCAGGGCGCGTGCCCCGGCCGGGTTGTGCGCGCCGTCGTAGACGGTGAGCGGGTCGTGAGAGACGATCTCCACCCGGCCGGGAATGGTGGTCTCGGCGGCCGCCGCCTCGAGCGCGGCAGGATCGAGCGGCCGGCCAAGAAAGGCCTCGGCCGCGGCCGCGGCGACGGCGAAGTTGCCGCGCTGGAAGCGGCCGGCCGCGCGCAACGCCAGCCCGACGTCGAGGCCCGCCGAAACGAGGCTCGACCTCCGCGCGGAGACGATCCGCTCCGCGACCGCTCGCGACTCCTCGTCCAGCTCTCCGGTGACCAGCGTCCCATGGCCGCGCACCACCGCCAGCTTCTCCTCGGCGATGTCCTTCAGCGTCGGCCCGAGCCAGCGCGTGTGCTCCAGGCCCACCGACGTGAGCACCTGCACCTTCGACGGGATCACGTTCGTGGCGTCGAAGCGGCCGCCCAGCCCTGCCTCGATCACCGCCACCTCCACCCCACGGCGCGCGAGCTCGTGGTACGCGGCGGCCGTGAGAGCCTCGAACTGGGTGACCTGGTCGTCCGGCCCGGCGGTGCGGTTCACCAGCTCCGCCGCCTGCGCGGCGCGCGCGACCGCGGCCGCGAAGTCCGCCTCGGGCACCGGTTCCTCCCCCACCTCGATCCGCTCCCGGAACGAGCCCAGGTGCGGCGACGTGTAACTGCCCGTGTGCAGCCCGTGGCGCTCGAGGATCGCCGCGCAGAAGCGCACCGTGGACGACTTGCCGTTCGTCCCGACCACGTGGATCGAGGCGAAGCGCCGCTGCGGCAGCCCGAGCACCGTCATGAGCCGGTGCATGCGGTCGAGCCCGAACCGCATCCCGAACAGCTCGAGCGAGAGGAGGTACTGCTCGGCCTGGCGGAAGGTCATCGGTCGCCGAGCCGCCGCAGCGCCTCGCGGTACTCCTCGAGCTTGCGGCGCTCCTCCTCCACCACCTCGGCGGGGGCGCGCTCCACGAACTTCTCGTTGGCGAGCTTGCGCTCGGCCCGCTCGATCTCGGCGCCCAGCTGCTCGCGGCGCGCCGCGATCCGCTTGTCGGCCTCGGCCGGGTCGAACGCGTCGGACGGGAGCACCTGCACGCCGCCGCCCGGGATCGGCACGGTGGCGAGCACATCGCCGTCCCCCGACGCGTCGCCCACGAACTCGAAGCGCGCCAGTCGCGCCAGGTGGCCGGCCACTCCGTCGTAGCCCTCGGCGACCAGCCGCCCGCGAACGGGCGCCGACCCCTTCGCGCCCACCTCGTCGCGGTAGCGCCGCAGCGCGGTCACGGCCTCGATCAGCCGCCCGACCTCGGCCTCCGCGGCCTCGTCGAGCCGCGACTCGTCGGCCTCGGGCCACCCGGCCGTGGCCAGCAGCCCGCGCTGCCCGGGCATCAGCGACCAGATCTCCTCCGTCACGAACGGCATCACCGGGTGCAGCAGCTTCAGCGTCCGTTCGAGCGCCCACAGCAGCACTCCCGAGACCTCGCGGTTTTCATCCTCGTAGAGGCGCGGCTTCACGAGCTCGAGGTACCAGTCGCACAGCTCGGACCAGAAGGCGCCGTACAGGTCGAGCACCGCGTGGGAGAAGCGAAAGCCGTCGTAGAGCTCCGTGGCGCGCGCGGTGAGCCGCTCGAGCCTCGACACGATCCAGCGGTCCTCCAGAGCGCTCGCCGCGCCCGGGTCGAGCGACGCCTCAGGGGACACCCGCAGCAGGATCAGACGGGAGGCGTTCCAAAGCTTGTTCGCGAGGTCGCGGCCCTGCTGGACCTTGCCCTCGTTGAAGCGCACGTCCTGCGCCGACGACATCGCGAGCAGCCCGAAGCGCAGGGCGTCGGCACCGTGGCGCTCGATCAGCTCGAGCGGGTCGATCCCGGTGCCGAGCGACTTCGACATGCGCCGCCCGTCGGGCGCCTGGATGACCGAGTGGATGTTCACGTCGGTGAACGGGATCCGGTCGGTCAGCTCGATCCCGAACATGACCATGCGGGCGACCCAGAGGAAGATGATGTCGCGGGCCGTCGAGAGCACGTCGGTCGGGTAGAACGCCTGCAGCTCACGCGTGTCCTGCGGCCAGCCGAGCGTGGCGAACGGCCAGAGCCCCGACGAGAACCAGGTGTCGAGCACGTCGGGGTCGCGCTCCCAGCCCTCCCCGTCCGGGGCCTCGACGCCCACGTACGTCTCCTCACCGCGGTACCAGACCGGCAGCTGGTGGCCCCACCAGAGCTGGCGCGAGATGCACCACGGCCGGATGTTCTCGAGCCAGTTCAGGTAGACGTCGGTCCAGGGCTTCTCCGGGTGGAAGCGGATCCGTCCGTCGCGCACCACCTCCATCGCGGGCCGCGCGAGCTGGTCCATATCGCAGAACCACTGGAGCGAGATGAGCGGCTCCACGCGGCGGCCGGAGCGGTGCGAGTGCGGCACGTCGTGCTCGTACGGGCGCGTGCCCGAGATCAGGCTCTGCTCGCGCAGCGCCACCACCACCGCGTCGCGCGCCTCGTCCACCCCCATGCCGCGGAAGCGCTCGGGCGCCGCGTCGGTCAGATGGCCGTCCTCGCCGATCACCACCACCTCGTCGAGCTCGTGGCGGCGGCCGATCTCGAAGTCCGCCGGGTCGTGGCCGGGCGTGATCTTGAGCGCTCCGGTGCCGAACTCGGGGTCCACATGCTCGTCGGCCACGATCGGCAGGCGGCGGCCGACCAACGGCAGCATCGCCGTCTCGCCCACCAGGCGCGAGTAGCGCTCGTCGTCGGGGTTCACGGCGATGCCGGTGTCCGCCAGCATCGTCTCCGGCCGCACCGTCGCCACGGTGACCGAGCCGGAGCCCGACTCGAGCGGATAGTCGATCGAGTACAGGGTGTCCTCGACCGTGCGCTGCTCGACCTCGAGGTCGGAGATGGCCGTGCGCAGGCCGGGGTCCCAATTGACCATGTAGTTGTCGCGGTAGACGAGCCCCTTCTCGTACAGGCGCACGAACACGAGCGTCACCGCGCGCACATAGGCGTCGTCCATCGTGAAGCGCTCGTCGTCGTAATCGAGCGACGCGCCGAGCCGGCGGAACTGCTCGTTGATCGTGCCGCCATGCACGCCGCGCCACTTCCAGACCCGCTCGGCGAACGCGTCGCGCCCCAGCTCCTCCTTGGTGGTGCCCTCCTCCGCCAGCGCCTTCTCGACCTGACGCTGGGTGGCGATCCCAGCGTGGTCCGTGCCAAAGATCCACTTCGCGCGCTTGCCGCGCATCCGCGCCACGCGGATGCAGAGGTCCTGGATCGAGCCGTTCAGGGCATGGCCCATGTGGAGCGAGCCGGTCACGTTCGGCGGCGGCACGGCGATCGAGTAGTTCTCCTCGGCCGTGCCCTCGGGCTCGGGGTGGAAGATGCTCGCGTCGCGCCAGCGCGCGAACACGCGCGACTCGACCTCGGCGGGCTCGTAGCGGGTGCGCTCCTCCAGCGCCTTCAGGCGATCGTCGCTCATCTGAGCGCCAAGTCTGCCAGCCCGGCGGGCGGTGGCTAGCGGCAGCGGCGGAAGCGGACGACCCGGCGGGAGAAGTTGCCGGCCGTGTCCTTCGCCCGGACGCGGATGCGGTAACGCCCCGGGGGCAGCCGCTTCACCGGCACGGTGAGGCGGAACCGCTTGCGCTGCGTCTTCCGCGAGCGCCCCGGCGCACGGGCCGCCGCGTACCGCAGCGGCGACTGGTCGAAGATGCGTATCCGGGCGCGGAGACGCCGGTGCCGGCAGCGCTTCGGCTTCCGCACGCGGATGTGCGGGGGCAGGTTGTCGCGCGCCCCCGGGCCTGTCGGCAGCCCCGCCAGGCTCGTGCGGCGCACGGCGCCGAGGCGCACCCGCTGGGGGTGGTCGCCGACCGGCACCTGGGCGACCTGGCGTTCGGTGGCGTAGTCGACGATCACGACCTTGTCATCTCCGCTGACCGACAGCCAGCAGTGCGTTCCGCCCAGCCCGTTGGTGGACCAATAGGGCTTCTCGCCGATCGGGAGGATCGTATGCGCGAACGAGTCGCGGCGGACGATGGCTGCGTAGTCGGACATCGTCCCGGCCGCGCAGAGCTTCGTCCCGTCGGGGTTCATCGCCAGGCCGTGGTGAGCGCGAGTCGTGATGGAACGAGATCTGGGCGTAGAGGGTGCGCTCGTCGGGTGACAGCGCCATCGGCCGGACTGCGGACTCCATCTCCGGATAGCCGGCCTCCGCCAGCTTCTGGCCCATGTCGACGCGCTCGAGCACCTGCATCGTGTCGGCGTTCACTACCTGGACGTACCGCTCGCCCTTGGTCGTGTCGCGGATCAGCTCGAGCGGCGGGATCAGCGACTGGTCGGTCGGGGTGTAGACGCGGCCGATGCTCGCGTGGAAGATCAGCGAACCGTCCTTCGAATAGTTGCTCTCGTGTGGGGAGTCGCCCGAGGGGAACTCGCCGGTCTTGCGCCCGGTGGCCGTGTCGAGCCGGTGCACCTTGTTGGCCGTCGAGTCCGACACGAGCAAGTTCTCGCCGTCCGGCGATATCGCCATGTGGTCCGAGCGCTGCGCCCTCCATCGGAAAGCGCCAGACGATCTGCTGCGTCTCCAGGCTGATGGCGACCACGTCGGCGAAGCTCGGCCGCGACACGTACACGAACCTGCCGTCGTGCGACGTGAACATGTCATCGGTGAACTGATCGTTTCCTTCGCCGACCGCCTGACGGATGGCCAGGAAGAAGGCAAGCCGTACGGGGTCGCGCTGGATCTCAGCGAGCCGCTCCTCCTTGTCGGGGATGGTGTTGATGCGCGCGAGCCGCTCGAAGGTGCGGGCGTCGAGGATGTCGGCGGTGCCCTCCCAGTTGTTGCCGACGAACATGACCTGGCGTGTGTCGGGGCGCTCGGGGGGCCCCTCCTGGGCCGCCGCCACACCCGGCCACGCTGTGAGCAGCACAGCAAGGACGACCACGCCGCCAGCACGCCACATCGATCGCCTCGCCGCCAAGACATCCGGTACCTACCCGGCTCGGCGCACGTATACGCCCCGCGATCACACGGAACTCGCCCCCTCGTCGCGCCTGCGGCTGGGCCTGCGGTAGCCCAGGGCCGCTTGGACGCTCGACGGACGCCACATCTGGCCTCCGCGCATGGTGGGGATGCCTTCCTCGTTGAGCCTGTCGGCGATGGCCTGGAGCGTCAGGCCCTCCGACCGCATCTCGAGGATGCGCTGCTTGAGGCCGGGGACGTCCTCCACGGCCGGCTGCCCGGCCGCCGCCCGCCTCGCCCTTGCCGCGGCCAGGCCCTTGCGCGTCCTCTCCAGCACCCGCTGGCGCTCCCACGAGCCGACCCGCAGGAGGCTGTTGGCGGCGACGCGCCCTGCCTCGGACGCGGTGTCCAGCCCCACGTCCAGCACCACCAGGCGCCCACCGCTTCGCGCGAGCCACTCCAGGACCCGGCTCAGGTCCGCGGCGGAATTGCTCAACCGGCTGATCTGCGACACGACGAGGCACTCCGCGTCGCCCTTCGAGATGCGCTCGACCGCGTACATGAGGCCGGGGCGCCGGAGGCTACCGCCGCCGGCGTCCACGTCCCGCACGACCTCGAGCAGGTGCCAGCCTCGACGCCGGCAGAGCGAGTCGATCACCTCCGCCTGCTCGCGCATCCCGCTGGTGTCGTGATCTCCGTTCTGCTCGACGCTCACGTAGCCGAGCACCTGAACGCCTTCCTGGGTTGGTGTATGCCCGTTCACGGGCGGGGGTACGGGGTCGGCCACCACGGGTCGCGGCGCAGGTTCCTCGCCGCTCGCCGGGGGGGCCGGCCGGTCCAGCTTCGCGATCTCCTCGTGGTCAACCCAGAACGGCAGCTCCTTCTCGGGGTCACTGATGAGGTACCGCGCTTCCTGCGGGCGCCGGAGGCCGCGCCGACCGAGCACCAGCGCGTGCACGTGGCCGCGGAAGCGGCCGATGGAGCCAGCCCGCGCGATCCCTTCGGCCACGACGCCGCGGGAAAGCGCGATTGCGGGTGTATGCGGCGAGACCGACTTCAGCCGGCCCAGCAGCATTCCCGCCAGGACGCCCAGGGCGAGTGCCAGGAGCGCCATGAGCACCAGCCAGCCGGCCGGGTCGTCGGCCGGAGCGGTACGGGTCATCTCGATCGTGGTCGGGGCGGTCGTGCCGAAGCCCCGTCCAGCCCGCTGCGTGTCTCCACGCTCGGGCCTGTTCGGCGCCAGGGCGCGCCGTGTCCGGGCGTCCACGACGCCCCTCACCGGGATGCCCCGGCGTTGCTGCAGCCGAATCACCGCGGCCTCGGTGCGAGGCCCGTAGCGGCCGTCCACGGGTCCGGGCCGGAGGCCCTTGCGCCGCAGCTCGCGCTGCAGCCTGCGCACCCGTGTCGACCCGCCCGCCTGGGCGTATCCGGCTCCTCTTGTCAGCCGGCCGGAGGCGGCCCTGTGGAGGGCCTTCCTCGTGGCGGGTCCGACGATCCCGTCGGCCGCCAGGCCGGCGGCGTACTGGAAGCGGGCGACCGCCGCTTCTGTGCGGGGTCCGAACAGCCCGTCCGTGCGTCCGGGCCGCCAGCCGAGCGCGCGCAGCTTGCGCTGCAGCGCCCGCACTCGCGGCGCCTCTCCGCCCGCCGCGTAGCCGGCTCCGAGCTGGAGCAGGCCGGCGGTGGCCTCTGAGGCGTCCCGGGTCGGCGTGGACGCGCCGCCCGCGATGCTCGTGCTCGGCAGCGCGAGAAGGACCAGTATTGCCACCAGTCCGGCCCACACGGCAGACACGTCGTATGTCCGTTGCATCGTTCTCTCCTAATCGAGCTTTTCCCGGCCGCATCCCGCGGCCGGGGGAGTCCTGGTCGAAGCCCGGAGGGGCTAGCCAGGCCGCTCGAGAACGGCAACGAACGCCTGTGACCGCCAGCGCGCGGGAGTGAGCAACAGGCGCGCGAGGTGCCACAGCGCGAACGCCGTGAACGAGATAAGAAGAGCGAAGAGGGCGCTGGAAGCGACGCCGGCGGCGCCGGAACCGGCCGCACCGCCCGAGGCGGGGGCCGGCGCCGAGTTCGACGAGGAGCCGCCGCTACCGGCGTGGGCGACGTCAGGCGCCGCCTCTGCGACGGCGCTCAGCGGGCCAGGCCCGAAGACCGTGCCGGTGATGGAGAGCTGGAGTGCCGCGGCCCAATCGGAGGGCAGCCCGGCGAGGCCGTGCGTGGCCGACTGCGGGCCGTGGATCGGGACCAGGCGATCGAGCGGCTCGGGCGAGCCCAGCGAGCGCTCGGCGTACGCGGCGGGCGGGACTGCGACGGGCGGAGGAGCGAAGGAGCTCGGCGATTCGGTTCCCGTCGCGGGCGCGCCCTTGAGCCCGGACGGCGGCGGACCGGAGTGCGGCGAAGCAGAAGGACCGCCCGAACCCGAGCCGGACTCGGACGCGTCGGTGTCCGGCAGGCCGCCGAGCACCGGGCGCACGACCGGAGTGAGAGGCGGAAGGACTTCGTCGAGGATCGGAGTGACGGGCCGGACCACCTCGGCCACGACCGGGACGAGCGGATCGACGACGCCACCGACGATTGGCCCGACGGTGTCGACTACCTGTCCACGACCGGCACGAGCGGCACGACCACGCTGCCGACGATCGGTCCGACGACGTCGACAACCTGGTCCACCACGGGGATGAGCGGCTCGACAACGCCGCCGACGATCGGCCCAACGACATCCACAACCTCATCCACCACGGGGATGAGCGGCTCGACAACGCCGCCGACAATCGGTCCAACGACATCGACAACCTCATCCACCACCGGGACCAGCGGATCGACAACGCCGTCGACGACCGGCACGACGACGTCAACCACGTCGGTCACAACCGGGACGACCGGGTCGATCACAGCGTCGACAACCGGCACCACGGCGTCAACGACATCCTCGACAACCGGCACGACCGGGTCGACCACAGCGTCGACGACCGGCACCACGGCGTCGACGACATCCTCGACAACCGGCACGACCGGATCGACGACATCCTCGACAACCGGCACGACCGGATCGACCACAGCGTCGACGACCGGCACCACGGCGTCGACGACATCCTCGACAACCGGCACGACCGGATCGACCACAGCGTCGACGACCGGCACCACGACGTCGACGACATCCTCGACAACCGGCACGACCGGATCGAACCGACAGTCCGTCGACGACCGGCACGACCGGGTCGACCACAGCGTCGACAACCGGCACCACGGCGTCGACGACATCCTCGACAACCGGCACGACCGGAGTCGACGACATCCTCGACAACCGGGACGACCGGGTCGACCACAGCGTCGACAACCGGCACGACCGCGTCAACGACATCCTCGACAGACCGGCACGACGGATCGACCACAGCGTCGACAACCGGCACCACCACGTCGACGACATCCTCGACAACCGGGACGACCGGGTCGACCACAGCGTCGACGACCGGCACCACGGCGTCGACGACATCCTCGACAACCGGGACGACCGGGTCGACCACAGCGTCGACAACCGGCACGACCACGTCAACGACATCCTCGACAACCGGCACGACCGGGTCGACCACAGCGTCGACAACCGGCACGACCGCGTCAACGACATCCTCGACGACCGGGACGACCGGGTCGACCACAGCGTCGACGACCGGCACCACCGGCGTCGACGACATCCTCGACAACCGGGACGACCGGGTCGACCACAGCGTCGACAACCGGCACCACCGGGTCGACCACAGCGTCGACAACCGGCACCACCGCGTCGACGACATCCTCGACAACCGGCACCACCGGGTCGACCACAGCGTCGACAACCGGCACCACGGGTCGACCACAGCGTCGACAACCGGCACCACCGGGTCGACGACATCCTCGACAACCGGCACGACCGGGTCGACCACAGCGTCGACAACCGGCACCACCGGGTCGACGACATCCTCGACAACCGGCACGACCGGGTCGACCACGCGTCGACAACCGGCACGACCGCGTCGACGACATCCTCGACAACCGGGACGACCGGGTCGACACAGCGTCGACAACCGGACACGGTCGACTCGACAACCGGCACCACCGACGTCGACGACATCCTCGACAACCGGGACGACCGGGTCGACCACAGCGTCGACAACCGGCACCACCGACGTCGACGACATCCTCGACAACCGGGACCACCGGGTCGACCACAGCGTCGACGACCGGCGACCACCGGCGTCGACGACATCCTCGACAACCGGGACGACCGGACGTCGACGACAGCGTCGACCACCGGGACCACCGGGTCGACCACGTCCTCGACAACCGGCACCACCGGGTCGACGACATCATCGACAACCGGGACGACCGGAGCGACGGCATCGTCCACCACCGGAGCCACCGGCTCGGTCACGTCCTCGACCACCGGCACCACCGGAGCGACGACCTCATCGACAACCGGCACGACCGGAGCGACAGCATCGTCCACCACCGGAGCCACCGGCTCGGTCACGTCCTCGATCACCGGCACCACCGGAGCGACGACCTCATCGACGACCGGCACGACCGGAGCGACGGTATCGTCCACCACCGGAGCCACCGGCTCGGTCACGTCCTCGATCACCGGCACCACCGGAGCGACGACCTCATCGACGACCGGGACGACCGGAGCGACAGTATCGTCCACCACCGGAGCCACCGGCTCGGTCACGTCCTCGATCACCGGCACCACCGGAGCGACGACCTCATCGACGACCGGGACGACCGGAGCGACAGTATCGTCCACCACCGGAGCCACCGGCTCGGTCACGTCCTCGATCACCGGCACCACCGGAGCGACGACCTCATCGACGACCGGGACGACCGGAGCGACAGTATCGTCCACCACCGGAGCCACCGGCTCGGTCACGTCCTCGATCACCGGCACCACCGGAGCGACGACCTCATCGACGACCGGGACGACCGGAGCGACAGTATCGTCCACCACCGGAGCCACCGGCTCGATTACATCCTCGATCACCGGCGCCACCGGAGCGACGACCTCACCGATCGCCTCGCCGATTGTGTCGATGACGACGTCGACCACCGGCGCCACTGGCGCGATCACGTCTACGAGTGTGGGTAGCGACGGCTCAACCGCGGACGGGTCTGTGCCGCCGTCCATGATCGGCCCAAGGAGGCCGCCGGGGTCGTCGGTCTCGACATCCGCGGCGCCGACGGTGTCGTCCGTGACCGGAGTCACCGGCACGACCAGGTCCGTGACGGTCTCATCGACGGCGGGGGCGGGCGGGTCGGCGGGGAGGTCCGGGAGCTGCGGGGATTCGACGGCGGGATCTGGAGCCTGCGACTGGGTCGGGGCGGCGGGCGCCGTCGGGGCGACCTCGGGCCCCGACTCGGCGCCGGGCGTCTCGGGAGCGGCCGACTCCGGCTGCGAGTCGTCGGCGGGCGTGTCCGGAGCGGCCGGGGCGGTGGGCGCCGGTGCCGGAGCCGGGGCGGGCGGCGCCGGCTCGATCTCGGGCACTGCCTCGACCACAGCCTCGACGACGGGCGCGGTGGCGGCCACGGTCTCCGCCACCGGCGCAGGCGCAGGCACCGCAGCGGCCACCGGCTCCGTCACCGCCGGCACCGCAGCCGCCACCGGCGCCACAACGGGCTGTGCGACCGGCGGCGCCGGCACTCCCGGTAACTGGGCGAGAGCCGGTGAGGCGGTGGAGAGGAGAAGGACGAGCGCGACGACGAGGGCGAAACGAAGCGTGACCGGCACGGAGGAAGGCGCCCGTGCGGCGCCTGCCGATCGAAGCCTCCTTGTCACTTGCTACTCCAACAACTGCCCACTGCGCATCCCTTCGCACTGCTTAAGGGCAAGAATGGACCTTTGTTACCCACAATCCGGAAAACATGAACACCCTCTTATGTCGCAACTTGCGCCCGGTTCAAACCCCGCGAGGGGCTGAATTTCGTAGAGGGAGCCCGGCTGTCAGGGCGGCGAACCCAGCCGAATGAACCACCGGCCGAGCCGCTCACGGCCGTCCAAATCGAAGGCGTCGACGGCGATGAAGCTGAACCAGAGCGCCTGAAGCCCCCACCCCGGCTCGTGCGGCACGGCAAGGATCCAGCGCTGCTCTCGGTCCGGCTCGCGAAGGAACAGGATGGCGCCGTCGTCGCGCACTTCGGTGATCGTGCCGGCCACGACCTCGGTCTCGTCGCCGCCGGGCATCCCGCGGACCCAGACCCTCACCGAACGGCCCTCGGGCGAGAAGCCGAGGGCGCTGCCCACGCGCTCAAGCAGGCGAAGCCGCACGGAGGCGAGACTAACGGCGGGGGAGCATCAGAGACGGCGGGGGCGCACGGTTCCGAGTCGGCATAGCCGAGCGAAAACCGAGCAGTCCAAGGAAGAGGCCGGCGGGATAGTGCTCCGCACATCCCGCGGCCGATGACGCCGGAATGCGAAGGTTTGCAGCCGGCTAGGCCGACTCGGCGTGGTGCTCGCCGGTGTCCTCTTCGGGCGCGGCCTCGGTGACCAGGGTGGGCTTCAGGCCCTTCTCGATCGTCTCCTTGGTCACCACGCACTTCTTCACGTCCCGCCGCGAGGGCAGCTCGAACTGGACGTCGAGCAGGGTCTCTTCGAGGATCGACCGCAGCCCGCGCGCGCCGGTCTCGCGGTCGAGGGCGCGGTCCGCGATCGCCTGCAGCGAGTCGTCGGCGAACACCAGCTCGATTCCGTCGAACTGGAAGAACCGCTGGAACTGCTTGACGAGGGCGTTTCGCGGCTCGGTCAGGATCGTGACGAGGTCGTCGCGGGTGAGCTGGTGGATCACCGAGGCGACGGGCAGGCGCCCGATGAACTCGGGGATCAGGCCGTAGGCGACGAGATCCTCTGGCAGCACCTGCTCGAACAGGTCGCCGGTGTCCTTGTTGTGCTTCGAGGAAACCGTCGCTCCGAAGCCCACGCCCTTGTGGCCGATGCGTCGCTCGACCACCTTGTCGAGGTCTGCGAATGCCCCGCCGCAGATGAACAGGACGTTCGTGGTGTCGATGGTGAGGAACTCCTGGTGCGGGTGCTTGCGCCCGCCCTGTGGCGGCACCGAGGCCACTGTTCCCTCGAGGATCTTGAGCAGCGCCTGCTGGACGCCCTCGCCCGACACGTCGCGCGTGATCGACGGGTTGTCCGCCTTGCGCGCGATCTTGTCGACCTCGTCGATGTAGATGATCCCGGTCTCCGCCTTCTTCACGTCGAAGTCGGCGGCCTGGATCAGCTTCAGCAGGATGTTCTCGACGTCCTCGCCGACGTAGCCGGCCTCGGTCAGCGCAGTGGCGTCGGCGATCGCGAACGGGACGTTCAGGATTTTGGCGAGCGTCTGCGCGAGGAGCGTCTTGCCGCAGCCGGTGGGGCCGAGCAGGAGGATGTTGGACTTCTGCAACTCGAGGTCCTGCTCACCGTCCGACTGCATCATCTGGACGCGCTTGTAGTGGTTGTAGACGGCCACCGACAGCGTCCGCTTGGCCGGTTCTTGCCCCACCACATATTCCTGCAAAACCGAGTAAATCTCCTTCGGCTTCGGCAGGTTCTCGAGGTCGAAGGTGGGCGCGCCGGTGAGCTCCTCGTCGATGATCTCGTTGCAGAGATCGATGCACTCGTCGCAGATGTAGACGCCGGGGCCGGCGATCAGCTTCTTGACCTGGCGCTGCGACTTGCCGCAGAAGCTGCAGAGGAGTTGCTCGTTGGAGTCCGTAGGTCGGGCCACGTCTTAGTTCTCCCTCAGCTGGACGAGGGTACCGCAGAAATACTCCCTCGACCCCCGCGTCCCTTCTCCCGACGAGATCGAGTTGAGGCTAGTGCTTGGAAATAACGCGGTCGATGAGGCGGTACTCCTGCGCCTCTTCCGCGCTCATGAAGTAGTCGCGCTCGGTGTCGCGTGCGACCTTCTCGATGTCCTGGCCGGTGTGCTTGGCGAGGATCTCGTCGAGCCGGCGCCGCACGTCGATGATCTCCTTGGCGTGGATCTCGATGTCCGTGGCCTGGCCCTGGAATGCGGAGCTGACCTGGTGGATGAGGATCTTCGCGTTGGGTAGGGCCATGCGCTTGCCCTCCGCGCCGCCCGAGAGCAGCAGCGCGCCCATCGACATCGCGATCCCGACGCAGATCGTCTGCACGTCGGGCTTGATGAACTGCATCGTGTCGTAGATCGCGAGGCCGGCATAGACCGAGCCACCGGGCGAGTTGATGTAGACCGAGATGTCCTTGTCCGGGTCCTCCGACTCGAGGTGGAGGAGCTGGGCGACGATCAGGTTGGCGATCTCGTCGGTGACCGGTGTCCCGAGGAAGACGATTCGCTCGTTGAGCAGGCGCGAGTAGATGTCGAAGGCGCGCTCCCCGCGGGAGGTTTGCTCGACGACCATCGGAACGAGAGGACTCATGGGCGGGCCAGTCTAGCGAGCGGCAGGTGGCGGCTCTGCGCGCTGCACGCGCGCGCCGCGGCGCGGAAGCGACCTGGTGCGTATACGCCATCGTGCAGGCGGCGCAAACCCGCTCTGCAAGCGAAAAAAGAAAGCGCTACGAGCCCGGCGTCCAGATCTGGCCGGCGCCCTGCTCGGCCGATTCCTTCTCAGGCGTCCAGAGCTTCTCGCGCGCCGCGGCCTGCTCCACCGGGATCGGCTTGGCGGACTCCACGAGCAGATCGACGGCCTTTCGCATGGCGATGTCGTCGCGCAGCGCGTCCTCGCCGCCCTGGCGGCGGGCGCGCTTCAGCGCGCGCTTGAGCTGCTTGTCGCTCGCGTCCGGGCCGGCCGCCTCGCGCAGCGCCTGCGCGATCTCCTCGTCCGACACCTCGATGCTCTCGGCCTTCACGACCTCAGCAAGCACCGCCTCTCGCTTCAGCGCCTGCTCTGCGTCGGGCTCGGCCTCGGTGACGAGCTCCTCCTCCGTCTTGCCGGTCATCGTGAGGTACTGGTTCGGATCGATCCCCTGCGAGGCCATCCGCCGCGCGGTCCGGTGCCACATGTCGTGGGCCTTGGCATGCACCAGCTCGTGGGGGATCTCGACGGTGCTGGCTACCACCGCGGCGTCCACGGCGGCCTCGCGGAACTCACCCTCGATTGCTCGCTCCTCGGCCTGCCCGATCCGCTCCTCGATCTCGGCCCGCAGCTCGTCGAGCGAGTCGAAGCCGCCCGCCTCGACGGCGAAGTCATCGTCCAGCTCCGGCAGGCGCTTCTCCTTGACCTCCTTCGCCTCCACGGCGAAGACGGCGTTCTTTCCGGCCAGGTGCTCGGCCTGGTAGTCGTCGGGGAAGGTCACCTTCACCTCGCGCTCGTCGCCGGCCGCGACGCCCTCGAGCTGCTCCTCGAAGCCGGGGATCAGGCGGCCCGAGCCGAGCTCGAGCAGGTGCCCGCGCGCCTCCCCGCCCTCGAACGGCTCGCCCTCGATCGTGCCGAGGAAGTCCACGACCACGAAGTCGCCCTGGCCGGCGGCGCGCTCCACGGTATCGAGCGAGGCGAGCGATTCGCGCATCCGCTCGAGCTCCGCCTGCACCTCTTGGGCGTTCACGGACGGCTCGCGCCGGCCCACCTCGAGGCCCTTGTACTCGCCCAGCTTCGCCGGCGGCACGACCCCGACTTCGATCGTGAAGGCGAGCGGCAACCCCTTCTCGGGGAGGTCCGAGAGGTCGAGCTGGGGGTCCCCGACGGTCGTGATGCCGGCGTCCGCCACGGCCTCCTCGTACCAGCCGGGCAGCCCTCGCCGGAGCGCCTCGTCCATCACGGCCTCGCGCCCCACCTGCCTCAGCACGACCTCCGGCGGCACCTTGCCGCTGCGGAATCCGGGCACGCGGATCTCGCGGCCGAGGTCGGCGGCGGCGCTGCGAAGCGCGCTCTCGAGCGCGTCGGCGGGCACCTCTACATCCACGCGCACGCGCGAGTCGTCGAGCTCTGTGGTCTTCGTGGTTACGGCTGCGGCCATGAGCGCCTGAGAGTACCTTGCGCGTTCATGAGGCCGACCGTCCGTCTCGCCGCCTGGCTCGTGACCGGCCCGCCGGGGCATTTCTGGAGCGCCGCGGCCGACATCGTGGTCCTGTGGGCGCGCTATGGCTGGGCGCGCGCCACACGCCGGCCGCCGTCGGTCTAGCCGCGCCGGGCCTGCGCCCCGGCGCCCAGCGCGCCGATGTCGAGCAGGAACGCCAGCACGACCCAGAACCACTCGATGCCGTCCACGCCGCCGATCGGCGACCAGAAGAGCGCGTAGACCAGCGTCGTCAGCGGCAGGAAGATCAGGCCGAGCAGAGGGAGGATGAACGTGTCGTAGGCCTGGTCGATCTCGTTGGTGAAGATCCACACGATGATCAGGCCGACGCGCGGGAAGAAGCCGGTCAGGATCGCAAAGAGGCAGCCCACGGCGCGGAGCCTCGCGCGCGCGCGGGTGAGCACGCATCACCCGCCGTGGGTGAGCCTGCCGGCAGCCCGACCTCACGATTGCGCCACGATCACCCCGATGGTCGCGAACGCCAGCGTCATCGCCGCGATCGTCAGGACGAGCACCCAGACCTCGCTCACCTGTGCGTAGTCGCCGCGCTCGAGCGCCCGCTCCACCGCCCGCCTGCGCACGGCGCCCGCCAAAAACACCGCGGCCGCGAGCGCCGCGTAGCCCACGCCGAGCACCACGTACGCCGTCCGCCCGCCGTCCACCAGCTCGGGCACCACGCCCCCGACCGCCACCGCAGCGGTGGCCGACGCTATGCCGGAGCGCCACCAGGCAAGCCACGTGCGCTCTGCCGCGAGGCGCGTGCGCCGGGTCACGTCGTCGTCAGGCGGCCCGCTCACGCACCCTTCTCCGCGTCATGCGCCGGATGTGATCGCCGTACACCTCGCTCGCGACCGCCCCCACGACCGCGCCGATCACCACCACGAAGGCCATCACCAGCAGCCACGACTGGATCGAGAACGCGATCCCGATCAGGCCGTACTTCTCGGCCGACCACTTCATCAGGATCGGGACATAGATCCCGGAGGCGATGCTGATCAGCACGCCGAGCACGCCGGAGACGATGGCCCCGGGCAGCAGCCGCCGCCAATCGCGGATGCCGAGCAGGATCGCCGGCGTCCAGAGCCAGAGGGCCAAACCGGTGAGCGCGGTCGCGGTGAGTGCCAGGAAAACGCCGCCGATGCCACTCAGACCCTCGCGCAGTGGCGAGCTGACCACGACCCACACCCCAAAGCCGGCGAGCCACGCCAGCCCCCGCCACATCTCTCGGGGGCCGCCCGACTCCGTCCCGTAGGAACGCTGGTACATGCGCTGCATCGCGCGCGTGAACGAGAGCGTGGCGAGCACCAGGATCACCACCCCGACCCAGGTGATCGTGGTCTCCGCTTCTCCCACGGTGTCGAACAGCGCCCGCACGCTGCGCGCCGAGTCACCCTCGAGCCCGAAACGCTCGATGATGGCGTCGGCCAGGTCCCGGTCCTCCGGGCTGACCGACGACGCCACGATCAGAAACGGGATCAGCGACGTGAACGCCTGCGCGGCGATCACGGTGGCCTGCTGGGCCCCCTCGATCTGGACGAACCGGCGCAGCGATCGGAGCCCGAAATCGGCGATCCCCGCGGGGATCGCTGGAAGCCTCAACGCTCGCCGAGCCCGGGGCTCAGCAGCCGGAGCTCCCGGGCACGCTCGACGCAATCCCTGCGATCGGCCACGTCGAGCTTCCGGTAGACGTGCTTGAGGTGCGTCTTGACGGTGTTCACCGAGACGAACATCTCCGAGGCGATCTCGGCGTTTGACATCATCGTCGGGAGGAATCGAAGCACCGCCAGCTCGCGATCGCTGAGCGGCTCGAGCAGGGTGATCGGCGCAGCGCGCTCGGCGGCCGAGCTCACGTCCAGGGTCGAGAGCAGTTGTGCCGCCAGCGCCCGGTGCCCGGTCCCGCGTACGACCAGGCGACGCAGAAGCGAGCGCAGCGGGGCGCCGTAGCGGGCGAGGATCCCCGCGTACCCGCGCGGCTCCGCCAGGTCGAGCGCGCGCTCGAGCGCCCGCATCGCGCCGTCCTCGTCGTGGACCGCGTCACGCGCGATGGCGTCGATCGCCCACGCGTCCGCGCGCGCGTAAGGAAGCACGGGCTCGCGCGCGTCCGCGAGGAAGGCCGCCACCGCGCTGATGGCCGCCTCGGGATCGCCGCTCGCTAGCTCGAGCCGCGCCAGCCCGATCGCGGCGTCCGAGGCGTCCTCGGCATCGACCTCGGCGAGGCGGCTGCGCGCCCGTGCCGGCTCGCCCAGCGCGAGCCAGAGCTCCGCCTCGAGCAGCCCGCTCGACACTCGCAGGAACGGCGGAAGCGGACCGCCCGCGCCCGCTCCCACGAGCAGGTCGAGCGCGGTGAGGGGCTCGCCCTTCAGGATGCAGAGTCGCGCGCGGATCTGCGCCACCGCGGGGCGCAGCAACGGCTCCGTGGAGTGCTCGAGCGTCTCGGTCGCCCGCTCGGCCAGCCGCTCGGCCGCCTCCAGCTCGCCCTGCCACACGTGGACCGTCGCCAAGGTCGAGTACGCGATCGCCGCGTGCGCGAGCCGGGTCCAGCCCCGGCGCTCGGCCAGCTGGATCGCCGTGTGGGCGCGTGTACGCGCCTCCCGGAGCCGGCCCTCGCGCGCATCGGCGGCCGCCGCGTAGCTCTCCGCCAGGAACAGGACGAAGTCGTTGCCGCATTCGAGCGCCAGGCCGGCGGCCTGCTGCAGGTTCTCCCCCGCCGCCCGGAGCTCGCCGCCCCAGAACTCCGCGATCCCCAGGTTCGCGAGGGTGAGGGCGCGCACCTCCACGGCGACCTCCCGGTCCCAGTGCTCGTCGAGCACCACCCGGGCGGCGCTGAGCGCCTCCTCCAGGTCCCCGCGCAGACGAGCCCGGTAGAGCGTTGTGGCCGTCGAGGTCACGCCGAAGCGGCGCCGGCGCGGCTCGGGCAGGTCCATCGCGAGCTCGTGGGCCCGGACGAGCAGCGCGTCGGCCCGCTCGTGGTCGCCCTGCTCGAGCAGGAGGCCGGCGGTGGCGAGCGCCAGCTCGGCGTCCGAGAGCACGGCCTCCTCGGGGATGCGCTCCACGAGCTCGTACAGCACCGTGCCACCGCCGCGGAGAAGGAACACGAGCCAGTGGTCTCCCACCACCTCGGCCGCGAGCGTCCAGTCGCCGGCCTCCACCGCGTGGCGCACCGCCTCCAGCGGGGCGCCGTGGCGCGCGTGCCAGCGGGCCGCGATCCGGTGCAGCCGCGGGGCCTCGCCCGGCAGGCGGCGACGCAGCTCGGCGCGCAGGACGTCGGCGAAGAGTGGGTGGTAGCGGTACCAGCCGTCCCCCGCCGGGCTGACGAACGCGTCCCGTCCCGCCAGCTCTCGCAGGGTATGACTGCCGCCCGCGGTGCCCGTTAGCTCCTCGGCCAGGCCGCCGCTGACCCGCTCGGCGATCGACGTGCGCAGCATGAAGAGGAGCCTCGCCGACGGCTGGCGCGCGACCACCTCCGAGATCAGGTAGTCGCTCACGGCGCTGTCACCGCCGGCAAACCCTGCGATGAACGCGTGCTGGTCGGCGTGGCCGTCCAGCGAGAGGCGAGCCAGCTTCAGGCCCACGGCCCATCCCTCGGTGCGCCGGCACAGCGAGGCGACGTCGTCGCCCGACAGGCCGAGGCCGCCCAGCAGCGCGGTCGCCTCCTCGGGCGTGAAGGCGAGATCGGCGGCGCGCACCTCGCTCATCCGATCGGCCACCCGCATGCGCTGGAGGCGGAAGAGTGGGTCGCTTCGCGTAGCCACGACCAGCCGGAGGTTGGCCGGCGCGTTCTCGAGCACCCACTCCAGGTCGCTGACGATGCTTGCGGACGCCACCAGCTGGAGGTCGTCCAGCACCCACACGAGCGTCTCGTCCACGCCCGCCATGGCGTTGATCACGCTGGTGAGGAACGGTCGCAGCTCACCGCGCGGCGGAGGAGCGAGCGCGGCGAGCCCCGCGTGGGCGGCGCCGAGCGACGCGATCACATCGGCCCAGAAGCGATGTGGATCGGCGTCGTCGCGGCCGAGCGGGACCCAGGCGACCGGCCCGGGGGGCCTGCCCGCGGCGATCCACTGGGCGAGCAGCTCGGTCTTGCCCGATCCGGCCGGGGCCGAGACGAGCGTGAGCGGGCGCTCCATGCCCCCGTCGAGGAGCTCCATGAGGCGCGGGCGCGCGATCGTGCCTTTCGCCGGGGACGGCACGATTATCCTGGTGGCCAGCGAGGGCGCGAGTTGTTCGGATCCAGGCGTCGGCGGAGTCCCTTCCAGGGCGAGCCCCGCACGAGAGTCAATCAGGTCGCCCCCCTTCCCACAACGCGCGCCATGCGCCCGGCGTGAGCGTTCCGAGGTCCGGCCGGCCGTCCGCGGACACCAGCAGCACCGCCGTATCCGGCAACGCCTGCTCAAGCAGTCGCGAGGCCTCGCGCCCGTCGATGCCCGGCATCTCCGCCTCGACCAGCACGAGGCCCGGGCGGAGCTGGACCGCGACCTCGAGGCTTCAAAAGTCGCAACTGCCCGGGTCTGAGATAGTGCGCCCATGACCGGCACGGATGCACCAGCCCGAATCATCACCCCCCAGCTCGAGGAGCTGCTGCAGCTGGTCGGCGACGCCGACAGCGTCGAGCTGAAGCTCACCGTGCCGAACGAGGACCGCCAGACGGCCGTCGCAGCGCTGGGCGTGGATCCGCTCGACGCCCGCCTCCGCCAGGTGTTCTTCTTCGATACGCCCGATCTGGCGCTCGACCGCGCTGGGGTGGTGGTGCGCGCGCGGCGCACCCAGGGGGATACCGACGACACGGTGGTCAAGCTCCGTCCCGTCGTCCCGAAGGAGCTGCCTGACGACCTCCGGGCCCGCCCCGACTTCGTCGTGGAGGTGGACGCGATGCCGGAGAGCTACGTCTGCTCGGGCTCGTTCAAGGGCCGGGCGAAGGGCTCCGTCAGGGAGACGGCGGCCGGGAGCCAGCCGGTCCGGAAGCTGTTCTCGAAGCCACAGCGGGCGTTCTTCAAGGCCCACGCCCCCGACGGCGTCGAGCTCGACGACCTCGCGGTCCTCGGACCGGTCCACGCGCTCAAACTGAAGGTCTCGCCCAAGGGGATGGGACGCCGGCTCGCCGTGGAGCTGTGGATCTATCCGGACGGCGCGCAGATCCTCGAGCTGTCCACCAAGTGCGCCCCGGACGAGGCGCTCCGAGCGGCCATCGAGTCACGCGACTACTTGAGCAGCATCGGCCTGAGCCTGTCGGGCGAACAGGCCACAAAGACCCGCACCGCGCTGGAGTACTTCGCCGGTCTGAAGTGACTGCACCCTTGCGCGGGGCCGTCCGCCCACCTATGGTCCCCCCGCCCCCACCCCTGACGATTGGAGGTACGGATGGAAGCCCATGACGAGGAGCTCGGCCCGGTCGACATAGTTGTGATCGCCTATCCGGCCGGCGCGCCGATGACCGGCGAGGCGGCGCCGCTGCTCGTGGACCTGGTCGAGCGCGGGATCATCCGTGTGCTCGACGCCATGTTCGTGATGAAGAACGAGGATGGGACGTTCTCCGGGTTCGACGCAACGGATCTCACCGACAAGGGCGTCGGCAACTTCACGGTCTTCGAGGGCGCTTCCTCCGGCCTGCTCGGCGAGGACGACGCCGCGAAGGCCGCCGACGAGATCGAGCCGGGCAGCGCCGCCGTGATGATCGTCTACGAGAACCGCTGGGCGGCGCCCTTCGTTGCGGCGGTGCGCCGCAACGGCGGCGTGCCTGTCGCATTCGAGCGTATCCCGGCACAGGACCTGATCGACGCCCTCGACGCCGCCGAGTCGGCGGCATCCTGACGGAAAGGAACAGAGCCATGCCAGGACTACTGCGCGGAATGGCCCGCACGGCTGTGGTGGCCGGTACCGCGACCGCCGTCTCGAACCGCGTCAGCCGCCGCCAGGCCAACCGCTGGTCCCAGCAGGAGGCATACAGCTACCAGGAGCCCGCGCCGGCCGCACCCGCCCCAGCGGCCGAACCGGCGCCAGCGGCCGCGGATCCGATCGAGCAGCTCAAGCAGCTCGGGGCGCTCCACCAGCAGGGCATCCTCACCGACGAGGAGTTCGCCGCGCAGAAGGCGAGGCTGCTGGGCGGCTGACCGTCAGAGATCGAGCGGATACGCCGCCTCAGGCACGGCGCCCACGCACGAACAGACCGCGGAGGGCGTCCGCGACGGCCCGCCCGACCCCCGCGCTCGGCCCGCCCGGCTCCTCGTCGGGCCGGCCCACGGCGGCCGACACGTGCGCGCCCAGGATCACCGCCAGCGCAATGAGGTAGGCCGCGAAGACGACCGCCAGGAGCACGCCCATGGTCCCGTAGACGGCGTTCGAGTCCCCGACGACGCTGAAGTACGCCTCGGCGCCCAGCTCGATCGCCAGAATCGCCAGGAGCGAGACCAGGGCCCCCGGCCAGGCGGTGCGCCATGTGGCCTTCCTCGTCTCCGGCAGCACCCGGAAGAGGCCCGCCAGCACGGCGAGCAGCAGCGCGAGCGGGAGCAGCCGAGTGACAGCGAACTGCGCCACGGCGGCGAGCCAGGGTCGGTCCCCGATCGAGGAGGACAGCTCGCCCGACAGCGTCAGCCCGAGCGCGATGATCAGAACCGGCCCGACCACGAGTGTGAGGCCCGCGTCGAGCGCCTTGCCCTGCGCGAACGGCCGGGTGTCGCGGTCGCCCCAGGCCCCGTTCACCGCATGGCGCGTGGCGCCGATGGCGCCGCTCGCCGAGTACAGCAGGGCCACGGCTCCGAGCCATCCGAGACCGCCCGCGCCGGCCGCGACGTCGTCCAAGAGCTGCTCGACTTGATTGCGGTCGGACGGGTCGGCGATCGGCAGGCCGTGCATGATCGCGTCCACGATCTCCTCGCGCACGCTGTCGTCTTGGAGCACGGTCGAGAACCCCCAGACCAGCAGAAGCAGGAGCGCCGGGAACGCCATGACGAGGTAGTAGGCAACCTGCGCGGCGTCCCGGGTCCCGGCCGAGTCCAGCATCGAGCGCCCGCTGCGTTCGAGCACCCGCACGATCGCCGTGGCGCGCTCAATCATCGGAGCGGCTACGCCCAGCCGGCCACGTCCGTCCCGCCCTCCTCGGTGATGCGAGCGCCGAAACGGATCAGGGCTGGGTGCGAGGCGATCTTGCCCGCCACCAGCGCCTCGCCCTGGGCGAAGGTGGCGGCGCGGTCGACCAGCCCCGGCGGCACGAAGGAGAAAACGCGGGCCACATGACCGAGGTCCGCGGTCGAGTTCATCCGCATGAGGACGAGGTTGTCGCACTGGGACAGCACGTTCTCGTGCACCTTCTGCGGTCGTTGGGTCACGACGATCAGGTAGAGGCCGAACTTGCGCCCCTCGCCGGCGATCCTGACCGCGTCGGCGGTGGCGAGCGCGGTGAGCGGATCGTCCGGCTCGGCGGGGCAGACGTTGTGGGCCTCGTCGATCACGATCGCCACCGGCTCGCGGCGGGCGCGCTCGCGCCAGAGGCGTTCGAGCACCGCTCCGGCGGCAAGCGCCTGCTCCTCGCGCGTCGGCAGCGAGCCGAGGTCCACCACGAGGCAGCGCGGGGCGTTCGCGCTCACCACCTCGTCGGGCAGTGACTCGCCCTCCGGCCCGGGCCAGATGCCCCACCTGCCGATCCGGAGGTTGCGGGCGCGCAGCTTGAGCGCGTCCGCGCTGGAGCGCGCGAAATCCTCGACGCTGCGCACGCCCTCGTCCTCCACGAGCGCGAGTAGGTCCCCGTACTCCTCCCGGTCGGCCACCGGGTCGAGCCGCAGCACGGCGGCCTGGGCGGCCGGGCTGAGGTCGCGGAACCGGATGCCGATGCGGGCCTCGCCGCCGGTGCCGCTCCTTATCTCTACGGGGAGCGCGGCCGCGCGGTAGCGCTCGGCGAGCTCGGGATCGGCCCCGGCCCGCCGCTCTCCCAGCCGGACGTAGTCGGAGTTCGGGTCGAGCACGACCACGCGCAGGCCCGTCTCCATCAGAAGGCGTTCCAGCAGCACCCCCAGCGAGTAGGTCTTGCCCGAGCCGGACTGGCCGCAGAGGAACGTATGCCGGCCGAAGCCGGCGGCGTCGAGCGCGAACGGCACCCCGCGCGCGAGAGCCAGCTCGCCGACCGCGAGCCCGGCTCGATCGGGACGCGTGGTCTCGAGCCAGCGCCCGACCTCGTCCGGCGTTGCGCGGCGCACCGTCGCGTCGTGGAAGGGATTGCCGCCATCGGTCAGCACCGTCCCCTCACCGCGCGCCACGCGGATGAGGATGTGGCCGGGCCGGTCGAGCGCGCCGGTCTCCTGCTGCTCCATCTCGAGCGACAGCAGCTGACCGAGGCGCGTCGTGCCGCCCGCGTCGAGCGCCACGTAGCCGCCCGCCTCGAGGTCGAGTCCGTGGAGCGAGCTCTGGAACTTGAACCGGCGCCCGTCGACCGAGGTGGCGAGCGGCAGGATCGAGGCTTCGAGCGCCTCGCGCAGCCCGCGGTAATCCTCGAGCTCGAACTGGGGATCGCCCATGCTCAGATCCTGGAGGCTCTGAGGGTGAACGCGAATCACCCTGGCGGGGTGAGCCCAAATCACCCGGTTCGGGTGACTAGGCGAGCGCCGAGATCCCGTCCCCGATCAGCTTCGTCGCGATCAGCAGGCAGAGCACGGCCATGATCGCCGCGTTGTGGGCGCCCATCCACGCCTTCAGGCTCTCGAGAGGCCGCTCGGCGCGGTCTCCCATCGCGAAGTAGATCCCCACCGGGATGCCCGGACCGAGCGTCGCGACGACGATGAACACGGCCAGCGCGACCGCCTGCTCGCCGGCCGGGATGCCGGTCTGGGCGATCGCCGCGGCGGCCCCGACGGTGAGCAGCAGGTTCTTCGGGTTCACCCCGCTGAGGAGGGCTCCGAGGCCGATCGACTTGCCCGCTGTGAACTTGTCGATCGTCTGCATCCACTTCGGCAGCTCGGTCTCGCGGTCCCCGCGCGGCCGCACCTGCCAGGTGCGGGCCGCCACCAGCAAGAGGAGCACCCCGAGCGCGATCTTCAGGACCCCGACCCAGCCGGCCGGATCGCCCTCGTCGCTCGCGCTCGCCCCGCTCGACACCAGCAGGATCACCGTGCCCGCCACCGTCAGCCCGAGCACCCAGCCGAGCACGAACGCCGGCCCGTTGGCCCGCGCCCGCGGGGTGCCGAGCATCAGCACTACCGCGATGATCGCCACCGGGCTGAGCGCCACCCCCACGCCGAGCGAGAGGACTTGTCCGATCGCCTCGGCCATGGGTGGCGCTCAGCTGCCGTCCGGCCTCAGGTCTCGATCGCGCCGGGTCGCGTCAGTGCCCAGATCACCCACACGTTGAGCGCGATCAGGAGGATCGCCCAGAACGGGTAGTACGGGATGAAGAAGAAGTTCGCGATCGCGCTCAACATGGCGATCGTGATCGCGGCCACCCCGGCCCAGGTCTTGCGCGCGAACAGCGACCAGCCGACCACGGCGAGCAGAATCCCGAGGAGCAGGTGGATCCATCCCCACGCGCTCGTATCGAGCTCGAACGTGTAGTTCCGGGCTACGACGTAGAAGTCGTCGTCGATGATCGCCACCAGGCCTGCGATGGCCTGGAAGATGCCGACCATCAGGAGGATGGTCGCGGCGAAAATGATCCCGCCGGCGGCCCATCCCGAGATCTCGGGCGGCTCGCGTTGGGATTGGTACTGCCCCTCAGTGGACATCTGTCCTGCTCCTTTTCGTCAGGTCCAACGACTTGTCCGTCTAGTAGTTCGGCGCGTCGGGGGTGGGATCCTGCGATCTCACGCGCGGTGGCGGCTGGTCAGGGAACTCCTGGAGGGTCCGGCGCCGGATCCACTCGAGCCACGCGAAGGCGGCGATCGTGAACACCACGATCGTCCAGAAGCGCTGGGTCCACGGCACCGGCCCCCAGATCACGAGCAGCAGGATCGCCACGCCGAGGCCCGCCCGGACCGGCCCCGGGTGCTCGCGGAGCGCGTAGGCGCTGAAGCGGCGGGCCGCGGTGGCGCGCCGGCCCAGGCCCGCCAGCCAGGCGGCCGTGACGATGAAGAAGCCGCCGAGGATGGAGCCCTGCGCCGCATCGACCAGCAGCGAGGTCGAGATCTCCCAGGCGTCGTCGGCCGCGCCCATCGCGTTCGGGGCATCCGCGAGCGCCTCCACCACGGCCTCGCCGGCGAGGCGCCGCACCGCGAGCACGGCGAGCCCCGCGAACATGAGGCAGCCGCCGACGGAGAGGACCGTCCGGCGGCGGTCGCGCGACAGAGCCACGGCACCCGCGAAGCACGCAAGCGCCAGGACCAGCAGCACCCAGACCAGGGTCTTGAACAGGTCGAGCGCGTCCTGCGCCGTCTCGAGGTTCTCCCCGGACGCGATCTGGAGCGACGACACCTCCGGCGGCAGGCGGTCGACCGCGCCCGGTGGCAGGCCGGTGCCCTCGGCGATCTGCTCGAACAGCGTGCCCAGGTCGAGCGTCAGATTGCCCCCTATCTCGCCCTCCACCAGGGCGATCAGCGTGCCGTGCGCCGCCTCGTTCGCCTCCCTCCATGCGTTCAGTGCGACCGCGCTGCCAAGAATGCGCGGGGCGTTGCGCCGGGCCACCTCCTTCAGGCCTGACGCCGCGGGGCCGGCCAGCGGGTCCAGCCGCGGCGGCAGCACCTCCTCGATCTGCGCCTGGACCTCCTCGCTGTCGAAGAGGCGGTCGACGATGAAGCCGCCGAGCGCGATGCGGACGTCCTCGTTCTCGAGCAGCTCGGCGCTCGTGTCGACCCACTCGTCGGTGTCGAGCACCTGGCGCTCGGCCCACACGCCGACCCCGAAGCCGATGAAGATCAGAGTGCCGGCGACCAGGAGGGCCGCGACCCCCGCCTTGCGCATTACTTGCCTCCCCCGCGCCGCCCGACCAGGAAGCCGAGCGCCGCTCCGATCAGGACCGAGAGCGCGATCACGACGATGAGCGGGGTCGACCAGGTCCCGAGGATCCAGTTGACGTCCACCTCGTCGACGTTCAGGACCGCGAAGCGGCCGCGAGAGCCGCCGAGCCCCACGGCTGCGACCGTGCGCGCCTGCTCGCGCCGTCCGCGGGCCGGCGAGCGCTTCTCCGCGGCTGCAGGCTTCTTGCCGGAGTCCGGCACAGGACCGATTCTCCGAGCCCGGCGGGTGAGCGGGAATCACCCGGCGCGGGTGATGCGCCGTAGCCCCTGTGGACGGGAGCATTGGCCCCAGCAGACGACCCCGGAGCAGGAGAACGACATGTCGAACCTCGTGGCAATCGCCTACGACGACCTGGACCAGGCAAAGCAGGTCACGGGCACCATCAGCGAGCTGGTCAAGGAACACTCGCTCACGGTCGAGGACGTGGTGATCGTGGAGCACCGTCCCGACGGGAAGATGAAGCTGCACCAGCCCTCGATGGCGGGCGCCGGCGCCGCCGGCGGAGCGCTGTGGGGCGGGCTGATCGGGCTGATCTTCCTTGTCCCGCTGTTCGGGATGGCGCTCGGGGCCGCGACCGGCGCAGCGGCGGGCAAGATGAGCGACTACGGCATCGACGACAACTTCATGAAGGACCTCGGCCAGAAGCTCCCCGAGGGCGGCGCGGCGGTGTTCGTGCTGGTCCGCGAGGCCACCCGCGACAAGGTCGTCCCGGAGGTCTCGAAGTACGGCGGACACGTCATCCAGAGCTCGCTCTCGAACGAGCAGGAGGCCGCACTCCAGGAGGCACTCGACAACCGCGGCGCCGCCGCCTAGGCACGCCCGCGCGGATCTCCTGGCTCGGACACGCCACCGTGCTCATCGAGCACGGTGGCGTCCGCCTGCTCACCGACCCGGTCCTGCGGGCGCGGGTCGCGCACCTGCGGCGTCACGGAGCGCCGCCCACGGTGCCGGGCCACGTGGATGCGGTGCTGCTCTCGCACCTCCACTACGACCATCTCGACCTGCCGTCGCTGAAAATGTTGGCGGACGACGTCCGCGTGCTTGCCCCGGCCGGCGCCGCAGCGCTCCTGCGGTCCGCCGGCGTCCAGCGCATCGACGAGCTCGTGCCCGGCGAGACAGCGGAGGTGGCCGGGCTGCGGATAGAGGCGACACCCGCCGAGCACGACGACCGCCGCCGGCCCGGCGGAGGAGCGCGCGCTACGCCGCTCGGCTTCGTCGTCCGCGGCCGGCCGTCCGTGTACTTCGCCGGGGACACCGACATCTTCCCCGGGATGGCCGACCTCGCACCCGTCGACGCCGCGCTGCTGCCGGTGGCCGGATGGGGCCCGACGCTCGGCCCGGGGCACATGGACGCCGAGCGAGCGGCGGAGGCGGCGGCGCTGCTGCGTCCCACCGTGGCCGTTCCGATCCACTGGGGCACGCTCCACCCGCGCGGCCGGCGGCGCGGAGCCTGGTTCGACACCCCGCCGCACCGGTTCGCCACCCGGGTCGCGGAGCTCGCCCCCGACGTGGACGTCCGGGTCCTCGAGCCCGGGGCGGACACTCGAGCTCTAGGTCTGGCCGTCGGCAGGAGCACGCCCGGCCGCGGCGAACGCGCCCGTCATGAAGCGCCGCAGGCACGGCTACGGCCTGGTGCTGCTCCTCGTCATCGCCTCAACGGCGTTCCAGCTGGTGGTGTCGTCAGCGGACGGTCCCCGCTTCGTGGTGATTGCCCTGCAGGCGGTGACGCTCGTGGCTGCCGTCCGTACGGCGGGCGTCCAGCGGACGTGGGTCCGGCTCGCGGCGGCAGTGGCGGCGCTGGCGGTGGCCGCCTCGCTGGTGACCTGGATCGGGCAGGGCGAGATCCCGTATTCATATGCCGCCGTGGTCGGCGTGCTGCTGGTGAGCGTGGCGCCCGCCATGCTGGCGGCCGGCCTCGTGAACGACCTGCAGCGCACAGGGCGGAGTCGCGTTTCACACACTGACCGGGGTGCTCGCCATCTATCTGCTGATCGGATTGTTCTTCGCCTTCGCCTACGGGGTCGTTGACGTGGTCGACTCGAGCGCCCTGTTCGTGGATCGCCAGGACTCCACGCCCGCCGACAGGGCCTACTTCAGCTTCGTCACGCTCAGCAGCGTGGGATACGGCGACTTCTCCCCCGCCGGCGATGGCTCGCGGGCGCTGGCCGTCGCCGAGATGCTCATCGGGCAGATCTATCTGGTGACGATCGTGTCTCTGATCGTTGCGAACCTGGGTCCGCGCCGGGCGGCGTGAGATAGCCCTGGTGCCCAAGCGCGGCGAGCCAGCCGCGCAAGACACGGTGCACGTGCTCGGCCCCCACCACCGTCTCGTCCGGCCAAGGCAGCTCCGTCGGGTGCAGCACGAACGGATGTGACTGCGTGCCACCCATGCCTCCGTGCGAGCCCACCAGCTCCTCGAACGCCGCCACCTCGCCGGTCTCCCCCCAGAAGGTGCTGTTGAGCATGACGTCCGGGCAGTGGGGGAAGCCGTCGGTGCGGAGCAGATGCTGGGCCGCCGTCGGGCCGAAGGGGGCGAGCGGGTCGACTCCCTCCACCCTCCCGCTGTGGAGGTGGTGCACGCCGTCGCGGCCGAGCGCGAGCGCGCCGTCGCGCTCGGAGCGCACCATCACGAAGGCGATGCCGGGGTGGTCGCGCAGCGCCGGCAGCAGCCGGGGGTGGAGCTGCTCGATGCGCTCGAGCGTCACGCGGCCGGGCTCGCGCGGGAAGGAGATCAGCCCGAGGTTGCCCGAGGCCATCACCGACAGGTCCGGCAGGCCGTCGTGGGCCTCGTCCCGCTCCGCCTCGCCAGGCTCGAGCCGCTTGGCGGCTCGCCGCGCGCCGCGGGCCGCCACGGTGTCGTCGCGCCCGATCTCGGTCAGGCTCGCTCCGAGGTAGGCCGCGGCGTCGTCCTCCCGCCCCGCATCGGCGTGCACCTCCTCGGCGCTCTCGCATGCCGAGCGGACGAGCTCCTCGAGCGTCATGCCGTAGCGCTGGAGGAAAGTCGCGCCCTGTGACTGGCCATGGTCAGAGAGCACCACGAGCCGGTATGGGCGCGGCGCGTCGGCCGCGGCGGCCTCAACGCGGGCGATCTGGCGGTCGACCTTCCTCAGCACCGCCAGCGCGTCGGGCCGCTCGATGCCCGAGTGGTGCGCGACCTCGTCGTACGCGAGGAAGGTCGTGTAGACGACGGGGCGGCCGACGAGCATGTCCCCCACCACGGCGGCCACCTGAAGGTCGAGCTGGATGACGGTCGCGAAGGCGCGCAGCACCGCGTACTGGCGCGAGCGGCGGATGCGCGGCTGCACGTCACGCCTGCGCTGCTCCGCCTGGGCGTGCCGCTCGCGCGCGATCTCGGCCAGCACCGCCGTGAGGGTCTTCGCCACGGCATACGGGTGCGCGAAGTACGCGGAGTAGTCGCGCCCGATCGGGCGGCGGCGGCTCAGCACCGTGCTCATCGTCAGCATCGTGTGCACCGCGTCCCCCGACAGGATGTTGGCGCGGCTGGCGCCGTCCTCATGCAGCAGCCCGCGGCCATCCGAGTGGCGGCGCTCGAGCTCGGCCGCGTCCTGCGGGTGGTTGGTCACGATCGGCTTGCCGTGGTCCTTCTCCCACCAGCGGAAGGCCGGCATGTCGTGGTTGCTGCCGTGGAGGAGGCCCGCCTGGCAGGCCCCGGTCTGGGAGGACCAGTCGGTCTCCCAGCCCTCGAGGTTGTGCGTGCCCTCGCGCAGCCAACGCGCCATTACCGGCGCGCTGCCGTCGCGCATCGCACGCTTCAGCACGTCGAGGGCGAGACCGTCGATCTCGAGGAAGATCACGCCGGGCACGTCGGTCTCGACGCGGTCGCCGCCACCGCGTACCTGGCGGCGCACGATGTTTCGATACCAGGAGTCGTCCTCGTCGATCGCGAGCAGGGCGGACACGAGCGCGGTCAGCGCGGCCAGGCCGAGCGTGACCACGAGGCCGGTTCCAAAGCCCTCGACGCTCGCCCCGGGCACCACGTCGATCGCGAACGTCACGAGGACGGCGTTCAGGGCGAGAGCGCCGAGCCCCAGCGTGAGCACGCTGAGCGGCAGGGCGAAGCGCGCGAGCAGAGGCCAGACGAGCGCGTTGAGGATGCCGACAAGCGCCGCCGCGCCGAACGCCGCTCCGGCACCGTCGAGCGTGAAGCCCGGCAGCAGCCAGGCGAGAAGGACCAACACCAGGGCGTCGACCAGGAGTACGACCGCCCCGCGCTCGACCATCGAGGTTGACATGGGGCGCATTCTCTCCTGAACGCCGGACCCGTCCCGCGAGCAATGAGCCTCTCACCCCTGGCGGGTGACGTGCGATCACCCCGTTCGCGGCGAAGGTGGCCAAGTGGTGGCCCCCGTCGGCTACGAGATCCGGATCAAGGGAAGGCTGAGCGACTCGCTCACAGGCGCGTTCGAGGACTTCACCGCGGCCGTGAGGCCGGCAGAGACGGTAATGCGCGGCGAGGTGCGCGACCAGGCCGAGCTCCACGGCCTGCTGGACCGCATCCAGTCGCTCGGCCTAGAGCTGATCGAGGTGCGCCGCCTCCCCGAGGACACGGGCTAGCGCAGGCTGGCAGGCGCCGGCAGCCGCTCGAGCCGGCGCCGGTAGAGGTCCATCACGGGCTTCGGGAAGTCCCCGTGTGTCTGGGTGCGCAGGCGCGCGACCCGCTCGCGGTGGAACGGGCTCTCGCGGTTCTCGTTGTGGCCGATCACGTTGCGCGTGGAGATCCCGTGGCGGCCCTGGAGCATGCGTGTCAGCCGCAGCGAGGCGGCCATCTGGCGCGGATTGCCCGTCACCTGGGCGTCGCTGCGGCCCACGTGCTCGATCCCGATCGCCGTCCAGTTCAGCCCGACCGTGTGGCGGCACATGATCCGGGTCGAGACGAGCTGGTAGATCGTGCCGTCGCGGTCGATCACGTAGTGGGCGCAGACCCCCGGCAGCTCGCCGAGCTCCACGTCGGGCCGGTTCGGGGCGAACGTGTTGTAGACCGGATCGAAGCTGTCGGTGACGGTGTAGTGCTGCACGATCACCTGCGGGTCGCGCAGGCGGTGGTCGTCGATGCCGTAGTGCCGCCTTGCGTAGCCGCGCATGTCGGCCTTTCGCTTGGCGTCGAAGGGGATCGGCTTCGAGACCACGCGCGGCGGAGCCACCGCCTTCGCCAGCGCCAGCGCCGCCTTCGCGTGGCGGCGAGCGCCGGCGGCGGGCAGAGCGCCCCCGGGCAGCTCCACGACGAACGCGGTGTCGCCGCGGAAGCTCGTGTTCTGCCACGACACCGCCGTGCCGTGGTAGCGCGGCAGGCGCTTGCGCGGCAGCCCGGAGCGCCGCGAGTAGAGCCGCTCGAGCTTGGCGTCGCCGGTGCTCTTCACGACCATGCGCAGCGCCTGGTGGTACCAGAGCGTGATGCGCGGGCGCTCACGCTCGACGAAGCGCTGGATCACCTGCGTCTCGGGCTCCGAGGCCGGCCCCGGCCCGGACTCGTAGACGCCGTCCTGCGGGCGCCAGCGGTAGGGGAAGTTGCGGTTCAGGTCGACGCCGGCGGCGTTGTGGCGCGTGTTCGCCGCGGAGCCGTCGGGGTTGGCGTCCTCGATCAGCCAGAGCGACGTGCCGCGCGGGGGCTTCGAGCGGCGCAGGCGCGCGATCACCGCCTTGCCGGCGGGCTCGTTGCCGTGGACCGCCCCCACCACGAGCACATTTACACGCGCGCGAGGCGAGCCGACGCGCTCAGCCGTGATGGGTCTTCCCTGCGCGGACCGACCGATGACGGTCCCGTCCTGAGCGGCCGCCGGGACGGCCGGTGGGCCCACCAGGCCGCCCGCCACGGTGAGCGCTGCCACGAGGATCGACATGTCTCTGAGTATGGTGGCGGGCTGCGTGACCGCCGCGCTGGCAGAGAGGGCCGCCACACAGGGTCGTATCGCGATCGACACGGAATTCGTGTCCGAGCGACGCTACCAGGCGCTGTTGTGCCTGGCCCAGATCGCCGTGCCCGACCCCGGCGCGCCGGACGGAGTCCGCACCGACGTGGTCGATCCGCTCGGGGACGACCCGCCCGATCCGGCCCCCCTCGCGCGCGTGCTGGCCGATCCCGAGGTCGAGGTGGTGGTGCACGCCGGGCGCCAGGACATCGCGATCCTGCGCCGCGTCTGGTCGACCGAGGTCAGCGGCGTGTTCGACACCCAGCTGGCCGCGGGCTTCCTCGGGTTCGGAAACCAGGAGGGCTACGAGTCGCTCGTCCGGAAGGTGCTGGGAGTGCGCCTCAAGGGGTCGGAGGGATTCACCAAGTGGGACCGGCGCCCACTCACCCCGCTGCAGCTCGAGTACGCCGCCGACGACGCGCGGCTGCTGCTGGCGCTCGGGGAGGAGATCGAGAGCCGGCTGCGGGAGCGCGGGCGGTTCGAATGGGCGCGCGAGGAGTGCCTTGCGCTGGAGTCGTCGAGCGACGACCGCGACCCCGATCGGATCTACGAGCGGCTCCCACGGCTCGGTCGGCTGAACGAGCAGGGCCGGGCGCTGGCCCGCGAGCTGGTCGAGTGGCGCGAGAACGTGGCGCGGTCGATGGACCGCCCCGCCGGGTACGTGCTGCCCGACCAGGCGCTCATCGAGCTGGCCCGCCGCGCGCCGCGCGATCGCCAGGGCCTCGAGCAGATCCGCGGCCTCCCGGCCCAGACGCTCCACCGCCGCGCTGACCGGCTGATCGAGGCGATCGCGCGCGGCCGCGGGCGCGCGGCCCCGCCTGCCCCAGCCCAGCCGCCCGCGCGCGATTCGGCCGACGCCCCGCTCGTGTCGCTGGCGCAGGCGCTCGTACGACAGCGCTCGATGGAGGAGGCCGTGGCGGTCGAGCTGATCGCGACCCAGGCGGAGCTGGCGGCGCTGGTGTCGGCGCTGCGCCGGGGCGAGAACGGCGACCACATCCGCGTGGCCCGAGGCTGGCGCCGCGAGCTCGTCGGCGAGGAGCTCGCGGAGCTGGTGGCCGGCCGGCGCGCGCTGAGCGTGGGGCCGGACGGGCGGCTGCTGGTCACCGGGCGCTGAGCCCGGGCGGCAGCTCGCCCTCCTCGATCAGGTTCCGGATCTCGCCGGCTTTCCGCGGGTTGAGGGACACGTGGCGCTGTCCCACGCTCGGCTTCTCGGACAGGAGCCCCGCGTCGAGGAGCTCCTCCCCCACCTCGAAGGCGAGCGCCCGATCGTTCCCCGCGAAGCCGCGCGCCAGATGGTCGAAGGCGGTGTGGTATCCGCCCCACTTGCCCATTCCGTCGAGGCGCTGGAGGATGCGGCGCATCGCGCGCCGGCGCGGGTCGGGCTCGTCGTGGGCCCGCGTGGCGCGGCCGGCCGGCTCGAGCAGCCGCAGCAGCTCCGGCTCCAGGCGCTCCACCGCGTCCTCGTCGAGCGGCGAGGCGCCGAGCCGCGTCACGGCCTCCGCCACCCGCAGCGGGTGCGTCGTCCCGATCGGCGGGCGGAGGTCCTCCACGGCGAGCGCGTGGCCGGGCAACAGGTGGGCGCGAGCGCGGAGGCGGTCGATGGCGGCGACCGCGTCGTCGAGCGCCTCGCGCGCGTATTGGGCGGACCAGCCCGGGTCGGCGGCCGGATAGGCGAGCGCCAGGAAGCCGTCGGACGCGCCGAGCAGGAGCGCGAGGTCCGATCCGGAGCGCGGGCGGCCGGGCTCGGCCGCCTCCACGAGGCGCTCGGCGGCGGCGGCCGCGAGCCTGGCGCCGCGCTCGGCGACCGCGCCCGCGTCGGCGCGCAGCTCCGGCGGCAGCGGCAGGACGATCACGACGCTGCCCGGCGCGCCCGCCGCCGCGCCGCCCATGTCGCGGCCACGCTCCGGCGCGTCCGCTGCGGCAACCGCCAGCGCCACAGGCTGCTCGCGGCCGCTCCGCGCCTCGCCCATCTCCCGGGCGCCCCGCTCCAGCTCGGCGCGCAGGAGCTCGCGCAGGCGCGCGGCCCATTCGCGCGGGGCGTCCGCGCCGCCCGCGTCGGCCAGCGCGCGCTCGAGCTCGCTCTCGCTCGTCATTCGGGCAGACTACGGCCGGCATGGATCGAAACCTGCTCCGGATCTACTTGCAGGACCACCTGGCGGCCGCGACCGGCGGAGTGGAGCTGGCGCGCAGGGCGCGCGGCGCCAACGAGGGCACGCCCTACGGCGAGCCGCTCGCCAAGCTCGCCGACGATGTCGAGGCGGACCGCCGCTCGCTCGAGAGCATCATGGACGACCTCGGGTTTGGCGCCGACCGCGCGAAGAACATCGCGTTCTGGGTGGGCGAGAAGGCCGGGCGGCTGAAGCTGAACGGGCAGCTCACCGGCTACTCGCCGCTGAGCCGCATGATCGAGCTGGAGGGGCTGATCACGGGGGTGAACGGCAAGCGGTCCCTGTGGCTGACGCTGCGGGACATTGCCGAGTCCGTGCCGGAGCTCGACGCCGACCGGATCGGCCGCCTGGTCGAGCGCGCCGAGCAGCAGGTCGAGACGCTGCACGGGCTGCGCGCCCGCGCCGGGCGCGAGGCGTTCGCGGACACCACCGGCGCGTAGATGTCCTGGGAGCCCGAGCTCGACGAGCTCCGCCGGCGCGAGGAGCTGGCGCGGCGCATGGGCGGCGAGGAACGCGTGGAGCGCCAGCACGCCTCCGGCCGGCTCACCGTGCGCGAGCGGATCGAGCGGCTGTTCGACCCCGGCAGCTTCCACGAGACCGGCGCGCTGGCCGGGCGCGCCACCTACGGAGAGGACGGCGAGCTCGAGGACTTCCTGCCCGCCAACACGGTGGTCGGGCAGGGCCGCGTGGACGGCCGCCGGGCCGTCGTGCAGGGCGACGACTTCACGGTCCGCGGCGGCGCGGCCGACGCCGCGATCTGGGAGAAGGCCGTCTACGCCGAGCGGCTCGCGCACGACCTGCGGCTGCCGCTGGTGCGGCTCGTGGACGGCACGGGCGGCGGCGGCTCGGTCAAGACGCTCGAGCAGATGGGCTTCTCCTACGTGCCGCCGCTGCCCGGCTTCGACCTGGTCGTGGAGAACCTCTCGATGGTGCCCGTGGTGGCCGCGGCGCTCGGGCCGGTCGCCGGGCTCGGGGCGGCCCGCGTGGTGTGCTCGCACTTCTCGGTGATCGTCAGGGGCAGCGCGCAGCTCTTCGTGGCGGGGCCGCCGGTGGTGGCGATGGCCGGGCTCGGCGAGACGCCCGACAAGGAGGAGCTGGGCGGGGCGCGCCTGCAGGCGCGCGCCGGCGCGGTGGACAACGTGGCCGCCGACGAGGAAGACGCGCTCGCCCAGGTCAAGCGCTTCCTCTCCTACCTGCCCGCGAACGTGTGGGAGGCGCCGCCTTGCGCGCCGGCCTCCGACCCTGCCGGCCGCCGCGAGGAGGAGCTGCTCTCGATCGTGCCGCGCGAGCCGCGCCGGACCTACAAGATGCGCCGCATACTCGAAGCCGTGCTCGACCGCGGCTCGCTCTTCGAGCTGGGCGCCGCGTTCGGCCGGCCCACGATCACGTGCCTGGCGCGGCTGGGCGGCCGCCCGGTCGGCGTGCTGGCGTCCGACCCCGAGCACTACGGCGGCGGCGTGACCGCGGACGCGGCCGAGAAGACGGCCCGCTTCGTGGATCTGTGCGACCAGTTCCACCTGCCGGTCGTGAACTTCGTGGACGTGCCGGGCTTCGTGATCGGCACGGAGGCGGAGCGGGCGGGCACGATCCGCCGTGGCGCCCGCGGGCTGTTCTCGGTGGTGCAGGCGAGCGTTCCCTGGGTGTCGATCCTGGTGCGCAAGGTCTACGGCGTGGCGGGCGCCGGGCACGGCGACGGCTCGCGGCTCAACCTGCGCTTCGCGTGGCCGTCGGGCAACTGGGGATCGCTGCCGATGGCGGGCGGCCTGGAGGCCGCCTACCGGCGCGAGCTGGAGGCCGCCGAGGACCCGGCGTCACTGCGCGCGTCGATCGCGGCGCGGCTGGAGGCCGTCACGTCGCCGTTCCGGACGGCGGAGCGATTCAGCGTGGAGGAGATCATCGATCCGCGCGACACGCGGCCGATCCTGTGCGACTGGGCCGAGCGGGCGCATGAGCTCGTGCTGCACGAGCTGGGCGCCGGGCCGAAGCGGCGCGGGCCCCGGCCGTGATATAGTTGCACGCGCAATCATCGAGGAGGGAAGCGAACCCCCATGCAGCTCGACGGCATCCACCACATCACCGCCATCACCGCCGACGCCCAGCGCAACGTCGACTTCTACGCGCGCGTTCTCGGCCTGCGCCTGGTCAAGAAGTCCGTCAACCAGGACGACCCGACCGTCTACCACCTCTTCTACGGGGACGAGCACGCCCACCCCGGTCTCGACTTGACCTTCTTCGAGTATCCCGGCGCCGGGCCCGGCCGGGCCGGCGAGGGCATGGTCCACCGCGTGGTCTGGCGCGTCGCCGGCGAGGACGCACTCGAGTTCTGGGCCGGGCGGCTGGCCGACGAGGGAATCGAGACCCGGCGCGAGGGCGCGAGCCTGCACTTCTCCGACCCCGAGGGCCTCGACCACGAGCTGCTCGTAGCGGACGTGGATGACGAGTCGCTCACCGCGGAGCACCCCGAGGTGCCGGCCGAGCACGCCCTCCAGGGCTTTCACGCCGTGCGCGCCTACTCGTCGGACCCCGAGCGCAGCCGCGGCCTGCTCGAGGCGCTCGGCTTCGCCGAGACGAACGGAAGCTGGGAGGCGCGCGGCCCGCGTCGCGGGGGCCTCTACCTCTACGACGCCCCGCCGGCCGAGCGCGGCATCCAAGGCGCCGGCGCCGTGCATCACGTGGCCTGGGCCTCGGAGGACGAGGATCACGAGGCCTGGCGCGGCCGTGTCCAGGAGGGCGGCGGGCGTCCCACGCCCGTGATCGACCGCCACTACTTCCGCTCGATCTACTTCCGCGAGCCGAGCGGGGTGCTGTTCGAGATCGCCACCCGCTCGCCCGGCTTCACCGTCGACGAGCCGCTCGAGAGCCTCGGCGAGAAGCTCTCGATACCGCCGTTCCTCGAGCATCGCCGGCCGGACATCGAGGCCACCGTGCGACCGCTCGAGAACCCTCGCGCGGTTACTCGCTGAGCACCCCGGGTACGTCACCACTGTCCACCTAGGCAGGGGGTAGTGGAGCATGCAAGCCGTCGGCGGCCTCATCGCCGCGATAGTCCTCGCGCTCGCACCGGCAACCGCGCTGGCCCAGGACCAGCACAGCCGGAACATGAGCTTCGTGAAGAACCTTCCCTACGAGGCCCGCAACGGCGACGTCCCCAACTTCGGGACCGACATCGAGTTCGCGCGGATCGGTGGCCGGCAGTACGCGCTGGCGGGCTCGTATCGCAACGGCCTCCAGATCGTGGACATCACGAACCCGCGACGCTCCGAGATCGTCGCCGTGTACGACTGCGGCGTGACGCAGGGCGACGTGCAGGTTTTCACCCAGGCCGACAAGCCCGGGCGCATCTTCGCGGGGTACACGTCGGACACCTACGGCGACGGCACGTCCACGTGCTACCGGGAGGCCGAGGCGCTCGGCTTCCAGGTCAGGAAGGCGGACGGGACCGGTAGGAACGGCACGTTCATCGTCGAGCTCACGGACCCGCTCGCGCCCGACACGGTCTCGTTCGTGGACGTCGAGCAGGGCTCGCACAACCACACGATCCACCCGAGCGGCCGGTATCTCTACAACTCGAACTCGGACCTGATCACCTCGTTCCAGCCGGCCATCGAGATCTTCGACATCTCGGACTTCGCGGCGCCGTCCAAGGTCGGAGAGCTGTCGCTTCCCACCCGCCCCGGGCTCGGCACCGAGTCGCACGACATCACCTTCTCCGACGACGGCGACCGCGCCTACTCGGCCGCGCTGTCACAGGGCGTGGTGATCGACACCACCGACCCGGCGGCGCCGAGCATCGTCTCCACCTGGCTCGACCCCGCCATCAACGTGTGGCACCAGGCAGACCCCTACTCGGCCGGCGGGCGCGACTTCGTGTTCGTCGAGGATGAGTTCGCGGGCGCCGCGGGCGGGCCGGTCTGCCCGAGCGGGGGCTTCCACGTCTACGAGGTGACCGGCGCGCTCGAGAGGGCGCCGAAGAAGGTCGGCTACTGGAACATCGACGACGTCGGCCCCACGCACGATCCGCAGGGCACCTGCACCGCGCATGTCTTCGACATCCACGAGCGCCGCCAGGTCATGACGGTCGCCTACTACAACGGCGGCGTGCGGGTGGTCGACCTGTCCGGCCTCGCGGGCGGCGAGGGCTTGAGGCAGATCGGCTTCTACAAGACGGAGAATGCCGACTCGTGGTCCGCCAAGACGCCCAGGATCGAGCGGGACGGCTCCTTCTTCCTGTACGGGAACGACATCGCGCGCGGCCTCGACGTCTACCGCTTCGACGCGAGCCTGCCGCGCTCGGACAGCGCCGGGACCTGGCTGGGCGCGGGGGCGGCGCTGACGCTCCCGGCCGCGCCGCGCACCGGCACGAACTACGTCTGCCTGATCCAGAGCTAGGCGTCCTCTTCGAGGGCGGGCCGATCCGCACGCTCGACTCCGCGGCGCCGCTGGCGCCGCGGCTCGCGGTCTCGGACGGGCGGATCGCCGGGGACCCGCCGCCCGGCGCGCTGCGCGTGGACCTTGGCGGCGCCTGCGTGGTGCCCGGCTTCAACGACGCCCACGTCCACTTCCCGACCTGGTCGCTCGGCCTGCGCCAGGTGCGGCTCGAGGGCGCCGGGTCGCTGGCCGAGGCCGTGGCGCGCGTGGCGGAGGCGCTGCCGAGCGTGCCTCCGGGCGGCTGGCTCCGCGGGCTCGGCTGGCGCGACGCGGCGTGGACCGAGCCGCCTGGACGCGCCGCGCTCGACGCGGTCGCGCCGGAAGTGCCGGTGGCGCTGATGTCGAGGGACTACCACTCGCTGTGGCTCAACTCGGCGGCGCTGGCCCGTGCCGGCGGCGACCTCGACGCCCCCGGCGGGGTGGTGCGAGCTCGACGACCGCGGCGAGCCGACCGGGGTGCTGCGCGAGAACGCCGCCTGGAAGTTCCGCGACCGGCACAGCCTGCCCACGCTCGACGAGATGGTCGAGGCGTGCCGCGACGGCCTGCGGGTCGCGGCCACGCGCGGGGTGACCGCGATCCACGACAAGGACGGCTGGCTGGGCGCCTTCGAGGTGTTCCAGCGCCTGCGGGAGCGAGACGAGCTGACGCTGCGCGTGTGGCAGTCGCTGCCCGCCGACCGCCTGCCGGAGCTGCGGGCGGTCGGGCTGCGCTCGGGCTTCGGGGACGACCTGCTCCGCCTGGGCTACCTCAAGCTGTTCATGGACGGAACGCTCGGCTCCGCCACCGCCCGGCTGCTCGACGGCTCGGGGGTCGAGCTCACGTCGCGCGACCGGCTCGAGGCGGTGGTGCGCGAGGCCGCGGCCGCCGGCTGGCCCGTGGGCGTGCACGCGATCGGCGACGCGGCCAATCGCGCCGCGCTCGACGCCTTCGAGGCCAGCGCGCGACGCCTGGCAGCCGCTCGGCCTGCGCCAGCGCATCGAGCACGCCCAGCTGCTCGACGCCGCCGAGCTGCCGCGCTTCGCCGCGGTGGGCGTGGCGGCATCGGTCCAGTTCAGCCACGCCGCCCTCGGACCGCGACCTGGCCGACCGGTTCTGGGAGGGCCACGAGGGCGCGTACGCGTACCGCGCGCTGCTCGACGCGGGGCGCGCGGCTGGCGAACGGGTCGGACGCCCCCGTGGAGGAGCTCGATCCGCTGCGGGGGATCGTGGCCGGCGTGCTGCGCACGCTAGACGAGCGGGCACCGTGGAGGCCGCATCAGGCAGTCACGGTGGACCAGGCGCTCCGGGCTACCTGCACCGAGCCGGCCTGGCTCGCCCGAGACGAGCGCCGGCGCGGCACGCTCGCCCCCGGGATGCTCGCCGATCTCGTGATCCTCGACCGCGACCCCGGCGCCTGCCCGCCGGAGGAGCTGCCCGAGGTCCGGGTGCTGGCCACGATGGTCGGAGGGCGCTTCACATATGTGTCAGACCCCTCCAGATTGGGCATTACGGATGGACCATGATGCGGGAGTCATGGCTACCGGCGAGGCCGGAGAGTGCTACACGCGCTCGCGCACTCGTGCGCGAGGCGGCTGTCGAGCAGGGGCTCGACAGCGACGGCGCCTGGAGCCTCATGCTCGCCACGAGCGAGGCGGTCGCCAATGCCGTTTTGCACGGAAGGCCGTGCTCGGACGGCGACAAGGGGATCCTGCTGCGCGTGCTGCCGTGGGAGGACGGCCTCTGGGTGGAGGTCTGCGACTGCGGCCAGTTCGAGACCGCGCCACGCCAACCCGCGCAGGACGACCCGCACGGGCGCGGCATTCCGATCATCGCGGCGGTCGTGGACCACTTCGAGCTGTTGCCCGACGGCCCGCTCACGCGGGTGCGCTTCGGCAAGCGGGGCCGCCGCCGGGCCGCCGCGTAGAGGCAGGCGCTAGGCGCGGGCGAGCTCGAACCAGACGCGGGTGCCGCCGTCGCGCTCCACGCCCCAGCGCTTGGCGATCGACTCCACGAGCACGAGGCCCCAGCCGCCGGGCTCTTCGAGGTCCCGGTCGCGTTCCGTCGGGGCGAAGCCGGGGCCGGTGTCGGTCACCTCGGCGCGCACGCCGGTGGCCGTCCCGCGCAGCTCGATCTCGATCATGTCCTGCTCGCTCGCCTGGCCGTGCAGGACGGCGTTGTTGACCAGCTCGCAGGTGAGGAGCATCAGGTTGCGCTCCACCTCCTCCGGCAGCCAGTCGGCGGTGCTCTGTAGCCAGGCCCGCGCGCGCTCGGGGGCCCGCGGGCCGCCGGCGATGCTCAGGCGGAGCGCCGGGCTCGGGCCGACGACGTGCGTCGGCTGCAAGCTGGGAGCTTCGCGTGTGGTGGTGGCCATGGGGCGGGGCGGGGGATCCCAGGAGTGCGGGCCTGGGTCTGGTCCTCCGACTCAGCGTCGGCGGGCCTCTCTGCGCGAGTGAAGGCATTCCCCACCGGACTGGACGGATGACCGATGCAATGTTCTCACAGGCTGAGCTGCGATGGGCGATGATCCCCCCATGACCCCCCTGAACGGGAATTTCCTGACCCCTGACAACGAAGGCTTCGACGCTGCGCGCCAGGCCTGGAACCTCACGGTGGACCAGCGCCCTGCCGCCATCGCGTACGCGGACGACTCGGACGACGTAGCCGCGGCGGTCCGCCTGGCCGCCGAGCGCGGCCTGCGGGTCGCGCCCCAGGGAACGGGCCATGCCGCCGCTCCTCTGGGCGACCTCGGCGACACCCTGCTCCTCAAGACGATGCGCATGACCGGGCTCGAGATCGACCCGGGCGCCCGGCGCGCCCGCGTGGAGGCCGGCGTGCTCTGGGGCGACGTAGCAGTCGCCGCCGGGGAGCACGGGCTGGTGGCGCTCCATGGCTCCTCGCCCGATGTGGGCGTGGTCGGGTACACGCTGGGCGGCGGGCTCGGCTGGCTGGGGCGGCGCCACGGGCTCGCCTGCAACAGGATGCTCGCGGCCGAGGTCGTGACCGCGGACGGCGCGCAGCGCCGCATCGGCCCCGACGAGGAGCCCGAGCTGTTCTGGGCGCTACGCGGGGGCGGCGGGGCCTTCGCCGCGGTCACAGCCATCGAGTTCGAGCTGCTGCCGCTGAGCGAGGTCTACGCGGGCTGGCTCGTCTGGGAGGCGGAGGCGGCCGGCGAGGTCGTGCACGCGTTCCGCGAATGGTCGCGCGGCGCCCCGCGCGAGATCACCACCTCGCTGCGACTCCTCCACCTGCCGCCGTTCCCGGACGTGCCGGAGCCGCTGCGCGACCGGCCGGTGGTCGCGATCGACGGCGCGTACCAAGGTCCCGACGCCGACGGCGCCGAGCTGCTGCGTCCCCTGCGCGACGTTGCCCCGCTCATCATGGACACCTTCGCGACGATTCCCGCGCCGGGCCTTGTGCGCCTGCACGGCGACCCCGAGCAACCGGTCCCGGGGATCGGCGACGGCTTCCAGGTGCCGGAGCTCACCCCCGAGGCGGCGGACGCGTTCGTCGAGGTGGGCGGCCCGGGCTCGGGCAGCCCGCTGCTGATGCTCGAGCTGCGCCAGCTCGGCGGCGCGCTGGCGGAGGCGCCCGAGGACGCCGGCGCGCTGGCCGCGCTGACCGAGGAGTACACGTTGTACGGGGTCGGCATCGCGATGGCCGAGGGGATGGCCGAGGCGATCGCCGGCCACCTCGAGCGGGTGAAGCAGGCGATGGCGCCCTGGAGCGGCGGCCTGTACCTGAACTTCTCCGAGATGGAGGGCGAAACGGCGGACGGTTTCGACGCCGCCACCTACGCGCGGCTGTGCGAGGTCAAGGCGCGCTACGACGCCGACGACCTGTTCCGCTCGAACCACCCGGTCGAGCCGGCCTTGCGCTCGGCGGCCACATGAGGGAAGCTGGATAGTGGACTAGCTGGCCCCGTTGGCCGCAGGCGCTCGGATCGGACGAGTGCGTGCGGATTGGTTCATTGTTCAAGCGTCTGTTCAATCGCCGCCGGGCGACGCTCGCGGATTGCACCGCATGCGGCGCCGACTTCGTCTACCCCGTGGAGTGGAGCCCGAACGATGCGCACAGCTGGTGGATGCTGCTGCGCTGCGGCGCCTGCGGCGCGAGCCGCGAGGAGACCGTCCCGGACGCCGAGGCCGAGCGCTATGACCGCGAGCTCGACCAGGCAGAGCACCGCATGCGGCGAGCCGCGGAGCGGCTGAGCCGGGAGCGGCTGGCGGAGCAGGCGGAGTCGTTCGCCACAGCGCTCAAGCTCGACCTCATCGGGGCCGAGGACTTCGCGCGGCCGCGGGACGGAGCCTGAGCGGGGCCGGGCTGAGCTCCGACATGGCCAGCGGCAGCAGGCGGGCGCTGGCCATGAGCCGGGCCGCGAACAGGCCGATCTCGTAGCCGAGCACGGCTCCGGCCAGCACGTCGAGCGGGAAGTGGGCGCCGAACAGCACGCGCGTCAGCCCCACGAGCACGGTGTACGCGATCAGCGGCTTGCGGAGTGCGGGCACCGCCACGGCGGCCGCCGACGCCATCGCCGTGGTCACGATCAGGTGTCCTGACGGGAACGAGGCGAGGTGGGCCCAGCTGCGGCCCTCGGCCAGCAGCACCTGCCCGCCGAGCACCTCCTCGGGGCGGGGGCGCTCGACGAACAGCTTCACGAGCTCGATGGCCGCGCCGGCCACGTAGGCCGCCAGCACGACGGCCAGGGTGGCGCCGATCACGTGGCGCGGGCGCCGCAGCACGATCGTGGCGGCGATCACCGTCAGCGCCGTGAGCAGCACGTAGTTGCGCGCATGCGGGTCCAGCGCCTGGTAGAGCCACTCCGGCCCGTCGCCGAGGCCGTTGAGGGCGAGGAAGAGGGAGTTGTCGAGCGGCTGGAACAGGGGCATCGCGAGGCCCAGCGCGATCGCCGCCAGCACCACGGCGCCGAGGCGGGGCATCCAGGCGCGGAGGACCGCTACGGCCTCGGCGGCCGTTCCTCCCCGCTCGCGCGCCGACCGTCCCGCGAGCGCACGGCCCACGCGCAGCGTGTCCCTCACGGGGCGGAAATGGCTCGGCTCGCCGTCGTAGATCGTGGGGATCTCGACCGACGCCACGCTATGGCCGGCGCCGAGCAGCGAGCGAAGGTGGCGGCTCTCGGCGTCGTATCCGCCGGCCGGCAGCGGGACGGCGCGGAGCACGGCCCGGGAGAAGAGGCGCATGCCGTTCTGGGTGTCCGGGACCCAGGTGCGGGCGGCCGCCAGCAGCGTGAGGCTGGCCAGGCGGTTGCCGACCCGCCTGATCGCCGGCATCGCGCGGCGGTCGCGCCGCTCGCCGAGCACGACGTCGGCGCCGCGCGCCGCCTCCATGAACGCGGGGATACGCTCGGGATCGTGCTGGCCGTCGGAGTCAAGCACCACGATGGCGTCGGGCGGCCGCGACTCGGCGAGGAGCAGCTCGGCGCCGGCGGCGACCGCGCTGCCCTTGCCGCCGTTCTCGGCGAGGCGAAGCAGCCGCACGCGGTCGTCGCCGCGAAGGGCGTCGAGGGACGCTGCAATGTGCGGCGGCGCGCCGTCGTCCACGAGCAACGAGCTCGTCGACATGCCGAAGGGCGGCGCGCGCCACCTCGACCGCGCGCTCGGATGCGAAGACGGGGATGACCGCGGCGACGGAGGCGGGCCGGGCGCTCAGTGCGGCCGGGCGCGTGGACGGGCGAGCCGCCGCGCAGAGCCGGCACACCCGGCGCCGCGAGGCCGCCGCGCTCGGCCGCCGCCAGCGGCGCCAGTGCCGCCAGTGAGGCCGCTCCCAGCCACAGCACGGCCGCGTAGCTGCCGCTCAGCTCCACGGCAAGGCCCGCCAGCGGGAGCGCCGCCGCGGCGGCAACGGCGCGGCCGGCGAAGAACAGGCCGCTGTAGCGGCCGGCCTCGCCCTCCGGCACGAAGCGGGCGAAGTACGGGAACCCGAGCGCCGTGACCAGCCCGGCGCCGACCGCCGCGGCGGCGAAGCCGGGGGCGGCCGCGGCGAGGCTGCCGGCGGGGGCCGCCGCCAGGAGCCCCACGCCGAGCAGCGCTGCGCCGGACAACAACAGGGGCCGCACGCGCTCGGGCTTCGCGCGGCCGGCCACGACCATGCCCACCGCGGTGAGCAGCCCGAAGCCGAGCGGAAGCGCGCCGGCGATGCCCACGCCGAGGCCGAGGCTCTTCTCGGCGTAGAGCACGAAGAACGACGGCAGGGCGGCGTAGGCGAACACCCACATGACCTGGGCGACCAGGACCTCGCGCGCGCCGCCGTGGCGGAGCGCCTCGCGGAGCCGGACGCGTCCCCTGGCGCTCCCCGGCGAAGGCGCCTCCGGCTCCCTCTCGCCCAGTCCCAGCCGGCGGCTCACGATCATCGTGGGCACCACGGTCAGCGCCAGCACCAGCGCCGCCAGGGCGAACGCCGCGGCCGGGGCGGGCTCGATCAGCGCGCCGCCGATGGCGACGGCCACGACGGCGCCCACGAGGCCGGCGATCTCCTGGGCGCTCGTCGCGGCGGGCCGGCCCGAGTCGTCCACGTCCTCCGCCACGATCGCCCGGTGGCCGGTGGTGAGCGCGTTGAGGCCCGCGTAGACCAGGGCGGCCGAGAGGCCGAGCGCCAGGTACGAGGTCCCGTTCCCGAGCCCGACCGCCACGAGGCCGCCGCCGGTGAGCACCGCGCCGCCCGCGATGAACGGCAGCCGGCGGCCGCGGCGGTCGGACCACACGCCCACGGCGATCGGCACGGCGAAGCCGGCGAGCGCGTTCACGGTCATCACGGCGCCGATGAGCGACGGCGCGTCGTGGATGCGCTCGAGCAGGAGCGGCAGGTAAGTGGTGGTCAGCGCCCGCCCGGCGCCGGCCCCCACGGCCGCCAGGGAGAACGCGAAGAGCAGGGCGGGACCGCCCAGCCGCGCGCCAGACGACGCAGGCGGGCGCGCGCAGCGGACTGATCCGCCGGACGGCGAGGCGCGAGCGGGAGGGTCTCCGGGTGAGCGATAGGGGAGTCATGCGCTCGCCTCCGGATGTGGAGAGGCCACGCGCAGGCGGGCCGGCTCCACGCTCACGGTCGCCGTCGTGACGCCGAGGGGAACGGCGTCGGCAACCAACGGAAGGGGTTCTGTCAGGCGGGCGCGGCCGGCGCTCACGCGCCGCACGCCGCTTCGCCCGATGTGCCGGCCGCGCCGGGCGGCGGCGAGCAGCCGCAGCAGCCGGCGGCGGCCGCGGGCCTCGATCAGGATCGCCTCGAGGCGGCCGTCCGAGGGATCGGCGCCCGGGGTCGACCTCGAAGCCGAAGCCGAAATAGGGCAGGTTCGACAGGAAGAGCTGAGCCGCATCCCGCGAGCGCATCGCCGCGCCGCCGAGCTCGACACCCACGTTGTAGGGGGCGTAGCGGCGGATGGCGCGCGCCAGCGCGCGCAGGCCCTGCCGCAGGTCCGCTGAGTTCTCCGCGTCATAGCCCGCGCGGGCCTCCGCCTGGAAGCCGGCGCTGACCGCCTCCACCGCGTAGACGAAGCGGTCGGGCGTGGCCACACGCAGCGCGTCGATCGACCTGGCCGGGGCATCCGCGGCCACGGCCAGAGCGTCCATGCGGCCCGTGGGTATGCCGAGCGCGCGCGCCACGTTGTTCGCGCGGCCGGTCGGCACGAGGGCCAGCTCGGGCAGCCTGCGCAGAGGCGCGTTGGCCGCGGCGTGGACGGTGCCGTCGCCGCCCACCAGCACAACGCGCTGCCCGAGCGCCTCGGCGGACCGCAGCGCGGCCAAGAGCTCGCGCTCGCTTCGCGTGACCACGGCGGACGCGCTCGCGCCCAGCTCCTGGAGCACCGCGACCAGCTCGCGGCCGGTCGCCTCAGGATCCTCCAGGCCGCTGGCATTGCGGTTGACCGCCACCAGCAGTCGACCGACCTTGCTAGCGTCCCTCGGGTTCCGGGGATGGCCCCTCTCGTCAATCTCGATCACGAGCTCGTCGAGGCCACCCAGGCCGTCGAGCACCCGCTGCTCACCGCGGTGTTCGTGGTGCTGTCCGCCTGGTGGGTCAAGGGCCCGCTCCTGGTGGGCCTGGGCCTCTGGTCCGACCTGTGGCGCCGCCGCCTGCCGATGGCGTTCGCGGCCGCCGCCGTCGCGACCGGCGCGGCGTCGCTCGTGGTGCACTGGCTCAAGCTGGCCTTCGACCGCGACCGGCCGCCCGTTGCCGATCCGGACCTCGGCTCGCTGGTGGCGATCCCGGGCAATCCGTCCTTCCCGTCGGGCCACAGCGCCACCGCCTTCGCCGCCGCCACCGCGGTGGCGATCCTGTGCCCGCGCATGCGCCCCTGGGCGCTGGCCATCGCGGCGGCCGTCGCCCTGTCGCGGGTCTACCTGCGCGTGCACTTCCCGCTCGACGTGCTCGTCGGGTCCGCCCTCGGTGCGGGCGTCGGGGCGCTCTGCGCGCTGGCCGTGCTGCGCCTCGTGCGGCCGGGCGCTCCGCCCGCCGCGGCGGCCTGAGCGCAAGCGGCGCCACCGCCACGAGCGCGAGCGCGGCCGCAAGCGCCGCGCCGGCGCCGATCCGGGCGGCGGTCTCGCCGGACTCCGCGAACGACTCCGAGAAGCCGTAGCCGACCAGCGTGAAGGTGATGGCCCAGAGCAGCGCACCGGCCGCGCTCCAGGCGGCGAAGCGCCGCAGCCCGAGGCCCGGACGCGCCGGCAACGAAGGGCGAGACCGCGCGGATCAGGCCCGGTGAAGCGCCCAAGGAGCACTGCCTTCCCGCCGTGGCGCTGATAGAAGCGGTCCACGCGCGCGAGCCGCTCCGGGCCGAGCTGGAAGCGGGGCCCGTGGCGCTCGAGGAACGGGCGCCCGAGCCGCCGGCCGAGCAGGAAGCTGACGAGGTCGCCGGTGGCCGCGGCGAGCCAGACGATGCCGATCAGCGGGGCGAGCTCGACGCCGCCCCGCTCGGCCACCACGCCGCCCACGACCACGGCGGTCTCACCCGGCACCAGCAGGCCGACGAAGGCGCCCGTCTCCAGGAACGCGAACCCGGCGACGGCCGGGTAGGCCCAGCCGCCGAGCGTGCGCGAGGCGTCCTCGAGCGGCCCGTCCACGTCCGGCAGCGGCACGACGCCGGCCGCCACGAGCAGCGCCGCCGCCGCCGCGAGGGTCCCGATCGCCCAGACGGAGGGCCGGTTGAGGTACTGCTTGGAATGGGCGGCAGCGGCGGCTTGCATTGTTCGGGAGGGATCGAACTTTTACGAGAGCTTACGTTAAGTAAGTGCTCACGTCCATTGTGTGGGCAGCGTCACACCCCACGGCCGCCGCCGCGATGGGGTGCGCTCCCCTAATGTCGGTTCGGTTATCCCCCCGAATGCCAGCCCGCGTCGTTAGAGTGCCGCCGGTCTGAGACGAAAAGGAGACCCATGAAAGTGATCGGAGCTGGGTTGCCCCGCACGGCAACCACGACCCAATTGATCGCGCTCGAGATGCTCGGCTTCCCCTGCTACCACATGCGGGACATGATGTCCGACGTCTCGACGAGCGTCCCGCAGTGGCGCAAGGCCCTGGAGGGCGACGGCGACTGGGACGAGCTCTTCGAGGGCAAGGAGTCGATCGTCGACTGGCCCGGCGGGTACCACTGGCGCGAGCTGATGGACGTCTACCCCGACGCCAAGGTGCTGCTGAGCGTCCGCTCGGCCGAGAGCTGGGTCAAGAGCATGAACGACACGATCGCCGCGATCTGGTTCGGCGACAACCTATTGCACCACCTCGCCATGGCGCAGTACCACGTCGACCCGCTCTATGCGTCGTGGCTCGACGTGCTGAACGACATGTGGAAGGAAGCGGACATCATGGTCGCCAGCAAGGGCGACGCCGACGAGATGGCCGCGCGGCATGGAGCGCTGGAACCAGGAGGTCATCGACACGGTCCCCTCCGAGCGGCTGCTCGTGTGGTGGCCGACGGACGGCTGGGAGCCGCTCTGCGAGTTCCTCGAAGTGCCGGTTCCCGACGGGCCGGTCCCGAACGTCAACGACACCGAGAACTTCCAGAAGAACCTCATCATGGCTCCGGCCATCGAGGCGATCAACGCCTGGTGGGAGGAGAACAAGGCGCTCGAACAGCAGCCCGGCCACATGGACGCCAAGGACCAGGCCGCGCAAGCCTCGGCCTAGCAGCACCGCGTAGATCCGCGACGGATGCGCCGTGCGGGACATCCGCCCGGCGCACCCGTTCGTATAAGCAGGCGATGAGGATCGCCATCATCGGGGCCGGCATCGCCGGCCTGACCTGCGCCCACCTCCTGCACCCGAGGCACGAGATCACCGTGTTCGAGGCGGGCGAGCGCCCGGGTGGCCACGCCTGGACGGTGGACCTCGAGGACGCCCGCGTGGACATGGGCTTCATCGTCTTCAACGACCGCAACTACCCGGGCTTCGAGCGCCTGCTGGAGCGGCTCGGCGTGGCCACGCAGGCCTCCACCATGAGCTTCTCGGTCAGCGACGGCCGGGGCGAGTTCGAGTACAACGGCGCGTCCGCCAATGGGCTGTTCGCACGCCGCTCCAGCCTGTTTCGCCCCTCCTTTCACCGCATGATCCGGGACCTGCTCCGCTTCAACCGCGAAGCGCCCGCGCTGATCGGCCTGAACGGCTCCGGCCCTACCCTGCTCGACTTCCTCGACGAAGGCGGCTACTCGCGCGAGTTCGTGGAGCGGCTGATCGTGCCGCAGGCCTCCGCGGTGTGGTCGACGGACCCTCGCGACCTGCGCAGCTTCCCGGCCAGCCTGCTCGCCGAGTTCTTCCACAACCACGGGATGTTCGGCCTCACCGGCCGGCCGAACTGGCGCGCCGTGACGGGCGGCTCCTCGCGCTACGTGGATCGCCTCACCGAGCCGATGCGCGACCGGCTGCGCCTGTCCACCCCGGTGGCGCGCATCGAGCGCCATCCCGACCGCGTCGAGGTCACGCCCGAGCGCGGCGGGCCGGAGCCGTTCGACGAGGTGATCGTGGCGGCTCACTCGGACCAGGCGCTCGCCATGCTCGCCGATCCCAGCCCCGCCGAGGCCGAGGTGCTGGGCGCGATCCCGTACCAGCCGAACGACGTGGTGCTCCACACCGACGCCTCCCTGCTGCCCCGCCGCCGCCGAGCACGGGCGAGCTGGAACTTCCACCTCCAGGACGAGCCCGCCGACCGGACCACCGTGACCTACCACATGAACCGGCTTCAGTCGCTCGAGTCGGAGCGGGACCTCTGTGTGACGCTCAACCGCACGGAGGCGATCGACCCAGAGCGCGTGATCGGCGCGCGCGAGTTCTCCCATCCGGTCTTCACCCATGCGGCGCTGGGCGCCCAGCGGCGCTGGGGCGAGGTCAGCGGGGTGCGCCGCACGCACTACTGCGGCGCCTACTGGGGCTACGGCTTCCACGAGGACGGGGTGCAGAGCGGTCTGCGCGTCTGCGAGCGCTTCGGCCTGTCGCTGTGAACGTCGAGCTGTACGAGGGCTGGGTCCGGCACCGGCGCTTCGGGGACACGAGGAGGTCGTTTCGGCACCGCGTGTTCATGACGCTGAGCGGAGGCGGCATGCGCCGCACGCTCCAGATGCCGCGCTCGCTTGGCGTGGGCTTCAACCCGGTGCGCTTCCACTTCGACATGGACGGCGACGAGGTGGTCTCGCTCGCGGCCGAGGTGACCAACACGCCGTGGGGCGAGCGCCACACGTACGAGTTCGAGGGGCGCGCCGGCCGGGCGGAGAAGGTCCTGCGCGTCTCCCCCTTCCTAGACATGGACCACGAGTACGTCTGCCACGCCACGGCCCCCGGCGAGCACCTCACCGTGCACATCGAGAACCTCCGCGAGGGCGAGCGGGTCTTCGACGCCACGCTGTCGCTCGAGCGCCGCCCGCCGGGCGACCGGCGGCGGCTTCGGCTTCGCTACGCGGCGCAGACGCTCCGCGTGCTGGCTCTGATCTACGGCCACGGCGCCCGCCTCGCCGCAAGAGGTGTGGGAAACCGAACCTTGCCGGGCCCCCGGTTTCGCTAGCGTCGCGGAAATGAGCGAAGACGCGATCGTCGTCGAAGGGCTCGAGAAGTCCTACGGCTCGGTGCGCGCGCTGTGCAGCGTCGACTTCTCGGCGCCCACCGGCAGCGTGCTCGGCCTCCTCGGGCCCAACGGCGCAGGAAAGACCACCGCGGTGAGGATCCTCGCCACCTTGCTCGAACCCGACGGCGGGACGGCTCGCGTGGCCGGTCTCGACGCGGTGCGCGATGCCGCGCAGCTGCGCTCGAAGATCGGGCTCGCCGGGCAGTACGCGGCCGTGGACGAGAACCTGACCGGCTTCGAGAACCTGGAGATGGTCGGGCGGCTCTACCACATGGGCAAGGCCGAGGCGCGCGCACGCGCTGACGAGCTGCTCGATCACTTCGAGCTCACCGAGGCCGCCAAGCGACCCGCGAAGACCTACTCCGGCGGCATGCGGCGGCGCCTCGACCTCGCGGCGGCGCTCGTCTATCGCCCGCCGGTGCTGTTCCTGGACGAGCCGACCACCGGCCTCGACCCGCGCAGCCGCATCGGTATGTGGGAGACGATCGAGCGGCGCGCTGCGGCGGGCACCACCGTGCTGCTCACCACCCAGTACCTCGACGAGGCCGACCGCCTCGCCGACCGGATCGTGGTGATCGACCACGGCGTCGTGATCGCGGCGGGGACCTCCGACGAGCTCAAGGACCGCGTCGGCGGCGAGCGGCTCGAGGTCCACCTCGAGGACGACGGCGACGCCGAGAGCGCAATGGCCGCGCTGGCCGAGATCTCCGAGGAGCGCCCCTCGGTGGAGGACCACACCGTGCGCGCCGCGGTGCGCCGGCGCTCGGGCATCATCGCCGAGGCGGTGCGGCGCCTCGACGACGTCGACGTCTGCATCGAGGACATCGCGCTGCGCCGCCCCACGCTCGACGACGTCTTCATCGCGCTGACGGGTCACGCCGCCGAGGAGGAGCCCAGCGACGAGCCGCGCGAGGAGGTGTACGCATGAGTGCCCTGGCGATGACGGTCTCCGACACGCTGGTGCTCGCGCGCCGCAACCTGATGCGGATCCCGCGCCAGCCCGACCTGCTGGTGGCGTACACGGTTCAGCCGGTGATGTTCGTGCTGCTGTTCGTCTACGTGTTCGGCGGCGCGATCGAGACGCCGGGGTTCGACTACGTCGACTTCCTGATGCCGGGCATCATCGCCCAGTCGATCGCCTTCGGGGGCTTCGTGACCGCGCTCGGGCTTTCCGAGGATGTGCAGAAGGGTCTGATCGACCGGTTCCGGTCGCTGCCTATGTCGCGCGGGGCGGTGCTCTCCGGGCGGACGTTCTCCGACATCCTGCTCAACTGCCTGTCGCTGGTCGTTCTGTTCACGGTTGGCTTCATCGCCGGGTTCAACTTCCAGGACGCGAGCGTCGGGGAGATCGCGCTCGGCATCGTGCTGCTGCTGCTGCTCGGCTACGCCTTCTCGTGGGTCTTCGCCCTGATCGGGCTGTACTCGTCCACGCCGGAGACCGCGAACTCGCTCGGCTTCACGCTCATCTTCCCGCTCACGTTCGCGTCGTCGATGTTCGTGCCGGCCGAGTCGATGCCCGACGGCCTGCAGCAGTTCGCCGAGGCCAACCCGTTCACGACGATCACGGACGCGCTGCGCTCCCTGTGGCTCGGCACTCCGGCGAACAGCGACATCTGGATGTCGTTCGTATGGTGCGGACTGATCATCGCGGTGTTCGCGCCGCTCGCGATCGGGCGCTACCGGAAGGTCTCCGCGCGCTAACGGCGCTCCGCCGCGAGCCTCAGCCCCAGCGCGACAAGCACGGTGCCGGTCGCGGCGTCGAGCGCGCGGCGCACGCGCGCGCTCTTGAAGGCTGTGACGGTGCGGTCGAGCAGCCACGCGTAGGCGGTCAGCCAGATCAGGCCGAAGGCGATGTGCACGCCGGCCAGCAGCAGAGAGAAGCAGCGCGGGGTCGCCCGGGCCGATGAACTGAGGCAGGAAGGTGGAGTAGAAGACCGCGATCTTCGGGTTGAAGAGGTTGGTCAGGAGGCCCTGCCGGAAGGGCGACGCGCGCCGCGTTCCCGGCCGCTCTTCCCCGGCCCATCGGTAGTCGCCCCGCCGCGCCGCCAGAAGGCTCTGCACGCCGAGCCAGACGAGGTACGCGGCACCCACGAGGCGCAGCGCGTCGTAGGCGGTCCGCGACGCTGCGAGGACCGCGGCCACACCCGCCGCGGACACGACCGCCCACGCCAGGCAGCCGGCGAGGATGCCGAGCGTGGTGGCGAACGCCTCGCGCCGTCCTCCGATCAGGACGCTGCGCGACACCATGGCCATGTCGGCGCCCGGCGTGATCGTCAGGAGGGCGGCGATGCCCACGAACACGAGCGGATCCTGCGTCACCCGTCTAGGCTATCCGGCCGCATGTCCGAGTACGCCGCCTTTCTGCGGGGGGTCAACGTCGGCAAGGCGCGCCGCGTCGGGAGCGCCGAGCTGAAGGGTTGCTTCGAGGGGGCGGGGCTCTCCGAAGTGGCGACCTTCCGGACCAGCGGCAACGTCGCGTTCGACGGCGACGGCGCTTCCGCCGACGACCTGCGCGGCCGGATCGAGGAGGCGCTCGAGTCGAAGCTTGGCTACGACGTGTCCGTGTTCCTGCGCACGGCCCGTGAGATCCGGGCCATCGCCGCAAAGGAGCCCTTCTCCACGGAGCAGGTCGAGCGGTCGAAGGGCAAGCTCCAGGTCATGATGCTCACCGCGAAGCCGACGCCGGCGGCGCGAAAGTCGGTGCTCCGCCTGGCGAGCGACGAGGACGCGCTGGCCTTCGGAGACCGCGAGCTCTACTGGCTGCCGAGCGGGGGCATGAGCGACTCCGACCTCGACCTCAAGGCCATCTGGCAGGCGCTCGGGACGAACACGATCCGGACCAAGGGCACCGTGGAGCAGATGGCCGCGAAGTTCTTCGCCGAATGAACGTGCCGGCGGACACGGATGCGGCCGTGATCGGTAGCGCCGGGACAGTGGGGAGCGCCGCCGTAATCGGGAGCGCGGGGACCGTGGGGAGCGCGGCCGTGATCGGGAGCGCGGGCACGTCGGGAGCGCGGGCGTGCTGGCGAGCGCCGGCACAGTCGGAAGCGCGGCTGTCGCTGGCGAGCGCTGCGATCGTCGCGGGCATCGCCAACGCCGGCTGCGTCGCGTGCGTGGGGTGCGTCGGCTGCGTGAACTGCGCCGGGTGCGTGGGATGCATCGGCTGCGTGGGGCTGCGCGGCGCCGTGGGCGCCATCGGCGAGCGCGCCTGAGGGCTGCCGCGGGCCCCCGCCTGAGGGCGAGCGCGTCCTACGGCACCTCGACCCGGGGCTCGACCTCGCGCCGCTCCCGGGCTCAGGTCGCCGCGCCCGCCAGGTCGAATCGCACGCCGGTCATTTCCTCTGAGACCTCCCACAGGCGAGGGGCGACGTCCTGGTCGCGCGCCGCCTTGTTCGGCACGACGGGCTTCGGGTGGCCGCGCTGCTCCAGGAACCCGTCGGGGCCGCAGAAGGCGCCGCCCTCGAGCCCCGGCTCGGTGGCGGCGTAGAGCGTGGGCAGCGCGCCCATCTCGTCGTCCTGCGCGACCAGGCGGTTGGTCACCTTCATGAACGCGGCGTCCACACCCGGCGGACCCGCGAACTGCAGGTTGGTCGCGGCGTAGCCGGGATGGGCGGCGAGGCTCTTGACCGTCGAGCCGGCGGCGCGCAGGCGGCGGTCGAGCTCGAGCGCGAACAGCAGGTTGGCCAGCTTCGACTGGCCGTAGGCGCGCCAGCGGAAGTAGTGCCGGTCGCCGCCCAGGTTGTCGAATGCGATGCGGCCGAACCGGTGCGCGTTGCTCGACAGCGTCACCACGCGGGCGTCCTCTCGGCCCTCCATCTCGCCGATCAGGAGGCCGGTGAGCGCGAAGTGGCCGAGGTGGTTGGTCCCGAAATGGAGCTCGAACCCGTCGGCGGTGCTCCGCCGCGGGCTGGCCATCACCCCCGCGTTGTTGATCAGCAGATCGAATCCGTCGTGGCCGCCCCGGAGGCGCTCGGCGAGCTCGCGCACCGAGTCCAGGCTCGCGAGGTCGAGCTCCTCGAGCTCGAGCTGGGCGCCCGGCACCTGCGCCTCGATCTCCCTTCGCGCGCTCTCACCCTTCTCGAGGTTGCGGCAGGCGAGCACCACGGCGGCGCCCTTCCGCGCGAGCTCGCGTGCGGTGACCCGCCCGAGACCGCTGTTGGCGCCGGTGACCAAGGCGGTGCGCCCGCTCTGGTCCGGGATCCGATCGGCTGTCCACTTCTCGCTCATCCACTCCTCCCCCGCCTGTCGGGGTGACGGTACTAGTCGATCAGCCGCTTCTCCATCAGGCGCACTGCCACCCGCCACAGGGCGATCGCGAACACCAGCAGGGCGGCCACCCGGAGCAAATCGGTCGCCTCGAACCCGAACGCGGCGTGGCGCACCAGCTCCACCAGGTGGTAGAGCGGGTTCAGGTTCGCGGCCGCCTGGAGGCCCTCCGGAAGCTCGTCGATCGGGAAGAAGGTTCCGGCGACCAGGAAGAGCGGCGTCACCACAAGCGTGGTCACGTAGCTGAACTGGTCGATCTTCGAGACGCTGGCGGCCGTGGCCACGCCGAAGCCGGCGAAGCCGAAGGCGGTGATGAAGCAGAACAGCGGCACGAGCAGCATGCCCGGCGAGGGGTCGAGCCCGAAGACCATCGCCACGATCAGCGGAAAGCAGCCGTAGAACCCGGCCCGAAGGCTGATCCACAGGATCTCCGCGGTCACGAGCTCCTCCACGTCGACGGGCGCCGCGAGGATCGCGTCGTAGGTCCGCTGGAAGCGCTCCTTGACGAAACTGCCGAACATGGCGGGCAGCGCGCTCGAGAAGATCACCGCCGTGGCAACCATGCCGGTGCCCACGAACTCCACGTACTCGAGCCCGTCCACGCGCTCCACGATCGTCGCCCCCAGGCCGAGCCCGAACGCCACGAGGTAGATCACCGGCTCGAGCACGCTCGAGAACGTCGTGGACTTCCAGTAGCTCCGGAAGTTCGCGACCTCGCGGCTCATCACGCCGGTGATCGCGGCGGGCTCCAGGCGCCGCATGGCGGAAGCGCCCGGCTCGGCCGGGCGCGCACCGATTTTCACTCGGCCTCCTCCCCGGTCAGGATCACGAAGACGTCCTCGAGCGACGCGGCGCGGCGGATCGCCTCGGGCGGGATGGCTCCGTTGGCGGCGCGCTCGGCTCCCACGATCGCGATCGCGGGCCCGGCCGGGCGGACCCTGAGCCCCTGCGCCTCCGCCGCGGCGCGCACCTCTGCCAGCCGGGCGGGCGGCGCGTAGACCTCGGCGGTCTCGCGGCCCGCGTGCTCGGCGATCAGGTCGGCCGGGCGCCCGCGCGCCACGATCTTGCCGTGAGCCATCACGGCGACCTCGTCCGCCAGCCGCTGCGCCTCCTCGATGTAGTGCGTGGACATCAGGATCGTGGCCCCCTCGGAGCGCAACCCGTCGATCAGCGACCACAGCTCGGTCCGGATCTGGGGGTCGAGCCCCACGGTGGGCTCGTCGAGCAGGATAAGCCGCGGCCGGTGCACGAGGCCGCGGGCAAGCAGCAACCGGCGCCGCATGCCGCCCGAGAGCTTGTCGACCTCGTCCGCGCGTCGCGCGGTCAGCCGGGCGAGCTCGAGCCCGCGGTCCACCGCCGCGCGCACGTCCTTGACGCGATAAAGGCGCGCGAAGACGGCGAGGTTGTCCTGCACGGACACGTCCACGTCGAGGTTGTCGAGCTGCGGCACCACGCCCATCAGGGCGCGCGCGTCCTTGGACTGCGCGGGCAGCTCGTAATCGAGCACCCGGATATCACCCTCGTCGGCGATCGCCTGGCCGGTGAGTAGGCGCATGGTGGTCGACTTACCGGCCCCGTTCGGGCCGAGGAGGCCCAGGCAGATGCCGCCCGGGACGTCGAGGTCGAGGCCGTCGACGGCGGTGATGGGCCCGAAGCGCTTCACCACTCCGCGCAGCTGGATGACCGGCGCACTCACGCCTCTCGACATTACGCGACGTGATCGCGAGCGGTCTTGGACGGAGTTGACCGGCCGGGGTCTAGTCGCAGTCCAGCGGCCCGTACGCCTCGCGGAACGACTTTGCGAGGTCCTCCAGGGCGGCCTTTGCGCGCGCGCCGGCCTCTTCACCGCTCGCGCTGCCCGAGACGACGTCTTGGGCTGTGTTCTGAAGCTCCGAGCGGAAATCTTGCCCCGCCTGCTCGACCTCGGTTTGCCGCTCAGGCGCGAGGTTTTCCTGCTCGGATGCGATCTTCTCGAGGTCGTTCCGGATCGCCTCGAGGTTGTTCGTCACCTGCTCGATGCTCACGGTGGTAACGGTGAGGCTGGCGAGATCGTCCACTCGCCGTTCGATGTCCGCGCGCGCGTCGCAGACCTCGTTCAGCGCCGTCTCCTCCTCGGACTCGCCACACGCGACCAAGCCAAGCAAAGCGACGACCACCAGGATCAACCCAACTCCTGTCCAGCGACCGGAGGACATGCGCCAAGCGTACAGGCGCGACTGGACGCGACCAGGGTGCCCCGGCTCAGACGTGCAGGCGGGCGCGGAGGGTCGCGAGCTCGTCGTCGGTGACGACGCCGCTCTGGTGCAGTTCCGTCAGTTCCCGGAGCTGCGCCTGGGAGGCTGCCGTCGGGAGAGCCGCACGAACTGTTTGCTGCGCCCAGCGGCCGCCCTGACGCCCGGCGCACCACGCGGCGAGGGTGTCGGTGCGTCCCGTGACGGCGGCGCTGCGCATCATCCCGCTCAGGAGGACCATCAGACGGTGATGATCCTCTTCCCGCGCCCGTGACCCTCGTCGGCGTCGGCGAGAGCTTTCGGAGCCTCGTCGAGCGGGTAGGTCTTGTCGATGACCGGCGTCAGCTTGCCGGCTTCGATGAGGTCCTTCAGGAACAGAAGGTCCTCACGGCGGTCGACCGCTGTGAGCGCAAGCAGCCGCTGATCGACGAACCTCGAGAGCAGCACCGCCCGCAGCTGACGCTCGAAGCCCCCGGTCAAGCGCCCGCCTCCTTCGCCTCCGACGATCACGAGCGTGCCCCGCGGAGTGAGTGCGCGCCGCAGGTGGGACAGCGACCGCCTTCCAGCCGTGTCGAGGATCAGGTCGTAGCGCTGCGCCCCGCCGGCGAAGTCCTCGCGCGTGTAGTCGATCACGTGGTCGGCGCCGATGGACCGGACCAGGTCCAGCTTCGGCGTGCTGCACACCCCGGTGACCTGCGCTCCGAACTCCTTCGCGAGCTGTACCGCGAACGTGCCCACGCCTCCCGACGCGCCGATGATCAGCACCGACTGGCCGGCTTGAATCCCGCCCGCGTCGCGCAATCCCTGGAGGGCACTGCCAGCGGAGGTGGGAACGCCCGCCGCCTGCTCGAACGTGAGGTTCACCGGCTTTGGCGCGATCACGCCGTCGCCTCCAATCCCGCTTTCGCTGCCGGCTCCGGCGCAGGCGTACTCGGCGAATGCGCCGCGGCAGCTGCCGAACACCTCGTCCCCCGGCTGGAACTCCGTCACATCCTTGCCGACCGCCTCGACGCTGCCGGCGACGTCTCTGCCGACGATGCGCGCCTTCGGCCTGCGCAGCCCGACGCCCATCAGGCGCACGAAGTACGGCAGGCCGGTCATGAGATGCCACACATCGGGTCCCACGCCGGCCGCCCGGACGCGTATCAGCACCTCGTCGTCTCCGGCCACCGGCCTGTCGATATCGGCCAGCGCGAGCACGTCAGCCGAGCCGTATCTGTCCTGTGTCATCGCCCTCATTGTGAGACGGCCGGTGCATGCGCGAACATATCGGCTGGATTCGCTGACAACGAGGGGAGCCTAACCGTGCCCATAGCGGCCGATTATCCGTTCATGGATGTCCTGTGGTCGATGATCATCTTCTTCTTCTGGGTGATCTGGATCTGGATCGTGATCACGGTCCTGATCGACATCTTCCGTCGCCATGACCTCGGCGGTTTCGCCAAGGCGGCCTGGGTGATCTTCGTGGTCATCCTGCCGTGGCTCGGCGTGCTGGTCTATCTCATCGTCGAGCACGACGGGATGCGCGAGCGCAGCGTGACTCAGGCTCAGGCTCAGAAGCAGCAGTTCGACGAGTACGTGCGCGACGCAGCGGGCGGTTCCGCCGACCAGATCGCCAAGGCCAAGGCGCTGCTCGACGAGGGGACGATCACGCAGGCCGAGTTCGACGCGCTCAAGGTGAAGGCGCTCTCGTAGCAACACCCGCGCCGAACACCGAGGAGGCCCGCTCGGGCCTCGGGCTGCCGATCGCGATATTCGCGTCGGCGCAGTTCGTGATGGTGCTGGACAGCAGCGTCATGAACGTGTCGATCTCGCAGATCGTCGCGGATCTCGACACGACGATCCAGGGCGTGCAGCTGGCGATCACCGCGTACACGCTGGTGATGGCCGCGATGATGCTCGCCGGCGCGAAGCTCGGCGACATCATTGGCCGCGACCGGACCTTCGCGATCGGCCTCGCGGTCTACGGGCTGGGCTCGCTCACGACGGCGCTGAGCCCGAACCTGACCGTTCTGCTGATCGGCTGGTCGCTGGTCGAGGGGCTCGGTGCGGCGATGGTGATGCCGGCGATCGTGTCGCTGATCGCCGGCACGTACGGCGGGAAGGAGCGGGCGCTGGCGTTCGGGATCGTCGGCGGCGTCGCGGGCGCCGCGATCGCGGCCGGGCCGCTGATCGGCGGCTTCGTGACGACCGAGTTCAGCTGGCGCTACGTGTTCGCGGGCGAGACGGTGATCGTCACCGTCATCCTGCTCCTCCGCCGGCGGCTCAAGCGTTTTCCGCCGGCCGAGCGCCGACCCCGGCTCGACGTGGTCGGCGTCGCCCTCTCGGCGGTGGGGCTGGGGCTCGCGGTCTTCGGCATTCTCAAGAGCAGCGAGTGGGGCTGGATCCAGCCGCGCGGCGCCCTGACCGTCGGAGGGACCGAGATCACGCCGTTCGGCTTCTCGGCGGTGCCCTTCTTCATCCTCGCCGGCCTCGGCCTGCTCGCGGCCTTCGCGATCTGGGAGGAGCGTCTCGAACGCGAGGGCCGCGACACCCTGCTCGACCGCTCGCTGCTCAAGATCGTGCCGCTGCGGGCGGGGCTGACGACGCTGATGATGCAGCAGCTGATCCTGCTGGGAACGTTCTTCGTGCTGCCCGTCTACCTCCAGGTCGTCCTCGGGCTGGACGCCTTCGAGACCGGCAAGCGCCTGTTCCCGATGTCGGTGACGATGTTCATCGCGGCGATGGCAGGGCCAAAGCTGGCGGCGGGACTCGCGCCGAAGCGCGTCGCGCAGGCCGGTTTGCTGGCGCTCGTTCTCGCCTCGGTGGTCCTGCTCGGGACGATCGACGTCGAGCTCAACGAGACGGGCTTCGCGGTCGCGCTCGCGATCTTCGGAATCGGTGCCGGCCTGCTGCTCTCCCAGCTGGGCAACGTGATCATGTCGTCCGTCGACCCGGACAAGACGAACGAGGCGGGCGGCCTCCAGGGCACGGCGCAGAACCTCGGCGCCTCGCTCGGCACGGCGCTGATCGGCTCCGTGCTGATCCTCTCGCTCACGAGCGGCGTCATCGAGCGGGTGGAGCAGAACCCGGCGGTCCCGCCGCCGGTCCGCGAGCGCGTCAGCGAGATCGCCCAACAGGGCATACCCGTCGTGCCCGTCGAGGACGTCGAGCAGGCCCTGCTCGACCAGGAACTCCCTCCCGAGCAGGCGACGGCGATTGCCGACGACTACGGCGCCGCCCAGCTCGACGGGCTCAAACAGGCGATCGGTGCGATCGCAGTCATCGCCCTCCTCTCCTTCTGGTTCACGCGCCGGCTTCCGGGGCGCTCCCTGGAGCGCGAGGTCACTCTGAAGGAGGCTTGAATGTGTCGTTGGATGGCGTGGCTCGGTGAACCGGTGCTGATCGAGGAGCTGCTCTTCAAGACCGAGCACGGGATCGTGGATCAGAGCCTGCACTCGCGCATGGGAGCGGAGCCGACCAACGGCGACGGGTTTGGGCTGGGCTGGTACGGGACCGGGGCGGGGCCGGCGCTTTACCGCAACGTCACGCCCGCGTGGGCCGACCCCAACCTGCGCGAGCTGGCGGCGCATGTCGAGTCGCCGCTGTTCATGGCGCACGTGCGGGCTGCGATCGGGTCGCCGGTGCAGGAGACCAACTGCCATCCGTTCCGTCGCGGCGACTGGCTGTTCGTGCACAACGGCTTCCTCGCCGACTTCCACCTCATCCGGCGGGACCTGATGCTCGCGGTCGACCCGGATCTGTTTGCCGACATCCAGGGCTCGACGGACACGGAGGTCGTATTCCACCTCGCGCTGACCTTCGGGTTGGAGGAGGACCCGCTCGGGGCGCTCGAGGCAACGGTCGGCCTGATCGAGGAGACGGGACGCCGGCGCGGGACGGCGGGCGGCGTGCAGGCGAGCTTCGGCGTGTCGGATGGAGTACAGCTGTGGGCCGTGCGCTACGCGACCGACGGTCACGCGCGCTCCCTGTTCGCATCGACCGAGGTGGACGCGGTGCAGCGCCTGTATCCCGACAACCCGCGCTTCCAGCGCCTCAGGGACGAGGACCGCCTGATCGTCTCGGAACCGTTCTCCGATCTTCCCGGCGTCTGGCGGCAGATTCCTGAGGCGACAGCGGTGACGGCGAGCCCCGACGGCGCGCTCGAGGAGCGGCCGTTCCGTCCACGACCGGCCCTGTCCACGACCAGGGCCCGCTCGACATGACGGTCCGCGGCGCCGCCTTCCTCGGCATCGGCGCGATGGTCGGCGCCGGCATCTTCGCGCTGCTCGGGGAGGCGGGCGCGGTCGCGGGCGCGGCAGTGTGGCTGTCGTTCCTGCTCGCCGGGATCGTTGCCGGGCTGCTCGGCTACACCGTCGTCAAGCTCGGCGTGCGATTCCCGTCGTCGGGCGGGCTGATCGCGTACCTCAGCGAGGGGTTCGGGAACGGACGGCTCGTGGGAATCGCGTCGTGGCTGGGTTACTTCTCCGCCATCGTGATCGTGTGCTCGATGGTGGCGGTCGCGTTCGGCAGCTACGCGTCGTCGCTCTTCATCGGCGATGACGCCGCCGGCGGCTGGGACAACGTGTTCACGTCGGCCGTCGTCCTCGCGATGCTGGGGATCAACATGGTCGGGTCGCGGGTCGTGGATCGGGCGCAGTCATTGATCGTCGTCGTCCTGCTCGCGGTCTTCGCCGTCTTCATCTGCGTGACGATCGTCGACATCGACTTCGATCTGCTGGCCTTCAGCGGCTACCCATCGCTGTCGGACATCATCTCCAGTGTCGCGCTCACGTTCTTCGCCTACCTGGGCTTCAGCGTGATCACGTTTGCGGCGGGAGACCTGCGCGACCCGGCGCGCGAGCTGCCAAAGGCGATGTACCTCGCGCTGGCCGTGACGAGCGTCACCTACGTGCTCATCTCGCTAGGGGTCTTCGGGACCCTTACGGTCGACGAGGTCACGGGCTTCGGCGAAACGGCGATCGCAGAGGCCGCCCGGCCCACGCTGGGGGACGCCGGCTTCGTGATGATGGCCATCGCCGCCCTCCTGGCAACCGCTTCGTCGGTCAACGCGACGATCTACGCCTCGGGCGGGCTGACCGCAATGCTCGCCTCGATCGGGCAGTTCCCGCCGTTCTTCGGGCGGGGCTCGCCGCTTGGCGCTCACGCCGGGCTGATCATCACCAGCGCGCTCGTGCTCGCGGTTGCCAACCTCATCGACCTCTCGGCGATCGCGTCGGTCGGCAGCGCCTGCTCGCTGTTGATCTTCCTGCTCGTGGGGATCGCGGGCTACCGGCGGCGGGCCGACACGAACTCTCGGCCCGAGATCGTGTTGGCCGCCATAGCGGTGACGGCGATCGTCCTGGCGTTCTTCGCCGTCGACACACTGCGCAACGCGCCCGAGACCTTCACGGCGATCGTCGCGATCACGCTGTTGTCGGTGGCCCTCGACTTCATCTGGAAGCGCAGCCGTGGGGCGGCGCGACAGCCGGACAAGGCTTAGCCAGCCGACCTCAACAGTATCTTCAGCGCGTCGGGTCCCCTCATGCACGGAGGAGTCGCATGTCGTCGATGGATGTGCCGGCCGATCGGCCGATCGATGTGCCGGCGTCGAAGGCGACGGTGGTACGGCCGACGTACATCACTTGGCTGACTCTGGCGTTCATGACGACTGCGTCGGTCGCGAGCCTGCGCAGCGCGCCGACGATGGCCGTCTACGGCCTCACCTGCGTGTTCCTGTACATCGTCCCGGCGATCGTGTTCCTGCTGCCGCAGTCGCTGGTCGCGGCGGAACTGGCGTCGGGCTGGACGGGCGGAGTGTTCCGCTGGGTGAGCGAGGGCATCTCCGCAAAGTGGGGGCTGCTGGCGGTGTGGTGCCAGTTCGCGATGACGATCTTCTACTACCCCACGCTGCTGGGTTTTGTCGCGAGCACGCTGGCGTATGTGTTCAACCCGGACCTGGCGACGAACGGCGTTTACACCGGGGTGGTGATCGTCATCGTGTTCTGGACGGGGGTGTTCCTGTCTGCGCGCGGCGGCACCGGTGGGATCGCAAAGCTTGCCTCCAGCGGCCTGCTGATCGGCACGCTGATCCCGGGCGCGGTGCTGGTCGTGCTGGGGATCGTCTACCTGCTCCAGGGCAACGGGTCGGCGGCGCCGATGGATGGGGACCATCTGATCCCGCAGTGGACGGGGATCGCGAGCCTGGTGCTGATCGTCAACAACTTCCTGTCCTACTCGGGCATGGAGATGAACGCCGTGCACGTGGGCTCGCTGCGCAATCCTCGCAGCGAGTTCCCGAGGGCGATGTTCTTTTCGTGCGGGCTCGTGCTGATGATCTTCATCCTGCCTGCGCTGGCGATCAGCTGGGTGATCCCGGCGCAGGAGCTGAGCCTGACCGCCGGGGTGATGCAGGCGTTCGACGCCTTCTTCGCCTACTTCGGCCTGCAGAAGCTCGTGCCGATAGTCGCGATCGCGCTGGTGTGTGCGTCGGCGGGCGGCATGCTGACCTGGCTCGCGGGCCCGTCGAAGGGCCTGCTGTTGATCGCGCGCCGCGAGGGGTATTTGCCGCCGTTCTTCCAGCAGCAGAACCAGAACGAGGTCGCGGTCAACATCCTCGTCACGCAGGGCGCCGTCACGACGGTGATCGCGCTGCTCTACGCGCTGGTCCCGTCGGTGTCGAGCGCCTACTGGATCCTCAGCGTGATGACGACGCAGGTGTATCTGATCGTCTACCTGCTGATGTTCGTCGCCGCCCGCAACCTGCGCCGTGACCAGCCCGATGTCGAGCGCGGCTACCGGGCCCCGGTCTTGGGCTTCCTCTGCGTCGTCGGCTTCGTCGCCTCGGCCGCGGCGATCGTGATCGGCTTCGTGCCGCCGTCGCAGTTCGAGAGCGGCAGCGCGGTCGCCTACGGCGCACTGATCCTGGCCGGCACCGGGCTGATTGGGCTGTTACCGCCGTGGTTGTTCTTGAGGTTCCAAAAGCCCGGCTGGAAACGCGCCGAGCCGGAGGTGACGTCATGAGCGCGTCATCTATTGGGTCCTCGGCGGCGTGGTCGTGGTCCTCTGCGTGATCGGGCTGATCGCCTACAGCGGCGAGAAGAAGGACCAGGAGGCCCAGGACAAGGCACAGGAGCTGACGCAGAAGTTCGAGCGGGCGGGGCTGCCCGTGCCGGAGGATCAGGACATCATCGTCCGGTCGCTGGGCACCGACGGCGGGGCCGTCTGCGAGAACCCCGCCAACGCGCTGGGCAAGGCAATCCTCAACGACATGGTGGCGAACGGCGCCTCGCACGTCGGCCGGCGGCCGGTCATCATCGACCGGCGGATCCTGCTGGGCGAGGCGCTGATCCTGGATACCTACTGCCCCGACGAGCTGCCGGACTACCGGGACAAGATCGACGACTACAAGGCCGATGACACGATCGAGGAGTGAGGCCCGAGCACCCCCCTCGAGAAAGGACCTAATGCCGGCTGACGATCTGCGCGAGGCCGTCGGCGGCCTGATGGGCCGCGCGAGGAATGACCTCGCCGAGCTGGTGGCGTTCAGGTCGGTGGCCGACGCAAAGCAGTACCCGCCCGAGGAGTGCGAGAAGGCCGCCCAGTGGGTAGTCGACGCGTTCGCCGAGGTGGGGCTGCAGGACGTCGAGATGTCGCGCACACCGGACGGCAGCATGGCGGTGCATGGTCACGCGCCCGGTCCGGAGGGCGCGCCGACGGTGCTGCTCTACTCCCACTACGACGTCCAGCCCCCGCTCGGCGAGGAGCAGTGGCTGTCGCCGGTCTGGGAGCTGACCGAGCGCGAGGGCCGCTGGTACGGCCGCGGCGCGGCGGACTGCAAGGGCAACATCGTCATGCACCTGACCGCGCTGCGCGCGCTGAGCCAGCTCCACGGCGGCTTCCCGTGTGGCGTCAAGGTGATCTGCGAGGGCTCCGAGGAGCAGGGCACCGGCGGGCTCGAGGAATTCGTGCCGGAGAACGCCGACCTGCTGCGCGCCGACGCGATTCTCGTGGTCGACACGGGCAATTTCGCCGTCGGAGTCCCGACCCTCACGAGCACGCTGCGCGGCATGACGAGCGTCGACGTCACGCTCCGTGCGCTTGGCAGTGCGATGCACTCCGGCATGTTCGGCGGACCGGCCCCGGACCCTGTCGTGTGCCTGATCCAGATGCTCGCGTCGCTGCATGACGAGGAGGGCGACACGGTCGTCGACGGGCTCGACAACAAGCAGAGCTGGAGCGGGGTGGACTATCCCGCCGACCAATTCCGCAGCGACGCGAATGTGCTCGACGGCGTGAAGCTGATGGGCGAGGGCAGCGTCGCGGAGATGCTCTGGGCGCGACCATCGGCGACTGTGCTCGGAATCGACGTGCCGCCCGTGATCGGCTCTTCGTCTGCCGTGCAGGCGTCGGCCGCCGCGCGCGTGAGTCTGCGCATACCGCCAGGGATGAACGGCAAGCAGGCCCAGGACGCCCTCGTCGCGCACCTGAGGTCACGTGTGTCGTGGGGCATGCAGTGCGAGATCGAGCGCGTCGCGGTCGGCGATCCGTTCGTGGGCGCGCTCGAAGGCGTCGCGTTCGACGCGATGAAGGCCGCAATGGAGGAGTCCTTCGGCCGGCCGATGACGACCGAGGGCCAGGGCGGCTCGATCCCGCTCTGCAACGTCCTGGCAGAGACCTACCCGGACGCGGAGATCATGCTGCTCGGCGTCGAGGAGCCGCGCTGTCTCATCCATGCTCCCAACGAGAGCGTCGATCCCTCTGAGATCGAGCACATCGCGCTCGCCGAGGCACTGTTCCTGCAGAAGTACGCACAGGCCGCGTCGCAGTAGCGAAAGGAGCGCGATGCCCGCCACCACAGGCCCCGCCCGTTCACGGCCGAGGACTTCGCCAACCGCATGCAGCGCGCCGCCGAGCAGTCACAGGCCGCGGGGCTGACCGGTGTGCTCGTCACTCCGGGCCGGACCTCCTCTACCTCGCCGGCTACGCGCCGGTCGCCATCACCGAGCGGCTCACCGTGCTCGTCGTCCAGGCCGACCGCGACCCGGCGATGATCCTGCCCAACCTCGAGCGGCCCGACGCCGAAGCCGCTCCGAGCGCCGGGCACGATCGCGCTGACCGACTGGGCCGACGGCAGCGACCCCTACGCCGCCGCCGCGTAGCTGCTCGACCCCGCCGGCTCTTACGCGATCTCCGACTCGGCCTGGGCACTGCAGCTGCTCGGCCTCCAGCAGGCGCTGCCCGAGCACCCACTACGTCGCGATGACGAACGCGCTGCCGATGCTGCGCGCCATCAAGGACGCCGACGAACTGGAACGGCTCGCCGCCGCGGGCGCGGCCGCGGACGCGAGCTTCGAGGAGCTCCTCAAGGTGCGCTTCGCCGGACGACGCGAGACCGAAATCGCCGCCGATCTTGCCGGCCTCTACGTAAGAACGGCCACTCGCAGGTCGACTTCACCGTCGTCGGCTCCGGGCCCAACGGCGCCAACCCGCACCACGAGGTCGGCGACCGCACGATCCAGGAGGGCGACATGATCGTGCTCGACTTCGGCGGGCTCAAGGACGGCTACGGCTCCGACACCTCGCGCACCATCCATGTCGGCGAGCCCACCGACGAGGAACGCGAGGTGCACGACATCGTCCGCCACGCCCAGCAGGCCGGCTTCCAAGCCGTGCGGCCGGGCGTCGCCTGCCAGGACATCGACCGCGCCGCCGCGCAGGTGATCGCCGACGCCGGCTACGGCGAGCACTTCATCCACCGCACCGGCCACGGCATCGGCCTCACCACCCACGAGCCGCCCTACATGGTCGAGGGCGAGACCCATCCGCTCGAGCCCGGCATGTGCTTCTCCATCGAGCCCGGCATCTACCTGCCCGGGCGCTTCGGCGTCCGCATCGAGGACATCGTCACCGTCACCGAGGACGGCGGCCGGCGCCTCAACAACACCACCCGCGAGATGCAGATCGTCGCCTGAGCCCGGACTCTCTCGAACCTGGCACGGCA
>CAWIGR010000022.1:0-294149 GCA_963835705.1 uncultured Thermoleophilaceae bacterium
GTTCCCTCTTCAAGGTACGCGCAGCGTCTCGTCGTAGCCCCCGATGTACAGCAGCGGTTCGCCGGTCCGCGACTCGACCTCCTGCGGGGCGGCGAAAACCCTGCATCCAGTACAGGTCCAGCCCCGTCATCCGGTACAGCTTGGCATTCCCGAACCGGAGGACGAAGGCGACATAGGACGGCGGTGCGGGAGCGGCGACTCCAGCACCGCCGCCCGGAAGTCGACGGACGCCGGCCCGTCAACGACGTGGAACCGCTTCGTGCGGATCGCCGCGAGTTCTTGTTCGAGCCACTCGAACATCAGCCGGCTCTCCATCGCCGAACATCAAGCTCACCTGCCCGGCCCGCTCGGTGAGCTATGAATCTCGAAGCACCTACTTGCGGGCCGGGTCAGGTGCAGCGCCTGGTTCGACGGCACCACCACGCCACGCTCGGGCTTCAGCCCTTCCGGTCGATTTCCTTTACCATTCGGTCCTTCTCGTTCCAGTAGTCATCCTGGCGAGTTTCGCCGACAGTGATGATGTCTTCCACGTACCTAAAGCCGCAGCAAGCTGCCGCCTCGCGAAGCTTCTCTGGCGTCGTCTCGGACTCGAACAACGTGAAGAACAAGTCAGCCAGCAATCCCTGCACCGTGGTCGCGATGTCATGTGTCTCAGGGCTATCATGAGAGCCGTGCATGAACCACTGCCGGCCTTGGCCAACACAGACCAGGGTCTGGTCAGCGTTCGTGCACCAAAGCGGATACGCCACATCGACGTGCGGCGGCACGTTACAAGTCCAGCCCTCATCCGGGCTCTCGACCCAGTAGTCGAAGCATGCCGGGCGCGATGCTGAGAAGAGGAATGAAACAAGCGACGGCTCGAAGTTTAGGGCGGCGGCAATTCCTGGCGTGAGCGACTTCACCTTCGGATGGTTCAGGTCACGCATGGCACTTATACTAGCTCACAGATGCGTTGAGTTTTCCGGCGCATCGACTCAGTCATAGCTGCCGCCGAACGCTCGGCTAAGCTGCCGGGGCCGCCTGCAAGGACGTTGAAGCTCGGAAAACCAGGATGGCGGCCCCGGTCAGCTTCAGCCGTTGGTTATCCGACGATCTGCGTTCAGAGTAACACTGGCCGCACCAACGCAGATGCCAAGTATACTCGCAATGCGGTATCAACCATTTCTTCTGGAGCATCGATAGGTCGGGGAAAGCGAAAGCCAAGCAATCGGCCAATCTTTCCCCCGCAAATCGATACTCCACCATCGCCCATCTTAAACACCGTCGATACCAATTCGACTTTATAGGTGTCATCATTCAAGGGAGGCCGCGAGACGTTTTATCTTTGTGTCTGGTAAACGTCGTGTGCTTTCCGCAGGGGATTCCATCTGGGATTTCGTTTCCCCACGCGAACAGTTCACCACCGGCAGCAATCTCGAATTCATCTTCGGTTGGCAGCCTCCAGCCGTGTTTTGCGAGTTGTGAATCGAATCGACTGCATGCCTCTTGCAGGTTTGCGACATCGCCGTAGTCGTCGCAGGTAAAGAGTGTGTCCCACGGCACCGCAATTGTCGAGATTCTGAACGGTGCAATCGAGACCGAGCGCCGTGGTGAAAAGAAAAGCGTTCGGAAATCATGGCCGAAGGCAAACTCGCGACATGGATTCCGCCGCCTTTTTCGGCAGCACGCTGTCGAAAGCGCCAACCCAGACTCGACCGTGCCGGGAAAATCTATAGAACTCGAACTCCATAGCAATTGGGACGTTTCGGATAACATCAAGCTCACCTGCCCGGCCCGCTCGGTGAGCTATGGATCTCGAAGCACCTGCCTGCGGGCCGGGTCAGGTGCAGCGCGGGGTTCGGCCTCGCCGCGCTACCAGTCGTTTGACGCCGCGAAAACATACCAGTCTCCGAACAGGTGGTGATGCCCATAGTGGGCGTTCCCGAACGGGGTGCCCTGACCGTTGGGACGAAACGCGAACCCATAGGACATCTGGTCCGGGCCGATCCCGTCCGGCCCAGTGGCGGTCCGGAAGAATACCCCGCCCCGTTTGTCCAATGCGTACCGATCCACGCGGTATGGCCCCACCTGACTGGCCAACTCGTCGCCGCGGAACTCTTCGTCGGGGGCGTCGTCCACGAGCCCGCGCAGGTCCGCATGGCAGAATGCGAAGGCGATCCGCTGCGGGACGTGGAGCCAGAGCAGCCCGAGCGTGCCAAACATAATAACTGCCGATCGGACTCCCCACCACCGCCGCCGAACGGGCGACTCCGGTCGTGTGGCTGGGTCGCGGACGGCCAGCCCGAACAAGAGCAGGAACAAGAAGCCCAGCAGCGGCAGAGAGACGCAGAGAAACGGAAACCCGAACACCAAGTCCTCGATCATCCCCGGCCACACGGCGAGCGTGAGCAGGCTGATACCGCCGAGCGCAGTCAGAAAGAAGACGACACACACCCGACGCACCTCCGGGGCCGAACGTGAGGCCACCCGCCGGCCCGGCGCGGTGAGCGGTGACTACTCGCTGACTCTAATCGCCGGGCCGGCCGGGTGCAGCGGAGGGTTCGGCCGATCTCCGATAAGACAAGCCTACCGCCAAAACTGCCACCTCCTGGTCTGCTGTTGGGTTCTTGTCAGCCGGGTTGACTCAGTGCTCATCAATCGGTCGATCACCCAGCATCCGCAGCCGGACCTCCTGACGCAGCCGTGTGATCGCCCCTGACGCAAATGCTCAAGTAGCTCGGCATCAGTACAACCTGACTCCTCAACCGCATCGGCCAGAATTGGCATGACCTCCCAGCACTGCTCTTGGATGATGGTGCGGGCGAGATCCTTGACCGTGCACGTCAGCCAGTTTGGATCGATCTGGGGTCGCAACTGCTCGCGAACACCTCGGCTCGTGCCACATCAAGCTGAACGCCGAGGTGAATGAGTACCTGAGCCGCGACCCCTTCGTTTCACGGATCAAGCCTAGGAGCAAGTGCTCAAGTACCAACAAACTCATGCCAAGCTCGCGGGCCTCGGTGCCGGCGAGCTCAATGACGTTCTGCGAACGAGGAGTGCGTCGGAGTCGGCCCATAGCACACGCCGCCGGGCGGTCCGCGCTGGATTATCCTTTCGACCTCTCCGGCGGATGTGGCAGGAATCAATGTCCAGGTAGCTCAGGACATTGGCAGCGACGCCGGAGCCCTCGTTGACCAAGCCCAAGAGAATGTGTTCGTGCCAATGTACTCGTGGCTAAAGCTACGAGCCTCTTGCTCCGCCAGCTTCAGGGCCCGGTCAGCTTGACTGGTGAACGGGATCGCCACAATCAGCCCCTCGACTTCCAACAGCCCCTGCGGCCGAACGTCAAGCTCACCCGCCGGCCCGGCGGAGTGAGCCGCTGACCACTCGCTGATCTTAACCGCCGGGCCGGTCGGGTGTAGCGGAGGGTTCGGCGGTGCCCCCGTCAGATGGGCCCCTGACTTGGTGCCGGTACGTGTTCGTACTCCACGGTCAGGGAGATCACATTTGGCCCCTTCGATGGCTTGACGACGAGGCGTGGACAGAACTCTCGTGGTTCTGTCAACTTCGCGTCTCGTCGATGGCGGCAACGACCAGTTCTGCCGGGCGGCCCGGCCACGCGAACAAGTGGAGCGAAACCTCAAGCGGCCGGCCCCCCCGTCGTGCACCTAGCACAACGACAACACGCTGGCCGTCGAGTGGCGTCCCAGGGCCGCCATTCTCTGCCGTGGTCAGGTATGCCTCGAACGGTGGTCCCGGGAACGGCAGTTGATCAGAATCCACTCGCTCAACCCCCGACGTGCCTCCGCTGGCCGAACATCAAGCTCAGAGCGTGTGAATTTTTTGGCTTCTGGCGCGTCGTAATGGCAACCTTACTCGCTGTGCTTACTCGACGCCAGAGGTTCGCCATGTCCCAGCCACGACTTCGCCTTGCCCGCCGCGACCAGATGACGTTCCGCTGCGAATCCCTCGATCAACTCCTCCCGCCCGACCACATGGTCCGCACCGTCTGGGCCTTCACTCTGCAACTCGACCTCCGCCACTCTACGCCACCATCAAGGCCGTCGAGGGCCACGCCGGCACACCCGCACATCGACCCCCGCATCCTGTTCGCACTCTGGCTCTACGCCACCCTCGACGGCGTCGGCAGCGCCCGCGAACTCGACCGGCTCTGCACCGACCACACCGCCTACCAGTGGCTCTGCGGCGGCGTCTCGGTCAACTACCACACCCTCGCCGACTTCCGCGTCGCCCACCCCGACTGGCTCGACGGCCTGCTCACCGACACCGTCGCCGTGCTGCTGCACCAGGGACCTCGTCACCCTCCACCGCGTCGCCCAGGACGGCATGAAGGTGCGGGCCTCCGCCGGGGCCGACACCTTCCGCCGACAGCCCACACTCGAACGCTGCCTGGCCGAAGCCGAGGAGCAAGTCGAGGCACTCTCCCGTCAAGCCGACGAGAGCGACTCCGCGGCTGTCACGGCGCCAGCAGGCGGCCCGCGAGCGAGCCGCACGCGAGAAGGCCGAACGCCTGCAGGCGGCCCTGGACCAGATCCCGGCGTTGCGGGCGTCCCGCGAGGCGTTCAAGAAGGGGACAGGCGACCAGGCCCGGGCCAGCACAACCGACCCCGAGGCCCGCGTGATGAAGATGCCCGACGGCGGTTTCCGGCCGGCCTACAACGTGCAGTTCGCCACCGATGTGCAAGCGGACTCGTCGTCGATGCGACGGCGGTCGCAACCCGCGGGACCGACAACGGACTGATGGGGCCGTGCGTCGAACGGATCGTCGCGCGTTACGGCCGGGCTCCGAAGGAAATGCTGGTGGATGCGGGCTTCGGTTCGCTGGAGGACATCGACCGACTGGCCGACGACGCACGGCGACGACGACGTACATGCCGGTGAAGAACGAGAAGAAGCTGCAGGCGCAGGGCAAGGACCCCTCCGCGCCGCGGAGGGCGACACGGCGGCGGTGGGGGACTGGCGGGTGCGGATGGGGACTGCGGCGGCTCAGGCGATTTACAAGAGTCGGGGTTCCAGGCGCCGAGTGGGTGAACGCCGGTTGTCGCAATCGCGGTTGGTATCGGGTCTGCGTCCGCGGCGTGGCGAAGGTGACGTGTTGTGCCCTGTGGCAGGCCCTGGCCCACAACCTCGTGACGACGCACCGTCGGTTGAAGAGCCGCGAGAACTTGGCCGAACCATTAGGAGGATCCTGAGCGCACCGCCAGGAGGACGCAGGTGGAGAACAGAACGGATAACGGAAAACGAGCGAACACCGCCACGGATCACAGGGGGGTGAAAACCGACGCCAGAATCGGCTTCACCGCTCACCGACGATATTGATTCACACGCTCTCACCTGCCCGGCCCGCTCGGTGAGCGATGAATCTCGAAGCACCTACATGCGGGCCGGGTCAGGTGCAGCGAAGGGTTCGGCCTCAGCGGCGATTGACAGACCGACCCGGCAGAATACCGTCAGCTACCTGTTCAGGGAGGTGCCCGATTCACCGCTGCACACTTCTCGACACCAACTGGGCGAAACTCGGAGACATTTTCGGTATCGGTGGTCGGTCGGGTAGAATACAGACGCTCGCCCAATTGTCGTGATCGAGGTGCGGCCATCGAGCCACCCGATTCGGACTACACTTTTGTTAATCGCCGCCTTCATCGCTTTTGACCGGCTGTTCTTGGTCGCAGGTGTTCCGCCTCTCCCTGACCGTGGTGGACAAGACCGACGGCAAGCCCATCCCGGGTGCCGAAGTGGATGTCGATGCCTCCCTGACCAACGAAGAGCAGAAACACAACCCGGTGGAGACAGGGCTTCTGACGGACGAAGCGGGCCGTCTCGAATACGACCTTTCAATCCCCGGGTATACGCCCACGGCATCGGGTGGAGAGCGGTGGTATCTGATGGTCAGGAAGGAGGGATACGAGCCGGTAGTGATCGACATCAAGCCGAACCCTCCGCCGGGACGCCAGCCGGGACAAGCCTCTGTCCTTTGACCGTTAAGGTCGAGATGCGACCGGGAAAAGTCCCAGCCCGCTAGTCTTCCTCAACCCAATCGCCCTCCTGTGGCCGAACATCAAGCTCACCTGCCCGGCCCGCTCGGCGAGCTACGAAGAACCCGAAGCATTGTCGCGGGCCGGGTCAGGTGCAGCGGCGGTTCGGCATTCCCAGTCGCGGGAGCACCTCCAAGACATCCGAAGCTGACTACTGGCCAATAGCCCAACGCGAACGACATCCACCAGTTCTTCGTGATCGCCCGATGACGGCGACGAATGTTGCACAACCCCCAGAGAACAAATAGAACCCCGAGTCGAACCCCTTGGACGTAACGGGAGCAGTTAGCCATCGCGACATCGCATCACTCTCCGCTGCAAAGGTAAATCTGTCCAGCCCGGTCGGTGAGTTACAAACTCCCAGAACTATCATCGCGGGCCGGGTCAGGTGCAGCGATGGTTTGGCCTACAGATGCTACCCGATGTCGAGCATGGAATCGACAATGCCGGCGGTCACTTCCACTGATCCCCGGGTGAAGGGCCCAACTTCGGAGGGCGGACTGGCCGGCCCGCCCACCAGCCGACGCAGAACCCGAAGCAGGTGTTCGCCGCAACAACGACGAGAGTCGCGAGCCAGCCGAGACCTAGACCCCGGCCAGTGCCCGCGACGGAAGAGCCCAACAAATCCGAACGCGAGTGCGAACCGACTGGCGACCTTCCACTGCCCCTCTCCCGCCGGCCGCCTTGCCCACCGCACGTAGATCGCAGCGACCGGGGCGAGAAGCCGGTTGAGAACCCCGAATATCCCGAGCCCTGCCGCGAGGTTCTCGTCGCCGAATGAGACCTCCGAGGAGCCAGCCCACCCACGTACCAAGACAGACGCAGGCCGGGAGTCCGATCGCCAAACCGAGAGCTAGGTGTGGCCATGGAGATCGCCCGCGACCGGGCGGGACAGCCAGGGCGAGGAACCCGTGTCAGGTGCGATACGACTCCGAGGAAAGCCCCACCGCGAGGTACTCTCCGTCTGGGAGGCAGAGGATGATCGCCGGCCCACGTGCCAGGGCGAGCGTGTCTTCGGTTGCATCCGAGTCAGCTCGGATACCAGTCGCATTCCCAACTCGGTCTTCTGTCCGCTCGCCCGACTCATACTCGACGATCAGCCCCCCGCCCTCCGCCCGGACCGTTCTCGGGAGTCGGCATCTAAGACTGAAGTAGCAGTTCCAACCCAGCGCCTCGGCCAAGCGCCTGCCGTAGCGCCGACACCTGGTTGTGCAGCATCTTCTGGGCAGTCGCCGGAGGCGACTCGCCCCACAGCTCCTCCACCAGCCGGTCGCTTGCGACCAGTTCATTCGGGCGAAGCAACAGCAGGGCTAACAGGGCACGCTGCCGCCCGGTGCCGATCGACACCGCGAGACCGCCGTCGCCGACGACCTCGAGAGGGCCCAGCAGGCGAAACTCCAAACCGCCTCCACCGTAACACCGAGCCGTGGCGGCGCAAGTCGCGTAGTTGAGCCGGCTGTTCAGCTGGCACGCGCGTGGGCTTGTAGCACGTGGTACCCGAGGGCGCTGAAGCGCCTGCCCTTCGCCCGCCGCGCCGCGCGGCGGGCGGTGCGGCACTTCGTGCCTCCGGTCGCCTGGTTCGAGCGGGCCTTGCCGCCGTTGTGCGCGTTGACCTGCCCGCAGTCCTTGTAAGCGGCCGCCTCGGCCGAGGCGCCCGGGACGAGCAGGACCGAGAGCTACTCGCCCTTGTCCTCGGGCGGCGGCGGAGCGTCCGGGATCTCCGGCAGCACCTCGGGCTCGTCCGGCAGCTCGTCGGCCGGCTCGCCCTCGCTTGACGGGTCCGTCGAGGAGCCCTCCTCGCGGGCGTCGCCCTTGGCGCCGACGCCGACCGTCTCGCGCTTGCGCTCCTTCGGCTGCACGATCGAGATCAGCACCTCGCGCTCGTCGTCCTCGGGCGCCTTGTCCACCTCGACGGTGGAGCCGGGCGGCATCGACTGCGAGAGCACCTCGTCCGCCAGCGGATCCTCGATGTAGCGCTGGATCGCCCGGCGCAGGGGCCGCGCGCCCATCGACGGGTCCCAGCCCTTCTCGACCAGCAGGTCGGCGGCCGAGTCGGACAGGTTGAGCGACAGCTCGCGCTCGGCCAGCGACTCGCGGATCCGCTTGAGCAGCAGCTCCACGATCGAGCCGATCTCCTCGCGCGTGAGCTTGTGGAAGACGATGACCTCGTCGATCCGGTTGATGAACTCGGGCCGGAACACCTTCTTGAGCTCGCCCATGATCCGGTTCTTCATGTCGTCGTACGAGAGACCGGTCTCGTCGCCGACCGTGAAGCCGATGCCGGTGTTCTTGGCGATCTCCGAGGCCCCGATGTTCGAGGTCATGATCACGATCGAGTTGCGGAAGTCGACCGTGCGCCCCTGGGCGTCGGTGAGCCTGCCGTCCTCCAGGATCTGGAGCAGGATGTTGAACACGTCCGGGTGCGCCTTCTCGATCTCGTCGAGCAGGAGCACGCTGTACGGCTTGCGCCGCACGGCCTCGGTGAGCTGGCCGCCCTCGTCATAGCCGATGTAGCCGGGCGGCGAGCCGACCAGCCGCGACACGGAGTGCTTCTCCATGTACTCCGACATGTCGATCCGGACCATCGCGTCCTCGTCGCCGAAGAGGAACTCGGCAAGCGTGCGGCCCAGCTCGGTCTTCCCGACGCCGGACGGGCCGAGGAAGATGAACGAGCCGGTCGGGCGCTTGGGGTCCTTGAGCCCGGCGCGCGAGCGGCGGATCGCCTTCGAGACGGCCTCGATGGCGGCGTGCTGGCCGATCACGCGCTTGTGGAGCTCCTCCTCCATGCGCATGAGCTTCTGCGTCTCGGCCTCGGTGAGCTTGAAGACCGGGATGCCGGTCCACATCGAGACGATGTCGGCGATCTCCTCCTCGCCGATCTCGGGGCGCTCGCCGGACTCGCCGGAGCGCCACTGCTCCTCGAGCTCGCGCTTCTTGTTGGTGAGCTGGCGCTCCTTGTCGCGCAGGTTCGCGGCCTTCTCGAACTCCTGCGCCTCGATGGCCGCCTCCTTGTCGCGCCGCGTGGTCTCGATCTCCTCCTCGAGGTCGCGGTAGACGGGCGGGGCGGTCATCGACTTGATGCGCGCCCGCGAGGCCGCCTCGTCGATCAGGTCGATCGCCTTGTCGGGCAGGAAGCGGTCGGAGATGTAGCGGTCGGCGAGCTCGGCGGCCGCCTCGAGCGCCTCGTCGGTGATGCCGACGCGGTGGTGCTGCTCGTAGCGGTCGCGCAGGCCCTTGAGGATCTGGACCGTCTCCTCCGTGGAGGGCTGGTCGACCCGGATCTGCTGGAAGCGCCGCTCGAGCGCGGAGTCGCGCTCCAGGTACTTGCGGTACTCGTCGAGCGTGGTGGCGCCGATCGTCTGCAGCTCGCCGCGGGCCAGCGCCGGCTTCAGGATCGAAGCGGCGTCGATCGCGCCCTCGGCGGCGCCGGCGCCGACGAGGTTGTGAAGCTCGTCGATGAACAGGATGATGTCGCCGCGCTGGGTGATCTCCTTCATCACCTTCTTGAGGCGCTCCTCGAACTCGCCGCGGTACTTCGAGCCCGCCACGAGCGCGGCCAGGTCGAGCGTGTAGATCTGCTTGTTCTTGAGCAGCTCGGGCACCTCGCCGCTGGTGATGCGCTGGGCGAGGCCCTCGACCACGGCGGTCTTGCCCACGCCGGGCTCGCCGATCAGCACCGGGTTGTTCTTGGTGCGGCGCGACAGGATCTGCATGATCCGCTCGATCTCGGTCTCGCGGCCCACGACCGGGTCCAGCTTGGCCTCGGCGGCCAGCTTGGTCAGGTTGCGGCCGAACTGGTCGAGCAGCTTCGACGACTTCTTGCCCTCGCCCTGGGCGCCGGCGCCGGCGGCGGCGCGGCCCTGGCGGCCGCCCGGCCCGGACAGCATCCGGATCACCTCGTTGCGGATCTTCTCGGAGTCGGCGTCGAAGTCGAGCAGGATGCGGGCGGCCACGCCCTCGTTCTCGCGCACCAGGCCGAGCAGGATGTGCTCGGTGCCGATGTAGTTGTGGCCCAGGGAGAGGGCCTCGCGCAGGGCGAGCTCCAGCACCTTCTTGGCGCGCGGGGTGAACGGGATCTGGCCGGAGGTGACCTCCTCGCCCGACCCGACGATCCGGACCACCTGTGCGCGCACGCGCTCCACGGTGATGTCGAGCGACTCGAGGACGCGGGCGGCCAGGCCCTCCTCCTCGCGCAGCAGGCCGAGCAGGATGTGCTCGGTGCCGATGTAGTTGTGCTTGAGGATGCGGGCCTCCTCCTGGGCGAGGACGACCACCTGCCGGGCCCGTTCGGTGAAGCGCTCAAACACGGCGAATGCCTATCTGTCGGGAACGTCGGGGCGGGTGTTGCCCGTCTCTTTCCCTCTAGATCGGCACGTACCCCGATCCAGATGAGGCAGTAGGGGGGTTCACCAGCCCGTTCGGCGAGTCTACCAACGCCCCCAAGGCACTTTGCGCCTTAACGGACCCGTAAATGCCGCGTCCACCGAGGGTTTTTGGGTTAGGCTCGCCGCGCCATGATCCGCGCCCGTGCCGCAGCATGCCTGATCCTGGCCGCGGTGGTCGTCCCGGGCTGCGGCGACGACGACGAGAGCACCGGCCAGTTCCAGGACGGCTACAACGCGGCCATACAGCGACTCAACGAGGTCAATTCGAACCTCGAGGAGGGCGGTGAGGACCTGGCGACCCAGCCGGGATCCAAGATCGCGCGGGAGTTCGAGCGCATCGCGGACACGGCCGCCCAGACCCGCGCCGAGCTCGCGGAGCTCGCGCCCCCGGAGGAGGCGCGGGACGAGTTCGACGCTCTGCTCGCCGCGATCCGAGGAGGCGTGAACGACATCCGCGCCGTGGCAGACGCCGCCCGGGCGGGGAACCAGGACCGGTTCGCGGAGGCCACCGAGGCGTTGTCAGAGAGCGGGCAGGAGATCACCCGCGCGGAGGCCGAGCTCAAGGACGCGGTGGAGAGCGACTGATGACACCCGGGGCCTCGCGCCCCCGGACCCCCGCTGATGCCTGGCCGGTGGGCGCTAGCTCCGCATCGCCGGGAAGAGCACCACTTCCCGGATCGAGCGGCGGCCGCTGAGGATCATCACCAGGCGGTCGATGCCGATGCCGATCCCGCCCGTGGGGGGCATGCCGTGCTCCAGCGCGCGCACGTAGTCCTCGTCGTAGGGCTGGGTCTCCTCGTCGCCCGCCGCCTGGTCGGCGCGCTGCTGCTCGAAGCGGGCGCGCTGCTCGTCCGGGTCGTTCAGCTCGGTGAAGGCGTTGGCGAACTCCATGCCGGCCGCGAAGCACTCGAAGCGCTCGACCAGCCCGGGCTCGGAGCGGTGGTCCTTCGCAAACGGCGACAGCTCCTTGGGGTAGTCGAGGATGAACGTGGGGTCTTGCAGCGTCGGCTCGACGTGCTTCGAGAGCAGGTCGTCCACGCGCTTTGCCCAGGTGCCCTCGCCGGGGAGCTCGTCGCTGCGGATGTCGAGCCCGGTCTTCTCCTTGATCGCGTCGCGCAGGGTGACGCGGCGCCAGGGCGGCGTGAAGTCGATTGGCCCGTCGTACTCCACCTCGCGGGCGACGTGGGAGATCAGCTCCTCCAGGCGCGCCGCGATGTCCTCGTAGTCCGCGTACGCCTCGTACCACTCCAGCATCGTGAACTCGGGGTTGTGCTTGTGGGAGACGCCCTCGTTGCGGAAGTCCTTGCCGATCTCGTAGACGCGCTCCAGGCCGCCGACGATCAGCCGCTTGAGGTAGAGCTCGTCGGCGACGCGGAGGAAGAGATCGCGGTCGAGCTCGTTGTGGTGGGTCACGAAGGGCCGGGCCAGAGCACCTCCGTAGAGCGGCTGGAGGACCGGGGTCTCGACCTCGAAGAAGCCCCGGTCGTCGAGCCAGCGGCGGATGGCGCGCACGACCTTGGAGCGGAGGATGAAGAGAGCGCGCGCCTCCAGGTTGGCCAGCAGGTCGACCTCTCGGTGCCGGTAGCGGGTCTCGACGTCCTCGATGCCGTAGTACTCCTTGGGCACGTCGCGCAGCGACTTGGCGAGGAGCGTCCATCCGCTCACCAGCAGGCTGAGCTCCCCCCGCCGCGACTTGAAGGCGGTTCCGTCCACGCCGATGAGATCGCCGATGTCGAGCGAGGTGAGCAGCTCGAACGACTCCTCGCCGAGCACGTCCCGCTTGGCGTGCAGCTGGAGCTTGCCGCTGCGGTCCACCAGGTCGAGGAAGGCGGCGCCGCCGTGGCCGCGGCGGGCGGTGAGGCGCCCCGCGACGCGATACGCCGCATCGGTCTCCTCGCCCGCCTCGAGCCCGTCGTGTCTCGCGTGGACGTCCGCGATCGGGCCCACGCCGTCGAACTCGTGCGGAAACGGGTCGATCCCCTGCTCGCGCAGGCGCTCGAGCTTCGCCCGGCGATCGTCCACGGCGCGAACGCTACTCAGCGTTCGATCTTGGTGATCTTGAGCTTGCGGGCCGGACCGCGCGGAACCGGGACCGTCACCGTTTCGCCGCGCTTGTGGCCGATCAGGGCGCGGCCGACGGGCGACTCGTTCGAGAGCCTGCTCTCGGCGGGGTTGGCCTCGGCGGAGCCGACGATCTTGAACTTCGTGGACTTGTCGGTCTTCTGGTCCTTCAGGTGGACCGTCACTCCCACGCCGACCACGCCGGTGTCCACGTCGTTCTCGTCGATCACCCGTGCGTTGCGCAGCTTCTCCTCGAGGTCGGAGATCTGCTTCTCGAGCATCGCCTGCTCGTTCTTGGCGTCGTCGTACTCGGAGTTCTCGGCGATGTCGCCGAACTCGCGGGCCTCCTTGATGCGCGCGGCGACCTCACGTCTGCGGTCTCCGCGCAGGTACTCGATGCGAGCCTTCAGCTCCTCCATGCCCTGAGGGGTGAGGACGGTGTCTCGTGCCATAAGAAAACCCTCCGTTCGGGGGCGGGGCGCCGGAGGGACGGCGCAGTGTAGCAACGCGCGGTCAGGCCGCAACAGGGATTTCGCGCCCGGACAAGGCGGCCAGCGCCGCGCGGGCGTGGGCCGTCGTGGGAGCGGTGACGAGCGGCTCGCGCTCGCGTCTGGTGAGGCCGAGAGTGTCGGCGTACCAGGGGTAGAACTTGCGCAGGTAGCGGCCTGCGCGCTCGGTCCCGAGGTGGTCCTCGGCTTGTGCGATGACCCACCGAAGCTCGGCGGCGATCTCCTCGCGCGGCGGGTCGCCGTGGTAGCGGCCGAGGAGGCGGGCGAAGCGCCACGGGTTGCCGAGCGAGCCGCGGGCGAGCATGACTGCCGTGGCGCCGCTTTCTTGGAATGCCTTCAGCGTCTTGTCCTCGTCCGCGAGGCCGCCCGACAGGACTACGGGCACTGAAAGGGTGAGGGCCAACTCGCGCGCCAGCGCGTAGTCGGGCCTTCCCGCGTGCTGCTGGCTGGCGTGCCTGGGGTGGAAGGCGATGCCGGCCACGCCGGCCTCGTCTACGAGCCTACGGGCGAGGCTTACGCCCGCTCGGTCTCCCGGGCGGTTGCCTGGCCGGAGCTTCACCGTCACCGGGAGGCCGCTCCCCTCTCGGGCCGCGGTCGCGATCGCCACCGCCTTCTTCGGATCCTCGAGCAGCGCGGCGCCGGCGCCGGTCTTGCAGACCTTGCGGACGGGGCAGCCCATGTTGAGGTCGATCAGGTCGGCGCCCGCGGCGGCGGCGATGGCGGCCGCCTCGCGCATCACGGCGGCGTCGTGGCCGAAGAGCTGGAGCGAGACCGGATGCTCGTCCGGGTGGATGCGGAGGAACTCGCGGACGGTGCGCTCGTTGCCGTGGGCGAGGCCGAAGCTCGAGACCATCTCGGAGACGACCAGCCCCGCGCCGTACCGCCTCGCCTGAAGGCGGACGAACCAGTTGCCGATGCCGGCCAGCGGCGCGAGCACGACTCGGTTCTCGATGGTCCGGCCGCCAAGCGTCCAGGGGTCGGTGAGGGCGCGGGTCACGGGTCTGAACCGTAGCGCCGCGCCAGCATGCGCCGCACGTCGCAGGCGACCTTTTCCGACGCGTCCCGCAGCTGCAGGTAGGTGACAGGCACAAAGCGCCACCCCGCTGCCTGGAGGATGCGGCTCTTCTCGCGGTCGCGCTCGAAGGCGGCTCTGGTCCTGTGCGTCTCCCAGCCGTCCACCTCGATGACCAGACGCTGTTCGCGCCATACGCAGTCCACCTCGCAGCCCTCTATGACAACGTTCGTCTCGGGTCGGGGCAGGTTCCCGCGCTCCGCGAACGCCAGGAAGAGGTCCTCGAGGTCGCTCTTGCTGTGGGTGGCGCCCGCCCAGCGCCTCTCGAGCGCCGCCCGGACGTTCCTGGCGCCCGCGCGCCGTGGATAGCGGCGAAGGAGGTCGACGAGGCTGAGCTCGTCCCAGAGCCGCTTGATCTCGGCTTCGTTGATGGCCCGCTCGAGCCGGGGCACTTCGAGGCTCGCGGCCATGTCGAAGAGCGTCCGGGGCACCGTGGTGATAGGGATGCCGTTGTGGACGGTGCGTTCGTCCGGGGGCAGGCTCGAATGATGGAAGACGAGGTTGTCCCTGGACCGTCGCTGCCGCGGCGCGGTCACCTCGAAGGGGCCACTGCTCGCACATAGGCCCCACGCCGCGCCCGCCGACCGGTGACTCAGCACCGCCCCCTCGCCGCCGGCGAGGACCGCCGCCATCCAAGCGGACTCCCGCGAACGGTTGAGGTGGCCCACGGCGTACACAGAGCGGTAGACGCGGATCAGCCGCTCCGTCGCGAGCCGATGATTGATCGCGCCGGGCCCGAGCCCGAGGTCCAAGAGCTGCTCGCGCGTGACCCGCCCGTGCTGGCAGTCGGCAATCGCCGCCATCCGAGCGTCGAAGCCACGCGCCTTACGTTTGCCGCGTATATCGGGGCTGACGTCAGTAGCGTCGGGCATGGCACCGAGGTTGGCGCCCGGCGCGTTACCGGTGGGGCGCGGACGTTACGGCTCAGCGCCGGTTTCGTTCCCAGATCAGCTTCAGGCCGGTCAGGGTCAGCAGGTCGTCCACCTCGTCGACCTGCTCGCAGAACGGGACGATCGCCTCGGCGAAGCCGCCGGTTGCTATCGCCGTGGCCTCTTCGGCCAGCTCCTCTCGCAGGCGCACCAGGATTCCGTCGACCTGGCCGGCGAAGCCGTAGACGACCCCGGCCTGGATCGCCTCCTGGGTGCCCTTGCCGATCGCGTGGCGGGGCTCCTCGATGTCCACCCGGGGCAGCCGAGCGGCGCGGGCGGCCAGGGCCTCCAGCGAGATCTCGATTCCCGGGGAGATCACGCCGCCCAGGTACTCGCCGCGGCTCGACACCACGTCGTAGTTGATGGCCGTGCCGAAGTCGACCGCGATGCAAGCGCCCCCCACCCGGTCGAACGCGGCCACGGCGTTGACGAGGCGGTCGGCGCCCAGCTCCTGCGGGGTGTCGATCCGGATCGGCATACCGGTCTTCAGCGACGGCCCCACCAGCGCCCCGTTGCCGTCCAGGTAGCGAGCGATCAGCCGCTCGTACTCGTGCGCGAGCGTCGGCACGACCGACGAGACGATGGCGGCGTCCACATCGCGCAGCCGCAGATCGCTCAGGTCCAGGAGCGAGGCGAGCTTGGAGGCCAGCTCGTCGGCGGTGGCGAAGCGCACGGTGGCGAAGCGCCAGTGCTCCACGAGCTGGTCGTCGCGGAACATGCCGAGGTGGGTCTGGGTGTTGCCTACGTCGATGGCGAGCAGCACGGCGGCGGGATTATCCCGGGAGGTGTCAGTCGGCGCGCAGCGGGGCGCCCATCGCATGGAAGCCCCCATCCACGTGCACTATTTCCCCCGTGATCCGGCGCGAGAGGTCCGACAGCAGGAAGAGGACCGTGTCCGCCACCGCGGCCGGGTCCTTCTCGTCCCATCCCAGCGGCGCCTGCTTGCCCCACATCGAGGCCAGCCCGTCGAAGCCCGGGATCCCGCCGGCCGCCGGCGTCTCGATCGGGCCGGCGGAGACGAGATTGACTCGTATCCCGGAAGGCCCGAGGTCACGCGCCAAGTACCGGGACACCGATTCCAGCGCCGCCTTGGCAACACCCATCCAGTCGTAGACGGGCCAGGCAACGGAGGCATCGAAGTCCATCGCCACGAACGAGCCCCCTTCATTGCCCATCAACGGGGCAAGCGCCTCAGCCAACGCCTTGAAGGAATAGGCAGACGTCCGGAACGCGAGCTCCGCGGATTCGGGCGGAGCGCTCATGAAGTTGCCGCCCAGGGCGTCCCCCGGTGCGAAGGCAATGGCATGGAGGACTCCGTCCACGCGGTCCAACGAGGTGGCGAGGGAAGAGAGATCGTCTGCACTATTGACATCCAGTTCGAGGACGTCCGGCGGATCGGGCAGCCGCGCCGCGGCGCGCTCCGTCATCCGCCGCGTCCGGCCGAAGCCGGTCAGAACGATCTCGGCGCCCTCCTGCTGGGCGCGCTCCGCGACGGAGTACGCGATGGAGCCCTTCGTCAGGACCCCCGTGATCAGGAGGCGCTTGCCCTCGAGGAGCATGTACTCAGGAGACCGGCGCCTCGCGCGGGACCCGGAAGCGCTGTCGCAGCGCGCGCAGGAACTCCATCGCGGCGCGCCGGTGGCCCTCCTCCGACGGGTGGAAGCCGTCCTCCGCGTAGGTGTCCCGGTCCGCCGCGGCGGGATGGTCGAATCCGTCGAGCAGCGCCACCTCGTGACGCCGTGCCACCGACCGGCAGACGGCGTTGAAGCGGCGCATCCCCCTCTCCACGCGCACGCGGGAGCGCGGGCGCAGGTCGAGGAAGCGCGAGATGTCGGGGTAGGTGGCGGTGACCACCGCGGCCTCGGGGGCCTCTCGGCGCAGCCGCGCGAACATGCGCGACAGCCGCTTGGCGTACTCGTCCGCGTCGGGGCGAACCGACTCCAGCACGTCGTTCGCGCCGCACACGATCGTCACGACGTCGGGGCTCATCCCGAGTGCCTGGTCGAGCTGCCGGCTCTCCACGTCGGCGCTGGTGGCGCCGACCCAGGCCAGGTTCTCGTAGCGCGTGTCCGGTCCGAGCGCGCGCGCAACCTCGTCCGCCCAGCGCGGCTCACCCGGCACCAGCCCGGCGGTGAAGGAATCTCCGAGAGCGACGTAGGTGGTCATAGCCCTCAGAGCGGGATGTTCCCGCCGGCGTTGCCGTACATGCCGGCGTGTGACAGCGAGCCGAGCGCTCCGGCCAGTCGGCGGCGGGTGTCGCGCGGCTCGACCAGCTCGTCGACGAAGCCCTCGCGCGCCGCGACGGCGGCCGACACGTGCTCGTCCGCGTACGCGTCGGCGAGCCGGTCGCGCTCCGCCTCGGGATCGTCGGCATCGGCGAGGGCGCGCTTGTGGACGATCCCCACGGCCTGCTTGGAGCCCATGATGCCGATCTCGGCGTCAGGCCAGGCCAGCGAGAGGTCGGCCCCGAGGTCCTTCGAGTTCATGCAGATGTAAGCGCCGCCGTATGCCTTGCGGAGCACCACGGTGACCTTGGGCACCACCGCCTCGGAGAACGCGTGCAGCAGCTTCGCGCCGTGGCGGATCACGCCGGCGCCCTCCTGCTTGGTCCCGGGCAGGAAGCCGGGGGTGTCCACGAGCACCACGAGCGGAAGCCCGAAGGCGTTGCAGGTCCGGACGAAGCGGGCGGCCTTCTGCGCCGCCTCGGCGTCGATCACGCCGCCCAGGTACCAGGGCTGGTTCGCGATCACGCCCACAGGACGCCCCTCGATACGGGCCAGCGCGGTCACCATGTTGCGCGCCCAGCGGCTCGAGACCTCCAGCAGCTCGCCGCCGTCCACGAGCGCCCCGATCACGCTGCGGATGTCGTACACCTTCCGCCCGCTCTCGGGCACGGTCGCATGCGGATCGAGGACACGCACCGCTGCGGGCGGTCCGATCGGCGGCGTCTCGCCGGCGTGCTGCGGGAGGAACGCGAGCAGGTCGCGCACCGTGCGGATCGCGTCGAGGTCGTCGGCCGCCACGAACTGCGAGACGCCGTTGTGCGAGTGCACGCCCGGCCCGCCCAAGCCGGCGGCGTCCACGTCCTCGCCCATCACCTCGCGGACCACGGCGGGACCCGTCAGGAACATCGCGGACTCCTCGGTCATCACCACGAAGTCGGTGAGCGCCGGCGAGTAGGAGCCGCCCCCGGCCGACACGCCGCTGATCACGGAGATCTGCGGCACGCGGCCTGAGAGCCGCACGTTGTGCCGGAAGATGCGCCCATAGCCGGCCAGCGCCGCGATGCCGTCGTCCATGCGCGCGCCGCCGGAGGCCACGAAACCGACCACGGGCGCCGCGGCGCGCTCTGCCAGCTCCATCACTCGCACGATCGTGTCGGCGTGCGCCTCGCCCAGCGAGCCGCCCACGAAGGTCTGGTCCTGCGCGTAGCAGTAGACCGGCCGGCCGGCCACGCTGCCGGCTGCGCCGACCACGCCGTCGCCCGGCTGCACCCGCTTCGACTCCCGGCGCGGCAGCACCGTGGAGCGGATCACCTGCAGCGAGCCCCGGTCGCAGAGGGCCTCCAGCCGCCCGTACGCGTCCAGCGTACGCGGCTTCTCCTCGACGACGGCTATGCGTGGGCGGCCGTTCGTCGTCCGTTCAGCGAGAGCGCTCATTGGGCCTCCAGGCAGAGCACGGCGTTGTGCCCGCCGAATCCGAATGCGTTCGAGATGCCGATCGCGCGTCCATTCGCGCCGGCTAGGGGACGCGCCTCGTTGGGCACGTAGTCCAGGTCGAGCCCCTCGTCGGGCTCCTCGTAGTTCAGGGTCGGCGGCGCGATCCGGTCGCGCAGCGCCAGCAGCGTCGCGATCGCCTCCACGGCGCCGGCGGCGCCGAGCAGGTGGCCGATCGCCGACTTCGTCGAGCTGACCGGCAGCGCCTTGGCCCGCTCCTCGCCCAGCGCGGTCTTGAGCGCGTTGGTCTCGGAGCGGTCGTTAAGCGGCGTCGAGGTGCCGTGCGCGTTCACGTAGACGATGTCCTCGCCCGTGATGCCGGCGTCCTTCAGCGCCAGCTCGATCGCCTTGGCGGCGCCGCGGCCGCTCGGCTCCGGCGCGGTCAGGTGGTGCGCGTCCGAGGTCGAGGCGTACCCGCGCAAGTAGCCCAGGATGCGGGCCCCGCGCGCCTTCGCGGCCTCCTCGTCCTCGAGCACCAGGATCCCTGCCCCCTCGCCCATCACGAAGCCGTCGCGACGACGGTCGAAGGGGCGTGAGACGCCGCTGTCGGACAGAGCGTCCATCTTTGCGAAGGCGGCTGTGGCGAGCGGCGTGATCGCCGCCTCGCTCCCGCCCGTGACGACCACGTCCGCGTCGCCGTAGCGGATCAGCCGCTCGGCCATGCCGATCGCATGGGCGCCCGCGGCACAGGCCGACACGGTCCCGAACGACTGACCGCGCAGGTTGTGCTTCATCGCCACCACGCCCGAGGCCGCGTTCGCCATCAGCAGCGGGATCGAGAGCGGGGAGATGCGCTCCGCGCCCTGGTCCCGCATCACGATGTGCTGGCTCTCGAGCGTGCCGATGCCGCCGATGCCGGTGCCGATCACGCAGGCGGCCCGGTCGGGGTCGCCGGGCGTGCCGTCCTCCCAGCCCGCGTCCTCGAGCGCCTCCTTGGTGGCCGCCAGAGCCAGCTGCGTGAAGCGGTCGGCGCGGCGCACCTCCTTGGTCGAGAGGTGCTCCTTGGGCTCGAACTCGCTGGCCCGCCCGTAGCCGTCCTCGATCCCGGAACGGCCCGCGGACCAGCGCTCGTGCAGGGTGCGTGCTCCGACGCCCAGGGGCGTGACGGCGCCGACGCCGGTGATGGCGACGGTCCGCGTCATCCCAGCTTCGACATCACCAGGTCGACGGACTGGCGGACGGTCTTCACGCCCTCCATGTCCTCACCCTTGAGCTGCACGCCGTACTCGTCCTCCACGATCTGGGCGAGCTCGACGAGGTCAAGGGAGTCCACGTCCATGGACTCGAACTCGGCGTCGGGGTTGATCTGATCGGGCTCGGCGCCGAACTCCTCGAGCGCCTTGAACACCCTCTGTTCGATCTCCTCGCGGGTAACTGTCGTCGACATTGATCCTCCTTCTCGTTGGTTAAGCGGTCAATCCACCGTCGACCGTCAGACAGACGCCGGTGACGTAGCCGGCGTCCTGCGACACGAGAAAGCGCACGCAGGCCGCCACGTCGTCCGGAGTGCCGGGCCGGCGGGCCGGCACGTGCTGCAGCAGCCCGTCGCCGATCCCCTCCGTCATGTCGGTCTCGATCAGCCCGGGCGCGACCGCGTTCACGGTAACGCCCCGGCGGGCCACCTCGGCGGCCACGGTCTTGGTCATGGCGACGAGGCCCGCCTTCGAGGCGGCGTAGTTCGCCTGGCCCGGGTTGGCGCGCTCGGCGCCGACGATCGACGCGATGTTCACGACCCGGCCGAAGCGCCCCCGGATCATCGGCCGCAGGGCGCGGCGCGTGAGCCGGAAGGCGGCCGACAGGTTGGTGTCGATCACCTTGGCCCAGTCGTCGTCGTCGATCTGGGGCGAGAGCCCGTCGGCGCGCACGCCGGCGTTGTTCACCAGCACGAGCACCGGCCCGAGCTCCTCCTCGAGGCGCTTGAAGAGAGTGTCGGCCGCGTCCGGATCCGATATGTCCGCCTTCACGGCGACCGCGCGGCCGCCGGCGTCGGTGATCTCCTTGACCACGGCCTCTGCGCTCTCGGCGTCGCTGCGGTAGTTCACGCCCACGGGCCAGCCCTCGCGGGCCAGCGCCTTGGCGATCGCAGCGCCGATTCCGCGCGAGGCGCCGGTGACGAGGGCGCAACCATCGGGTCGTCCATTCATGGACCCCATTGGATCACCCCCGCGCCCCAGGTGAAGCCCGCGCCGAAGGCGGCCAGCACCACGTTCATGCCGGGCACGAGCATCCCGCGCTCGCGGGCGTCGGCCAGCGCGATCGGGAGCGTGCCCGAAGAGGTGTTCCCGTACCGGTCGATGCAGTCGATCACGCGCTCGCTGCCGAGGCCGAGGCGCTCGCCGACCGCGGCGAGGATGCGCGCGTTGGCCTGGTGGTAGACGAACAGGCCGATGTCGTCGAGCTCGAGCCCGGCCCGCTCGACCGCCTCGAGGGTCGACTCGGACAGCCGGTGCACGGCGGCCTTGAAGGTGTCGTGGCCCTGCATGCTGATGATCTGGTCGTCGTGCCGGGCGCAGATCGCCTGCGCGCCGGTGCCGTCGGCGTGCAGCGCGATGTGCCCGATCAGGCCCGGCCCACCGTTCGCCGGGCTCACGACGCTGGCGCCGGCGCCGTCCGCGAACAGCGCGGCGGTGCCGCGGTCAGTCTTGTCGACGAAGCGGCTCACCACGTCGGCGCCGATAACGAGCACGTGGTCGCAGCGCCCGCACTCCACCTGGGCGGCGGCCAGCGACAGCGCCGACAGATAGCCGGTGCAGGCGGCGCCCACGTCCATCGTCCCGGCGCGGTGGGCGCCGAGCTCGAGCGCCACGAGCGGCGCGGCGTTGGGGGTCAGCTCGTCCGCGGCCAGGGTGGCCACGAGCACCATGTCGAGCTGCTCCGGCTCGATCCCGGCCTCGTCCAGCGCGGCACGCCCCGCGGCGGCGGCGAGCGCGTCGAGGCGCTCGCCCTCCCGCACGTGGCGGCGCTCGTGAACGCCGGTGCGGTGCACGATCCACTTCTCCGTCACGCCGGCGCCGGCGGCGACCGTCTCGTTGGTCACCACGTTGTCGGGCACGGCCATCGCGACAGACGCGAGGGCGGCCGCGCGGGGCCGCTGTGCCTCCCACGACGGCCTGACCGCCGAGGGGCGCTCCAGGAGCTGGCTCTGGCTAGGCATTGGCGGCCTCCATCGCAAGCGGGGCGTCGGCCTCGACGTCGTCGAGCGACTTGCGCACGAGGTTGGTGAGCACGCGTCCGGGCCCGGTCTCCACGAAGCTGGTCGCGCCCATGTCGTGCAGCGCGCGCGTCACGCCGGTCCAGCGCACCGGATGGGTGATGGCCTGCACGAGCTGCTCGCGCACGTCCTCGAACGGCGCGGCGGTGACGCAGGACAGCACCGGCACGCGCACCGCGCGAACATCGGTGCTCTCGGCGAGCCGCCGGAACGGCTCCACCGCGGACTCCATCAGCGGGGAGTGGAAGGCTCCGGCCACGGGGAGGCGCTTGGCGCGCACCTTCTGCTCGCTCAACAGGCGCTCCGCCTCGTCCAGCGCCGCCACGGCGCCGGACAGCACGAGCTGGTCCGGAGCGTTGTCGTTGGCGATCGACACGTCCGCCTCGGCGGCGATCCGCTCGACGGGCGCGCGGTCGCGCGCGCGGACGGCGAGCATCCCGCCGTCTCCGGTCTCCTCGGCGGCCTCCTGCATGAGGCGCCCGCGCGCGGCCACCAGCCTGAGCCCGTCCCCGGCGTCGAGGGCGCCGGCAGCCACCAGCGCGGAGATCTCCCCGAGCGAGTGGCCCGCCATCAGGTCCGGCTCGTAGCGGTCCTTCAGGACCTCGTAGCCGGCCAGCGCGGCGCAGAAGATCGCCGGCTGGGCCCAGCGCGTGCCGTCGCCGGCGCGTTCGAACAGGTCTTCCGAGACCTCCGACTGCGCGAGCTCGAGCAGGTCGGGCCGGTGGCGCTCGACCTGGTCGCGCATGTCCGCGGTCTGGCTGCCCTGGCCGGGAAACAGCATGGCGAGATGTCCGGTGCTGGCCATGTATTGACACTTTCGCGTTGCAGAGCCCGAAGTCACACGGTCGGACGGCGATCCCCCCGGTCGGGGGGGTGGCCCCACCCCTATGCAGGGGCGCTTGCGGCCTCGGCGTGCTCCCTGCTCTCACGGCTCGACAGCAGCAGCACGGTCAGCAACGCGCCGAGCAAAGCGAGCGCGGCCCCACCCAGGAACCCCGCCTGGTAGCCCTCGGCCAGGGCCACGGGCGGCGCGGCGTCGACGGCGTCGGTCCGTGCAGTCGAAATCGCGATCAGCACGGCCAGCCCGAGCGCTCCGCCGATCTGCTGCGAGGTGTTCACGAGCCCCGAGGCCAGGCCGGCCTGCTCGCCCGACACGCCGGTCGTGGCCGCGATCGTGACCGCCACGAACGCGAAAGCGAGGCCGAAGCCGGTCACTACCGACGGGCCGAGGATGTCGGCCAGGAAGGAGCCACCCGCCGAGACCTGCGCGAACCAGATCAGCCCGGCCGCCGCCACGAGCAGGCCGACCACGATCGTGGGCTTGTAACCCGCGCGCGTGACGACCTGCGATGCGACGCCGGCGAAGACGATGATCGAGAGCGCGATCGGCAGCTGCGCGAAGCCCGCCTCGATCGGCTCGTAGCCGAGCACCAGCTGCGCGTAGAACGTCAGGAAGAAGAACATCGGGAAGAAGGCCATCGTCATCGCGACGCTCACGATGTTCGCCCCGCGCAGGGCGCGGTTTCGGAAGATCGCCAGCGGCGCGAGCGGGCGGCGCGCGTGGAGCTCGATGGCCACGAACGCGGCGAGCAGCGCCAGCGCGGCCGCGGACAGCACGAGCGTCTGCCCGGACCCCCAGCCGGCGTCGTTCGCGTCGACGAGCGCGTACACGAGCAGCGTGAGACCGGCCGTGACGGTCACCGCGCCGGCCACGTCGAAGGAGCGGGTGCCCGCGGCCTCGCGGCCCTCGGGCAAGAGGCGCGTGGCCAGGAGGGCCGCCGCGATGCCGATCGGCACGTTCACGAACAGCACGGCCTCCCAGCCGAGCCACTCGGTGAGGATGCCGCCGAGGATCACGCCGGCGGCGCCGCCCGATCCCGCCACGGCGCCCCACACGCCCAGCGCCTTGTTGCGCTCAGAGCCCTCGGTGAACAGCGTCATCACGAGCGACAGCGCGGCGGGCGATATCAACGCCGCGCCCAGGCCCTGGACGCCGCGCGCCAGCACGAGCCAGAGCGCGCTCTGGGCGAGCCCGCCGAGCAGCGAGGCCGCCGTGAAGAGAAGGAGGCCGGCGATGAACATGCGCCGCCGGCCGACCAGGTCGGCGATCCGGCCGCCCAGCAGCAGGAAGCCTCCGAACATGAGCGTGTACGCGTTGGCGACCCAGGAGAGGTCCTCCCGGGCGAAGTCGAGGTCCCGCCCCATCGAGGGCAGCGCGACGCCGACGATCGCGGCGTCGAGGATGAGCACGAACTGTGTGGAGGCGAGCAGCGCGAGGGCGAGCCGCTTGTCGACCGCGGGGTGGGGCATTGCCCCAAAGCTAGACGGTCAATCCGAGTCGCTCGGCCCGCTGCACCGCCTCGGCGCGGTTGCGCACGTTGAGCTTGCGGTAGAGCGCGCTCGTGTGCTCCTTCACGGTGTGGGGAGACAGGAACAGGCGCTCCGCGATCTCCTTGTTGGTGGCCCCCGAGGCCATCAGGGACAGCACCTCGCGCTCGCGGTCGGAGAGCGGCGTGGCGGGTTGCTCGGCGCGCGGCGCGAACACCGTCAGCCCCTTGCCCACCATGCGCACGGCCATCGCCACGTCGTGGGCCGACCAGTCCTTGGACACGAAGCCCGAGGCGCCCGCCGCCTTGGCCGCCTGAGGCGAGATCCAGCCGGCGCCCGAGATCAGGAGCACCCGCGTGCCCGGGGAGTCGCGGCGGATCGCCTCGCACAGCTCGGCGCCCGACTCCTCGCCCAGGAAGAGGTCCACGAGCGCGACGTGCGGCTCCCAGCGGCGCGCCAGGTCGAGCGCCTCCTCCACGCTGGCCGCCGTCAGGCAGCGCTCCACCCACGGCTGCTCGGTCAGGAGGAGGCGAAAGCCCCAGTGGACCACGTCGTGGTCGTCCACCACGAGCACCTTCAGGTTGCGGTCGGGGCTCACTCGCGCTCCTCGTCACCCGTCGGCACCACCAGCCGCACGCGCCACTCCGAGCCGTCCGCCCCCTCCGGGCCGAACTCCACGAGCGCCCCCCGGCCGAGCGCCTCCGCGGCCGCCAGGCGCAGGCCCATCCCGGCTCCGCGCGACCCACGCGGCGCCCGGCCGGCGCCGTCGTTTCGCACCTCGAGCACGAAGGTGCCGTCCGCGCTGCCGACTCGCACCCGCACGATGGTGGGGTTCGCGTGCTTGTCGGCGTTGCGAAGCGCCTCAGCGAGCACTGACTGGGCCAGGGCCTCCACGTCCTCGGGCACCTCCACTCCGGGCTGCCATTCCAGCTCGAGCGCCAGCGCCTTGTAGTGGCGCCCGAGCCGTGCCAGCTCCTCGCGGAGGGTGGCGCCCGTGTCGAGGCTGGGCGGCGCCAGCGGGCGCGCGAGCGCGTCCCGCAGGTCGCTCAGCGCGGCCTGCATCTCCTCCGCGCAGCGGCGCCGAACGTCTTCGCTGAGCGCGCCCTCCGAGCCGATCACGAGCGACACGCCGAACAGCCGCTGCACGACGCGCTCGTGGATCTCGCGCGCCAGGTCGATGCGCGCCTGGAGCAGCCTTGCGCGGCCCTGTTGGCTGGTGGCTATGCGGACGCTGGCAGCAAGCGCCGCCGTCTTGCCGAGCGTCCACATCGCGTGGCGCTCGTCCTCGGCCAGCGTGAAGTGGCCGCCACCGCGGTCGGCGAAGACAACGCCGAGCCAGCGCCCTCCCGCCGACACCGGCGTGCAGGTGATCGTGTCCACACCGCCGATGCGCGCGTAGCGCTCGGGCACCCAGCGCTCGAGCTCGCCGTGCACCTCTACGACGCGGTCCTCGGACAACGCCACCTGGGCGATCGGCGTCTCCTCGAGCGTCCCGTAGATGTCCTCGAGGATCCCGGGCTCGATTCCGTGGCTCCCGACCGGCACCACGAGCTGGCGCGCCTCGTCGTACAGCAGCAGGCTGGCCCGCTCCATGTCGGTTACGCGGCACAGCGCGGCGCAGAGGCGGTCGTAGAAGCCGCGGCCGCCTGAGCCCGGCTCCTGGTCGAGCTCGGTGAGGAGCTCGACGATCACATCGAGCGCGTCCGTGCGCGCGGGGAGCGCCATCTCCCCCTGTTGTACCCCTTAGACCGGTTGTAGGGACAGGCGAAGCGCCTGTTCGGAGGTGAGCGAGACCGTGCGCACGTAGCCGCACGAGCGGCAGCGGCAGATCGCCTCGGCCTCGAAGTCCTCGATCAGGAGCGACCAGTCGACCTCGCCGGAGAGGCAGGCGCGGCAGGCGAGAGCGGCCGCCACGAGGACGGGATCGTCGTCACCCCGGAAGGTCGCGAGCTCTTCCATCGGTTCAAGCCTCCTCCCGGGGGGCGCCTCGCTCAACCTCGCGCCGCCAGGAACCCCCCGCGTGGGGGGTCACGCGCTGGTCGAGCACGCCGGGGAGCATGTCTCGCAGGCACTCGCCGCCGGGTAGGCGCAGGTCGGGGTCGAGCTCGAGCAGCGGTTCGAGCACGAAGCGGCGTGTCGCGACCTCCGGGTGCGGGAGCGCGAGCCGCTCGGAGCGATGCACGACGTCGCCGAGCAGGAGCACGTCGACGTCGATCGGGCGCGGCCCGTGGCGGAGGCCGCCCGGGTCGCGGCCCAGCTCGCGCTCGATCTCCTTGCAGACGCCGAGGAGCGCCTCGGGGTCCAGGTCGGTCCGGATCCGCAGGCAGGCGTTCAGGAAGTCGGGCTGGTCGGTCACCTCGCCCTGGGGCGCGGTCTCGTAGACGGACGAGGACGCCTCGGGATGCACGCCGCGGCGCGCGAGGGCCTCACGGGCGGCGCGCAGGTTCGCGAGCCGGTCGCCCTCGTTGGACCCCAGCCCGAGGTAGCCGGTCTTCAGGCTTCCTTCCAGACCTCTACGGAGACCTCGTCCACCGGCAGCGGTATCGGCGGCTCGGGCTTGGACGCCTTCACGCGCACGGACTCGGCGCCGAAGCGGTCGATCAGGCGGTCCGCGACCGCCGTGCAGAGCCGCTCGAGCGTCCGGTAGGAGCGCTCCTGCGCGGCCAGGGCGACCTGCTCGCAGGCCGCGCCGTAGTCGACCGTGTCCTCCACCCGGTCGGTGACCGTGGCATCGCACTCGTCGAGCTCGAACGCGACGTCGAACACGAGCCGCTGCCCCAGCTCCCGCTCCGCGTCGCTGACGCCGTGGCGGGTGTAGAGCGACAGGCCGCTGATCTCGATCGTCACGGCCGGGGAGGCCACGTGGCGGTCCTCGTCGAGCGCGTCGTCGTCGAGGTCGTCCTCGAAGTCGTCGTCCGGCTCGCGCTCCCACGTGGTCATGGCGCGACCGTAGCAGCGGCCACCCTGAGGGCATCCGCCATCGGCCCCACGTCGTGTACGCGGAAGACGCTCGCGCCGCGCTCGAGCGCGAGCACGTTCGTTGCGATCGTGCCGGGCAGCCGCTCGCTCTCCGGCCTGCCCTCGGTGAGCTTCCCCAGGAAGCTCTTGCGCGAGGTGCCCACCACCACCGGCCGGCCGACGGCGACGATCTCGTCGAGGCGGCGGAGCAGCTCGAGGTTGTGCGCGACCGTCTTGCCGAAGCCGATGCCGGGATCGAGCCAGACTCGCTCCTCGGGCACGCCCTCCGCCGTCGCGAACGCGAGCCGCTCCTCGAGGAAGGCCTTCACGTCGCTCACCACGTCCTCGTAGCGCGGATCCGCCTGCATGGTGCGCGGGTCGCCGAGCATGTGCATCAGGCAGCAGGTCGCGCCCTCGCTCGCCACCAGTCCCGCCATGTCGGGCGCGAAGCGGAAGGCGGAGACGTCGTTCACCACGGTGGCGCCGGCGGCCAGCGCCGCGCGGGCCACCTCGAGCTTGGTGGTGTCCACGGAGACGCTCTGCCCGGCGGCCGCGAGCGCCTCCACCACGGGCACCACCCTGTCGAGCTCCTCCTGCTCGGGCACCGGCTCGGCGCCGGGCCGCGTGGACTCGCCGCCAACGTCGAGGATCTCCGCGCCCTCCGCGGCCAGCCGCAGCCCGTGCTCGGTCGCTGCGGCGGGATCGAGGAAGAGCCCGCCGTCCGAGAACGAGTCCGGCGTCACGTTGACCACGCCCATCAGGGTGAAGGGAACCGCGTGCACCCAGCGGTTGTACAGCAGGTGAGCCCGCGAGAGGAGAGACGATGGTCATGCGACTTACCCTGCTCGCCGTGATCGCCGCCGCGCTGGCGCTGCCCACAGCCGCCGGCGCCGGAGGCTGGGCCACGGTGGGATTCGATCCGCCCCCGGAGGATCTGGCGGCCGGCGAGCCGTGGGAGGTGGAGCTGACGGTCCTGCAGCACGGGAGCACCCCGCTGGAGGGCGTGAAGCCGTACGTGATCGTCACACCGGCCGAGGGCGGCGAGAGCAAGACCTTCCCGGCGCGCGCGACCGGCAAGGCCGGCGTCTACCGCGCGACCGTGGTCTTCGCCTCGGAGGGCACCTGGCGGTACGTCGTGGACGACGACTTCGCGGCGCGGCACAGCTACCCGGCCGTGCAGATCGGCGCGGGGGGCGAGAAGCCGGCGACGGAATTGGCCGCCGCGGCGAGCGCCGCCGCGACCACGCCTCCTTCCGCGGGCGACGACGGCCCCGACTACCTGCTCGCACTCGGCGTGGCGGCAGTCGCGGCTCTGGCCGCGGGACTCGGGGCGATGCTGCTGCAGCGGCGGGGCCGGGGCCCGAGCGCATGACCGACGCCGAGCTCGATGAGCTCGTCGACTTCCTGCTCGCATCACGCTGACCGCGAAACCGCCATCATCGCCGTCGTGGGCGATCGGATCGCGGCGGTGGTGTTCGACAACGACGGGTTGCTCCTCGACACCGAGGAGGCCTGGACTCGGGCCGAGAAGACGCTGTTCGAGCGCCACGGCGGCACGTTCACGATCGACCACAAGCGCGACCTGATCGGCTCGTCGCCCGCCACCAGCGCCGCCAAGCTCGAGGCCATGCTCGACATGCCCGGCCACGGACCCGCCCTGATGGACGAGCTGCACGATCTGGTCATGGAGGAAGCACTCGCGGGGGTGCCGCCGCGCCCGGGGGCGCTCGAGCTGCTCGAGGCGGTGCGGGCGGCGGGCCTGCCGGTCGGGGTGGCCTCGAACTCGGCGCGCGAGTTCGTGGAGCGCGTGCTGTCGGGGGCCGGCCTGCTCGACGGCCACTTCGACGTGGTGGTCACGGCCAACGACGTGGAGCACCCCAAGCCGGCGCCCGACCTCTACCTGGCCGCGTGCGCCGCACTGGGCGCGGAGCCGGAGCGCTCCGCCGCCCTCGAGGACTCGGCCACCGGCGTGGCGGCGGCCCTCGCGGCGGGCATGTACGTGGTGGCGGTCCCCTACTTCCCGGATCTACCGGTGGAGGGGGCCTCGCTCACGGCGGAGTCGCTGGCCGACCCGCGCGTGGCGCAGGCGCTCGGCGTGGCCTGAGCTGCCTCTAAGCCGGCTCGGGCTTCTCGGGCGGCGTCTCGCCGCGCATCTCGGCGGTGCCGCCGGCCAGGCCCGGGCGCGGCAGCGGCTTGGGCGCCCGCTCCGGCTTGCGCTCGGGCGCCTCGGGTGCGGGTGGCGGCGCGGGCAGGGCAGGCTGGTCCTCTCCGAACACCTCTTCCTCGGACTTGCCGTCGAGCAGCTCGATGAACTCCTCGCGCTCGATCGTCTCGCGCCGCAGCAGGATCTCCGAGGTCGTCTCGAGCTTCTGGCGGTGCTGCTCCAGAATCTCGCGCGCGAGCAGGTGGGCCTCTTCGACGATGCGGCGGATCTCGTCGTCGATCTCGCGGGCGATCTCGTCCGAGTAGTCCGGCTCCGAGCTGAACTCGCGCCCCAGGAAGGGCTGGCCGTGGTCGTGCCCGAACACGCGCGGCCCGAGCTTTTCGGACATGCCGAAGCGCATCACCATCTGCTTCGCCGTGGCGGTGACCTTCTCGAGGTCGTTGGAGGCCCCCGTGGTGATCTCTCCGAACGCGATCTCCTCGGCGGCGCGGCCGCCCAGCGTCATCGCCATCGTGTCCGACAGCTCCGCGCGCGTGGTGAGGAACTTGTCCTCGGTCGGCAACGAGATCGTGTAGCCGAGCGCCTGGCCGCGCGAGATCACGCTGATCTTGTGGACCGGGTCGGTGTTGTGCAGGTAGTGCGCCACGAGCGCGTGGCCCATCTCGTGGAACGCGGTGACGCGGCGCTCCTTCTCCGACATCACGCGCGTCTTCTTCTCCGGCCCCGCGATCACGCGCATGATCCCCTCCTCCAGCTGGAGGTGGTCGATCTCGCGCTTGCCCTGGCGGGCCGCGAGCAGGGCGGCCTCGTTCACGAGGTTCTGGAGGTCCGCGCCCGTGAATCCGGGCGTCTGGCCGGCGAGCACGTCGAGTTCGATCGCCTTGGCGAGCGGCTTGCCGCGCGTGTGCACCTCGAGGATCTTGGTGCGGCCCTTGCGGTCGGGGCGGTCGACCACGATCTGCCGGTCGAAGCGGCCCGGCCGCAGGAGGGCCGGGTCGAGGATGTCGGGCCGGTTCGTGGCGGCGATCAGGATGATGTTGTCCTTCATCTCGAAGCCGTCCATCTCCACCAGCAGCTGGTTGAGCGTCTGCTCGCGCTCGTCGTGGCCTCCGCCGAGCCCGGCGCCGCGGTGGCGGCCGACGGCGTCGATCTCGTCCATGAAGATGATGCAGGGCGAGTTCTGCTTGGCCTGCTCGAACAGGTCACGAACGCGCGAGGCACCCACCCCGACGAACATCTCGACGAAGTCGGAGCCGCTGATACTGAAGAACGGCACGCCCGCCTCGCCGGCGACCGCGCGCGCCAGCAGCGTCTTGCCGGTGCCGGGCGGCCCGTACAGCAGCACGCCCTTCGGGATGCGCGCCCCGAGCGCCTGGAACTTCTTCGGGTTCTCGAGGAACTCCTTGATCTCGTGGAGCTCCTCCACCGCCTCGTCCACCCCTGCCACGTCGCGGAACGTGATCTTGGGCGCGTCCACCGACATGCGTTTGGCGCGCGACTTGCCGAAGGACATCACCTTCGACCCGCCGCCCTGCATCTGGTTGATGATGAACAGCCAGAACAGCAGGAAGATCACGAACGGCAGGATGTAGGTCAGCGCGGTGAGCCAGCCCGAGCCGCCCTTCTGCTTGACGTTGATGTCGACGTTCTGCGCCTCGAGCTGGTTGATGAGGTTCTGCTCGGTGTTGTCCGGATAGGCGGTCTGGTACTTCTTGCCGCCGGCGAGCTCGACGTCGAGCCGGTTGTTCTTCGTGTTGAGCGTGACGTCCTTGACCCGGCCGTCCTCGACCTGGGCGAGGAAGTCCGAGTAGACCGGATCCGGGCTGCGATCGCTGGGGCTGATGAGGCGCTGCGCGAAGAACGCGAGCACCACGACAATCAGGATCGGAAAAGCCGCGCTCTTGAAGAATCTGCTCATAACGAGCCTCTACCCAGACCTCTACGCACCCGCCGACGATTCGTCTCAGATGCCCCGGGGGTGAAACGACAGCGTAGCAGTGGTGTATCAGGCCTCTTAGCCGTTTTCCCCCGCCAAAACCGCCACATAGGGTAGGTTGCGGTAGCGCTCGGCGTAGTCGAGCCCGTAGCCGATCGCGAAGCGGTTCGGGATCTCGAAGCCGACGTAGCGGATCGGCATGTCGATCTCCCGCCGGTCGGGCTTCGTCAACAGCGCGCAGACCTCGAGCGACGCGGGCCCGCGGGCGCGCAGCATCCGGAACAGGTAGGAGAGGGTAAGACCGGAGTCCACGATGTCCTCGACGATGAGGACGTCGCGCCCCTCGATGGGGGCGTCGAGGTCCTTCAGGATGCGGACGACGCCGGAGGAATCGGTCGAGGCGCCGTAGGACGAGACGGCCATGAAGTCCACCTCGCACGCCACGTCCAGGTGGCGCATGAGGTCGGCCAGGAAGAAGACGGCGCCCTTCAGGACGCCGATCAGGAGCAGCTCGCGGTCGGCGTAGTCGCGCGAGATCTCGGCGCCGAGCTCGCGCACCCGGTGCTCCAGGTCGTCGCGCTGGACGAGGATGTCGCCGACGGCGGAGTTGCTCATCGGCCGCAGACTACCGCCGCCCCCGCGTGGCGGCTCAGGTCTCGCCGCGGTCGATCCACTTCGGCAGAATCGCCTCGTGCTCGAAGCGCCCCGGGCGGGTCCAAAACCGGCTGGCGGTGATGAACGTGGACGGCAGCGGCCGGCGCCCTCTCACCCGATAAGCGATCACAACCGGGGGCTCGCGCCCCCGGACCCCCGCTGATGCCTGGCCGCGCCCGCTTCAGCCCACGAACGGCGTTCCGGGCAGCGCGGGCGCGTCGCGCCCCGTCAGCCAGCGCAGCACGCTCGCCCCCACGTCGGCCAGCGGGCCGTCGTGGCGGCGCCCGCCGTGGCCCTCGAAGCGGGCCAGCAGCGGGGCGTACTCGCGCGTGTGGTCGGTGTGGGGCGCGTTCGGGTCCACGCCGTGGTCGGCCGTGAGCACGAGCAGGTCGTCCTCGCCCAGCAGCTCGACCCAGACCGCCACGGCGGCGTCGATCTCCTTGAGCGAGCCGTGGAAGCCCTCCACGTCGTGGCGGTGACCGTAGAGCTGGTCGGTCTCGACGAGGTTCACGAACACCAGGCCCGACTCGAGCTCGCGCAGCAGCGACGTAGTGGCCGCGATGCCCTTGGCGTTGGTGGCGCCGTCGTGCTTCGCGTCGATGCCCACGCCCGCGAACAGGTCGCGGATCTTCCCCACGCCGTGCACCGGGACGCCGGCGTCCTGCAGCTCCTCGAGGTACGAGCGCCCCGGCGGCGGCGCCGCGTAGTCGCGCCTGCCCTCGCGGCGCTGGAACGCCCCCGGCTTGCCCTCGAACGGGCGCGCGATCACCCGGCCCACGGCGTGCTCGCCGCTCATCAGCTCGCGTGCCGTCTCGCACACCTCGTACAGGCCGGGCTCGTCCAGCACGTCCACGTGCGCGGCGATCTGGAGCACCGAGTCGGCGGAGGTGTAGAGGATCAGCTCCCCGGTCTCGAGGTGATGGGCGCCGAAGTCCTCGATCACCTCGGTGCCGCTGTAGGGCCGGTTGCAGCAGAAGCGATGGCCGGTGGCGCGCTCGAGCGCCTCCAGCACATCGGGCGGGAAGCCGTCCGGGTAGGTGGGAAGCGGGTGCTCGGGCACCACGCCCATCAGCTCCCAGTGGCCGGTGGTCGACTCCTTGCCCGGCCCGAGCGGGTGGAGCCGCCCGTGCACCACGGGCTCGGCCGCCGGCGGCACGCCCTCGAGCGGCAGGATCGAGCCGAGGCCGAGCCGCCCGAGCGCGGGGAGGTCGAGGCCGCCGACCCGCTCCGCCAGGTGGCCGAGCGTGTTGGAGCCGGCGTCGCCCTCGTAGAGGTCCGCGTCGGGGAGCGCGCCCACCCCGCAGGCGTCCATGACGATCACCGCTGCACGTGGCATTGCGGCGGGATATTGACGCGCCATACTCAAGGGGTGATCCGTCGTCTGCCGCACGTGGACCGGGTGGGAGTCGAGGAGCGCGCCGCCGTGCTCGGCAAGCGCTCCATCAAGACCACCGCAAAGCAGCAGGGCATCCGGCTTGCCGTGTCAATGGTGGACCTCACCACCCTGGAGGGCGCCGACACGCCGGGCAAGGTCCGCCACCTCTGCGCGAAGGCCGTCTGCCCCGCCCCCACCATGCCGGAGATCCCCTCGTGCGCAGCCGTGTGCGTGTACCCGTCGCTGATCGGCGTGGTGCGCGAGGCGCTCGAAGGCACCGGCGTGCACGCGGCCTCCGTGGCGACGGCGTTCCCGTCCGGCCAGGCCTCGCTCGGGGTCAAGTTGCGCGACACCGAGGAGGCGGTGGCCTCCGGCGCCGAGGAAATCGACATGGTCATCTCGCGCGAGGCGTTCCTGGCCGGCGACGACACACGCGTGATGGAGGAGATCGTGCGCGTGAAGGAGGCCTGCGGCGACGCGCACCTGAAGGTGATCATCGAGACCGCAGAGCTCGGCTCGTACGACCACGTCCGCCACGCCTCGATGATCTCGATGGAGGCGGGCGCCGACTTCGTCAAGACCTCCACCGGCAAGGCGGCGAGCGGCGCCACGCCCGGCGTGACGCTCGTGATGCTCGAGGCGGTGCGCGATTACATGGAGCGCACCGGCCGGCCGGTGGGGATGAAGGCCGCCGGCGGCGTCTCCACCAGCAAGGCGGCGCTGCACCGGCTGGTGCTTGTCAAGGAGACGCTCGGCGACGAGTGGCTCACGCCGGAGCGGTTTCGCATCGGCGCGTCGTCGCTGCTCAACGACCTGCTGATGCAGTACCAGAAGACACAGACCGGCCGCTACGCCCGGCCAGAGGACTTCTCGAAGGAATGACCGACACGCGCACCCGCATCGTCTGGGACTACGCGCCCGCGCCCGAGTCCCCAGATCACGTACGCCTGCGTGACTCCTACGGGCTCTTCATCGGCGGCGAGTTCGTCGATCCGGCTGACGGCACGCGCGTGTCTTCGATCAACCCCGCTACGGAGGAGCCCGTGGCCGAGGTCGCGTTCGCCGGGCCGCAGGACGTGCGGCGCGCCGTTCAGGCCGCTCGGGCTGCCCAGCCGGGTTGGGCTGCATTGGGGGGTCTCGAGCGTGGGAAGTACCTGTTCCGGGTCGCCCGCCTGATTCAGGAGCGGGCGCGAGAGCTGGCTGTGGTCGAGTCGATGGACGGCGGCAAGCCGGTGCGTGAGTCGCGCGACGTGGACGTGCCGCTGGCCGCAGCGCACTTCTTCCACTACGCGGGCTGGGCGGACAAGCTGTCCTACGGCGTCGGCGGCCGCGAGGTGGCGCCGCTCGGGGTGGCGGCGCAGATCGTGCCCTGGAACTTCCCGCTGCTGATGGCGGCTTGGAAGCTGGCGCCCGCGCTCGCGTGCGGCAACACGGCCGTGCTGAAGCCGGCCGAGACCACGCCTTTGACCGCTCTGTTCCTGGCGGAGATCTGCCAGGAGGCGGAGCTGCCGGACGGCGTCGTTTCGATCATTCCGGGGGACGGCTCGGCCGGCGCCACGCTTGTGCGCGAGCCGGACATCGACAAGGTGGCCTTCACGGGCTCGACCTCGGTCGGCAAGAACATCCAGGCCGCGCTCGCCGGCCGCGGGGTGTCGCTCACGCTCGAGCTGGGCGGCAAGTCCGCCAACGTCGTGTTCGAGGACGCCGCGCTCGACCAGGCCGTGGAGGGGATCGTGAACGGGATCTTCTTCAACCAGGGGCACGTGTGCTGCGCCGGGTCGCGCCTGCTGATCCAGGAGAGCGTGGCCGAGGTCGTCGTCGGGAAGCTGTGGGAGCGGATGGGGCGCCTGCGTGTCGGCGACCCGCTCGACAAGAACACGGACGTCGGCGCCATCAACTCGCGCGAACAGCTCGAGCGGATAACCGAGCTCGTGGAGAGCGGTGAGGGGGAGGGGGCGGTGCGGCGCACAGTCGCCTGCGAGCTGCCCTCGCGCGGCTTCTGGTACGCGCCGACCATCTTCACGGAGGTAGCACCGGCGCACCGGATCGCCGTGGAGGAGATCTTCGGGCCGGTGGTGTCGGTGCTGACCTTCCGCACGCAGGCCGAGGCGATCGAGAAGGCGAACAACTCGGCCTACGGCCTGGCCGCCGGGATCTGGACCGACAAGGGCGCCAAGGCGTTCGAGGTGGCGAGCGCCCTGAAGGCCGGCGTGGTGTGGCAGAACACCTACAACAAGTTCGATCCTTCTGCCGCCTTCGGCGGCTACAAGGAGAGCGGCTTCGGCCGCGAGGGCGGAATGGCTGGCCTTCGCCCCTACGTCCGCATCGCATGACCGACCGCCTCGCAGTCCGTAAGACCTACAAGCTCTTCATTGCTGGGTCTTTCGTGCGCTCCGAGTCGGGCCGTTACGACAGCGCCGGCGACTTCAACATCCCGCGGGCATCCCGCAAGGATGTCCGTGATGCCGTCCTAGCAGCCCGCAACAGCAGCAACAAATGGGCCGCTCGGACCGCGTACAACCGCGGCCAGATCCTCTACCGCGCCGCCGAGGCGCTCGAGTCCCGCGCCGCCGACTTCGACGTCGATCGCTCCGAGCTCGACGCCTCGATCGACGTGCTGGTCCATTACGCCGGCTGGACCGACAAGCTGCAGCCGGTCTTGGGCGGCGTCAACCCGGTCGCGGCGCCGTTCCTGTCTTTCTCGCTGCCGGAGCCGACCGGCGTGGTGGGTGTGATCGCGCCTGACTCGCCGCCGCTCCTCGGCCTGGTGGCCGAGCTCGCGCCGGTGCTGGCGGCGGGCAACACCGCCGTCTGCGTGCTCTCCGGCGAACGACCGCTACCAGGTCTGGACTTGGCCGAGGTGTTGGGGATCGCGGACGTGCCCGGCGGCGTGGTGAACCTGCTGTCGGGCCGCCGCGCCGAGCTGGCGCCGGTGCTGGCGGGCCACCACGCGCTGGACGCCGTGGTCGACGTCTCGGGCGATGCCGATTTGGGGGCGGAGATCGACCGCCTGGCGTCGGAAAGCGTCACGCGCGTGCGGCACTGCCGGCCAACGACGAGCTATGAGGATGCCGTCCGGGACGCGCTATCGCGCCTCGAGGCGGTCACCGAGCTGAAGACCGCCTGGCACCCCGTCGGCGCGTAGTAGCGCTTCCGTTACACGCGTCGCACACATGGCGCGTTCCCCCCGGCAACCTGAGGGGGGTGGGTAATCCCAGTACCGCATACGAGCATTGGGATTACCCACCCCCTGATGCGCGGTTGGCGCGGATTGCCGAGCGACAGCACGGGCGGGTCACGCATCGGCAGCTCGCTGCGGTCGGGATCACCGGCAGCGCGCTGACTCGCCGCGTCAGGACGGGCCACTTGGATCGGATCTATCGCGGCGTCTATGCCGTCGGCCACATTCAGCGAACGCGCGAGGCGAGCTGGATCGCGGCCGTCATGGCCTGCTCGCCGGGCGCCGTCCTGAGCCATCTCGATGCCGCCGCCCTGTGGGGGATCTACGAGGGCCCCGGGACGACCCGCGAGAGCCGCGGGCCCATCCACGTGACCACCATCGCACGGTCCGCCCGGCGGCTGCCCGGCATCAAGGTCCACCGCGCCCGGCGCCTCGATCCCGCGGACGTCACCGTGAAGGACGGCATCCCGGTGACGACGGTCGCGAGAACGCTGGTCGACCTGACGGATGTGCTGACAACCGACCGCCTCCTGAGGGCGATCCGCGAAGCGGAGTACCTCAAGCTCCTCGACCTCGACACCCTCATTGCCGCCGTTCAGCGCGCAAACGGGCGCAGGCGACTAGCCGTGCTCAAAGAGGCGATTGCCCGCCACCGCCCCGGCCAGATCGTCCGCGACGAGCTCGAGCACCGCTTCCTGGAGCTGGTCCATGCAGCGGGACTGCCGCAGCCGGACACCAACGTCAAGGTCAAGACGAAGCGCCGCACATACGAGGTCGATTGCCTGTGGCGGAGCGAGGGCGTGGCGGTCGAGCTCGACGGGCGGGCGGCCCATGCGAGAGCGACGGCTTTCGAGTCAGACCGCGCCCGTGATGCCGCACTGAGCGCGATCGGGCTGCGACCGCTGCGGTTCACCTGGCACCGGCTGACCGAAGAAGGCACGGAAGCGATCGGCGAGCTGGAGGCGAAGCTCGCTCAGTCGAGCGCGCCCTCCAGGCGGAGCACCCGGCGCCAGATCGCGAGCGAGGAGGCGTAGGTCGAGTCCATGCCGTAGTAGCTCAAGCCGCGCGCCCCCAGCGTGCGCGCCTGCGTGTACGGCGTGTCGGAGGCGTAGTGGATGATCCCGAAGTCCAGGGGGAGCTTCGAGAAGTTCACGGCCTCCCCGACCGGGTGGCGGTCCGCGTCGGCGATCTCGTACAGCGCGTTGCAGTACGGCCCGGCCTCCATCTCCACCACTGTGAACGCCTCGCGGTAGTAGAAGTCGAGGTAGGCGCGGTTCTGAAGGAACGTGCTCTTCACCGTGACCGCGCGCTGGTTGTCGAGACCGCTGCCGAAGCGCAGGTCGCCGGCCAGGTCGTCCACGCCGAAGACGTTGTCGAGCCAGTAGGTCGAGCCCGAGTGCTCGTCGTGCACGACGCTCGACAGCATCACGTCGCCCACGTCGGCGTTCAGCGTGGCGGCCTTTCCGAGCACGTACACGCCGCGCAACTCGGCGGTGTCCACCGCCACCTCGCGCAGGATGTTGTACGCGGCCACGCCGAGCGGGTAGTCGATGTTCACGAGCACCGCCTCGCTCGCGCGGAGCGCCTCCGCGTCCACCTCGCCGAGCCGCGGGTCGAGCCGCTCGGGGTGGAGCCTCGCCAGCGGCATCACCTGGGCAGGGACCCGCAGGGCGGTCGTGCTCCGCAGGTGCGAGACGCCGCTCTCCTGCTCGGACGCGCCGGCGGGCCTCGCGGCCCTCCGGCCCGTGCGAGTCGAAGTAGAGCCGCGCCACGAAGTAGAGGAAGTTCTCCCAGGAGCCCTCGGCACGGCCCTCGCGGAACGCGGCCAGCTCCTCGCGGAGGATGTCGTTCTCGGGCAGAGTCTCGACGAACTCGACCAGGCTCTCCTCGCGCTCGCGCGCCACCCCGGTCGCGATGTTCACCAGGCTGTGCGTGTTCGAGCTGACGAAGTACATCGGCGCGCCGGTCAGCCGGTCCGCGGACAGCTGGTCGTGCACGGGCGTCCACCAGCGGCGCGTCATCCGCGCGTAGCCGACCTGCGTGCCGCCCAGCATGCGCACGCGCAGGTTCATCCGCTTCTCGGCGATCAGCCGCAGGCGCTCGTCGAAGCGCTCGCGCCAAGCCGCGCGCAGGCGCGACCAGTCGTCCGCCGAGCCGCCCAGCGCCTCGGAGCACTCCTCGGCCGTCGGCTCGTGCTCCGGCGGCCAGCCGGCCGCGCGCTGGCGAACGCGCAGCTTGTTCCACTCGATCTGGAGCGCTACCAGCGTGGGAATGAGGTCGTCCACGTCGGACGCGCTCGCCAGCAGCACGGCGTGCATCCCGTCACCGCCGTCGTACCAGCGCCGCCGGCGCGCCGGGGCGTCCGCCTCGTTCCACTCGTCGATGACGATGCCGTTGCGCGCGAAGACCTCGGCCTCCTGGCCCATGATCACGAGCTCGGCGCCGGCGATCCCGTCCGGGAGCCGCCGGATCGCGTAGATGAACGCGCCCAGGTCGGGCTCGTCGCTGTCCGCCAGCGGGTGCAGGCTCGAGCCGATCGCCCGGTGCGAGGACTCGAGCACCCGGAGCGCCGTCTCGCCGCTCGAGCGCAGCAGCGTGTTGTAGGTGCGCTGGTAGAGCTCCACCTCGTCCGAGAGCCGGCCCTCGGGCCCGGGCTCGGGGGCGCCGGCCAGTGCGAGGCGCGAGACGACCATCGCTACTCCTTCACGTAGGGGACGCCGATGGCAGCGGGCGGTCGCGAGCGGCCGATGAGCCCGGCGAGCACGATCAGCACGAGCACGTACGGCAGCGCCTGGAACAGCACCGCGAGCGACTCGGAGAACGCCGGCAGCCGCTGGGCGACCGCGCTCGAGAACCCGAACAGGAGCGCCGCCGCCAGGGCGCCGTACGGGCGCCAGCTGCCGAAGATCACCGCGGCGAGGGCGATGTAGCCGCGGCCGTCGGTCATGCCCTCGTTGAACGAGCCGACCAGGCCTACCGAGAGGTAGACGCCGCCCAGGCCCGCGAGCAGCCCGGAGGCGATCACCGCCAGGTAGCGGGTCCGGAGCACCCGTACCCCCACGCTGTCCGACGCGCGCGGCTTCTCTCCGACGGAGCGCAGCCGCAGGCCGCTCGCGGTGCGGAAGAGATACAGCGCGAGCAGCGGCACCAGCAGCAGCGCCACCCAGGTCAGCAGGCTGGCGGAGCCGATCGCCGTGCCCAGGAAATCGAGGTCCTCGATCAGCGGCAGGGTCAGCTCGGGCACTCGCGGCACGTCGCCCGGCGTGCCCTGGTCGCCGTAGTGGGCGATGAAGACGTAGCCGGTGATCCCGACGGCCAGGAAGTTCGCGGCGAAGCCGCTCACCACCTGGTCGGCGCGCAGCGTGATCGAGAAGACGGCGTGCACCAGCGCGAGCACGCCGCCGGCCGCCATGCCCACCAGCGCGCCGAGGAACCAGGAGCCGAGCTGGTCGGCGGCGAAGATGCCGAAGAAGGCGCCCATCAGCATCATCCCCTCGAGCCCGATGTTGATGACGCCGCTGCGCTCGCACAGCATCCCGCCCATCGCGGCGAACACGAGCGGCGTGGCGAAGCGCAGCATGGCGGCGATCAGCGCCGACCACACGAACACGCGCTCCAGGTTGGCCTCGCCGGACTTCGTGCTCACCACCGCGAGGATCACGGCGAGCACCCCGGCCACGATCGCCCCGTAGCCGAGCTTCCTCTCCCCTCCCTGCGCCGCGACCACGCCGGCGCCCACCGCCACGGCGGCGAGCAAGATAGACGGGATCGGGCTGCGCACCAGGATCGGCGGCAGCGTGATGAACCACGCGAGCACGGCGAGGCCGACGCCGACCCAGCCAACCGGCTTTGCGCTCACGCCCGCGCGAGAGGCAGCCATTGTGGCGGCACTCACGTGGCCGCCTCCTCGCCGGCGGGCTCGCGTCTGCGCGGCCCGCGTGAGAAGATCCCGCGCCCGCGCCTCAGCAGCCGGAGCACCAGCACGTCGGCGCTCACGAGCAGCACCACGAGGCCCTGCAGGATGTAGGTCAGGTTCTCCGCCAGCTCCGGCTCGAAGACGGTCGGGTCGAGGTTGCGCTGGGACGTGCCGGAGAAGAGCGCGCCGAACAGCAGTGCGGCGGCTATCACCCCGCTCGCCGTGTTGCGCCCCAGCAGCGCCACCGCGATTCCGACGAACGGGAGCAGGTTGGCCTCGATGTCGTTGGTGGCGATGCGGAACTGCCAGCCCAGCACGTCGAGGGAGCCGGCTAGGCCGGCGAAGACGCCGCAGACGGCCATCACGAGCACGTAGTTCTTGGACACGCTCATCCCGCTGTAGCGGGCCGCCTCGGGGTTGAGGCCGACCGCGCGGACCTCGTAGCCGGTCGTGGAGCGGTTGAGCAGGAACCAGAAGACGACGACGGCCACCAGCGCGATGAACAGCCCGATGTGGAGGCCCTGGAGGATGGGGTCGCCCCAGAACACCGGCAGGCGGGCGGACTCCACCACGTCGTTCGAGACCGGGAGCGTGGCCTCGCGGTCGTTCTGGAGCGGCCCGCCCAGGCCGAACAGGTACAGCCCGATGTAGATCGCGGTGTAGTTGAGCATGATCGTCGAGACCACCTCGTTGGCCCCGACGGTCGCCTTCAGCCCGCCGGCGATCGCGGCCCAGAACGCACCCGCCAGGCAGGCCGCCACCACCGCCAGCACGATGTGCAGGAAACCGGGCATCCCGGCGAACTCCGAGCCCACCCACACCGCGGCGATCGACCCGACGATGAACTGGCCCTGGCCGCCGATGTTGAACAGCCCGGCGCGGAACGCGAACGCCACGGCGAGGCCGGTGAGGATCAGCGGCGTCGTGATGATCAGCGTCTGCTGCAGGTTGAGCGCCGCGAGCTCGCGGTCCTCGCCCGTGGTCCACGGGAAGAGCCACTGCAGGCCGGTGCCCTCCCAGATCGCCTGGTAGGTCGAGATCGGGTCCTTGCCGACCATCAGCACCGCGACGCCGCCGATCAGGAACGCCAGCAGGACGGTGAGCAGCGGCACCACCACGCCGCCGCCGCGGATGTAGGCGGCCATCCGCGCCGCCGGGGTGAGCGCGATCTCGCCCGCTCCGGGATCGCCCGCGAGGGTCCCGCCCTGGGCCGGCTCGTCGGCCTGGTCGCGCCGGTCGGTCACTCGGCCCGGTCCGCGCCGCCACCCGTCATGGCAAAGCCGAGCTCCTCTTCTGAGACGTCCGGCGGGAACTCGCCGACGATCTCGCCCTCGTAGATCGCGAGGATGCGGTCCGCAAGCGCGCGCACCTCCTCGAACTCGAGCGACACGAGCAGGATCCCCCGGCCCGCGTCGCGCTCCGCGATGAGCCGCTTGTGCACGAACTCGATGGCGCCCACGTCGAGCCCGCGGGTGGGCTGGTGGGCGATCAGGAGGCTCGGGTTGCTCGCCACCTCGCGCGCGACGGCCACCTTCTGCTGGTTCCCGCCCGACAGCGAGCTGGCCAGCGCACCGGGCGTGCCGCCGCGAACGTCGTACTCGCCGAGCAGCTCCCGCGCTCGGCTGTTCATGCGCCCGATGTTGAGCACGCCGCGCTTGCTCAGGGGTGGCTTGTGGTATTCGCGCAGGGCCAGGTTCTCGGCGAGCGTGAAGTCGAGCACGAGCCCGCGCAGGTGGCGATCCTCGGGGATGTGCGCGACCCCGGCGTCCGAGGTGGCGCGCACGCCCGTGCCCGCCACCTCCTCGCCGGCGATCCTGATCCCGCCCGACTTGGCGTGCCGCAGGCCTGCGATCGCCTCCACGAGCTCGTGCTGGCCGTTGCCGTCCACCCCGGCCAGGGCCACGATCTCGCCGGCGCGCACCTGGAGCGACAGCCCTCGCACCGCCTCCAGCTCGCGGTCGTCGAGCACCTGCAGGTCCTCCACCTCCAGCACGGGGTCGCCGGTGGAGGCGTCCTTCTTCTCGACCTGGAGCAGCACGTCGCGGCCGACCATGAGCCGCGCGAGGCTCTGCTCGGTCGATCCCTCGGTCGCCACCGTGTCGATTCGCTTGCCGCGTCGCAGCACGGTGACGCGGTCCGCTATCTCGAGCACCTCGCCGAGCTTGTGGCTGATGAAGACGATCGCGACGCCGTCCTGCTTCAGCGCGTTCAGCACCTCGAACAGCTCGCCGGCCTCCTGCGCGGTGAGCACCGCGGTCGGCTCGTCGAGCACCAGTACGCGCGCGTCGCGGTAGAGCGTCTTCAGGATCTCCACGCGCTGCTGCTGGCCGACGGTGACGTCCTCGATCTTGGCGTCCGGGTCCACCGCCAGCCCGTAGCGTTCGGACAGGTCCTTGACCCGCCGGGCGCCCTCCCGCACGTCGAGCATCCTCCCGCGGCCGCGCGGCTCCTCGCCGAGCACGATGTTCTCCGTCACGCTCATCACCGGGACGAGCATGAAGTGCTGGTGCACCATGCCGATACCCAGCTCGATCGCCCTCGAAGGCGACTCGATCTTGGCCGGCTCGCCGTCCACCAGGATCTCCCCCTCGTCGGGGTGGTAGAGCCCGTAGAGGATCGACATCAGCGTCGACTTGCCGGCGCCGTTCTCCCCCAGCAGGGCATGGACCTCGCCGCGACGGAGGTCGAAGTCGACCCGGTCGTTCGCGACGACCGGGCCGAACCTCTTCGTTATTCCGCGTAACTCGAGAGCAGGTGCGTCGGCGCTCACCGAGTCGGGAACCTACTTGAACCTCGTCCTCTACTTGACCTCCGCGGGGATCTCCCCGACCTCGCCGGACGCCACCTGGTCGGTGATCTCCTTGACCTGGTCGGCGTACTGCTGGCCCTCCGGGCCGAGCTTGCCGAGGCCCACGCCGCCGTTCTCCACGGTGGCGATCACGTCGGTGCCGCCCTTGAAGTTGCCCGCCTGGGCGCGCTCCACGGCCTCGAACACGGCCACGTCGACCTTCTTCAGGGCGCTGGTGAGGATGTGGTCGCCCAGGTAGCCCTGGTCGGCGTCCACGCCGATGCCCTGCACGCCCTCCTCCTTGGCCGCGTCGAGCGCGCCGAGGCCACAGCCGCCGGCCACCTGGAAGACGACCTTCGAGCCCTTCTGGATCTGGTCGAGCGCGATCTCCTTGCACTTCGCCTGGTCCACGAAGTCCTGCGAGTAGCCGTTGAGCGTCTCGACCTGCGGGAACGCCTTCTTGGCGCCCGCCTGGAAGCCCGCGATGTAGGCGTCCACCGGCGGGATCTTCTGCCCGCCGACGGTCGACACCGTGGTGGCGTTGTTGTCCTTCGCCCACAGGCCTGCGAGGTACCCGGCCAGGTAGCCCGCCTCGTTCTCGCGGAAGAGGAGCCCCTGCACGTTCTTGGGCTTGTCCTCCAGCGCGGCGGCCGGGAAGTCGATGATGGCGAAGTTGGCGTCCGGCAGCTGGGATGCCACGGTGTTCACGGCGTCCGCCATCAGGAAGCCGACCGGGATGATCAGGTCGAACTGCTGCTGGGCAAGCGTGGTGAGGTTGGGGACGTAATCGCCGTTGGAGTTGGAGATCAGCACCCGCGTCTCCACGCCGAGCTCGCTCTCCGCCTGCTTGATGCCCTTGTTGGCGAGGGAGTTGAAGGAGCGGTCGTTGAGACCGCCGATGTCGGTTACGACGCCGGCCTTGATCGACTCGGCGGTCTGCTCCTCGCCGCCGCCGCCACCGCCGCCGCCTCCGTCGTCGTCATCGTCGCCGCAAGCGGCCGCGCCCAGCGCGAGCGCGGCGAGCAGGCTCATGATCAAGAGCCGGAAGGTCTTACTCACAGTGCAAACACTCCTCATTGCCAATGCCGACCGGGATGGCCGGCGTGGGGCCACGAACCGGGCCACCCTACACCCTCTGCGTTAAGCGCTGTTTGAGCAACGAAGGACCTCCAACACGACCGGCGGCGCCTCCTCCGTGGCTGCCTCTCCGACCACGTAGGCCTCACGCAAAGCGGAGGCGCAGCGCTCCGCCGCGTCGGAGGAGGCCGCGTGCACCACCGCCAGCGGCCGCTCGCCCGCACCCACCCGCTCCCCGGGCGCCGCCACCTCGGTCAGCCCCACCGAGTGGTCCACCGGATCGCTCTCGCGCACCCGGCCGCCACCAAGAGCCACAACGGCCAGCCCGACGGCCCGCACATCCACCGACGAAACGACCCCAGGCGACGCCGGCTCCACCTCCACCGTCATCGCTGCCGTCGGCAGGTGCCCGGCCGGCGCCTCGAGGAGATCGGAAGGCCCACCCAGCTCGGCGACCATGACCGCGAAGCGCTCTGCGGCGGCGCCACCATCCAGAGCGCGCTCCGCGGAGGCGCGGGCGGCCGAGGCATCCGCCGACACGCCCCCGAGCACCAGCAGCTCCGCGCTCAGCGCCAGCGTCACCTCCCGAAGCCGGCCGTCGAGCGATCCGGGGTCGGTGAGGCCCGAGACGGACTCGAGCACCTCCACCGCATTCCCCGCCGTCCGCCCCAGCACCCGGTCCATGTCGGTCAACAGGGCCGAGGTCGGCAACCCGTTCCCCTGGGCCACCTCGACGATCGCCTGGGCGAGCTCGCGGGCGCCCTCCATCGTCGGCATGAACGCGCCCGACCCCGTCTTCACGTCCATCACGAGCGCATCCAACCCGGCGGCCAGCTTCTTCGACAGGATCGAGGCGACGATCAGGTGGATCGACTCGACCGTGCCGGTGGCGTCGCGGATCGCGTAGAGGCGGCGGTCCGCCGGGGCCAGCTCCGCGGTCTGGCCCACGATGGCGCAGCCGGCGCGGACGACGGCGCGCCGGAACGCCTCGGGGTCGGGCGCGGTGTCGTAGCCCGGGATCGACTCGAGCTTGTCGAGCGTGCCGCCCGTGTGGCCCAGCCCGCGGCCGGAGATCATCGGCACGGCCCCGCCGCAGGCCGCCACGATCGGCGCCAGCAGCAGGCTCACCTTGTCGCCCACGCCGCCGGTCGAGTGCTTGTCGAGCGCGGGCCCCGGCAGGCCGGCGTCCGACCAGTCGAGCACGTCGCCCGAGCGGGTCTTGGCGCCGGTGAGCGCGATGCGCTCGTCGGCGGTCATCCCCTGCAGCAGGATCGCCATCGCGAGGGCGCCGACCTGCGCGTCGCTGACCGAGCCGTCGGTGATGCCTGCCACCAGGAACTCGATCTCCTCCGCGGTCAGCTCGCCGCCGTCGCGCTTGCGGCGGATCAGCTCCGCGATCAGCACGAGCGCTCCACGAAGCGGGTGATCAGCGGGGCCAGGTCGGCGGCGGCGCGGGCGGCGTCGCGCAGCGTCTGCTCGTGGCTGACGGGCTCGTCGCTCATGCCCTCGGCGAAGTTCGTGATCGCCGACACGGCGGACACCCGTAGCCCGCAGTGTCGGGCCACGATCGTCTCGTGGACGGTCGACATGCCGACGGCGTCGGCGCCCAGCGTGCGGAAGGCGCGGATCTCCGTCGGCGTCTCGAAGCTCGGGCCGCTCACGGCGAGGTAGATGCCCTCGGCCAGCTCGATCCCGAGCTCGTCCGCCGCCGCGCGCAGCCCTTTGCGGAGCTCCGGGTCGTAAGCGTCGCGCAGGCTTGTGAAGCGGTCGCCGAGCTCGTTCGCGTTGGGCCCGGTGAGCACGTTCACGCCGCTCATGTTGATGTGGTCGGTGATAAGCATGAGGCGTCCAGGCCCGAGCTCGGGGCGCAGCGAGCCGGCGGCGTTAGTGAGCACCAGGGTCTCGGCGCCCGCGGCGCGGAGAGCCCGGACCGGCGTGCGCACGAGATCGTGGTCGACCCCCTCGTACAGGTGGGCACGCCCTTGGAGCACCACCACCGGCACGTCCCCGACGAGCCCCGCCACGGCGGTGCCGCCGTGCCCCTCGACGCTCGGGCGCGGGAAGCCGGGGAGCTCGCCGTAGGGGATCTCGACCGGAGACTGGACCGCGTCCGCGACGGCGCCGAGGCCCGAGCCAAGCACCACGCCCACGCGCGGCTGGAAGCCGGCGCGCTCGGTGAGGACGTTCGCGGCGTCGCGGTAGCTCACGGCTCGAGATCGAAGGAGAGCGGGAACAGCTCGGCGAGGGTGAACGTCCTGTGCTCGCCGCCCGGGCGGCCGAGGTGGACGGGCGTGTCCGGGCCGGCGAATTCGGCGAGCCGCTGGCGGCAGCCGCCGCAGGGCGGGCAGAAGTCCATCTTCTCGGCCACGACCGCCACGGCCGCGATCTCGGTCTCCCCCGCCGCCACGAGCGCTCCTATCGCCGACGTCTCGGCGCACTGGCCCTGGGGATACGAGGCGTTCTCGACGTTGGCGCCGGCGTAGACGGCGCCGCTCGGCGCACGCAGGGCCGCACCGACCTTGAACCGCGAGTAGGGGGCGTGCGCGTTGCGCATCGCGGCGTCGGCCGCCCGCAGCAGCATGCCGGGCGTGTCGAGCAGGAGGTCGGAGTAGCTTCCGGCGACCAGGGCGTCGTCGCCAACCTCCAGCTCGGCCCGCAGGCGGCTCACCCTGTCGTGCTCCGCCGCGAGGTCGGACCCCGCTTCGGCCACGGCCTCGAGCTCCAGGAAGCTGCCGAGCCCCTCCACGTCGTCGAGGTGGATGCGGACGTTCTCGTGGAGCAGCAGCCGGCGCCGCTTCTCCACGACCACGAGGGTGCCGAGGGACGCGTCGAGGGCGGCGCGGAGCGCGTTGGCGTCGGCGACGGGCACGCGCCGGTACTCGCTCTCGCGAGCGCCGGACGCGTCGGCGCGCCGGTACTCGATCAGCTCGGCCTCCCCCGGCTCCTGCTCGCGGAGCTTCAGGCGCCCTCGCGCGCGCGAGAAGTACGTGTCGGTCTGGGCGATCTCCCCGTGGTCCTCCGCGCCGAGGCCGAGCGCGAGCTCGAGCGTGCGCGCGGGCTGCGGGTCGCGCGCCTTGAACTCGATGTTTCGCATGGATGGGGCCAAGCCCGGGCGAGGCTATACCGTCCGCTCACGCTCGGCCGAGCCGAGCGTTCCCGGCTATCGTGGCGCCATGCCGCAGCGACTTGTCGTCGTCGACCACCCCGTCCTCGCCGACCGGCTCACCGTCATGCGCGACCGCTCCACCGGCCACGGCGAGTTCCGCCAAGCCCTGTTCGAGGCCTCCGCGATCCTCGCCGTGGAGGCCGCCCGGGAGCTGCCGGTGAACGAGGTCTCGCTCGAGACACCGCTCGAGCCGACCACCGGCAGCCGCCTGCCGAGCGAGATCACGATCGTCCCGGTGCTGCGCGCCGGCCTCGGCATGGTGGACGGCTTCCTGCGCCTGTTGCCCGGCGCACGGGTCGGGCACGTGGGCGTGTACCGCGACGAGGAGCAACACCGTCCGGTCGACTACTACGAGCGCCTGCCGCCCGGCCTCGCCGAGTCGCACGTGTTCGTGGTCGACCCCATGCTCGCGACCGGCGGCAGCGCGGTGCATGCGCTCGACCGGCTGAAGAGCGCGGGCGCCACGCGACTGGGGCTGGTTTGCCTGGTGGTGGCGCCGGAGGGCCTGAAGGCGGTCGAGGAGCACCATCCCGACGTGATCGTCTGGGCAGCGGCGGTGGACCGGGAGCTCGACGACAACGCTTACATCAGGCCCGGCCTTGGCGACGCCGGAGACCGGGTGTTCGGCACCGCCTGAAGGCAGCGCCGCCACGCCGGGCGGAAACGGGTGACCGCCCCGCCCGGCGTGTGGCGTGTCGCTACTACCTCCTCGCTGCGCCCACCGGAGCGTCACCCAGACCGAGCGCGGCCAGGATGCGCTGCAGGTCCAGGTTCGAGAGTCCTCCGCTGAGGTCTCCCAGCCCGAGGCTGTTCAGCAGGTTCTGCAGGGCCGCGTCGTCGATGCTCACACCGAGGCCCTGCAGTAGCCCCTGGAGCTGCTGCAGCGATGTGATGCCATCGCCGCCGGCCAGCCCGCAGAGCAGGTCACCGAGCAAGCCCTCGCCTGGCAGGGCGGTGATTCTCACCACCACCGGATCCTGCCTCGTCCGGCCGTAGAGGTCGACGACCAGTCCGAGCAGGTCGAGATGCAGCGGCCCCAGCACCAGCCTCAGCACCTGGCACGAGGTCTGCTGGGCCGCCCTCACGGGGACCTCCGTCGAGGCCACGTTGAGCGACCGGCCATCGAGCCGTGAGTTCATCGCCCGGGCCACGCGCGGGAACCGGACCTCGGCTCGCGCCAGAGCGCAGAACAGGTTCCCCAGCACCCGGCCTCGGCGGGCATAGACGTCGAGGCTGATATGCGATGTCTGCACCCGGACGCCGAGGAGCTCGAGGGTCAGCGGCGCGAGCCGCAGCGTCAGGACGTCGCACCGGCCGGCCTGTTGCCTCGCTGCGACACGAAAACGCACGTTCGAGGTGTCGCGGTTCGCCCTTCCGCCGGACCGAAGCCTGCCGGTAAGGGTCCCGTTGGCGACCACTCCGTTCTGCGTGGCGGCGAAGCTGGTGATCTTGACCTTCATCGACAGCTTCCCGCTGGCGGTGCCGGCCGACGCAGGTGTCGCCGTCATCAGTGCGACCGCCACCACGGCCGCGAGCAGCGTGAGAATCCTTCTCATCATCCGCCCCTTTCTGCCCCTGTCAGGGCTTTTGGATGGCGATCCGCTACCCAGGACCCGCCGAGCTGAAGCACTACGGCCCGAGCGAGCGGGCGCTCAAGGCGACCTCACGGCCGCTCCCCTCGCGCGCGGCGAAGCGCTCTCCGACGGCCACGCCCGCGACCCAGACGATCTCTCCGCCGGACTCGACCACGGGGAGGCTGCGGCGGAGCGCCCGCGGGACCTTGCGGTCGGTGAACAGGTCCTGGAGCGTCTTCGTGCCACCTAGGCCGGCGGGCCGCATGCGGTCGCCCTCGCGCCAGGCGCGGACGGTTGCGGTGGGGCCGAGGCCCGTCACGCTCACGTCGCCGCCGGCACCGAGCCTCGCCTCCACCTCCCAGCCGCCGAAGCGCACCCGGCCGGGCACGCTCAGCTCCACCGGCTCCGGCACAGTCTCCTCGCGCGCGTGTGTGAAGCGAAGCGTCCCGTACTCGGCCACCGCGCGGAGGCCGCCGCCGAGATCGAGCGACTTGGTGCCGCGCTCGTCGAGCTCCAGCACGGATTCCGGGACGGGCCGGTCCCCGGCCAGCCGGCGCAGCACGAGCCGCCGCAGGGCCGGCGGGTGCTCGCGGAGGGCCGCCAGCGACACCGCCGGGCCGCCGCCCAGCTCCTCGAGCGCCTCGGACACCGCGGCGTCGATCAGCTCGGCCTCCTCGCGCAGCTGGCGCGCGGTCTCGGCGATCGTCCGCTCCGGCGCCGGGCCGACAGTCCGGAGCGCGTCGAGGAGGTCGTGGCGCACGCGGGCGCGTGCGAAGCGGCGGTCTGCGTTGGAGGGATCCTCACGCCACTCGAGCGAGCGGGCCCGGAGGTAGTCGCGCACCTCCTCCCGGGTCACCTCCAGCAGCGGCCGCACCAGCCGGCCGCGGCGCGGCGCCATCCCGAGCAGCGCCCGCGAGCCGGGCGAGACGGCCAGCCGGTAGAGCACCGTCTCGGCCTGGTCGGAGGCGGTATGGGCGGCGGCGTGGTCGCCGTCGGCGAGCGACTCGGCGAGCGCGTAGCGCGCCTCGCGGGCGCGTTCCTGCAGGTTGCCTCCCTCGGGCAGCTCGAGCCTCTCCGCGTGCAGGGGCACGCCCAGCCGCCCGCACAGGGCGCGCACGAACTCCTCGTCCTCGTCGGCTCCGGGACGCAGCCCGTAGTTCACGTGCAGCGCGGACACGCTCGCGCCGAGCCGCAGCGCCACGTCGAGCAGGCAGACGGAGTCGCCGCCGCCCGACAACAGCACGAGGAGGGGCGCCCCGGTGGGCACCAGCCCGCTCGCCCGCGCCGCCTCGAGCGGCCGCTCGCTCATTCGCCCGGGGCCGAGGCGCGGCAGAGCTGGCGCGGCTCGTCGAAGCCCTTCAGCTTCACGTCGCCGATCGCCTCGAAGCGCAGGTGCGCCGTGCCGGACACCGCCTCCACCACGGAGTCCGTCACGAGCACCTCGCCGCCGCGGGCGCGCGCCACCACGCGCGAGGCGAGGTTGACCTCGCGGCCGAAGTAGTCGCCGTCGCGGTACAGCGTGCTGCCGAAGTTGATGCCAATGCGCGGCTGGGGCCGCTCCTCGACCGACCCGAGGAAGCCCACGGCCCAGTCCACCAAGGCGCCGACGTCGGTGCCCACGACCATCACCTCGTCGCCGATCGTCTTGACCACGCGCGCGTCGTCGGGCAGCGTGTGCGTGACGCCCTCCACGAAGCGCTCCACCGACGACAGCGCCTCCTCCTCCCCCTCCTCCTCGGTGAAGCGCGTGTAGCCCGCGAGGTCGGCGAAGGCGATCGCGACCCTCACCCGCCCGGCGGCCGACTCGTCGTCGTCCAGCTCGGTCTCCATGTGGCCGACCACGTCCTGGGCCACGAAGTGCTGGAGGAAGCGCGTGTGCACGTAGTCCATCAGCGGCGAGGCGACCGGCAGTAGGTCGCGCGCCAGGCCCTCCATCTCCTCGGCCATCTCGAGCCCGGGCACGCCCTCGCGCATCAGCGGCTCGTGCACGTACAGGTGGAAGAGGCGCACCTCCGCGTCGGCGATCTGCGCCAGCGACTGTCCGTACACCCGGCAGAGCTGGAGGAACGCGACGAGCGGGAAGCCCGCCGCCAGGACAGAGGAGACGTAGCGAAGCGCCTCGAGGTCCTCGTCCGTCAGCTCGTCGAGCGCCGACGGGGGCAGTCCGATGCTCGCCCAGAAGCGCTCGATCAGGGCGGACTCGAGGCCGGTCTCGTACGCCGCGTCGTCCAAGGACCACTTCGCTCGCTCGTCGCCGAAGAGCGACTCGACGTAGCCGTATGCCAGCCGGCCCTGCCTGCCCGCCTCGCGGATCTGGTCGAGCCGGTGGCCGCGCTCCCGCAGCCGGGCCACGATGCGGGCGTGCGCCACAGCCGCCTCGGTCCACTCGCGGGCGCCGTCCACCTCCGGGATCACCCCGGACTCCGCCCAGCGCCTGAGGGTGGCGGGTGACACGCCGACTCGCTCGGCGGCCTCCTTCAGCGTGAGGGTTCGGTCGCCCATCCGACCAGGATTGTGACCCTCAGATCGCAACGGCGGAGTGGAAGGGTCACTCCGCCGCCACGCGCGGGCGTACCGGCCCGCATCGTAGGCCGGTGGAACCGAGGGCCCTACCGGTCTCTACAAGCTCGCCGCCTATCTTTGCGCGCCCGGCGTAAGCAGTCAACCACCGGGGTAGTATCGCGTCGCCCAATGAGTGGAGGGGTCCCTTGAACTACTTCGTCACCGGCGCCACCGGCTTCATCGGGAGGCACCTCGTAGCCGAGCTCGTGAAGCGGGACGGCACCATCTACGTGCTCGTCCGGGAGGGCTCGCGCGGCAAGATCGACGCGCTCGTACAGCGCTCCGGCGCTCCCGAGGGCCGCATCGTGCCCGTGAGCGGCGACCTGTCCAAGCCGGGGCTCGGCATCGAGGGGTTCGACGAGAAGATCGACCACTTCTTCCACCTCGCCGCGGTCTATGACATGGCGGCCGACGAGGAGGCCATGGAGCGCGCCAACATCGAGGGCACGCGGCACGTGCTCGAGTTCGCCAACTCGATCGAGGTGGAGCGCTTCCACCACACCAGCTCGATCGCCGTCGCCGGGCTCTACAAGGGCGTGTTCCAGGAGGACATGTTCGACGAGGGCCAGCGCCTGCCGCACGCGTACCACCGCACGAAGTACGAGTCCGAGCGCATCGTGCGCGAGGAGATCCGGGCGAAGACGCTCGTCTACCGGCCGGGGATCGTGGTGGGCCACTCGGAGACCGGCGAGATGGACAAGATCGACGGTCCCTACTACTTCTTCAAGCTGCTCCAGAAGCTGCGCCATGCGCTGCCCGAGTGGGCGCCGCTGGCCGGACCGCAGGGCGGCGAGACGAACATCGTGCCGGTCGACTTCGTGGCCAAGTCGATGGACCACATCGCCCACCTGCCCGACAGCGAGCTGCCGGGTGACACCTTCCACCTCGTCAGCCCCGAGCCGATGCGGGTGGGCGACACGCTGAACGCGTTCGCCAAGGCTGCGCACGCGCCCCAGTTCGCGATGCGCGTGGACCCGCACATGACCAACGCGATCCCGAAGCAGGTGCGCAAGGGCGTGATGGCCCTGCCGACGGTCAAGCGGATCCGCCACCAGGTCTACGACGACCTCGGCATCCCGCCCGCGGCGATGGAGAACAGGGACTTTCGCTGCACCTTCGACGCGCGCGACACCCAGCGTGCGCTCAGCGGGACCGGCATCGCAGTGCCGCCGCTCTCGACCTACGCCCCGCGGCTATGGGACTACTGGGAGCGCAACCTCGACCCGGACCTGTTCCGCGAGCGCTCGCTGGCCCACTCGATCAAGGGCAAGCGCATCATGATCACCGGCGCGTCCAGCGGAATCGGGCTCGAAACGGCGCTCAAGGTCGGCGAGGCGGGCGGCGAGGTGCTGCTGGTCTCGCGGACGCGCGAGAAGCTCGAGGAGGTCGCCCGGCAGGTGGAGAAGGCGGGCGGCACCGCGCACGTCCATCCCTGCGACCTCGCCGAGCTGGACGACATCGACCGCCTCGCGCAGGAGGTGCTCGACGAGCACGGCGGGATCGACATCCTGGTCAACAACGCGGGCCGCTCGATCCGCCGTTCGGTGGCGCGCTCGTACGACCGCTTCCACGACTACGAGCGCACCATGCGGCTGAACTACTTCGGCGCGCTCAAGCTGATCCTCGCCTTCATGCCGGGGATGAGGGAGCGAAAGAGCGGCCACATCATCAACGTGTCGTCGATCGGGGTGCAGACGAACACGCCGCGCTTCTCGGCCTACGTCGCCTCGAAGGCGGCCCTGGACGCGTTCTCGCGCTGCGCCGCGCCGGAGTGCATCGGCGACAACGTCACGTTCACGACGGTCTACATGCCGCTCGTGCGGACGCCGATGATCGCGCCGACCGACATCTACAAGGCCTTCCCCACGCTCACCCCGGACGAGGCGGCCCAGATGCTCTGCGACGCGATGATCGACAAGCCGAAGCGGGTGGCCTCGCGGCTCGGGACCTTCGGCGAGGTGCTCTACTCGGTGTCGCCGAAGACCGTGGACATCGTGCTCAACACGGCCTACAACCTGTTCCCGGACTCTAAGGCGTCGAAGAGCGACAAACCTGACGGCAAGCCGGCTCCCGCGGCGGAGAAGAAGGACGACGAGATGTCGACGGAGGCCGTCGCGATGGCCTACCTGATGCGCGGCGTGCATTTCTAGCCGGCAGCCGCACCACCCGGAGCGGGAGCATTCGCGGCGCCGAGCGGTTGCCCACGGCGTCAACCGCGCTCAGCACCAGCCGGTGAAAGCCAGGGCGAAGACCGCGGGCGCGCAGGCGGATGCCGTTCGCCCCGGCGGCGCCCCCGTGGGACACGTCTCGCTGCCGGAGCCAGCGGACACAGCGGCGCCCGCTGCGAGCGCGAATCCTGCACGGCGCCCCGGCCAGCGGGCGGCGACCGCGGCGCGCGCGGTCGACCGCGAGGGTCACCGACGCCGGCTCGGAGAGCTTGAAGCCGACGATGGTGGAGCGCGGCGGCACGCGGCGCGGACGGGCGGCCGCCCCGGCGCGCCGCCGCGGGCGCCGCACGCCGAGCACGCGGGAGCCGCGGCGCAGCTGCGCGATCACCGGCAGCGCTCCGTCCACCTGCACGCTGGCGTCGGCCACCGCCCGGCCACCGTGGGGATCGTTCACGCGCACGCGCACGGTCGCCGCGCCGTGGCCCGCGAAGCTGCGCGAGGCGGTGGCCGTGCCTCCCGAGCCGGCCTCGAAGCCGCCGTCCCCGTCGAGGTCCCACTCGTAGACGAGGGGCATGCGCTCCGGGTCGCCCGACGCCGAGGCGTCGAGCCGCACCGGCCGCCCGGCGGCCACCACCGGCGGGTCGAGCGTCAGCGCCGCGGACGGCGGGCGGTTGGCCACGGTCGCGATGCCGAGCGGATGGTTGAACAGCTCCCCCGCCCGCACGAGCGACTGGGCGCCGGTCCCGGGGTCGACGCGGACGATACCGCCCTCCTGGCCCACGTTGAAGTCGCTGACGAGCAGCGCCCCGCCCGGGTCGAACGCCACCCGCTCAGGGGTGACCAGCACGTCCTGGGGGCCGTTCGTGGTGATCGAGGTCTGCACGCCGCTGACCGGATCCACGCGGACCAGCCCCTGCTGGTTCTCGCACTCGTTGGCGACGGCGATCCCTCCGTCGGGCGCCACGGCCAGCCCGAACGGCAGTGCGAACTGCTGGTCCTCGGAGATCAAGCGCTGCGCTCCGGTGACCGGGTCGACGCGGATCAGCCTCCCGCCGAGCGCCGGGCACGGCGGCGGCAGCCGCGGGTCCGGGAACTCCCGGTTGGCCACCACGAGGCTGCCGTCGCGCTGGAATGCGATGCCGAAGGGCAGGTCGAGCTGTCCGCCGACGCTGACCGGCGTCTGGGCGCCGGTGCGCGGATCGACTCGGATCACGGCCCCGTCGTTGTCGGGCGCCCGGTTGTCGACGACGTAGAGCTGGCCGTCCGGCGCCACGGCGATGCCGGCGGGGTCGAAGAAGTCACCCCCACTCGAGACGAGGCGCTGGCTGCCCGTGAGCGGATCGACCCTGATCACCGCGCCGTCTCTGCGGTTCGGCTCGCCGAGGTCGGCCACCACGAGGTTGCCGTCGGACTCCACGGCGAGGTCGTAGGGGCGCTGGAAGAGCGTCCCCTGCGGGCCGTTGCGGGAGATCTCGACGAGGGATCCCGAGGCCGGGTCCGTACGGAGTATCACCGCGCCCGTCGCGAAGCTGTTGGCCGTGTAGACCACGAAGGGGTCATCCGGGGCGGCCACGGCCGTCCCGGACATGAGCGTCACGGCGAGCAGTGACCAGAACAGGACGCGCGTGCGGCGCATCACCATCGAAGGTAGCGCCGTTACGGCACGCGTCAACCGCTCGTGGAACCTGTACACGCACGTACGTATCGGCACCCCGGGCCGGGTTCACGAGTGGGAATTTCGGACTGGAGGCCGACCCTCAGACGAACGCCGGGCCGCGGCGAACCAGGTTCGCGTACAGCGCCTGCTGGACCGTGTCCCGCACGCGCTCGGTCAGCTCGAGCACGGCGGCGCGATCGCTCGCGGCCTCGGGGCCCATGTGCGCGGTCTCGATCGGCTCGCAGAACTCGATCCGCCAGCGCGATGGGAGCGGGATCAGGCCCAGCGGGCCGAGCCACGGGAAGGTGGGGGTGACCGGGAAGAACGGGGCGCGGATCATCCGCGCGAGCGACGGCACGTCGGCCAGCTTGGGGTAGATCTCCTCGCTCCCCACCACCGCCACGGGCACGATCGGGGCCCCGGCCCGCAGGGCGATCTCCACGAAGCCACCGCGCCCGAAGCGCTGGAGCCGGTAGCGCTCGGAGTAGGGCTTGCCCGTGCCCTTCACGCCCTCTGGGAAAACCGCGACGAGCTGATCGTGCTCGAGCAGCCGCAGCGCGTTGTAGGGCGACGCCACCACCCCGCCCACCTTGCGCATGAAGACCGACACCCAGGGCAGGTCGAACGCCCAGTTCAGCACCAGGAAGCGCGGGTGTCGCGGCAGCGGATGCTCGCGCAGCAGCGCGACGGAGATCATCGTGGCGTCCCAGGGCAGGATGCCCGCGTGGTTGGCGGCCAGGATGGCGCCACCGTGAGCGGGGACGTTGTGCACGCCGCTCACCTTCACGCGCCACCAGCGGTCGTAGAGGAAGCCGAACAACGGCTCCACCAGCTCGGCGAAGCCCTCGTCGAAGCCCCACTCGTCCTCGGGGTAGTCGCCCTCCAGCCGGCGCATCGCCCGCTGCACGGTCTGGCGGGCGTCGCGCGGCAGCGCGACCGCCCCGCGCGTCACGGCGTCCGGGAGCTCGAGACCGGCGTCGAGGCCCTCGCGCAGGCGGCGCATGAAGGCGAGCGCGGCCTCGAGACCGGCGGGCTCGCTCACGCGGCCCTCGCCTCGCCCCGGCGCGCGACCCAGTCCTCCACCGCGGCCACCGTGGAGTACCGGGGCTCGTACCCGACCTCCTCCTCCAGTCGCCGGATGTCCACCGCCCGCCCGTAGCGGAGGAGGCGCCGGAAGTCCTCCGAGTAGGCGCTCATCCCGAGGCGCCGCGCGGCCTGGGTGACCGGCCCGAACAGGGGACCGGCGACCGGGAGGGGCGGACGCCCGGCCAGGCGGATCATGCGGATCAGGCCGATGGTGCCGAGTCCCGCGACGTTCACGGCGCCCCGCACCGGGTTCCGGATCGCGGCCAGAAGCGCCTCGAGCGCGTCGTGCTCGTGCACCAGCTGGATACGCGGGTCGAAGCCGAGGTGGGTGGGGCAGGCGGGCTGGGAGAGGTAGCGGGTGATCTGCGTGTCGAGCGACGGGCCGATCGCGGGCTGGTAGCGCAGCATCGTGCAGACCACCTGCGGCCGGCGGCGCGAGAACGTCTCGAAGTAGTTCTCGATCTCGGCGACGTCGCGCTGGAAGCGGGAGCGCAAGGGGAACAGGCGGGTCATCTCCTCCCCCAGGAACTGGGGCGCGTGTGGCTCGGCGCCATAGATGCCGGCGGAGCCGCGGATGACGATCGACTCGACCGTGGACACCCGCTCGCACGCGCCCAGCAGCTGGAGCGAGCCGATCACGTTGATGTCGTGCATCGCCCGGGAGGACATCCCCGGTCCCGGCTGGCGGACGATCTTGTTGTGGACCACCGTGTCGGGGAGCCGCCGCCTTGATCAGGCGGGCGATCTCCGGGTCGCGGATGTCGGCCTCGTGAAGCTCGGTGCGCTCGAGCGCGGCCTTGGGCCGCCGCGTGTCGATCCCCACCACGGCCTCCACCCCGGGATCGCATTCGAGCCTGGCCGCGAGCAGCCCGCCCAGGTAGCTCCCGACCCCGGTGATGAGAACCCGGCGACCGGGCACTACGACGAGCGCTTGGCGCCGCCGGAGGTGGAGCGCTTGGCGCCGCCGGAGGTGGAGCGCTTGGCCGGCAACCGGTTCTCGATCGCGTCGAGCCGGCGGCCGATCCGGCGGATCTCCGCCTTCAGCTCGCGGATGTCCTCGGACGTCGCCGGCCTGCGGTCCTCGATCACGCGCCTGCCGCGCGCGAGGCCCGCCTCGGCGCCGCGGCGCAGGTTGTCCACGGTGCCGGCGAGGTCGTCGAGCGCGCCCTGGGTGCGCTCGCGCTGGCGCTCGGCCGAGCCGAGCGTCGCCTGGACCGTCCGCTCGACGGCGTCCCGCAGGTCACCGGGTGTGGAGGGGCGCTTCGCCATCGCAGCCGGAGTCTTCCACACGGCTTTCGCAAACACGCGGTCCCGGGCTCGTGAGCGCCCACTACTGTTCGCCGCCAGGTGCCGCTCAAGCATCAGCCCCGCGCACTCCATCTGAGGCCCACCGCGGCCCTCGCCGAGCGCGTGCTGCTGCCCGGTGATCCCCATCGCGCGCTGGCCGTGGCACAGCACCTGCTCGACGCTCCGAAGATGTTCAACCACACCCGTGGGCTGTGGGGCTACACCGGCCTTGCGCGCGACGGCGAGCTGCTGACTATCCAGGCCACCGGCATGGGCGGCCCGAGCGCGGCGATCGTGGCCGAGGAGCTGATCGCGCTCGGCGCCCGCCGCCTGGTGCGCATCGGGACCTGTGGCGCGCTGGCCGGCGGGCTGGCCCTCGGCGACCTCGTCGCGGCCGAGTCGGTGCTCCCCGCGGACGGGGCCAGCGCGGCGCTCGGCGCGAACGGCTCGATCGCTCCCGACCCCGGTCTGCTCGAGCGGCTAGTCGCGCGCGGGCGCCATGCCCGGGACCGTCGTGAGCAGCGATCTCTTCTACGACCCGCGCGAGGATCAGCCCGGCGAGTGGATCGCGCGCGGCGCCGTGGCCGTGGAGATGGAGGCCGCGACCATCCTGCTGGTGGCCGCCCGCCACGGCGTGGAGGCGGCGTGTGTGCTCGGGGTGTCGGACCTGGTGGGCCCGGATGGCCCGGTGCGGGCAGATTCCGAGCAGCTCGAGGCGATCGGCTTGCGGATCGGGGAGGTGGGGTATGCCGCGGTGGAGCTGCGCTGACGGAGTGCGTTTCGGGCGGGGCTACGCCTCGGTGACCGTCAGGCGCTCCTGCGCACGCGGCATCGGATCGCCGCTCGGCGCCACGGCCTCGCGGAGGCGGGCCACGTCACGCGCGATCTCCTCGAGGCGGGTCTCGATGGCGACGATGCGGTCGGGCCCGGCGCCCACCGCGGCCACCCGCTCCTCGAGGCGGTCGATCGCGTCCTCGATCCCCTCCAGCCGCTGGGAGAGCGACCGCAGCCGCCGCGTCACCCGCTCGATGTCCGCCGCCGAGGGCAGGTTGAGCGCCCCCATCGCGGCATCCTGGGCCTGCAGCGCCTTCTCGCGCGCCTCGAACGCACGGGCCACCGCCCCGTTCACGACGGGGTTCGCGATCAGCTCCTCGGCCACCCTGCCGAGGGCCTCCTCGCCATGCCGGGAGAGCTTCTCGACGAAGCTCTCGTCCTGCTCCGGAGCGGCCATCGCGGCGGAGGGTAGCCGATCGATGCCGCTGAGCGGCCGCCGGCCGGTCCCCGGAGGCCTGGCGGAACCGAAGCTGACTCTACACTTGAGCTTTACCCACGTTTCAAACGCGTGCGAACCGGAACAATCGCGACACCTGGCATGCGGGAGTGCGTGCTCGGGACGCCGAGGCGCAGGGGTGAGAAATTCAACAATGGGCGGGGCCGGTCGATATATGGACGTGATGCCGCACATCCGCCCCGTTCGCGGCGTGCGAACCATCTCCTGGCCTACCACGACACGGATCCCCGTTGCACACTGAAAAGCCCTCCAGTAGCGTTGGTCGTGCGGTCGGGGTGATCGATAGCTCGCGGCCGCACGCGGGGAGCCCCTCCAGGGGCCCCAAGGGAGGACTTGGAACGGCACGGATGAAGACGCGGTTGCTCACGATCCTGCTCGCGACAGGCTGCCTCGTCGCAGCCGCCTTCACCGGCTTCACGTTCCCGGCGGCCGCTCAGACGCAGACCGTCCCCGTGCAGCTCCCCAGCGGCGAGATCGTTCAGGTGACGGTCGACGTCCCGCCCGGCAGCACGCTCGACGACATCCAGCTCCCCGGCACGCCGGTCGAGCCGCCCCCCGCTCCCACGACGCCCGCCCCTCCCACCACCCCGACGCCCGCCCCTCCCACCACCCCGACGCCCCCGGCTCCGAAGCCGGCCCCGAAGCCCGAGCCGACCAAGCCCGCTCCGGCCCCCACCCCCGAGCCCGATCCGCCCAGCTCCGGCGGCGGCACACCGCAGGAGCTGACCGACAGCGGCGAGGCGATCAAGAAGAAGCGGGACAAGATCCGCAAGATCAGCGGTGAGGTTGAGGCTCCAGTTGAGGATGAGGGTGAGAGAGGCAGGAAGAAGCCTCGCCGCGACCGGGACGACGGGCGCGATCGCGACGGCCGGGCCGAGCTGCGCAATTCCGATGGCACGCCGACGCCCGCCAACCCCGGGTTCATCGATGCGTTGCCGGGTCCGTCGTCGGCGTCGGGGGTGCCGAATTTCATCATTCGCAAGTTCAGGGTGCCGCCGTTTCTGTTGCCGATCTATCAGGCGGCGGGGATCGAGTACGGCATCCGCTGGGAGATCCTGGCGGCGGTCAACGAGATCGAGACCGATTACGGGCGCAACCTGAACGTGTCGAGCGCGGGGGCGGTGGGCTGGATGCAGTTCATGCCGTCGACCTGGGCCGCCTACGGCACCGATGCGAACAAGGACGGCCGCAAGGATCCCTACAACCCGGTCGACGCGATCTTCGCCGCGGCGCGCTATCTGAAGGCGGCCAACTACGAGAACGACGTCAGGGCGGCGATCTGGGCCTACAACCACGCCGACTGGTACGTCGACTCGGTGCTGCTTAGGGCCAGGCTGATCGCCGGCGTGCCGGCCGACCTGATCGGCTCGCTGACCGGGCTGACCGAAGGCCGCTTCCCCGTCTACGCCCGAGCCCGCTACGCCGACGACCTGGCCGAGCAGCAGCTGCTCAAGCGGGTGCAGCAGGGCCAGAACGCCGCCAACGTGGTGGAGTCCTCGGACGAGCGCCGCTCGGTCGACATCTTCGCCAAGGCCGACGCCCCGGTCATCGCGGTCAACGACGGCGAGATCAAGAAGATCGGCCGCAACAGCGAGCTGGGGCGCTACGTCGTGCTGCAGGACGTGTACGGCAACCGCTACACCTACTCGCAGCTGGGGTCGGTGGCGCGTGTCTTCCCGGTGCCGCGCGAGGGCGCCTACGACGCGAAGCGCTCCGCGCGCGCGGTGAAGGCCAACGGCGACGATCCGCTGCCGGGCGCGCCGGCCTCTGCGGGCCGCCAGACTCGACGACTCCGATCGCGAGCCGGAGCGTACCGCGGCGCGGCGCCCGAGTCACACGACGCGCCGCAGGCCAGCGCCCCGGTCAAGCAGCGCCTGTTTGCCCACCCGTCGATGGAGGGTGCGCGCCAGGCCGGCGGCCTCGAGCAGCTGCTCGACCGAAGGGCGCGCCGCGACGGCAGCTACGAGGTCTACCAAGAACTACTTCTCGCGTCCCTTCGGGCTCGACCCGAGCAAGGTCACGCTGCGCCGCCTGAAGGAAGGGTCGCGCGTGATCGGCGGCACGATCATCGGCCGCGTCGGCCGCACCCTGCCCGGCAGGGCGGCGCACCTGGACTTCTCGATCCGCCCGGCCGGCCGCGGCGCGCCCAAGATCGACCCGAAGCCGATCCTCGACGGCTGGAAGCTGCTGGAGGCCACCGCCATCTACCGCGCCTCCGGCCGCAACGCGCTGCACGGCGACGACGTGCCCGGCATGTCGATCGGGCAGGTCATGCTGCTGCCCAAGCCGCAGCTCGAGCGGCGCGTGCTGGCCGACGAGCGCATCGAGATCTACGACTGCGGCCGCGACGACGTCCGCTCCGGCCAGATCGACCGGCGCGTGCTGGCCACGCTGGCCTTCCTGGCCGAGTCGGGCCTGCGGCCCTCGGTCACGAGCCTCAAGTGCGGCCACGGCTACTACACGAGCTCCGGCAACGTCTCCCACCACTCCTCGGGCAACGCCGTGGACATCGCCAAGATCAACGGCATGCCGATCCTCGGCCACCAGGAGGCGGGCGGGATCACCGAGCAGACGGTCCGGCGGCTGATGCAGCTGCAGGGCACGGTGGCCCCCGCCCAGATCATCTCGCTGTTCGAGATCGGCGGCGCCACCTTCGCGATGGCCGACCACGCCGACCACATCCATGTCGGCTTCCAGCCGATGTTCGGCGCCAACCGGAAGCTCGGCAGGCAGGCGTTGGCCGTCCTGAACCCCGGCCAGTGGGACGACCTGCTCACGCGCCTGAGCGAGATCGAGAACCCGGTCGTGCCGACGGCGCCGTCCAAGTTCGCGCTGCCCGTCGACGAAGGGCGCGCCAGCGACGCCCACCTGGGCGAATAGGCCACGCCGGACGCACCCGCCCCCTTCGGCTTCGTCCAACTCGAGTTCGGCTTCCTGTTGGGACCGCCCGACGGGAGCTACCTGGTGCGCTCGAGCCCGGACAGGCCGCTCGACGCGGTCCTGGTGCTGAGCACTCTCGGCGCCCCGGAGCGGCGCCGCCTCCGCGGGCGGCGCGGCCGCGCGGTCGACGAGGCGGAACCGGAGCCGGTGCCGACCTCACGGGCCTCGGTCGTGCGCCCGGAGCCCTTCGGCTCGCGCGAGGAGGCGGGCGCATGGCTCGCGACGGTGCGAGGGAACGACTCGGCAACGACGGAGGAGCTCGAGCGGGCGCTGCGCGTCTTGAACCGCGCCCTGCGCGCCTTTCGGGCCGCCACGGCCGACCCCTGGCTGTCCGAGCTCTCAGCCGAGCGGGCGCTGGTGGCCCGGATCGGATACGGCCGCGGCGAGGCGGTGGCCGAGGGCCGCTTCGGCGAGGCACTGGAACTGCCTCGGGCGGCGGCGCGGCGGGTGAAGCGGTCGATGGAGGCGCCCGAGGAGCGCTTCGCCGCCTTGGTCGGCGCGCGCGAGCGGGCGCTGGCGGGCGAGGAGCTGGTGCTGCGCGCCCGCGCCGACCTGGCTGCGGAGCGCCCGCGCGAGGCCGCGCTGCAGGCGCGCGTGGCGCTGGAGGCGCTTCTGGTGGAGTTGCCTCGGGAGGGGGCTCTGGGCGAGTTGCGGGGTTCCGTCGCCGAGGCGGCCAACGCGGCCCTGCGCGGAGATCTCGACGCGGCTGAAACGGCGAGCATCGAGGAGGCGGTCGAAGCGATGGAGGCGGCCCTGCGGCGGCACCGGCTGCGCGGTTGGGAGGGGGGTGGGTAATCCCAATGCTCGTATGCGGTACTGGGATTACCCACCCCCCTCAGTTCAAGGTCCGCCGCGCCACCCGGCGGGCCAGGGACGCCTCCGGCGCCAGCACCACCGCCACCCCCTCATTGCTGTCGTTCACGGCGCCCGCGCCATCGAGCCGCCTGACCGTTCGCCGCGCGGCCGCGGCGAACTCCGCCGCGTCCCGCGGCGTGTCCCAGGCCCAGGCCATGACGAGCAGGTCGCCGCCGCCCGGCAGCCGCCAGAGCTCGAACGTGCTCCCGCCCCACCCCGCAGCCGCCTCCTCGGAGCGTCCGCGGCCGTTCGCCTCCTGGAGGAACTGCGCGGTGTCGAACTCGCCGAGGTCGCCGCGGGCGATCAGGCGGGCGCCGCCGGGCAGCTCGGCCCGGTGGCCGCGCAGCGCGACCCGGGCGGGCCGCTCGCCGGCCTCGTACTTGCGCGGGTGCATGACCTGCTCGCTCGACACCGGGGCATCCGCGCCGAACGCCCGGTCCACCGCCGCCCAGCCGCCCCGGCCCTGGATCCGGTTCACGAAAGCGGCCCCGGCCACGTACGGGAACAGGAGCCCCTCGCGCACGTAGCGCGGCAGGCCGCTCGAGGCGGGCAGTGCCACATCCTCCAGCTGCTCCAGCACCTGGCGGCGCACGTCCGCCGGCAGCTCCCGCCCCCCACCCTGGGTGAGCGCGAGGTAGTCCACCATCGCCAGCGTGGCCGAGCCCTCGCGGAGCGCCGCGCCGGCCACCGCCCGGTCACGCAGGAAGCCGCTCGCGCCGTGCGGCTCGATCCCGAAGCGCTGGTCCTCCAGCGCGTGCGTGAGCTCGTGCGCCAGCGTCACCTCGGCGAGAAAGCCCCCGATCGCGCCGCTCACGAGCGCCAGCGTGCCGGTGCGCGGGATGTAGTAGCCGGCCACCTCCTCGGACAGCGCCTCGCCGACCAGCTCGCGCAGCCGGGCGTCCGCCGGCAGCAGGCCGAGCATCCGCAGGAGGCGCTCCTCGATCCGCTGGCGCCGAAGCGACACGTAGTGGTCGAGCTCGCCGACGCTCGCCCGGCTCGCCTCCTCGGGGCTGACCAGGCGCACGCGCGGCAGCCGCTCGAAGTCCAGCTCGCGCACCCGCTCCACGCCGCGCGCGACCTCCTCCACGCGCCGCGTCACCTGCTCCGGCGAGGCGCCCTGCGACGGCGCCGCCCGCTCCGCCGCCTCGTCCTCCCCGGTCAGGATCCCGACGGCGGCGAACGCCGCGAGCAGCGCGACGGCCACCGCGGCGAGGACCCTATTCACAGGGCCGCGAGCACCGCCCGCAGCTCATCGACCACGTCGCCGTCCAGCTTCACCTCGGCGTCCGTGTCGTAGGCAGTCGGGCCCTGCGTGACGAGCGCGATCCGCCCGCCCCCGCCGCGCGTCATCGCCGGCAGGCCCGCCACCGGGTAGACCTCGAGCGACGAGCCGACGCACACCATCAGGTCGGCTTCGAGCGCCAGCGCCTGCGCCTCGGACATCGCGAGCTCGGGCAGCATCTCGCCGAACAGCACGACATCGGGCTTGAGCGGCGTCACGCAGGCGGGGCACTCCGGAGTGCCCTCGCTCGCGAGGACCCGCTCCAGCGACACCTTGCCCCGGCACTCCATGCAGACGCTGTACTCGATCGAGCCGTGCACCTCGATCACCCGCTCGCTGCCCGCCCTTCGGTGGAGCCGGTCCACGTTCTGGGTGATCACACCCCTCACCAGCCCTCGGCGCTCGAGCTCTGCCAACGCGAAGTGCGCCTCGTTGGGCTCCTTGTGGACAAGGGAGGCAAAGCGGTCGCGGTAGAAGCTCCAGAAGCGGTCCGGGTCGCGCCGCCAGGCGTCGATGTGCGCCACCTCCATCGGGTCGACTTTCTCCCACAGCCCCGAGCCGGGGCTGCGGAAGTCGGGGATCCCCGAGGGCACCGAGACACCCGCTCCGGTCAGGACTACGGCGCGCTTCGAGTCGCGCAGCAGCTCGGCCAGGCGCTCCGCTTGGGTGGTGACGGTCATCGGCCCTCGAACGAGGGCTTCCGCTTCGTGAGGAACGCGGAGATCCCCTCCTGCGCGTCCTCCGAGCCGAACGCCCGCGCGAAGCCCTCGGCCTCGTTCGCGAGCCCCTCGTCGAGGTCCGGCCGGTGCGAGCGCTTCTTGATCTCCTCGATCGCGATCGGCGCCTGGCCGGCCAGCTTGCGCGCCCACCGAAGCGCCGAGTCGAACAGCTCGTGGTCGGGCACCACCTGGTGCGCGAGCCCGACCCGGTGTGCCTCGTAGGCGTCGATCGGGTCGCCGGTGAGGTTCATCTCGAGCGCCTTGGCCTCGCCCACCAGCCGCGGCAGCCGCTGGGTGCCGCCGAAGCCGGGGATGATCCCCAGGTTGATCTCGGGCTGGCCGAAGGTGGCCGACTCGGCCGCGATGCGGAAGTCGCAGGCCATCGCCAGCTCGCAGCCGCCGCCGAAGGCGATCGAGTTGACCGCGGCGATCGTGACCGTGGAGGAGGACTCCATGGCCCGCATGAAGCGGTGCCCCGACTGCAGCAGGTCCGCGCCCTCCGCGTCCGGGCTCATCTTCGTGAACTCCTTGATGTCAGCGCCGGCGCTGAACGTGAAGATGTTCGAGGACGCGAGCACGAGCGCGCGGACCTTGCCCTCCACCTCGTCCCACACGGACATCAGGTCGCGCATCGCCTGCGGCGAGAGGGGGTTCGCCGGCGGCCGGTTGAGCCAAGCAATGGCGATGTCATCACGCGTTTCTAGGAGCACCGTCGCGGGCTGGTGCCCGGAATCTGGCTGCGGGTAGGGGAAGAAGCCCTGGCCGGTCTTCTTGCCGAGCCGGCCCTGGGCCACCAGGCGGCGCAGCAGGACGGGCGGCTCGAAGGCCTCGCCCCAGTCGCCCTGCGCGCGCTCGAGCTGCTCGAGGATCGTGTCGAGCCCGGCCTCGTCGGCGCGGGTGAAGGGGCCGGGCAGGATGCCGGCCCCCATCATCATCCCCATCTCGATGTCCTTGGCCGAGGCCACGCCCTCCTCGAGGACGAGGCAGCACTCCACCAGGGACTTGAGGCCCATCCGCTGGACGAGGGCCTCCGTGGTCGCGCTAGCCGTGCTCATAGAAGCCCCTCCCGGTCTTCTGGCCGAGGTGCCCGGCCTCCACGAGCCCCTTCATCCGGTCCATCACGTAGAAGCGGTCGCCGTACGAGTCGCGCAGGTACTCGGCCACGTGCAGCGCCGTGTCGAGCCCGGACCAGTCGGCCAGGAAGAACGGGCCCATCGGCACCGAGCCGGACTCCTTGAAGGCCTCGTCCACCTCCTGCGGGTCGAGGCCCTCCTCCTCGGTCACCCGCCACACCTCCGACGCAGACGAGATCAGGATCCGGTTGACGACGAAGCCCGGCACCTCGCCGCAGCGGATCGCGGACTTCCGGATCGCCTGGGCGAAGTTGGCGGCCGCCTGCACGGTCTCGTCGGAGGTGTCCTCGCCCTCGATCACCTCGATCAGGCGCATGATCGACGCGGGCACGAAGAAGTGAAAGCCCACCACCTTGTCCGGGCGCGTGGTGGCTTCGCCGATCTCGGTGATCGAGAGTGCCGAGGTGTTCGACGCGAGGATCGCGTGGCCGGGCGTGACCGCGTCGAGCTCGGCGAACACCGCCTGCTTGATCTCCATGCGCTCCGGCACGGCCTCGATCACGAAGTCGACGTCGCCGAAGCCCTCGTAGTCGACGGTGGCGGTGATGCGGCCCGCGATCTCCTCGAGCTGGCGGTCGGCGTCCTCCTGGGTGATCTTCTGCTTTCCGACCAGCGCGGCGAGCTGACCCTGCGTGACCTGGCGGGCCTTCTCGAGGCCCTGGTCGACGAACTCCTGCTTCACGTCCTTCAGGACGACCGGGATGCCGGCGGAGGCGATGACCTGGGCGATCTCGCCGCCCATGGTCCCGGCCCCCACGACGGCGGCTTTGAACACGAACAAGCTGAACCCTCCTCGATGGCGGCAGCGGACCCTAGCGGAGGCCCGCCTCCTCCTCCGCCTCCACCGCGAAGCGGGACAGGGTGCGGCGCAGGGAGTCCCGTATCGCGCGGCGGATGAAGATGGCGTCGGCGACCGCGGACAGGGGGCCGTACTTGGTGAGCCGGTACTCGAGGACGAGCTCGGCCCGCGAGCCGCCCTCGCTCTCGACGACCCGGAACGTCTGGGTGCCGTGGAGGCGCTCCTCGAACACCTCGGTCGCGAAACGGTCGGGCCCGGGCGCTTCCACGACCTTCTCCGTCACCCGGCCGCGGCCGGAGGGCGTGGACTCCCAGACCATCCGCGCGCCGGCCGCGGGCCACTCGGGGCTGCGCTCGAGCGTGCGGGCAAAGCCCTCCACGAACGTCGACCAGCGATCGGGGTCGCTCCAGAGCCTCAACGCGGCCTCCGGTGTCAGCACGAGGTCGGCCTGCGCGCGAGCGGTCCTCAACTGCCGTACACCTCGCGGACGATCTCGTCGATCGACGACTTCATGGAGTCGAGGAACGGTCGTACCTCCCCGACCAGCCGCTCGTAGTCCGCCCGGCCGTCGTCGGTCAGCGAGTAGTAGCGCCGTGTACGCCGCTCGGGGTGCTCCCACTCCCCCTGGATCAGCCCGCGCTCCTCGAGCTGGCGCAGCAGCGGGTACATGGTGTTCGGGTTGACGGACAGCACGCCCGCGGTCATCTCCCCAATCCGCTCCATCAGCTGGTTTCCGTAGCTCGGGCCCTTGGCGATCAGGTGCAGGACGAGCAAGGGCAGCACCTCGCGCCGGCGGAGGCCTCCGGTGAAGGGATCCTGCGGCCGCCGGGCCGGCGCGTCGCCGGCCTGCGCCACCGCCTCCCGGACCGCCTTGCGGCTGCGCTCCCTCTTCGAAGGGGTCACGCAGCCAATGCTGTCAGGCTGCCGCGGTGGCGGGCTCCTCGGCCCGGCGGGGCATCAGGACCTCGCGGGCGATCACGAGGCGCTGGATCTGCGACGTGCCCTCGTAGAGTTGCATGATCTTGGCGTCCCGCATCAGCTTCTCGACCGGGTACTCCTTGATGAAGCCGTAGCCGCCGTAGACCTGCACGGCGTCGACCGTGATCTCCATGGCGGCGTCCGCGGCGAAGCGCTTGGCGTGCGACGAGGCGAGCGTGTTGCGCTCGCCGCGGTCGAGCAGGGCGCCCGACTTCCAAGTGAGGAGCCGGGCCGCCTCGACCTTGGTCGCCATGTCGGCGATCATGAACTGGATCGCCTGGTGCATGGCGATCGGCACGCCGAACTGCACGCGCTCCTTCGAGTAGTCACGGGCGTACTCGAACGCCGCCTGGGCGATGCCCACCGCCATCGCCGACACGCCGGGACGGGTGCGGTCGAGCGTCATCATCGCGAGCTTGAAGCCCTTGTTCTCCTCGCCGAGGAGGTTGCCCGCGGGGATCTCGACGTCGTTGAAGGAGATCATCGCGGTGTCGGAGGCGCGCTGGCCGAGCTTGTCCTCCTTCTTGTCGACCGTCACGCCGCCCGCGTCGCGCGGGACCACGAAGGCAGAGATGCCGCGGTGGCCGGCCTCCTTGTCGGTCTTGGCGTAGACCGTGTACCAGGAGGCGTGGGAGCCGTTCGTGATGAAGCACTTGGTGCCGTTGATGACGTACTTGTCGCCCTTCCGGACGGCGGTCGTGCGCATCGCGGAGACGTCGGAGCCGGCGTCCGGCTCGGTCAGGCAGAACGAGGCGAGCTTGGGCTCCTCGCTGAGCATGCCGAGGTACTGCCTCTTGATCTCCTCCGAGCCGCCGAGCCCCACGGGCGCCGCCGCGAGGCCGTTGCACATCAGCGAGGTGCCGATGCCCGAGCAGCCCCAGCCGAGCTCCTCCTCGATCAGGCACCCGGTCAGGTAGTCGAGCCCTGGACCGCCGTACTCCTCGGGGATGTGGGAGTTCATCAAGCCCAGCTCCCACGCCTTCTCGACGATCTCCGTGGGGAAGGTGCCGTCCCGGTCGTAGTCCCATGCCTTCGGCCGGATCTCCTTCTCGGCGAAGTCGTGGGCGAGCTGGCGAATGTCCTTCTGCTCGTCGGTCAGGCTGAAGTCAACCACTGCTGCGGGCTCCTTGATTGATTCGTCAGTCAATCAAGCTTACAACAGCCATCGCGCGACGGCGTAAATTCCGACGGCCAGGGCCAGCAGCGTGAAAACGAGCAGTCCGACCTGGTCCGGATGGACCGCGGGCCTGCTCGGGGCCAGCGTGCGGCGGCGAAGCCTGCGCCACATGGCCGTCAGACTATGAGGCGCGTGGAGTTCGGCACGGTCATCATCGTCGTCGCCGTGGTCGCGGTGCTGCTGGCCGCCGTGTCCTACTGGGGCAGCGGGCGGGCGTACGGGAGCATCGGCGACAGCGACCTGGTGATGCGGCGCGAGACGGCGGCGGCAGCGCCCGACAGCGCCGAGGCGCGCGAGGAGATCCGCCAGATGCTGGAGGCGAAGGCCGCCCGGCGCGCGGCCCGGGGCGAGGCGCCGCTCGACGTGGAGGCCGAGCTCGCCGAGCTGATGCGGCCGGCGCCCGGCGACGATCCCGAGCTCCGGGAGGAGGTCCGCCAGCTCGTGATCGCGCGCAACGAGCGGCGGCTGCGCCAGGGCAAGGAGCCGCTCGACGTGGAGGCCGAGGTGGAGCGCCAGCTGCGTGCGCTGGGCGGGTGACGCGGGCGTTCTTTCGGGTATAGGCTGAGCTCGATGGCAGACGATCGCCGATTCGAGCTGGACGACCTCCTGGTTCGTCCGGGCTGCTACCTGAACCCGCAGACCGAGATCCTCGTGATCGTGGACGACTCGCCCTCGATCGACGGGGAGATCTTCAACCTCGAGGAGTTCGAGGGAGCGGACTGGGTGCTGATCGCCGACGAGGTGCCGGTCGACGAGTCGCAGCGCGACGAGTTGCTGGAGACCTTCCAGGCGACCTACCACGGCGGCGACGGCCGCTCACGGGCGGCCGCGAGCGCCGACGACGAGGAAGTCGAGCCCGAGCCGGACCCGGAGCAGGCGGGCTTCACCCCGGAGGAGTAGTTCCCGCCGGCGCCCCGCTGGGCGTGCCGGTCTCGTCCAGGTTCCCGCGCGGCTCGCGCACCTTGTCGCGGTAGTCGAGACTAACCCCTGCCGCAAGCACTCGGCTCGGCCGAGTGCGCGCGGAGTGCATACTCTTCCGCCGCGATGCGCCCGGTCCACTTCCTCGGGGTCTTCATCCCGGTCGCGATCGTGCTCGAGCTTGTGCACGCCGGGCCAGTGCTCGTGTTCGGCGCGGCGGCGCTCGGGGTGATCCCGTGCGCCGCCGTCATGGGTGAGGCGACGGAGGCGATAGCGGCCAAGTCCGGCCCCGGGATCGGCGGCCTCCTGAACGTGACGTTCGGCAACGCGCCCGAGCTGATCATCGCCTTCTTCGCGTTGCTCGAAGGGCTCCAGGAGGTTGTGAAGGCGTCGATCGTCGGATCGATCATCGGCAACATCCTGCTGGTGATGGGGGCCGCGATGGTCGTGGGGGGCTGGAACCGGGAGAAGCAGACCTTCAGCCACACGGCGGCCACCGCTCAGTCGGGGATGCTGTTCCTGGCACTGGCGGCGCTGATCTTCCCTGCGATCTTCCAGCTCGATCCACGGCGGATCGCTGCCCGGGGTTGGCGACGAGCGCGTGGACTTCGGCTCGGACCTCGAGAAGCTGTCGCTCGGGGTGGCCCTCGTCTTGCTCGTCTCCTACGCCGCCGGGCTGTGGTTCTCGCTGAAGACGCACCGCGCCGTCTTCAACCCGTTCGGCGAGGAGGAGGAAGACGAGGAGACGCATCACTGGCCGGTGCGGCGGGCGGCGATCTTCCTGGCGCTCTCGGCCGTGGCAGTGGGCGTGATGTCGGAGATCCTCGTGGGGTCGATCAGCGAGGCGTCGTCGGAGATCGGGCTGTCCGAGTTCTTCGTCGGGGTGTTCGTGGTGGCGATCGTCGGCAACGCGGCCGAGCACTGGGTGGCGGTGCTGGTGGCGGCGAAGGACAAGATGGACCTGGCCGTGAACATCGCGATCGGCTCGAGCGCGCAGATCGCCCTGTTCGTGGCGCCCATGCTGGTGCTGGCGTCGTTCGTGGTGGGCCCCGACCCGATGGCGCTCGTGTTCAACGGGTACGAGCTGGGAGCGCTGCTGTTCGCGGTGCTGATCGCGAACCTGGTGACCCAGGAGGGCGAATCGAACTGGTTCGAGGGCGTGCAGCTGCTGGCGCTGTACGCGGTGCTCGGGCTGGTCTTCTACTTCGCCTGATGGCGCGAGCTTCCGACGCCACGATCGTCGAGGCCGGCGGGCGCGACCTGCGGGTGTCCAGCCCCGATCGGGTGATCTTCCCGGAGACCGAGCGCTCGGGCGCGGTCACCAAGCTCGACGTCGTCAAGTACTACCTCGCCGTCGAGGACGGCATCATGCGCGCGCTCGCCCGGCGGCCGACCACGCTCGAGCGATGGCCGAAGGGCGTGCACCCGGGCATCGTCGTGTCCACGCGCGAGAAGGGCGGCGGCGACGCCTTCTTCCAGAAGCGGATCCCGAAGGGAGCGCCGGACTACGTGCAGACCGCGCGGATCCAGTTCCCGTCGGGACGTCACGCGGACGAGATCTGTCCGACGGAGATCGCCGTGGTCGGCTGGTGTGCCCAGATGGGCACGATCACGTTCCATCCGTGGCCGGTCCGAAGCGACGACGTCGACCACCCCGACGAGCTGCGCCTCGACCTCGACCCGCAGCCGGGCACGGACTTCGACGACGCGGTGCGCGTGGCCGGGGAGGCGCGCGTCCTCCTGGGCGAGCTCGGCTACGCCGGCTTCCCGAAGACGTCGGGAGGCCGGGGCGTGCACATATACGTCCGGATTGAGCGCAACTGGACCTTCACGGACGTCCGCCACGCCGCGATCGCCTTCGGGCGCGAGCTGGAGCGCCGCCTGCCGGGCCAGGTGACGACGAAGTGGTGGAAGGAGGAGCGCGGCGAGCGCATCTTCGTCGACTACAACCAGAACGCCCGCGACCGCACCATCGCCTCGGCCTACAGCGTCCGGCCGAAGCCTGGTGCGCCGGTCTCGGCGCCGGTCACGTGGGACGAGCTCGCCGAGGTCCAGCCCGAGGACTTCACCGTCGAGACGATGCCCGCCCGCTTCGCCGAGGTCGGCGACCGGCACGCCGCGATCGACGACGCCGCGCACTCGCTCCAGCCGCTGCTCGACATGTACGAGCGGGACGAGGACGGCGACATGCCCTACCCGCCCGACTACCCGAAGATGCCCGGGGAGCCGAAGCGCGTCCAGCCCTCGCGCGACCGGGACCGCCCGCGCGACTGACTACTACGGCGCCTGCGGCAGCTTCTTCGCGCCGCGCCTGGTCACCGGCCTCGAGGGCGGCGGCACGACCGGCCCGATGTCCCCGTCGGGAGCCTCGTCCAGGTCGGCGATCACCGGCGCGTGGTCGCTCGGCCCGCTGCCCTTTCGGGCCTGCCGGTCCACCCACGCCGCCCGGACCCGGCCGGCCACCGGCGCGCTGGCCAGGATCAGGTCGATCCGCATCCCGAGGTCCTGGTGGAACATGCCCGCCCGGTAGTCCCAATAGGTGAACACCCGCTCGTTCGGCCAGCGATCTCGCACCACGTCGCGCAGGCCGAGCTCCTGCAGCTCCGCCAGGGCGGTCCGCTCGGGCGGCGTGACGTGGGTCTGTCCGATGTAGGCGTCGGGATCGAAGACGTCGTCGTCGGTCGGCGCGATGTTCATGTCGCCGCACACGACAGTGGCCTCCGGGCCGGCGGCCACCACCTCCCGGAGCGAGGCGAGCCAGGCGAGCTTGTACTGGTAGTGCTCGGAGTCCGGCACCCGCCCGTTCGGCACGTACACCGACACCACCCGGATGCCGTCGCACGTCGCGGAGACCGCGCGCGACTCGGGATGCGGGAAGCCCGGCGCCTCGGCGAGTCCCGCCTCCACCTCGTCCAGTCCCACGCGCGAGAGGATCGCCACCCCGTTCCACGTGGCCTCGCCGTGGGCCGCGACCTCGTACCCGCGGCCGTGGAGCTCGTCGCCGAGCAGCTCGAGGAAGGCATCGTCCGCCAGCTTGGTCTCCTGCAGGCAGACCACGTCCGGCCGCCGCTCGTCCAGCCAGGGCAGCAGCCGCGGCACGCGCTGCTTGACCGAGTTGACGTTCCAGGTCGCTATTCGCACCGGGCCCACGGTATCGCCCGGCTAGCCCCGAGCCGACAGCCGCTCGACGGCCTCCCCCGCGGCCCGGCTCATCTCCACCAGGACCGGAAGGTTCGCGTTGTCGATGTCGTCGCAGGCGCGGTGGTAGCAGGGGTCGTGCGGGCGGCCGGCTCCGGTGAACAGCCCCCCGACCGGCACGCCCGCGCGCTCGAACGGGGCGTGGTCGGAGTTGCCTCCGGCGTTCTCCTCCTCCGCCCGCGGGCCCACCAGGCGGCGGAGCATCCGCTCGATCTCAGGGTCGGCGTCCGAGTACACGCCGCGAGCCGGCCGCGGCGATCCCACCATGTCCAGGTTGAGGTACGCCGCTATGCGCTCGCGCTCGTCCGGCGCCAGCCCGCGCACGTAGCGCCGTGAGCCGATCAGGCCCAGCTCCTCCGCCCCCCAGAACGCGAGCCTGATCCGGGCGCCCGGGGCACGGCCGCCCAGCGCGTCCGCCAGCTCCAGGAGCGCCGCGGTGCCGCTGCCGTTGTCGTTGATCCCCGGCCCGGACGGCACCGAGTCGAGGTGGCCGCCCGCCATCACCACCCGCTCACCGCGGCCCGCGGCCGTCTCGGCGATCACGTTGACCGTGTCACGGCGCTCGGACACGGCGTCCACCTCCAGCTCCGCGCGCGGCCCCAGCGACCGCCCCGCGGCAGCCCCCACCGCCAGCACCGGTATCTCGATCCCCGGCGCCCCGAGCGTGGCGCTGGGCGGCTCGTCGCTCTCGCCGTCCACGACCAGCAGCGCGGTTGCGCCGGCGGACTTCGCGTTCCGGGCCTTCTCGCGAAAGAAGCACTCGCCGCGCGCCACCACCGCGATCTCGCCGTCCTCGAGGGCGCGGAAGTCGCCGCGGTCGCAGCCGAGGCCGAGCCGCCGCACGGGCGCCTCCACCCGGCCCGAGCCCGAGTAGCTCAGCGTCCGGAAGTCGTCGCCCTCCTCGAGGTCGTCGAGGCGCGGCGGCGAGCGCTCGTCGAAGTACGGGAACGTGACCGGGTCGCGGCGCACGCGCCAGCCTGCCTCGCGCAGCCTCTCCACCACGTAGTCCGCCGACGCCTCGCCGCCGGGTGTGCCGGCAGCCCGGTTGCCCCCGTTGGCGTCGGCGATCTCCTGCAGCGCGCGCAGGTGCTCGCGCAGCCCGGCCGCGCGGATCTCACCCGGCTCTACGCGGCCGTCGCCGGTGGGACGCGCCGCCGCGCCGGCCGGCGCGGGCCGGTCGGGCTGCTCCTCCCTCTCGCCGTCTCCGCTGTCGCACCCCGCCAGGACGGCGAGCGCGCACAGGACGGAGAGAGGGAGCTTCCTCACACGGCGGAGGATGGCAAGGCGAAGCCTGAGCGCCTCCGGGTGAGCTCGCGCGCGGTGATGATGCGGTCCACCAGCCCGTAGTCCACGGCCTGCTGGGCGCTGAAGAAGCGGTCGCGCTCCATGTCGTCGTGCACCTGCTCGACGCTCTGGCCCGTGTGCCGCGCGTAGATCTCGTCAAGCAGCCGGCGCAGCTCCAGCACCTCCCTGGCGTGGATCTCGATGTCGGTCGACTGGCCCTGGAAGCCTGACGAGGGCTGGTGGATCAGGATGCGCGAGTTCGGCAGCGAGAAGCGCTTGCCCTTCGTGCCGCCGGTGAGGATCAGCGAGGCGGCCGACATCGCCATGCCGTAGCAGAGCGTCTGCACGTCGGGGCGGATGTACTGCATGGCGTCGTAGATCGCCAGGCCGGCGTGCAGCGAGCCGCCCGGCGAGTTCACGTAGACGGAGACGTCCTTGTCCGGGTCGTCCGACTCGAGGTGGATGAGCTGCGCCACCACCAGGTTGGCGATGTCGTCGTCGATGGGCTGGCCGATGAACACGATGCGCTCGTTCAGCAGGCGCGAGTAGATGTCGAAGGAGCGCTCCCCGCGGGAGGTCTGCTCCAGGACCATGGGCACGAGCGAGCTGGTGGCGCGTCCGATCTGCATCTCGGGCTCTCCCTTCGGTGTTGTTAACCTGCAACTGACTGGTTGCCCAATCGTAGCGCAACCGTTCGGTTGCACATGGAGGATCGCGTGGAAGCTGAGAACCACATGGAGCTGACCCGGGAGATCACGCTGCCGGCTACGGCGGAGGAGGTGTGGCGCTCGCTGGAGGAGCCCGCCTGGCTCGGCGAGGCCGCCTCGATCGAGCTGCACCCGGACGGCGAGGTGCGCGCCGGCGACCGGTCCGGCTTCGTCGAGGAGGTCGACGAGGAGCGGCGGCTCGTGTTCTGGTGGGCCGCGCCCGGGGAGGACTCGACCCGCGTGGAGCTCGACCTGGAGGAGGAGGGCGGGCTCACGCAAGTGCGCGTGGTCGAGTCGCGCCCGCTCGCGATGCTCGACCTCTACGGCGTGGAGATCGTCACGGCCGCCCCACGCTTCCGCCAGCCGGAGATGCTCGCCCGCTGATGGACCCAGCCGACGCCGTGTTCGGCGCGCTGGCCGACGGCACCCGCCGCCGGCTGCTGGCACTCCTCGGAGAGCGCGGCGAGGCGTCCGCCACCGACCTCGCCCGCGAGCTGCCCGTGACCCGCCAGGCGGTGCAGAAGCACCTGGGCACGCTGTCGGGGGCGGGCCTCGTGTCGGCAAGGCGCGCCGGCCGCGAGGTGCTCTACCGGCCCACGCCCGCGCCGATGTCGGAGGCGATGGCGTGGATGGCGGAGGTGGGCGGGCAGTGGGACGAGCGCCTCGCTGCGCTCGAGCGGCAGATCGCCGCATCGGGCAGGGCGAAGGCCTGAGCCCGCGCAACTGTCGCGCATAGGGGCCCATATAGGGCCACAGGACGCGACGCTCGACGTGTCACGGACCCCGCGGCCTACAGCCCCCGGTGAGTCCCGGCGGGCTCGGGCCGCTCGCCCTCGCCTTCGGGCGTGCCGCCATCGGCGCCGCCTTCCGCGCCCTGCCGCATCGACTCCGTGCGCTCGCGGCGCTTCTCCTCGGCGTGCGGATCGCGCCGGTCGGCCCTGATCGACAGCAGGATGCCGATCGTGAACGCCACCGCGATCACGGCGAGGCTGGCGACCGGCCCGACTTTCACGAAGTCCTCGATCAGCAGCTTCACGCCGACCAGGCCGAGCACGATCGCGATCGTTTCGTCGAGGTAGCGGAAGCGCTCGATCAGGCTCTCCACCAGCACGAACAGCGCCCTCAGCCCGAGGAGGGCGAAGACGTTGCCCATCCAGATGATCAGCGGCTCGCGGGTGATCGCGAACGCGGCGGGGATCGAGTCGATCGCGAAGGCAAGGTCGGCGAACACCACCGCGGCGAAGCACAGGAACAGGGGCGTGGCGTACCGCTTGCCCTCCTGCTTGACGAACCAGTGGCCTTCGTGGAACTCGCCCGTCACCGGATACACGCGCCGCACCAGGCGCACCATCAGGTTCTTGTCCGGATCGACGTTCTCCGCCACGCCGCGCCAGATCCGGTAGGCGAGCACGATCAGGCCGGCGCCGAGCAGATATATGACGAAGTGGAACCGCTCGATCAGCTCGACGCCCGCCAGGATGAAGATGCCGCGCATCGCGAGCGCGGCCACGATCCCCCAGAACAGCAGCCGCGGGCGGCGCTCGTAGGGCACGCCGAAGTAGGCGAACAGGAGCAGGAAGACGAACAGGTTGTCGAGCGAGAGCGAGCGTTCGATCAGGTAGACGGTCGTGTAGGAGATCGCGTCCTCGGCCCCCTCCAGCAAGAGGACCGGGATAGCCGCGAGCAGCGACAGCACGAGCCATCCGATCGACCAGATGATGGCCTCGCGGAAGCTCGGCTCGCGCCCGCGCGCGAAGAAGTGCAGGTCGAGCCAGAGGAACACGAAAAGGGCAACCAACAGGCCCGCGAGAAGCGCGATATCGGCACCCGTCATTGCCTGGACCTTAGAGTGGAGGGATGCTCGGCCACGCCGCGGTCGGCAGTTGGAGCGGGGGGCGCTTCATGCGCTTCGGCGAGGCGATCTCCGAGGAGCGCCTGGAAGCGCTGCTGCGGCCGGGAGACGGTATTCGCTCGGTCATGACGGCCGACGCCTACGGCGCCGGCGAGGCGGACGCGCTCGTCGGACGTGCCCTGAAGGGGGTGCCGCGCGCGGACTACGCGCTCGTGGGCGCGGTCGGCCACGACTTCTACGAGGGGGAGCGTGAGGGAGCCAAGGGGTACCCGCGCTTCACCGATCCGCGCCTGCGCGCGCCCCGGGATTACGGCGCCTACCTGCGCATGGCCACCGAGCGCAGCCTGCAGCGCTGCGGCGCGGACTCGTTCGACCTGCTGCTGCTCCACAACCCCGACCGGCGCGGCTTCGAGTCGCCCGAGGTGTGGAGCGGGTTGCGCGAGCTGCGCGACGCGGGCCTCACTCGGTCGGTCGGCGTGGCGCCGGGCCCCGCCAACGGCTTCACGCTCGACCTGATCGGCTGCTTCGAGCGCTACGGCGAGCTGATCGACTGGGCGATGGTCATCCTGAACCCGCTCGAGCCGTGGCCCGGCGAGCTGGTGCTCGATGCGGCGGCGCGCTTCGAGGTGAGCATCGTCACGCGCGTGGTCGACTACGGCGGGCTGTTCCACGACGACCTATTACCCGGTCACCGCTTTCCACCCGACGACCACCGAGGGTTCCGCCCGGATGGGTGGGTGGAGGCCGGGCGCGAGAAGCTCGAGCGAATGCGACCGATCGCGGCGCGGCACGGCCTCTCGATGCTCCAGCTGGCCTGCTCCTGGAACCTCTCCCATGCGGCGGTCGAGTGCGTCGCGCCGACCCTGATCGAGGAGCCCGGCGGCGCCAAGCCGATCGAGCGCAAGCGCGAGGAGCTGGCCGGGGTGCCCGAGCACTCGCCGCTGACCGTGGAGGAGTTCGTGGAGATCAGGGCGATCGGCGACAACACCGGCTCGATGCTGCTGAAGGGCGCCACGCCCGACCACGACGGCGAGGAGCGACCGGACCGCTGGACGCTCGCCCCGGAGCAGGTCGACCTGGCGCGGCGCTGGCGCATCGACCCCGAGCGCGACCTGCGCCGGACCATCGGCGTCGCCTGATCAGGGCCCCTCGAGCAGATCGGCGCAGCGCTGGAGCTCCTCCGTGTCCTCGGGCCGCGCCTTGTCGAGGCACTCGGCGTAGCGCCGGAACGCCTCCGGGTCGCTCGCACCGTCTCCGACCCCTCCGGACGGCATGTCGGGCGGCCCCGGCGCATCGGGCTGACCCGCTCCGCCGCCGAGCCCGCCGGCAAGGCCGCCCGCGCCGAGCGAGTCGGTCAGGTCCGACAGCGGGCGGGCGTTGGCCGGTGCCTCGATCTCCTGCTCTCCGTTCACGTCCCGGAACTCCACCGAGAACACGATCGACCCGCCGTCGAGGCCTCCGAGCCCGGCCCGGCTGCGCTTCGGGATCTCGAACTCCACCCGGCCCGACACGCGCCGGATGATGTCGTCCTCCTTGCCGACGTAGACGTCGAAGCTCGGGTCCTGAACGGCCTCGGTCAGCTCGCGGATGTCGGCTTGGCTCAGGCGCGGCGGAGCGGGCTGCCCGGCCGCGCCGCCGAGCGCCGAGCCCGAGCGCGCGACGAACCGGTTCAGGTTGCGCATCAGGTTCTCTACGTCGAGCGTGCCTGACACGTGGCTGGTCTCCACGCCGGCCACCTCCGCGTCGCCCTCCTCCTCGGCCTCGGCGAGCCAGGAGCGCGGGTCCAGGCCGAGCTCGCTGAGTGGCTTGTTGTCCGCGCCGTCGCTGTTCTTGCGGATCGCCGCGTTCGCCTCGCGCACGCCTTCGGGCGGCTGCTCGTAGAACACGTCCTGGAACTTCACGAAGGCCCGGTCCCCGGTCGTGAGCACGCCGCTCGTGACGGTCTGGCCGCCGCCGTCGGACCCGATCCTCAACTCGATGTCCGCCGACGGCAGCTTGTCCTCGTTGGTGCGAAACGGCCCCTCGGCCTCGATCCGGATCGGCTCCTCGAGCAGGCCAGTCATCTCGATCTCGGCGTCGAGCTTCAGGTCGGCGCTCTGGATCTCCTCCGAGAACGCGCGGTCGAGCAGGTTCTCGACGTCGTCGGTGTCCTCGTCCCCGCCGCACGCCGCGAGCAGGCAGGCAGCCAGAAGCAGCAGACAAGCGAGGCGGCGCACGCCGGGCAGGATAGTGGGAGGGGTGTTGCGGACTCGGCGGGTCTGGCGCAAGCGCCCGGCTCGGCCGGGCGCGCAGCGATGGGCGACACCGCAACCCTTGGGGGCCATCCTCGTTGTATCCCTGATGCGGCAGTACCCCCGGACCATCGCGCTCGCGGTGGCCGCCGCTCTGCTCGCGGCGGCCCCGGCCCAGGCTGGTGAGGTCATCCTCGTGGATGGCGACCGAGCCGTGCGCGTGAACGACCCCTCCGTGCCGGCCGAGCGCGAGATTGCGCTCGGCATGCCGGTCGGCGGACGCGGCCCGCTGGGGACCGCGGCGGCGCGCTCGGGGCGCGAGGCGCGGGCGGCGCGCCGGGCCCGCGGCGCATGGCGGCGCGCACGCGGCGCGCCCCCGAAGCGCAGGGACCGCCGTGCGGTGTACTCCGCGCTCAGGCGCGTCCAGAGCCGCGACGGCGTCGAGGAGGCCGACGCGCGGCGCTGGCGCACCTGGTACGTCCGCTCGCTCCGCACCTACAAGAAGCTGCGCGGCGCCCGCGCCCAGCAGCTCGGCTACGTGATCGACTCGGTCGAGGCGCTGGCGCTTTCGAAGCGGCTGGGAGCGACGCGCATGCCGGCGGCGTTCGTGCAGCTCGAGCGCAACCGGCGCTACTGGCGCTCGCTCCCCTACCCGAGTGCGGGCGATCAGGTGAGCTTCAAGGGCAGCGAGATCCTGTACCAGTACTTCCCCGGCGAGGGGCTCCAGCTCCACCCGCTCTCCACCTTCAAGAAGGCCAACCACATGTTCGGGGCCTGCCAGAGCGGCAGCGCGAGCTGCGACGAGGCCGGCCTGCGGCTGCTGCTGGACGAGATGACCGCGCTGGCGGTGCGCCGGTCGAAGGCGTTCATCGCCTGGGAGTACGCCTTCCACTTCGGCGGCGGCTCGCCGCCGTGGATCAGCGGGCTGTCGCAGGGGACCGCGCTCCAGGCGTACGCGCGCGCCGGCACGCTGCTCCAGGAGCCGAGCTACGTGGAGACGGCACGGGCCGGCCTGGGCGCGTTCGAGGCGGGGCCGCCCCGGGGCGTGCGCACGCGAGGCCCGCGCGGCGGCGTGCACTACCTCGAGTACTCGTTCGCTCGGCGGCTGTACATCTTCAACGGGTTCCTGCAGGCGCTGATCGGGCTGCACGACTTCGGCAAGCTGACCGGGGAGGCGCGGGCCACGGCCCTCTTCCAGCAGGCCGAGCCCGAGGCCCGCGCGGAGGTGCCGCTGTCGGACGTGGGCGACTGGTCGCTCTACTCCTACCGCGGCAACGAGTCGTCGAGCGACTACCACGAGCTGCTGCGCGAGTTCCTGGCCTCGATGTGCACGCGCCGCCTCGGGCCGCTCTACTGCGACTACGCCGAGCGCTACCGCGGCTATCAGGTCGACCCGCCGGAGCTGGTCTACACCGGCCCCGCCACCGCGCTGGAGGACGAGCCGACGGCGATCCGCTTCAACGTCTCGAAGCTGTCGGCCGTGGAGGTGAAGGTGCTCCGCGGCTCGAGGGTCGTGTTCTCGAGGACCGCCACGTTCCGCCGCGGCGACGGGTCGTTCTCGTTCCGCCCCGGCGCGCCCGGCCTGCTCACGGTGCAGCTGGCGGCCAAGGAACTCCGCACCGGGCTCGGCAAGAGGGACCGCGCCACGGGCGAGGTGGACGTGCGGCCCGCCACCTAGCTTAGGATCGGCGCCTCATGGCGCCACGAACCATCCTGTACACGGGCAAGGGCGGCGTCGGCAAGACGAGCGTCGCCGCCGCCACCGCCCGCCGCTGCGCGGCCGCCGGGCTGCGCACCGTGGTGCTCTCGACCGACCCCGCCCACAGCCTGTCCGACTCGCTCGAGGCCGAGCTGGGCGCCGAGCCCACCCAGGCCGAGGCCAACCTGTTCGGGCAGGAGGTCCAGGCCCAGGAGGAGATGGAGCGCCACTGGGACTCGGTCCAGGGCTGGCTCGGCACGCTGCTCGAGGAGCGCGGCGTCGACCGGATCGCGGCCGAGGAGCTGACCGTGCCGCCCGGCATGGACGAGCTGTTCTCGCTCCTGTGGATCAAGCGCCATCACGAGGAGGGCGAGTTCGACTGCGTGGTGGTGGACTGCGCGCCGACCGGCGAGACGCTGCGGCTGCTCTCGTTCCCGGACGTGGTGACCTGGTGGCTCGAGCGGATCCTGCCCTCCCAGCGGCGGCTCGCGCCCTTTGCCCGCACGCTGTTCGACGTGCCCCTGCCCGGTGACGCCGTGTTCGAGGACATCGAGCGCCTGGCGCGCAACCTGGTGGCAATGAACGGCATCCTGCGCGACCGCACGCGGACGACCGTCCGGCTCGTGACGAACGCGGACCGGATGGTCGTGAAGGAGGCGATGCGGACCTTCACCTACCTGAACCTGTACGGCTACCTCACCGACGCCGTGGTGGTGAACCGCCTGCTGCCCGCGGACGGCTACTTCGCCGCCTGGAGCGAGGTGCAGCGCGAGCAGCTCGAGCTCGTGCGCTCGGCCTTCGAGCCGGTGCCGGTGCTCACGGCGCCGTACCTGGAGCGCGAGGTGGTCGGGCCCGAGATGCTCGACCGGCTGGCCGGGGAGGTGTTCGGCGAGCGCGATCCCGCCGCGGTGCTGCACTCGCACATCGCGCAGGAGCTTGTGACCGAGAACGGGCGCGCGACATTGAGGCTCGACGTTCCCTTTGCGGAGAAGGGCGATCTGGGGTTGAAGAAGATCGGCCTCGAGGTGGTCGTCCGGGTGGGCAGTCAGAAACGGACGATCATGCTCCCGCCCGGGCTCGCCCCGTACTCGGCCAGCGGCGCGAGGTTCGAGGACGGGACCTTGGAGATCTCATTCGAAAGGGCGGGCGATGAGCACTGACGAGGAGAAGGGCCGCCCGCTGCCCGATCCCGCCGCGCTCTTCGTCCTGCTCGACGGCGTGCGCGCCGCGGCGCCGCGCGAGCTGCGCGACCAGGTGACCAACCTGATCCGCGAGTTCCTGCTCACGCTGCGCTCGCTGATCGACTGGTACCTCGAGCGGCTCGACGAGCGCCCGCGGGAGCGCGAGGTGGAGGACATTCCGATCGAATGAGCGAGTTCGCGTCGCTGCCCCCGGACCTGCCCGTGCCCGAGGATGACGGCGCGGCGGATCACCTGCCGGGCGCGGAGCTGCCCTCGGTGTCGCTGCCCGTGGCCGGCGGCGGGCGGTTCGCCCTTCGCGGGACGGAGGCCGCCGGGACGCTCGTGGCCTTCGTCTATCCGCGCACCGGGACGCCGGGCCGGGCGATGCCGCCGGGTTGGGACGACATCCCCGGCGCGCGCGGGTGCACCCCTCAGAGCTGCTCGTTCCGGGACCGCCACGAGGCTCTGACCGATCTCGGCGCCGTGGTCGTGGGGATCAGCGCGATGGATCCGGGCGAGCAGGCCGCGTTCGCCGAGCGCGAGGAGATCCCCTACCCGCTGCTGAACGACGGGCCGCTGGCGCTGCGCGACCAGCTCGGGCTACCCACCTTCGACGTCCACGGGACGGCGCTGTATCGGCGCCTCGCCTTCGTGGCGGAGGGCGGCCGGATCGAGAAGGTCTTCTATCCCGTGTTCCCGCCCGACCGGAACGCCGAGGAGGTCGAGCGCTACCTGAAGTCCGGCAGGCCCTTCGGGCCGGCGTCGCGCTTGGCGTAGCCCCACAGCCGGCTAACGACCTTCGGGTGGCTGCCGGCCAGGTTCACGTGCTCGTTGCTCAGCGCGTAGAGGCGCTTGCGGAGGCCCCGGTTGTCGGAGATCAGCAGCCAGCGCCCGTCGGCGGAGGCCACGTGGTCGTTGTAGGAGGCGGTCCGGTAGGGCCGCGCCCGGCGCGGCTTCCGGCCGTCGAGCAGCGGCGACAGGTCCACCCCGTCCATGTGGCCCGGGATCTCCTGGCCGAGCTCCGCCAGCACCGTCGGGCCGACGTCGTGCGTGGACGCGAAGTACTTGCTCTCCCGTCCTGCCGCCTTCCTCGCGGGATGCCGGATCAGGAACGGCACGTGGCTGAGCTCGTCGTGGATCTCGTCGTAGCGCTTGCCCACCCATCCGTACTCGCCGAGCAGCACGCCGTGGTCGCTGAGCAACACGACGAGCGTGTTGTCCATCAGCCCGAGGTTCGCGAGCCGGTCGAGGAAGTGGCCTAGCCAGGCATCCACGAGCGACACCTCGGCGGCGTAGAGCTGGCGCATGCGCCGCAGGACACCCGGCGACAGGTCGAGCGCCGCGTGCTTGGCCGAGGGCGTGGGGAACGGCTGGAGCGGCTCGATCGGCGTGTTGGGCGGGCCGTACAGATCCCTCAGGCGGCGTGGCGCGTCCCACGGCTCGTGCGCGTCGAAGGAGTCGATCACGAGCGCGAACGGCTGGCGCGTGCTCGCCCACTCGACCCAGTTCATGCCGTTGCGGAACACGCGCGCCGCCAGGTAGTTCTTCTCGTCGCGGTCGCGCGGGTTCGCGGCCAGGTAGGCGGCCAGGCGCGGCTCCGCGCGCGACCCCCGCAGCGACGGCGGCAGGTGGCGCGCGACCTCGGCCTTCGTCACCTTGCGCCTCGGCTCGAAGCGCAGCGGCGACTGGCCGTCCACCAGCTCGACGCGGTCGAAGGTGCGACGGAAGCGCTTGTGCACGCCGAGCAGGAGGTGCGGGTTGTCGGTCACGTAGCCGGTCGTCCAGCCCTGCTCGCGCAGCACCTCGGTCCACGTCTTGCCGTCGCTGCCGACCGGCTCCCAGCCCGGCTGCGGCGGCAGCTGCTTGACGGGGCGCCATCCCCGGAACGGATAGGTGCGGCGGCCGGCCATGATGGCGCGGCGCGCGGGGATGGTGGGCATCCCCTCCGGGTAGGCGCGCGAGAAGCGGAGCCCCTCCCGGGCGACCTTGTTCATCGCCGGTGTGCGCGCGCCCGGCCCGTAGACGTGGTCGGCCCGCAGGCTGTCCATCACCACGACCACCACGTTCATCGCCCCCGGCGGCGCCGGCTGGCGCTGGAAGCTCGACCTGCCCGAGGCGTCGTCGTTGTCGCAGCCGGCCGCCCCGAGCAGGGTGAACCCGGCGGCGCCGGTTCCACCGGCCTGGATCAGGCGCCGGCGTGTGAAGTCCTGGCCCAAGGACCTATGACCGGCCCCGCGAGATGTCGATCGAGCGGATGGCGTGCTCGTCGGGGAGCTTCGCCATCACCTCGCGCACGATCTCCTGCACATCGCGCTCGTCGTGGCCGAAGTCGTCGAGAAACGACTTCAGCGCCGTCCAGGTGATCTTCAGCTGGGCGGGGGTCAGGTCGAGCCGGTAGGCGATGTCGTGCGGCCCGATCAGATTGAGCTCTTCGTCAGCCATGCAGCCCGAAACAGTAGCCGGGCCCACGGCCGGGTCGCGCCGAAGCCGTACTACCCTTCGGTCGTGGCCAAGACCTGGATCCTGACCGGCTCGCTGGACAACTTCCGCGCCACCCGCGCCCATCGCTTCGGCGTGATCGGCGCCAAGGAGGGCCGGCGCCGGATGGCCGAGCAGATCGAGCCCGGCGACCGGATCGTGTTCTACGTGACCGGAGTGCAGGCGTTCGGCGCGATCGTGAAGGTCACGGGCGAGATGTACGAGGACCGCGCGAAGATCTGGCCCGGCAAGCCCGGCAAGGCCGATCCCTACCCCTGGCGCTTCGAGACCGAGCCCGAGGTGGTGCTGGACGAGGACGGCTTCGTACCGGCGGTGGAGCTCGCCGGCGAGCTCGAGCACGTGCGCAAGTGGCCGGAGGCGCACTGGCAGCTCGCCTTCCAGGGCCAGCTCCGCCACGTCTCGGACGCCGACGCAAGGCTGCTCCAGCGCCGCCTGCGCCAGGCGACGCCCGCGGCGGCGTGAGCGACGCGGGCGACCGGATCCGCACCCTCCTCCTGCGCGGGGACAACCTGCTGAAGAGCGGCCGGCCGGAGCGCCTGCCGCGGGCCGTCGAGGCCTTCGAGCAGGCCGCGGAGATCGCGCGCGACCCCGCCGTCGATCCGGCCGTGCGGCAGCTCGTGGAGCGGCGGCTCGAGGCGGCGCGCTCCCTGAGCGGCTGATGCGCCACTCGCGCCACTACTCGCTGGAGGAGGCTTCGGCGCTGCTGCCGTGGGTGGCCGAGCAGCTCGAGCGGCTGCGCACGGCACGCGACCGGCTCGGCGACGTGGACGCGCGGGCCGCGCTGGCCGCGACGGGAAAGGGGAACGGCGGCGGCCGGCCCGGCAAGGTCGTGTCGGAGGGCTTCCTCGAGCTGCGCGAGCGGATGCTCGAGCTGCAGGAGCGGGAGATCGTGCTGCGCGACCTCGACCGCGGGCTGATCGACTTCCCCTCCCTGCGCGCGGAGCAGGAGGTCTACCTGTGCTGGCAGGAGGGCGAGCCGGAGATCGGCTTCTGGCACGAGCCGGAGGCCGGGTTCGCGGGCAGGCGCCCGCTCGACGATGGCTGAGCTCGTCCGCACCTTCCGCCTCCTGAACGCCGAGCAGCGCGCCGCCGCGGTGGGAGCCGTGCTGCTCGCGGTGAGCACCTTCGGGCCGTTCTCCTTCGTGGAGGCGGCGGAGCTGCTGATCGTCGCCGGGGTGCTCGCGCTCCTGCGGGCGCGCGCGCTGGGCAAGCGCTTCCACCTCCCCTTCGGCGACGGCACGGTCATCGCGGCCGCCGGGGTGTGGGCCGGCGCGCTGATCGTCGCGCGGCTCTTCGACCGCCCGCTGGGCCAGAACCTCCTCGCGCTCGCCTGCGCGGCGATCCTGGTCCTGGCAGGGCTGCGCGAAAAGGCAAAGCGCCCGGCCGACGACCTGCCGGCCGAGCACCGGACGCCCCCCATCCGCCGGCGCCCGCGGCCCCCGGCGCGCCGGACACGGCCCGCGGCGGGGCCCGAGGACGAGACCGAGCCGCTGCCGCCGCCGGAGTTCGAGCCGTACAGCCCGGCGGCCGGCGAGCAGCTGCGGCTGGGGCGCGACGAGCCGGAGCGTCAGCCGCCCGGCGACGCCTGAGCCGGAGGCAGCGCCCGGGCGGGGAGGCGCGCGAGAATCGTGCCGACGGCGGCGCCCGCCAGCTGCATGAGGGCCGCCAGCACGAGCGCCTCGGCCGAGCCGAGCCCGGTGGCCACCGGCCCCGCCAGCCCCGCGCCGAGCGCGAAGGACCCCACCTTGAGGCCGGCGGCGGTGGTGAAGACCTGGCCGTAGAGCGCCGGCGCCACCACACGCTGGCGCACCGCGAACTGGGCCGCCAGACGTCGGCCCGTCCACGGCCGAGACGGCCGCGATCAGCGCCAGCAGGATCGGCAGCGAGCCGGCCAGCGGCCAGGTCAGCATCAGCGCGCCGAACAGCGCGTAGCCGGCGAGCACGATCCGCTCGGCGGGGAAGCGGCGCTGGATCCTCACCAGGCTGAGCGCGCCGAGCGTCGAGCCCACCGCGAACGCCGCCCACATGTAGCCGGCGTCGCTGCGCTCGGCGCCGAGGTGCTCGACGGCGAACAGCGGGAAGCCGACCGTGAGCAGCCCGAGGCCCGCCATGCCGAGCGCCGCCGCCACCGTTATGGCGCGCAGCTCCGGCACCGCCACGATCTGGCGGAGCCCGTCGGCGGCCACGCCGAGCAGCGTGCGCTCGTCATCGCGCGGCCGCGGACGCCGGTCGAGACCTGGGATGCGCACGATCAGCCCGAGGGCGAGCAGCGCAAGGGCCGCCTCGACGAGCAGGGAGGTGGCCGGGTCGAAGGCGGCGGACAGGGTGCCCGCCAGGGCGGGGCCGACGATCAGGGCCGAGTTGAAGCTCGTGGTCTCGAGCGCGTTGGCCGGCGTGAGGAGCTCGTCCGGCACGATCGACGGGATCAGGCTGGTGAAGCCGCCGAACGACAGCGGGTAGGTGAGCCCGGCCGCGAGCACAACGAGCGGCACCACCCAATCGGGCCCGTTGCCGGTGACCAGCACGAGCACCACCAGCATCGTCGCGATCAGGATCTGGTCGGCCACCATCAGCCTGCGCCTGCGGCCGGTCAGGTCGAGCCAGGCGCCGAGCAGCGGCCCGGTGAGCAGGCTGGGCAGCGTGATCGCCGCCACCGCCAGCCCCGCCAGCTCGGCGCTGCCGGTGCGGTCGAGCACCAGCAGCACGACGCCCACCGAGAACATCTCGTCGGACACCCGCGCCAGCGTGGCCGCGCTGACGAACGGCAGGTAGCCGGGCTGGGCCCGGAGGCGGCGGAGCGAGTCGCGATCCACCGCGTGATGGTGTCAGCCCGGCGGAATCGCCTGGCGGAACCGGAAGCGGAAGTCCGGGTCGACCTGGCCCTTGATCTCGCGCAGCCGCTCCAGGTTCGACCCGTAGTACGCCCGCTGCCAGCGCTCGAGCTGGGGGTCGATGTAGTTCTGGTAGGCCTGGCCCGAGGCGAACGGCCGCAGCGCCCGCCAGGCCCCGTTGATCCAGCGGTCGGCCGCCTGCCCGCTGCCGCCGAAGTAGGTCAGGTACTGGAGCGAGAACAGCATGTCGCGGTGCACGAATGCCGTGGCTCCAGGCCGGGGCCGGTTGAGCGCCCCGCCGTAGGAGTCCAGCAGCAGCGCGCCGGAGCCCTGCGAGGGCGCGCGCTGGCGGCGCTCGATCCAGTCGATCATGATGCCGCGGGCGCGCGGGGGCAGCGGCTCGTCGAAGTAGTCCGACTTGGCGCGGAAGCGCGCCCGCCCGCCGGCGCCCGACCAGCGCCGGACCAGCCCCATCGTGGAATCCGTGCCGGTGGACAGGCTCGCTCCGCTCACGCGCGCGAGCGGCCCGAGCAGGCGGCGCAGCCGCGCCTCCGGACCGTAGAACTGGCCGGCGGCGGTCACGCTCGGATCGCCGGCCCCGCCGGTCGTGCCGAGGCTGAACACCGACGTGAGCGCGGGCGGCGCGTCCGGGGCGAAGCGCTGCCAGGCGGCCAGCGCCTCGCTCGCCTGGCTCCACGGGAAGCGGACGACGAACCACGCCGCGCGGCGCGTGCGGTGCGCCTGGAGCGTGAGCGAGGTGACGATGCCGAAGTTGCCCCCGCCACCGCCGCGGCAGGCCCAGAGGAGGTCCTCGTTCGTGTCGCCGTCCACGCGGCGCGCGCGGCCGTCGGCTGTCACGACCGTGGCGGCGAGCAGGTTGTCGCTGGTGAGCCCGAAGCGACGCCCGGACAGGCCGTGGCCGCCGCCGAGCGCCAGGCCGGCGATGCCGACGGTCGGGCAGGACCCCGCGGGCACCAGCAGCCCGCTGCGCGCGAGCCGCGAGTAGACGTCGATCAGCGGCGTGCCCGGGCCGACGGTGGCCCGGCCGTTCGAGACCCGGACTCCCCGCAGCCGGCGAAGGTCCACCACAACACCCTTCTCCGTGGTCGAGTAGCCGCCGTAGCTGTGGCCGCCGGAGCGGACCGCGAGCAGGATGTCGAAGCGGTCCGCCCAGCGCACCACCGCCTGCACGTCGCGCGTGTCGAGTGGCTGCACCACCGCCTCGGGCCGGATGCCGTCGAAGCGCGTGTTGTAGATCAGCCGGCGCCGGTTGTAGCCGGGCGTGCGCGGCAGCAGCACGGGTCCGCGGACGTCCGCGCGCAGCGCGCGAGCGGCGCGCCGCGACAGCGCCGCCGCCTGGGGCGGCTCCTCGGGCAGAGCGAGCGCGACCAGGCTGGCCACGGCCTCGCCGAGGAATTCGCGCCGGTCAAGCGCCACACAGCTGATGTTAGGGTCGATCGGTGCCCGACGTGAGACCGGAGACGGGCGCGGACCACGACGCCATCTGGCACGTGCACGAGCGGGCCTTCGCCCCGAGCATGGGCGAGGCGAAGCTCGTGGACGAGCTGCGGGCCGCCGGCGACCTTGTGCCGGAGCTGTGCCTGGTGGCCGACGAGGACGGCGAGGTGGTGGGCCACATCGCCTATAGCCGCGCCCGCCTCGACTCGGGGCACGAGGTGCTCGCGCTGGCACCGATGGCGGTGCTGCCGCAGCGCCAGCGCGACGGGATCGGATCGGCGCTGGTGCGCGAGTCGCTCGACCGGGCCGCCGAGACCGAGTTCCCGCTCGTGGTGGTGCTCGGCCACCCGGGGTACTACCCGCGCTTCGGCTTCGAGCCGGGCGCCGAGCACGGCGTGCTCGACCCGTACGGCGTGCCGCCCGAGGCGTGGATGGTGCACCTCTTGCCGGCCTACACGTCCGCGGCGCGCGGGCTCGTGACGTACGCGGAGGCGTTCTCGCTGGTGGAATGAGGGTGGACCGAGCGGCCGCCAGCCCGAGCTGTCCCAGCTGCGGAGCGGAGTGCCCCGCCGCGGCGGTTCGCTGCCGCGCCTGCGGCTTTGCCCTGATCGACGACGCCGGGCGGCGGCCCAGGCCCGGCCGCGGAGGCTCCGGCCCGCCGTGGCTCGTGGCGCTGGCCGCCGCGGTGGCGGCCATGGGCGCCGTGATGGTGATGCTGTTCACGGGCGGCGGGGGCGGCTCCCCGGTGACCGAGGCCCGGGCCGGCCCGCCGGCTCCGGTCTCCGCGCTCGAGGCCGAGCGCAGGCTCGAGCTGCGCTTCGGCGGCGCGAGCGACGACGAGACCGCCGCCGTGCGCTGCCCGTACAGGATCGAGCCGCGCCAGTTGGTGCGCTGCGAGCTGCGCTACGCGGACGGCATCGCGCGGGCGGTGCTCGTGCGCCTCACGCGGAGCGGCGAGCTCGACGCGGCCATCCCCTACCCCGCGACGCTGAGGCGTTAGGCCGCGGCCTCCCGAGGCCGCCCGAACTCGTCCCAGTCGCAGGGCGACTGCCGCGTGCCCTCCTGTGGATGGCCGGCGAGCTGCCCGCCCGGGCAGTCCGCGGCCGGCACGCGGCGGCGCGGGTTCCGGATGCCGACCAGGCCGAGGATGCCGCCGAGCGCCACCAGCGCCGTGGCGATGCCGATCCCCACCCGGAAGGCGCCCACCGACGCGTCCTCGGCCGCCTCGCGCACCGACGCCGCCACGTCCTCCGGCACGCCCTGCACCTCGACCGCCGCGAGCGGCTGGTCCCTGGCCGCCTCCACGGCGGCGGCCACCTCGGGCTGGCTCGCCTGGTCGCCCACAGCCTCGTCGAGGCGGCTCCCGAACGACGCCGCCACCACCGCGCCGACCGCGGCGATCGCCACCAGCCCCGCCACGCGGGCGATCGCGTTGTTCACGCCGGAGGCGATGCCGGCGTTCGACTCGTCGGCGTCGGCGAGCACGGTCGAGGTGAGCGGCGCCACGGTGATCGACAGGCCCAGGCCGAAGACGAGCAGGCCGGGAAGCAGGTCGGTGAGGTAGTTCACGTCCGCGTCGAGCCGCAGGAACATCGCCAGCCCGGCGGCGGTCACGAGCGGTCCCACGCCCATGAAGAAGCGCGGCCCGTGGCGGTCGGCCAGCGCGCCGAAGCGAGTGGAGAGCGCGAACATCATGACGGTCACGGGAATGCTCGCCGTGCCCGCCGCCGTGGCGCTCCACCCGGCCACCTGCTGGAGGAACAGCACCAGGAAGAAGAACAGGAGCCCCAGCCCGCCGTACATGGCGAAGGTCTCGATGTTGCCGAACGCGAAGTTGTGGCGCTTGAAGAGCGACAGCGGCAGCATCGGGTGCCGCGTGCGGGCCTCCCAGACGAGGAAGCCGGCGAACAGCAGCGCGCCCCCGATCAGCGTCCCCGCCACCACCGGGCTGCCCCAGCCGCGCAGCGGCTGCTCGATCAGGCCGAACGTGATCCCCGCCAGCCCGAAGGCGCACAGCAAGGCGCCGACCACGTCCACGCGGGCGTCCGGGTCGCGCTCGCGCGACTGTGGGACGACGCGCAGGATCAGCCACATGGTCCCGAGCACGATCGGCACGTTGATGGCGAAGATCCAGCGCCACGAGGCGGAGTCCACCAGCTGCCCTCCGATCAACGGCCCGAGCACCGTGCCGATCCCGCCCCACGCGGTCCAGGCGCCAACGGCCTTGCCGCGCTCGTCGGGCGCGAAGTTCGCGACGATCACCGCCAGCGCGGCGGGTGTGAGCAGCGCCCCCGCCACGCCCTGCAGCGCGCGGGCGGCCACCAGGATCTCGATGGTCGGCGCCAGCGCGCAGGCGAGCGAGGTCACCCCGAAGGCGCCGACCCCGAAGGCAAAGACGCGGCGCTCGCCGAAGATGTCACCCAGCGAGCCGCCGATCAGCAGCAGCGACCCGAGCGTGACGAGGTAGGCGTTGGCGGTCCACTGCTGGCCCGCCAGCCCGCCCCCGAGGTCCTCGGCGATCGCCGGGAGGGCGACGTTGACGACCGTGCTGTCCACCGTGACGACGGTGGTGCCGAGGATCGCGGCGACGAGGATGAGCTGCTGCGCCCTCGCCGTGGAGGAGCCCTCCATCCGGGGAGCTAGGTGTCCGGGCCGGCGCCGTTCACGGACGAGACGGGCCGCGCCGCCGGTCCGGTGTAGCGAGCGGTCGGGCGGATCAGCCGCCCCTCGCGCTTCTGCTCGAGGATGTGCGCGGCCCAGCCCGCCACGCGGGCGCAGGAGAACATCGGCGTGAAGAGCTCAGGCGGGACGTCGGCGTAGTCGAGCACCACGGCGGACCAGAACTCGACGTTCGTGGCCAGCACCCGGTCGGGCTTGCGCGCTTTCAGCTCGGCGAGCGCGGCCTCCTCGAGCCGCTCCGCCACCTCGAGGCGCGGAGCTCCTATCTCGCGGGCCGTGCTGCGCAGCACGCGGGCGCGCGGGTCCTCGGCGCGGTACACGCGGTGCCCGAAGCCCATCAGGCGCTCGCCGGAGTCGAGCGCGTCCTTGACCCAGCGCTCGGCGTCGCCGGTTCGCTCGACCTCGTCGAGCATGCTCAGCACGCGGCTGGGCGCCCCGCCGTGCAGCGGCCCGGACAGCGCTCCCACGCCCGCCGACAGGGCGGCGGCCACGTCGGCCCCGGTGGACGCGACCACCCGGGCGGTGAAGGTGGAGGCGTTCATGCCGTGCTCCGCGGCCGAGATCCAGTAGGCGTCGATCGCCTTGACGTGGCGCGGGTCGGCCTCGCCGCGCCAGCGGATCAGGAAGCGCTCGGGGATCGACCCGGCCCGGTCGATCTCGCGCTGCGGGATCGGCGGGTGGCCGACGCCGCGGGCCGACTGGGCCACGAACGAGAGCGCCATGACCGAGACGCGGGCGAGGTCTTCACGCGCCTCGTCGTCGGTGATGTCGATCAGCGGGCGCAGCCCCCACTCGGGCGCGAGCATGGCCAGCGCCGACTGGAGGTCGGCGCGCGGGTCGGCGGTGCGGACCGCCAGCGGATGCGGCTCGGCGGGCGGCATGCCCGGCTCGAAGCTCCCGTCAACGAGCAGCCCCCAGACCTTCTCGAAGCGGACCTTCCCGACGAGCTCCTCGATGTCGACGCCGCGGTAGCGAAGCGCGCCGCCCTCCCTGTCGGGCTCGGCGATCGTGGTGTCGAAGGCGATGACGCCCTCGAGCCCGGATGGGACCTCGATCAGGTCAGGCATCCACCCGGTCTCCCACGGCTATCCGGCCCGGCGTGACGATGTCGGCGTTGAGGCCTGCGCGGTGCACCATGCCTCTGAGGACCCCCTGTCTGGTGAGCGACTGGAGATGGCTGCACGGCTCACACAGCTCCCGCCCGACGACCTCGACGTCGCCCACGGTGAAGCGCTTGCCGACGAGATCGTTCAGGCGGATGCCGCGCGTCAGGACCTGACGGCGGGACTCCTCGTGGGAGAGCTCGATGCCGGTCTCCTCTGTGAAGGCCTCGAGCGCCTCGGCCTCGATCAGGGTGATGTCGCCCTTGTCGGCGTAGCGGTCGCCCTCCATGCCCGTCGCGCGGACCTCGACCCGCTCGACCGTTCCGGGAAGCGCGCTCTCCTCGGCGGCGATGGCGATCTGCTCGACCGTGCCGGTCATCGCACCAGGGTACCCTGCGGCGATGCTCATCCTGGACGAGCGGGTGGAGAGCTATATCCAGGGCCTGCGGCCCGAGCGCTCGCCGGTGATGGCGGAGATGGAGGCGGTTGCCGAGCGCGACGGCGTGCCGATCGTGCAGTGGGAGACGGGCCGCTTCCTGGCAGCCCTGTGCCGGGCGCTGGACCCGGTCGTGCTGGAGGTGGGGACGGCGATCGGCTACTCGACCTTGCACATGGCGGAGCAGCTGGTCGACGGGCGTGTGATCACCCTGGAGATGGACGCCGACCGAGCCCGGCAGGCACGCTCGTTCTGGGACCGCGCCGGCGTGGCCGACAGGATCGAGCTGATCGAGGGCGACGCCCGCGAGACGCTCCATGAAGTGTCGGGCCCGATCGACCTGCTGTTCGTGGACGCCGCGAAGGAGCAGTACACCGGATACATCGAGCTCGCGGAGCCGAAGCTTTCGGAGCGCGCCGCGCTGGTGGTGGACAACATGCTGATGTACGGCGAGGTTGCGTTGCCCGCCGGCGCGGAGACGGTATGGCGCGCCGAGGCGCTCGAGTCGGCGCGGCGCCTGAACGCCGAGCTGATGTCGAGCGAGCGCTGGCTCGCCTGCCTGCTGCCGGTGGGCGACGGGATCGCGTTCGCCACGCGGAGATAGCAGCGGACGATTGGCTCCCATATACGTCACGGGCCATCGCAACCCGGACGCCGACTCGATCGCGTCCGCCATCGGGTACGCCGAGCTCAGGGGCCGGCTCGATCCGCGCAACGAGTACGTGCCGGTGCGGCTGGGGGAGCCGAATGTGCAGAGCTTCTGGCTGATCGAGCGGAGCGGCGCGCCCTTGCCGGACTTCCTGCCGCACGTCTTCCTCCGGGTATCCGACGTGATGCGCCAGAGCTTCCCCACCGCACGCCACGACGAGCCGGTCCGGGAGGTGGGCCTGACCATGGCCCGCGAGGGACTCGACCTGGTTCCGATCGTGGACGACGAGGAGCTGGTGGGGGTGATGACCGAGCGCGCCCTGGCACGGCGCTACATCCGCGAGTCCCGCGAGGCGTCGCGACTCGACGCGCCCACCGCCGTCGGCGCGATCGTCGAGGTCCTTCAGGGCACGCTGGTTACCGGAGACGGCGACCGCGAGATCGCGGGCCGGGTTTGGGTGTTGGCCATGGACGTGTCCTCGCCGACGAGCATGGAGGCCGGGGACGTCGTGGTGGTGGGAGACCGTCCGGACGTTCAGCGCCGCGCGCTCGAGCGCGGCGCCGCGCTGCTCGTCACCAGCAACGCCACCGAGCCGATCGACGAGGTGCTGGAGCTCGCGCGCGAGCGGGAGGCCTGCGTGGTCACCTCGTCGCTCGACTCCTACGTGACCGCCCGCATGATCACGCTCGCCGCTCCATGCCACGCGCTCATGGACGGGGACCCGCTGACGGTGCGCGTCGAGGACCTGGTCAGTGACATCTCGGGGGAGATCAAGGACGTGCACTATCGCGCCGCCGTGGCTGTGGATGCGGGCGGCCGGCCGGTCGGGCTGGTAACCCGCTCGGACCTCGTGGCCCCGCAGCCGCGGCGTGTGCTGCTCGTCGACCACGCCGAACAGGCGCAGAGCGTCCCCGGGGTGCAGGAGGCGGAGATCGTGGAGATCCTCGACCACCACCACATCGGCTCGATCGAGACACGGGTGCCGGTGGCGGCCACCTTCGACCCGGTCGGCTCGACTGCGACCCTCGTGGTCGAGCGCTACCGGCAGGCGGGCATGGAGCCGAGCGCGTCCACGGCCATGATGCTGCTCGGAGCGGTCCTGTCCGACACCGTCATCCTGAACTCGCCCACCACCACCGAGCGAGACCACGCGGTGATCGAGTATCTGGAGCGCGTGCTCGCGGTCGACGCCACCCAGCTCGGGCGCGAGATGTTCGAGCGGACCGCCGACGTCTCCCAGGTGCCGGCTTCGGAGATCGTGGCCCGCGACGCGAAGGAGTACGAGGTAGGGGACGGGCAGACCATCTGGATCGCCCAGATCGAGACCGTGGGTGACTCTCTGCTCGAGCGCAAGCGCGAGCTGCTCGAGGCGCTTCAGTCCCTGCGCGACCGTGAGGGGCACGTGCTCTCGGCTCTGATGGTCACCGACATCTTCGCCAAGGGGACGGAGCTGTTCGTGGCCGGAGACAAGGCGGCGCTCGAGGAGGCCTTCGGGCGCGCGCCGGAGGACGGGATGCTGAGCCTGCCGGGTGTGATCAGCCGCAAGAAGCAGGTCGCCCCGAAGTTGATGGCCGCCGCGGCGCGCTGAGCTCGGCCGCCTCAGGGCACGAGTCGTCGCGGCCGACAGGTCTATCGCGCTACTCGCCCTCGTCCAAAGCAGTACCTCTGCGCTACTCCGACAGCCCAGCGGCTTCGAGGGCCCGGTTCCGGTCGGTGTGTACCGAGAGGCGAACGATCTTCCCATCACGCAGGGTCCAGACGTGGACGAAGCGGTTCCACACCTCGGCGTCGGTCCCTCTCATCCGCCCGCCATCGCGGACGACGTCGACCACGCGCCCCTCGTCGGCGTAGATCACCTCTGCGATCTCGACGTGGTAAGCGTCGAACATTTCCCAGTACTCGCGCATAGCTACCTGTGCGGCTTCAAATCCCAGGACTTCGACGACATCCGGCCAGAGCTCCGTGTTGTCGAACTCATAGTCCGAGTCGAACAGCTCCCGGGGTGCCTCCAATCGGGCGTTCACCCCTTCGTAGACCCGGCGAACTGTCTCGACGTTCTGCTCAGAAATAGCGCTTCACCCGACCTCCGACGCTACGGGTGTGAGCGTAACGCTCTGCCCGAGACGTTCGAGCTGGCGAACTAGCCGACGGGTTCGGTGCTCGGTGTCCTCGCGGCGGCCGAAGTAGTCGCCGCCGAGGTCCTCGTAGGGACGGCCCTCGTTGAGCACGTGGTAGGCGCTGACGAGGATCGAGTGGGCGACGGCGACGATCGCCTTGCTTGTGTCCGCGTCGGCTCTTCAGGCGCAGGTATTGGGCGTTGAGATAGGTGTTCCGGGTGCGACCCGGCGGCGCTGTTGGCGGCCTCGATCAGGGCCGTGCGCAGCCAGCGGTTGCCCTTGCGCGTCTTGCCCGAGCGGCGCTTGCCGGCCGACTCGTCGTGGCCGGGGCAGATCGCCGCCCAGCTCGCGGCGTGGCGGTGGCTGGGGAAGCGGCTCATGTCGGGCCCGAACTCGGCCAGGATCACCTCGGCGGTGCAGCCGCCCGACGCCGGGGATCGTCTCGAGCAGCTCAAGCTGACGCTCGAAAGGGCGCAGCCGCTCCTCGATCTCGGCTGAGAGCGAGTCGATCGTCTCGTCGAGGTAGTCGATGTGGGCAAGCAGGTGCGAGACGAGCAGGGCGTGGTGGGCCCGAGAAGCGGCCCTCGAGCGCCTGCCGCAGCGCCGGCAGCTTGGCGCGCAGCTTGCCCTTGGCGAGCTCGGCCAACGCCGCGGGGTCGTTGTTTCCCTCGCACAGCTCCTCGAGCATCGCCCGGCCCGAGGCGCCGAGCACGTCTGGTCGCGACCGAGGCCAGCTTGATGTTGGCGTCCTCGAGCACCTTCTGCAGCCGGTTGGCCTCGCGCTGGCGCTCCCAGGTGAGCGACTTGCGGTAGCGGGTCAGGTCGCGCAGCTCGCGGATCGGCTTCGGCGGCACGAAGCTCGCCCGCACGAGCCCGTGCTCGAGCAGCTGGCAGAGCCACTGGGCGTCCTGGACGTCGGTCTTGCGGCCGGGCACGTTCTTGACGTGCTGGGCATTGACCAGCCAGCAGCTCGAAGTCGTCCTCCAGCAGGTAGTAGACCGGCTTCCAATAGACGCCCGTGGCCTCCATCGCGACGTGGGTGACGCCGAGGCCCAGCAGCCAGTCGCGCAGCGCCAGCAGCTCGCTCGGTCATCGTCGAGAACTCGGCGCGCAGCTCCGAGCGGTTGCCCTCGCTGGTCGGGCACGTGCGCGCAGGCGGTTACCTGCTGCTTGTGCACATCGAGCGCCGCAGCAGCGCTCCAGGATCCGTTCCATCGCTACCTCCCTCGGATCGATCGACTTGCGTCGTCCGTGGGAGCCCATCGCTCAAAGATTCTGCTCGGCGTGCTCGTAGCAACAGTTCGGTGTGCCGTGGGCTCCCCGGCCTCTCTCCTGCCGGACTCGTAGGTGCCAGAACGTCAAACGGCCTCGAAGTGGACGACGCACCGAGTCTCGCCCATTTCATCCGTCGCGTGTGACGACGAGCTCGTCATGGCCTCTCCTCCGACATCGCGGTGCAGTATCTCGCGGGCGGAAAGCTTGCGCTTTCCATGCGACGGATCGCTCCGGCCTTGAGGTGTGCTTTGCGCGATTTGCAGCAGAGAGGACCGCCATCCGTGCGAGAGCGAGATCGGTGTCTCGCAAACGGCGATCGCTCCGCGGGACAGAGGAGGCCCCCTCGCGCTGGGGCCCACGCGACCGATGAGTCCGGAAGGCTGGGACGGTCTCAACCGCGAAACCCGCTGGAGGTGCAAGGCATGCCGGATAACAAGGACGTCGTGCGCAGGTACATCGACGGCTTCAACAGATCCGATCACGAGCAGATCCTGTCCTGCTTGACCGACGACATCCGCTGGACGGTCTTTGGCGCCTTACGGCTTGAGGGCAAGGAGGCCTACGACGCCGAGATCGAGAACCCGGCGTTCACCGGCAGCCCGAGCATCACCATCACCCGGATGGTCGAAGAGGATGACGTCGTGATGGCCGAGATGACCCTCGAAGCGCAGCGCGCGACGGGCGAGACCATGCGCGCGGCGATGGGTGAGGTCTTCGTATTTCGCGGGGGCAAGATCGAGGAGCGGCGCGCCTACGTGGTCGAACTCGTGGAGAACGACTACAAGTAGCGGCCAGGCCTTCGCGCAACGCTGCCCTTGTGACGGCGATCGCGTTGATGCTGTCGGACTTTCCGCGCTCGCGGCCGACGCATCAGCGCTTGGCGAAAGGCGTGACACGCGGTTACGGTGGTAACAGCCTTGGACTTTCGCATGCTTGGCCCCTCGAGGTCGTCGGCGATGGCGACCTCGAACTTCCGATCGGCACTGGACGGCAGCGCGCCCTGCTGGCGCTGCTGATCCTGCGCGCCAACGAGCTGGTCACGAGCGATCGACTGGTGGAGAAGCTGTGGGGAGAGTCTCCTCCCGCCACAGCCCACCGGATGCTTCACAACCAGGTGTCCGCCTTGCGGCAGGCCCTGGGCCGGAACGGGCGGCTCGAGACCCAGGGAAGCGCATACCGCCTGAACATCGGCCCCGGAGAGCGGGATGTCGATCGCTTCGAGGAGCTCCTCGCGCAGGGCCGGGCCGAGATGGGGACCGACCCCGAGAGCGCGGCCGATGTGCTGCGGCAGGCGCTCGAGCTCTGGCGGGGCCCGCCGCTCTCCGACCTCGCGTACGAGCCGTTCGCCCAGGCTGAGATCGCCCGCCTGGAGGAGATGCGCTGGGCTGCCTTCGAGGCGCGGGTCGACGCGGAACTGGCGATCGGCCGGCACACGGACCTGGTCTCCGAGCTGGAGGCCGGGGTGGCGCAGCAGCCGCTTCGGGAGCACCTGCACGGCCAGCTGATGCTGGCCCTGTACCGCTGCGGCCGGCAGGCGGAGGCGCTCGAGGCCTATCGCACGGCACGTGGCACGCTGGTCGAGGAGGTCGGCGTGGAGCCGGGCGCCGAGCTGAGAGGGCTGCACGAGGCGATCCTCGCGCAGGATCCGGCACTCGATGCGCCGCCCGGCCCCGAGGAGCTGCCGGCGCCGCTCACCGGCGGTTCCCCCCTGCTGGCCGGCCGGGACCGCGAGCTGGCTGAGTTGACGAGCCGTCTGGTCGACGCCTGCGAGGGCCGCGGCGGGCTGGTACTCGTCTCCGGCCCGATCGGCATCGGCAAGACGCGCCTGGTGGCCGACCTGGCTCGCGAGGCACTGCGCCGGCGGATGACTGTCGTCTACACCAGCGCTGGTAACACCTCGGCGGATGCGCTTGCCGCCATCCGGCGGGTGGAAGGGAGCGAGCGGCCCGGCGCTGCTCGTGGTCGACGACGCGGACGAGGCCGAGCGCGAGCTGCTCGATCGCGCCGCCACGGTGGGCGGCGACGGCGGGCACAGGCGACTGCTGCTCCTGGCCCTGCACGCAAACCCCGAGCCCCCCTCGCCACTCGCGGCTCAAGCGGAGCGGTCGTCGAGCTGGGACCGCTCGGGGACGACGCCGTGGCGGAGATCGCACGCCTGTACCTGCCGGACGAAGCCATCGCGGAGATGGCGCGCCTCTACCTGCCGGCCGGGGTCGAGTCCCGTCCAGCCCAAGTCCTCGCCGCCGAGAGCCGTGGCGTGCCGCTCGCCGTGCATCGCGCCGCGGCCGAATGGGCGCGAGCGTGGGCCTCGCGCGCGGCGGAAGCGAGTGCCGGCCGCGCCGCCACCGAGCGCGACGAGCTGCGCGCGGCCGAGGCCGATCTCTCCGGAGACCTGCTCGCTCTCCGGGCTGTCGACGAGCGCGGCCGGCTCTACCGAGGCGACGAGGACGGCGCGCCGCTGCCGGCGGTGTGCCCGTTCCTCGGCCTCGCGACTTTCGACGCCGCTCACGCGGACTACTTCTTCGGTCGCGAACGGCTCGTGGCCGACCTGGTCGCCCGGCTGGTGGGCTCGCCCCTTCTTGCCGTGGTGGGACCCTCGGGCAGCGGGAAGTCCTCGGCGGTGCGCGCGGGTCTGCTGCCGGCACTCGCCGGCGGGGTGCTCCCGGGCTCGGAAGGTTGGGCTCAGGCGGTGATGCGCCCCGGCGCACAGCCGCTGGGCGAGCTCGAGCGAGCTCTGCCGAAGGATGCCGATGAGGCGGTGCTCGCCGTCGATCAGTTCGAGGAGCTGTTCACGGTCTGCCGTGACGAGCACGAGCGGATGGACTTCCTGGACGCGCTCGTGGGGCTGACGGAGGACGGCGACCGCCGCGTCCAGGTGGTGCTCGCCATGCGCGCGGACTTCTACGGGCGTTGCGCGGCGCACGACCGGCTCGCTCGCCTGGTCGGGGCCAACCAGGTGCTCGTCGGGCCAATGCGACGCGACGAGCTGCGCAAAGCCATCGTCGAGCCGGCGCGCCGGGTGGGCCTCCGCGTCGAGGCGTCGCTCACCGACGCCCTGATCGTCGATGTGCTCGACGAGCCCGGCGGCCTGCCGCTGCTGTCGGCCGCCCTACTCGAGCAGTGGCGCGAACGCGACGGTCACGTGATGCGCCGCGCCGCGTACGAGCGCACCGGTGGTGTGCGCGGCGCGGTGGGCCGTCTGGCCGAGGCCACCTATGCCCAGCTGTCAGAGCCCGAGCGCGTAGCCGCCAAGCGGATTCTCCTGCGCCTCGCCGACGCGGGAAATGAAGGGAGCGACCTTCGTGCGGCGCCGCGTCCCACTCGACGAGCTCGACCCCGAGCGCGACGGTGAAACCGCCGCGGCCCTTCAGGTCCTCGTGGACAGCCGGCTCGTGACCGCGGACGAGGAGACGGTCGAGGTGGCGCACGAGGCGCTCCTGCGCGAGTGGCCGCGCCTGCACACGTGGCTCGAGGCAGACGCCGAGGGACGGCGGATCCACCAGCACCTGATCAACGCGGCTCGCGACTGGGACGAGGGAGGTCGAGACCCGGGTGAGCTCTACCGGGGGGCCCGCCTGGCGTCGGCGCTCGACTGGAACGCCAGTCACGAGGCCGAGCTCAACGAGCTGGAGCGGGAGTTCGTCCGCGAGAGCCGCGCCGAGGCGGAGCGCGAGGCCGAGCACCAGCGCAGGACCAACCGCCGGCTGCGGGCTCTTCTGGCTGGGCTCGCTGTCCTGCTCGGATTTGCGGTCCTGGCGGGTGTGGTGGCGCTCAACCAGCGGGGCGAGGCGCGCGACGCCGCGAGGTCCGCGGATGCTCAGCGCCTTGGCATCGAGGCGGTCGGTCAGGAGCGCCTCGACGAGTCGCTTCTCGTTACGAAGGCCGCAGTCGAGCTCGACGAGATCCCCCGCCACGCTAGGCAACCTGCTGTCGGTCCTGCTGCGCGATCCCGCAGCGATCGGCGTGCTCAACCACGGCTGGCCGATGTACGGGGCGGCCTTCAGCCCCGACGGGCGCCTGATAGTCACGGGCGACGATCGCGGCGCGGTCAACGTCTACGACTCCGCCACCCGGCGCCTGGTCGGCCCGCCCTACGTGATCGACGGCGGTCTCATCCAGAACGTGCGCTTCACGCCGGACGGCAGGTCCATCGTGATCAGCTCCATGGACCCGCAGGACCGGGACCACAGCGGGGTCGTGCACGTGATCGACGCACGAACCCTTAGACGCACGCTAGTGGTGAGGGTGCCTCCGCTTCCCGGCCCTCCGAGCTGGGTGTACCCGGACGTGGTGTTCCCGCCGAGCGGCCCTGACCTTCTCGTCGCGCCAAGTACACGGCTCAGGGCCGGACGGCCCCGTCGGGCCTGTGTACCGAGTCGATGGCAGGACGGGAGCGGTCACGGACCAGCTCCGCGTCGGGCGGCACGCGTCGGACTTCTACGCGTCGTCGACCGCCGACCGCGAAAGGTTCTTCATGACGAGCCTGCGCGACAACCGCACGTGGGAGGTCGACTCCGAGTCACTCCGCGTGGTGCGCTCCTGGCCTGTCGGGGACCGGGCCGGGGTGGTCAGCCCCGACGGGCGGCGTCTTCGCCCTCGGCTCCGACGAGGGGCAGGTGAGGTTGCTCGACCTCGAATCCGGGCAGACCCGCTCGCTCGCCGGCGGGCACGAGTCGCCGGTGTACCGGCTGAGGTTCACACCCGACGGACGGACGCTCGTGACCTCGGGCGAGATCGGAGACCTCTACCGCTGGGATGTCGGGCGCGGAGCCGTGGCCGAGCGCCTCAGCGGCCATACGGGCCAGATCGACGGGCTCGACATAGCGGTCGACGGACGCACGCTCTTCACTGCCTCTGCTGACACACGGGCGATCCTCTGGGACCTCGCGGGCGACCGGCGGCTCGACCGCCGCTTCACGGTCGAGCCGCGCTTCGACTCCTTCGCGACGCCGCGTGGTATCGCCGTCAGTCCCGACGGTCGCACACTGGCCTTCACGCACAGCGACGGGACTGTTGACCTCCTCGATACCCGGACTCTCGAGCCCCGGGCGAGGGTGCGCGCGACAGACGGCCCCGCCCTCGCGGTCGACTTCAGCCCCGACGGGCGGCTGCTCGCGGTGACGGGGGAGAACAGGGCTTGTCACGTTGTGGGATGCACGCTCTCTTGCTCCCGTGGGCGAGCTCCGCGGGATGAACCGGCCGTCCCAGGCATTGGCGTTCTCACCCGACGGCAAGCACCTCGCCGCTGCCCAGATCCAGGACGGGCCCGAGCCGCATCGGATGCTGGTGTGGGACGTCCGACGCCGGCGCGCTCACGGCCTTCCGCGCTCGCACGGGCGCAGACCAGATCGCGTTCAGTCCCGACGGCGAGCTGATCGCAGCGGCATCGAGCTACCGCGGCACGGTGATCCGCGACGCGCGCACCGGCGATCTCGTCAAGCACCTTAAGGTCAGGGATCTCTCCGGAGAGGGAGACTTCTCGCGGTCGGTGGCCTTCTCGCCGGACGGCGCCATCCTCTTCGTAGGACAGATCGGCGGGACCGGTCGACTGTTCTCGACGGAGACCTGGAAGCAGGTCGGCCGCCCGCTGCGCGGGCACACCGGGCGGATCACGTTCCCCGAGTTCTCCCCGGACGGTCGCACACTGGCCACGGCGTCGGCCGACGGTACGGTGAACCTCTGGGACGTGGCCACGCAGAAGCAGATCGGTGCGGCGATCGAGCTCGAGGCGAACACGTACGTGTCCGCCGTGCTGAGTCCGGACGGCAACCGCCTCTATGCCGTCTCGGCGGAGGACGACGGTGTCAGCTTCGAAATGCCCCCCGTGGCGTGGAAGCGCCACGCCTGCCTCGTCGCCGGGCGCGACATCAGCGCAGGCGAGTGGGAGCAGGCGCTCCCGGAGCGGGCGTTCCAGTCGGTCTGCCCGGGCGGCTGAGCCGCTTCCAGCCGCCCGAATACCGGCGATGAGCGCGCCGTGAGCGACCGGTTACCGGCCGGGCGCAGCTGCTGTCGATCGACCGCAACTCGCGGTCGCCGACAGAAAGGAGCGGAGATGTTCTCCGCCGCATACAAGAAGCTAATGGCAACCGCCCTGGCCGGCGCGGCCCTCGCAAGTGCGATGGCCGTCTCGGGCGCGTCCGCGGATCCGCACGCCATCGACACCCACAACCGCGCGGTGGGCGAGGCTCAGGCTGCCGACACCTACCAGGACCTGCGCTCGCCCGACGCGGTAGACGCCGCCCGCGCCGCGGGTGGCTCGCCGGAGGTGGCCCCGCCGCCGTCCTCGATCGCGGCCTCGGCCGGCGATGGCTACCAGGCCCTGCGCTCGCCCGACACCCGCGACTACGCCGAGGGCTACGCGCCGGCGTCGCAGTCGCAGCCGGTCGTCGACGAGCCGTCCGAGCCGGCCGGATTCGACCTCACGTCCGCAGCGATCGGAGCGGTCGCAGCGGGAGCTCTATCGCTCCTTCTCATGGCAACGCTCGGCCTGCGCAGGCCTGCGGGCCGGCGTCCCGCGAGCGCCTGAGGGGGGTGAAGGAGATGACAACGAGGCACATGCGAAGCGCCGGTCTGCTGGCCGCCGTGGCGGCGGCTGCTCGCCGTTGCGGCGCCCGTGGCTCGGGCGGACACCGTGACGCGACTGGAACCTGAACGCGACGAACGCGCTGATCGTCGACCGCTGGCGACAGCCGCCGCAGGTGTCGGTGCCGCAGCTGGCGATGGTGCATGGCGCGGTGTACGACGCGGTCAACGCGATCGATGGCGGGCGGGAGGGGTATCTGCTCACCTCGCGCGTGGCGACGCCCTCCGACTCGAAGGAGGCGGCGGCGGCGACGGCGGCGTACCGGGTGCTCGTGCATCTCGTGCCGGCCCAGCAGATGACGCTCGAGGCGCAGTACGCGGCGTCGCTGGCAGCAATTCCCGACGGGCCGTCGAAGGCGCGCGGGATCGCGGTGGGAGAGGCCGCCGCCGCGGCGATGATCGCGGCGCGGACGGATGACGGCCGCTGCGGTCCGTTCCGGTTCGTGGTCGGGCTCGGGCCTGGGGTCTGGAGGCCGGTGCTGCCGCCGTACGGCGAACGACCCGAACGCGTGGCTGAAGGACGTGAAGCCGTTCCTGATCCGAGAGCGCGTCGCAGTTCCGCTCCAGCGGGCCGCTCGAGCTCACCAGTCGCAAGTACGCACGCGAGTTCGACGAGGTGAAGTCGGTCGGCTCGCGCGACGAGCACGACCCGCACCGACGATCAGACGCTGGCGGCGCGCTACTGGGCGGAGAACCCGCCCGGGACGTGGAGCCGGATCTTCCGGACGCTCTCGGCCCAGGAGGGACTGTCGCTCGTCGAGAACGCGCGGCTTCTTCGCGACGCTGTACCTGACGGCGGCGGACGCCCTGATCAGCGTCTGGGACGACAAGGCGCACTGGTCGTTCTGGCGGCCGATCACCGCGATCCAGGAGGCCGACGGCGGACGGGAACCCGCGAACGGAGCCGGACGGTCGGCTGGCGTGCCGCTGATCCCCAACCCGCCCTACCCGGAGCACCCCTCGGGGCACACCGGGCTCAGCGGCTCGATCGTGAAGACGCTCCAGCAGTTCTTCCGGACCGACAGGATCGGCGTGGAGCGACACCAACAACGCCGGCCTGACGCGTAGCTTCACGCGCTTCTCGCAGGCGATCGACGAGATCGTCGACGCCCGCGTCTGGTCCGGCATCCACTTCCGGACCGCGGACGAGCAGGGCGAGCGGCATCGGCGAGCAGGTCGCCGCGGTATCGCGACAGGCGCTACTTCCAGCGCCGGCACGACTCCGAGCACGACGACGACTGAACGCAACGATGAGGACCACTGCGGCGGGCGGGCCGGCACGGACGGCCCGCCCGCCTCGTGGTCCGACTAGGGTGTCCCCAATTTGGGGGTGCTTTCGCGGAAGCGGTCCTGCTCCCGGCTCAGCGGCGCGCCCCGGGCTCGAAGGCCTCGAACCCCGGGCCGATGACGAAGACCATCCTCACCTCGCCCGCCTCAGCCGCCGCGCGCATCGCCGGCAAGAGGATTTCCCGGTACTCGTCGCCCGTCACCTTTCCGGTGGCTCGAAAGCCGAGCGTGCCGGGTGCCATTCCATCCAACGGTTCGATCATCGAGCTTCTCCTCTCCGGCCTCGGCGCAACATAGTCGAGCGTGCACCGTCTCACGATGCGATCGGGACCGCCGACTAAGATGGGCCGTCGTGTCGGACAACGCGAAGCTCGTCGCGAGAAGCTTCGAGGCGATCAGGCACTGGGACGTCGACACGCTCCTCCGCCTGTACCACCCCGACGTCGTGCTCCTGCCGCTGACCGGCACGCGCGTCGAGACCGGCGGCTACCGCGGCCATTCCGGGGTGCGCGACTACCTCGCGGAGGCCCGGAGCCTCTGGGCGGTGCTGGAGCCGCAGGGAGAGGCTTTCACCGACCTGGGCGATCGCGTCGTGGTGGCGGGTCACTGCCGAGTGCGCGGAAAGGTCAGCGGAGCCGAGAGCGATCCGACCTGTGCCTGGGTGATCGGCGTACGCGACGGCCAGATCGTCTCTCACCAGGCATGCGCGACCTATGAGGAGGCGCTTCAGGTGGCCGGCGTAGAGCCGGCCGACGACCCCGCGGCCTGACCCTCGAGCAGCCGCTCGCCCAGCTCGATCAGCACGTCCACCAGCATGTCCACATCCTCCTCGCGGGTCTGCCAGTTCACGATCGCCGGGCGGAAGGCCACCCGCCCCTCGAACAGCGTCGTCCCGGCGAACACGCGCCCGTCCTCCAGGAGGGCCTCGCCGAGCTCCCGGTTGAGGGCGTCGAGCTCCTCGTCTGCCACCCCTGCCGGGTGCCAGCGGAAGCAGACGATGTTCAGCGGCGCCTCGGCCAGCCGCTCGAAGGCGGGGTCGGCGTCGATGCGGCGGGCAAGGTGGGTCGCGACGTCGAGGTGGCGCTCAACCATCGCCCGGTAGCCCTCCGCGCCGTAGGCGCGCAGCGTCGCCCACACCGCGAGCGCCCGCGCGCGGCGCGAGCCCTCGGGCGTCTGGTAGGCGAACGCGGGGCGCGGGCTGTCGAGCGGCGGCAGGTAGTCGGCCTGCTCGGAGAAGGCCGTGCGCCTCCAGCGGTCCTCGCGGATGAAGGCGAACCCGCAGTCGTGTGGAACGTTCAGCCACTTGTGCCCGTCCGCCGACACCGAGCTCGCCCGCTCCGTGCCCGCGGCCAGCGCCTCGCTGCGCGGCGAGAGGCGCGCGAACAGTCCGAACGCCCCGTCCACGTGCAGCCAGGCGCCGTGGCGCTCCGCCAGCGCCGCCATCTCGTCGATCGGGTCGAAGTCGCCCGCGTTCACCTCGCCGGCGTTGGCGATCACGATCGCCGGCCCGCCCTCGAGGCTCGCCAGCCCATCCGCCAGCGCGTCCAGGTCGAGCCGGCCCCGCGCGTCCCGGGTCAGCCTGCTCACGTTCGCCCGGCCGATCCCGAGCAGCGCCAGCGACTTCATCGCGCTCACGTGCACGTAGCCACTCGTGAGCACCGGGATCGGAGGCGCCCCCGCGAGCCCCTGCTCCGCGGCTGAGAACCCCGCTCGCTCCGCGCACCACTCGCGAGCTGCGGCAAGGCATGTGAAGTTCGCCATCGTCCCGCCGGTCACGAGCACCCCGCCGAACTCCTCGGGAAGGCGGAAGAGCTGCCGGAGCCAGTCGATCGCCAGCTGCTCGAGCCGCGTGCCGAGCGGCGACGCCACCCAGGCGGCGGCGTTCTGGTCGAAGGCCGAGGTGAGCCAGTCGGCTGCGAGCGCGGCCGGGGTGGCGCCGCCGATCACGAAGTGGAAGAAGCGCGGTCCGCTCGAGCGGGTGGCGGCCACCCGGCCGAGCCGCGCCAGCTCGGCGACGGCGGCAGGAGCACCCTCGCCGCGAAGGGGCAGCTCTTCGCCGGTGCCCGCCAGGAGGTCGCCGGAGCCGGGCGGCTGGACGTGGTCCCCCTCCAGGCCGGCCAGGTACGCGCGTGCCTCCTCGGCGGCGAGCTCCAGCGCGCGCTCAAGCTCGTCGCGGCGGTCGAGCGGGTCGCTCATGCGTGCCGGATACTACGAGCCCATGCGAGCGCTCCTCACCGTCTTCGCAGCAGTCCAGGTGGTCACGGGCGCGCTGCTCTGGCTGGCCCCCGGGTTCTTCCACGACGAGATCGGGCCGTACGGCGCCCGCAACGACCACTACATGGGCGACCTCGCCACCTGGTACCTGGCGCTCGGGGCTGCCGCCTTCGTGGCCGTGCGGAGGGCGAGCTGGCGCGTTCCGGTGCTCGCCCTGTCGTTCCTCCAGTACGCGCTCCACTCGCTCAACCACCTGATCGACGTGAGCGAGGCCGACCCTGGCTGGCTCGGGCCGGTCAACCTCGTGTCGCTCGTGCTCGCCACGCTGCTGCTGGGATGGATGCTCCGCACCGAGGCGGAGGCGGCGACCCGATGAGGGTGTTCGTGGCCGGGGCGAGCGGCGCCATCGGCCGGCCCCTGGTGCCCCGGCTCGTGGCCGCCGGCCACGAGGTGACCGGCACGACCCGCTCCGAGGAGCGCGCCGAGACGGTCCGGGCCGCCAGGGCGCGGGCGATCGTCTGCGACGCGCTCGACGCCGAAGCCCTCCGCGCCGCCGTGGCCGAGGCCGCCCCGGAAGTCGTGGTGCATCAGCTGACCGCGCTGCCCCACCGCTTCAACCCGCGCGACAAGCAGATCTATGCCGCCACCAACCGCCTGCGCGGCGAGGGCACCCGCAACCTCATCGAGGCCGCGCGGGCCGCCGGCGCGCGCCGGCTCGTGTGCCAGAGCATCGCGTTCGCCTACGAGCCCGGCGCACAACCCGAGGTGATGGACGAGGACGCGCCGCTCGCCTTCGGCGCGCCGCCGCCGTTCGGGGACGGCGTCCGCACCATCGACGAGATGGAGCGGGCGGTGGTCGGCGCCGAAGGGCTCGAGGGGCTCGTGCTCCGCTACGGCTGGTTCTACGGCCCGGGCACCTACTACGCCGAAGACGGCAGCATGGCCCAGGACGTGCGAAGGCGCCGCTTCCCGGTGATCGGCAAGGGCACCGGGCTGTACTCGTTCGTGCACGTGGACGACGCGGCGAGCGCGACGGTCGCCGCGGTCGAGCACGGCGATCCTGGCATCTACAACGTCGTCGACGACGACCCGGTTCCCCTTCGCGAGTGGCTGCCCGTCTATGCGAAAGCCATCGGCGCGAGGAAGCCGCGGCGCGTGCCGGTCTGGATGGCCCGGCTCGCCGTGGGCAAGATCGCGACCATGGCGGGGCGCCAGCCCGGAGCTTCGAACGCGAAGGCCAAGCGGGAGCTCGGCTGGGAGCCGCGCTGGCGGAGCTGGCGCGAGGGCTTCCGCGAGGCGCCCCGCTGAGCCTCGCCTCTAGTCGAGCGTCTTCTTCACCTTGTCCGCAGCTCGGCCAGTCTTCTTCTTGGCGGTGCCGGCCGCGGAGTCGGCCCGGCCCTTGTCCTTGAGGCGCTTGTTGTCGGTCACGCCGCCCACGCCTTCCTTGATCCTGCCCTTCGCCCTGTCTCCCTTTGCGCCCATCTCGTGTCTCCTTTCGTTGTGCCTTTTACCCCGTCAGGTACTAGCTCGCGGCCGGCGCCTTCTCGCGGCGTGCGCGCCGCGGCGGCTCGGGCTGCTCGTCGTCGCCTGATTCCTCGCCGTCGCCGTCGGCCTGCTCGGGCTGCGCGTCCTCGACTTCGCTGTAGTCGCGCTGCGAGTCGTAGTCCTCGGGATGCTCCTCGACCAGCTCGCCGTCCTCGATCACGCCACGCCACGCTCCCGTCTCGAGCTCCTGCATCTCGATGAACGCCTTGAAGCGATGCAGATCCGCCCGCATCGCCCGCTTGATGTGACGCATCCCGCGCGCCGCCTTCTCGAGCAGCGAACCGGGGGCCACATCCACGTTCAGCTCGATCCGCGTCAGCCGCGGCGCCAGCTCGTGGAACGTGACCACACCGGTGTGCGTGATGCCCTGCGAGACCTTCCACTTGATTCGCTGGTCGGGACGCTGGGTCTCGATCTCCGCCTTGAACTCCCGCGTCCTCGTCCAGATCTTCGTCGCGAACGAAACGGTGCAGTCATCCTCCTGCGATACCCGCGTGACCCGGTGCATGAACTCCGGCCAATCCTCGAACTGGGTCCATTGGTTGTAGGCCGTCTCAACCGGCACCGCCACGTCCACGGATTGCTGTACCGGCATCCGCCGGCCCTTCCCGACACCAGGCACGCCGCCGGAACCGCCGCCGCCGTCTCCGCCGCCGCCGAGAACCCCGCCGGCGGCCTGCTTGGCGATGCCGCCGAGGCCGCCGGCCTCGTCGATCTTCTCCGAGGCGGTGTCCTTGAGCTTGTCGCCGACCTTGTCGCCAACCTTCGTGGCGACGCCCGGGCCGCGCCGGAGCGAGCGGGCGGCGTCCACGCCCTTCTTGGCCAGTAGCGGCACGGCCGCCAGCCCTGCCCCCACGGCCACGCCCTTGGCGCCGGAAAGAGGACTCGGCTTGCCGCGCGACGACGCGCCCGGCTTCACGCGCGCGAGCGGGCTCCCCTTCTTGCCTCCGGTGTCTCCCAGGTTCTTCATCGCATCGCGCGCCACGTCGCCCAGCCTGTCGCGCACGGTGTCCTTCAGGTCGTTAGCCATGTCAAGAGGACCGGCGAGGGAGGCCCAGGGTTACGAGGAGCTCGCCCGCGCGCCGCCGTGCACGAGCACGTCCGTCTCGAGGAAGAGGTGGTTCGGCACCCGCACCCGCGCCCCGTTGTCGGTGCCGATCACGGTCGAGGCTCCCTCGATGGCCACGATCCTCCCCCGGTGCCCGCGGATAGTGATCTCCTGGCCCACCTCGAAGGCGCTGCCCACGTAGCGGCCCGCGCTCACCTCTCGGGCTAGCTCCTGCCCACCGAGCCCGAAGGCGAGAGCCGCCGTGAGCGCGATTCCCGCGGCGGCGATCCCCGCGAGCACCGTGAGGATGGTGGTGGGAACCCCGAGCTGTCCCAAGGCGATGATGGCGAAGACGCCGATCACGAACCACTGCGCCGCCGGGCCGAGCGGGCCGCGCAGGTCCATCTGATAGGCGGTGCGCTCCACGCGCTCGCGCGCCAGGCTCCCCAGTACGGCTCCCGCCAGCACCAGCGCCATCGCCGCTAGCACCTTGGGGAGGAACAGCACCGCTTCGTTGATCGCCTGGTCGAGCGGGTCGAAGCCCAGGAGCGAGAGCGCCGCGAGGATGACGGCGATGGTCAGCGCCACGCGCACCGCGACCGCCACCACACCACTGAGCGAGCGTTCGAGGCCGGCCCTGGCCAGCACGTCGTGCACTCCGCCGCGCTCGGCAAGCCCGTCGAGCCCTATCCGCGTGAGCAGGCTCCGGAGGGCCCGGGTGAGGAGCCGCACGAGGATGATCCCGACGACGAGGACGGCGAGCGCCCCGCCGAGACGGGGCAGATAGTCGCCCAGCGTCTCCCCCGCGCGCTCCAGGATGCTCGCTGCCAGGAACGTCATTCGCCGTCCTCCCTCGTCCGGGGCGGGTTCGAGATGAACAGCGCGAGCGCCGCCGCCATCGATCCCACCAGGTCGCCGATCAGCACAATGGTGCCGCGCACGAGCACCTGCCACTGCACCGTGCGCAGCACCGCGTCGGTGACCGCCGCGCCCGGCTCGAGCCCCTCCGCTCGCAGCAGCTCCAGCAGCGCCAGAAGCTCCTCCTCGGCCGCGCTGAGCCCGTCCGGGTCACGATTCATCTGGAAGCTCCCAGTCGTAGGTGTTGTGGCGGAGCAGCGCGATGAGCTCCTCGCGCGCTCGGTGAAGCCGGCCCTTCACGCTGCCCAGCGGCGAGTCCGTGACCTCGGCGATCTCCTCGTAGGTGAACCCCTCCAGGTCGCGCAGCACGAGCACCGAGCGGTGCGCTGGACGCAGCTCGTCGAGCTTGGTCGCCAGGCGATCGCGCCGCTCGGACTCCTCGAGCGACCGCGCGGGGTCCTGCCTGGGGCGCTCCTCGCCTTCGAAGCGCTGCGGCTCCTCGACCGGGTCGACCAGGTCGGGCTTGCGCCGCGCCAGCACGTTCAGGGCCCGGTTGTGGGCGATCCGCAGGAGCCAGGAGCGAAACGACTGGCCCCGGAAGGTGTCGAGCCTGTGGAAGGCGCGCAGGAAGGCGTCCTGGGCCACGTCGTCCGCCTCGTCGCGGCCCACGATGCTCGCGGCCACGCGGAAGACGTCCCTTCGATGACGCTCGACAAGCTCCTCGAAGGCCTCGAAGTCGCCGTCGAGCGTCCGCTCGACGAGCAGCAGGTCGTGCGCGGGCTCCGCTTTCACCATCCGCGAGCACCAATACCCACTAGGACCGGCGGGGCACCAGATTTGTTTCGGCGCGAGGGCACGTAACCCAGGCCGCGGCGAACCGGTCATCTCTGCGGAACGAGCGACAGGAGGGATTCATGACCACCGAGGCCACGGATTTGGCCACCGAGCATGGCCGTACGGCAATCGACGACACCGTCGTGGCGAAGGTGGCGGGCATGGCCGCCCGCGAGGTGCCCGGCGTACACGAGCTCGGAGCCCAGACGGCCCGGGCGGTGGGAGCGGTCACGCAGCGCGTGGGCATCGCGGACACCCGCTCGCAGGGCGTCTCGGTGGATGTCGGCGAGCGCCAGGCCGCCGCCGACCTGACGCTCGTGATCGAGTACGGCGAGTCGATCCCCAAGGTCAGCCAGCAGGTCCGCGACAACGTGATCAAGCGCGTCGAGGGCATCTGCGGGCTCGAGGTCACCGAGGTGAACATCGCGATCAACGACCTGCACTTCCCAGGGGACGACGAGCCTGACGAGACCCGGGTGGAGTAGCCGGGTGACCGGGCAGGGGCATGGCGTACCGATCTCGGACCGGCTGGCGCTGGCCGGCCTTGCGAGCCGGGCGGCGCTGGACTCGCACGAGGTCGCCTCGCTCGATTCCCGCTCGCCCCTGGCGCGCACGGAAGCGGCCACGGAGCAGGTCCATGGTGTGGCGTGCACGGCATATCCGGGCGGCGGCTACGAGGTCACGCTGTACGTGATCGCCCGGCCGGTCTCGCTCCAGCGGCTCGCCGGACAACTCCGCGACCGGGTGCGGCGGTCCGTCGATGCTCACGGGCTCGGAGACGATCTGAGGACCGTCAACGTGATCGTGACCGACGTCGTGACCGAAGAGCGGCCACGCTGATGCTCCTCCTTCGCGCCGTCGCCCGCCTGGTGACCGTGGTGCTGCTCGCCGCCCTGGCGCTCGCCGGGGCCGCCGTGGCGGTCTGCTCGATCGCCTCGGAGGGCGCGTTCAGCCTGCCCTGGCTGGCGGACCAGCTCGGGCTGGCAGAGCTCCGCGACGAGGTGGGCGACTTTCTCACCACGCTGGAGGCGCCCGGCCCGGTGGCGCTGCGCTCGGCCGCAGCGGGCCTCGCGGCCGTATGCGCCGGGCTGCTGCTGCTGGCGGGCGCCCTGTGGCCGCGCAAGGAGCGGCTCACCCTGCTCGAGCGCGGCGAGTCCGGCACGCTTGGGGCGAACCGGCGGGCGCTCGGGGGCGCGGCCGCCTCCCTCGTCGAGAGCGTGCGCGGTCTCTCGGCGCGACGGGTGCGGCTGCGCCCAAGCCGGCGCGGCGTGGGCGGCCGGCTCGACATGCGCGCGCTGCGGCCGGAAACCCTCCCGGAGGACGAGGCCGTGCGCCGCGCGGACCGCGCGCTGGTCCCACTCGCCGAGAGCTTCACGCTTCGCCCGCACATCCGCACCCGAACCGGCTCGCGGGTGATGTAGCGGTGCCGCGCCAGCGCGTTCGCCTGCGCCGCTCTCCGCTCGAGCTCCTGGGAGTGCTCGTGCTCGTCGTCTTCGCGCTCGCCCTCGTCTGGTACGGGGCGATGCTCGTTCTGCTCGCACTGGGGGTCGAACCGAGCACGGTCAACGCGCTGTCGGGCTATCGCGACGCGTTCGAGGAGCTGTCGGCCATCGACGAGGCGGACGTCACGGACGGCGTCCGCCTCGTCGCGGGCCTCGGCGGCCTCGCGGCCTTCGCGGTGTTCGGCTATCTGGCGATCAGGACGGTTCCCCGGCCGTATCTCGCCCGGTCGGACGTGCGCCTGGCGGAGGAGGAGCGGGGCGTTACGGATGTAAGCCCGCGGGCGGTGGAACGCGTGGCGGAGGTGGCGGCAGGTGAGAACCCGGCCGTCACTTCCGCCCGCGGTCGCCTCGAGGACGAGAAGCTCGTGGTGGAGCTGCGCGCACGGCGCGCCCGCGAGCTGGCCCAGACGCTGCGCGACGTGCAGCGCCGGGCGCTCGACGCGCTCGAGCGCCACCAGCTGCCCGTGCGCAGCGTCGACGTGGTGCTCACCGGATTCGAGAGAACGACCCGAAGGGAGCTCGAATGATCACCCGCAAGCACCTGGCCGCCCTGCTCGGCTTCGCCTTCGTGGCGGCTTGGATCGCCTTGAACTTCGGCTACGCCCTGCTCTGCCTCGCCGGCGCGGCGTTCTTCTACTACGCGGCCGCGTTCCTCGAGGGCGAGCTCGATCTCGGCGAGGTGCAGGCCCGCTTCGCGGGAGCGGGCCGGGCGAATGAGCGCAGCCGGGCCGGGTACCGGTGAGGGGTCCGAACCCCTCAGGAGGTGACTCGACATGGCAAAGGACCACGGTCCCAGCGTCAAGGACGACAAGCAGTACGAGGGCCTTCGCAAGAAGGGCATGAGCAAGAGCCGCGCGGCCGCGATCGCGAACGACCCCGGCTCGTCGAGCAAGGGCGGCAAGAGCTCCGGCAGCAGCCGCAGCCGGAAGAGCAGCGGCAGCGGAAGCGGCGGCAACACGGCTCAGAAGAAGAAGGCCGGCCGCAAGGGCGGCAAGGCCTCCAGCTAAGCCCCTCCGCTCAGTCGTCCACCAGGAACTCCGCCCACAGCGGGTAGTGGTCGGAGATCCGCGCCTCCTTCTCCGACTGCTTGACGTCGTGCAGGAGGTGCTGGTCCCACACGAAGTTGCCCGCGGTCTTGTACGTGAGCGTCAGCGCGGCGCCCTTGCCCTTGTTGAACCATGCGATCTGGTCGTAGAACGAGTGCTTGTCCTTCGTCTCGCCGAGCGTGCGCGGCAGGTCCATCAGCTCGGCGGGCGGTGAGAGCTGCCCGTCGACCACGAGCGCCTTCCAGTTGGCGTCGTCGAGCTTGTCGATGTTGAAGTCGCCCAGGGCCATCATGTTGCGGTTGAACTCGTCGGGGTCCTCGGCGTGCTCGCGCAGCCACTGGGCGAAGCGGGCGATCTCGGGCGTGCGTACCTCCGGCTCGCTCTGCGTGCCGTAGATGACGTGCAGCGTGACGAGCGTGAAGCCCTTCTCGCGCGCCTGGAACGAGACGGTGTACGGCGTGCGCACGAACTGGCGCTCCAGGATCGCGCCGGCGTCCTCGAGCTCCTCGTCGGGGATCACCAGCTCGCCGACGAGGCCGGAAGACCTCACCCGGCGCGTGTCGAAGATGTAGCCGAGGCGCTCGGAGTTGCCGGGCTTGCCCTCGGTCACGTCGGAGACGATGAACGCCCAGCGCGGGCCGAGGATGTCCCTCAGGAGGCGCAGGGCGGTGAGGTCGCGCTTGACCTCCACCAGCGCGACGACGTCGAAGCGGGCGATCAGCTGAGCGATCGCGCACACGTCCTGGAGGTTGCGCTTGGGGCTCACCCGCGGCTTCGACTCCCAGGCCGTCTGCACCCGCCCGAAATGGCGGATGTTCCAGGTGCCGATCAGCAGGTTGCCCGGCTTCTTCTTCGGCAGCTCGTCGAGCGCGGCGTCGAACTCGTCCAGGACGGTCACGCTCTCCCCCGGCGGGTCCGGAAGACCGAGCTCTGCTGGGGGCAGGAGGGCCACGGGTCAGTTCGAAACGCTCAGCGCGATCGGGATGAACACGGTTGCCGCGAACACCAGTATCACCCCTGCCGCCACCAGCGTACGGGACTTGATGATGTGGCCGACCGTCCCGATCAGGAAGCCGAGCGCCAGCAGCACGATGAAGAACGAGGGGGAGATCTCGAAATCGCCGCGCTGATCGGGGCCGGAACCCGGGTCGAGGAAGTCCGACATGGCCAGGAGGAGCGAGCCGTCCAAGGAGGCGAAAGTATCCTTCCAGCCGGATGAGCGACGTGTTCGACACGATCGAGAGCTCCCGCCTCGGCCTGGGCGAGGTGGGCTACCTGGCCGACGAGTCGACCGCGCTGGTCGCGTATCTCGCCGGGCGGCTCGGCAAGCCGGTGCTGGTCGAGGGCCCCGCCGGCGTGGGCAAGACCGAGCTGGCGAAGGCGCTCTCGCGCGCCACCGCCCGCAAGCTGATCCGCCTCCAGTGCTACGAGGGGCTCGACGAGGCCAAGGCGCTCTACGAGTGGAATTACCGCAAGCAGCTGCTGCGCATCCAGACCGAGACGCGCGAGGCCGGCTGGGAGCAGGTCAAGGAGGACATCTTCGGCGAGGAGTTCCTGCTCGCCCGGCCGCTCCTCGCCGCGATCTCGGCGGAGGAACCGGTGGTGCTGCTGATCGACGAGGTCGACAAGACCGACCAGGAGTTCGAGGCGATGCTGCTCGAGGTCCTGTCGGACTTTCAGATCTCGATCCCCGAGCTGGGCGTGGTCGAGGCGCGCACCCGCCCGCTGGTGCTGCTCACGTCGAACAACTCACGCGAGCTCACGGAGGCCCTGAAGCGCCGCTGCCTGTACCTCTGGCTCGACTACCCCACCGTGGAGCGCGAGCTCGAGATCGTCCACCTGCACGCGCCGGAGCTGGACGACGCGATCGCGCGCAAGCTGGTGGAGGTGGTCCACATGGTGAGGGCGCTCGACCTGAAGAAGCCCCCCTCGATTGCCGAGTCGATCGACTGGGCCCGGGCGCTGCTGCTGCTCGGCGCCGAGGACGTGGACCAGGCGGTGCTCCAGCGGACCATGTCGATCATCGTCAAGCACCGCACCGACCTCGACCTCGTCGCCGAGCGCGTGGGCGTGAAGCTGGGCGACGGCATCGTGGGCGCCCAGCGCACCGGCTGATTCTCCGCAGCGTCGGCCGGCGCGGCGTGTTACAGGGGTGTGAGACTCGCCCCCGCCCTCGCGGTCGCCCTGGCGCTGCTGGCTCTGCCGCCCGCGGCGAGCGCGCAGGTGACCTTCGTGGGACCGCACCCCGGGCCCGAGCTCACGGAGGGACCGCAGCTGACCGGCCCGCGGGTCGCCTGGGCCCAGACGCGCTGCCTGACCGGCTGCGACACCGACTTCCCCAGCGAGACCTCGGCGCTGTTCCAGGTGCGCGCGGCGGGCGAGCTCGGTCCGGGGCGCCGGCTGTTCCGGGCGCGAACCTCGGGGGCGTTCTCGGGCCCCAACTTCGGCTACGACAGGTACTCGTTCCTGGCCTCGACGTCCGTCGTGGCAACCGTGCACGTGACGCTCAGCGGCGACGAGCTGGAGGGCGAGTCGGGCCGGGCGGTGCTGCGCGCGGGTGCGACGGCGCCGGGATTCCAAGTCCTCGCAGACTGCTCCGCGGCGTTCTTCACGGGCGCCGTGCCCGTCGCGCTCGACGGGAGCAGGATCGCCTACGACCCTGATCCGTGCGACGAGCTTCCCCGGCTCGTCGTGCGCGACCTCGTGGAGGGCGGCACGGTCGCGTTGCCGGAGCCGGCCGGCGGCCCGCTGCTCAGCCTGCGCGGCAACTTCGTGGCCTGGGTCGAGGGCGGGGGAGCGGCGGCCCGGCTCGTGGTGCACGACCTCGCGGCGGGAAGGACGGCGTACTCGGCTCCCGCCGCGGACGTGCTGGCGCTAGACGTGGACGCCGAGGGCTACCGTGGCGGCGGTGAGCGGACGGCCGGGCCGGCCCTGCTCGACCGGGCGGCTGCTGCGCCATTCGGTCGCGGCGCCCGCGCCCCTGGACCTCGGCCCCGCCTGCGCCACGGGCGTGCGAGTCGAGGACGGCCGCATCGTATACCTGGGCTGGGAGCGGTTCACGCGGACCCTACGCGCGGTCGGGGCCGACGGCGCGGTGCAGGACCTGGTCCGCTTCGGCCGCGTGCGCCACGGGGCGTTCGACTTCGACGGGAGGCGGCTGGCGTGGGCGGCGCGCGACTGCGGAGGCGGCGAGGGCCTCTACATCGCTGAGCTCGCCGAGGCTCCGCTCGCCGCGGGCTCGATCAACTGCCGGGCCCGGTTCCGGTCCGGGCTCGTTCCCGTGCGGCGGGGCGTTGCCACCGTGAGGCTCAGGTGCCCGCGCGGCTGCAGCCGGCGAGCTGAGCCTGCGCCACATGGGCCGGCGCGACTTCTCGGTGTTCCGCGCGGGAGGGGATGTCCGGCTCCGTCTACCCCGGGCGGCGCGCGAGCGGCTCGAGCGGCGGGGCTCCCTGCAGGCGAACGCGAAGATCGTGACGTTCAACCGCGCCGGCGACCGCCAGGCCCGCGGCCGCGGCGTGACGCTGGTGGCGCGCTAGCCGAACGCACCACTCCGGCCGACGCGCAGGTCACGAGCGCCCGGGTCAGGTCGTCGGGCTCGATTCCGAACAGGTCCGGGTGGTCCGGGTCGATCTCGATCTCGCCGGCCGTGTCGATGCCGAGCGAGCGGGCGCCGGCGCGGCAGAGGTCGGCCCACAGGTCGCCGCTCGCCGCCAGCAGCGCGTGGCGGGTCAGGCCCTCCCGGCGTGCCAGCGTCTCGAGCTCGCGCGCCTCCTCGAAGGGGTCGATGCGCACCTGGGAGTCGCTGCCGATCGCCACCGGCACCCCGGCGTCGCGGAACGCGAGCAGCGGCGGGTGGCCGTCGCCCAGGTTGCCCTCGGTGGTGGGACAGCTCACCACGGTCGCGCCGCTCGCCCGGATCAGCTCGACGTCCCCGGCGCTCACGTGGATCGCGTGCACGACGCTCGCGAGCGGGCCGAGGAAGCCGGTGCGCTCGAGCAGCTCGACCGGCGTGCAGCCGTGCTCCGCTCGCACCTCCTCGAGCTCGCGCGGCTGCTCCGCCGCGTGCACGTGGCGCACCAGCCCGTGCTCCTCGGAGTGGGCGGCGATCGCCTCGAGCCAGTCGGCGGGCACGGCCCGCGCCGAATGGGCGGCCAGGCCGACCGAGACCCCCGGCTGCGTTTCCGCCCACGCCCGCAGCTCCTCGACGCGGGCGAGGAAGGCCTCGGGGCTCGGGTCGCAGAAGCGCCGCTGGCGCGGCTCGGGCGGCCGGCCCGGCCCGGCTCGGGCGTAGGCCGCGGGCAGCAGCACGATCTCGAGGCCGGCGGCGCGGGCGGCGCGCCCCACCGCCTTGGCCATCGCGTTCTGGTCCTCGTAGGGGGAGCCGTCCGTGCGGTGGTGGACGTAGTGGAACTCGCCCACGGCCCCGTAGCCGGCGGCGGCCATCTCCTCGTACGCGGCGCGGCTCGCGTGCTCGATCGACTCCGGGTCGAGCGCGCCGGCGAGCGCGTACATGGCCTCGCGCCAGCTCCAGAAGTCGTCGCCGGCCGCGCCGGCCGCGGGCCGCTCCGCCCGCCCGCGCAGCCCGCGCTGGAAGGCGTGGCTGTGGGCGTTCGGCATCGCCGCCACCCTCACGCCGGCGGCTCCTCCAGGAGGCGCAGGATCAGCTCGGCTCCGAAGGCGGCGTCGTTCAGCTCCACGCGCTCCTCGGGCGAGTGACTCACGCCCGTCTCGTTTCGCACCAGCACCATCGCGGCCGGCATCCGGGGGGCGATCAGGCCCGCGTCGTGGCCGGCGTAGCAGTCGAGCACGGGCGCCGGCGCCCCCATCTCCTCGCTCAGCGCGACGAGCCGCGAGCGCAGCCCGGCGTCGAACTCGCAGCCGGGGCTGCGCGACTCGAGCGAAAGCGCGATCGGGAGGCCGGCGTCCACCTCCTCGATCGCCGCGCGCCACGCCTCCACGAGCGCCGGGTCCGGGCGCGCGGGCGTCCAGCCACACGCTCGCGTGCGCCGGCACGGTGGTGAGCGCGTTCGGCTCCACCTCGATCCGCGAGGCGGTGGCCACCAGCCCGTCACCGGAGCGGTCGAGCGCCGCCACGATCAGGCGGGCCGCGGCGGCGAGCGCGTCGCGGCGGTCGGCGGGCGGGGTCGTGCCCGCGTGGTCGGCCCGTCCCTCGATCTCCGCGCGCAGCCGCATCCGCGTGGCCAGGCCGCGCACCACGCCGGCGGGCACGCCGGCTCGCTCCAGCTCCGTGGTCTGGTCGATGTGCAGCTCGACGAAGCCGCGCAGGCGCGCGAGCCATTCCGGGGCGCGGCCTATCCCGGCCGGGTCCACCCCGGCGGCGCTCATGGCGTCGGCCATGCGGACGCCGTCGGCGTCGACGCGGTCGAGCACGCTCAGGTCGAGCACCCCGGTGAGAGCTCGGCTCCCGAAGGTGGGCGTGTTGAAGCGGGCGCCCTCCTCGTCGGCGAACGAGATGACCGCTACGGGAGTCCCGGCGGCGCCGCGCGCGGCCGCCTGCGAAGCACCTGAACGGTAACCACGCCGAGCGCCCCGTCGAACGACCCGCCCTCGCGCACGCTGTCGAGGTGCGAGCCCACCGCCCACCAGGGCGCGGGCGAGTCTGGCACCGCCCAGAGGTTCCCCGCCGGGTCGCGCTCCACGCGCAGCCCGATTCCGGCCGCCTGCTCCCGGAACCACTCCCCCGCGGCCGCGTCCTCGTTGCTCCAGGCGAGTCGCGTGGTGCCGCGCGGACCGCGCCCGATCGGCAGCAGAGGCTCGATCCGCCCGGACAGGTCGGCCGCGGCGATCACCGCGAGCCGAGCCGCCACTCCTGGCCCGGCCGCACGTACACCACGCGCCCGCCCATCAGCACCAGCGCGACCGGGTTGCGGCCGAACCGGTAGGGCACCTGCTCGGCCGGGCAGTCGAGCAGCACCAGGTCCCCCTGCTTCCCGACCTCGATCGAGCCGAGATCGGCGGACCGGTCCAGCACCCAGGCGGCGTTCAAGGTCACCGCCAGCAGCGCCTCGCGCACGCTCCATCCGTAGCGCCGCACGGCGATCCCCATCACCAGCGGCAGCGACAGCACGGGCGAGGTGCCCGGGTTGAGGTCGGTGGCCAGCGCGCAGACGGCGCCCGCGTCGGCCAGGGCGCGGGCCGGCGCCACGTGCTCGTCGCCGAGCAGCTCGGCCCCGGGGAGCAACACCGCCGCGCACTCGGCGCGCGCCAGCGGCACCAGGTCGTCGGGGTGCAGGCAGGCCAGGTGATCGACCGAGCGAGCGCCGTGCTCGAGCGCCACCGGCACGGAGCGGCTGGTGGAGAACTGCTCCACGTGGGCGCGCAGCGCCATTCCGTGGCTCGCCGCGAGCTCGCCCATGCGGGCCAGGTGCTCGAGCGAGAAGGCGACCGTCTCCACGTAGATGTCGAGCGCTGCCGCGTCCACCTCGGGCACGAGCCGCTCCACCTCGTCCATCCAGCCGTCGGCCGTGTAGCCGTCCGGCACGGCGTGGGCGAGCAGCGCCGTCGAGGCCGTTCGCTGCACCACGCGCCCGCCCAGCTCCTCGGCGAGCCTCAGGGCGCGCAGCTCCTCGCCGGGCGAGAGCCCGTAGCCGGACTTGCACTCGAAGGCGGTTGTCCCGTGGGCCAGCATCTCGAGCGCCAGCGTGCCCGCCTGCTCGAGCACCTCGCCGTCGCTCGCCTCGGCGAACGCCCGGGCCGAGGAGGCGATCCCGCCGCCCCGCAGCGCGATCTCCTCGTACGGGACGCCGGTGACCTTCTGCTCGTACTCCTCGGCCCGCCAGCCCGCGAACGGCAGGTGCGTGTGGCAGTCCACCAGCCCCGGCAGCAGCGCGCCGCCGGAGGCGTCGATCGCGAGCTGCGCGTCGTCGTCCTCGTAGAGCGACACGACCAGTCCGTCGCGCACGCATACGGAGCCGGGCTCGAGCGACAGCTCGGCGGCGCGGTCGTGGCCCAGGTAGGGGAGCCCGTCCTCCGGTGGGCGCAGCAGCTGGGCGGCGCCTCGAATGCAGACGCTCAAGCGTCCTCCACGATCGGCGCGCGCAGTCGCCGGGCGCCTCGCGCGCGCACCGTCAAGCGTCCTCCACTGTTGGCACGCGCCCCGGTCGGGCGCCTCGCGCGCGTCATCAATCTTCCTCTAGCATCGGCACCCGTACGCCGCGCTCGCGGGCCACGGCGATCGCCTCCGGATAGCCGGCGTCCGCGTGGCGCGCCACGCCGATGCCGGGGTCGGCCGTGAGCGTGCGCCGGAGCCGCTCGTCAGCCCGCTCGGAGCCGTCGGCCACGCACACCTGGCCGGCGTGGATCGACCGGCCCATGCCCACGCCGCCGCCGTGGTGCACCGACACCCAGCTCGCCCCGCAGGCCGTGTTCAGCAGCGCGTTCAGGATCGGCCAGTCGGCCACCGCGTCGGAGCCGTCGCGCATGCCCTCGGTCTCGCGCTCGGGCGAGGCGACGGACCCGGTGTCGAGGTGGTCGCGGCCGATCACGACCGGCCCGTGCAGCTCGCCGGAGCGCACCATCTCGTTGAAGCGCACGCCGGCGAGGTGCCGCTCGCCGTAGCCGAGCCAGCAGATCCGGGCCGGCAGGCCCTGGAACCGGATCCGCTCCCGCGCCAGCCGGATCCAGCGCGCCACCGGCTCCTGGTCGCCGAACAGGTCGAGGATCGCGTCGTCGGTGCGGTGGATGTCCTCGGGCTCGCCCGACAGCGCCACCCAGCGGAACGGCCCGCGCCCCTCGCAGAACTGCGGGCGGATGTAGGCGGGCACGAAGCCCGGGTAGTCGAAGGCGCCCTCCGCGCCGTGGTCGGCGGCCAGTCCCCGCAGCGCGTTGCCGTAGTCGAAGGCCTTGGCCCCGCTGCGGGCCAGGGCGCGGATCGCGTCCACGTGCGCCACGGCGCTCTCCCCCACCCGCTTCAGGTACTCGTCCGGCGCCGAGCCGCGCAGCGCGTCCGCCTGCTCGACCGTAAGGCCCGCCGGGATGTAGCCATTGAGCGGGTCGTGGGCGCTCGTCTGGTCGGTCACCACGTCCACCTCCACCCCGCGCCGCGCGATCTCGGGCACCAGCTCGGCCGCGTTTCCGAGCAGGCCGATCGAGAGCGGCTTCCCATCGGCGCGGGCGGCGTCGAGTCGGCGCAGCGCGTCGTCGAGGTCGGCGGCGCGCTCGTCGAGGTAGCCGGTCTCGATGCGGCGCTCGATCCGCCGCAGGTCAACCTCGACGCAGAGCGCGCAGCCGCCGTTCATCGTCACGGCCAGCGGCTGCGCGCCGCCCATGCCGCCGAGGCCGGCGGTCAGCACCAGGCGTCCGGCGAGCGAGCCGCCGAAATGGGCGCTGGCGGCGGCCGCGAAGGTCTCGTAGGTGCCCTGCACGATGCCCTGGCTCCCGATGTAGATCCAGGAGCCGGCCGTCATCTGCCCGTACATCATGAGCCCGGCGCGGTCGAGCTCGTTGAAGTGCTCCCAGGTGGCCCAGCGGGGCACCAGGTTGGAGTTGGCGATCAGCACGCGCGGCGCCAGCTCGTGCGTCTCGAACACCCCCACCGGCTTGCCCGACTGCACCAGCAGCGTCTCGTGGTCCCGCAGCGCCTGCAGCTCGCGCCGGATCGCCTCGTAGCTCTTGCGGTTGCGGGCCGCCTTGCCGATCCCGCCGTAGACGATCAACTCGGCCGGGTTCTCGGCCACGTCCGGATGCAGGTTGTTCTCGAGCATCCGCAGCGCGGCCTCCTGGTGCCAGCCGCGGCAGCGCATGTTCATGCCTCCTCCGCGAGGCGCAGCTCGCCGGTCCGGATCGCGTCCGCCAGGCGTCCGATCTCCTTCGCCAGCGAGCGGTCCTCCTCCACCCGCGGCACGATCTCACGGACCCGGGCCACGGCGTCCTCGAGCGGCGGCGTGGTGCGAAGCGGGCGGTGGAACTCGAGCCCCTGGCAGGCGCAGACCAGCTCCGTGGCAACCACCCTCGCCGCGTGCTCCACGACGGTGCGGGCCTTCAGCGCGGCCCAGGCGCCCATCGAGTTGAAGTCCTCCTGGCCGGCCGACGTGGGGATCGAGCCCGCCCCGGCGGGGTGGGAGAGCACCTGGCACTCGTTCACGAGCGCGGCGGCGGCGTACTGGGCGATCATCAGGCCGGTGCCGAGGCCGGGGGTCGGCGAGAGAAAGCGCGGCAGCTCTGCATAGCTCGGCGAGAGCAGGGCGTAGGTGCGCCGCTCGCTGTAGGAGGCAAGCTCGGTGAGCGCGAGCGCGAGGTGGTCGAGCGGCAGCGACAGCGGCTGGCCGTGGAAGTTGCCGCCCGCCACCACGTCGTCGTCGTCCGGGAAGACGAGCGGGTTGTCGGTGACCGCGGACAGCTCGCGCTCGAGCGCGCCGTGGACGTAGTCGAGCGCGTCGGACACGGCGCCGATCACCTGCGGCGCGCACCTGAGCGTGTAGGGGTCCTGCACGCGGCCGCAGTCGGCGTGGCTCGCCACCACCTCGCTGCCCGCCAGCAACCCGCGGAGGCGGGCCGCGACGCGCGCCTGGCCCGGCTGCGGGCGCAGTTCCTGGAGGCGGGCGTCGAAGGGGACGGTGGAGCCCTTGAAGGCCTCGAGCGAGAGGGCGCAGGCTGTTGCGGCGGCGCTCAGCACGCGGCGTGCGTCGGTTGCCGCAAGGGATCCGACGGCGGCCATGAGGTGGGTGCCGTTGATGATGGCGAGGCCTTCCTTGGCGGTGAGTGCGGAGCGGCTCGAGGCCCGCCCCGCGCAGCGCCTCCGCCCCGTCCTGGCGGCGGCCGTCCACGAGCGCCTCCCCCTCCCCCACGAGCACGAGGCCGAGGTGCGCCAGCGGCGCCAGGTCCCCGGACGAGCCCACCGAGCCGCGGCTCGGCACCACCGGTAGCACGCCGCGCTCCAGCAGCGCGAGCAACAGCTCCACGAGCTCCTCGCGGACGCCGGAGTGGCCGCGCGCGAGGGAGGCGGCGAGGAGGAGCATCATCGCCCGCACCACCTCGTCGGGCAGCGGCTCCCCGCTGCCCACAGCGTGCGAGCGGAGCAGGTTCAGCTGCAGCCGCTCGGCCTCGGCGGGCTCGATGCGGACGCTGGCCAGCTCGCCGACGCCGGTGGTGACCCCGTAGACCGCGTCGCCACGCGCCACGGCGTCCTCCACCACCGCCCGCGCCGCGCGAATCCGCTCCCGCGCGGCGCCGTCGAGCGTCGGCGGCGCCGCTCCCCGCGCGACCGCCTCGAGCCGGGCGGGCGTGAGCGGTTCGGCGATCTCCACGGGGAGGCACCATATCCCCACCGAGTGTCGCGCCTAGTGGCCCATATAGGGCCACAATCCGCGACACTCGCTCCCTTATTGCTGCCGTTCAACCCCGATGAGTCCGGCGGCCGCGCCGGGTCTTACCCACATGAGCCTTCCAAAGATCGTAACACGAGACGAATGGCTACGCGAGCGCAAGGAGCTGCTCGCCCAGGAGAAGGAGCTCACGCGCCGCCGCGACGCGCTCAGCGCCGCGCGCCGCGAGCTCCCCATGGTCGAGGTCGAGAAGGAGTACGTGTTCCAGGGCCCCGATGGCCCGGCCGCCCTGCTCGACCTGTTCGACGGGCGGCGCCAGCTCGTGATCGGGCACTTCATGTTCAGGCCGGACTGGGAGGACGGCTGCCCGAGCTGCAGCGCCGGCGTGGACGAGCTCGCGCCCGGGCTGGTCGAGCATCTCCACACGCGCGACACCTCGCTCGCCTACGTCTCCCGAGCGCCGATCGAGAAGCTCGAGCGCTACCGGAAGAAGAAGGGCTGGCACCACATGCGCTGGTACTCGTCCCACGGCACCGACTTCAACTACGACTTCAAGGTCACGGTCGACGAGTCGGTGGCCGCGCCGGAGTACAACTACAAGACCAAGGCCGAGCACGAGCAGGCGGGCACGGGCTACTACTTCGATGCCGAGGAGCCCATCGAGCAGCCGGGCCTGAGCTGCTTCCTGCGCGTCGACGACAGCGTCTTCCACACCTACTCCACCTTCGGCCGCGGCGCCGAGATGCTGGGCGGGTCGTATTACTGGCTCGACCTCACCGCCCTGGGGCGCCAGGAGGAGTGGGAGGAGCCGAAGGGCCGCGCGGACTCTGCGCGCGCCGCCACGCCCGACTTCGCGAGCTGAGGCGCCCCGGCCCATATCCTTGCCCGCATGGGCAAGCCGGGTCTCTACGGCGGCATGCCGGCTCCGGCCGGGCCGCCCGGCATGGCGCCGCGCCTGCTCGAGTTCGCCGACGAGCTGAGGCGCGAGGGTGTGGCCGTCGGCACGTCGGAGCTGCTCGACGCGTTCGGCGCGCTCGACGCGGTGAGCTGGACCTCGCGCGAGGACTTCCGCGAGGCGCTGGCCGCCACGCTCGCCAAGTCGCAGGAGGACCGGCACGTGCTCGACGTGCTGTTCGACCGCTTCTTCTTCCGCGCCGTGGAGCGCGAGGCCGTGCAGCAGGGCCTCGAGGAGGAGCGCTTCCAGGGCGCCGAGGGCCTCGACCTCGACGCCCTCCGCGAGCGCATCCGCGACGCGATCCGGGCCGGGTCGGACGGGGAGATGCGCGACCTCGCGCGGCTCGCCATCGCCGCCTTCGGGCGCCAGGGCGAGGGGTCCGGGGTGATCGGCGTGGACGTGCAGCGCATCCGCCGCACGCTCGGCCTCAAGGGCGAGCGCCCCGGCGCCGAGCGCCCCGATCCCGACTCGGTCCCACGCGACCAGCTTCAGGAGTTCGAGCAGCACGTGCGGCGCGAGCTCGAGCGCCAGATGATCGAGCGCACCCGGACGCTGCCGCCCGCGAAGCCGCTGCGCGAGCTCGACCGCTCGCTGCCCACGAACCCGACCCAGGACCTGTCCCAGGTGCACCGCGTGGTCGCCCAGATGAAGCGGCGGCTCGCCTCGCACGGGCGCGAGCACCGCGGCCGGCGGCGCTCCTGGCAGGTGGACGTGCGCCGCACGATGCGCGCCTCGCTCCAGACGGGCGGCGTGCCGCTCGAGCTGAAGTACCGCCCGCGCCGGCCGCGCCGGCCCGAGCTGTACGTGCTCTGCGACGTGTCGACCAGCGTCACGAGCGCGAGCGTCTTCTTCCTATCGGTGCTGCACGCGCTGCACGACCAGTTCCGCAAGCTGCGCTCGTTCGTGTTCGTGGAGCGCATCTCGGAGGTCACCGACGTCTTCGAGCGCGAGCGCTCCTTCGAGGTGGTCTCCCGCCGGATCGCCACCGACGCGGGCGTGGCCGACGTGTCGGGCTACACCGACTACGGGCGCGTGTGGCTCGAGTTCCTCGACAAGGTGGTGGACGATCTCGATCCGCGCGCCACGGTGATCGTGCTGGGCGACGCCCGCACGAACGGGCGCGAGCCGCACGCCCAGGTGTTCGGCGCGCGTGGCCGAGCGCGCCGGCCGCACCTTCTGGATCAACCCCGAGCCGCGCCTCTACTGGAACTACGGCGACTCGGTGATGTCAGCCTACGAGCCGCACTGCGACGGCGTGTTCGAGTGCTGGACGACGAAGCAGCTCGAGGTGTTCGTGAACGCGATCGCCGACCTGCACGCGCACGCCTGAGGCCGAGCTCAGCCGGGCACCCCCGCCTTGCTGCGCCACCCCTCGGCGTAGGAGGTGCGGGCCACCTCGGAGTAGGGGCAGGGGCTGACCACCGCCCGCAGCTCCACCTGCTCGTGGCGCTCCACCACGGGCTTGGCCGACCCGCCGTCCTCCTCGCCCCAGACGAGCGTGACCTCGGCGCCGATCTCCACGTCCGCGTCGACGATTGCCAGCGAGAGCTGCGCCCGCTCGTTCCAGCTGTAGCCCGAGAACGTCGAGACGCCGACGACGTCGCCGCCGTCGAGCACCTCGTCGTACGGCCAGGTCGCATAGTTGGACAGGGGGAGGTCGATGTACTTGGCCGGGTCGCCCTTCTCGAACAAGGTCGCCATCGCGCCGGCCACGTCCTCTCCGTTCCAGGCGAGCGTGACCTTCTTCCGCCGCGGCCGGTCCGCCGATCTCCTCGAGCGCCTCTCGGCCCACGAAATCGTGGTCGAACTTGACGAACGGCCAGTAGCCCAGGTCGTGCGGCGTGAGGTAGTAGTCCTCGACGTCGTCGGAATGGAAGCTGCCGCCCAGCGACCCGGTTCCCTCGTATCCCTTCGCCGGCAGCCACTCCCTGTACGACGCCAGCTCCTCGCCGGTGAAGACCGCGGGAAGGGGGCTCGGTATCCAGCCCGATTCGAGCGTGTTGGTGGCGTAGACCCTCGAGCCCACCTGCCTTAGGCCGAGGTCGGCGCCGGCCTCGACCAGGGCGAACTTGACGTCCTCGCCCTCCTCCCAGGGCCCGAACAGCTCCAGGCCCGGGGCGCCGGACATGCCGTGATGCAGCGCGCGCACCCTGTGTCCGGCGATCTCGACCACGCCGAGGTTGAAGAACTTGATCTCCGGCACCGAGCCCCCGGTGGCCCGCTCCAGCACCTCGGGCGCGGTGGGGCCCTGAAGCTGGTAGCGGTAGAGCTCTCGCCGGCCGGACGGGTTCACGGCCGTGCGCTCGTCTCGGCTCAACCGCACGTCGTAGCCGCCTGTCTCCGCGTGGAACTGGACCCAGTTGTGGGCGGACGGCCGTCCGACCAGCCTCACCTTGCTCTCTTCCAGGAAGAACAGGATTCCGTCCCCGATCACATAGCCGTGGGGGTTGCACGCCACGAACTGCTTGGCCTTGCCGGGCTCGAAGCTCGCGAACGAGTTCACGCCCAGATCCGAGAACAGCCTGATGACGTCGGGGCCCTCGACGGTGAGGTCGGTCATGTGGTGGGACTGGTCGAAGAGGGCGCACGTCTCCCGCCACGCGCGCTGCTCGTCGCGCCAGTTCGAGAACTCGCTCGGCACCATCGGGTAGACGTACGGCCCGATCTGGGAGTTGCGCATGTCCGCGGGGCTTCGGTCGATCATCTCGTTGTCCCTCCTCGGTTAGGAGCTACCCGGGGACCCGGGCTCACGCACGCCCTCGCTCGCGGCGCAGCGTCGCCGCGACCGTGGCGGCCGCCCCCAGCGCCAGCCCCGCGCAGCAGATCCACGCGACCGTGAACAGATCCTGCTCGGCGAGGAAGCCGGTGAGGAGCGGTCCACCGATCGCGCCCACGAACAGGCCGGTCATCATCACGCCGACGGCCCAGGCCGGGGCCTCGGGACTGCGCTGCACGACCGCCAGGTTGAGCCCGCCCGGCCACGCCCAGCCGAGGCTTCCGGCCACGAGCGCCGCGACGGCGATCACGCCGGGCTCGCCGACGGTCAGCAGCAGGTAGCCGGCCACGCTCGCGGCCAGCATCGCCGCCACCGGCCGCAGCGGCTCCTGTCCGGCGCGGTCCGCCGCGAGGCCCAGCACGATCCTGGCGGCCGTGGCCGCGAGGCTGACGCCGGCCAGCAGGAGGCCGGCGGCCCCCTCGCTCATTCCGTTGTCCACCGCGTAGGTCACGAGGAACGAGACGAATCCCACGCCGGCGGCGCTGGCAAGGACGGCGGTCACCGCGAGGGCGTGGACCGAGGTGAAGCCGCCCGGGCGGCGCCCACGCGCGCCCGGGCGAACCGCCGCGGCGTCCGTGCGCGGAGCCGCCGCGACCGCTGCGAGAGCCAGGGCGGCCGCCACGACGAAGGCCCAGCGCCAGCCGAGCGGGATCGCCACCACCGGCAGGGCGAGCCCGGCGAGCAGGGCGCCCATCGGCGCCCCCGCCTGCTGGGCGCCGAAGGCGAGCCCGTGCCGGTGGACGGCCACCTCCCGGTTCAGCAGCGCGCTCACGGACGGCCCTCCGAGCGCGTTCGCCACGCCCCCGATCAGCATCAGCGCGGTCAGGCTCGCGGCCGACTCCGCCAACGCCACGATGGCGAGGCACGAGCCGGCCGTGCAGGCGGCGGCCAGCCGCATCCCCCAGGCCGCCCCCACGCGGTCGACGAAGCGCCCGGCCGGGATCGAGCCGCAGGCCGACACGACGTAGAACAGCGCCACCGCGAGGCCGAGCGTGGAGTCGCCGAAGGCGAAGTCGTCCCGTATGCGCGGCGCGAGGCTCGCTGCCAGGAAGCCCGGCATGACGGTGGCCACGATCAGCGCCGTGCCCGTGACGAGCGAGCGCCAGCCGCGGCGGCCGAGCGGCCGGCCGGCGACGCCAGTGGTTTCGGCCGTTCCGGTATCGACGGCTAAGGACTACCCCGGCGGGGAAGAAGTAAGGCGATTCGACGCGTGAGCGCAGCGGAAGTCACCCACACCCAGGTCGGGATCGTCGGCGCGGGGCCGGCGGGCCTCGTGCTCGGGCACCTCCTCCACCTCCGGGGCATCGAGTCGGTCATCGTCGAGGACCGCGACCGCGAGTACGTGGAGGGACGGGTCCGCGCCGGCGTGCTCGAGCAGGGCACGGTCGACCTGCTCGTCGAGATGGGGGTGGGCGAGCGCCTGAAGCGCGAGGGGCTCGTGCACCACGGCGTGGAGCTTCGCTTCGGCGGCGAGGGCCACCGGATCCCCTTCGACGAGCTCACCGGCGGGCGCGGCATCACGATCTACGGCCAGCAGGAGGTGGTGAAGGACGTGATCGCGGCGCGGCTCGAGTCGGAGGCGCCGCTGCTGTTCGAGGTCGAGGACGTGCGCCCCACCGGGATCGACTCGGACAGCCCCTCGCTCCGGTTCCGCCACGGCGGCCAGGAACAAGAGCTGCGCTGCGACGTGCTGGCCGGCTGCGACGGCTACCACGGCGTGTGCCGCCCCGCCGTGCCCGACGGCGCGCTCACCGTCCGCGAGCACACCTACCCGTTCGGCTGGCTCGGCATCCTGGCGGAGGTCGAGCCCTCGAACGACGAGCTCATCTACTGCCACCACGACCGCGGCTTCGCTCTGCACAGCATGCGCTCCCCCCACGTCACCCGCCTCTACCTCCAGTGCGAGCCCGATGAGGAGATCGAGAATTGGCCCGACGCGCGGATCTGGGAGGAGCTGCACACGCGCTTCGAGTGCGAGGGCTGGTCCCTGAAAGAGGGGCCGATCGTGGAGAAGGGCGTCACCCCGATGCGGAGCTTCGTGGCCGAGCCGATGCAGCATGGGCGCCTGTTCCTCGCCGGTGACGCCGTCCACATCGTGCCCGCCACCGGCGCCAAGGGGCTGAACCTCGCCGTGGCCGACGTGCGCGTGCTGGCCGACGGGCTCGCGCGGTGGTTCTCGGACGGCGACGACGCCTTGCTCGAGCGCTACTCCGAGACCTGCCTGCCGCGCGTCTGGAAGGCGCAGCACTTCGCCTGGTGGATGACCTCGATGTTCCACCGCCTGCCCGGCGACCGCGACGGGTTCATGGCCAGGCTGCAACGCGCCCAGCTCGAGTACGTGTGCTCGTCCAGGGCGGCCGCCACGTCGCTGGCCGAGAACTACGTGGGCCTGAAGCAGGTCGGGGAAGGTCAAATTGTCTGACTTTGGGTATAGGGCCCGCTGAGGAACTTCAGAGCCCGAGGAGGGGTCCGGATGCGAACAGGATTGGCGCGAGTCGCGATGCTGCTGCTGGCGCTCGCGTGCGCCGCGGGGGTCGCGGCCTGCGGAGACGACGAGCGGCGGCGGCGGCGGCGGTGACAGCGGGCCCACCACCCTCAAGGTGGGGGTCATCCCCATCGCCGACGTGGCGCCGCTCTACCTCGGGATGAAGAAGGGCTTCTTCGAGGACGAGCAGCTCACGATCGAGCCGCAGCTCGCCGAGGGCGGCGCGGCGATCACGCCCGCCGTGCTGAGCGGCGACTTCCAGATCGGCTTCTCCAACACGATCTCCCTGCTGATCGCCGCCTCGCAGGACCTGCCGGTGCAGATCATCACCCAGGGCGTGCTGGCAGGCAAGTCCGAGAAGGAGGCCTGGGCCGACCTGCTCGTGCTGAAGGACGGGCCGATCAAGGAGCCGGCCGACCTCGAGGGCAAGACGATCGCCGTCAACACGCTCGAGAACATCTGCGAGGTCACGATCAAGGCGTCGCTCGAGAAGGAGGGCGTGGCGGTGGACACGCTCAAGTTCGCCGAGGTGCCCTTCCCCGACATGAACGCGGCGCTCGAGGCCGGGCGGGTGGACGCCGCCTGCGTGGTCGAGCCGTTCGTGAGCCAGGGCAAGGCCGGCGCGGCGCGCGGCATCGCCCCGTTCTACGTGCGCACGGCGCCCGATCTCACCGTCGCCACGTACTTCACCTCCACCCAGTACGCGGAGGAGAACGCGGACGTGGTCGCCCGCTTCGTGAGGGCGATGAACAAGTCGCTCACCTACGCGTCGGAGAACTCGGACGAGGTGCGCCAGGTGCTGCTCGACTACACCGAGATCCCGCCCGAGGCGGTCGAGCAGATCAAGCTGCCGGTCTGGCGCGAGGACCTGAACGAGCCGACGATCGAGCTGCTGGCCGAGCTCAGCGAGAAGTACGGCCTGATCGAGGAGCAGCCGGACCTGGACGAGCTGATCCGGGAACCGTCCGAGTAGAGAAGCGGCGTTGAGCACGGTCGCGAGACCCGCCGCGGGCCGCTCGAGCGGCCCGGCCATCCGGCTCCCCGACTGGGCGCTGCCGTGGGCGAGCGTGGCCGGCGTGCTACTGCTGTTCGAGCTCCTCCCGCGCATCGGCGTGCTGCCGCGAGACCACTTCCCGCCGATCAGCGAGTCGCTCGGGACGCTCCTCGAGCAGCTCGGCGAGGCGAGCTTCTGGGAGGCGGTGGGCAACACGCTCCAGGGCTGGGCGCTCGGGCTCGGCATCGCTGCGGCGCTCGCGATCCCGATCGGGATCGTGATCGGGTCGAGCGGGCTGCTCTACCGCGCCACGCGCGGGGTGATCGAGTTCCTGCGCCCGATCCCCTCGGTCGCGCTGATCCCGCTGGCCATCCTGATCTACGGCACCGGGCTCGAGAGCAAGGTGTTCCTCGCGGCATTCGCCTCCTTCTGGCAGCTGCTCGTGGCCACGCTCTACGGCGTCCAGGACGTGGACCCGGTGGCCACCGACACCGCGCGCTCGTTCGGCTTCTCGCGGGCCCAGCGGCTGTTCCGAGTGACCCTGCCGAGCGCCGTGCCCTACATCGCCACGGGCCTGCGCATCGCCTCCGCGGTATCGCTGATCCTCACTGTCACGGCCGAGCTCGTGATCGGCTCCGCCGGGCTCGGGCGGGCGATCAACGTGGCGCGCTCGGGCGGCAACGAGGAGCTGATGTACGCCCTGATCATCACCACCGGGATCCTGGGCGTGCTCCTGAACACGATCTTCGTGCGCGCCGAGCGCCGCGTGCTGCGCTGGCATCCCTCGCAGCGACCCGGGGAGGCCGGCGCATGACCGCGCCGCGGCGGCGACTGCTCGGAACGGGGCTCGAGGTGACGGTCCCGATCCTGCTGCTCGTCATCTGGGGCCTCGCGTCGGCCGGCAGCGAGACCTACTACTTCCCGCCGCTCACCGAAATCCTGTCGACGTTCGCCGACACCTGGGTGTTCGAGCGCGTGGGCAGCGACGTCGTGCCCAGCCTCGTGCGCATGGGCCTCGGCTTCGGCATCGCCGTGGTGGTGGCCGTCTCCACCGGGCTGCTGCTCGGCATGTCGCCCCGGTCGCGCCGCGCCGCTGCCCCGATCGTCGAGTTCCTGCGCGCCATTCCGCCGCCCGCGCTGCTGCCCTTCGCGATCCTCGTGATCGGCGTGGGCGACTCGATGAAGGTGTTCATCATCGCGTTCGTCTGCGTCTGGCCGATCCTGCTGAACACGATCGACGGGATCACGGGCGTGGACCCGACGCTGCGTGAGACCACGCGGGTGTACGGGATCGGCGGGCGCGACCGGCTCTTGCGCGTGATGCTGCCCGCCGCCGGCCCCCAGATCTTCGCGGGGATGCGCACCAGCCTGTCGCTCGCGCTGATCCTGATGGTGATCAGCGAGATGGTGGCGAGCACGAACGGGATCGGCTACTTCGTGCTGCAGTCCCAGCGCACGTTCGCGATCCCCGAGATGTGGTCGGGGATCCTGCTGCTCGGGATCCTGGGCTACGTGCTGAACGGCGCCTTCGTCCTGATCGAGAGACGCGTGCTGCGCTGGCACCGCGGCGCGCGCGCGAGCGCACTGAGCTGATGGAGAGGAAGAGATGCTGAAGGTCGACCACCTGGGCAAGACCTACGGAGAGGGAGACGACGCCGTCGAGGCGATCGGCGACCTCGAGTTCGAGGTGCGCGAGAACGAGTTCGTCTGCATCGTCGGCCCGTCGGGCTGCGGCAAGACGACGCTGCTCAAGTGCATGTCGGGGCTGCTGGCCCCGACCCGCGGGGAGGTGCGCCTGCACGACGAGCGCATCGACGGGCCGCCGGAGCGGATGGCGCTCGTGTTCCAGGAGTACGGCCGGTCGCTCTACCCGTGGATGAGCGTGCGCCAGAACGTGGCCTTCCCGCTGCGGCGCAAGCGCCTCGGCAAGGAGGAGGCCTCCCGCGCTCGTCGAGCGAGCGGTGGAGTCCGTGGACCTGACCGGCTTCCTCGACCGCTACCCCTGGGAGCTGTCGGGCGGCATGCAGCAGCGCGTGGCGATCGCCCGGGCGCTCGCCTACCAGCCGGAGATCCTGCTGATGGACGAGCCGTTCGCCTCGGTCGACGCCCAGACCCGGGCCGACCTCGAGGACCTGATCCTCGAGGTGCGCCGCCAGTACGGGGTGACGGTGGTGTTCGTGACGCACGACATCGACGAGTCCGTCTACCTGGGCGACCGCATCGTCGTCCTGACGCCGGCGCCGACACGGGTGCAGGAGACGCTCGACGTCGACCTGCCCGAGAAGCGCGACCAGCTCGAGACCAAGGAGAACCCCGAGTTCGCGCGCCTGCGGGCGCACGTGTACCGGTCCATCAAGCGCGAGCAGGCGCCTGCGGAGCCGGCGGCCGACCACGTGACCGCGACCCGCGAGGACCGTGCCGGCGAGCTGCTCGAGCTCGTGCTCGAGCACAACCCGTTCCAGCGCGCTCGCGTGGAGGGCCTCGGGTTGGGATCCCGGCCCGTCCTGAGCGACCTGCAGCCGCTCGAGAAGCACGACCTGGTGCTCGACCAGCAGCGCAACCCGCCCTTCGGGACCAACCTCACGCACCCGCTCGAGCGCTACACCCAGCTGCACCAGACGAGCGGGACGACCGGGCCGCCCCTGAGGGTGCTCGACACGGCCGACGACTGGGCCTGGTGGCGGTCGCTGTTCGCCGACACCCTCTCCGTGACCGGCGTGAGCCCCGGCGACCGGGTGGCGCTGGCGTTCTCGTTCGGCCCGCACGTGCAGTTCTGGGCCGCGAAGGAGGGGCTCCAGGAGGTCGGGGCGATGGCGATCCCGCTGGGCGGGATGACCTCCGCCCAGCGCCTGCGGACGATCGCCGAGGTGGAGGCCACCGCGCTCATGTGCACGCCGACCTACGCGCTGCGGCTGCTCGAGGTGGCGCTCGAGCGAGCGGCTCGAGCACGCGCTCGAGTCGGTGCAGCGGGTGATCTGCACCGGCGAGCCGGGCGCCTCGCTGCCCGCGGTGCGCCAGCGCGTGGAGGAGGGCTTCGGCGCCCGCTGCTACGACCACGCCGGCCTCACGGAGGCCGGTCCGTTCGGCTACCCCTGCACCGAGGGCGGCGGGCTGCACGTGTACGACGGCGAGTTCGTGTGCGAGATCCTCGACCCCGGCCTGCGCCCGGTCGAGCCCGGCGAGCGCGGCGAGCTGGTGCTCACTCCGCTGCGCCGCACCGGGTTCCCCGTGCTGCGCTACCGCACCGGCGACGTGGTGGTGCGGGCGGACGAGCCCTGCCCGGCCGGGCACGAGGACCCGTGGCTCCCGGGCGGGATCGTCGGCCGGACGGACGACATGGTCGTGATCCGCGGCATGAACGTGTACCCGTCCTCCATCGAGGAGGCGGTGCGCGGCGTCCGGGGCGCGGGCGAGTTCCGCATCACGTTCTACTCGGAGCGCGGCGGGATGGACGAGATCAAGCTCGAGGTGGAGCTCCCCGGCGGCCCGGAGGCGCGGGAGCTGCAGGAGCTGATGCGCCAGCAGCTTGGGCTCCGCGTGCGCGTGGTGCCCGTGGCCGCCGGCGTGCTGCCGCGCCAGGACGGGCAAGGCACGGCGCGTGGTCGACGAGCGGAGACGCCCGCGTGAACGCCCATGACCGTGCGAGCCACCCGCACGCTCGCGCAGACGCCCGGCCGATCCGCGGCGCCAGCGAGCAGGTGGCCGTGCAGATCCAGCATCACATCCAGCGCGAGGGGCTCGAGCCCGACGACTTCCTGGGCCGCGAGGAGGACCTCGCCGCCGAGTTCGGCGTGAGCCGCCCCACCCTGCGGGAGGCGCTCAAGCTGCTCGCCAGCGGCAACCTGATCCGCGCGAACAAGGGCCCCGGCGGCGGGATCTTCGTGGCGCGCACGGCCGAGCAGGGCATCAGCCGCAGCCTCAGCGACTCGATCGCGATGATGCTCGAGACCGGCGCCGTCACGCTCGACGAGCTGCTGGACGCCCGCCTCATGCTCGAGGTCCCGCTCGCCGGCCACGCCGCCCACCGGGCCGACGCCGAGGTCGTGACGCGCCTGCGGGCGGCCGTGGACGCCGAGGCGGCCGCCGACCCGGACGACCTGGAGGCGCTCGCCGCCACCGACGGCGAGGTGCACCGGACGATCGCGGCGGCCGCGGGCAACGGCATCGCCGAGGCCCTGATCGGGTGGGTGTTCGAGGTGCTCCAGCCGTCGCTCATGGTCACCCTGCACGGGGCCGTGGTCCACTCGGCGGTCGTGGAGCAGCACGAGGCGCTCGTCGGGGCGATGGAGAAGGGCGACCCGGCGCGCGCCGAGCGGGCCATGAAGGACCACCTGATGTACCTGCGCGACGTGCTGCGGATGCTCGAGGCGAGGGACGGCGATGGCTGAGCTGCTTCCGCTCGACGAGGCCGTGCGCGGGCTGGTGCACGACGGCGACAGCGTGGCGCTCGAGGGCTTCACCCACCTGATCCCGTTCGCGGCGGGCCACGAGATCGTGCGCCAGCGGCGCCGCGACCTGACGCTGATCCGGATGACGCCCGACCTCGATCTACGACCAGATGATCGGGATGGGCTGCGCGGGCAAGCTCGTGTTCTCGTGGGGCGGGAACCCCGGCGTGGGCTCTCTGCACCGGCTCCGCGACGCCGTGGAGCGCGGCTGGCCCGCGCCGCTCGAGCTCGAGGAGCACAGCCACGCGGGGATGGCCAACCGCTACGCGGCCGGCGCCGCCGAACCTGCCCTTCGCGGTCCTGCGCGGCTACGTCGGCACGGACCTGATGGAGCGAAGCGACACGATCGCGCCGATCACCTGCCCGTTCACCGGCGAGAAGCTCACCGCCGTGCCGGCCATCCGCCCCGACGTGGGCATCGTGCACGCGCAGCGCGCCGACCGCGAGGGCAACGTGCAGCTGTGGGGGATCGTCGGCGTGCAGAAGGAGATCGTGCTGGCCTCGGCGCGCTCGCTCGTGACCGTCGAGGAGGTGGTGGACGAGCTCGAGCCGCGGCCCGGGGCGATCGTGCTGCCCACCTGGTGCGTGACCGCGGTGGCGGAGGCGCCGCACGGGGCGCACCCGTCGTACGCGCACGACTACTACGACCGCGACAACGGCTTCTACCAGCGCTGGGACGAGATCAGCCGCGACCGCGACAGCTTCCGGGAGTGGATGGAGGAGAACGTGGGATGAGCGACGTACTCCGCCAGACGAGGTCATGACCGTGGCGGCGGCGCGCGAGCTGACCGACCGCACCGTCTGCTTCGTCGGGATCGGCCTGCCGAGCACCGCCGCCAACCTGGCCCGCCTCACCCACGCCCCGCGCACGGTGCTGGTGTACGAGTCCGGGACGATCGGGTCGAAGCCGCGCCACGCTGCCGCTGTCGATCGGCGACGGCGAGCTGGCCGAGACGGCCGACGCGGTGGTGCCCGTGCCCGAGATCTTCAACTACTGGCTCCAGGGCGGCAGGATCGACGTGGGCTTCCTGGGCGCGGCGCAGATCGACCGCTACGGCAACCTCAACAGCACCGTGATCGGCGACTACGACCAGCCGAAGGTGCGCCTGCCGGGCGGCGGCGGCGCTCCCGAGATCGCCGCGATGGTGAAGGAGGTCATCGTGATCATCCGGCAGTCGCAGCGCACGTTCGTGGACCGGATCCATTTCCGCTCGTCGGTGCCCGGCAGCGGCGCGATGGTCGTGATCACCGACCTCGGCGTGCTCCGCCTCGATCCGCGACGAGCGCGAGCTGGTGCTCACGCACGTCCATCCCGGGGTGCCGGTCGAACGGGTGCGGTCGGAGACCGGCTGGGACCTGCGCGTGGCGGCGACCTCGCCGAGACCGAGCCGCCCGGCGACGAGGAGCTGCGCGTCCTGCGCGGCTCCGCAGCGCGCTCGAGGAGGCGACCGGCCTGATGGCACGACGAGACCTACATCGTCGACGCCGTGCGCACGCCGACCGGGCGCTACGGCGGCGCGCTCGCGGGCGTGCGCCCGGACGACCTCGCCGCCCGTGTGGTCGAGAGCGCTGGTCGAGCGCAGCCCCGGCCTCGACCCCGAGCGGATCGACGACGTGTTCTTCGGCAACGCCAACGGCGCGGGCGAGGAGAACCGCGACGTGGCGCGGATGGCGGCGCTGCTCGCCGAGCCTCCCCACCAGCGTGCCGGGCGTGACGGTCAACCGCCTGTGCGGGTCGGGCATGGAGGCGACGGTGGAGGCCAACCGCGCGATCGCGGTCGGAGACGCGTCGATCTGCATCTCCGGCGGGGTGGAGTCGATGAGCCGCGCGCCGTGGGTCGTGATGAAGCCCGAGACGGGCTACGCGCGCTCCGACCAGGCGCTCGTGTCGACCACGCTCGGCTGGCGGCTCGTGAACCCGCAGATGCCCGACGGGTGGACGGTCTCGCTCGGCGAGGGGGCCGAGATCCTTGCCGACCGCTACGAGGTCTCGCGCGAGGCCCAGGACGAGTACGCGCTGCGCAGCCACCAGCGGGCCGCCGCGGCCTGGGACAGCGGCGCCTACCGGGACGAGACCGTGGCGGTGCCGGACGTGGAGCTCGAGCGGGACGAGCCGATCCGGCCCGACAGCTCGCTCGAGAAGCTGGCGAAGCTGCGCCCGGCCTTCCGCCCGGACGGCACGGTCACGGCGGGCAACTCCTCGCCGCTGAACGACGGCGCCGCCGCGCTGCTGCTCGCCGACGAGGCCGGCGTGGAGGCCACCGGGCGCGAGCCGCTCGCCCGGGTCGTCTCGCGCGGGCTGCACGCCGTCGACCCGCCCGTGTACGGCATCGCTCCGGTGGAGGCGGCGAACCGCGCGCTCGAGCGGGCCGGGATCGGCTGGGGCGACCTCGCGCTCGTGGAGCTGAACGAGGCCTTCGCGGCCCAGGTGCTCGCCTGCCTGTCCCAGTGGCCCGAGCTCGACCCCGAGATCCTGAACGTGAACGGCGGCGCGGTGGCGCTCGGTCACCCGATCGGCTGCTCCGGAGCCCGCATCCTGACCACGCTCGTGTCGGAGCTCCGGCGGCGCGGCGGCGGCTACGGGCTCGCGGCGCTGTGCATCGGCGTGGGCCAGGGAATAGCGATGGTGGTGGAGGCGAATGGAGCGAAGTGACCAGCTGACGAATGCCGTGGCGGCCTACCGGCGCGAGAGCGCCGACCCGCCCTACCTGCACCCGGACTACGTGGCCACGCGGACCCGGGCGCCGAAGCGGCCGCTCGTGCCGCTTCCGCAGACGCTGTCCGAGGTCACGGGCCCCGTGTACGGGCACGAGCGCGTCGGCGAGCTCGACCACGACCTCACCCGCCAGCACGAGGGCGAGCCGCTCGGCGAGCGGATGATCCTGCACGGGCGGGTGCTCGACGGCGACGGTCGCCCGGTTCGCGAACACCCTGATCGAGATCTGGCAGGCCAACGCGGCGGGGCGCTACAAGCACGACGTGGACCGCCACCCCGCCCCGCTCGACCCGAGCTTCTCGGGCGCCGGCCGCTGCGTGACCGACGACGAGGGCCGCTACACCTTCGTCACGATCAAGCCCGGCGCCTATCCGTGGAGGAACCACCCGAACGCGTGGCGCGCCGCCCACATCCACTTCTCGCTGTTCGGCCGGGCGTTCGCCACCCGCCTCGTCACCCAGATGTACTTCCCCGGCGATCCGCTCTTCTTCCAGGACCCGATCTTCCACTCGGTGCGCGACCCGCGAGCACCGGGAGCGGATGATCGCCCGCTTCGACCTCGACCGGACGGAGCCGGAGTGGGCGCTCGCGTACGAGTTCGACGTCGTGCTGCGGGGCCGCGAGGCGACCCCGATGGAGCACTGAGATGACGCTCCCCACGCCCTCGCAGACGGTCGGGCCGTTCTTCCACATCGGCCTGCCGGATGACGGCGGGCGCGCAGCTCGTGCCGCCCGACGACCCCCACGCGATCCAGGTGACCGGCACGGTCTTCGACGGCGAGGGCAACCCGGTGGAGGACGCCCTGATCGAGCTCTGGCAGGCCAACCGGCACGGGCGCTACGACCACCCGGAGGACGCGCGCGAGGAGGTCCCGCTCGAGCCGGGCTTCCGCGGCTTCGGGCGCGCCGGCACGGACGCCTCGGGCGGCTACGGCTTCGTGACGGTCAAGCCGGGCCCGGTGCCGCACCCGGACGGCGGGATGCAGGCGCCGCACATCGACGTGTCCGTGTTCGCGCGCGGCCTCTTGAAGCGCCTGGTCACCCGGATCTACTTCCCGGACGAGCCCGAGCGCAACGAGTCGGACCCCGTGCTCTCCTCGGTCGAGCCCGAGCGGCGCTCGGCGCTCGTGGCGCGGGACGAGGGCGGCGTGCTCCGCTTCGACATCCACATGCAGGGCGACGGCGAGACCCCCTTCTTTGACCTCTAGCGACCTGTTCGGCACGCTCTTCCTGCCCGGCTCCGTGCGCGCGGCGGTGGCGGACCGCGCCTGGATCGCCGCCATGCTCGAGTTCGAGGCGGCGCTCGCGGCGGCGGAGGCGCGGGCCGGCGTCATCCCGGCCGAGGCGGCCGCGGCGATCGCCGCGGCGTGCGACGCGGAGGGCTTCGACCCTCAGGCGCTCGGGCGCGAGGCGCGCGACGCCGGCAACCCCGCCGTGCCGCTCGTGCGCGCGCTCACCGAGGCCGTGGAGGGCGACGCCGCCCGCTACGTGCACTGGGGGGCCACGAGCCAGGACGTGATGGACACGGCCGCCATGCTGGTGGCCCGCCGCGCCCTCGCGGTCGTGGGCGAGGAGCTCCGCGCGGGTGGCCGCGGCATGCGCGGCGCTGGCGGACGAGCACCGCGGCACGGCGATGCCCGGCCGCACGCTGCTCCAGCAGGCGCTCCCCACCACGTTCGGCCTGAAGGCCGCCGGCTGGCTGTGCGCGGCTCGACGACGCGCGCCGGCGGCTCGACGCGGTGCCGCTCGCCGTGGAGCTGGGCGGGGCCGCGGGCACGCTCGCCTCCCTCGCGCCCGAGGGCATCCGCGTGCTGGGACACCTGGCCGAGGAGCTCGGGCTCGACGAGCCGGTGGTGCCGTGGCACACGTCGCGGGCGCGCCTGGCGGAGCTCGGCGCCGCGCTGGCGCTCGCGGCCGGCGCGCTCGAGAAGATCGCCCAGGACCTCGACGCTGCTCGCCCAGACCGAGGTGGGCGAGGTGGCGGAGCCGGCCGGCCACGGCCGCGGCGGCTCGTCGACCCTGCCGCACAAGCGCAACCCGGTGGGGTCGGTGCTCGCCGTCGCGTGCGCCCGGCGTGTGCGCGGCGAGGCGTCCATCCTGCTGGGCGCCATGGCCCAGGAGCACGAGCGCGCCGCCGGCGCCTGGCAGGCCGAATGGGAGGCCCTCAGCGGCGCCCTGGCCTACACCGGCGGCGCGGCGGCGGCGCTCCGCGAGGCGCTCGAGGGCCTCGAGGTCCGGCCCGCGCGGATGCGGGAGAACCTCGACCTGACCGGCGGGCTCGTGCTCGCCGAGTCGGTGAGCATGGCCCTCGGCGAGCGCGTGGGGCGCTCCGAGGCCCACCGGCTGGTGGAGGCGGCCTCCCGCCGCGCGGTCGAGGCCGGCCGGCCGTTTCGCGAGGAGCTGCTCGGCGACGACGCGATCCGCGCGGAGCTGTCGGCCGAGGAGATCGAGCGGGCGCTCGACCCGGACGGATACGCCGGCGAGGCCGGCGCGCTCGTCGAGCGTGCCCTGGCGCGGTACCGGGAGCAGCCGTGAGCGACCGGCGCGAGCGCGGGATGGAGAACCGCCGCGAGGTGCTCGGCGACGAGCACGTGGACAGGGCCGTGGCGCGCGCGTCGGACTTCACCGCCGACTTCCAGGACCTGATCACCCGCTACGCGTGGGGCGAGATCTGGGACCGCCCGGGCCTCGACCGCCGCATGCGCAGCGCGATCACGCTCACGGCGCTCGTGGCCGGCGGCCAGCACGAGGAGCTGGCGCTCCACCTGCGGGCCGCGCTCCGCAACGGCCTCACCCGCGACGAGATCAAGGAAGTGCTGCTGCAGAGCGCGATCTACTGCGGAGTCCCGGCCGCGAACGCCGCCTTCGCGGTGGCCCAGCGCGTGCTGGAGGAGGAATCCGGGTAGCCCAATGGACGTGCCGCGCGACAAGCCGCCGTTCCGAGCCGATCACGTGGGCAGCCTGCTGCGCCCGCGGGCGCTGCTCGACGCCCGCGAGGAGTTCGCCGCCGGCCGCATCCCCGCCGAGGAGCTGCGCGCGATCGAGGACGACGCGATCCGCGAGGTGGTGCGGATGCAGAAGGAGGTCGGCCTCCAGTCCGCCACCGACGGCGAGTTCCGCCGGGCCTCGTGGCACATGGACTTCATCTACGCGATCGACGGGATCTCGAAGGCCGAGGACGACCTGAAGGTCCAGTTCCACAACCAGGAGGGGACGATCGAGTTCACCCCGGCGGCGCTCCGGATCGACGGCAAGCTCGGGATCGGCGAGACGATCTTCGGCGATCACTTCGAGTTTCTGCGCGACACCGTCGACGGCGCCACGCCGAAGCTCACGATCCCCTCCCCCAGCATGGTCCACTACCGCGGCGGGGCGGCGGCGATCGATCCGGCCGTGTACCCCGACCAGGACCGGTTCTGGGCCGACCTGACCGCCGCGTACGGCGAGCAGGTCGGCCGGCTGGCCGCGCTCGGCTGCACCTACCTCCAGTTCGACGACACCAGCCTGGCCTACCTGAACGACCCCAGGCAGCGCCAGATGATGTCGGAGCGCGGCGAGGACGCCGGGCACCTGCACGAGAGCTACATCCGCCACATCAACGAGGCGCTGGCGGACCGCCCCGACGGGCTGACCGTCACGACCCATATGTGCCGCGGGAACTTCCGCTCCTCGTGGGTGGCCGAGGGCGGCTACGACTTCGTGGCCGAGGCGCTGTTCGGCGAGCTCGCAGTGGACGGCTTCTTCCTCGAGTACGACGACCCGCGCTCGGGCGGCTTCGAGCCGCTCCGGTTCGTGCCGAAGGGGAAGATGGTGGTGCTCGGCCTCGTGACCACCAAGCGCGGCGAGCTCGAGTCGAAGGACGAGCTGAAGCGCCGCATCGAGGAGGCCTCCCGCTTCGTGGACGTGGACCAGCTCTGCCTGTCGCCCCAGTGCGGCTTCTCCTCGACGGTCGAGGGCAACGTGCTCGGGTACGAGCAGGAAGTCGAAAAGCTCCGCCTGATCGTGGAGACGGCACAGGAGGTCTGGGAATGAGCGTGCAAGTCGAGCTGCAGCGGCTGCTCATCGGTGGGCAGTGGACGGAGGCGAGCTCAGGGGGCTCCTTCGAGCGCACCGACCCGTTCACGGGGGACCCGGCCGGCACGGCGGCCGCGGCCAAGCGCGAGGATGCGCGCGCCGCCGCCGACGCCGCGGGCGAGGCGTTCGGCGAGTGGTCCACGAGCCCGCCCTCGCAGCGGCGGGAGCTGCTTCAGAAGGCCGCAGCGCTCCTCGCCGAGCGCGCCGAGGGGATCGCCGCGACGGTCACACAGGAGACCGGCGGCACGTTCGGCTGGGGGATGTTCAACTGCAAGCTCGCCGCCGGCATGCTGGGCGAGGCGGCCGCGCAGACGACCGCGGTCAGGGGCGAGGTGATCCCCTCCGACGTGCCCGGGCTGCTCGCCATGGGCGTACGCCAGCCGGCCGGCGTGGTCGTGGGGATCGCGCCCTGGAACGCGCCGGTGATCCTCGCCACGCGCGCGGTGGCCAGCCCGCTCGCCTACGGCAACACCGTGATCCTGAAGGCGTCCCCGATCTGCCCGCGCACGCACGCCGAGATCGCCCGGGCGCTCGACGACGCCGGCATGCCGCCCGGGGTGGTCAACCTGATCACCCACGAGCCGGGCGACGCGGCCGACGTGGTGGACGAGCTGATCGCCCACCCGGCGGTGCGCCGCATCAACTTCACGGGCTCCACGCGCGTAGGCCGCCTGGTGGCCGAGAACGCGGCGCGCCACCTCAAGCGCGTGCTGCTCGAGCTGGGCGGCAAGGCGCCCATGGTGGTGCTGGCCGACGCGGACCTGGACGAGGCGGTGGCGGCCGCGAAGTTCGGCGCGTTCATGCACCAGGGGCAGATCTGCATGTCCACCGAGCGGATCGTGGCCGACCGCTCCCTCTCCGACGACTTCGCCGCGCGGCTCGGCGAGAAGGCGCGCGCGCTCAAGGTCGGGGACCCGCGCGAGCCGGACACGCACATCGGGCCGATGGTGAGCGCGAGCGCGGTGGAGCGCGTTGCCGGGCTGGTGGAGGACGCCGTGTCGCACGGCGCCGAGGTGCTCAGCGGCGGCGAGCCGGACGGGCCGCTGTTCCCGCCCACCGTGCTCAAGGGGGTCACCCCCGAGATGCGCGTGTACTCGGAGGAGTCGTTCGGCCCGGTCGTCGGGATCGTGGACGTGGACGGCCCCGACGAGGCGGTCCGGGTCGCCAACGACACGGAGTACGGCCTGGCGGCCGCGGTGTTCGGCCGCCACGTGCCGACCGCCCTGGACGTGGCTCGCCGCATCGAGAGCGGGATCTGCCACGTGAACGGCTCGACGGTGCACGACGAGGCGCAGATGCCGTTCGGCGGCGTGAAGGCGAGCGGCTGGGGCCGCTTCGGCGGAACGGCCGCGCTGGAGGAGTTCACAGAGCTGCGCTGGATGACCGTCCAGCACGGCTCGCGCCACTACCCGCTCTGACCGGCCGTTAGACTGCTCTGTACAAGCCAGGGGGGCTGGCGGGCGAGCCGGCTGAGATAGCACCTCCCGGACGATCCACCCGGTGCTGACCCTTCGAACCTGTCGGGTTAATCCCCGCGAAGGGAGCTACGTGAAGGCGCATTTAGAGGCTCCCGTAACGGAGCCTCTTTCGTTGGACCAGGTCACGCGGCGTTTCCGCGACGTCACCGCGCTCGCGGGGGTCGAGCTCGCCCTGCGGGCTGAGGAGGTCCTCGCGGTGGTGGGCCCGTCGGGCTGCGGCAAGTCCACGCTGCTCGAGCTGGTCGCGGGGCTCCAGGAGCCCGACGAGGGCGTGGTGACCGTGCTGGGCGCCACCGCCGCCGCCGAGCGACGGGAAGCATGCGCGTACATGCCCCAGCGCGACCTGCTGCTCCCCTGGCGCGACGCCCTCGGCAACGCGGCGCTGGCGCTCGAGTGCCAGGGGGTCCGCCGTGCCGAGGCGCGCCGGCGCGCCGCCCCGCTGTTTGAGCGCTTCGGCCTCGCCGAGTTCGAGCACGTTCGTCCCGCGGAGCTGTCCGGGGGGATGCGCCAGCGCGTGGCGTTCCTGCGCACGCTGCTCCCGGGGCGCCCCGTGCTGCTTCTCGACGAGCCCTTCGGCGCGCTCGACTCGATCACCCGCGCCGCCATGCAGGAGTGGCTCGCCGAGGCGCTGGCGCAGGAGCCCCGCACCGTGCTGCTCGTGACCCACGACGTGGAGGAGGCGATCTTCCTGGCGGACCGGATGGCGGTCCTCTCGCCGCGGCCCGGCCGCGTGGTGGCGCAGCTCGACGTGGACCTCCCCCGGCCCCGCTCCACCACCGACGCCGCCTTCGTGGAGCTGAAGCGCGAGACGCTGGAGGCGCTGCGCTCGTGAGGTGGCTGCTCGCGACCCTGCTCGTCGGCCTCTTCTTGCTCGCGTGGCAGGGGCTCGCCTCGCTCGAGTCGGTCGACGACCTGCTCGTGGCCTCCCCCGTCGAGACCGCCGAGGCCCTGTACGACGAGTTCGGCCTGCTGTGGGACAACGCGCTCGTCACGCTGGTCGAGGTGCTGCTGGGGCTCGCCGTGGCGGTGCCGCTCGGCGTGCTGCTCGCCGTGGCCATGCACCTGGTCCGCCCGCTCCGCGACGCCGCCTACCCGCTGCTGGTGGCGTCCCAGGCCATCCCGATCGTCGTGCTGGCGCCGATCTTCGTGCTCGCGTTCGACTACGGCATCGGGCCCAAGGTCGCGATCGTCGCGCTGATCTGCTTCCTGCCGATCACCGTGAACCTGCTCGACGGATTGCGCTCGGTGCCGCCCGAGCTGCTCAAGCTGATGCGCAGCCTCGGCGCCTCCCGCCTGCGCAGCCTGCGCTCGGTCGAGCTGCCCGCGGCGCTGCCCTATCTGTTCAGCGGCCTCAAGATCGCCGCCACCGTGTCCGTGATCGGCGCGGTGTTCGGGGAGTGGGCCGGCGCCGACGAGGGCCTCGGCCGGCTCGTGCTGCTCGCCAACAACCAGCTCGAGACCCCGCGCGTCTACGCGGGCACCGTGCTGCTAACTCTGATGGCGGTGGGCCTGTTCCTCGCGGTGGTCGCCGCGGAGAGGCTCGCCTGCCCCTGGAACCGGAAGGACAAGCTCGTATGAGAAGTCTGATCGTGCTGCTCTGCGCCGCCGCCCTCCTGGCGGCGGGCTGCGGCGAGAAGGAGGACGCGCTCGAGCCGTCGGGATCGAAACGGGTCGAGCTGATGCTCGACTACTTCCCCAACGCCGACCACGCCGGCATCTACGCCGCGCAGGCGGGCGGCCACTTCGAGCAGGCCGGCCTGGATGTCGAGATCCGCGAGCCCCCGGACCCCGCGGCGCCGATCAAGCAGGTGGCCGCCGGGCGCGTCGACCTGGCCATCTCGTACGAGCCGGAGGTGCTGCGCGCGCGCGACCAGGGCCTGAGCGTGGTCAGCCTCGGGGCGATCGTCCGGGAGCCGCTCACCTCGATCATCTCGCTGCCCGACGCCAAGATCGACAGCCCGCGCGACCTTCGCGGCAAGACCGTCGGCACCGCGGGGATCGACTACCAGTCCGCCTACCTCCAGACGATCCTGCGCGAGGCGGGCGTGCCCGCCGGCTCGGTCGAGGAGCGCAACGTGGGCTTCGCTCTGACGCCGGCCCTGCTCACCGGACGCGTCGACGCCGTGCTGGGCGCGTTCTGGAACTACGAGGGCACCGAGCTGCGGCTGCGCGGCCGGCGGCCGCAGATCATCCGCATGGACGAGGCCGGCGTGCCCGCCTACAACGAGCTGGTGCTGGTCGCGAACGAGGATGCGCTCGAGCGCGACGGCGACAAGATCCGCGCCTTCATCGGGGCGCTCTCGCGCGGCACGCGCGACCTGCGCCGCGAGCCCGACCAGGCGATCCAGGGCCTGCTCGACGCCAACCCGGACCTCGATCCGGAGCTGCAGCGCGCCGTCGTGGAGGTGACGCTGCCGCTGTTCCTGCCACCGCGCGGCAAGCCGTTCGCCTGGCAGGATCCGGCCCAGTGGGACGCCTTCGCGGCGTGGATGCAGGACAACGACCTGCTGGAGAACCCGCCCGACGCGCGCGGAGCGCACGACAACGGGCTGCTGCCCGGCTCGGGGCTGTGAGGCGGGCGGGGACCGGCCCGGCTAGCGCTCGTCCAGGTCCAGCGACAGCGAGTTGATGCAGTAGCGCTGGCCGTCCGGCCCCGGCCCGTCGGGGAAGACGTGCCCGAGGTGGCCGCCGCAGCGGGCACAGGTGACCTCCGTGCGGGTCATGCCGAGGCTGTGGTCGGTGTGCAGCTCCACCGCGTCCGCCACGGCCGGCTCGGTGAAGCTGGGCCAGCCGCTGCCGGAGTCGTACTTGGTGTCCGAGCTGAACAGCTCGTTGCCGCACGCGCCGCAGCGGTACATGCCGTCCGCCTTCGAGTAGGTGTAGGCGCCTGTGAACGGCGGTTCGGTGCCCTTCTGGCGCAGCACGTGGTACTGCTCGGGCGAGAGCTCCTCGCGCCACTCTTGGTCGGTCTTCTGCATGCGCTCGGCCATGCCTCAAATGTAGCCACGCTGCAGCGCGTAGATATCAGCGGTCCTTCAACAGGTGCACGTCCACGAGGAACGAGCGCGAGGTGGCCACCTCAACCCGCTTGCCCCGCCCGCGGCCGCGGCCGCGCCGCAGGCGCAGGGAACCGGCCGCCGGTCGGCGCAGCAGCCTCACCAGCACGAAGGTGATCACGCCGATCAGGAAGCCGCCCGTGGCGGCCACCACGGTGGCCGGGAGCGAGGCCTCCCCGGGGCGATCCACCGCCCGCGGCTCGGCGAGCACCGGAAGCGGCCGGACGTCGCCCTGCTGCTCCGGATCCGGCAGAGGGTTGGGCTCGGCCACGGGGCGAGTGTAGCCCCTAACTAGAGGATGCGCTCGTAGACGCGGTACTTCTTCACGATCTCCCCGCCCATCGCCTCCATGGCGCGGTTCATGGCCTTGTTGGTCTCGAGGATCCAACCCATCTCGCCGCCCCTGACGGGCGTCTGCTCGGCCATGTCGAAATGCTCGGCGTACAGGCCGGCCGCCACCCCCGTGTGCTGGTACGCGGGCTTCACGCCGAGGAACCCGACCCGGCAGCGGTCGACGATCTTGCGCCGGCGCAGGTAGTGCCACCACCCCGTCGGGAGGATCCGCCCGTTCATGAGCTTCAGCACCTGGTTGATGTCCGGCACCGTGATCGCCACCCCCACCGTCTTGCCCTCGGCCGTCTCGGCGACCATGAACCAGTCGCGGTCGAACACGAGGTGGAGGTCCTTCGCGTAGGCGTCGAGGTCCGCTTTGTCGTAGGGCACGAAGCCCCAGTTCCTCGACCAGGCCTCGTTGTAGATCTCGGCGAACGCGTCGAGGTCGCGGCGCAGGCCGCGCCGGGTCATCTTGCGGATCCTGATCCCGTGCTTCGGCTCGAGCTTTTCGGAGAGATCCCAGATGATCGGCATCACCCGGTCGCGGCCCGAGATGTGGAGCGACCACATGAACAGGTCCACGGCCTTGTCGAGCCCCGCCTCCTCGCACAGGCGCCGGTAGTAGGGCGGCTGCCACGACTGCCGGATCATCGGCTCACGCTCGAAGCCCTCGATCAGCACGCCGCAGTCGTCGTTCATCGTGAAGTCCATCGGACCGACCATCCGGTCGCGCCCGCGCTCGCGCAGCCACGCCTCCGCGGCGCCGAGCAGGGAGGCGAGCGCCGCGGGATCCTCCTCCACCTCGAGGAAGCCGAACATCCCCCAGGCGTTCGCGTGGAACTCGTTGAACGCGGAGTCGATCTGGGCGCTCACCCGGCCGACCGCCCGGCCGTCGCGCCAGGCGAGGAAGAGCTCGGCCTCCCCGTGCTTGAAGAACGGGTTGAGGCGACGGTCGAGGAAGACGTGCCGCTCCAGCTTGAGCGGTGGGATCCAGGGTGTCCCTATAGCATGCAGGCGGAACGGCAGATCGACGAATTGGCGCCTGTCCGCAAGCGACCGGACCGGTCGGATCTCGATTGACACGGCGCGCCACCCTATATGCCAACCGCAATCGATCTCTTCGAGAAGGCCCGCACGCACGAGCGCCTCGAGCAGCTCAAGGCGGCCCGCGAGCACGACCTGATGCCCTACTTCCGGGTCCTCGAGGGACCCACCGGGCCGGTGGTGACGATGGAGGGCCGCGAGCGCATCATGCTCGGCTCGAACAACTACCTCGGCCTCACCGGCGACCCCCGCGTCAAGGAGGCCGCCCGCGCGGCGCTCGAGCGCTACGGCACCGGCCTCACCGGCTCGCGCTTCCTGAACGGCACGCTCGACCTGCACCTCGAGCTCGAGCATGAGCTGGCCGACTGGATGGGCAGCGAGGACGCGCTCGTGTACACGACGGGCTATCTCGCCAACACCGGCGCGATCGGCACCCTGCTCGACCCCGGCGACACGGTCATCTGCGACAGCGGCGACCACGCCTCGATCCTCGACGCCGTGTCGCTGTCGCGGGCCCGGGTGCGCCCGTTCAGGCACAACCGGCTCGACAAGCTCGAGACGATGCTCCAGCGGGCGGAGTCCGACGGCGGTGGTGTGCTCGTGGTGGTGGACGGGGTGTTCTCGATGGAGGGCGATCTCGCCCCGGTGCCCGACGTGGCCGCCCTGTGCCGCCGCTACGGCGCGCGGCTGATGGTGGACGAGGCGCACGGCGTGGGCGTGCTCGGCGCGCGCGGCGCCGGCGCCTGCGAGCTGTACGACAGCGAGGAGGAGGTCGACCTGCGCATGGGCACCTTCTCCAAGTCGCTCGCCTCCTGCGGCGGGTTCATCGCCGGGCCGGCAGACGTGATCGACTTCCTGCGCGTCCAGTCGCGCTCGTTCATGTTCACCGCGGCGGCGGTGCCCGCGGCCGTCGGCGCCGCGCTCGGCGCGCTGCGGATCATCCGCTCGCACGAGGGTCCGGAGCTGATGGCCACCGTGCTCGAGCGCGCCCGCTACCTGCACGACGGCCTGGCCGCGCTCGGCTACGAGGTGATGGAGCCGAACCGCCTGCCGGACGGCTCCGAGGTCATCACGCAGATCGTGCCGGTGCTGGTGCGCGACGACTGGCGGGCCGTGCTGCTCTGGAAGGCCCTCTACGACGCCGGCGTGTACGTGAACGTGGCGATCTACCCGGCGGTCCCGCGCGGCGGCGCGCTGCTGCGCACCTCTGTGATGGCCACCCACGAGCGCGAGCACCTCGACCGCGCCCTGGCCGTCTTCGAGCGGGTCAAGGACGAGGTCGAGCGCATGGTGCCGCCCGATCTCGGGCCGCCCGCCGCGGCGCCCGAGGCCGGCGCGGACGAGCTCACCTGAGGCGCGGCTGCCGTACCGTTGGCCGTCCTAACCGGAGTTCTCCCGACGCTTTCGAGGGGGGTGGGTAATCCCAGTACCGCATACGAGCATCGGAATTACCCACCCCCCTCTTGTTCGCGGACGATCTTCCCACGGCTAGCCGCGCAGCTCGGCCGGGCGGGTGCGGCTCGCATGCGCGCCGCTGCGCCGCCCTCGCGCGCGCGTGGCGACCGCCGCCAGGCCGGGCGGCAGACGGCCGTCGGTGGCGAGCCAGGAGCCCGCGAGGATCAGGAGCAGTCCCGCTATCGCCCCGCCGGTCACGCTCTCGCCGAGCACGGCGACCCCGAGGGCGAGCGCCACGATCGGGTTCACGTAGGTGATCACGGTCGCGCGGCTGGGCCCGACCTCGACGATGAGGCGGAAGAAGAGAAGGAAGGCGGCCGCCGAGCAGACCAGGCCGAGCACGACGATCGCGACGAGGGTGTCGGTGGCCGGCGTCTCGGTCGGGAAGTCGCCGATGCCGAACGGCAGCAGCATGATCGAGGCGATCGCCATCGCTGCGGTGACGGGCCCGAGCGGGTCGGCGCCCGCCAGGTGCCGCTTCACGATCAGCGGCCCGCACGCGTAGCCGACCGTGGCGGCCAGCACGGCCGCCGCGCCGAGCAGCTCGGCGCCCCGGCTGCCGATGTCGATGCCCACCAGCGCCACCACGCCCGCGAGCCCGACCAGCATGCCGAACAGCCGGACCGGGGTGGGCCGCTCGCCGCGGTCGAAGCGCAGCGCCAGAAAGGTGACCACCAGCGGCAGCGCGGCGATCAGGATCGCAGCCAGCGACGAGGAGATGCGCTGCTCGCCGAAGCCGATCAGCGGGAACGGGATCGCGATCTCCACGGCCGCGAACGCGACCAGCCAGCGCAGCGGCAGGCCGCGCAGCGCGCCGGTCCGGATCGCCAGCGGGAGCAGCACCAGGGCGGCGAGCGCCACCCGCGACCAGGCAACGAAGCCCGGGGTGAGCTCCTCCACGCCGATCTTGATGAACAGGTACGGCATGCCCCAGATCACCGAGACCGCGGCGAAGAGGATCCAGCCGCGTGCGCTCACGTCACCAGCCTCAGCAGCGCGGCGGTGGCGGCGGCCACCACGACCACCACGAGAAGCGGCGCCTTGAGCAGGATCGCGACGCCGGCCGCCAGCAGCCCCGCGGCGCGCTCGTCGAGCACGAGCGACTCCTCCGTTGCGAACGCCTGGGTGGCGACGAGGGCGGCGAGCAGCGCGGGCGCGAGCAGGTCGACCACGCGGGCGTTGGCGAGGCGGAGCTCCCGCTCGCCGGCCAGCACCGGGCCGGCCGCCTTGATGGCGATCGTCGCCGCCCCCACGGCCAGCACGGCGACCCAGGCGGCGCTCATCGGGTCGCCCCCTCGGCCGGGGCGCCGCGCCCCGGCGGCCGCTCGTCGTAGGAGGGAGCGGGAGCGGCCGCCGGGCGGCGCAGCCCGACGAGGCACGCGGCCGTGGCCGCGATGACGGGGATCCCCGCCGGGGTGATCGGGGTGAGGCAGATGGCGATCCCGGCCCCGAGCAGCGCGGCGGCGAGGGCGTCGCGATTCCGGAGCAGTGGCGACACCAGCGCGAGGAAGAGCGCCGGGAACGCGGCGTCGAGGCCGAGCGCGGCCGGGTCGGCGAGCGAGTCGCCCGCCAGCACGCCGATGGCGGTGCCGCCGCTCCAGCCGACGTAGAGCGCCGCGCCTGCACCGATCAGCACGCAGCGGTCGAAGCCGTCCTCGCGGCGGGACAGGGCCCAGCTCTCGTCCACCAGGAGCTGGGCCTCGAGCAGCCGCCGGAGCCGTCCGCCGCGAAAGGCCGGGGCGGCGGCGAGCGCCATGGGGCCGTAGCGGGCGTTCAGCAGCACCGCGGCGCCGATCGCCGCGATCGCCGTGCCGCCGGCACCGAGCACGGACACCACCGCGAACTGTGCCGAGCCGGCGAAGGTCGTCAGCGACATCACGATCGAGGCCTCGGGCCCCATTCCGGCCGCCTGCGCGAGGACGCCGAACGAGATCCCGAAAGCGAGCACGGCCGGCAGCAGCGGCGTGACGGCCCGGAGCCCGAGCCGGTAGCCGGCGCGGCGCGGCTGTGTCGTCTTCGATTCCGGCACGAGCCGGAGTACGCTACTCGCCGTATGGAGAAACAAGCCTCTCATCGAAGGATGTGCGATCGATGAACGATCTTGGCGAACTGGATTCAGTCGACAGGGCGCTGCTGAGCGAGTTGCAGAAGGATGCGCGGCAGACGAACAAGGCGCTGGCCGAGAAGGTCGGCGTGGCCCCCTCGACGTGCCTCGAGCGGATCCGCGAGCTGCGCGCCCGCGGCGTGATCACGGGCTTCCGGGCCGAGGTCGACCCGGCCGCGATCGGCCGCCCGATGGAGGCCATCCTGTCCGTCCAACAGCGCGGCTCTCATCGCGAGGGCACCGAGCTGCTCCTCGAGGAGGGCGCCGGGCTTCCCGAGACCGTGCGCGTGATGGCGCTCACCGGCACCACCGACTTCATCATCCACGTGGCCGTCCGCGACATGAATCACCTGCGGGACCTGGTGTGGGGGCTCATCGAGCGTCCCGAGGTCGGCCGCGTGCAGAGCTCGCTCGTGTTCGCGCGCGCCGAGGGGCCGGCCCTCGAGCCTCTCGATCCGGTCAGGCGATCGCCCCGGCGTGCTGGCGCACGGTCATGAGCCGTCCCACCAGCGAGCCCGGTGCCCGCATCACGCGCTCCTGCTCGGCGCGCTTCTGAAGCAGCCACTCCACCTCGCCGGAACGCTCGAACGGGTCGGCCACGGCCGACCCGTCGTCGATCGCCACCGCGGCCCAGAGCTTGCCCTCGACCTCGGCCAGGAGCATCTCGCCGGTCGGCGCGGGGCGGCCGTCCAGCTCAGCCAGCTCCAGCACCCGAGCGCGGTCGCTCTCCGCCGAATGCCTGATGGTGATGGGCTCTGTCACGTCGTGCCTCCTAACCGTCATTCTCGGTTAGACGGTAGTGTAGCACCGGCTATCATGTTTAGGTAGTTATGGCTCCGGGAGACACCAGCCCCGAGAAGACGGCGCCTGGGCAGCTGTCCCTGCTCCAGCGCTTCGTGAACAGCGTGGACCTCGAGACCGGCGAGGACGAGCTGACGAGCCCCGGGGCGCTACGCGACTGGATGGCCGAGCGCGGCCTGATGGACGCGGGCGACCGCGCGACCGCGGCCGACCTCAAGCGCGCCTTGGACGTGCGGGAGGGAGTGCGCGCGCTCCTGCTCGAGAACGCCGGCCTGGCGCTGGACGTCGCGCGGGTCGAGCGGCTCGACGCCGCGGTCGCGCGGGCCGGGCTACGGATGCGCTTCCAAGCGGGCGCCGAGCCCGCGCTCGAGCCGGACGCGCGTGCCGTGGACGGCGCGCTCGGGCGCCTCATGGCGATCGTGGCCGCCGCGGTGGAGGACGGGACCTGGCCGCGTCTCAAGGCATGCCACCGCGACCCCTGCTTCTGGGCCTTCTACGACCACTCGAAGAACCGCTCGGGACGCTGGTGCAAGATGGAGGCCTGCGGCAACATCGAGAAGGCGCGGGCCTTCCGGGAGCGCCACCGAACGGCCCCCGCATAGCCGGCCAGGAATCAGCGGGGGTCCGGGGGCGCGAGCCCCCGGATGTCATTCGACCGTGTGGACCTTGAAGAGGTTCGTGCCGCCGGAGCGACCGGCCGGCAGGCCGGCGGTGATCCCGATCATGTCTCCCTGCTGCGCCATCCCGGCGCGGCAGGCCGCGTCGGCGCAGGCCTCGATCAGGTCGAGCGTGTCGAGCGGCTCCTCGTTGATCTGCGGGTGGACGCCCCAGAGCAGCCGGCAGCGGCGCACCACCTCGTGGCTGGGCGATAGCGCCAGCACCGGCGCGCGCGGCCGGTAGGCCGAGATCAGCCGTGCGGTGGTCCCCGTGTTGGTCGGCACGACGAGGCACTTCAGGCCGAGCTGGTACACGCCGCCGACCGCGCCGAAGGAGATCGCGTGGTACTGGTTGTTTGCCTGCGGCCCGCGCTCGGCCAGCCAGCGCCCGTAGGGCAGTTCGCGCTCGGTCGTAATGGCGATCGAGGCCATCATCTCCACCGCCAGCGCCGGGTGCTTGCCCACGGCGGTCTCCTGGGACAGCATCACGGCGTCGGTGCCGTCGAAGATCGCGTTGGCCACGTCGGCCACCTCGGCGCGCGTGGGACGGGTCGAGTGCACCATCGACTCCAGCATCTGGGTGGCGGTGATCGTGGGCTTGGCGCGCCGTCCTGCGAGCGCCAGCAGCCGCTTCTGCACGAGCGGCACCTCCTCGATCGGCAGCTCGATCCCGAGGTCCCCGCGGGCGATCATGATCCCGTCGGCGGCGTCGATGATCTCCTCGCCGTTCGCGGCCGCCTGGGGCTTCTCGACCTTGGCGATCAGCGGCACGTCGGCGCCGCGCTCGCGCAGGTGCTCCCGCACGGGGTCGAGGTCCTCGCGCCGGCGCACGAAGGAGAGCGCGATGTAGTCGAGGCCCATCTCGAGCCCGGCGTCGAGCAGGGCGATGTCCTCGGCGCTCACCGCCGGCAGCGAGACCGTCACGTTCGGCAGGTTGAGGCCCTGGCGCGACGCCACGCTCCCGCCCACCTCGACCCTGGTGACCACGTCGGAGTCGAGTGACTCCTCGACGCGCAGCCGGACGGCGCCGTCGGCCAGGTAACAGACGTCGCCGGTGTCGACCAGCTCGGCGAAGCCCGGCCACGCCACCGGCAGCCGCTCCTCGGTGCCCTCCACGTCGTCGGCCGTCAGGACCACGCGCGAGTCGCGCGTCAGCTCGGTCACGCCGTCCTTGACCGGCCCGATGCGCAGCTTGGGGCCGGGCAGGTCGCCCAGGATGGCCACCTCCCGGTCCATCCCCTCGGCGACCCCCCGCACCCGGGCCGCCATGGCGGCGTGCTGCTCGGACGTCCCGTGGGCGAAGTTGAGCCGTGCCACGTCCATTCCGGCGGCGATCATCGCCTCCAGCACCTCGACCTCCTGGGAGGCGGGACCGATGGTCGCGACGATTTTTGTGGAGCGCATGGAGGCCTGGAACATAGAGCAACGGCCGCGCACGAAAAGCCCGCTCTTAGCGAAGGAGGGGCTCGGCGTCCGGTTGACGCTCAGCCGCGGGGAGGCTTTCATGGGCCCCGGCCTTAGACGGTTTGTCTGGTGCGAGAGAGGAGTGGCGCTGACGGCGGGTCGGGTCCCCGACCGTCAGTACTGGCCGCACCTCGTATGGAGACCCGCCGTGTCCCGAGGCCACCGGGGAACTGCATCCGTTGAACGCACGTGAACGTGCGGGGGAGGTCTGATGGGCAACGCTGCCGTGGTCGGCGCTGGTGAAGAGCAGCACCTGCGGGCGCTGGAGTACGCGAATCGCGTACGACTCGCCCGGGCTCGGATGAAGCGCATGATCGGTGCCGGAGAGCTGCCTGCAGCGGAAGTGGTCATGACCTGCCCCTGGCAGGCTCACAGCATGTCGATCAGCGACCTGCTGATGAGCCAGAAGCGGTGGGGCAGGACTCGCTGCAGGCGGTTGCTCGTCTCCCTGAGCGTTCCCGAGAACAAGCAGGTCGGGACGCTCACGGAGCGCCAGCGCCTCGCGCTGGCGGCGGTGCTGACCGCCAAGAACACCCGGACAGGCGAAGAGCCGATTGATCGCCGCAGCCCGAATGCGGCGGACGCGCACGCCGGACCGGCGCGCGCGCCCCAGCCCTCGCTGGCGGCGCGCGAGCGCGCCCTCACGGCCGCCTGACCGGAGAATCGAGCGATGGCGGCCGGGATGGAGGCCCGGCCGCCCTCCTTACACGGGTCGGCGCCCGAGCTCCTCGAGCGGCTCGTCCGCTGTCAGCCCGGGCCCAGCGGTGGCCAGCTCGACGATGTGGCCGTCGGGGTCGCGCAGGTAGAGCGACTTGAAGTAGGTGCGGTCCATCACGTCGGTGCAGGGGATGCCGCGCGAGCGCAGGTAGCCGTGCCACGCCGCGAGCTCCTCCTCGGACTCCACCGCGAGCGCGAAGTGGTGCGTGGAGCCGCGGCCGACCGTGCCCTCGTCGAGCTCGGGGTACTCGAGGCAGGTGACGATCGTGCCCGGCCTTCCCTCCTCGTCGCCGAAGAACAGGTGCCGGGCGCCGCGGTCGTCCTCGTTGACGGTCTGCTTGACGAGCCGCATGCCGAGCAGGTTGCGATAGAAGTCGACCGATCGCCCCACGTCCTCGCAGATGACCGTCACGTGATGGATGCCCGCGATCCGCAGGCGGCGCTCGTCCGTCATCTGAACCCGAGGCCCCCCGAGCGCCGCTTGAACAGCTCCCGCATGGCGTAGAACGTGCCGCCGAACACCGCGACGGCCACGATCAGCAGCACCCAGAGCTCCACCGGGCCGAGGCCGATCGCCACGACCGTCACAGCGATGAAAGCCGCCACGCCCGCGAGCAGCGACGAGTGCGAGCGGTAGCCGCCGAGGTGCTCGCGCAGCGCCAGCTCGCCCCCGCCCAGCGATGCGAGCACGAGCCCGGCCGCCACGCGCTCGTTGCCCTGGTCGCCGCCGCTGAAGAGGCCCCAGAAGATCACGACGATGCCGGCCAGGATGACCAGCTCGGAGAGCGGGAAGCTCCCCCACGGCGCGGGCGGGCGCTGCGCAGCCGATGGGCGCGCCGGCGACGGCCGGCGCCGCGCGGCATCGCGCTCGGCGCGCGTGGTCTCCCCACGCTTGCGGCTCCTGCGTCCCATGTCAGGTGGATAAGGGGCAGCCCGAGCTGATGACCACCCGCCACCAGCCCATCAGCATGCCGATGAAGCTCCACCGGGGCCGCACGTGCCAGTGCCTGCAGCCGGGCTCCCCGATGTCCTCGTTCGAGACCAGGCGCCACTTGTGCCCGGCCGGGTCGAGCATCATCTCCTCGATCAGGCGGCGGTGCTGCTCCTCCGAGTAGGTGCGGTCGGAGAGCGTCCGGCGGGCGTGCTGGACGCGCGCCGCCAAGTCGTCGCGGAGCTCCTCCAGCTCGCCCAGCTCGAGCAGCCGGGGGCCGCCGCGCCCGGCCACTGTGAACGCGAGCCCCTTGCGCGGCCAGGTGGAGCAGAACAGCTGCGACAGCTCCTCCTCGAGCCGCGCGACCTGGTCGAGCAGGCTGCGCCGCGCGGCCCGCTCGTCGGGAAGCGTCCGCTGCGGAATCCGATCCGCGCGCAGCCGGCCGAGCCGGCTGCTTGCGGCCAAGGGCGGCTCCTGAAGCACGCGTACAGCGTACCCGGATCAGTCTGCCCCCACCAGCACCTCGGCGGCCGTCCAGAGCGCCTCCTCCACGGCGATCGGCGGCACGCCCTTCACCCGCAGCGCGCAGAGGATCATGCGCTCGGTCTCCTGGGTCACGCCCGCATCGTGGGACACGTCGCCGAGCACGAGCGCCATCGGCCGCCGGTCGTCCGCCACCACGATCTGGCGCTCCCGCAGCAGGCGCACCCCTGCGAGCCGCTCGCCGTCCCGCGACAGGCGCAGCCCGGGCTCTCCCTCCACCCGGTCGGCGTCGAGGGCGAACACCGGGACGCCGGTCTCGGCGATGGCGATCGTGATGGCGTCGTCCAGCGCGTTGCGGCTCCTGAACCCGCCATGTCGCAGCCGCTCGAGCGCGATCGACTCGACCGGCGTGCGGTCGGTGTCGGGGTCGATCCCCACCTGGCGGGCGAACACCCGGTAGGCCCAGGGCACGGCGTCCTGGCGCATGTGGATCACGTGGCCGCCGGTGTAGCGGTCGGCCAGCCGGCGCAGCCGCTCCTTCACCTCGACGGGAGAGCGGCCGGGCCGCGCCGCGAGCGGAGCGTGCACCACGCCCAGCTGCGGGAACTCCTCTGCCAGCTCTGCCTCGACCCAGCCCTCGGCGAGCTCCAGCTCCATCAGCCGGCCAGGCGGCCCGCGCGACGGCGAAGCTGTTCCTCGGTGAGGTTGCCGAGGCTCACCTGGCGCACGCGCCCGCCCCGGGCGAAGACCGTCACCGGGCAGATGCCGATCCCGTACAGGTTCACCACGGAGCCGTCCTCGTCCACGCCCACGGGCTGGCGCCAGCGGCGCTGACGGGCCAGCTCCTCGGTCTCCTGACGCGTGTCGCCGCTCACCACGGTCACGAAGTACACCTCGGGCAGCTGCCGGCGCACGCGCTCCACGCGGTCCACCTGGGGCTCGCAGTCGGTGCCGCGCGTGACCACGAAGGTCAGCACCGTCGGCCGCTCGCGGCGGGGGCAGACGGTCACCACCTCCTCGCTCCGAACCTCGCATGCGGGCACCGGACCGGCCCCCTCCGGGCAGGGGCGCTCCTGGCAGACGTTGGCGTCGCCTTCGACGTTTCCGTCCGCGGCCGGCGCCGCGAAGGCCGGCAGCCGCTGGCCCACGTTGGGGCCCTGCACCGCCTCGCCGGCGTTCGGCAGCGTCTGCGCGAACAGCAGCACGCCGAGGCCCATCAGCATCACGATGCCGACCAGCCAGGCGTACTTGTTGCCGGGCCGCGGCACCTCCGGGGGCTTCACCGGCTCGGGGTGCGTCTCGTCTCGCCGGGCGAGCTTCTCGCCAGCCGATTCTCTGCCCTGCGCAGCCGCCGGCTGCTTCGGGTCCAGATCGTCAAACCGATCCTCGCTCACGACGTGTCCGTCTGGGCGGGCCGTGCCCGCAGCCCGCGCAGCCGCGGCCTCGGAACGCGGAACGGACCGTGCTCCTCGGCCCACATGAGCGCCGCCGGCAGCACGATCATCACCCCCAGGAGCGACACGGTCAGGTCCACCACCGTGACGATGCCGAAGTCGCGCAGCATGCGGATGTCCGAAGCGATCAGCGCTGCGAAGCCGGCGATGGCGGTGGCCCCGGAGGCGAGCACGGCGGCGCCCGTCGAGGCGTAGGTCAGCTCGATCGCCCGCGCCGGGCCGGCGCCGGCGGCGCGCTCCTGGAGGTAGCGCGCCGAGAGCAGGACGCTGAACTCGGTTGAGATCGCGATCACGAGCGCTCCCAGCGTGACCGACATCGGGTTCAGGTCGACCTCGAGCGAGCCCGGCAGCAGGCCGAGCAGGAACAGCACGCCGGCCGACCAGCCCGTGGCGAGCGCGATCGGGATCAGCGGCACGGCCGCCTCGCGCAGCGAGCGGCGCACGAGCAGCAGGACGAGCAGCACGCCGCCGAGCGCCGCCAGCAGGGTCAGCCCGCGGCGCCAGGGCGACGCCAGCGCGCCGTTCGCCTCCGCGGCCAGCACGGGCAGGCCCACCACGCTGGCCTCCACTCCCTCGGGCGGGTCCAGCCGCTCCTTGATCTCGTCGACCACCTCCTCCTGGCGGTCGAGCGGCATCAGCCGGATCCCGAAGGCCAGGTTGGCGGTCTTGCGGTCCCGCGTCACCACGCCCTGCGAGAAGTAGGGCGGCACCGCCTCGAGCAGCTGGCCCACGTCGGCCCGCCCGGTCCCCGAGCTGCTGAACAGGTCCGGGAGCGAGAGCGCGGGGCACAGCTCGGGCGGGTTGCGCTCCTGGGTGCAGCGCTTGCCGGGCCTGTAGCCGTGCTCGCGCAGGACGCCGGCCTGGAAGCGGGTCATCCAGCCGATCACCTTCGGGTCGGTGATGTCGTCCGCGCGCACGGTCACGTCGATCTCGCCCGAGACCCCCGTCTCCTCCTGGAGCGTGTTCACGTCGCGCAACTCCTGGAGGTCCTGGGGCACGAGCTCGCGCACGTCGGAGACCACCTCGCTCTGCGTGTCGAGCGCGAGGCCGACCACCGCCATCGCGAGGCCGATCGCGAGCACGCGGCGCGGGCGCGTGAGCGCCACCCCGAGCGAGCGCCAGGCGCGGTCGGCGACCCACTCCCGCGCCATCTCCACCTGGGCGTTCGGGGGCCTCCGCGCCTGCCGGCTCGCGCGGCGGCGCCGCCGAAGCGGGCGAGCGCCGCGAAGCCCGCGAAGAGGGCGCACAGGAGCGCCAGGCCGATGCCCACCACGAGCAGCGCGCCGAAGCCGCGCACCATGGGCACCGGCGAGAGCAGCAGGACCAGGAAGCCGACCGCGGTGGCGATCCCCGCGCTCAGGATGGTGGGCCCGCCGGCCGCGGCCGCGGCCGTGGCGGCGTCCGCTCCCTCCGCCGTGCCGTAAGCACCCGGCTCGGCCGGGTGCGCACGGACCGTGTCCCCCGCGCGGCCTCCTCGTCGAATCGGGCCTGGAACTGGATCGCGTAGTCCACCGCCAGGCCGATCAGCACCGGCAGCACGGCGATCGAAGCCATCGTGAGGTCGCCCCCGGCCAGGTACAGGGCGCCGAACGTCATCGCCGAGGCGGCCAGCGCGAGCAGCAGCGGGAGGAGCCTCAGGCGGCTGCGGAACACCAGCGCGAGCGTGGCGGCCATCACGAGCAGGGCGGCCCCGAGCAGGACGAAGATCGAGCGCTGCACGGCGTCGGCCAGGCCCTCGCTCACCACCGGCACGCCGGTGACGATGTACTCCGCCCCGCGGCGCGGCTGGAAGACGCGCTGCTCGGTAGCGGTGCGGAACAGGTCGATCGCCCGGCGGCGCTCCGCGTCGCTCAGGTCGGGTCGCAGCCGGATCGTGATCATCGCGGCGTTGCGCGACGGGAACAGGTAGGCGAAGCGCGACTTGGGCGTGTCGGTGCTCGTCCCGAACACGAGCCGCGCGACGAACTGCGGGTCGTCGATCCGCGGGAGGCCGGTGATGCCGTAGCGGAGGCCGAGCGCGAGCGTCTGCTGGAGGAACTGGGCGCTCACGGCGTCGAAGGCCGCCTTGGCCAGGCGCTGCTGCTGGGCGGGCGGGTCGCCGCGGCGCCTCGAGAGCTTGCGTGCGGCCTCGGCGGCCTGCACCGCCTGGCGCTGGTTCGCCTGCTGCCGGCGGGCGTACTCCCCGACGATCTCGTTGACCGAGGTGTTGATGAACGTGCCGGGCCCGAACACGACCTTGGCCGGCTTCAGCTCGGCGATCTCGCGGCACACGGGCGGCAGGTTGCCGAGCCCCCGCTTGGTGTCGGGGACGTTGCCGGACAGGCAGCCCTCGAGGCTCAGCACCCGGCCGAGGTCGTCCGTCAGCACCGTCTTTGCGAGGTCGCCGCGCACGAGCACCAGCACGGCCTCGTCGCCGAAGTCGCGCTTGAAGCGCTCGGTGGCCTGGAAGCTGTCCGAGCCGCGGTCCACGAGCGTCTCGGTGGCCGCGCTCGGCTCGAGCCGAAGCGCCAGCGCGGCACCCCCCAGCGCCAGCAGCGCGGTGATCGTGAGCACGAGAAGCGGGCGGCGCGTGACAACGCCCACGATCCGTGCGAAGGCGTTCCTCCTCACCGGGGTCAGCTTATAAGGGGCCGAGGGCCGAAATACGCAGCAAATGCCCGATGTAAGGGGCGGGCCTTAGCTCCATCCTCCATGTCATGGAGACGGGCAACCTCATGATCGATGCACAGACGGCGTTCTCGCGGGAGCAGCGCCGCCGGCGACGGGAGCGTGCGATTCGCTGGCTGACGCGGCGCCCGGGCGCCTGCCTGGCGTCCCTCGACGAGGCGCTCCACGCCGGAGCGCCCGCCTCGCGGCGCACCACCGGCCTGCACGCGATCCCGCTCGACTCGATCGTCGGCACGGCGGAGAGCGCGAAGACGCGGGCGTTCGACCGCCGCTTCCGTCCGGGCTCCTCGAGCCGCGGGCGCTGGGAGCGGCTGTGGGTGGCGGGGCGCCGCGGCGCGGCGCTGCCGCCGATCTCGGTCTACCGGCTGGGCGAGCAGCACTTCGTGCGGGACGGGCACCACCGCGTCTCGGTAGCGCTCTCCCTGGGGATGGCTGCGATCGATGCCGAAGTGACCGAGCTTCGCTAGGGCAGCGGCTGCAGCGCCGGGTAGGCCCCGGACGCGCCCACCAGCCGGCCGAGCGGCGCCTGCGGGTCGCAGGGCGGCGCGGCGCCGCGGTTCTCCGGGCCTCCCCAGGTGAAGTAGCTGATGGCCGCGATCAGGTCGGCGGGCAGCCACGGGTCGCTCGGGGCCGGCTCGTTCGGCACCGCTCTCGTGGTGCACAGGTGGGTGCCGAACACCTCGAGGTGCCCCTCCGTGCGCAGCTTGTCGTAGCCGCCCGGCGCGATGTACGGGTTCGACCGGTTGGTGGCCAGCCGCCCGGAATAGCCGGCCATGTTCTCCGGGTTGGTCGGGTTCTGCGTCCGCAGGTAGTGGACCTGGTCCGACACGGACTGGCCCGGGCCGGTGGCCTGCGTGACCGCGGAGTCGTTGGCGAAGAAGCCCGCGATCTCGCGGCGGTAGAGGCCGAGATAGTCCACGATCGGCGTGAGCTGGCGCAGGAACGGGTCGAGGCGCGCGAGCAGCGGCCGCGTGTTGTCGAGCACCTGCTCGGTGGCGGGCAGCCCGCGGCGCGAGACCCGCACCAGCGGGTCGAGGTCGCGGAAGAGGCCGCGCAGGTCCGGCGCCAGCGCAGCGAGGTCCACAAGGGTCGGCGACAGCTCGCGCGCGGCCGGCCGCAGCTGATCGATCAGGGGGTCGGTGTCCCGGGCGAAGCGCGTGATGCGCTCGGTGGTCACGCGGCTCTCGCGCAGGAACGTCGGGAGCACGCGGAAGGTGTCGGCCAGCTCGGCGTCGCGGCGCGCGGTGACGGCCCAGAACCGGTTGGATTGCACGATCAGGTCGCGCAGCTGGCCCTCGCGCTCCGTCAGCGCGCCGAACACCTCGCCCACGCCGCGCACCAGCCGGCGGGTGTCGGCGCTCTGGCTGTTCAGCACGTCGAGCACGTCGCCGGTCTCCTCGGCGAACGGCGTGAGCAGCGCGAGCGAGTCGTTGATCTCCTGGGCGCCCTCGTTCACCGCGCGCCCCTGCTGGTCGAGCCAGATCGAGAACCGCGCGCGGGTGCGCGGGTCGAACGTGCGCAGGATCTCGTCGAGCTCGACGGTCTCGGACACCTGCCCCTGCGCCAGCGCGCCTCCGTCGCCCACGGCGGGCCCCCCGGGCGAGCCCGGCGTGAGCTCGACGTAGGTCTCGCCCAGCAGGGTCTTCTGGCGCAGGATCGCCCGCGTGTCCCTCGGGATCGGGGCGTAGCGGGAGTCGAGCTCCAGCTCGGTGGCCGTGAGCCCGGTCTCCTCGTTGGGCTCCACCTGCCTGACGCTGCCCACCTTGACACCGGAGATGCGGACCTCGGCCTCCTTCGACAGCTGCGTGGCCTCCGGGAACGACACGTTCACGCGGTAGCCCTCCGGCCGCAGCGGCACCGAGCCGCCGAACGAAAGCCACAGGAACAGGAGGATCCCGAAGCAGGAGAGCCCGAAGGCGACCATGGTCAGGATCCGGCCGACGCTTGGTGCCTGCTTGATCACGGCAGGAGCCCCTCGAGCCCCGGGATCCCCTCGAGCCCCGGGATCGCCGGCCCGCCGACCGGCGGCGGCTCGGCGTCCTGGATCGTGCCGGGCTGGTTGTTCGGGCAGAGCCGCGTCTCGTCCGGGAAGTTCGCCAGCCGGGCGAGCATGCCGAGCTGGGCGTTGCCCAGCACGATCGAGCGCAGCAGGTCGTAGTCGTTGCAGGTGAGCAGTACGACGCCCCGGATCATCGGGCCGTGCGCGTCCTGCGGGGTCGACAAGAGCGCGCCCGCGTGTGCCGCCCAGCCGCTCCAGAACAGGAAGGAGTCACCGCGCCCGGGCGGGTCGTAGGCGAGCGTGTTGAAGAAGGCGTTCAGCACCTTGAAGCTGCGCGTGAGACGCGGCGAGACGGGCGCCAGGTCCTCCGTCGCCGCCCGCAGGTCGCGCACGGTCGGCTGCACGTCGCGGGCGAATGGCCGGATCTGGTCGCGGATGATCGGCGTGGTCTCGCGCAGGAACGGGCGCTGGAGGCGCAGCGACGGCGCCAGCTCGCGCGCGAACGGGCGCAGCCCCTCGAGCGCGGGGCCGAGCTCGGCGGCCAGCGCGTCCACGTCGCGCAACGTCGTGGTGGTCTGCGACAGGGCGCCCGGGAACAGCTGGAGCGCCTCGCGCAGGGCGGCCTCCTCGTCGGCGAAGGCCGAGAAGTTGGCGTTGGCGGAGTCGACCAGCTCGGCCAGCTGCTCGTCCCTCGTCGCCAGCTCGGTCGAGATCTGCTGGAACGAGTGGATGGCCCGCTCGATGTTGCGCCGCCGCTTGGCGAGCGCCTGCGTCAGCCGCTTGCCGTCGCGGGCGATGGGCTCGAAGCGCTTGAAGGTCTCGCGCAGATCGGCGGGGGCGCCTTGCCCGTCCTCGCCGGCGGAGTCCTCTCGAAGGGCGGTGCCGGCATCGTTCAGGAGGATGCGCAGGTAGTCGCGCGTGTCGGCGTCGAGCGCCGACAGCACCTCGTCCGCGTTCACGTCGGGCAGCGTGTTGGCCACGCGCACCCGGCCGCCCTCCTCGATCTCCCCGGCCTGGGGCGTGCCGGGGTCGAGCGCCAGGATCATGTCCTTCAGGCCGGTCTTGGGCCGCAGCAGGATCGTTGCGTCGCGGTAGATCGGCTCGTAGTCGTTCTTGATCTGCATGTTCACGACCGCCCGGCCGTCCTCCAGCCGGACCTCGCCGACCTCGCCCACCTTCACGCCGGCCACGTTCACCGTCTGGCCCTGGCCCGGCACCACGGCCTGGGCCGTGGCCAGCTCGGCCTCGACCTCGTAGAAGTCGGTGCCGATCACCGGCACCCAGGCCGGCAGGTAGAAGCGCTGGTTGGACAGGATGTATCCCGCGATCGCCATCGAGCCCACGAACAGGCAGATCAGCGCCACGAAAACGCCGGCATGCTCCTTGATCTGGCGCCTCACGGTCCCGGTCCGATCTCGGCGGAGTTCAGGTCAGGCGGCCCCTGGCGGTGGCAGGGCGCGTCGGGCCGGTACGGCGGCTTGGGGCCGCGCGCGGGGCGGGTGCCGAGCGGCGGCGCGGTGGCGTTGCCGAAGCGGCGCCCCAGGCTGCCCACGGAGCCGGTCTGGATCTCGTAGGCGCCGCCGCCGGGCTGGAAGCGCGTGTACACGCCGTTGCCGGTGAAGTTCTGCCCCGCCCCCACCAGGCCGACCAGCGTCTGCAGGAACTCCTGGTAGTTCTTCACGCCGGTCGTGAGCGGGCCGTCCTGGATCACGGTCTCGCCGCTCGGCAGCACGGTCTGGTGCTGACAGCGGTTGAACAGGTCGAAGACCGGCAGCAGCTCGACCTGCCCGTCGACGAACTGCGCGAAGTCGTCCACCGCGGGCTGCAGGTCGTCCACGAGCCCCTGCAGCTCGCTCGGGCCCAGCAGCGCGTACGTCTGGCGCACCCACGGGAAGCCCGCCTCGATCGTGGCGGGCGTCTCGCGGACGCCGGGGATCATCTCGAGCGCCCAGGCGCGGGTGGAGGGGAACGCCCGGTTGAGGTTGTCGAGCGCGGGCCGCGCCGCCTCCAGCACCTCGGGCAGCTCGCGCACCGTCTCGCCCAGGTTGACCTGCTCGGCCGCCAGCGCCGTGGTGGTCACGTTCCAGTTCGTGAGCAGGTCCTTGAGCTGGCCCTCGCGGCTCGAGAGGGCCTCCATGATCCGCTGCTGGCCGCCGATCAGCCTGGACAGGTCGTGCAGCTCGGCGCCGAGCGTGGCCTCGTTCACGATCGCGGCGCCGCGCAGGGCGTCGGCCGAGTAGTCGAGCGAGTCGTTCAGCGCCTCCGCGCCGGTCTCGCCCTGGGTGTCGGGGTCCTGGTCGTCGTCCTCGCCCGGCTCGGGCTCGCCGTTCAGCGCCTCGCCGTACCCCACGAGCAGGTCCTGGAGGTCCTGGCGCGTGTCGGCCTGGAGCGTCCCGAGCACCTGGTCGATCTGCACCGGCGCGGAGGTCTGAGAGGCGGGCACGGTGTCCCCGTCGCCGAGCCGGCCGGCCGACGGCGTGCCGGGCTTGACGTCGAGGAAGAGGTTGCCCTCGAGGAAGATCCGCTCGCGGGCCACCACCTGCGCGTCCTCGTGGAGCGGCAGGGCCTGCTCGTCGAGCTTCATCGTCACCTTCACGCCCGCCGAGTCGCCGCCCACGGACTCGACCTTCGACACCTTGCCCACGTCCACGCCGGCGATCCGGACCGCCGTGCCCTGCGCGATCGGCGGCGCGTTCTCGAACACCGCGTTCAGCTCGTAGGGGCGCGTGAACGGGATGTCCTTGGTGAAGCCCAGGTATGCGCCCACCACGATCACGACCAGGGCGATCAGCCCCGCCTGATAGGCCGTGAACCGGCCGCGGTGGCCGCCGCGCCTCACGGCGTCACCCCCGCGCTGGCGCTCGCCCGCGGCTGGTCCTGGGTCACCGTGCCCTGGCTCCCGGGCACGTTTCCGATCACCGTGTCGCCGAGCAGGTAGCGCTCGTTGCCCGCCTCGCACTCCTGCGTCTGGCCCGGCGCCGCCGTGTTCGGGTACGGGTTGGTGTGGAGGTGGTTCTCGGGCGCGGGGCCGTCGGCCGGCGCCGACGCGGGGCTGCCCTCGTTGTTGCGGCCCTCCGGCGTGGGGATGATCACGAAGCGCTGCCACGTGCCGTTGGCGTCGCCGTCCGACAGCACGCTTGCCGCGTTGCGGAAGAACAGCGTCGCGTAGTTGCAGGTGGTCTGGAGCGGGGTGAGGAAGCCCAGCGTGGGCCGCAGCGAGGAGGACAGCCTGGTGAGCTGGTCGATCCCCAGGCGCACCTGCTGGTCCTCGGAGAACTCGGCCAGCGCGTCGAACACGTCCGCCAGGTCGCGGTTCATCGGCGGCGTCTTCGGAAGCACCTCGGTGCCCGCCTCGAACGCGTCCGCCAGGAGCGGCGCCGAGGCCGGGAGCGTGGCCACGCCCGGCCGCAGCTCGCGGAAGAAGGCCGCGTTGTTGCGCAGGAAGGGACGCTGGACCGGGAACTCCCGGATCGCGACCTCCTCGCTCCGCGCGCCCTCCGTGATCGTCTCCTGCAGGTACGGGCGGGCGATCGAGGACAGCGCCGTGAACGTCACGTCCAGGTTCACGAACAGCTCGGCCTGCTGCTCGGCGACCGGCGCCGCCTCACCGGCGGCGTCCGCCAGCTCCACGAAGAAGCGGTCGAGGCCCGTCTCCGGGTCGGCCAGGTTGGCGGCCACGGGCTCGAGGTCCTCCAGCAGCGGCCGTAGCGCGAAGATCGCCGTGTTCAGGTCCGTGCCGCGTCCGGCCAGGCCGCCGCCGTAGCCGTTGAGCGAGCTGCGGGAGCCGACGCGCGCCTTGGCGTCGAACATGTTGAAGAAGTCGTCGAACTCGACCACCTCGGGGCGGGCACGCTCGATCGGGACCGTGGCCCCCGACTCGAGCCCCTCCTCGGAGCGGCCCGGCCTGAGCTCCACGTACTTGAGCCCGAGCGCCGAGCGCGGGCGCACGAGCAGCTCGGTGTCGTTCGGCAGCGGCTCGATCTCCTTGTCGAGCTTCATCGTGACCTGGGCGTAGGTGCTGCCGTCGTCGCGCTGCTTCGCCTCGATCGTGGAGACCTGGCCCACGCGCGCGCCGCCGATGCGCACCTCGAATCCCCTGACGAGCTGGGCCGCGTTCGGCAGGTTCGCCTTCAGGTCGTAGGTGGGCACGAACGGCAGGCCGGTGTTCGCGTTGTAGGACAGGAAGACGGCGACGATCGCGACCAGGACCGTGACCGCGCCCACCAGCACCGGGCTGGCGGTCAGCGCACCTGTGCCGCGGCGCGTCACTCCTCGCCTCCGAGCAGGTAGTCGAGCACCGGCTCCGCTCCGCCGAGCGCGGGGGACTGGCCCTCGGCCCGCTCGCGCAGGCGCGCGATCCCCTCGTCGCGCTCGCGGGTCTGGCTCGGGTCGGCCTGGCCGCCCAGCAGGCCGCCCAGCAGAGTGCCCTGCGCGGGCACGTTGCCGCCACTGGCCGAGCGCTCGTCGAACTTGGCATTCCGGGCTCCCAGCGAGACGGACGCGGGGCCGGTGAAGGGGTCGTAGAAGTTGGAGTTGCAGCCGCCGGCGGGCTCGGTGAAGTAGCTCGAGCAGGTGTTCGTGACCAGGCCGGCGCGCAGGTAGTGCCCGACCGCGTCGAAGCCGTTCGTGTTGAGGGCGAGGTAGTAGAGGAAGTCGTTGATGCGCTCGATGCCCTCGGTCTGCTGGAGGCTGGCCGTGAGCTCGTCGAGGCTCTTCGTGGCCGGCGCCGCCTCACGCCCCAGCCGGCCCAGGTCGCGGATCAGCGGCCGCGCGCGGATCAGCGCCGGGCGGCCCCGCTCGAGGGCCTCGCCCAGGCTCGGGAAGCTCTCCCGGCCGGCCTCGGACACCGTCCCGAGGCTGCGGATCAGGCGGTCCATGTTCGGCGCGGCCGCCCTCAGGTCGGCCAGCAGCGGCGTACCCTGGTCGGCCAGCCCCTCCAGGTCCGCCATCAGCGGGCGGAGCTCGCGCAGGAAGGCGGGCAGCCGGTTGATGCCGCGGCGGATGTCGGGACTGCGCTCCGCCGACGCCTGGCCCGTCTCGTTGGCCTCGACGATCCAGTGCGAGAGCCTGTCCCGCTCCCGGGCCAGCGGGCCGAGCGCCTGCTCGGAGTCGCGCGCCAGGCGCGCGAGCACGCGGTTCTGATCGGCGAGGATGGCCAACACGCGGTTGGTCTCGCGCAGCGCCGGGTTGGCGCGATGGATCACCTCGTTGAGGTCCTCGCCGCGGCCGGCCAGGCCGGTGCCGAGCTCGCTCAGCAGGATCCTGAAGCGCTCCCGGTAGGGCAGGCGCATGATGTTGTTGATCAGGTCGAGGTCCACCGGCGAGCTCGTTCTCTCCACCGGCAGCAGCCGCTCGCCCTCGCCGGGGCCGTCCTCGATCGTCGCGAGCGGCTCGGCCCCCGCGGAGCCGGGCTCGCACTCCACGAACTTCTCGCCGATCAGCGACTGCGGCCGGATCGTGCAGCTCGCGTCCGTCTTCCAGGGGGTGAAGTCCTCGTTGTCGATCCGCAGCGTGAGCGCGGCCTGCTGGTCCTCGGTCACGTCGAGCGAGTCGATCGCGCCCACCGGCACGCCGGCCACCTTCACGTCCTCGCCCTCCACCAGGTTGGAGGCGTTGTCGAAGATCGCCCGCACGTAGTAGTGGTCGCGCGTGTCGTCGTCGGTGGACTCGCGCACGATCCCGATCACGACCCACGGCGCGATGGCCACGAACAGGCAGATGTAGACGAGTCGCCTCACGGGCCGGGCGGGGTCGAGGTGGTGTCGCAGCCGGCCACCGCCAGCGGCGCCGAGCCGTCCGGCGGCGGCTGGACGATGCCGCCGGGGCAGCGGCGCCGGACGCCCGTCTGGAAGCCGTCGAGCTTCTGCGAGGGCTCGTTGGCGGTGAGGGTGCCGCCGGCGGAGTCGTAGGTGGCGGGCACGAACATCGGGTGGACGCGGGCGTAGTGGCCGTTCGCGTCGTAGGAGGCGGCGAGCTGGCCGAAGTTGGCGAGCCAGGAGGCGAGGTCGGGCGTGTAGCCGCGCACGTCCTCGAACACGGGCTGGGCTCGGTCCAGCGTCCGCACGGCGCGCGGGAACACGGTGGCGGTGAGCTGCGCGAGGCGCGGCTGCTTCGCCGTCAGCTCGATCAGGTCGTTGTCCTGCCCGGGCGAGCGGATCAGCCGGCGCAGGTCGCCGATGGTGGGCCGTGCCCGGTTGACCAGCGGCCGCAGCTCGCGGAGGAACGGCGCGAGGTCGCGGGTGGCGGGCTTCGACTCCGCCACCAGCCGGTCCAGGTCGTCGAGCGTGGCGCGCAGGTTGACGAAGGTGGTGTTCGCCCGGCGGAGCGTGTCGGGCAGCAACTCGAGCGCGCGATCGAGGGAGGCCTGCTCGTCGGCCAGCGCGCGGAACGTCGTGCCCGTGGTGCGCACGAGCCCGGCCAGGTCGTCGCGGCGCTCGGAGATCGCCGACAGCGTGGCCCCGGTGTCCTTCACGAAGCGCGTGAGGATCTCCTGGTCGAGCGCGAGCTCGCGCGTGAGCTCGGTGGCGCTGAACAGGAAGGGCGGGAAGTACTTCGTGCTCTCGGCCGCCTCCGCGGCCTTGCCGTCGTACCACGTGCCCGAGCCGCGGATGACGTTGCGGAGGCCCTCGCGCGTGGGCTCGTCGAGTGTGTTGAAGAGGACGTCGAGGTCGACCGGCGCGCTGGTGCGGTCGGCCGCGATGGTCCCGCCGTCCGGTAACTCGCGCTCGCTGTCGGGTCCCGGGTGGATCGACACGTAGCGGTTCGCGATGCCCGACAGGGAGGTGGCGCGGATCGCCGCCCGGGTGCCGCTGTGCAGCGGCGCCAGGCCGTCCTCGATCTCCATCGTCACGACCGCCTGCGCCCGGTCGTCGAGCTCGATGTCGGTGATGCGCCCGATCGGCTGGCCGCCTACGCGCACCTCGTTGCCGTTCACGAGCTGGCCGGCGTTCTGGAAGACGGCCTTGACCCGGTACGCGTCGCCGTCGCCGAACATCGCGATGGCCGCCAGCGCCACGGCCACGACCAGCGCGGCGATCGCGATTACGCGCGCAGGCGCCGAGCCACGCTCAGCGGCGAGCGGCTCGCGAGCCCATCCTCCTCTCAGTTTTGTTGAGTCCAAGCGCGGTCCATCGACCGGCGCCTCCCGCGCGGGGCCAGTGTACGGCCGAACCCCGCAGCACGCGCGAACTCTTGTTCGCGCGGGCCCTTCTGACTACTACTCCATCCCGAGCGGCCCCTGCGCCTCCCCGGACAAGAACTGCCTGACGAACTGGTTGTCGGAGTTGAACAACTCGCTCGCCGGCCCGGACTCCACGATCCTCCCCTTCCACAGGATCGCGATGTAGTCCGCCACGCGCCGCGCCGACATGATGTCGTGCGTGATCACGCAGTACGCCCCGCCGTTCTCCTCGTGCACCTCCATGATCAGCTCGCACAGCAATGCTGTACGCACCGGGTCGAGTCCGGAGTCGGGCTCGTCGAAGAGCACGATGTCCGGGTCGAGAACCAATGCACGGGCGAATCCGGCACGCTTCCGCATCCCGCCCGAGAGCTCATTTGGCATCTTTTCGGCTGCCGCGGCCAGCCCCACCTCTCCGAGGCGGCGCGACACGATCTCGCGGATCTCCTCCTCGCCCTTGTCGGTGTGCTGGCGCAGCGGGAACGCGGTGTTGTCGTAGACGTTCATCGAGCCGAACAGCGCGCCGTCCTGGAACAGGACGCCGAACTTCTTGCGCATCTCGAACAGCTCGTCGTCGGCCATGTTGGGCACCGACTCGCCGTGCACGAGCACGTCGCCCTCGTCGGGGTAGAGCAGCCCGACCATGTGCTTGATGCACACGGACTTGCCCGTTCCCGAGGGGCCCAGGATCATCGAGATCTGGTCGCCCGGCAGGCCGAGGTTGAGGCCGTTCAGCACGCGGTTGCGGCCGAAGGCCTTGACGACGTCGATGAACTCCACCGCGTCCTCCGCACCGTGCTCGCGCGTGGTGCCGGTGTGCCACTGGTACTCCTCGGCCTCCGCCTCCGAGCCGCGCTCGTGGGTCATCTCCCCGGTGCCGCGCGACTTCGCGACCGCGGCGCCGGCGGCCGCTCCGCCGGCGGCCGCTCCGCCCGCGGCGGCTCCGCCGCCGTTCGAGCCGTCGCCGTCGCCCGGCTCACCGTCGTCGCCGCGGTCCCCGGTGTCGCCGCGGTCGCCGGTGTCGGCGCCGGGCTCGCCTTCGTCGGCGCGGGGCTCACCTTCCTCGGCGCCAGGCTCGCCTTCCTCGGCGCCGGGCTCGCGCTCCTCCATCGCCTCAGGGTCGCCCGGGCCGCCGGGCTCGTCGTGATAGGCCTGCTCGCGCTCCACGGCGGTCGGCTGCTCATGCGGCTCGTGGTGCGGCTCCTGCTGCTCCTCGCCGCGGGTCTCCTCCCAGTCGCGCGGCTCGAGCGGCCGGTCGTCTTCGTCGCCTGTGCGTTCCATCGCTGCCTCTCTAGTGGTCTCCTCCGAGACTACGGTCGCGGCTCGGCGAGCGAGAACCGAGCGTGGGTGTGCACGCGAGCGCAGGCAATGCAGCGCATTGCCGAGCATCGCGAGTGCGACCACGCGATGGTTCGCAGCCGCCGAACGCGATCGTAGTTGAGGAGGAGACCACCTAACCGCCTATCGGTGCTCGTGGATTGGAGCCCCAGAAGATCTGCGTTCCGACCATGCCCACCAGGTGCACCATCACCGTGTTCAGCACCATCGACTTCGCCGTCGCCGTGCCGACTCCCACCGGGCCGCCGCCGGCGGTGTAGCCGTAGTAGCACCCCACCAGCACGATCACCGTGGCCATCGTCATGCCCTTGATCAGGCTGTAGAGCAGGTCGGGCGGGTTCTGGAACATCCAGAAGATCAGGAAGAACCCGCCGGAGCTGACCTCGCCGATCTGCTGCACCACGGCTAAGTAGCTCGCGAAGAAGCCGGCGCCCACCGCGGCGATGTACATGAACGGGAGCACGAGCCAGGCGGCGAGCAGGCGCGTGGCGCAGAGGAAGACGAGCGAGTTGATGCCCATCACCTCGAGCGCGTCGATCTCGTCCGAGATGCGCATCGCCCCGATCTCGGCGACGAGGCCGGTGCCGACCTTCGCGGACATCATGTAGCCGAACGCGTAGGGCATGATCTCGCGCAGGTCGCACCATGCGGAGAACACGCCGGCGTACGCCGGGGCCCCCACCGAGCGGTTGAAGTACGCGCCCTCGATGCCGCACTGGAGGCCGAGGATGAACGCCAGGCCCCAGATCACGAGCGCCGAGCCCAGGATCAGGATGCCGGCCTGCCGCAGCGCCTCGCCGAAGAAGTGGAAGACACGGCCGTTGAAGACGTCCGCGACCACGCGCGCGGAGAACTTGGCGATGTCGCCGAAGGAGGCGATCCAGTCCTTGGGAACCGACAGCCAGGTCTTGCCCATTACTTGATCACCGAGATCTCAGGATGCGTTGCCAGCAGCGTTTGAGTGAAGACGTAGTTGAACGCGAAGATGCCTAGGAACTCGATCACCACTCCCTGGTTCACGGCTCTACCCACGCCCTCGGCGCCTCCGGACGCAGTCATCCCCTTGTAACAGGAGACGATCGCGATGATGGCCCCGAATAACGTGGTCTTGACGACAGACCCCCATAGGTCCGTGGTCGAGGCGTTGTTGAGCAGCGTGGCGAAGAAGGGGCCTAACGGCGCGTCGAAGGTGAGCGTCGCGAGCACACCGCCGAAGATGCCGAAGATCAGCGCGTAGATGTTGAACAGGCCCGTGACGACCATGAGGGCCAGGAAGCGGGGCACGACGAGGTTCTTGATCGGGTCCACGCCGAGCACCTGGAGCGCGTCGAGCTCCTCACGGATCTTGCGGGCGCCGAGATCGGCGGTGATCGCGGTGCCGCCGACGCCGGCGAGGATGATCGCGGTCACGAAGGGGGCGAACTCGCGGATCGAGGCGAGCACGAAGAACCCACCCAGCCGGTCGATGGCGCCGAACAGGACGAGGAAGTTCCCGGCCTGGAGCCCCGGCGCCCCGTAGCCGAACGCGATCGTCGAGATCGTCAGCGGCAGCCAGCAGAGGCGCAGCATGAACAGGAACTGCTGAACGAATTCCGTGCCGTAGGGGTAGGGCGGACGCAACGCCGAGACCAGCGTCTTGCCCGTCAGGATCATCATGTCGCCAACCTGCTCAAGCAGGTTCTTGGTCGGCAGGAAGACCCGATCAGCTGCAGCCCGGACCACTAAGCAATCTCCTCCCGGAAAAGCACGCGCTCCTCCCGCGAAACACGTTCGCGGAGGAAGCCTATGGCATGTTCCCTGCGGCCGCCAGGGACAACCATCCTTGGGTCCGACCTGCGCGTCTGCGGGGAATTCGGTGGTATGTTCGCCCGGCTTTGCAGGCGAGGAGGAACAATTCCTCCGCGCGCACTCGGCCGAGCCGAGTGCTTGCGGCAACGCTGGCACTGGCGGGCGTCGTGGCCCTGGCCGGCTGCGGCGGCGGCGAGCGGCAGGACGAGGACGAGCCCGAGGGCGATTTCGCCGTCGAGGTCGTGCGCGCCGCCTTCCCCGAGGATCAGAAGCTCGCCAAGAGCTCGAACCTGGTGCTCACCGTGCGCAACGCCGGCAACGACACGATCCCGAACATCGCGGTCACGGTCGACGGCTTCAACGTCCGGAGGGCCGATCCGGAGCTGGCCGACCCGGAGCGCCCGCAGTTCGTGATCAACGGCATGCCGCGCGAGATCGGCGGTTTCCCGGAGTCGAAGGAAGCCTCTCCGCTCGGCTGCGACACGGCCTACGTGAACACGTGGGCCTGCGGCCCGCTCGCCGAGGGCAAGGAGAAGTCGTTCCGCTGGTCGGTCACCGCCGTGCAGGCGGGCGACTTCGAGATCGACTGGCGCGTGGCCGCGGGGCTCGACGGCAAGGCGAAGGCCGTGACCTCCGGCGGCGACGAGGCGCCCGCGGGCAGCTTCAGCGGGACCGTGTCGGACGCGGCGCCCGAGGTGCGGGTGGCCGACGACGGCAAGACGGTCGTCGAGGGCACGCGCTGATCCGCGCCGTGCCGTTGGACGCGCCGCGCTGATTCTGGGCGCGGCCCGTGGTGAAAGGCGGCAATGAGGAGGGGGTCCGCCACGTTGCGGCGGATATGTCGCCGCTTTGTGTTGGACCCCCGGGCGGCGAGGGGTTTCGGACACGCCCGATGGCCCTCAACGCGACGTCGAGGGTTGACAGCTATTCGTCCAACATGCCCGCCGCGCGCATGGCCCGGCGCTTGCTCAGGTGTCCCTGGGCGCGCACGATCTTGCCGTCCCTGATCCAGAGGAGGGACGCCCAGGTGCCGTCGAAGGGGATGTCGGTCGCCCGGAAGTGGCCCACGAAGCGCTGCGTGGTCACCACCCGCTCGGCGTCGACGTCGAGCGCGTCCTCGAGCTCGACGCGGAAGTCCCCGAATGCCTCCGCGAGGTCCTCCCACCATCGCTCCAGCCCGGCATGGCCGTGGTAGGTGGTCTCGATGACCCACCCCTCCGCGTTGATCACCTCCACGTCGGGATCCCACACGCCGCCCTCGTAGGGGCCGCTGCCCAGCTCCTGGACGGCGCGCCGCGCGATCTCGAGGTTCTCGCCGCGGCGCTCCCAGCCCTCGCACTCCACCACCGGCAGCCGTGGGTACTTCGGGTAGCGCTCGTCCGTCTTCGAGCGCTCGCACATCGAGAAGGTGCTGCCGCGCGTGTTGTGGATCAGCTTCTGGTGGCGGCAGGAATCGCACAGCCCGGCCTTCATCGAGGTAAGGCTCGCACGTAGGCGAATTGCCGATGTCGCGCCGGCTCCTTAGCGCCACCCTTGCGGCATGGGGTGGGAGGATGGTCAGGCCAACATGGCCACCCGCATGACAAGCGCCCGCTTCGTCGGACGGGCCGGCGAGCTCGCGGAGCTGGAGGCCGCGCTGCACGACGCTGCCGGCGGTCGGTCGTCGCTCGTGCTGGTGGCGGGCGAGTCCGGCGTCGGCAAGTCACGCCTGCTGGGCGAGCTGCTCGGCCGCGCCCGCTCGCTCGACGCGCTCGTGCTCGTGGGCGACTGCGTGGAGCTCGGCGACGGCGAGCTGCCCTACGCCCCGCTCCTCGGCGCGCTCCGCCCGCTGCTCCGCGACGGCCACCCCGCGCTCGACGCGCTGCCCGACCCGCTGCGGGCCGCGCTGGCGGCGGTCCTGCCCGGGTTCGGCGATCGCGTGGCCGGCGCCGAGGCTTCGCAGGCGGCCGTCTTCGAGGCGCTGCTCGCCGTGCTGGAAGGCCTCGCGGAGGAACGGCTCGTGCTGCTTGCCATCGAGGACCTGCATTGGGCCGACAGCTCAACCCGCTCCTTCCTCAGCTTCCTGTCGCGCACCCTCTGCGGCGAGCGGCTCGTGGTGGTGGGCACCTACCGCTCCGACGAGCTCCACCGCCGGCATCCGCTGCGGCCGCTGCTCGCCGAGCTCACGCGCGACCCGGAGACACGCCGCGTCGAGCTGCCCGCGTTCACGCGCGACGAGCTCGCCGAGCAGCTCGAGGGCATCCTGGCCGCGGCGCCCGACCCCGGCCTGCTCGAGCGGATCTGGCACCGCAGCGAGGGGAACGCGTTGTTCACGGAGGAGATCCTGGCCGCCGGACTCGACGGCCGCGGGCCGCTGCCGCCCACGCTGAGCGACGCCCTCATGCTTCGCGTGGAGCATCTGTCGGGGACCGCCCAGGACGTGCTTCGCTGGCTCTCGTGCCAGACGTCGGTGGACCACGAGCTGCTGGCCGAGATCGCCGGCCTCGACGCCGATGCCCTTATGGACGCGTTGCGTGAGGCCACCGCGAGCCACATCCTGGTGGCCAGCGCTGAGGGCACCTACGCCTACCGGCACGCCCTGCTGCGCGAGGTGGTGCACGACGGCCTGCTCCCGGGCGAGCGGACCCGCTTCCACTCGGTGCTCGCCCGCGCGCTGGAGGACCGCATCGCGGCGGGCGACTCGGGTGCTCACATCACCGCCCAGGCGGCGCACCATTGGATGGAGGCGGGCGACCAGTCGGCGGCGATGGCGGCCGCCGTCCGCGCCGGGGAGGCGGCCGAGCGCGTGGACGCCTACGCCGAGGCACACGCGCTGTTCGAGCGGGCGCTCGGGCTCTGGGAACGCGTGGACGACCCCGAGGCGCTCGCCGGGACCGGGCGGCGCGACCTGCTGCTGCGCGCGGCGAAGGCGGCGGACCTGGGTCACGAGACCGGCCGCTTCGAGGCGCTGGCGAAGAGCGCGTTCGAGCTGGTGGACCCCGAGGCCGAGCCGCTCATGGCGGCCTCGGTGCTGACGCACCTCCACCGCGCCCAGTGGGAGCTCAACCGTCAGGACGAGTCGGTCGAGACGCTCGACCTCGCGCTCACCCTGCTCGAGCCCCACGAGGACTCCCGCGAGCGCGCGGAGCTGCTCGCGCGCAAGTCCCGCGCCCGCATGCTCCAGAGCCGCAACCGGGAGGCGATCGCGGCCGGCCGCGAGGCGCTCGAGGTGGCTCGCTCGGTCGGCGACCGCGGCGCCGAGATCCTGGCGCTCAACTCCATGGGCGTGGCCCTGGCGGCCGCCCGGGAGGTGGACGAGGGGATCGCGGCGCTCCGCGAGGCGCTCGCCCTGGTGCGCGAGCACGGCTTGGTCGAGCACGCCGGGCGCTCGACTGTGAACCTGGCCGACGTGCTCCACCTCGAGGGGCGAAGCCAAGAGGCGCTCGAGTTCGCCCGCCGGGGGCTCGAGGAGGTCCGGGCCCATGGACGCTCCGGGACGTGGGTGGCGCTCGCCGTGGCCGAGATCGAGTGGGAGCTGGGCGACTGGCGCGCCGCGGCGGCCTCGATGCCGCGTGAGCGGCGCCGCTACTGGGGCTCGACCCTGCTCAACTACCGCGTCCGCCAGATCGAGCAGGCGCTCGGGCGTGGCGACGTGGCCGGCGCGCGGCTGGACCTGGACGTGGCCGAGCGCGTCGCGGTGGACTCGACCGAACCCCAGTTCCTCGCGCCGATCGCGGCCTACCGCGCCGAGCTCGAGCGCCGGGCGGGCGACGTGGCGGCCGCGCGGGGCGCGGTCGACGAGGGGCTCGACCGGATGGAGTTCTGCACCGACGACCTGGCCCGCCTCGCCCAGGTGGCGATCGCCGGGGTGCGGGTGGAGGCCGATGAGGCGCAACGCGCGCGTGACCGTCACGATGCGGACGCCGAGGAAATGGCCCTGCAACGCGCTGCCGCTATGGCCGAGCGCGTGCAGCTTGCGGCGGCCGACGGGGGGCCTGTGGTGAGGGCGGTGAGCGCGCTGGCGGACGCCGAGCTGGCACGGGCGGAGGACCGCGACGATCCCCGGCTGTGGGAAGCGGCCGCCGCCGCGTGGGACGGCATCGGCCGCCCCTACCGCGCGGTCTACTCGCGCTGGCGCGAGGCCGAGGCGCGGGCGCGGTCGCGTGACCGAGAGGGCGCGGCGCGGGTCGCGGGCGCCGCGCTCGAAGGCGCCCGGCGGCTCGGCAGCCTGTGGCTCGTGGCCGAGCTCGAGGGACTGGGAGCGCGCGCCCGCCTCCATCTCGACGGCGCGGAGCCCGAGGCCGCCGGCGACGAGGACGGCGACCCGTTCGGCCTGACCGCGCGTGAGCGCCAGGTGTTGGCGCTGGTGGCCTCGGGGGCGACCAACAGGGAGGTCGGCGAGCGGCTCCACATGGCCGAGAAGACCGCGAGCGTGCACGTCTCCCGCATCCTGGCGAAGCTCGATGTGCGCTCCCGGACCGAGGCGGCCGCGGTGGCGCACCGGCACGGGCTGGCGGATGCCGAGGCGGTTGCCTGAGTGCCGCGGTCGCTCTGAACGGCAGCAACGAAGGAGGCCCGAGGCCCCGGGGGGGTTCCACACATTGCGGCGACTATGTCGCCGTTTCGTGTGGGACCCCCGCCCGTCATGCTTCGCCGCCCGTGCAGCTCAGCACTCGCACCGTCCAGCTCGCGCTCGCCGAGGAGTTCGGCATCGCGCGCGGTTCGCGCACGACGCAGGCGGTCGTGCAGATCGAGCTCGAGCATGAAGGTCTGACCGGGCGGGGCGAGGCCGCGCCGGTCTACTACCGCGGCGAGAGCGTCGAGACGGCCAGCGCCTTCCTGGCCGACGCCGGGCCGGGGCTGGGCGACGATCCGTTCGCGCTCGAGGACGCCCTTGGCCGCCTAGAGGGCGACGCGGCGGCACGCGCCGCCCTCGATGCTGCTTTTCACGACTGGATTGGGCGGCGGCTCGTGGTACCCGTGTGGCGTCTGCTCGGCCTGAGCCGCGACGTCCCGCCCACCTCCTACACGATCGGAATGGACACGCTGGAGGGCACTCGCGAGCGGGCGCGGCGCGCGCGTCGTTTCCGGGCACTGAAGGTGAAGGTCGGGGGCTCGGAGGACCTCGCGCGGCTCGAGGCCGTGCGCTCCGAGACCGGCGCCCCGCTTCGGGTGGACGCCAACGAAGGCTGGACGCTCGAGCAGGCGCGCGAGCTGCTGCCCGCGTTGACGGAGCTCGGCGTCGAGCTCGTGGAGCAGCCCTTTCCCGCCGCCGACCTCGACTCGTTCCGCGCGCTGCGCGAGCTCGAGCCTCGCCCGCCGGTGGTGGTGGACGAGGGCTGCCACGACCTGAAGGACGTGGCCGCGTGCGCCGGGTACGCCGACGCGATCAACGTCAAGCTCGCCAAGTGCGGTGGCCTGCGCGAGGCCGTGAGGATGGTGCACGCCGCACGGGCCCTCGGCCTCCGTACGATGCTCGGCTGCATGATCGAGTCCGAGCTCGGCATCGCCCCCGCGGCGCAGATCGCGTCGCTCTTCGACTGGGTCGACCTCGACGGCCACCTGTTGCTCGCCGACCGGCCCTTCACCGGGCTCGAGCTCGTGGACGGCCGCGTGCTCCCCGGCGACGCGCCCGGGCTGGGGGTGCAGCCCGCGTGAGCGAGCGCCTCGCGATCTTCGCCGAGGGCCTGTTCGCGGCGCACAACGGCAAGACGGCCCACGGCGTGATCCGCTACGGCACGCGCGACGTGGTGGCGGTGATCGACTCGACCCAGGCCGGGCGGAGCGCCGCCGAGGTGGTGCCGTTCGCCCTGCGCGACGTGCCGATCGTCGCCACGCTGCGGGAGGCGATCGACGCGGGCGCGAACGCGCTGCTGGTCGGGGTGGCCCCCACCGGCGGCAAGCTCGACCCGGGCTGGCGCGCGGTCCTGCTCGAGGCGATCGGGGCGGGCCTGCACGTGGAGGCCGGGCTTCACACCCAGCTCCACGAGGACCCGGAGCTGCGCCGCGCGGCGACCCGGGCCGGCGTGGCGCTGCGCGACCTGCGCGCCGCGCCACCCGACCTCACCGTGCCCCAGGGTCCGAACAGCCGCCCGGCGTCGGTGCGCGTGGTGCACAGCGTCGGCTCGGACACGGTGATCGGGAAGAAGGTGGTCACGCTGGAGCTCGACCACGCCGCGCGCGAGCGCGGGCTGCGCTCCGTGTACGTGCCCACCGGCCAGACGGGGGTGGCGATCGCCGGCTGGGGCATCGCGGTGGACCACGTGATCTCCGACTACGTGGCGGGCGCGGCCGAGCGGCTCGTGCACGAGGGCGCCGGCCGTGGCGACCTTCTGTTCGTGGAGGGCCAGGGCGCCCTGTTCCACCCGGCCTACTCGGGCGTCACGCTCGGCCTGCTGCACGGGTCGGCGCCCGACCTGCTGGTGCTGGTCCACAAGGCGGGCGCCGCCGCGATCCGCAACTACCCGGACCTGCCGATCCCGTCGCTGCCGGAGCTGGTGGCCGCCTACGAGGGCGTGGCCCGCCGCGTGCGCCCCGCACGGGTGGCGGCGATCGCGCTCAACACCGCCGAGCTCGAGTCGGACGAGGCGGCGCGCGAGGCGATCGCGGCGGCCCAGGCCGAGACCGGCCTCGTGGCCGACGACGTGGTTCGCTTCGGCCCCGAGCGGATCCTCGACGCCGTGCTTGACTCGCTCGAGTGATTCCGGCGGCGAAGCACCCGGCTCGGCCGGGTGCGCAGCGATTGCCGTCGATCGGGTTCGGCACGTGGCGGCTCGACGGGCGCGACTGCGTCGAGGGGGTGGCCGATGCTCTCGCCGCCGGCTACCGGCACGTGGACACGGCTCGCATGTACGGCAACGAGGAGGACGTCGGGCAGGGGCTGCGCTCCTCGGGCGTCGACCGGTCGGAGGTGTGGCTCACCACGAAGGTGTGGCCCGACGACCTGGCGCCCGAGCGCGTGCGCGCCTCGCTCGAGGACTCGCTGCGCGCGCTCGGCACCGACTACCTCGACCTGTACATGATCCACTGGCCGAACCCGCGCGTGCCGCTGGCCGCGACGCTGGAGGCGATGACCGAGCTGCGCGACGAGGGCCGCACGCGCGAGATCGGCGTGTCGAACTTCACCTCCGACCAGTTCCGCGAGGCGCTCGACCTGGCGCCGGTGCTGGTCAACCAGGTCGAGTACCACCCCTTCCTCGACCAGTCGGCCGTGCTCGAGGTATGCCGGGAGCGCGACGCGGAGCTGACGGCCTACCGCCCGCTCGTGAAGGGCGAGGCCCTGGAGGATCCGGTGATCGCGGAGATCGCCGCTGCGCACGGCGCGACGCCCGCCCAGGTCACGCTGGCCTGGCTGACCGGGCAGGAGCGGGTGTCGGCGGTGCCGAAGGCGTCGAGCCCGGAGCGCCGCCGGGAGAACCTGGCCGCGCTGGAGCTGAAGCTCACGCCGGACGAGCGTGCCGCCATCGACGCGCTGCCGAAGGACCGGCGGGCGGTCGAGACTGAGTGGTCGCCGGACTGGGACTAACTGCAGCAACCAGGGGTTCCCCCTCGACCCACCCTTTATTGCTCGTAGTTCGCGGCGCAACCCCCTCAGCGCGGCAGCGACGGCGCGATGATCCGATAGGCCTTCAACCCGAGCCCGAGCCGCTCGCGGTCCTCGCTGCGCAGCGGGTCCAGGCCGCTCAGCTCCTTCACCCGCTCCAGCCGGTAGGCCACCGTGTGGCGGTGTGCGTGGATCGACTGGGCGGTCGCGTTCATGTTGCAGTTGTTGGCGAAGTACGAGTCGAGCGTCCCGACCAGGTCGGTCGCGTACTGCTCGTCGTAGGCCACCAGGGGCGCCACAGTGTCGTCGAAGAAGCTCCGCACCTCCTGCGGATGGCTCGCCATCACGCGAAACAGCAGCCGGTAGGTGCCCGAGCCGATCTCCGCGCCGGGCGGGCCGACGCCGGCCGCGGTGAGGCCGAGCACCAGTTCGGCCTCCTCCAGCGCCCGGTGTGCCTCGGCGGCCCCGGTGCGGTAGGAGGAGATGCCGACGGTGGCGTGGCGGCCGACCCGCGCTGCCGCGCGGCGAGCGGGGTCCAGCGGCCCCGGCAGCAACGCATAGACCTTGTCCTTTACTGCTTGAACGAGCCCGGCGGGCGCTTCCGAGACCAGCGCTGCGACGAGCCGGCCGGGTCCGCGGCCATTCGGGTCGACGCAGACGGCCACGAACCCACCGGACAGGTCGCAGCCGAGCCGGGCGGCGCGCCGCTGCACGTCCACCGGATCCAGCTCGGGCCGCTGCAGCAGCTCCTCGAGGAACGAGCCGCGCAGCGTCTGCTCGGTCTCGTCGCGCGCCTCCACGACCGCCACCTCGGTCAGCGCGGCGATCGCGGCCATGTGCAGGTACTCGCCGGCGTGCGGGAGCCCGCGCCCGAGCAGCAGCACGGCCCCGAGCTCGCGCCCGCCCGAGGAGATCGGCACCTCAGCGATGATCTCGGCAGGGCGCTGTGGGCGCCCGCCCGCGAGGCGGGCGCCCACATAGCGCTCGTAGCGCGCCCACCCTTCGAGTGGCACCCCGAGGCGCGGCACGATCACGGCGACAGGCGCGCCCGCATGCGCGGCGGCGATCTCCGCCACGCGCTCGAGCCCATCGCCCGCCAGCACGGCGCCCACCATCTCCAGGTGAGCGCCGCGCGGCGTGGCGTCCGGCGCTGCGCTCATGTCACCGGCAGATACCGGTCCAGCTCCCACGGCGTGACCTGCGTCCTGTACTCGAGCCACTCGTCGCGCTTCAGCGCGAGGTAGCGGTCGAAGATGTGGCTGCCGAGCGCCCGCTCGACCAGCTCCGAGCCCGCCATCTCCTCGATCGCCTCGCCGAGCGACTCGGGCAGGTGCTGGATGCCCATACCCACGCGCTCCTCCTCGGTGAGGTCGTAGAGATTGCGCTCGATCGGGGCGGGCAGCTCGTAGCCCCGCTCGATCCCCTCCAACCCCGCCTGCAGCAGCGCCGCGAACGTGAGGTAGGGGTTGCACGACGGATCGGGGCAGCGGAGCTCCATCCGCGTGGCCCGCTCCTTGCCCGGGTGGTACAGCGGCACGCGCACGAGCGCCGAGCGGTTGCGCCGCGACCAGCCGATGTAGACCGGCGCCTCGTAGCCCGGCACGAGCCGCTTGTACGAGTTCACCGACGGGGCGAACAGCGCCGCCAGCTCGCGGGCGTGCTTGAGCTGGCCGGCGATGAACGACTCCGCCACGTCGGACAGGTAGAACTCGTCCTCCGAGTCGAAGAACGCGTTGTCGCTCCCCCGGAACAGCGACTGGTGCGTGTGCATCCCGGAGCCGTTCTCGCCGTGCAGCGGCTTGGGCATGAACGTGGCGTAGAAGCCGTGCTGCGCCGCCACCTCCTTGATCGCGATGCGGTACGTCATCGCGTTGTCCGCCATGTCGAGCCCGTCCGCGAACCGCATGTCGATCTCGTGCTGCGACGGCCCGACCTCGTGGTGGGTGTACTCCACGGGGATGCCGAGCTCGCGCAGCGTGAACACGGCGTCGCGGCGGAAGTCGGACCCCACGTCGAGCGTGGTCAGGTCGAAGTAGCCACCCCGGTCGAGCACCTCCGGCGCCTCGTCCGACTTGAACAGGAAGAACTCGAGCTCCGGCCCGAGGTAGTAGTGGTCGAAGCCCATGTCCCGCGCCCGGGCGAGCGCCCGGCGCATCACGAAGCGCGGGTCGCCCTCGTAGGGCTCGCCGCCGGGCTTCAGCACGTCGCAGAACAGCCGGCCCACCTTGTGGGTCTCGCCGGTCCGCCACGGCAGGATCCGGAACGTGCTCGGGTCGGGCATGGCGATCATGTCCGACTCCTCGATCCGGTTGAACCCCGTGATCGACGAGCCGTCGAAGCCCATGCCGTCCTCGAGCGCCCCGGCCAGCTCTTCGCGGCCCACCGCGAACGACTTCAGCTGGCCGAAGATGTCCGTGAACCAGAACCGGATGAACTCGACGTTCTCCTCTTCCACCCGGGCCAGCACGTCGGCCGGCCGGGTGCCCACGTCGTCAGGCGCGATCGCCATTGACGCTCACCTCCTCTTCGTCGTGGGCCTGCAGCACGTTCTCGCCCTCCTCGCCGGTGCGGATGCGCACCGCGTCCTCGACGGGAAGCACGAACAGCTTCCCGTCGCCGACCGAGCCCGTGCGGGCGTGCCGCAGGATCACGTCCTTGATCAGCTCCACGTCCTTCGACTCCACGACGCACTCGAGCTTGAGCTTGGGCCGCAGGTGGACGGCGAGCTCCGAGCCGCGGTAGTGCTCGGTGATCGCCTTCTGCCTGCCCGAGCCCTTCACCTCGGTGATGGAGAGACTGGGGAACCCGGCGTCGAGCAGGTCCGCGCGGATCGGCTCGAACGCCTCGTGGCGGATGTACGCGATGACCATCTTCATGCCGTCGCCTCCGCCGTGACCGGCTGCGGCGCCGGGACCGGCCGGGCCGCCGGGGTGCCGGTCACCCCGCCGCCCATCTCAGACTGCGGGATGAACTGCTCCGGGTAGCCGTACATGCCATGGGCGGCGATGTCGAGCCCGGCCTCCTCCTCCTCCGCGCTCACGCGGATCCCGATCGTCGCCTTGATGGCGGCGAAGGTCACGTAGGAGAGGGTGAACACCATCGCGAAGGCCGCCGCCACGCCGACCGCCTGCACACCGAGCTGGGTCAGGCTGCCGCTGTAGATGAGGCCCGGGTCGCCGATGCCGTTGAACTCGGCCAGCCGCGGCGAGGTGAAGATGCCGCAGGCGAGCGTGCCCCAGACGCCGGCCAGGCCGTGGGCAGACAGCGCGCCGACCGGGTCGTCCAGCTTCTTGTCGATCAGCAGCACGCCGTAGACGACGATCACGCCGCCGACCGCGCCGATGATCGGGGCCGCCCAGAACTCCACGTATCCGGACGGGGCGGTGATGGCCACCAGCCCGGCGATGGCGCCGTTCCCGGCCATGCCCACGTCAAGCGCCTTGGTCTTGATCCAGGTGACGAGCGAGGCCGCGATCACACCGCCGGCCGCGCCGAGCTGGGTGATCAGAGCCACCTCGGCGAAGCGGTCGCTGCCGACGCCGAGCGTGGAGCCCGCGTTGAAGCCGAACCAGCCGAGCCAGAGGATCAGGACTCCGAGGCCGACGAACGGCATCGAGTGCCCGGCGATCACACGCGGCTTGCCGTCGCCTCCGTACTTCCCGAGGCGCGGGCCGAGCAGCAGCAGCGCCGCGAGGGCGCCGGTCGCGCCGACGAGATGGACGACGGTGGAGCCGGCGAAGTCCTGGACGCCGTTGCCGATCTCGCTCAGGAACCCGCCGCCGAAGATCCAGTGCGCGCCGAGCGGATAGATCAGCGCAGCGAACACGATCGCATAGAGCACGTACGCCGAGAACTTCATCCGCTCGAGCGTGGTGCCCCACACGATCGCCAGCGAGACCGCGCAGAACATGAACTGGAACAGCATGAACGCGGCGGTGGAACCCCCCACGGTGCCGGCCACCAGGCCGGTCGAGATCTCCTCGCCGAAGCTGAAGAAGAGGCCGTCGTCACCCATCAGCCATCCGGCGCCGCCGAAGGCGATGCCGAAGCCGACCGTCCACCAGGCGATCGTGGCGATCGAGAAGTTCGCGAGGATCTTCACAACGCCGTGGCCGACGTTCTTCCCGCGCGAGAAGCCGATCTCGAGCAGCGCGAAGCCGGCCTGCATGAACATGACGAGGACGGTGGCCACGACGACCCATGTGACGTCGAGACTGCCGGCCAGCGCCTCCAATTGAGCTTCCATCGGTGCGAGTTCCTCCTGGTCGATTAGGGAACACCCGCACCGTAGGACCGGCGGTCCAGGGGGTCTTTAGCCACGTGTCGAAGATTCGACGGCACGATTTCGCCCCATGGTCGATAGGCTCCGCCCGCGTCGGGGCGGAGCGGGAGGCGCCGGGGCGCGCAAGGTGTCGATCTCGTCTGAGCGCCCGGCGCTCAGGCCCGTGCCGGCAGCTCGCCGCCGCGCTCGGTCCCGGCGATCAGCTCGTCCGGCGACTTCTTCTTCGGGATGAAGCCCGACTTCATTCCGAAGTAGACCGCCTGCGGGTGGTGCGCCACGATCGCCACCGTCGACTGCTCGGGCGTCACCGCGTAGCCGTCCGACAGCGTCATCCCGATCCTCTCGAGGTCGAGCAGCCGCCACACCTTCTCGTGCTCGGACTGGTCCGGGCAGGCCGGGTAGCCCCACGAGTAGCGCCGGCCCTGATCCAGGTCGATCCCGAGGCCGCGCCGCGACCTCCGAGTGCAGCCACTCGGCCAGGCCCTCTGCCGCCTGCACGCCCAGCCCGTGCGTGAACAGCTGCTCGGCGAACTCGCCCTCCTGCTCCAGGCGCGCCATCAGCTCGGTCACCTCGGGCCCCACGGTCACGCCCTGGATCGCCACGACATCCCGCTCGCCTGAGTCGATCGGCCGGAAGAAGTCGGTTAGGCAAATGCGGTCGTGCTTGGGCTGGCGAGGGAAGGACAAGCCGTTCGCGCTCGCGTCGAGGGATCCTCCGGGTCGAACACCACCAGCTCATTGCCGTCAGCCGCGCAGGCGAAGTAACCGAGCCGCGCGCGGGGGTGCAGGTAATCCTGCTCGCGCCACATGCGCTCGAGCCGCGGCGCGAAGTCCTCGGACACGAGCCGCTCCCACTCCTCGCCCTTCACGCCGCGCCCGCCCCAGTGCAGCTTGAACAGCACGTGGCGGTCGAGGTAGGGGTAGACGTCGTCGAGGTCGATCTCCACGTCGCGCACGCCCCAGAAGGGCGGCTCGGGCAGCGGCACGTCGGTTCGTGCCGCCGAGCGGACCGAGGAGTCCGTCACGGGCGGGCCGTCGTCCACCTTCTCGCCCTGCTCGCGCAGCTTGCGCGCCTCGTCGCGGAACTTCTGGACGATCGCGCCGCGCGCCTCGTCGTCCACGAGCTGGTCCACGGTGGCCAGCCCCGCGAAGGCGTCCTTGCAGTAGAAGACGCCCGGCTCGTAGACCTCGTCGGACTCGCGACCCTTCGGGTAGAGGATCCGCCGGCCGAAGTCGCGGTTGATCGCCGCGCCGCCGATCAGCACCGGGAACTCGAGGCCGCGCTCGTGCAGCTCCTGGACGCAGGTGGGCATCTGCTTCGAGGTCGAGACGAGCAGCGCCGACAGCCCGATCGCGTCGGCCTCGTGCTCGACGGCCGCGTTGATGATCGTGTCGATCGGCACCTGCTTGCCGAGGTCGATCACCGTGTAGCCGTTGTTGGTCAGGATCGTGTTGACGAGCGACTTGCCGATGTCGTGCACGTCGCCGAACACGGTCGCGATCACGACCTTGCCCTTGGTGTGGCCCTCCATCTTCTCGAGGTAGTTCTCGAGCTGGGCCACGGCGCGCTTCATGACGGTCGCCGACTGCAGCACGAACGGGAGGATCAGCTCGCCGGCGCCGAACTTGTCGCCCACCTCCTTCATGGCGGGCAGCAGCACCTGGTTGAGCGTCGGGACCGCGCCGATCTTTTCGACTGAACGGTCGATCCAGTCCTCCACGCCCTCCTTCTTGCGGCGCAGGATGTGGAAGTGGAGCGCCTCCTCGGGCTCCATGCCCTCGGTCGGGTCGCCCGCCGTGGCCTCCTCGCTCTCGCCCTTCTGCTCGAAGTGGGCGATGAAGCGCTCGAGCGCGTCCTCGCGCCGGTTGAACACGAGGTCGTCGGTGAGCTCGCGCTCGTTCTCCGGGATCTCCGGATACGGCGTGATGTGGTTCGGGTTGACCATCGCCAGGTCGAGCCCGGCCTCCACGCAGTGGTGGAGGAAGACGGAGTTGAGCACGGCGCGCGCGCCGGGCGACACGCCGAACGACACGTTCGACACGCCCAGCGACGTATTCACACCGGGCAGCTCGGCCTTGATGCGGCGGATCCCCTCGATCGTCTCGACGGCCGACGGCCGCCATTCCTCGTCGCCCGTGGTGAGCGTGAAGGTGAGCGCGTCGAAGATCAGCGCGTCGCGATCGAGGCCGTGCTCGTCGCAGGCCAGCTCCACGATCCGCTTCGCGACCTCGAGCTTGCGCTCGGCGGTCTTGGCCATGCCGACCTCGTCGATCGTCAGCGCGATCACCGCGGCGCCGTGCGACTTGGCGAGCGGCACGACCGTGTCGAGCTTGTCGCGGCCCGCCTCGAGGTTGATCGAGTTGACGATCGCGCGGCCGGGGATCTGCTCGAGCGCGGCCTGGATCACCTCCGGCTCGGTGGAGTCGACCTGGATCGGCGCCGGCTGCGACAGCGCGATCCGCTTGACCACCTCGCGCATCTGCACGTCCTCGTCCTGGCGCTCCGTCAGGGCGACGCAGACGTCGAGCACGTGCGCGCCGCCGGTCACCTGGTCCTCGGCGACCTGCACCAGCCCGTCGTAGTCGTCGGCGAGCAGCAGCTCCTTCGCCTTGCGCGAGCCCTGCGAGTTCACCCGCTCGCCCACCAGCGTCGGGCGCGGCTCCTGCGCGAGCGGCGTGGCGGTCATCATGCTCGACACCAGGGCGGCTCCGCGGTCGGGCCGCGGGCCGGCCTCGCGGCCGCCGACGCGGTCCACGATCGCCCGGATGTGGTCGGGCGTGGTGCCGCAGCAGCCGCCCACGATCGTGATGCCGTAGCGCTCCACGAACTCCTGGAGCGTGTTCGCCAGCGGGTCGGGCTCCTCGGGGAAGATCGTCTCGCCGTCAGGGCCCTGCAGCGGCAGGCCGGCGTTGGGGATGCAGTGGACCGGAACCGGGCTGTTCTCGCCGAGGTAGCGGATCGCGTCGCGCATGTCCTCGGGGCCGGTCGAGCAGTTGAGGCCGATCACGTCGACGTCCAGCGCCGTGAGCGTGGCGAGCACCGCCTGGATGTCCGTGCCGAGCAGCATCTTGCCGCCGTTCGGCAGCAGCGACACGCTCGTCTGGATCGGCAGCGTGCGCCCTGTGAGCTTGAAGGCCTCGCGGGCGCCGAACACGGCGGCCTTGACCTCGAGGATGTCCTGCGCGGTCTCGATGATGATCAGGTCGGCGCCGCCCTCCACGAGGCCGCGGGCCTGCTCGGTGAAGATCTCCGCGAGCTCGCCGAAGGTGATCCGCCCGAGCGTGGGGTCGTCGCTCGCCGGCAGGTGGCCCGTGGGGCCGATCGAGCCCGCCACGAAGCGGTGCTCGCCGGCCGCGGCGCGGGCGATCTCGGCGGCCTTGCGGTTGATCTCGAGCGTGTGCTCGGCCAGCCCCCACTCCTCGAGCTTCAGCCGCGAGCCCTGGAAGGTGTCGGTCTCGAGCACCTCGGCCCCCGCCTCGAGCATGGACTCGTGCACCCCCTGGATCACGTCCGGGCGGTTCAGGACGAGGGCCTCGTGGCACTTGCCGGCCAGTCCGCCGTAGTCCTCCTGGGTCAGGTCGAACTGCTCCAGCGTGGCGCCCATGCCGCCGTCGAAGACGACGACGCGCTCGCGCGTGGCCTGGATGTAGTCGCGCTCGGCGGGCAAGGTCCCGCCAATCCTACACGAACCTTGACACAAGTGTGTGAAGGTTTGCCTAGCCGCCCGGCGCCTCTTCGGCCAGGCGCCGGCGCAGCCGGTCAAGCCGTTTCTCGGGAGCCGTCTCGCCCTCGTCGACCAGGCGCTAGCAGCTCCTTCGCCAGCTCGCGGCTGGCCGTGTCGGAGCGGTTCCTAAATGCGCGGTCCTTGCCTGGACCCGGCTCGCCCGTCACGCCCGGCTCGGCCACCGCGGCCGGCACATGTGGCCCGGCGTGCTTCGCGCGGTACTGCGCGAAGTCGGCCGCACGCAGGAGCTCCGCCGGACGGGCCTCTGCCCCGTCGCGCACCGCCACGCCGCAGCGAGATGCTGACCGGGAAAGCGCCATCGCCCTCGAGGCCGCGGGCCGCGTTCTCGGCGATCGCCCGCGCCTCGGCCGCATCGCCGCACGGAAGCAGGACGCAGAACTCGTCGCCGCCGATGCGGCTGACCACCGCGTCCGAGAATGGCACGGCCGCCTCCGTGAGCGCCATGGCCACCTGCACGATCACCCCGTCGCCGGCCTCGTGTCCGGCTCGGTCGTTCACGGCCTTCAGGCCGTCGATGTCGCACAGGAGCAGCGCCGGAGACCCCGGTCGCTCCGGCTGGTCGCAGTTCCGCTCGAGCTCGTGCTCGAGCACCCGCCGGTTCGCCAAGCCGGTCAGCGGGTCCGTGTACGCGAGCGCCTCGACCTTTGCGAACAGGTCGGTGCGCTCGATGGTCGCTGCAATCTGGTCGGCGATCGCGCCGAGGAACAGGCCGTCGCGCTCGGTCAGCCGCGGCTGACCGGGCTCGGAGGCGGCCCACAGCTCGCCCCAGGTGGTGCCCTCGATGGCGATCGGCACGGTGAGGCTGGACTCCTTCCCCAAGCGGCGGAGCAGCTCGCGGTGCGCCTGGTCGGTGTCCGGGTCGTCGACCGACGCCAGCATCATCCCGCCGCCAGCCAGCACGCCCGCCGTGGTGGAGAAGTCGTCGAGCGAATGGCGCTCGTCGCTTGGCAGGCGCTCCTCTCCGGGACCCAGCCGTCCGACGTTGACGAGCGTGACGACCGAGCCCGCCTCCCAGCGGCCGATCGAGAGCGAGCCGCAGCCGAGCGCCTCGAGCGCGCGCTCGGCGACCAGCTCGAGCACCTCCTCGAGCCGGTGAGCGGCGCCGGCCGCGGAGGCGACCTCGACCAGCGCGTAGAGCTGCGTCTCGGCCAGGCTGGCGCCCGGCGGCGGATGTGGCTGCCCGTCCGCCCTACGCCTCCGCCTCGGCCGCCTCACCGCGGCGTGACACACTCGCGAGCTCCACCGGCGCGGCGTGCAGCGCGCGCAGGCGAAGGTCCTTCCAGGTCATTCCCTCGCGCACCAGGGCGGGCATGCCCATCGCGAGCGCCGTGGCGATCTCGACCGCCTGGAGGATGATCCCGTAGGCCAGGGCGTCGGTCTTGCCGACGCCGTAGGCCGACAGCACCGCCACGCAGGCGGCCTGGAAGACACCGAGGTTGGAGGGCGTGGCCGGCAGCGCCGCGGTCACGTTGACGGCGAACAGCACGGCCGCGGCTGCGCCCATCCCGGCGCGCTCGTCGAGCCCGAGGGCGACCAGCAGCAGGTAGCAGGCGAGCCACTGGATCGCCCACGCGCTCAGCTGCATCAGCGCCGCCCATCCGCCCAGCCGCGGGCGGCGGAACACCTGGAGCCCCGAGCGCACCCGCACCATGGCGCAGCGCGCCGCGGTGGCGGCCTGCTGCACTCGCTGGAAGCGCGTCGGCTTACCGCGCCGCAGCAGCCAAGGCGCCGCGAGCACCAGCGCCAGCACCACCACGGGCGCGAGCGTCGCGATCACCAGCGCGTCCTCGCCGCCGCGGAAGATCCCGACCGTGGCGAACATCACCGAGCCGAGGACGGTCAGGGCGAGGATGTTCAGGAGCGTCTGGGAGACCATCGTGCCGAGCACGACCGGGAAGCGGTCGCGCATGCGGCCGAGCCGGCGCGCCACGATCAGCGCGCGCGACGGCTCGCCGAGGCGGGCGGGCAGCGTGGCCGACATCAGCACGCCGATCATGGTCCCGCGCGCGGTGTCGCGCCGGCGCACCGGCAGGCCGGGCAGGGCGGCGCGCAGGATGGCGTGCCAGGCCTCGGCGCGCAGCAGCATGGAGGCGCACATCAGCGCGAAGGCGACGAGCACCCAGACCGGCGTCGCGGCGAGCATCGCGCGGGCCACCGGCTCGAGCCCGATCCGCTGGAGGGCCAGGGCCGCGAGCCCGATGCCGCCGACCGCGCCCACGCCCACCAGCGCCCGTCGCGCCACCCGAGCGAGGCGGCGCGGGCCGGCCTCCACCGCCTCCTTGGGCTCGAGCGAGGGCAGCCTGGTGGGACGCACGCGGGCGCCCGGGGCGGCGGGACGCAGGCCCGTGCGAGCGGCGATCCTCGCCACGCGCCCCTCGGGCTGCGGGCGGTCCATCGCCTCCTGGTAGATCTCGGTGACCTCGCGTGTCACCTGCGGCCAGGCAAAGCGCTCGGCGCGCTCGCGCGCCGAGCGGGCCATGCACTGCCGCCGGCGCGGGTCGAGCGCGAGGTCGCGCAGGGTCTCGCCAAGCTCGGCGGCGTCGCCGGCCGGCACGAGCAGCCCGTCCAGGCGGTTGCGCACCACGTCGCGGTAGCCCGCGATGTTCGAGGCCACCACCGGGGTGCCCGAGGCGAACGCCTCGGTCAGCACCATGCCGAAGCTCTCGCCTCCGAGTGAGGGGGCGCAGAGCAGGTCGGCCTGGCCCAGCAGGCGCCACTTCTCCTCCTCCGACACACGTCCGGCGATCTCGACGCCCTCCACGTCGAGCAGGAGCGGCGCCACCTCCTCGTCGGTCGCCCCGGCCACCGTCAGGCGCGCGTCCACCCCGGCGAGCCGAAGCGCCTCGAAGGCGCGCATCAGCACCGGCAGGCCCTTGCGCCCCTCCGCGCGGCCGACGAACAGAATGTTGAGCTGCCCGTTGGGACGCGCGGGATCGGGCCGGGCCGCGCTCAGGTCCACCCCGTTGGGCACGATCGCGTACCGGCCTCCGTAGAAGCGGCGCGCGGTCCACTCGGCGGCCTCGGACACCGCGATGCGCGCGCTCAGCTTGGAGTAGAAGCGGCGTGCACCGGCCACGTTCGCGGTGAAGGTGCCGACCAGCCAGCTGGTGGAGTAGGTGTGGAAGGTGGCGACCGTGGGCTGCCGCGCCGCCTCCGTCGCGTACCAGCTCACGGCGGGCGCGTTCGGCTCGTGCACGTGGACGACGTCGTAGCCGCCGTGGCGGAGCTCCTTGCCCAGGGTCGCGACCGCCTCCGGGAAGAGGGACAGGTTCGACACCGCCCCGTTCAACGGGAGGCCCACGGTGCGTCCCAGCGGGATCAGGTAGTCGGGCACGGGCCGCCGCTCGGGCGCGGCGCCGCGGTGCATCACGCGTGCCAGGCGGTCGTCGGGGTCGTGGGGGGCGAGGAGGCGAACCTCGTGGCCCTGGACCATGAGCTCGCTTGCCAGGGCCTCTACATGCCGACCGACTCCACCTGGATACGTGTACGAGTAGGGCGAGACGAGCGCTACACGCATCCTGGCAACTCTATCGGCGACACTTACGGAAGTGACCGATGCACGAAGCTTTGTGAAATACACCTTCCTCAAGGTCGATCCGGCCTGGCGCCGCAGGTCGGCCGAGGAGCGGGCCGCCGACAAGCGCGAATTCGCCGCCGCGTGCGGGGATTTCGCCGAGGAGCACTACCTGCGGGCCTACTCGCTGGTGGGCACCCGGGGGGACTGCGACCTGATGGTCCGGGCGCTGGCGCGCACGCTCGATCCGATCCACGAGCTGCACGTGCTGCTGAATCAGAGCGGGCTGATGCGCTTCGCCGACGTGCCCCACTCCTACCTCGCGATGACGAAGGAGTCGCCCTACTCCGACGAGCCTGACAAGCCGCTCGGGCCGCGCGCCGGGGCGGACTCCAAGTACCTGATCGTGTACCCGATGTGGAAGCGGCGCGACTGGTACCGGCTACCCGGCGAGGAGCGCATGCGGGTGATGCGCGAGCACATCGAGGTGGCGCGCCGCTTCACGGGCATCGAGACGAACACCGCCTACTCGTTCGGGCTCGACGACCAGGAGTTCGTGGTCGCCTTCGACGCCGACGACCCGGCCGAGTTCCTCGACCTCGTGCAGGAGCTGCGGGCGACCGAGTCGAGCGCCTACACCGAATCGGAGACGCCGATCTTCACGTGCATCTCGGCCTCGCTGGAGCGCGCGCTGGACGCGCTGGATGGCGAGCGGGTGCGCGCGCCCGCCTGAGGCGTCAGCCGACGCGCTCGCGGGCGGCGTCGAGCAGCTCGTCCGTGGTGGTGAGCTTCACGCGCGGGCGGTTTAGCGGCTCCCCGGCGGCCCTCTCGGCGCTGTCGATCGCCTCCCAGCCCGCGTAGGTGACGTGTTCGGGCTGGCGCTCGTCGAGCAGCTCCTCCAGGGCGTCGCGGCTCGGGTGGGACGGCTCGTTCAGGCGGCCCGCGTCGAGATCCTCGAGGATCGCGTTCACGGTCTCCTGGGCGTCGCGCTTGTTGGTGCCGATGATCCCGGTGGGGCCGCGCTTGATCCAGCCGACCACGTACTCGCCGCGAACCGGCTCGCCGTCCTCCCCCAGGATGCGGCCGTGCTCGTTCGGCACGGTCCCCCTGCGCTCGTCGAACGGGACGCCCTGCACCTCCACGCCCCGGTACCCGATGGAGCGGAACACGATGCCGCACTCGAGCTCCTCGATCGAGTCGGTGGAGCACGCGCGGAGCGAGCCGTCCTCGTGGCGCAGCGTGTTGCGGCAGATGCGGATGCCCTCGACCCTGTCGGTGCCGAGCAGCTCGACCGGCGATGCCAGGAAGCGGAGCACGATGCGGCGCCGCTTGCCCTCGGGCTCGCGGCCCGCATAGCCGGTCAGGATGTCCACGTTCTTGCGGGATGTGGAGCTCGCGGCGTCGCTCTCCAGCCAGGCGCGGCTGGCGTCGTCGAGCTCCACGTCGCGGGCGTCGACGTAGACGTCGGCGTCCGTCATCTCGCCAAGCTCGAGGAGCTCGGGGTTGGTGAAGGCCACCTGCGCCGGCCCGCGGCGGCCAAGCACGACGATCTCGCGGATGTTGCTCTCCGCCAGGACCTCGAGCGCGTGGTCGGCCACGTCGGTCGTGGCCAGCTCGTCGCGCGTGAGCGCGAGCATGCGGGCCACGTCGGCCGCCACGTTGCCGTTCCCGATCACAATCGCGCGCTCGCCCGAGAGGTCGAACTCGAGGTGGCGGTAGTCGGGGTGGCCGTTGTACCAGGCGACGAGCTCGGTGGCGGCCCAGCTGCCGGGGAGGTCCTCGCCCGGGATGCCCATGCGGCGGTCGGTCTGCGCGCCGACCGCGTACACCACTGCGTGGTAGCGGGCAAGCAGGTCGTCATGCGTGATGTCGGTGCCGTAGTGGACGTTGCCGTAGAACCGGAACTCCGCGTGCGCGGCCGTCTTCTCGTAGACCCGGCTGACGGCCTTGATGTTGGGGTGGTCCGGGGCCACGCCGCCGCGCACGAGCCCCCAGGGTGTGGGCAGGCGGTCGTAGACGTCCACCTGCGCCACGAGGTCCGGATGCGACTTGGGCTTCAGGAGATGCCCGGCCGCGTAGAAGCCCGCCGGCCCCGAGCCGACGATGGCCACCCGCAGCGGATTCTCCGACGTGCCGATCGAGGTCATCTTCGGCAACGAGTCTAGGCAGAGACCCCTGCGGCCCCGTCGGACGCGCCGTGAGGAATGATCCGTCCATGCAACGTGTCGCCGTAGCCGACATGGGCTCCAACTCCTGGCGCCTCGTGGTGTTCGGCTACGAGCCCGGCACCCCGTGGTGGAGCCTCGTGGACGAGATCCGCGAGGCCGTCCGCGTGGGGGCGGGACTGGCCCAGGAGGGCGCCCTCCGGCCCGACCGCATCGACCGCGCGCTCCACACGGCCGCGGTCTTCGCGTCGTTCTGCCGTGCGTCCGGCATCGACGAAGTCGAGGCCCTGGCCACCAGCGCCATCCGCGACGCCGCCAACGGCGGCGAGCTGCTCGACGCGATCCGCGACCGGACCGGCCTGGAGCCGCGCGTCATCAGCGGCCGCGAGGAGGCCCACTACGACTGGCTCGCCATCGCCAACTCCACGACGATCGAGGACGGCTTCGGGCTCGACATGGGCGGCGGCAGCATCCAGACGCTCAGGCTCGAGGGCCGCCGCCTGGCCGAGGCGCACTCGCTCCCGCTCGGGTCCGTGCGCGTGAGCGAGGAGTTCCTCCCCGGCGAGAAGGCGCCGGCGAAGGCGATGAAGGCGCTGCGCAAGAAGGCTGCCGGCGAGCTCGAGGCGCTGGGCTGGTGGGGGCAGGGCGGGCGCCTCGTGGGCGTGGGCGGCACGATCCGCAACCTCGCCGCGGCGGCGATGAAGCGGGCCGAGCTGCCCCCGGTCGACGTCCAGGGCTTCGAGCTCACTCGCGACGCCCTCGAGGACCTGATCGAGTCGCTGGCCGGCCGGTCCGCGTCGAAGCGCGGCGACATGCCCGGCATCAAGCCCGACCGCGGTGACGTCATCCTCGGCGGTGCGCTCGTGCTCGCCGCCACGCTCGACACCGGCGGCTTCGATCGGATCGAGGTGACCGAGGCGGGCCTGCGCGAGGGCGCGTTCTTCGAGCGGCTGCTGGGCGAGCGGGAGCTGTTCGAAGACGTGCGCCGCGAGTCCGTGCTGAACCTGGGGCACCGCTTCAACACCGACGCTGCTCACGTGGAACGCGTGGCGGAGCTGTCCCTCGCGATGTTCGACGGGCTCGCCGGCGCGGGGCTGCACGGGCTCGGCGCCGTCGAGCGCGAGCTGCTCTGGGCGGCGTGCATGCTGCACGACATCGGCACCGCGATCGACTACGACGACCACCACCGCCACTCCCACTACCTGATCCTGAACGCCGGCCTTCCCGGCTTCACCCCGCGGGAGATCGTGCTGGTCGGGCTGATCGCCCGCTACCACCGCAAGGGCGATCCAGACACGTCCGAGCTCGGCCCGCTGGAGGAGCGCGGCGACGGCAAGCGGCTGCGGCTGCTGTGCGCGATCATCCGGCTCGCCGAGCAGTTCGAGCGCAGCCGCGACGGGGCGATCCGCCGGGTGAGCGTGGCCGCGCGCGACGGGACCGTCGCGCTCGACGCCGAGCCCGATCCCGCGCGTGACCCGAGCGTGCCGATCTGGGCCGCCCGCCGCGAGGCCGGCCTACTCGCGGACGCGCTCGGCCGCGAGGTGGAGATCGGGTGAGGGCGGCCCCGGCGCGCGACTCCGACCCAGCCGCGAGAGACACGCCCCGACTGGCCCTCGCGGGCGCGCTGACGGTACTCGGGCTGCTCGCCCTCGATGTGGCGGCCGTGCCGGCCGTCCTGCCCTCGGCGCGCCTGGACCTGGGGTCGTCCTCCTCCGGCCTGGCGTGGGTGCAGGACGCCTATCTGCTGGCCCTCGCGGTGGGGCTCCTGCTGCTCGGCCGGCTGGGCGCGGATCACCGGCTGCTCGTGGTGGCCGGACTGGCCTGCTTCCTCGGCGGCTCGCTTCTGGCCTCGGCCGCCGACACCACGGCGACTCTCGTGACCGGCCGGGCGCTCCAGGGCAGCGGCGGCGCGGCGCTGCTCGTGCCGACCGCCGGGAGCCTGGCGGTCCGGGTGCCGCGACTTCTGCTCGCATCCGTGGCCGGGGCCGCCCTGCTCGCGCTGGCCGTGGCCCCGCTGGCCGGCGGCGCCGTGGCGGAGGGGTCGAGCTGGCGCTGGCTCTTCCGGGTCGAGGCGGCGGCAGCCGTGGCCGGCCTGCTGCTGCTCGCCGCGAGGAGCGGCGGTGCGCCGCGCCCGCTCTACGCCGAGCGCACCGCCGCGCTCGCCGCGGGCCTGGTCCTCACGTCCACGGGCCTGATCCAGTCCGGCCCCTGGGGCTGGTCGTCGGCCGACACTCTGCTCCTCCTGGCGTCTGGAGTGGCGCTGCTTGCCTTCGCCCGGCGGCGCGGCCCAGCGGGTGCCGACGCCGCGGTCCTCGCGCTCGCCGGGTGCCTCGCCGTCGCGCTTCTGCTGGCGCCGCAGTACCTCGAGCTGGTCCGAGGGCTGTCGCCGGTCCGCTCGGGACTGCTCACCGCGGCGCTCACGCTGTCCGCGTCGGCGCTCGCCGCCGGCACGGCACTGCTCGCCGGGCGCGCTCCGCCGAGGCTTCCCTTGGTGGGCGGACTGGGGTGCGCCACGCTCGGCGCGCTCGGATTGACGCGCATCGACCCGGCGAGCAGCTACGCGCTGGTGGTCGTCTCGCTCGGGCTCCTGGGCAGCGGCATCGGCGCCGCCGCCGGCGCACTGGCCGCCCAGGGCGCCCGCCTGGCCGCGGCCGCGGCGCCCGGCGCGGCCCTGGTCGTGGCCGCCGCCGGCGCGCTGTTCCAGCGCGCCCAGGTCGAGGAGCGCGAAGCCGGGGGCTCGTTCGAGGACGCCCTCGCCGCCGGCGTGGCCGCCTCGGGCTGGCTGATGGCCGCCCTCCTGGCGGTGGCCGCGCTGCTCGCCTGGCGCCGGCAGGCCCGCTAGCTTCACCCGGCTCGCAAGCCCATGCGTACCCTGGGAGCCGATGGCCGACGACCTCCCCACCGGACGCTGGCGGCGCGCCGCGAAGGTCGGGCGGCTCGCCGGCGGCCAGACGGCGCGCGGCTACGCCACCAAGGCGGCCAACCTGACCCGAGACGACGAGGGCCGGCGCGACGCCGCGGGCCGGCGCCAGATGGAGGCGGCCGAGCAGATCTTCGAGGTGCTCGGCCAGATGAAGGGCGCCGCCATGAAGGTCGGCCAGGTGGCCTCGTTCATCGACACGGGCGCCTTCCCGCCCGAGTTCCAGGAGCGCATCCAGGCGAAGCTCGCCGAGCTGCGTGACGCCGCCCCGCGCGTGCCCTTCGACCGCATGCGCAAGGTGGTGGAGGACGACCTTGGCGATCGACTGACCGATCTCTTCGCCGAGTTCGACGAGGACGCGGTGGCCGCGGCTTCGATCGGCCAGGTGTACAAGGCCCGCCTGCACGACGGCCGCGACGTCGCGGTCAAGGTGCAGTACCCGGGCGTGGCGCAGGCCGTGCGCGCCGATCTCCAGAACCTGGGCCTGATCATGCGCGTGGCCAAGCGCATCGCGCCGGGCATGGACGCCAAAGCGATGACCCGAGAGATACGGGAGCGCCTCAGCGACGAGCTCGACTATGAGCACGAAGCGCAGCAGCACCGCGCCTTCGCGCGCAGCTGGCGCGGCCACCCGTTCATCTACGTCCCGCCGGTGGTGACCGAGCTGTGCAGCGAGCACGTGCTGGTGTCGGAGTGGGTCGAGGCAAAGGGCTTCGAGGAGGTCCGCGAGATGGACCGTGCCACGCGCGACCGCTTCGGCGAGATCGTCTTCCGCTTCTTCTTCGGCTCGCTCTACCGAAACGGCCACTTCTCCGGCGACCCGCACCCGGGGAACTACCGGCTCATGGACGACGGGCGGGTCGCGTTCATCGACTTCGGCATGACCAAGCGCGTCGCGCGCGAGGACCTGGAGGCGGAGATCGCGGCCGTCCGCTTCGGCATGGACGGCGACGTGGACGGCCTCCACCGGCAGCTCGGCGCGATGGGCTTCTACGACCCGGCCGACGAGGCGGTCACGCCGGAGGCGGTGTTCGACCACTTCCACGACGTGACGCGCTGGTACATCGAGGATCGCGAGGTCACGGTCGACCGCGAGCTCGTGACTCGGGTGCTGATCGACTTCGGCGACCCTCGCTCGCGCCACTGGCAGCTGATGCGACGCGAGACCATGCCGCCGCAGGCGATGCTGGCGCGGCGCATGGAGGCGCTCACGCTCGGCGTGCTCGGCCAGCTGGGGGCCACCGCGAACTGGCACCTGATCGCGCGCGAATGGCTGTTCGGCGAAGCGCCCTCCACCGAGCTCGGCGAGGCGGAGCACCCGTTCCACGACAGGGCGGCGGCCTGACTTGACGCTGGCCGGACGGAAGGCTGTGGCCGCGCTGCGCGGGGCCGACCCGGTGATGGGCCGCCTGGTCGACGAGCACGCCACGGTGGTGAGGCGCGACCTGAAGCGCGATCGCCCCGGAGACGCATACGGCGCGCTGCTCCGCTCGATCGTCGGGCAGCAGCTGTCCACCAAGGCCGCGAGCACGATCTACGGCCGCATGATCGACATCTTCGGCGGGCACGCACCGACCCCGCGCCAGCTCCTCGCCGCGGACCCCGACGAGATCCGGGCGGCCGGGCTGTCGCGTCCGAAGATCGCCTACCTGCGCGACCTGGCGCAGCACGTGGAGGACGGCACGCTCGAGCTCGACCGGCTCGACGACCTGCCCGACGAGGAGGTGAGCGCGCAGCTGACGGCGATCAAGGGCCTCGGCCAGTGGACCGCGGACATGTTCCTGATGTTCCACCTGCGCCGCCCGGACGTGCTGCCGGTTGGCGACCAGGGCATCCGCCGCGCCGTGCAGGTCCAGTACCGGATGCGAAAGCTGCCGGACCCGAAGCGGCTAGAGAAGGTGGCGCGCCCCTGGCGCCCCTACCGGACGCTCGCCTGCCTGTTTCTCTGGAGCTCGCTCGACAACGCGCCGGCTTAGGGCTGCCGAGGGCGCCTTCCGCGACGTGCGCTCGCAGCGCGGTGAACGACGGGCAATGAGGGGGCCGCCGGACGGCCGCCTCTTCCCGTTCGGAGGGGGGTCCCTCACGAAAGTGGATGAATAGTCGCCTAACGTGTGGAACCCCTGGTCGGCCAGGGGTTCCATACGTTGCGGCGGACATATCGCCGCAATGTGTTGGACCCCTTCATTGCTCGCCGTTCGTGGGCGTTCGAGACGGGCGCCGCGCCCGAGCGGCCGGCGTACTAGTTACACCGACGCCCCGCAGCTCGGCTCCTCGTCCGCCACGCGGAAGGAGGAGCCACAGCCGCAGGAGGCGACCACGTTCGGGTTCGAGACCTCGAAGCCCGAACCCATGAAGTTCTCGGTGTAGTCGACCGTGGAGCCCTCGACGTAGCGCAGGCTGGCCGGGTCCACGAGGACCGCGATGCCTGAGGTGTCGAAGACGTGGTCGTCATCGCGCCGCTCGTCGAGCGCGAGCGCGTACTGGAAGCCGGAGCAGCCGCCGCCCCGGACACCCACTCGCAGCCCGATGTCGCCGGCGGCCGATTGGCCCTCCATGAAGACGCGGACCTTCTCGGCGGCGATGTCGGTGAGGATCACCATCTGTTGGGATTGTATCGGCGCATCCGTCTGTACCCTCAATGTTCCCGATGCCATCCGCATCAGAACTAGAGAACCGCATCACCGCCGCGCTTCCCGGCGCAGAGGTCCGCGTGGAGGACCTCACCGGCGGCGGCGACCATTTCCGCGCCGAGGTGGTGTCCGACAGGTTCGAGGGCCTTTCGCGTATCCAGCAGCACAAGCTGATCTACGACGTGTTCGGCGACGAGGTCGGCGGTCCCATCCACGCCTTATCGATCAAGACTTCGATCCCGGGAGCAACCCAATGAAGAACGAAGAGATCCGCGGCTTCATCGAGAACGCCATCAAGGAGAACAGCGTCATGCTGTTCATGAAGGGCACTCCGCACCAGCCCGCCTGTGGGTTCTCCGCCCGGACGGCGGGCGCGCTCAACGAGCTCGGGGTGCAGTACGCGGCGCTCGACATCCTGCCCGACCCGCGCATCCGCGAGGAGCTGTCGGGGCTGTCCGGCTGGCCGACGATCCCGCAGCTGTTCGTGGACGGCGAGCTGGTGGGCGGCTCGGACATCGTGATGGAGATGTTCGAGTCGGGCGAGCTGGCGTCCCTGCTGGGCGCCGAGCAGCCGCAGGACGAGGCGTTCGAGCCCGAGCCTCAGCCGATCCAGAAGCGCCCGATCGGGCTCGAGAACCGCCTCGACTAGCCCCGCCGCTTGCGGCGCTCGTCGAGCACCTTGCGACCGCGCTCGGCGGCGTCGCGCGCCTGCTTCTTGTAGCGCTCCTTCTCCTCCGGAGAGAGCTGCTGCCAGCGCTCCCACGCCATCAGGACGTAGGGCCACAGCCGGCGCAGCTGGGTTACGCGACTTGTTTTTTGGATCTGTTGTCGAGCCATTCCAGGTATTCCAGGATGCGGTGCGAGTCGTGGATGACCTCGTCGCCGTGTACCAGGACGGGTACCCAGCGCTGGCCCGTCAACTCCTCGATCTCCGGCCGGTCTCGTTTCAGGAAGGGCACCCGCACCTCCTGAAACTCGATCCCGGCCGTGCGCAGGCGGCGGGCGACCTTGCCGCAGCGGCAGACCAGGTCGGTGGGGGCTTTGCAGCGGTACAGGGTGGCCATCCCGGCGAATGCTAGGGACGTCCGGGGCGCGCCCGGCGCAACAGGCCGATGGCGCCCTCGGTCGCCCCGATCGCCGCGCCCGCCAGCCGGTACTGCATCTGCTGTGAGCGCCGCGTTCGCGCGATCCGGTCGTGCTCTCGCTCCAGGTGCCAGCTCACCGTCGCCTCGAGCGTCTCCTCGTGCGGGCGCGCCTTCCAGCCGAGCTCGCGCGCGGCCTTGGTCGAGCGGTACGTCCACCACTGGCTCGCGGCACGCATCTCGACCGTGGTCAGCGGCCAGCCGCGGCCGGCTGCCCCGAGCAGCGCCGCGGCGGCGTGGGCCGCCCGCGCCGGCAGCTTCACGGGCGGCTCGATGCCGGACAGGCGGCCGAGGTCCGCGAACAGGCGGTCGAAGGTGTAGTTGCGCCCGCCGAGGATGTAGCGCTCGCCCACGTCGCCCTGCTCGTCCGCGAGCAGGTGGCCCGCCGCGGCGTCGCGCACGTCCACGATCGACACGGCACCCTCCGTGTACACCGGGATCCGGCCGAGCAGGAAGGAGCGCACCAGCCGAGTCGAGGCGAGCAGGTGGTCGCCCGCCCCGAAGCAGACCCCGGGGTTCACGCACACCAGCGGCAGGCCGTGTGCCGCCACCCGCATGGCCTCGACCTCGGCCTCGTGCACCGAGTTCACGTACGGGATGCCGAGCCGCCCCGCCGTGAAGAGCTGCGTCTCGTCGGCCGTGCGGCCCGGCTCCGCCGGCCCGAGCGCCGCGGCGCTCGACGTGTAGACCACGCGCTCGACCTCGGCGCGCAAGCACTCGTTCATCACGAGCTTGGTGCCGCCCACGTTCACCTCGAACAGGCGCTCCGCGTCGTCCGGCCGGATCGACGTGACGCCCGCGCAGTGGAAGACGCGCTCGACTCCCTTGAGCGCGCGCCGCACCGAGCGGCGGTCGAGCAGGTCGAGCTTCACGCGCTTCAGGTCGAGGTCCGCGATGGCGGCGTCGGGCGAGTCGGCCTGCACGCCGAGCACGACCTCGTCGCCTCGCTCGGCGAGCAGCCGCGCGACGTGGGAGCCGATGAAGCCGGTGGCGCCGGTGACGAGGACCTTGCTCAAGCGCGCGAGAGGTTAGCCCGACCCGAAGTGGGGGTAGGCTGCCGCCGGCCATGGGCAACGTCGCGATCGTCACCGACAGCACCTCCTATCTGCCGGCGGAGCTTCGCGAACGCCACGGCGTGCACGTGGTGCCGCTCTACGTGGTGTTCGACGGCGACCGCCCGGTGCCCGAGGTCGAGATCACCGACTACGACGCGTTCTTCGAGGAGCTGCGCGGCGCCGAGCGCCTGCCCACCACCTCCCAGCCGTCGGTCGGCGACTTCACGTCGGCATACGAGCCACTCCTCGCGGACGGCCGCGAGGTCGTCTCGATCCACATCTCGGGCGGGCTGTCGGGCACGCCCGAGGCGGCGCGCCAGGCCAAGGAGGCGCTCGAGCGCGACGGCAAGGGCGGAGAGCGCATCACCGTGGTGGACTCCCTCACCACCGCCGGCGGGCTCGGCTTCATGGTGCTCGCCGCGGCCAAGGCGGCGCGCGACGGCGCCGACGCCGAGGGGACCGCCGCACGCGTGTCCGAGGCGCGGGCCGAGTTCAAGCTCTGGTTCGCGATCGACACGCTCGAGTTCCTCAAGCGCGGCGGACGGATCGGCGCGGCAAGCGCGTGGATCGGGTCCACGCTGAAGGTGAAGCCCATCCTCACGGTGGAGAACGAGATGACGCCGGTCGAGCGCGTGCGAACCAGCTCGCGCGCCTTCGAGCGGATGGTCGACTACGCGCGCCAGCGCAACGACTCCGGGGCCCGCGCCTGGTCGGCACAGCACATCAACGCGCCCGATCAGTGCGCCGCGCTGGTGGAGCGCTGCACCGAGGTGTTCGGTCACGGGCCCACGATCGTCAGCGAGCTCGGCCCGGTGCTCGCGGTCCACACGGGCCCCGGCCTGCTCGGCGTCGGGGGCCTGCCCGAGCACTTCGTCGAGTAGGAGCCACTCCAGGCGGGGCGAATACCGCCCTTGTGCCCGCCGCGAGGGAGATCGTCCGGATCGTCTTGATCATCGTCTGCGTGGTGGTCACGCTGTACCTGCTGTTCCTGGTGCGCAAGCCGATCACCTGGCTGCTGATCTCGATCTTCCTGGCCGTTGCGCTGGCCGCGCCGGTGAACGCCCTCGCATCGAGGATGAGGCGCGGCCTCGCGATCACGATCGTCTACCTGGGCCTGCTTGCCGTGCCGGCCCTGCTGATCGCGCTGATCGTGCCGCCGCTCATCACCGAGGCCAACAACTTCGCCGACAACGTGCCCCGGTACGCGCGCGACCTCACCGAGTACGTGAGGGAGAACGACCGCCTGCGCGAGATCAACAGGGACTACGACATCACCAGCCGGCTGGAGGAGGAGGCCGGCAAGCTGCCCGACCGCCTCGGCGGCGCAGCGGGGACGCTCCGCGACGTGGGGCTCGGCATCGTCAACTCCGCGTTCGCGCTGATCACGATCCTCGTGCTGACCGCCTTCCTGCTGGGCAGCGGCCGCGACTGGGTCGAGCGGGGAATCTCGATGCGCCCACCGGAGCAGCGCGAGCGGCTGCGCCGCTCGGCCGACCACATGGCCCAGGCCGTTGGCGGGTACGTGGCCGGAGCGCTGACGATCGCGGTGATCGCCGGCATCACCACGTACGTGGTGCTGACGATCCTCGGCGTGCCGTTCCGCGCTCCGCTTGCGGTGATCGCCGGCCTCTTCTCGCTGATTCCGCTTGTCGGCGCCACGATCGCCGCCGTCCTGATCGGCGTGGTCACCCTGTTCGAGGACTTTCCGACGGCCACGATCATCTGGGCGATCTGGGCGATCGTGTACCAGCAGTTCGAGAACCACGTGATCCAGCCGCAGGTCCAGAAGCGCACGGTGCACGTGCACCCCTTCGTCACGATCGTCGCGGTGCTGTTCGGGGCCACGCTGCTGGGGGTGCTGGGCGCGCTGGTGGCGATCCCCGTGGCCGCGTCGATCCAGATCCTGATGCGGGAGTGGGTCGACCTGAGAACGCTGTCGATCAAGCCCGAGCCGCCGCAGCCACCGCCCGCTCCGCCGCCGCCGTCGCCGCCGCCCGGGGCGCCGCCCGACCCTGCGCCCGCGTAGCCTGGAAGCGGCATGAGCGCCGGTGGGCTGGCAAAGCGGGGGCTGCTGCTCGCCGTGACCGGCGTCTCGCTCTACCTGCTCGCCCCCGCGCTGCTCGAGGTGTTCGGGGCGTACGACCGCCTCGACGACTTCAACGCGCTCTGGTGGATCCCGATGGTGCTGCTGCAGATCGGCAGCTACGCCTGCATTTGGGAGCTCCAGAAGATTTCGATGCGAGCCGAGCGCCACGGGCCGGTGGTGACCTCGCAGCTCGCCTCCAACGCCTTCGGGCGGGTGGTGCCCGGCGGCGTGGCCGCCGCGGGAGCGATGCAGTACGCGATGCTCACCCGGGGCGGCGTGCCCGCGGGCCGTGCCGCATCCGGCATGACCGCCTCGTCCGTGCTGGTGTTCGGCATCCTGCTCGCGCTGCCGCTGCTGGCGCTGCCCGCCGTGCTGTTCGGGGCTCCGGTCGATCCCGGGCTTGGAAGGGCGGCGCTGATCGGAGGTGTCCTGTTCGTGCTCCTGTTCGGCGCCGGCGCGGCGGCGCTCCTCTGGGACCGCCCGCTGGTCCTGATCGGGCGCGCGGCGCAGACGGCGCGCAACCGCTTCCGGCGGAGCAAGCCGCCGATGACCGGCCTGCCCGACCGCCTGCTGCGCGAGCGCAACAGCGTGACGATGGTGCTCGGCCAGCGCTGGTGGCAGGCGCTGCTGCTCGCGGTGGGGCGCTGGCTGCTCGACTACGCGACGCTGATCGCGGCGCTCACCGCGGTGCACGCGGACCCGCGGCCCTCGACCGTGCTGCTCGCGTTCTGCGCCGCCCAGTTCCTCGGCACGATGCCGCTCACCCCCGGCGGTCTGGGATTCGTCGAGGCGGGCCTGACCGGAACGCTGGCCCTCGCGGGCGTGCCCGCCGCCGAGGCGGTTGTGGCGACGCTCGCCTACCGGCTCGTCTCGTTCTGGCTGCCGATCCCGGCCGGCGGCGTGGCGGCGATCCTGCACCGGCGCAACCACGGTGAGCTTCCGGAGACCTCCGCGGCATGAGCGCCGAAGGCATGGAATGCGAGCTCACGCGGGTCCGCTTCGGCAGCCGCGGCCGGGAGGTTTTCACCGTCTAGCGACCAAAACCTCCCGCGCTCGCGAGCGAGTGGGGGCGGGCGTGAGGTTTCAGCGCGGGGGGCGCCGCCTACCCGCGGCGGCCGCTCAGGAGCGAGAAGGTGGCGGCCACACCGCCGCCGATCACGAAACCGGCCACGGCCGCCCCGATCAGCGCGGCCTTGCGGTTCTCGGAGAGCTGCCTGCGCCAGTCGGTCAGCTCGGCGACCTTGGAACGCAGGTCGTTGACCGAGAAGGCCAGCTCGCGGCGGGTCTCCTCGATCGAGGCGCGGATCATCTCGGGATTCTGCGCAGGGCTCATGCCTTCAGCTCCTCACCCTTCTCCAGCGAGCGGTCGACCTGGTCGCGCTCGATCGTCTGCGCCTCGAGCTCGGCCCGCATGCGGCGGGCCTCCTCGATCGCCATTTCAGGCGTGGGCGGCGAGCCCTTCTTGAACAGCCTCGAGGCGAGGAATCCGGAGATCCCGGCGAGTATGAACAGGACGATCGTCACGATCAGGAAGCCCGCCCAGACGCTCGTGTCCCAGTTGAACAGGTCGTCCAGCAGCCAAGCGAGCGTATGGAAGAGCATCATGATGGCGAAGATCGCGAAGACCCCCGCGGCCGCTCCGATGCCGGCGCCCCTGCCGAGGTTCGTTAACTTGTCCGTGACCTCGGCCTTCGCGAGCTCGACCTCTTGACGTACGAGCAGTGAGGCCTTCTCGGAGACCTCGGCGACGATGTCGCCGAGACCCTTCTCGGCGTCCTGCTTGGGAGGCGTCCCGTTCACGACGCGAACCTTTTCAGAAGGAAGGCGAGCGCGAGTCCGCCCACGAACGCGGCGCCCACGAACGCCTCGGGGCGCTCCGCGAACGGGTCGGGGTCGGCGGCGGCGGCCCCCTGGAGCGGGGACTCGCCCATCGGCCGTGCGGCGGTGGCTCCCTGGTTCGGCTCGTCGGGCATCAGTCGTTGGGCGGGTCCTCCTTGAAGACCCGCTGCCAGATCTCGGCGGCGACCCTGCTGGCCACGATCGAGCTCAGGGCGCCGATCCCCGCCACCAGGCCGGTCCACATCAGTCGCTTCGTGATGTCGTTCTGCATAGCGCGGGGATTCAACCAGACGCGCCGTTCTGACCGGATTCCAATCCGCCGCAGATCGCCTCGACCACGAGCCCCTTGGCGCGCTCGAACTCCTCGTCGGTTCCCGGCAGCACCTCGAAGATCCAGCCCGTCAGGAGCTGCTCGATGGCGCCGTAGAAGCACATCGCCGCGAACTCGGACGGGATGGCGGACTTGAAGGAGCCCTCCTCGCGCGCCGATTCCACGATCGCCGCGATGCCCTCGTACGCCTCGCGGATCCGGTCCAGGTGGAGCGCCCCGAACGAGTTCGCCGCGCGCGTGACCTCGACGATGATCACCTTCATCAGCTCGGGGTCGTGGCGGTAGGAGTCGATGATGAAGCCCGCGACCGCGTAGAGCTTGTCGCGCGCCGCGACGTCGCGCGAGTCGATCTCCGCGATCGCGTCCAGCATGATCTGCCAGCGCTCGAGGAAGAGCGTGTTGAGGATCTCCTCCTTGGAGCTGAAGTAGTGGTAGACGAGCCCGTAGGCCACGCCCGCCTCGTCGGCCACGTCGGACACGCGGCAGTGGTGGAAGCCGCGCCGCGCGAAGACGCGCACGGCGGCGTCGAGGATGAGCCGGCGCTTGTCGACCGCCGCGGTCTTCGTCGCGGCCATCAGGCGCGCACCTCCTCGGGCCAGCGGTAGGCGGCGGCCACGCGGTTCGCGAGGCTCGGGAGCTTGTCCCGGATCTCGTCCTGGCGGGCGAGGTCGAGGTCGGCCGCGACGAAGCAGGCGCCCTCGCCGCCCGCGCGGGCAAGCACCTCGCCCCAGGGGTCGACGATCATCGAGTTGCCGTAGCTGTCCCGGTCGGGCCCGGGCAGGCGGCCCTGGCCCGGGGCGATCACGAAGACCTGGTTCTCGATCGCTCGCGCCCGCACCAGGATCTCCCAGTGCGCCTCTCCCGTGACCCGCGTGAAGGCGGCCGGGATGGTGACGATGCGGGCGCCGCGCAGCGCGAGGATGCGGTACAGCTCGGGGAAGCGCAGGTCGTAGCAGATGGTCAGGCCCAGCCCGAGGCCCTGGGCGGTCTCGGAGACCACGATCTCGTCGGCCGGCTCGGAGTGCTCCGACTCGCGGTACTCCACGCCGCCCACCTCCACGTCGAACATGTGGATCTTCCGGTAGACGGCCTTCAGCTCGCCGTCGGGACCGGCGTGGACTGAGGTGTTGGCCACGCGCTCGTGTCCCTCGCGCCGCTCGGCGACCGAGCCGGCCACGATGTCGATGCCCAGCTCGCAGGCGGTGTCGCGCGCCCAGGTGACGGGCCGCCCGTCGAGGGTCTCGGCCCCGGCGGCGTAGTCGGCCGCGCTCCCGCGGATGTCGAGCCGCTCGGGCAGCACCACGAGCTCGGCGCCGTCGGCCGCGGCGGCGCGCGTGAGCCGGTCCGCATCCTCGAGGTTGCGGGCCATGTCCTCGGTCGATTGCAGCTGGACGGCCGCGACTCGCACGCCGGCCCTCCTCCCTCTTCTCTCATTGACTGACCAGTCAATCTGGAGTGTACTGCCAGCCCATGCCGGTACGCCCCATCCGCGGCCCAGCGGTGCGCGAGCTCGGCCTCCGCCTGCCCCCCGCGCGGATGGCTCCGCTTCACCGCGGCCGGCCGCTCAAGCGCTGGCGCTACGTCGGCGTGTACGGGCCCGAGCTGATGCTGTGCGTGGGCGACGCGCGCGTTGCGGGCGTGCCGCAGCGCTGGTGGGCGGTGGCGCTTCCGGACGGCACGCTGTTCGAGCGGACCACCTCGCGCCGGGTCGACCGCGCCCCGGCGCCGGGGTGGGTGCTGGTGGCCGACGAGGACGTCCGAATCGAGATCACGCTGGAGGAGACGGACGGCGTGGAGGTGATCTCACCGCACGGCGACGGGTGGATCTGGACCCGCAAGCAGGCCGGCGTGCCCGTGCGAGGGAGGGTCGTGGCGGACGGGCGGGAGTGGCCGATCGACGGCCCGCTCGCGTTCGTGGACGACTCCGCCGGCTACCACGCCCGCCACACGCGCTGGCGCTGGTCGGCCGGCATCGGCCGGGCGCGGAGCGGCGAGCCGGTGGCGTGGAACCTGGTCGAGGGGGTGCACGACGATCCGGATGTGAGCGAGCGCACCGTGTGGGTGGACGGCGAGCCGCGCGAGGTCGGCGCGCAGCCTTTCGCGGCCGATCTCTCGCGCGTCGGGGAGCTGCGCTTCGAGGAGTGGTGCGCGCGCGAGGACCACACCAGGCGCGGGCCGTTCCGAAGCGACTACCGCCAGCCCTTCGGCGCCTTTTCCGGCGTGCTGCCGGGAGACGTCGAGCTCGAGTCCGGGTATGGGGTGATGGAGTGGCACGAGGTGTACTGGTGAGAACGTGACGGCTGCGCTGGCGGCCTCGGGCGTGATGTGGGCGTCGCAGCTCGCCCCGCCGCCCGTGCATTTCACCGTGGCGGCCAGCGGCGACTTCCTGATCCACGGCCCGGTTGCGGCGCAGGCGCTCGCGGACGGCGGCGGCCGGCGCTACGACTTCCGGCCGATGTTCCACCCGATCCGGCGCCACATCGCCGGCGCGGACCTGGCGCTCTGCCATGTCGAGACGCCGCTCGTGCCCGGGCCGGTGCTCGGCTACCCGAGCTTCCGCACGCCCCCCTCCCTGGCACACGCCATCCAGGCCACGGGTTGGGATGCGTGCAGCACCGCATCCAACCACTCGCTGGACGCCGGACAGCATGGAGTGAACACCACGATCCGAGCGCTCCGCATCCCGCACTCCGGCACGGCGCGGTCGGCCCGCGGCGCGCGACGCGCCCCGATCCTCAGCGTGAAGGGCGTCCGGATCGCGTTCCTCTCCTACACCGCGGTGTCGAACGGCCAGGCCGTGCCGCACCCGTGGAGCGTGGCCTGGGCCAGCCCGCGGCGAATCGTCCGCGACGCCCGCCGGGCCCGCCGCCGCGGCGCCGACACCGCGATCGTGAACCTGCACTGGGGCGACGAGTACAGCCACGCCATCTCGCCGTCCCAGTGGGCGCTCGCCAAGCGGCTGACCCGCTCGCCGGCGATCAGCGCGATCGTGGGCCAGCACGCGCACGTGGTGCAGCCGATCCGCCGGGTGAACGGGAAGCCTGTGGTGTTCGGCGAGGGCAACCTGGTCTCCAACCAGACGGCCGGCTGCTGCCCCGCCGCCGCGCAGGACGGCCTGATAGCGCTGATCCGCTTCACGGCGCGCGACGGCCGCGTGCGGGCGCGACGCGTGCGCTACGTGCCCACCTGGGTGCGCCACCCGGACTACCGCGTCGTGCCTGCCGCGCCCGGGAGCGTCTCGTGGCGGCGGACGGTGTCGGTCGCGGGGCGGGCGCGGGGGATCCGGCCGGCGCGCTAGGGCGCGCCGACCTCCACCACCTGCTGGAAGGTGGGGCGGTTGATCCAGTGGATCAGCGGCTGCGTTACCGCTCCGGCGGTGGTGTGCGCGATGGCGTCGAAGCAGAGCTGCGGGTCCTCGAAGCCGGGCGTGTCGTCCTCGGCGCACAGCTCGTCCTCGTAGGTCACGGCCGCCGGCTCCGCGATCGCCTCCAGCAGCGTCTCGCGCAGCAGCTGCTCGCAGGCCGCGCGGTCTCCCTCGCCGCAGTAGCGGCGCGAGTACGCGCCCGCGGGGCTCTCGCCGAGGATCGAGCGCAGGTCCTTCTCGGCGTAGCCGTACCAGCCGGCGATGTATGCCGAGCCTCGGTGGCATACGGCTGCGGCGGTGGCGCCGCGCCGGCGCCCGCGCACAGCGCGAGCGTCAGGATTAGCGCGGTCGAGAGCGCCCGCGTTGCTTTGCTCCCAGAGATCGTCGCCTCCCAGCGGATCCGTGAAGTGCGCGACCGTACCAGCCGCTCGCGCGCCCACGCGCCGGTTCCCGGGCCGGCTCCGAGCTCTCGTTCAGGCCGCCGCGCCCGACTCCTTGAGCGCGGCGATCTCCTCCTCCGAGTAGCCCAGCCCGGCCAGCACCTCGTCGGTGTGCTCGCCCAGCGCGGGACCCGGGCCGGCCGGGGTGCCCGGGGTGCGCGACAGCTTCACCGGCACGCCCAGCAACTTCACGCCGTCCGTGCCGGGCTGGTCTAGCTCCACCACCATCTTCCGCGCCCGTACGAGCTCCGAGTCGAGCGCCTCGTCCAGGTCGAGCACCGGCTCCAGACAGCAGTCGTTCTGCTCCGCGAACTCGTGCCACTCCGCGCGCGTGCGCTCCAGGAAGATCTGCTCCACCTCGGCGTGCGCCTCCGAGCCGGGCCGGTCGAACTGCTTCTCGATCAGGTCCTCGCGGCCCACTCCGCGGCACCAGGCCTGCCAGAACTTCGGCTCGAGAGCGCCGAGGGTCACCCAGCCGTCGCTGCAGGCGTAGGGGCGGTAGCAGATCAGCCGACCGGCCAGCTCGAGGTCGCCGCGCTCCGGGGGCGCTCCGCCCGCCAGGCGGGCCGCGGCCACCATCGCGAGCCAGGCGAGTGAGCCGTCGAACATCGACACGTCCACCAGCTGCCCCTCCCCGCTCCGGTCGCGCTCGCGCAGCGCGGCGAGGATCCCGAACGCCCCCATCAGCGCCCCGCCGCCGAGGTCCGCGATCTGGCCCGCGGACTGGACCGGCGGGCCGCCCGCGTCGCCGGTCAGGCCGAGCAGCCCGTTGAGGCCGAGGTAGTTCATGTCATGCCCGGAGCGGCCGGTGTACGGCCCGTCCTGGCCGTAGCCCGTGACGGCGCAGTAGACGAGGCCGGGGTTCTCCCGGCGCAGGCGCTCCCAGCCCACCCCGAGGCGCTCCATCACGCCCGGGCGAAAGGACTCGAGCAGCACGTCGTGCTCGCGCACCAGCTCCAGCAGCACCTTCTGGCCCGCCTCCTCCTTCAGGTTCAGCCGGATCGACCGCTTGCCTCGATTCAGGGCGAGGAAGAGCGCCGACTTGGCCGAGTCGTCGGCCCCCTCGTGGTAGGGCGGAGACCAGCGCACGTAGTCGCCCATTCCGGTGTCCTCGACCTTCAGGACCTCGGCGCCGAAGTCCGCCAGCAGCAGGGAGCAGAAGCCCCCGGGCAGCAGACGCGAAAGATCGAGCACCCTGAGGCCGGCCAATGCGGTCACGTGAGGAGCTCGCGCCGCGTGAGGTCGCGCCCCGGGGTGCCCAGCAGCTCGCGCGCCTCGGCCACGCTCGCCACACGGCGGCCGGCGTCCTCCACCATCCGGCGCGCCCGCGCGATCAGGTCGCCGTTCGAGCGCGCCATCTCGCCGTCGGGGAGGTAGAAGTTGTCCTCGAGGCCCACGCGGACGTTGCCGCCCAGCGCAGCGGCGGCCGCCACGAGCCGCCACTGGTCCCGGCTGATGCCGATCACCCCCCAGTTGTTCGGCCCCTCGGCGCCGCCCGGCACCTGCTCGGACATGTGCACGAGGTTCTTCGGCGTCGGCCGGATGCCGCCGTTCACGCCCATCACGCAGTCGATCTGGAGCGGCTCGGAGAGCAGGCCCATGTCGATCAGTGGGTCCAGGTTGGCCACGTGGCCCGAGTCGAAGCACTCGTGCTCGGGCCGGATGCCCAGCTCGTTCATGGCCTCGAGGAAGGCGATGATCGTGTCGAACGAGTTCTCGAACACCGCCTTGAACACGAAGTCCTTGCGCCGCGCCGAGTACTTCGCGTAGTTCATCGAGCCCATGTTGAGCGCCGCCACGTCCGGCCGCAGCTCGCGCAGGTACTCGATCCGCTTCTCGATCGGAACGCCGATCGCGCCGGTCGAATAGTTCACGATCACGTCGTCCACCGCGCCCAGGATCGCCTCGGTGATCGCCCGGAAGTCCTCGACCTCGTAGGAGGGCACGCCCTCGGGCGTGCGCGCGTGGATGTGGATCATCGAGCAGCCCTCGTCCACCGCCCGCTTCGCCTCGGCCGCGTACTCCTCCGGCGTGTACGGGATCGCCGGGCACTGCTCGCGGCTCGCCACCGCCCCGGAGATCGAGCATGTGACGATGCAGGGGTCTTCGAAGCGGCTCATGCGCGGCGCAGCGGCTTGATGTGCCGGCCGCCGGCGCAGTCGTCGATCAGCTGGGTCAGCCGGCGCTCGCGCGTCTCCTCGCGCTTGGCGCTCATCACCCAGTGGGTCGCCGTCCTGCGGTAGCCGGGCGGGCGGGCCTCCCAGTACTCCCAGGCAGCGGGGTGCGCGCGGATGCGCTGCTCGTACTCGTCGGCGAGCTTCGCGTCCTGTTCGAAGGAGTACACGCCGGAGCGGTCCTCCCGGCGAGCCTCGAAGGCCCGGAGGCCGGCCGGCCGCATCAGGCCCTCCTCGGTGAGCTTCGCCACCTTGGCGATGTTGATCTTGCTCCAGTTGCTGCCCGGCCGGCGCGGGGTGAAGCGCTGCATGTACTTGTCCTCGTCGATCCCGTTCGCGCGGCCGTCGATCCAGCCGAAGCAGAGTGCCTGGTCGACCGCCTCGGACCAGCTCATCGCGCGCTTGCCGGTGTGTTGCTTGTACATGCCGACGTACACCTCGGTCTCCGTCTCGTGGTGCTCCTCGAGCCAGTCGTAGAACTCCTGGGGGGACTTGAAGAAGATCGGCTCCATTGGTGCTGACGAACGCCGAGTTTGCCGAACGCGCGCGGCGGATGGCGTTCAGCCCCGGGTGCGCGGTGCCTTCGGCGGCGTCTGACGGCGAGCAATGAGGGCTGCTCGGAAGGGGGTGGGTAATTCCAATGCTCGTATGCGGTACTGGGATTACCCACCCCCCCGTCGGCCCCTTCATTGCCCGCCGTTCAGCGCGGCCGGGAGCTACACCGGCATCACGCCGTGCTTCTTATACGGCCGATCCACGCGCTTGGTCTCCGCCATCTCGAGCGCGCGGATCACGGTCGGCCGCGTCTCGCGCGGATCGATGATGTCGTCGATCAGCGCGTTGCCCGCCGCGATGTACGGGTCGATCGTCTTGCGGATGCCCTCGATCATCTCCGCGCGCGCCGCGTCCGGGTCCTCGGACGCCTCGATCTGCTTGCGGAAGATGATGTTCACCGCGCCCTCGGGGCCCATCACGGAGATCTCGGCCGACGGCCAGGCCACGATCAGGTCGGGCTCGTAGGCCTTGCCGCACATCACGTAGTAGCCCGCGCCATAGGCCTTGCGGATCACGACCGTCACCTTCGGCACGGTCGCGCGCGACACCGCGTAGAGCATCTTCGCGCCGTGGCGGATGATGCCCGCCTGCTCGACCTTCGTGCCGACCATGAAGCCCGGCACGTCCACCAGGAACAGCAGCGGGATCCCGTACGCGTCGCAGAGGTTGATGAACCGGGCGGCCTTGTCGGCCGAGTCGTTCTCGAGGATGCCGCCCAGGTGCCTGGGCTGGTTGGCCACGATGCCGACCGGGCGGCCGCCCATCCGCGCGAAGGCGGTGATGATCGTGCGCGCCCAGCGCGGCTTCATGTCGAACCACTCGCCGTCGTCGACGATCCGGCGGATCACGTCGTACATGTCGTATGGCTTGCGCGGCGAGTCGGGCAGCACGTCGAGCAGATCTGAGTCCCCCCCACTCAAGGGGTCTGACCCCTCCCCCCGGGGGGGAGGCTCTTCGCAGTTCTGCGGGAAGTACGACAGGTACTTCTTGATCGCCTCGATGCACTCCTCGTCCGAGTCGACCTCGAGGTCGCCGACACCCGACACGCGGGTATGGATGCGCGAGCCCCCCAGCTCCTCCTGGGTCACGTCCTCCCCTGTCACGGCCTTGGTGAGGTGCGGGCCGGCCAGCGCCATCGAGCCGCGGCCCTTGACCATCGGCACGAAGTCGGCGAGCCCGGGGATGTACGCGGTGCCGGCGGCGCAGGGTCCCATCAGCGCCGCGACCTGGGGAATAACGCCGCTCGCCACCACCTCCTCGCGGAACAGGTGGCCCGAGCCCGCGAACAGCGACCCGGTGGCCTCCTGGATTCGCGCCCCGGCGGAGTCGAGCAGCCAGATCATCGGGATGCGCTTGCCGAGCGCCAGGTCGCGCAGTCGCGACACCTTGAGCTCGCCGGTCATGCCCATCGAGCCCGCCATGACCGTGAAGTCGTAGGCCGCCACGGCCACGAGGCGGCCGTCCACCTTGCCGTAGCCCGTGACCACGCCGTCTGCCGGCGCGTCCTTCCCCTCCATGGCGCGCTGCGAGAAGTGCGGCCGGCCGTGGATGCCGAGCTCGACGAACGAGTCCGGGTCGATCAGCAGCGCGAGGCGCTCCCGCGCGGTCAGCTTGTCCTGCTCGTGCTGGCGGGCGATCTTCTCCTGGCCGCCGCCGAGGCGGGCCGCCTCGCGCCGCGCGTGCAGGTCGTCCACGAGCGAGCGGAGGGGCGGCCGGGCGACGAGAGTGCCGGAGGCGGCTCGCTCGGCCATCAGCGCGACAGCCGGTCGAGCAGCGGGTCGAGCACGCGCATCGCGGTCTCGGCCATGTCGGCCCGGTCGTCCTCGTCCTCGGGCGCCTCGAAGGCCGTGACCTCGACGCCGACGAGCTCGGAGTCCTCCGCCACCGCCTCCATCAGGTCGTAGAGCTTGTCCGAGGAGAGCCCGCCCGGGGCCGGCACGGCGGCAGGGAACTCCTCGGGGTCGAGCACGTCGAGGTCGAGGTGGACGAAGGCGGGCGCGCCGTCGAGCGCGTTCTTCACCGCCACCAGCGTCTCCACGACGCTCGCCCCGATCACGGTGGCGGCGCTCCGCTCGAGCAGCTCGCGCTCGCCGCCGTCGAGGTCGCGCACCCCGGCGAGCACCACCTGCTCCGGCTCGATCGTGTCGCCCAGGCCGGCGTCCCACTCCCCGCACGCGCCGGCGAGGCACATGCCGCCGAGGTAGCCGCTGCCCGTGGTGTCGGGCGTGTTGTAGTCGCCGTGGGCGTCGAGCCAGAGCACCTTGGCGTCCGGCCGGTGGCGCAGCGCCGCGGGCAGGGTCGTCACCGAGATCGAGCAGTCCGCGGCGGCGATCACCGGCACGCGGCCGTCGGCGAGCGCGTCGTCCACCTGGCCGCCCGCCTCGAGCAGGCATCCGCGCGACTCGCGCAGGTCCTCGTCGAAGCGTGTCTCGCGCGGCTCCGCCGCGCTGCCGATCGTTCGCGGCTCGATGCCGAGCCGCTTGCCGATCAGGGGCGCGAGCGTCTGGGCGCCGCGCACCGCGCCGGGCGTGCGGTCGGAGGTGCGGCAGCAGAGCGCGACGAGCGAGACATCCTTGATCGCGGTCATCTGCCGCTCCAGACCGGATCGCGCTTCTCGAAGAAGGCCTTCACGCCCTCCTGGATGTCCTCGGTGGTGAGGGCGATCGAGAGCTGTGAGCGCAGGTAGTCGAGTGCGTCCTCGAAGGGCATGTCGAGCTGGCGGTACATGGCCTGCTTGCCCAGCCGCATCAGCACCGGCGACTTGGCCGCGAGCTTCACCGCCCAGTCGTCGACCGTGTCGTCGAGCTCGGCCGCCGGCACCACGCGGTTCACGATGCCGGCCTCGCGCGCCTCCTCCGCCGAGATGCGCTCGCCGAGCAGCAACAGCTCGTTCGTCTTCTTGCGCGGCACGTTGCGGTAGATCAGGGCCATGATCATGAACGGGAACGCGCCGACGTTGATCTCCGGGGTGCCGAAGGTGGCGGCGTCGCTCGCGACGATCAGGTCGCAGCACAGCGCGAGGCCAAGCGCGCCGGCGAGCACGTGCCCGTTCGCCGCGCAGACGGTCGGCTTGCCGAGTCCCATGATCGTCCTGAACAGGCGAGGGAAGCCCTCGGTGCCGAAGTGCTTCTGCACCGGCGCCACGCCGGCCGCGAACTGGTCGAGCGAGGCGCCCGCGGAGAACACCTTCTCGTGCGACGAGGCGAGCACGACGCAGCGCACGCGCTCGTCGTCGCGCGCGGATTCGAACGCGTCGGTGAGCTCCGAGAGCAGCGCGCTCGACAGCGCGTTGCGGTTGTTCGGCGTGTTCAGCGTGACGGTCGCGACACCGTCGTCGCGGACGTCGTAGAGAATCGTCTCGTAGGACACGCGGCGATTTCTACTACGGAGGGAACGGCAAGCATGTTCACGACGGTTGTGATCGGCACGAACTGGTCGGAGACAGCCGAGGTCGCGTTCGTCAAGGCGCTCGAACTGACCCGCGCCAACCGCGGGAGCCTGCACGTGGTAACGGCGAGCCCGCCCTCACCGCCACCGGCCTCCGGACGGTCGGCCGGAGCAAGCGCAGGCCGCTCGCTCGGACCCGGCTTCCAGGCCGACGTGGTCCTCGAGCGGACGCTCGACCGGCTCGGCGCGAACGACGTGGACGTGCGCCAGCACACGCTCACGGCGGAGCCCGGCGAGGCGATCCTCTCGGTCGCGGAGCAGGTGGGCGCCGACCTGATCGTGGTCGGCAACCAGGGCATGCACCGCCGCATGCTCGGCAGCATCCCGAACACGGTCTCGCACCGCGCGACCTGCGATGTCCTGATCGTGCAGACCGGGTAGGTTTCACACAGATGTTCAGCTCGATCGTCGTAGGCACCGACGGCTCCGACACCGCGGAGATCGCCCTGCGACGTGCCGTCGACCTCGCCCGGCTGACGGGCGCCAAGCTGCACGTCGTGAGCGCCTACGAGCCCGCCCCGGCACGGGTGGGGGGCAAACAACCCGTGCCCGAAGCGGCCGAGTGGTCGGTCGGCTCGGACTTCAAGGTCGACGCCGTGCTCCAGCGGGCGCGGGAGACCGCCCGCGACGTCGAGATCGAGGTGCACGCCCCCAAGGGGGACGCCGCCGACTCGCTGATTCAGACGGCGAAGGAGAACGACGCGCAGCTGATCGTGCTGGGCAGCCGGGGCATGCGGGGGGCCCGCCGGGTGCTCGGGAGCGTGCCGAACAAGGTCTCGCACAACGCGCCCTGCGACGTCCTCATAGTTCAGACGACCTGACTGACCGGCACCCAGGCGGCCCGCATGTCCACCCGCTCGCCGCTGAACGCCACGCCTTCGGCCTCGAGCAGGCGGCGCTGTCGCTCGCCCTTGGCAAGCGAGCCGTCGGCACGCACGATGCGCTGCCACGGCACGCCGGGGTCGTCGGTGGCGTGGAGCACGGCGCCCGCGTAGCGGGGCGCCTCGGGGCTGAGGTCGCCGTAGGTGGTCACGTGGCCGCGCGGCACAGTCCTCGCGCGCTCGAGCACCGCCCGTGCGCGCGGGGTGTCGGTGTCGACGGGCCGCCTCACCCGCCGGCGGGTCGCCTCACAGCCGCCCGCGGGAGGCTGAAGCGCACCCGCGCCCCGCGCGCCGAGTCAGCCAGCCAGATCTCGCCGCCGTGGGCCTCCACGATCGCCCGGCAGATCGTCAGGCCCAGGCCTGTGCCCCCGCCGGAGCGGGCGGCGCCCTCGCCGCCGCGGTAGAACGGATCGAAGGCCCGCTCGCGCGCGTCGTCCGGCAGCCCCGCGCCGGTGTCGGCCACCTCAACCTCCACCGTCGAGCCGTTCGCCTCGGCCAATCACGGTCACGCTGCCGTCGGCGGGCGTGTGCCGGATCGCGTTCTGGATCAGGTTGAAGAGCACGCGCTGGAGCCGCTCGGGGTTCCCGCGCACCGGCTCGAGGCCGTCCGGGAACGACGCGCGCACCGCCACCTGCTTGGCGTCCGCCTGGGCGCGCATCGCCTCCACCGTTTCCTCCATCAACTCGTCGATGCGCACCTGCTGGAGCGACCACTGGATGTCGCCCGCCTCCAGGCGCGACAGCTCGAACAGGTCCTCGATCAGGCCCGACAGCGAGCGGATGTGCACGGACATCTGCTCGAGATAGCGGCGGCGGGTGTCGCGATCGACCACGTCGTCCTCGATCGCGTCGGCGAGAAGCCGCAGCGAGGTGAGCGGTGTGCGCAGGTCGTGGCTGACGGCGGCCACCAGGTCGCGCCGCGCCCGCTCGGCGGCGTCGCGCTCGGCGATCACGTCGCGCGACAGGAGCCAGGTCGTGTAGGCGGTGAGCCCGCCCGCGAGCAGCAGCAGCATGCCCATGACGAGCGCATCGTGGGGCGAGATGAACATGAGGAGCGCCACGACCCCGACACCGAGCGTGGCCAGGCCGATCGTGACCGCCACCGCGGAGGCGAACTGGCGGCCGAGCGACTCGCGCTCGGCCCGGCGGCGCACGATCGCGTGGGCGGCCAGGATCGGCGCGGCGCCGGAGGCCAGCACGAACACCGCCATCAGCACGCCGTCCTCCGCGGAGTAGACGAGCCCGATCACCAAGCCACACAGCACGGCGGCCGCCGCCAGCACGGCGAGCGGCCTGAGCGCCTCCTTCATGGCTGGAAGCGGTAGCCGACGCCCCAGACCGTCTGCAGCCAGCGCGGCTCGGAGGGGTCCGCCTCGATCTTCGCCCGCAGCCGGCGCACGTGGACCGTCACGGTGGACGTGTCGGTGTAGAAGCTGTACTGCCAGACCGCGTCCATCAGCTGGTCGCGCGAGAAGACCTGGCCGGGATGGCGCACGAAGTGCAGCAGCAGCTCGTACTCCCGCACGGTCAGCTGCACCTCCTCGCCGCGGACAGTCACGCGGCGGGCGACCGGATCGAGCTCGAGGTCGTCGAAGGCGATCGGCTCCTCGAGCTGGGGTGAGTTGTCGACCCGCCGCAGCACCGCGTCCACGCGCGCGACCAGCTCGGCCGGCGAGAACGGCTTCACGACGTAGTCGTCCGCGCCCAGCCGCAGGCCGATGATGCGGTCGGTGTGCTCGCCCTTGGCGGTGAGCAGGATCACCGAGACGCGCTCGCGCTCGCGCAGCCGGCGCATCACCTCGAGACCGTCCATGCCGGGCAGCATCAGGTCGAGCACCACGAGGTCGGGGCGACTCTCGCCGGCGATCCGCAGCGCGCCGGGGCCGTCCGCGGCCACGTGGGTGGCGTAGCCGGCGCGCTCCAGATAGCGGGCGACCACGTCGGTGATGGTCGGCTCGTCGTCCACGACGAGGATCGAGCCACGCTGGTCCATGACCGGATTCTGGCAGCGCCGCGCAGGGGCGGCTGGTCGCGTAAGGCCTTCGTAACCCGGGTAGCCGCCCAGGATGACCCGGATCCGAGCCGAGACGCTGCTCGCCGCCGCCCTCCTGCTGGTCGACTTGCCGCCCTCGGGGTGGCTGGCCGCCTCGGCGCCGCCCGCCCGGGCGCGCCGGGCGACCGTCCACACGTGGGCGCCGGCGGACAAGCACGGCTTCGGGACTTCGCCACGCAGCTCGGCCAGCAAGGCGCATGGTTCACGCTGCGCGCGGCGATCGCTGACGGAGGTCTACTTCCCCGACCTCGACACGCCGAGCTTCCGCGGTCTCCAGTTCGCAGTGACCGACGGGGACGTTCCTGGACCGCGAGACCGTCGATGACGATCCGCGGCACATCGAACCCGTCGCGCCGGAGGTGACCGCGAGCGTCGAGGCCGTGGCCGGCTCGCTGGCATACCGGCAGGTAACCGAGAACGGAGCGCTGGCGCCTGACCAAGACCTGGATCACCGACCCCGAGCGTCGCGACGCGTTCTCGGCCAGATGCGCTTCGAGTCGCTGACCGACGGTAAGCCGCTGCAGCTGTACGTCCTCGCCGATCCCGCCCCGGGCGACGACGGCAACGACGACCGCGGCGGCGAGCTGCGTGGACGGGCTGGTCGCGTGGGACGACGCCGGAGCGAGCGTTATAGCCACCGAGGACCGGGGCTGGACGGCGACGAGCGAGCGGCTACAGCGGGCACGCCAGAGCGATCCGTGGGAGGACCTGAAGGCGCGACAGCGAGCCTGAGCGACGTACGAGGCCAGGATGCAGGCAACGTCGTGCAGGGCGCGCGCGTTCCGATCAGCGGGCAGCCCGGCGATCAGTCGACGACGCTGGCGATCGGTTTCGGGCAGAGACGCCGACGGCGCGGCGCGACGGCCGCCGAGGGCTCGCTGCTGGCCGGATTCGCGGCGCGCGGAGACGAGCTTACGACGCGGGCTGGGCCGCAGTACCTCGGCTTCGCTGAAGGACCCGCCCGCCGAGCGTCGGCGGGCGATGCCAGGTTGAGGCGCCTGTACGAGCAGTCGCGTGATGGTGCTCGAGGCGTCCGAGGACAAGACCTACCGCGGCGCGTCCATCGCCGCGCCGAACATGGCATGGATATGGGGCACGCTCACGCTGGAAGAGAGACGCCCGGGCGGCGCTGTCAGGCCCGTACCACCTCGTCTGGCCGCGCGACCTCTACCACGTCGCGACGGCGCAGAAGGCCGCCGGAGACGATGCCGCGGCCGCGCGCCTGCTCGACTACCTGTGGTCGCGTGCAGAAGCCCGACGGCTCGTTCTGGCAGAACACACGGGTGAACGGGACAGCCGCAAGTGGACGACCGAGCAGATGGACGAGACCGCGCTCCCGATCGTGCTCGCGTGGTGGCTGGGCCGCACGGGCGCGGCGGACTGGGCGCACATCGAGCAGGCCGCCGACTACATCGTCGGCCAACGGGCCGACAAGCGACCAAGGAGCGCTGGGAGAACCAGGGCGGGCTTCTCGCCGAACACGATCGCGACCGAGATCGCGGGTCTGATCTGCGCCGCGGACATCGCTCGCGAGCAACGGCGACGACGCGGAAGGCGACGGGTTACGAGAAGCTGGCGGACGAGCTGGCAGCGGAGCTCGTCGAGAACTGGACGGCGACGACAGCAACGGTCACTACTCGCCCGGGCCGTACTACCTGCGCGTGACAAGGACGGCAAGCCCGAACGAGGGCTCCGACGTACAGCCTCGGCGACAACTTCGACGCGCCCGGTGGACGAGCGCGAGATCGTCGACAACGCGCTTCCTCGGGCTCGTGCTCTTCGGCGTGAAGCCCTGGGATGACCCGAGTCGTGCGTGAACTCGCTGAAGGTGGGCGACAGCACCAGCGCATACCCGCTGGCGGTCGTCCACGCCGAACGGGACGGTGTGGTACCGCTTCACGCTCGACGGCTACGGGGAGACAGGCGAACGGCGGTGATTGGGACATCTTCCCCGACGGCCCGGCCCGCCAGACCTCGCGGGCGCCTGTGGCCGCTGCTGCACCGGCGAGCGCGGCGAGTACGAGCTCGCTCGCAGGCCGAACGACGCCCGGCCGTTCCTGGCAGACCATCGCGAACACCGCCAACGACGGGCTGATGCTGCCCGAGCAGGTCTGGGACGACCAGCCACCGCAGGGCGAGATCCCCGGCCGCGGGCACACGCTCGGCGACCCCGCTCGGCATGGACGCACGGGCAATTCGTGCGGCTGGCGTGGTCGATCGACGCCGGCAGAGCCGATCGAGCGCCCGGCGATAGTGGCGTGCCGATACACAGGCGTCGATTGTGAAGCGGGCGTCCGGCCCGCCCCTGCCCCCGCCCCCTCAGGCTTGGCCGCCGGCGCGTGCGCCAACCCCCAGAACGGCACCGACCGGGATGAGGTCCTGACGGGCACAGACGCCGGTGACCGGATCAATGGGCTGGGCGGCACCGACATCATCCATGGGCTGCCAGGAGACGACTGTCTGAGCGGAGGCAGCGACCTCGACAAGTTGATCGCGGCTGCCGGAAGAGACCAGCTGACCGGCGGCAACGGCGACGACTTCATGGCCGGCGGCGACGGCAACGACCTGTCTATCGGCGGGGCCGGCGCAGACAGGATGACCGGCGACGCCGGCAACGACAGGATCGCGGGCAACGCCGCCGCGGACAGGCTCAGCGGAAGCGCCGGCCGCGATCGAATGTCGGGCGGCACTGGCCGCGATCGAATGTCGGGCGGCGCTGGCCGCGACCGGATGTCGGGCGGTGCCGGCAACGACAGGATGGCCGGCAATGGGGGCAGGAACAGGCTCTCCGGCGGCCGCGGCAACGACCGCATCAACAGCGTCAACGGAAGACGCGATACCGTCAAATGTGGCCGCGGCCGGAGGGACCGCGCCCGGGTCGACCGGAGCGACAGAACCCGCGGCTGCGAGCGAGTGATACACAGGCGATAGCCGCAAGGAGGTAGCGAAAGCGCCCGGCCGTCGAGCGCCGCCGGAGCGCGTGCGGCCTGATGCTCCCCGAGCAGGTCTGGGACGGCCGCCCGCCAACGGGACGGCCCGGCCACGAGTTCGGCGAGGGCACGCGCTCGGCCACGCCGCTCGCGTGGACACACGGGCGGTGATCCGCCTGGCCTGGTCGATCGAGGCCGGCGAGCCGATCGAGCGGCCGTCGATCGTGGCCTGCCGCTACGCCGGCGAGGGCTGCGGATAGCAGGGCCCGGATACGCCGAGCTGCTCCAGCAGGTAGAGCCAAACCTCGCTGCGCGTGGGGAATGCCGGCACCGCGTGGAAGAGCCGGTCGATCGTGACCTCGCCGACCACGGCTGTCGTGGCCGCCTGTAGGAACTCGGCCACCTCCGGTCCGGTGAAGGTGGCGCCGACCACGACGCGCCGGTCCTCGTCCACCACGAGCCGCGCGGTGCCGGCCGCGCTGTCGCGCCCGTAGAAGCTGGCCCCGGCGTTGCCCTGAGTCGGCACGTCCGCCGCCCTCACGTTCAGGCCCGCCTCCTCCGCCGCCGCGAGCGTGTACCCCACGGCCGCCACCTGCGGGTCCGTGAAGATCACGCGGGGAGAGCGCGAGCCGTCCACGAGCAGGCAGGCGCTCTCCTCGCCGAGGATCACGTCGGCCGCCACGCGGCCCTGGTACTTGCCCATGTGCGTGAGCAGAGCGCGGCCGTTCACGTCGCCGATCGCGTACAGCCAGTCGCTCGCGCGCATGGAGTCGTCCACCTCGACCGGCTTGCCGGGCTCGAGCCCGACGCTGTCGAGGCCGATGTCCAGGGTGTTGACCCGGCGGCCGGTCGCCACCAGGAGCTCCTCGCCGCGAACGGGTCCGCCGGAGTCGAGCTCGACCACCACGTCGTCGCCCTCGACCCTCACCGCCGCGGCCTTGACGCCGAGCTGCACGTCCACGCCCAGCTCGCGCAGGCCCTGCTCGACCTGTTCGCTCGCGAACGGCTCCTCACGGCCGATGAGGCGGTCGCCGCCCTCGATCAGCGTGACCCGGGCGCCGAGGCTCCGGTAGGCCTGCCCCATCTCCACACCGACCACGCCGCCGCCGAGGATGGCCAGGCGCTCCGGGACGCGCTTGGCGGTGGTGGCCTCGCGGTTGGTCCAGGGCTTCGCATCGCGCAGGCCGTCGATCGGCGGAAGGAAGGCGGTCGTGCCGGTGGCCACCACCACGGCGCGACGCGCCACGAGCGTCTCGTCGCCGGCGCGCACGCGGCGCTCGCCGTCAAGCCGGCCCTGCTCCCGCACGACCGTGACGCCGCGGTCCGAGAGCCACGGCTCCATGCCCGAGTCGTCGAGGTCGTGGATGATCTCATCGCGGCGCCTGAGCACGGCCGCCGTGTCGAGCCCACCGGTCACCGCCTCGCGCACGCCGGGGATGCGGCGTGCCTCGGTCAGCAGCTCACCAGGACGCAGCATCGCCTTCGACGGCATGCACGCGTAGAAGGAGCACTCCCCTCCGATCAGGTGCGGCTCCACGACCGCCACGCTCAGGCCGGCCTCGCCGAGCCGTCCCGCGCAGACCTCGCCCGCGGGCCCGGCGCCGAGTATCACGACATCGAACTCTCGCTCGCTCATCGCGGGGACGCTACCGGCGCGAGCCGGCACTAGCCTGCCCGCAGCATGGCCGCTCGGAGAGCGCTCCCCCACGACGCCCACGTCGAGCTCCCGGCGGGGGCGAGGCATCCGCTGCGCACGATCGCCGCGCGGCTCGCCGTGGCCGTGGGCCTGGTGACGCTGGTGGCCCTGCTCACCTACGCCGGCGGGGACGGCTACGTCGACCCCGAGGACGACAGCATAAGCCTGCTCGACGCCTTCTACTACTCCACGGTCACCATCACCACGACCGGCTACGGGGACATCCGGCCGGTCACCGACGGAGCGCGCCTGGTCACCACCGTGATCGTCACGCCGGCGCGCGTCCTGTTCCTGATCCTGCTGGTGGGCACGACGCTCGAGGTGCTCACGGAGCGCACCCGCGCCGCCTACCGGCTGTCACGCTGGAGGAGGACCTTGAAAGACCACGTGGTCATCTGCGGCTTCGGCACGAAGGGGCGCGCCGCCACCGACACGCTCCTCGGCCACGGCTACCGCCCCGACCAACTGGTGGCGGTGGACGAGAGCGCCACCGCGCGCTCGAAGGCCACCGAGCTCGGCATCAGCGCCGTGGCGGGCAGCGCCACGACCCAGCACGCGCTCGTGGAGGCCGGCATCGAGGCCGCCGCCGCCGTGGTGGTGGCCGTGGATCGCGACGACTCCGCGGTGCTGGTCACGCTCACGGCGCGCGAGCTCAACCCGAGAGCGCACATCTCGGCGGCTGTGCGCGAGGACGAGAACGCACACCTGCTGCACGAAGGCGGCGCCAACTCGGTGATCACGTCCTCGGGCGCCGCGGGGAGGCTGCTCGGCCTCGCCACCACCGCACCCGACATCGCACGGGTGATCGAGGACCTGCTTTCGGTAGGGGCGGGGCTCGACATCGTCCAGCGGCCGGTCTCCGACGCCGACGTCGGCCCGCTGGAGGAGCTGCGCTCGCGCAATCCGGTGGTGGCGATCTCGCGCGGAGGCGAGCTGCTCCGCTTCGACGACGAGCGGGCCGCGGAGCTGCGGCCGGGTGACGCGCTCGTGGAGATCGTAAGCAGGGGGTAGCGGCGGTACGCTGGCGCCATGGCCACCGCCGACTCGCTCCTGAAGCCCGACCACGCCGCCTCCCGCAAGCACTTCATCTTCACCGAGGAGCACGACCAGCTGCGCGAGTCGATCCGCTCGTTCGTGGTGAAGGAGCTTGCGCCCCACGCTGAGGAGTGGGAGGAGACGACGTTCGCGGACTGGGTCTTCCCGCGCATGGGCGAGCTGGGCTTCCTGGGCCTCTCCTACCCCGAGGAGTACGGCGGCCAGGGAGGCGACTACTACGCCAACCTCGTCCTCGCCGAGGAGATGGTGCACTCGAACTCCGGCGGCCTGGCGATGGGCGTGGCGGTGCACACCGACATGGCCACGCCGCCGGTGTTCCTGTTCGGGACCGAGGAGCAGAAGCAGCGGTACCTCGTGCCGGCGATCCGCGGCGAGAAGGTCTCATGCCTCGGGATCAGCGAGCCGGACGCGGGGTCGGACGTGTCGGGCATCAAGACGCGCGCGGTGCGCGAGGGCGACGAGTGGGTGATAAACGGGTCGAAGACGTACATCACGAACGGCCTGCGGGCCGACTTCATCGTGCTGGTCACGAAGACCGACCCGGACGCGGGCTACGACGGCTTCACGCTCTTCCTCGTCGACATGGACGCGCCCGGGGTGATCCGCGAGAAGAAGCTCGAGAAGCTCGGGATGCACGCCTCGGACACGGCGCTGCTGGCCTTCCAGGACGTGCGCGTGCCGGCGGACGCGGTGCTCGGCCAGGAGGGCAAGGGCTTCTACAACATCATGTGGGAGCTCCAGGGCGAGCGCCTGATCGGCGCGGCGGGCTGCGTGGCGGGGGCGCAGAAGGCCTTCGACCGCACGCTCCAGTACGCCGGCGAGCGCCGCGCGTTCGGCCGGCCGATCGTGAAGTTCCAGGCGATCCGGCACAAGTTTGCCGAGATGGCGACGAAGATCGAGGCCGGCCGCCAGATGGTCTACACGACCGCGTGGCGGTTCCAGAACGGCGAGTACCCGGTGAGAGAGATCTCGATGGCGAAGCTCTACACCGCTCGAATGGCCTGCGAGGTGGTGGACGAGTGCCTGCAGATCCACGGCGGCGCCGGCTACATGAAGGAGTACGGCATCGAGCGCGCCTGGCGCGACGTGCGCCTGAACCGGATCGGGGCGGGCACGGACGAGGTGATGCTGGACGTGATCGGCCGCTCGTACGGGCTGTGGGATCCCCTCCGGATCGAGATCGACCGCTCGCGGCCCCTCCATCTGGGCGCCGAGCGGGGGCACAACCGCTGGCACCCGGGGCTCGCCGCGGTGGCCTCGCTCGAGCCCGGCGAGGAGGTGACCTTCGAGATCCGGGACTCGCGCGACCGGCTCATCGGGCCCGGCTCGGACCACCGCGACCTGGCCGGTGTGCCGTCGATCGCGCACCCGCTCACCGGCCCGCTCGAGGTACGCGGAGCGGAGCCCGGCGACGTGCTCGAGCTCGAGGTGCTCGCCTATGAGACCGACGACTTCGGCTGGACCGCGATCTTCCCCGGTTCCGGCTTCCTGGGAGACCTGTTCGAGCGCCCCTTCCTCGCCCGGTGGGTGCTGGCCGACGGCGTGGCCCGCTCCGAGCAGCTCCCCGGCGTGGCCGTGCCCGCCTGCGTTCACGCCGGCACCATCGGCGTGGCCCCCTCGCCCGAGCTGTTCGAGCGCGCCCGCCGCCGCGAGGCCGCGATCGGGACAGCCAACCCGCCCACGCCGGAGCACGCCTGGCCGCCCGAGGCCGCCGACGGCCTGCGCACCTACCCGCCGCGCGAGAACGGCGGCAACATGGACATCCGCGACCTCGGCCCGGGCGCCCGGCTGTGGCTGCCGGTCCACATGCCCGGCGCGCTCCTCTCGGCCGGCGACCTCCACTTCGCCCAGGGCGACGGCGAGGTGTGCATCTCGGCGATCGAGACCGGCGGCGCGGCGACCTTCCGGATCGGGCTGCGGCGGGCGGCCGACGCCCGCTGGCGCCCCCGCTTCCCCTGCTACGAGGCGCCTCCGCGACCGCCGCGAGCGATGTTCGCCACCACCGGCATCCCGCTCGCCGACGACGGCAGCCAAGGCGACCTCGACCTCAACCTGGCCACCCGCCGAGCGCTGCTCGAGCTGCTGGGCTGGCTCGAGCACGAGCGGGGATTGGCACGCGAGCCCGCCTACGTGCTGATGAGCGTGGCGGCGGAGCTGCGCGTCTGCGAGCTGGTCGACGCGCCGTTAGACGACCGACGCCGTCGACGGCCAGCGCAGAAAGCCGCCGAGCAAGAACAGCGGCAACATGGACATCAGCGACCTCGGCCTGAGTACGTGGCTGAGAATGATGGTACACATGAACGGCGAGCTCCTCTCAGCCAGCACCTCCACGACGCGCAGGGCGACGGCGAGGTGAGCATCGAGACGATCGAGACCGGCGGCGCGGCGAGCTTCCGGATCGGGCTGCGGCGGGCGGCACCACACTTGCTGGCGCCCGCGCTTCAGCGGCGAGCGAGGCGCCTCCGCGCCCCGACCGCGAGCGACGTTCGCCGCCAGGGGCATCCCGCTCGCCGACGACGGCAGCTAAGGCGCCTCGACCTCAGCCTGGCCACTGGTGGAGCGCTGCGCGAGAGACTGCGTGGCGTTGGCTTGAGTACGAGCGAGGAGGGTACGGCGAGCCAGGCCTACGTGCTGATGAGCGTGGCGGCGGAGCTGCGAGGTCTCCGAGCTGGTGGACGCGCCGAACGCGCTGGTGTCGGCGGCGCTGCCGCTCGACGTGTTCGAGCGATGACGGCCACCGTCCCCATACCCCCCTTCACCGAGCGCCACGAGGAGCTGCGCGCCGAGATCCGGCGGTTCGTGGCCGAGGAGCTCCGGCCGCACGCGGGAGGGTGGGAGGACGCGGGCTGGTTCCCGAATGAGGTCTTCCCCCGCATGGGCGAGCTCGGGCTGCTCGGGCTCAAGTACCCGCGCGAGCACGGCGGGCGCGGCGGCGACTACCTCGACGACGCCGTGCTCAGCGAGGAGCTGTCGGGGTGCGGGTCGGGCGGGGTGGCGGCCGGGATCGGCGCCCACGTGAGCATCGCGACTCCCCCGGTGGCGCGGTTCGGCACCGACGAGCAGAAGGCGCGCTTCTTGGCGCCCGCGATCCGTGGCGAGCGGATCGCCGCCCTAGCGCCGCCGGCGTGTCGATTTTCGCCATGCTCGCTCGACGCTTAGATAGAGACCCAACCACAAGGAGGTACCACGGATGCGAGTCATGGTGATCATCAAGGCGACCGAGCAGAGCGAGGCCGGGGAGATGCCGAGCGAGAAGCTGCTCACGGAGATGACGGCCTTCAACGAGGAGCTGGTGAAGGCCGGAATGATGCTGGCCGGCGACGGCCTCCATCCGAGCTCGAAGGGCGCGCGGGTCGTGTTCTCGGGGAGCGACCGCAAGGTCATCGACGGCCCGTTCTCGGAGACCAAGGAGCTTCTCGCCGGCTACTGGGTGTGGCAGGTGAAGGACATGGACGAGGCGATCGAGTGGGTCAAGCGCATCCCGGACGCCGACCCGGGCGTGGAGGCGATCGTCGAGATCCGTCCGGTGTTCGAGACGGAGGACTTCGGCGAGGAGCTCACGCCGGATCTGCGAGAAAGGGAACAGCGCATGCGCGAGCAGGTGGAGGCCAACCAGTAGGTGCCGGCCGCCGACCCGAAGCGCGCGATCGAGGCCGTCTGGCGGATCGAGTCCGCGCGGCTGATCGCGGGCCTCGCGAGGTACGTGCGCGACGTCGGCCTCGCCGAGGACCTCGCCCAGGAGGCGCTCGTCGCGGCGCTGGAGCAGTGGCCCGAGTCGGGCGTCCCGGACAACCCGGGCGCCTGGCTCATGGCCACCGCCAGGCACCGGGCCGTCGACCGCCTGCGGCGCACCGAGGTCCACGAGCGCAAGACGCACGAGCTCGGGCGCGAGCTTGAGCTCCGCGGCGGCGAGATCGACAGCCGTGACCTGGAGGCCGAGATCGACGATCCGTTCGACGACGACCTCCTGCGACTCGTCTTCACGACCTGCCATCCGGTGCTGTCGACCGACGGGCGGGTGGCGCTCACGCTGCGTCTGCTCGGCGGCCTGACCACCAGGGAGATCGCGAGCGCCTACCTTGTCTCGGAAGCGACCGTCGCGCAGCGGATCGTGCGCGCCAAGCGCACGCTGTCGGCCGCCCAGGTGCCGTTTGAGGTCCCCGAGCGCGACGAGCTCGGCGACCGCCTCGCCTCGGTGCTCGAGGTGGTCTACCTGATCTTCAACGAGGGGTATGCGGCCACCGCCGGCGACGACTGGATGCGTTCGGAGCTGATCGACGAGGCCCTGCGGCTCGGCCGCATCCTCGCCGAGCTCCTCCCGTCCGAAGCGGAGGTACATGGGCTCGTCGCGCTCATGGAGCTGCAGGCGTCGCGCTCACGGGCGCGAGTCGGCCCCGGCGGCGAGCGGATCCTGCTGCTCGACCAGGACCGCTCGCGGTGGGACTGGATGCTCGTGGGCAGGGGGCTGGTGGCGCTCGAGCGCGCGAAGCGAAGCGGGAGCGCCCTGGGGCCCTACACGCTCCAGGCGGCCATCGCCGCCTGCCACGCTCGCGCCAGGGTGGCCGCCGACACCGACTGGGAGGGGATCGTGGCGCTGTACGACGCGCTCGCCCAGCTGATGCCCTCGCCGGTGGTGGAGCTGAACCGCGCGGTCGCCATAGGGATGGCCTTCGGCCCCGAGGCGGCGCTCGACCTGGTCGACTCCATGCGCTCCGAGCCCGCGCTGCGCGGATATCACCTGCTCCCGGTCGTTCGCGGCGACCTGCTCGAGAGGCTCGGACGAAGGGATGAGGCGCGAGCGGAGTTCCAGCGCGCCGCCTCGCTGACCCAGAACTCCGGCGAACGCGACGCGCTGCTCGACCGAATGGCCGCCTGCCTGCCCGCCAACGGGTCCTAGCGCGGCCGCCGCCGCGCGGCGGCCGAGGGCTCGTCCGGCCAGCGGCCGTGCTCGTCGAAGAAGCGGCGGGCCTCCTCCTCGCGGTCCCGGTCGCGGTCGCCCTGCACGCCGATGCGGTACAGGACGTTCAGGAGCAGCACGGCTGTGGCCGCGCTGACGAACATGGCTCCGGCCGCGAGTCCGGAACCCGAAGTCGCGGCCACGACGACGCCGGCGACGAGCAAGGCAAAGGGGATGCCGTACCGCACGAAGAGCATGGCGTCATGATGCCGGGCTCAAATCCGAAAGGAGAACGTAAGTGGGAGTCCTCGACGGAAAGGCGGCCATCGTCACCGGCTCGGCCCGGGGCATCGGCCGCGCGACCGCGGAGCTGCTCGCAGAGCAGGGCGCGCGCGTGCTCATCAACGACCTCGACGGCGACGTCGCCGAGCAGGCGGCGTCTGAGATCGCGGGCGAAACCGCGGTCTTCGGCGGCGACCTGACCCAGGCGGGCGTCCCCGACCAGCTGGTGCAGAAGGCGGTCGAGGAGTTCGGCGGGCTGGACATCATCGTCAACAACGCGGGCTACACCTGGGACGGGGTCGCCCACAAGATGACCGACGAGCAGTTCCAGGCGATGCTCGAGATCCACACCGTCGTCCCGTTCCGGATCATCCGCGCCGCCGCCCCCCACCTGCGCGAGCCCGCCAAGCAGGAGCGCGAGGAGGGCCGCGAGGTCTTTCGCAAGGTCGTGAACGTGAGCTCGGTGTCCGGCACGATGGGCAACGCCGGCCAGGCCAACTACTCGGCCGCCAAGGCGGGCGTGGTCGGGCTGACCAAGACGCTCGCCAAGGAGTGGGGCCAGTTCAAGGTCAACGTCAACGCCGTGGCCTTCGGCTTCGTCGAGACCCGGCTGACCGCCTCCAAGGAGGAGGGCGGCAAGATCGAGATGGAGGGCAGGGAGATCCCGCTCGGCATACCGGAGCAGATGCGGGCGATGGCCGCGATGATGATCCCGCTCGGCCGGCCCGCCTCACCCAAGGAGGCCGCGGGCCCCGTCTTTTTCCTGTGCTCCCCCTGGGCGAACTACGTGCACGGCCAGGTGCTCAACGTGACCGGCGGCCAGTTCGGGGGCATGTACATCTGACCTTGACGAGGGCCGCGGGCGGGAGGATCCTTCCACCCGGGTTGTCCGCTCCCCCGATTTGGAGGTGCCCGAGATGAGCATCATGGACAAGGCCAAGGAGCTGTTCACCCGCCGCGGCGGCACGGAGGCCGCCAAGCAGGACGCGCAGGAAGTCAAGGACGTCGCCCAGAGCGACGCCAGCATGGGCGACAAGGCCAAGGAGGGTTTCCAGGCCGTCAAGGACCCCGGTGCCCCCGGAGAGGCCGGCGAGGCGCAGTCGCCGTCCGCCGCCGAGGAGCAGTCGCCGTCCGCCGCCGAGGAGCGGCGCACGGCCGGCGAGCAGCAGGAGCAGCGCTAGAGGAGCAGCGGCCTCCGCCTAGCGCGCGGTCGCGGTCGCGGTCGCCGCCGCGGCGGCTCCCGCCTTCTCCGGGTTCCAGCTGTAGGCGTAGTCCGGATTGTCGACTTCCTGCCAGAGCGCGGTCAGCCGCAGCGGGCGGAAGGTGTCCCACATGACGGCGAGCTCGTCCGTCGACTTCTTCCCGAGCGACTTCTCCACGGCACCCGGCTGCGGGCCGTGCGGCAGCCCCGACGGGTGCAGCGTCAGGCAGCCCACTTCCACGCCCTTGCGCGCCGCGTAGTCGCCGGCCGCGTAGAACATGACCTCCTCGGACTGGATGTTCGAGTGGTGGTAGGGCAGCACCACCGCCTCCGGGTCCCAGTCGAGCATCCGCGGGGCGAACGTGCAGATCACGAAGTTCGGCCCCTGGAAGGTCTGGTGCGCAGGCGGCGGCAGGTGGAAGCGGCCGGCGCGCGGCTCGAAGTCGTCCGCGTTGAACGTGTAGGGCCAGACATACCCATCCCAGCCGACGACGTCGAACGGGTGCCGGTCGAGCATGTACTCCTGGTAGCCGTCGCGCACCCGCACGGTGACGGGGAACTCGCCCCGCTCGTCGTAGGTCTCGAGCTCCTCGGGCGGGTGGAAGTCCCGCTGTGAGAACGGCGCGTGCTCGAGCAGCTGGCCGTAGCGGTTGCGGTAGCGGTTCGGCGTCTCGATCTCGCCCGGGGTGTGGAAGCACATCCAGAACTGCTCCTCGTCCTCGGGCAGCTCGAACGTGTGCGTAGTGCCGCGCGGGATCACGACGTAGTCGCGCTCGCGGAAGGGCACCCGCCCGAAGACCGTGCGCAGCACGCCGCGGCCGCGGTGCACGTACAGGACCTCGTCGCCCTCGCCGTTGCGGTAGTAGCCGTCGAGCGGCTCGGTCGGCTTGCAGACCGAGGCCTCGATGTCGTTGTTGAACATCAGCAGGCGGCGGCCCGAGACCGGGTCCCCTCCCTCGGTCACCCCATTCGCATCGCCCAGGCGGTGGACGTGTGCGTCTGGAACCCATTCCTCTCGTTCGATCCTGCGAAAGTCACCGACCTGATCGAGGCGGCAAGGGGACTGCAGGTGAAGAAGGATGGATTCGTTGCCGGAGAAGCCCTCGTAGCCCATCACCTCTTCGACGAGGAGCGGTGAGCCGCTCCCGTCAGCCCGCACCTGTACGTGGCGCTTCGCGGGGACGCTTCCAAGCCGCGCGTAACGCATCAGAGATTCCCCCTCCGGTCCTGCTCGCGCTCGATCGCCTGGAACAGGGCCTTGAAGTTGCCTTCGCCGAAGCCGCGGGCGCCGTGCCGCTCGATGATCTCGAAGAACACGGTCGGGCGGTCGCCGACCGGCTTGGTGAAGATCTGCAGCAGGTAGCCCTCGTCGTCGCGGTCCACCAGGATGCCGAGCCGGCGCAGGTCGTCGATCTCCTCCTCGATCTCGCCGATCCGCTCCGGGACCTCGTCGTAGTACTCCTCCGGGATGGTCAGGAACTCGACGCCGCGCTCGCGCAGCTCAGACACGCAGCCCACGATGTCGCGCGTGGCCATCGCGATGTGCTGGGCCCCGGCGCCGTTGTAGTAGTCGATGTACTCCTCGATCTGCGACTTGCGCTTGCCGGTGGCGGGCTCGTTGATCGGGAACTTGATCTTTCCGCTGCCGTCGGTGACGACCTTCGACATCAGAGCCGAGTACTCGGTCGAGATCGCCTCGTCCGAGAAGTGGATCATCTCGGTCATCCCGAAGACGCGCTCGTAGTAGCCGACCCACTCCTCCATGTGGCCGAGCTCCACGTTGCCGACGATGTGGTCGATGGCCATCAGCGCCCTGTCCTCGGGATTGCGGGGCCTCTCGGCGCGGGGCTCGTAGCCCGGCAGGAAGGCGCCGCGGTAGTCGTCGCGCTGGACGAAGAGGTGCAGCGTGTCGCCGTAGGTCTCCACCGAGGAGAGCTGCACGCGGCCGTGCTCGTCCTCGACCCAGTGCGGCGTGTGGGCGCCGCGCGCGCCGTGGGCAACGGCGTGCTCGTAGGCCTGCGCGGCGTCGGGCACGCTCAGGGCGATCTTGTGGACGCCGTCTCCGTGGCGGGCGTGGTGGCCGGCGATGTCGTCGCCGCCCTTCAGGGTCCCGGTCAGGACGAGCCGGATGCGGCCTTGCTCGAGCACGTGCGAGACGCGGTCGCGGCGGCCGGTCTCGAGCCCGGCGTAGGCGGTCTCGGTGAACCCGTAGGCGTGGGTGAAGAAGTAGGCGGCCTGCGCCGCGTTGCCCACGTAAAGCTCCACGTGGTCGATCCCGTGCACGGGCATGACGTCGTGCTCGGGGACGGGCGTGGCTACCGCCCCGGGCGCAAGCTGCTCGGTGGCCATCGAATTCCTCTCTCGGTCTTTACGGTCTCAAGGTAAATGATTCCCGCGTTCGCGTGCGTTCTCAACGCCGATTCGTTGCAGGAATGCGACACTTCGGTGCGATATGGACGACATCGACCGTAGAATCGTTGTGCTGCTCCGCGAACACGCCCGCCGCTCCTTCAAGGACATCGGTGGGCACGTGCATCTGACCGCCCCCGCGGTCAAGCGGCGCGTCGACCGGCTGGAGCGCGAGGGCGTGATCCGCGGTTACACCGCGACGGTCGACCCGCGCGCGTTCGGCTGGCACGCCGAGGCCTTCGTCGACCTGTTCTGCGAAGGGCATATGCCGGGTGAGGCGATCAAACGCGCCGTCCAGGGGGAGCCCGGCGTGGTGTCCGCGCACACCGTCGCCGGCGAGGCGAGCGCGATGCTGCACGTGATGGCAGCGGACACGCAGGACCTGGAGTCGGCGCTGGAGCGAATCCGCGCGACCGAGGGCGTGACCCGGACGGTCACGGAAGTGGTGCTGTCGACCCTGCTGGAGCGCTGACTCCCCCGGGGGGAGGGGACAGACCCCTCACCCGCGTCGGTGTCCTCGTCGCGCCAGCCGCGCAGCAGCAGGCGATCGGTCTCGACCTCCGGAACCGCGCTCACGGCTTCGGCTTGCGCTCCTCCGCGGGCGGCCGGCCCGACTCGTCCACCAGCCCGCTGGGTGGCCAGGGGCCGAACCAGTTGTCGCGCGCGCCGTCGAGGGTGAGCACCGCGCCCGAGAAGTAGTCGCCAGCAGGCGTGGCCAGGTAGGCCACGAGCCAGGCGAACTCCTCCTCGCTGCCGAGCCGCCCCAGTGGCACCGTCCCCGCGACCCCCTCCACCACCTGCTGCGGGTACTTCGTCCGCAGCGTTTCGGTCGCGAAGTGGCCGGCGGCCAGCGCCGTCAGCCTGATCCCGAACCGCGCCCACTCGATCGACAGCACCCGCGTGAGGTTCTCCACCGCCGCCCGCGCGGCCGAGGAGTGGGCCATTCCCGGCAGGCCGTGATGCGGCGAGAGCGTGACGTTCACGATCTTCCCGCCCCGCGACTCGGTATCGGGCCCGCCCATCATCGCCTTCGTCGCCACAGCGTGAGTCATCAGCCAGGTGCCCTCGACGTTCAGCCGCATCACGGTGCGGAAGCCCTTCGGCGTGATGTCCTCGGCCGGGGTCATGTACTGCCCCCCGGCGTTGTTCACGAGCAGGTCGACCCGGCCGTGGCGCTCGAGCACGCCGTCCACGAGCGCCTCGACCTGATCCTCCTCGCGGATGTCGCACGGGCGGGCCTCCACTCGGCCGCCCTCGGCCCGCGCCGCGGTCTCCTCGAGGGGCTCCGCGCGCCGCCCGCACACCACGACGCGGGCGCCGAGCGCCGCGAGCTCCAGCGCGCTCGCCCGCCCCAGCCCCGAGCCGCCGCCGCTGACGACCGCCACCTGGCCGTCGAGCAGGCCCGGCTGGAAGAGCTTCGAGGGCATGGGCGCCGGAGCGTAACCTCAGCACCGACTTAGGCAACCCTAAGAAACTGCTAGCCTGCGCCGACCGCCTCCGTGAAGTGCTGCCGCTCCACACCCCGCTGCCGCAACTGCCCCGCAAGGCAGATCGCGGACGAGCGGGTGCTGAGGGCCATGGGGATCGAGATCACGCCGCTGCCGCCGCACCTGCGCGGCGTGCCGCCCAGCCTCCACAAGTACGAGCCGCTGCTGCGGAAGACCTGGCTCGAGCGGGCTTAGTCGCCGCTCAGCTCGTCCCCGTCGCGGGCGAGGAACTCCTCGACCATCATCGGGTATTCGCGCACGCGCTCGGCCACCTGGAGCAGCGAGTCCATCGTGGCCTCCTCCTCCACCTGCTCGTCCACGAACCACTGCATGAAGCTCTCGCTCGCGTAGTCGTTCGTCTCGCGGGCGATCTCGAACAGCCCCGAGATCGAGACCGTGACCTTCTTCTCGTGCTCGAGCGCGAGGCGGATCGGCTCGATGTGGTCGGCGAACGACGTCCGCGGCGCCTTGATCTCGCCCAGCCGCAGGTTCGCGCCGGTGTCGCGCAGGTAGCCCACCATCTTCATGGCGTGGCCGCGCTCCTCCTCGGCCTGGTCGTAGAAGAACTTCGCCAGGCGCGGGAAGGTCTCCTGGTCGTAGTACGCGGCCACGGCCGTGTACTGGTGCGCCGCGTTGAGCTCGCGGCCTATCTGGTCGTTGAGAGCTTCGACGAAGCGTTCCGACGGCATGTGGGAAGCGTACCCCGGAGCGGTGACGGGAGGACGGGCCCCAGCGCGAAGACGCCCCAGCCGAGGATCGGCCAGACCGGCCAGAAGTACCCCGCGCCGGTGAGCGCCCATATCGCGACGAGCAGGACCGACGTCGCCACGAAGGCGCGCAGGTCGCCGTGGCCGCCGCCGCGGCGAGGCGCCCGCCGCCGGGGCGGCGGCTCGGCCGGGAGATCGGCCACGAGCGGCGCCAGGTCGGCCTGGGTGCGGGCGCCGAACGCCGCCTCGAGCCGCTCCTCGAGCTCGTCCGGCGCGAGCCGGCCCTCGCCGGCCGCACGGCGCAGCCGCTCGGCTACCCGATCGCGATCGGCGTCGGCTACACGAAGGGCGAGCTCACTCATCGCAGATACTGGCCGTGGAAGCCGAACGGGATGTGATGGGGCGCCTCGGCGCGCGCCAGCTCCTCGAAGCTGCCCGCGTCGAGCACGAGCAGGAACGAGCGCCGGGCGCCCGAGTCGAGCACGACGGAGAGCACGACGCCGCCGTCCTCCTCCGACGCATCCGGGCGGCGCACGAACACCGGCTCGCCCGGATAGCAGCCGGGCTCGGACCACATGGCGCGCGCGCCGTCGACCACGTCGATCTTCACCAGCCGGTCGAGCCAGCCGTCGCCGGCGCCGGTGAAGTACGCGAAGCGGTAGTCGCGCGTGTTGCGGCGGCCGTAGTCGATCCGCGGCAGCTCGACCGTGCCCTCGGCGAGCGGCTCGCGCCGCACGCCGCCGCCGTCGAGGTCGATCGTGTAGCGGCGCAGCTCCGTGGGCGGGATCGAACCGCGCGGGCCGCGCTCGTCCAGGTAGAGCGAGTCGATGATCGACGGGTCCTCATACGCGATCAGGTCGAGCACCAGCTCGCCGTCGCGCTCGAACGCGTTCACGTGGTGGAAGCAGAAGAACGCGTCGGTCTCGTAGGTCCCCCGCACCTCGCCCGTCTCGCGGTCGATCACCTGGAAGCGGGTGCTCTCCGCGCCGTCCCAGGCGTAGTTCTCGATGAAGGGCTTGCCTGAGAACGCCAGCTTGAGCGGGTTCACGCGCAGCGGGTATTCGGCCAGGATCAGGTAGCGCCCGCTCATGGCGAAGGCGTGCATGTAGGCGGGCCGCTCCACCGGCAGCCTGGCGATCACCCGCCGCTTCGAGCCACCCGCCGGCAGCCCGTACAGCACGTATTCGCTCACGCGCGAGAAACGCGCCACGTAGTTGACCAGCTCGTCGCGCTCCGGGTCGTGGTGGGGGTGCGCGGTGCTCACGTGCGCGCGCAGCTTGTCCGCGTACTCGAGCTGCCCGACGGTGTCGAGCGTGTCCGGGTCGAACTCCACCGGCATCGGCGTCTCGGTCATCGCGATGTAGCGGTCGCCGATCCGCGCCAGGTTCACGTTCGGGTTGTCGGTGAAGTCGGGCGAGAAGATGGCCTGCACGCGCTTGAAGATCGAGCGGCAGGGGTCGGTGGCGAAGCCGCCCAGCAGCTCGCCCTCCTGCGCCTTCTCGTACGCGCGCGAGCGGATGAAGCGGCTCTTGTAGGAGACCCGCCCGTCCGCGAAGCCGAACCGGTTCAGCATGGCCAGGCCGTCGAACCAGTGGTCCACGCGCCGCCCGCCGACCTCCAGCTTGGCGGGGGTGACCCGCAGGAGGGCGCCGGTCAGCCACCCGGGCAGCTCTCCGGTGACCGGCAGGCTGTCGACCGCCGTCTCCTCCTCGAGGCTCGCGAAGCCGAGCTCCGTCGTGGACGTCTGCGACATTGCGGTAGCCATGGTCGACACTGTACCGTCTATTTTGGACCAATGCAAGAGATCCGGTTGAGCGCGGTGTCGTACGTGGTCCTGGGCTTCGTCCAGTGGGCCGGCGAGGCCACGCCGTACCGGCTCAAGCAGCTGGTGGCCGGCTCGGTGGGCAACTTCTGGACGCTGCAGCACGCCCAGCTGTACACCGAGCCCGAGCGGCTGGCGAGGGCCGGCTACCTCAGCGAGGAGCGTGAGAGCGGGGGGCGCCGCCGCAAGGTCTACACGGTCACCGACCGCGGCCGCCGGGCGCTGGACGAGTGGCGCGCCGAGCCCACCGACGCCATCCCGGAGCTGCGCGCCCCGGCGCTGCTGAAGCTCTTCTTCGGCGCCGACCCGGCGGCCTTGGCGCCGCTCCAGATCGAGGCCCAGCGCCGCAAGCTGGCCGAGTACGAGCAGATCCGCGACTCGATGCCTGCCTCCGTCCCCGAGGGCCCCCGGCTCGCGCTGGAGGCCGGCATCGCAAGCGCGCGCCAGCAGATCGAATGGTGGGAGGCCCTCGCCAGATAGGGTCCGCGCACGATGGCGACCGCGGCCGAGCCCCGCCCCGCCGAGCTTCCGCTGCCGGGCGGCCGGCGGGGCGCGACGGTGCGCCTGCACCCGCTGATCTGCGGCCGCGCAAACGCGCCGCCCACCTGGCTGCTGCGCGAGCCGGGGCGCCTCGCGGGGCTTCGCGCGCTCGGCATCGGCGTCCGCAGGGACGCCTGGGTCCCGATCCCGATCTGCGCCTTCCTGCTCGAGCACCCGGGCGTGGGGCCGGTGCTGATCGATACCGGGCTGCACGCCTCGGTGGCCGTAAAGCCGGCGGAGAGCCTCGGCCGTTTGGGCGCGCTGGCCTTTCGCGACCTGCAGATGGACGCCGGCCAGGCGCTCCCGGCTCAGCTGCGCGACCGGGGCATCGACGCCGACCGCGTCGCGAACGTCGTGATGACCCACATGCACGTGGGCCACGCCAGCGGCATCTCGGAGTTCCCGCACGCGACCTTCGTGGTGAGCCGCGCCGAGTGGGACGCGGCGGCCACGCAGGGCCCCATGCACGGCTACGCCAGGCGCCAGTTCGACCACGCCTTCGACTACCGCCTGCTCGACTTCGACGTCACCGGCGAGAGCGGCCCGGCCTCGTTCTCCGGCTTCGCCCGCTCGTTCGACCTGTTCGGCGACGGCTCGGTGAGGACCGTCTACACGCCCGGCCACACTCTGGGCCACATGTCAGTGGTGGTCCGGACGGCGAGGGGCGAGGTGCTCGTGGCGGGCGACGCCATCTATTTGCGAAAGAACCTGGACGACTCCCACCTGCCCCACCGCACCGAGGACGACCACCTCTACCGCCGCTCGCTGCGCGAGATCCAGCAGTACGTGCGGGAGACGCCGGACGCGCTGGTGATCCCGGGCCACGACTGGGACGCCTGGCAGGAGCTCGACGCGGATCACTGACCCGCGCGGGCGGGAGAGCGGGGGGCGCCTCCCGTCCGCATTTTCGGGGCCGATGCTGTGCGATCGCGCCCGGCCGGTCGCCGGGGAGTGTCCACCGTGTACGGTCGCTTCGGGTCGCTGTGTGAGGAGATTCCCGTGCTCCAAAGGCGCACGCGGCTGCCCGCCGCCCCCAAGCTCACCATCCTGCTCGCCCTCCTTCTCCTGGCCGCGATCCCGGCGGCGGCGGAGGCCAAGAAGTACAAGGTCGACGGCCGCGTGAAGGGCGCGCCGGCCGCCAAGGGCGGCGCCGTTTCCGTGCCGCTCCAGCTGACCGGGAAGGCCGGCAGGAAGCTCGGGCTCGGCACTAGGCGAGTGAGCGTGCGCATCAGCAGGCGCGCGCGGCTGCCGCTGTCGGGCTCGGGGGCCAAGGGCGCCTCCCGGCTCCGGGCGAGCGGCCTCAGGGCCGGCGACCGCGTGAAGGGTGTGACATCGCTGTCGCGCAAGGCACGCAGGCGCATGCGCTACACCCCGGTGCCCACGCTCAAGCTGAAGCGCGTGAAGGTGATCCGGAACGCTCGGCGCCTGGCGCCGCCCGGCGCCGCGCCCGCCGCGCCCAGGACCCTCGACCAGGCCCTGGCCGAGCTGCCCGGCAGGGTCTTGGCCCTCACCGCCAAGGTCGGGGAGTTCGGCACGCTTCCCCAGCAGATCGAGGCGCAGAAGCTCCAGCTCGAGAGCCTCGGCACCGGCCTCGAGGGTGTGACCCTCGCCTTCGAGACGCTCACCGAGAACCTGGAGGCACGAGGCGTGGGGTTCGAGGGCTTGGCGCTGAGCGTGGAGGCGCTGGTCCTCCGCGTCGAGGCACTCGAGCAGTCCACCTCCGCCGTCGAGGACTCGCTCGGGTTGATGGAGAGCGGGATCGGGACGATCGGCGGCGCGCTCGAGGAGCTCGCGACGATCGCCCCGCTGCTGTCCAGCCAGGCCAGCTTGATCAGGAGCTTCCCGGGCGCGGAGGCGCAGGTCATGGCGCTCGACGAGGCGCTCAGGCGCATCGAGAGCCGGCTCGGAGCCGCTGAGACGGGGCTGGGCACGATCGGCTCGAACGTCGCCGGGCTGAACGCCGCCATGGCGTCGCTCGCGAACGCCGTGAACGGGGTGGCCGCGACCGCCCTGAGCGGCGACCCGGGGACCGTCCAGGCCGCGGTGAACTCGCTGGGCGGGGGCGTCGCCAATCTCGAGGCTGCCTTCGGCAGGCTCGCGAGCCTGAACGGAGCGGCCGGTGAGCTGGTCGGCCTCGAGGCGGACGCCGTCGCACTCGAAGGGATGGTCGTGCGCCTGGGCTTCCTAGGGGACTAGCTTCCCGGCCTCGCTCGAGGCCGTGATGTGTATGGCGCCCGGCTCGCGGATCCAGGCGATCAGGTTGAGCGACTGCAGCCGGTCGAGCATGTACTCGAACGCCACGGCCTGATCCCGGCTCGCGTAGTCGCGCCTGACGTCGAACGCGAAGCCGGTCGTGTGCAGGGAGTACGCGCGGGTGGCGAACTCGTTGCGGCGAGCCAGCACGCGCTGGTACTCGAGGTCGCGCACGGTGCTGGTCACGGTCAGCGATGCCCGCGTGGCGCCCACGTCGCGCACGCCCGCGGCCAGGTACACGGCCAGCTCGTGCGCCTCCTGGCGCAGGCCGCGGTAGAGCCGCGGCTCGGCGTCGAGCCGGCGGGCCAGCTCGCCCGCGTCCGGATCGAGCCGCATGCCGCGCACGTCGGCGAACGGCCGCAGGACGCCCGACGCGTAGGCGTCGTCCAGCTCGTCCGGGGTCTCGAACACGTCCGTCCGGGAGCGCGGATGGAGCACCTCCTCGGCTGACGCCTTCGCCGTCTGGAGCGCCGCCAGGCGCCGCAGCTCGTCCCGGTCCTCGCGGTAGAGGCGCATGATCTCGCGCGCGGCGTAGACCCGCCACAGGTAGGTGGCAGAGTCGTCTCCGAAGCCCGACAGCAGCCGGTACGTGCTCGGGTGGTCGCGGGGGGTGGCGTCGAAGTAGACCTGCGCCCAGGTCACGTCGTCCTGGCCGTAGGCGGCCAGGACGTCCTCGAGGTTGCCGATCCCCATGTGGTACGAGACGACAGCCAGCTCCTCGCTGCCGAAGCGGTCCTCTGCGATGCGCAGGTAGCGGCCGGCGCCCTGCAGGGCGTCGTCCGGGTTGAATCGCTCGTCGATCTCGGCCCTTCGGGTGCGCAGGCGCTCGGCCCGGGCGGTGTCGCCCCGCTCCTCGGCGCGGGCGATCCGGCGCGTCAGCCGCTCGCTCTCCTCCACGTCCACGCGCATGCCGAGGAAGCTCGTGGCGGTCTCGGCGAGGATCTGCGTGAGGCCGACCGCGCCCTCGAGGTCGTCGCTCGCGCGCGCGTCCGCGTAGCCCGCGCTCTCGAGGAACACCATCGCCTCGAGCACGTCGGGGTCCACGTCCACGATGTTCGCCTGCTCCTCTATCGCCGAACGCCGGCGCTCCACCCGGCGCGCGGTCGCGAACACCCCGTCCGGGCTCTTCTCGTAGAGCACGTGGCTGTGCCCGGCGGTGGCGCGGGCCACGAACTCCTCCTCGCGGTCCTGCTCGTAGGCGAACGGGTCCGGCTCGTCGGGGTCCACGGTGACCGGCCCGGCGTCGGGGGGCTCGTCCTCGCGGCTCACGAGCGCGAGCACGGCCAGCGAGCCGCCGGCGGCGAGCAGGAACACGAGAACGGCAAGGCGGGCCCCCCGGAGCACCCCGCTAAGGGTGTCAGGCCGCGCTCAGCGGCGGCGGGCGAACACGGCGAATCGGTCCCGGGCTACGCGTCGACGGGCCGGCGGCCGGCGCCCTCGGCGGCGCGCCGCGCCGCGCGGGCGGCGCGCACGGCGCCGCGCCGTCCCTCGGTGCGCAGGCGCCCGTGCAGCAGGCGCACCTCCTCGAACACGACCTCCGACGCCGCCTGGGCCTGCTCCTTCGTGGGCTCCGGCACCCGCTCGAAGCGGAGCGGCTCGCCGAAGTGGGCGGTGACCTTGGGGAACTGCATGCGCTTCCAGTTGCGTGCCCGCTCGGTGCCGGCGATGGCCGTGGGCACCACCGGCGCGCCGGACTCGAGCGCCAGGCGGCCGAGCCCGTGCCGCGGCTTGCCGAGCTCGCCCGAGCGGGAGCGTCCGGCCTCCGCGTACATGACGACGATGTCGCCACGCGCGAGCACCGCGTGCGCGGTCTTGAAGGCCTCGTCGTCCTGGTGGCCGCGCCGCACGGGGAAGACGCCGCCGTGCGTGAAGATGAACTGCATCGGCCGCTGGAAGAGCTGGGACTTCGCCATGAAGTGCACCTTGCGGCGCAGGTACACGGCCACGAAGAAGTGGTCGAGGAAGGAGAAGTGGTTGGGCGCGATGATCGCCGGGCCGTCGGCGGGGATGTTGTGGGAGTCGATGCAGCGCGCCCTGTACAGGAGCATCAGGTAGGGCGTCAGCACGAGGCGCACGGCCTCGTAGGCCCAGTCGGGGCGGCGGGTGCGCGTGCGCTCGTGGAAGCGCGCGAAGTGCTCTGCCGGGCGCGGGTCCTTGTAGACCTGTTCCTTCACCTGCCCCTTCCTACCCGTCGGCCGCCGCCTAGTTACGTCGAGCGCCGGCGAAGAGCGGGATCCCGGCGCGGCAGCGTATATGGTGCCCGCCCGTGCCCGACGTCGAGGCCCACATCACAGGCACCGTCTGGAAGATCGAGTGCGCGGTCGGCCAGCAGATCGCCGAGGGCGAGACGCTCGTGATCCTCGAGTCCATGAAGATGGAGATGCCGGTCGAGGCCGAGGACGGCGGGACCGTCAAGGAGATCGTCTGCGAGGAGGGCCAGTCGGTCTCCGAGGGCGACACTCTCGTCGTCCTGGAGTGACCCGCAAGCTCGCATTCGACGAGCCGGCGGAGGGCGTCGCCCGCCTGACGATCGACAACCCCGAGCGGCGCGGGGCGCTCGACCACGAGCTGCTCGATGCGCTGGCCGGCCATGCGCGCACGCTCGACGCCCGCTGCCTGGTGATCCGCGGGTCGGGCTCGGTGTTCTCGGCCGGCTACGACATCGGCAACCTCGAGGGGCAGTCGTTCGAGGAGTCGGCCGAGCGGCTCGTGGCCCACCCCTTCCACGACGCCCTCGAGGCGCTCGAGGCCTACCCGTACCCGGTGGTCGGCGAGCTCAACGGCCACGCGGTCGGCGGCGGGCTCGAGCTGGCGCTGACCTGCGACATCCGCGTGGCGGCGAGCACTGCGCGCTTCTCGATGCCGCCGGCCAGGTTGGGCCTGATCTACTCGCACACGGGCCTGCGGAAGTTCCTCGACGTGTGCGGCCCGGCGAACACGGCCGAGCTGTTCCACGTGGGCGAGCCGGTGGACGCCGAGCGCGCCTTGGAGATGGGCCTCGTGAACGAGGCGGTCGATCCCGGCGAGCTCGACCGGCGCGTGCTGGAGCTGGCCACGCGGATCGCCGCGAACGCGCCGCTGTCGCTGGCCGGCAACAAGCACGTGATCCGCACGCTGCGCACCCGGCCGCTGCCCCCCGACGTCGAGCGCGAGCTGATCGAGCTGCGCGAGTCCTGCTTCCGCTCCGAGGACTTCCGCGAGGGCGTGCGCGCGTTCGCGGAGAAGCGCAAGCCGCGCTGGCAGGGGCGTTAGCCGCCGGCCAGCTCCGCTGCTCCGTCCGGGCGAAAGCCTACGGTCCAATCCAGCGTGCCGCCGCTCATATCCCAGGAAGAGGCGCTTCGGCTCGGGGGGATCGACCAGATCCTCGAGCACGCGCGAGCCGCCGAGGCGGCGGGGGCGCAGCGCTTCTGCATGGTCACCCAGGGCCAGCGCCTCTCGAGGCGCGACCTCCAGAACGTCCTCGACGGTGCCCGCCTGGTGGCCGAGCACACGAACCTCAAGCGCTGCGTCTCGATCGGTCACATGTCGCCGGCTACTACTTCCTCACCACGCTCGGCTCGGAGCCGGAGTGGGACCGGAGGATGTTCGAGGAGCTCGGCCTGAACGTGAGCCGCCAGGAGGACAACGGCGCGAACCCGCGCCCCTACAACCGCTCGGGCTGGCTCGAGGGAGACACTCCGAACACGCCTGTGGACGAGCTGGTCGACAGGCAGGAGGAGGCGAGCTTCTGGAACCCGGTGCTGCAGCTGCGGCACATGAAGAAGAGATCAGTGGCCCCCGGCCCGGATGGAGCGCCGAACGCATGAGCAGCGAGATGGACGAACGACTCCAGGAGATCCGCGACAAGGGCCTCTACCGCAGGCTGCGCTGCGTGTCGGGCCCGCAGGGCCCGCGCGTGCTGCTCGACGGGCGCCCGGTGCTGCTGCTCTGCTCGAACAACTACCTCGGCCTCGCTGACCATCCACGCGTGCGTGAGGCGGCCGCCGAGGCGGCCATGCGCTACGGCGCCGGCGCCGGCGCGTCTCGGCTCGTCTCGGGCAACATGACGATCCATCGCCGGCTGGAGGAGCAGCTCGCCGCGTTCAAGGGGGCCGAGACCTGCCTCCTCTTCGGGTCGGGCTTCCTCGCCAACGCCGGCGTGGTCTCGGCGCTCGCGCGCGAGGGCGACGTGGTGTTCTCCGACAAGCTCAACCACGCCTCGATCGTCGACGGCTGCCGGCTGTCGCGCGCGGAGACGTTCGTCTACGGCCACTGCGACGTGGACCACCTCGAGTGGGGCCTGCGGCAGGCCGCCGGGCGCGGCTCGCTGATCGTGACGGACGGGGTGTTCTCGATGGACGGCGACATGGCGCCGCTCACGGAGATCGTCGAGCTGGCGCAGCGCTACGACGCCCGCGTGATGGTCGACGAGGCGCACGGCACCGGTTGCCTCGGCCCGGGCGGGCGCGGGCTGGTGGCGTCGCTCGGGCTCGAGGACGAGGTCGACCTGGTGGCCGGCACGCTCGGAAAGTCGCTCGGCTCCTACGGCGCGTACGTGCTGTGCGACGAGGCGATGGCCAAGTACCTGATCAACACCGCCCGCACTTTGATCTTCTCCACCGCGCTCCCCCCGCCCGCGGCGGCAGCCGCCATCGCGGCGCTCGAGCTGCTGAGCGAGCAGCCGCGCCGCGTCGAGAAGCTCCAGCGCAACTCGCGCGTGCTGCGCGACGCGCTGGGCGAGTCCGGGCTGCCGGTGCCCGAGGGGGACACGCCGATCGTGCCGCTGATCGTCGGCGACGCCCGCGCGACGGTGGCGGCGAGCGACCGGGCGCTCGAGCGCGGGATCTTCGCCCAGGCGATCCGGCCGCCGACCGTGCCCGCGGGCACCTCGCGCCTGCGGCTCGCGGTGATGGCCTCGCACACGAAGTCGGAGCTGCGCGAGGCGGCGCAGGTGCTGGCGGCGGTGCTGCCGGCCTCGGCGCGCGAGGCCGCGCTCCGGACGGCGGCCGGCGCGGCACCGCCGTCCGAAGCGGCCGAGGGGGAGCGGCCGCGCGTCTTCGACGGGCTGGCGGACGCCGCTTAACGCCTGGTGGTCTCCGGCGGAGGCGCTCCTGAGTGCGCGGCGTCTTCGTCACCGGTACGGACACCGGCGCCGGCAAGACCGTCGTGGCCGCGGCGATCTGCGCCGCATCTTCCGATCCCCTTGCCGGACTGAAGCCCGTCGTCACCGGCCTCGACGAGCCGCCGGGCGAGTGGCCGCACGACCACGTGCTGCCGGCCGCCGCGGGTGCGTCACTGCCGCTGCGGGACTGGCTCTAAGCTCGGCGCATGGCGACGGAGGAGGCCCGGCACGGCGAGGAGGACGACGACCCGCCCGAGCTGCTGGTGAAGCTCCGCGAGCGCAAGGAGCGGCACAAGCAGCGGCCCCTGCTCCTTCGGATCGCGATCGTGATCGTGGGCGTTCTGATCGTGCTCGCCGGCGGCGCGCTGTCGGCGCCCGGCGTGCCGGGACCCGGCATCGCGGTGATCCTGATCGGGCTCGGCTTCCTCGCGCTCGAGTTCGACTGGGCGGAACGCCTGCTGGAGCGCGCGATCATCTGGGCCGACCGGGCGAAGGACCGCGCGGAGGAGACGTCCACGAAGCAGCGCGTCCTCGCCGGGACCGCCGCGGCCCTGGCGGTGGCGGCGTTCGCCGTGGCGGCCGTCCTGTGGGACATCCCGCTGCTGCCGATCGTCTGAGCCGCCGGCCGGCTAGGCGCGCGTCTCGGCCTCCTTGCGCTCCCGCTCCTGCTCGCGCAGCTCCACGCGGCGGATCTTGCCGGTGAGGGTCTTGGGCAGGTCGGCCACGAACTCGATCTCGCGCGGGTAAGCGTAGGCCGAGTGGCGCTCGCGGACGTGAAGCTTGATCTGGTCGGCCAGCTCGTCCGACGCCTCCTGCCCGCTCACCAACACGATGAAGGCCTTGACGATGTCGCCTCGGCGCGGGTCGGGTGAGGCCACCGCGGCGGCCTCCTTGACCGCCGGGTGCTCCACGCACGCCGACTCCACCTCGAACGGGCCGATGCGGTAGCCGGCCGAGATGATCACGTCGTCCGCGCGGCCGGCGTACCAGACGTAGCCATCCTCGTCGAGCTCGGCCGCGTCCTTGGTGTGGAACCACTCGCCGCCGAACACCTCCTCGGTGTCCTCCGGCCTGTTCCAGTAGCCGATCGGGTAGTGGGGGTTCGACCGGGCGCGCAGGCAGATCTCGCCGCGCTCGCCGGCCGGCAGCGGCTGCTCGTCCTCGTCGAGGATGGCCACCTCCCAGCCCGGCATGGGCCTGCCCATGGAGCCCTCGCGCACCTCGACGGTCGGGAAGTTGCCGCACAGCGGGTAGCTCTCCGTCAGCCCGTAGAAGTCGAGCACCGTCAGGCCGAACTGCTCGCGGAACCAGCGGATCACCTCGGGATTCAGCGGCTCGCCGGCCGAGCAGGTGACCCGCAGCCGCTCCATCGGATAGCGCTTGCCCGCGTCCTCGACGCCGGTCATCGCGCGCAGCGCGGTCGGCGTGGTGAACATGTTCTCGACCCCGTGCTTCGAGAGGAAGCGCAGGTGCTCCTCCGGCTCGTAGCCGCCCTTGCGGGCCTGCACCAGCGCCGCGGCCCCGTAGCGCCAGGGGCCCAGCAGCGGGCAGATCCCGGCGGCCCAGGCCCACTCGCCGGAGCCGTGGAACAGCTCGCCGTCGCGCACGTCGTGGCAGAACTCGAACTCCTCGTGAGCCAGCAGGTAGCGGTGCGCGTGCAGGATGCCCTTGGCCATGCCGGTCGTGCCCGACGAGTAGTAGAGCTGCGCCGGATCGTCGGCCGCGGTGTCGACCGTCTCGAACTCGGCCGAGGCGCGGGCCATGTCCTCGAGCAGCCCGCCGTCAAGCACGAGCACCGTGTCGGCGATCCCGTCGGGGATCCGGTCGCGGTTGGCGCTGTCGGTCACCACGACCTTCGCCTGCGAGTCGCGCAGCCGGTGCTCGATGCCCTCGTCCCCGTACAGCACCGACATCGACAGCAGGATCGCCCCGCTGCGATAGGTGCCGATGAAGATCGCCGCGGTCTCCGGCAGCGACGGGAGCAAGGTGGCGACGCGGTCGCCGCGCTCGACGCCGTTCGCCTCCAGCACGTTCGCGAACCGGCACGACATGTCTCGCAGCTCGCCGAAGCTCACCCGTCGTTCGTCGCCGCGCCAGTCCTCCCACACCATCGCGAGCCGGCCGCGGTCGTGCTTGTCGCAGACATCGGCGGCGATGTTGTAGCGCTCCGGCACCTCCCAGCGATGGGCGGCGCACATGTCCTCGTAGCTGCCGAGCGTGTACTTCCGGAAGCTCATGCTCTCCCTCCTGTTATGGCAAGAGGCTACCCGGGACGGGCCTATCTCAGGTAGCGTCGCCAAAGCGACTCGAAAGGAGGGTCCAATGGACCTCTACGTCATCCTCCGCCGCGACGGCTGGCGCTCGGCCGACGAGCTCGAGCTGGCCGCCCAGCGGTCGACCGCTGAAGGCGACCGGCGCGGCGACGTACGCTGGATCCGCTCCTATGTGCTCGAGGAAGGAGAGGGCCTCGGCACCGTGTGCATCTACGAGGCCGAGAGCGAGGAGGCGATCCGCGGCCACGCCGAGGACGCCGGCCTGCCGGTCACGGACGTCATCAAGGTCGCCGACACGGTGATCGTGCGCCCCGACCCCGACGCCGAGCCGGCCGCCGCCGGCTAAGCGAAGCGCGACGCGCTCAGCTCGGCCGGCACCTCTGCGCGGCCGAGCAGGGCGTCGGCGGCGAGCCTGGCCGTGGCCGGGCCGGTCGAGATGCCCCACGGGCCGTGGCCCGCCGCGATCCAGAGGTTGTGGATCCCTCCGGCCGGTCCCACCAGCGGGCGCCCGTCCAGCGACTGCGGGCGAGCGCAGGCGCGGGCGCGCTCCACCCGCGCGCGGGCGAGCGCCGGCACGAACGGCTCGCCCGCACGGCGCAGGCGCCCCGCCCAGCTCGCCGCGTCGGGCTCCTCGGCGAGGAAGGTCGAGCCGACCGAGACGGCCCCGTCCGCCGCCACGAGGCTGAAGATCGACGCCGGCGGTGCCGCCGGGGCAGCGCCGGGATCCACGCCGGCAACGCCCTCCACTCCAAGCTCCTCGATCACGTGGCGCGGCGGGTCGTCGACGCTCACCTCCACCACCACGCCCCAGACCGGCACGATCGGCCGCCAGGCGCGGGTCGGGTCGATCACCTCCGGGGCCCACGGGCCGGCCGCCACGAGCACCGCCCCCGCCGCGAAGTGGTGCCCCCCGGCGAGCACTCCTCGCACGCTGCGGCCTATCACCCACGGCCAGGCGGGCCGGCCCTCGTGGAGCCGGGCGCCCGCGCGGCGGGCGCGCTCGGCGAAGCCGAGCGTGGCCGCCGCCGGCTGGACCGGATAGCCCGTCTCGAGCCGGCAGCCCCAGATCTTGCGGCCGAGGCGCGGCTCGAGCCGCTGCAGCTCGCGCGGGTCGAGCAGGGCCGGCTCGAGTTCGGGCTGGCCGGAGGCGATCTCGGCGACCGTCGGCACGAGCGGCGCGCGTCCGCGCGAGAGGAGCAGCACGCCCGCCGGCTGCTCGGGCAGGTCGAACCCGTCGAGCTCCCGGTAGTGGCCGAGAGTCTCGGCGTGCAGCTCGGCGAGCACGGCGTCGAATGGATGCTGGATCGCGCCGGAGTTGCGGCCCGACGCCGCCCCCGCCAGCTTGCCGCGCTCGAACAGCTCTACGCGGGCGCCCGCTTCGGCGAGGAAGGCGGCGGCCGCGCAGCCCATGATTCCGCCGCCCACGATCGCGACGTCCGGGAGCCCCGCCAGACCCTCAATCCTCCCCGTCGGCGGCGTAGTCGACGATCGACTTGTCGATCAGCCACTCCACCGGCGCCTTGTCGTCCGTGTACACCTCCCCGCCGCGCAGCCGCGGCTCGAGCCGCCCGGCGGCGGCCAGCGCCGTCCCGCGCAGCCCCGCGGGCATGCCCTCCGCCGCCTCGCGCAGGCGCGCCGCCGACAGCGGCGCCTCGCTCGCCACGAGCAGCGTGTTGGTGTCCTCGATCGGATCGCGCATGACGTTCGGGAACACCTCCCCGATGGTGGCCGTGAGCACCTTCTCGAGGTCGTCCTGGCCCTCGGGATGGCCGGCATTCACCACGAGCACGCCGCCGGGGCGCAGCCGGTCGCGGACGGTCTCGAAGAACTCCACGGTCGTCAGGTAGAAGGGGATGTAGGGCTGGCGGTAGGCGTCGACCGAGATCTGGTCGTACTCGGCGTCGATGCGCCGCAGGAACGGCCGCGCGTCCTCGTGGAAGAGGTGCAGACGGGGATTGTTCATGTCGAAGTACTCGCGCCCGATCTCCGACAGCTCGGGGTCGATCTCCACGCCGTCGACCCGCGTCTCCGGGAAGAACTCCTCATAGGCGCGCGCGGTCGTGCCCGCCGCGTTGCCCAGGATGGCCACGCGGCCCGGCGGCTCCTCGAAGGCGGCGAAGCCCAGCACGAGGTGGCCGTCCCACACGTCGCCGGTGAGGACGGTGTCCGGGTTGTAGATGGAGTGCTGCGCCTGGCCCTCGTTCAGCTCGAGCGTGCGCTGGCCGTCGGGGTACTCGATCACCCGCGCGTACTGGTACTCGGTCTCAGCCTCGTGGATCACCCGCCCGCCGTCGGTGTCCGCCGCCTTGAGCGTGCCCACGGGCAGCGCGATCAGCGCCGCGATCGCGGCGGGTGCGAGCGCGTAGCGGCGCACCGGGCGCAGCCCCCAGACCGCCATGAGGGCGATCGCCAGCGCGAAGATCAGGAACGTGCGGCGCGTGCCGACGAGCGGGATCAGGAGCAGCGCCGAGAGCAGCGTGCCCACCAGCGAGCCTGCGGTTGAGAGCGCGTACAGGCGGCCGGCGACCGTGCCGGCCTCCTCGACTGTCGAGACGGCGAGCCGGATCGCGTAGGGCGAAACCGCGCCGAGCAGCAGCACCGGCACCGCGACCAGCACGAGCACGGCCAAGAGGGAGCCGAGGAAGGCGCCTGCCGAGATCGAGTCGAGCGCATCCACCGCCACGTCGAGCAGCGGGTCGGCCGCGAACGGGACCAGCGCGAGCAGGCCGGCGGCGGCCAGCGCGAGCAGGCAGAGGCCGCGCATGTTCGGGTAGCGGTCGGCCAGCCGCCCGCCGAGCCAGTAGCCGATCGACAGCGCCACCAGCACGATCCCGATCGTGTTCGCCCACACGATCGTGGACGCGCCGAAGTAGGGGGCGAGCAGCCGCACGGCAGCGATCTCCGCGCCGAGCGAGCCCGTCCCCACCACGAAGACGAGGAGGGGCAAAGGCGGCATCGCCGCGCAGACTAGCTACGGGCCCGTGTAGCCATTCGCGTATTGCCCGCCGTTCGCCGGCGCCGCGACCGACGCCTTCATCCGCCGGGTGTCGGGCAACGCCAGCAGCACGGCGATCAGCGCGACGAACAGGCCGAAGGCCACCCACAGGGCTGTCGAGATTCCGATCGCGCCGGCCGCCGGGCCCCAGATCGCGACGCCGAGCGGGTAGAACGCGAGCGAGCCGAACCAGTCGTACGAGGCGACGCGCGAGAGCGACCCCGCCGGCACGTGGCGCTGGAGCGTGGACTCCCATACCGAATTCCCCAGCATCATCCCGAGCCCCGACAGGAACGCCCCGCACGCCAGCACCGGTGTCGGTGTGCCGGCCGCCAGGAAGGCGAGCGGCAGCGTGAACAACGCCTCCGTGATCGCGACCAGGACCAGCGGCCGTCGCGGCCTGGCCCGCGTCGCCAGCAGGCTGCCGCACAGCGCGCCGACCCCCACCGCGGCCAGCACCGCGCCCCACGCCGCGGCGCCTCCGAGGTCGCGGTCGGCCACGACCGGTCCCAGCGCGCTCCATGCTCCCCACAGCATGTTCACGATCGCGAAGTAGACGACGAAGGTCCACACCCACCGGCGCGCACGGAACGCGCCCCAGCCGTCGCGGAGGTCGCTCAGGAACGACCCTCCGGCCTGCGCGCGGCCCCGCACGCGCAGCCTCCACAGACACAGCGCGCTCACCGCGAAGGTGCCGGCGTCCACGGCGATCGCCCACCCCGCTCCGGCGGCCGCCACGAGCACGCCGGCCAGGAGCGGGCCCACTATCTCGCCCGTCGACACCGCCGTCGCCCGCAGCGCATTGGCCGGCTGGAGCTCGTCCGGGGCCACCACCTCCGGTAGCAGCCCTGTCGACGCCGGGTTGAAGAACCCGGTGGCGGCGCCGGTCAGCCCGGCGAACAGCGCCAGCGTCCACACCTCCGCCGCCCCGGTGATCAGCAGCGCCGCCGCGGCGCCCTGGCTCGCCACCCGCACCAGGTCGGCGGCGATCATCACCGTGCGGCGCGAGGTCCGGTCCGCCACCACCCCGCCGATCAGCACGGTGCCGACCAGCGGCAGCGTGGCGGACGCCAGGACGAGGCCCACCGCCGAGGCGGAGCCGCCGACCTCGAGCACCGCGAAGGCCAGCGCGACCGCGACCATGCGGTCGCCGAGCACGGAGACACCTTGGCCGAGGAAGAGCAGCCGGAAGTCACGCCGGCGGAGGACGCCCAAGTTGTCGGGCAGGCCCGGCACGGTCGCGGAGGCTAGGCGAGGGCGCCGTGCGGCTCGGCCGCCACGAGCGACGTCTGGCCAACGAGGACCTGTCACGCCGTCGCGGCCGCTACTCGTGCGTGGCGGTGACGGCGGAGTTCGGAACCGGCGAGCTGGGCGCGACCGGAGTGATCGGCCACCAGTACCGGACCGAGGTCGACTTCCACAGCGGCCGCTACGCGTTCTGCAAGGTCGCCGGCCAGGCCGGGCCCTCGCGGGAGCAGCTCGCTACGACTCCGGGCGTCTGCGGCGGGTAGGCCCTTGACTTCAAGTGCACTTGAGGGTGCACCATGGCCGCATGAGCGAATCACCAACAGCAAGCGAGCGGATCACCGAGGAGGTCACGTCCTGGCCGGGAGTCGAGGCGGGCATCGGCCGCCGCGGCGAGTACGGCTTCACGGTCGGCGGCCGCCAGATCGCACACCTGCACGGCGACCACGCCGCGCACTTCGGCTTCCCGAAGGAGGTCGGGGCGCGGCTGAGAGAGGAGGGCCGCGTCGCCCCGCACCCTGTGGCGCCGCACAAGCCGGCCTGGGCCGCGAAGAGGATCGAGACGGACGCGGACGTGCTCGACGTGATCGAGCTGATCCGGCTCAACTACGACCGCGTGGTGGCCCGCCACGGCCTCCCGGAGGAGGTGCGGGCCTGAGCTACGCCTCGTAGGGCTCGAAGTCCTTCTTGCGGGCCCCGCACACGGGGCAGAACCAGTCGTCCGGGATGTCGGTGAAATCGGTTCCCGGCGGGATGCCGCCGTCCGGGTCGCCCTCGGCGGGGTCGTAGAGGAACCCGCATGAGGTGCACATCCAGAGCTGCGCGGTGGCGGTCTCGTCCATAGCGGCGCGAAAGGTTAGCGTTACTCTCACGCCGTGCGGGTCGACCGGCCGCATCCCGGCGAGGAGCTCAACGAGGGCGAGGTGACCGAGCCGCGTCAGGCCGCCTCGATCCTCGTCCTGCGCGACTCGCCCGACGGGCCCGAGGTGCTCCTCGTGCAGCGAAACCCCGAGCAGCGCTTCATGGGCGGCGCGTGGGTGTTCCCGGGCGGCGCGGTGCACGACGAGGACGCCGACCACGCCGCGGCGGCCGTGCGCGAGCTGCGGGAGGAGGCCGGCATAGCCCTCGACGAGGGGACGAAGGTGGTCCCCTGGTCGCGCTGGATCACGCCCGAGCAGGTCAAGATCCGCTTCGACACCTGGTTCTTCGTGGCTGCCGCTCCGCCCGGGGCCGAGGCGACGCCGGACGGCGGCGAGTGCGTGGACTCGCGCTGGCTGCGCCCGGCCGCGGCCCTCGAGACGTTTCGCCGCGGCGAGCTCATGCTCGTCTTTCCCACGATCAAGCACCTCGAGGCGCTCGCGCAGGCCGAATCGGTGGCGGACGCCCTCGAGAAGGCCCTCACGCGCGAGGTGGTGCCCGTCCAGCCGAAGGTGGTGGTTCGCGGGAGCGAGCCCGAGATCGTGCTGCCCGGGGAGCGCGGCTACGACGAGGCGTAGACGGCGCGCGCCGCAACCCGGAGGGGCGTGTCTTGTTCTAACGGGTCCATGAGACAAACCGCTTCAGTGCTCGTCGCGGCCGTGGCGTTCCTCAGCCTGCTGGGCGCGGTGGCGGTGGCCGACACCCTGATCGGAACCGAGGGCGACGAGCAGCTCACCGGCACCCCGAGACCCGACCAGATCTACGGCGAGGGCGGCAACGACCGCCTGCTCGGCGACGGGTCGAGCGACTTCCTCGAGGCGGGCTCGGGCGACGACGAGGTGGACGCCGGCGACGGCGTGGACCTGGTGATCGGAGGCACCGGCGGCGACCGCATCGACGCCGGGGCCGACAACGACGTGGTGTACGCCGGCGCCGGGACCGACCTCGTGCTGGGCGGCTCCGGGGCGGACACGCTGTTCGGCCAGTCCGATGCCGACCGCATCTTCGGCGGCTCGGGCGCGGACCGCATCTACGCCAGCCTCGGCGGCGACTTCGTGGACTCCGGCTCCGGCTCGGACCGGGTCAGCTCCGACGAGGGCGACGTGACCATCAGGGCGGGGGCCGGCGACGACGTGGTCACGACCGACGGCGGAAGGGCCGACGTGCACGGCGGCGTCGGGCGAGACCGCATTCGGACCGGCTCGTCGAACGACCGTGTGAGCGCCGGCAGGGATCCCGACTCGATCGACGCCGGCGCGGGCGACGATGAGATCCGCTCCCGCGACGGCCTCCGCGACCGCGTGCGCTGCGGCCCCGGCGACGACGAGGTCGAGGCCGACCGTCAGGACATGCTGATCGGGTGCGAGGTCAAGGGCGACACGACCGGGGGCCCATTCCCCGGCCGGCGCCCCTACACGGCGCGATGAAGTAGAAACCCCGTCATGGCTACGACCGGCCTGACGGTCGCTGTGACCGGGCCGACCGGCGACCTCGGCCTCGGCATCGTGGACGCGCTGGAGCGCTCGCGTGCGGTGAAGCGCATCGTCGGCATGGCCCGGCGGCCCTTCGAGCCGGGCGCCCGCGGCTGGCGCAAGACGGAGTACCGCCAGGGCGACGTGACCGACCGCGCGAGCGTGCGGGACCTGGTCGAGGGGGCGGACGTGGTGGTGCACCTCGCATTCGCGATCCTGAGCGCGAGCGACGCGACCCGCGAGCTCAACGTGGATGGGTCGAGGCGGGTGTTCAAGGAGGCGGCGAAGGCCGGCGTGGATCGGATCTGTTACGCGTCGAGCGTGGCCGCCTACGGCTTCCACGACGACAACCCGGACTGGCTGACCGAGCAGATCCCGCCGCGCGGCTCGCCCGAGCATCCGTACTCCCATCAGAAGGCCGAGGTGGAGCGCGTGCTGGGCGAGGTGCTCCTACGGCACAGCGGTACCGCCGCATGGGTGTTCCGGCCCTGCATCGTGGCCGGCCCCGAGGCCCGCACGATGCTCCAGGAGATCCCCTACTTCCGCCTCGGGGAGGCGATGCCGGAGGCCGTGGCCGGGCTGCTGCGCTCGGTGCCGGTTCTCAAGCCGGTGCTCCCGGACCCCGGCACGCGCTTCCAGCTCGTGCACGAGGAGGACGTGGCGAGCGCGTTCGTGGCCGGCGTGCGGGGGGTCGGCGAGCCGGGTCCCTACAACCTCTCCGGGGGCGGCACCCTCACGATGTCCGACCTCGCCGACGCGCTCGGCTGGTACTCGGTGCCGGTGCCAAAGCTGGCGCTCGACGCGACGGCTGAGATCGCCACGCGCCTGCCGCTGCTCCCCGATTCGGTCGCCTGGCTGCACTCCGCGCGCAAGCCGGTCCTGATGAAGACCGACCGCGCCCGCCAAGTGCTCAAGTGGCGGCCGCGGCACACCGGCCGGCGCACGCTCGAGGGCATGGTGAAGGGCCACCGCGAGCGGCTCTTCGTCGGCTAGCTTGACCTTGTGCTCGGTGTCCTTGATCACCGCGGCCATCGACACCTCACTGCCGGTGCCCGCCGTGGTGGGGATGCAGGCCAGCGGGGCGATGTCGAGCGGCCGGCCCATCCCCTCCGCCTCGCGCGGCATCAGGAAGAAGCCCTCCTGCTCGCGGGCGGTGCCGCCGTGGGTGAAGAGCGCGTCGGCCACCTTGGCCGTGTCCATCACCGAGCCGCCGCCCACGGCGAGAAACGAGTCCGCGCCCGCCTCCTTCGCCGCGGCGGCGCAACGCTCGACCACCTGGGTCGAGGAGTCCTGCGGCACGTCGTCGAACACCCCGGCCACCTCGAGGCCGCCGTCGGCCACCCCGGCCTCGACCCGCTCGACCAGCCCCGTGCCGCGCACGACCGGGTCGGTCACGACGAACACGCGCCGCGCGCCCTCCTTCTTGAACTCGAACCCCGTCGACTCGAGCAGGTCGCGCCCGGCGACCACCCGCGTGGGCGCGGCGTACTGGAAGAAGTCCTTCAAGAAGCCTCGAGCAGATCCCGCCGGCCGGCAGCCTCGAGCTGCCGGCGGTAGCGCGGGAAGACCGGCTTGACGAGCGGCACGAGCCTCAGGATCTTCGCCACCGGCCCCTTCGCCTTCATCTGCCCGCGCGCCAGCGCGACGGTCACGTTCACCTGGCCAAGCCAGAAGCGGTGCGCGGTGTCGGCGTCCATCGTCATGACCACCTCGGGCTCGAGGAGGGTCTCGCCGAAGTCGACCTGCCCCTCCTCGTCCTCGATCAGCTTGACCGTGATGCGCGACTCGGGCTCGCGGTACTGGTACTGGACGATCGTGTTCGCCTTGCGGAACTGCGGCGCGAGCTCCTCGTCCTCGGCGAGGTCCTCGAACAGCTTGCCGATGGTGGCGTAGACCTCGTCGGCATCCTTGAAGTAGGGCATCGCCGCGGCATTATTGCGATCCTTGCGCAGCCGGCCGAGCCGGCTGCTTGCGGCATCATTTACGGCCCGGCCGCGGGAAGGAGGTTCCCACGACCGCGTCCCAGGCCCGGTCCGGGAGCAGCGAGCGCTGCGCCATCAGCACCCGCGCCGACGCCGTGACCTTGTACCGCGTGCGCGGGCGGTCCGCCGTCAGCGCCCGCTCGATCACCTTCGCCACCGCCTCCGGCCCGGCGCCGAGCCGGCCCAGGGGCCCGTCGTACACGCGTGCCGTGGCGGCGGCGACCGCCGCGTTGAACTCGCCGTACGGGCCCTCCTCCTCCCGCGGCACCGAGGCCACCGCGGCCTCCCCGAAGCGCGTCCTGATCAGGCCGGGCTCGATCACCACCACGTCAACGTCGAAGCCGCGCACCTCGAAACGCATCGCGTCCGACAGCGCCTCCACCGCATGCTTGGTCGCGTGGTAGATCCCGCCGCCCGGGAAGGTGAGCTTGCCGCCCATCGAGCTGACGTTCACGATCCGTCCGCGACCCTCGCGGCGCATGCCGGGCAGCACGAGCTGGCACATCCGCAGCAGGCCGAAGACGTTGGTCTCGAACTGGCGGCGTACTTCGCCGAGCGCCACGGTCTCCACGGCGCCGCTCTGGCTGTATCCGGCGTTGTTGACCAGCGCGCCGACGGCGCCCTCCGTCCGCTCGACCTCCTCCACAGCCGCGCGCATCGAGTCCTCGTCGGTCACGTCGAGCGCCAGCGTGCGGCAGCCGGCGCCCTTCAGGTCCTCGATCGACTCGGGCCGCCGGGCGCTGGCGTACACGGTCATGCCGGCGCGCGCGAGCCGCTCGGCGGTGGCCCGCCCGATGCCGGTCGAGCAGCCGGTGATGAGCACGGGTCCGGTCACGTCGTCAATCCTCCTCGATCCGGCGCCTCACGAGCAATGTCTGGGCGGCGCGGCCGATGCGCCCGCCCTCGTCCCAGAGCGTCGTCTCGGCCAGCCCGAGGCCGTCCACGCGGGTCACGGCGTCGAGGCAGACCCACTCGCCCTCGGCCAGCCGCAGCAGGTGGACGGTCAGCTCCGTGTTGATGAAGTGGTGGGTGCGCCAGTCGAGGGCGGCGCTCACGCCGTTGCCCGAATCGGCGGCCACGAGCACCCGCTCGAGCGGACCCGGTTCCTCGCCTGCCACGAGCGGCACGCGCATTCGCATCCAGACCGTTGCGGGACCCGGCTGCCTCCAACCCCCGCGGACGAAGCTGTACTCCATCGCCTCGTGATAGCCGAAGTCGTGGCCGGCGCCGGGGAAGTCGCTCGGGCTTCCCTGCTCCGGGCCAGCCGGCCGCTCCTCCTGGTCGAGGTGCAGCTCGTGCTCGCCGACATGCATGCGCCACGCCCGCGCTCGCATCAGCTCGCCGGCGGGGCCTGAAAGCGATGCCTCGAGCATTTCGACGCTGCGGCCGGGGCGCACCACGCTCGCCTCCACCGTCAGCGGCTCGAGCGGCACCGGCCTGAGGATCTCGCAGGTGATCCTCCCCACCCGCATCCCGTCGCGCGGCTCGCAGCGCTCGATCGCCCGGGCCAGCAGGGCGGCGGGCGGACCGGCGTGCTGGGCGTCCGGGTCCCACGGCCCGCGGGTGGAGGCGGTGGGGACGAAGCGGTCGCCGTCCCGCTCGAAGAAGGGTGGGGGCACCCTCAGGCGCCGATCGAGAACATGGCCTCGAGGTCGTGCTCGGAGAAGACCTCGAACGCGACCATCGTGTGCGTCTCGCGGATGCCGCGGATGCGCGACAGCCGGCCGGTCACGAGCTCGGCGAGCTCCTCGGCGTGGCGCAGGCGGATGATCGCCACGAAGTCCCATTCCCCGGTGATCGAGTAGGCCTCCGTGACGCCCTCCACGTCGGCGAGCTTGCCGCCGAGCGAGTGCATCGCCTCCCGCTCCGCCTTGATCAGCACGAACGCGTGGATCATGGGCGGGAACCTATACCGTCCGCTCGCGCATGCAGGCGGTCACCTTCCAGGCGCCCGGAGAGGTTCGGGTCGAGGAGCGACCCGAGCCCGAGCTGCTCGCGCGCGACGACGCGATCGTGCGCGTAGAGGCCACCGGGGTCTGCGGCTCGGACCTGCACATCTACCACGGCCGCGTGGTGATCGAGCCCGGCTTCACGCTCGGCCACGAGTTCGTCGGGACGGTGGTGGCGGCGGGCGAGGGCGTGACCGGGGTGGCCGAGGGCGACCGCGTGCTGGGCTGCTACTGCTCGGCCTGTGGGAACTGCTTCTTCTGCCGCCGCGGCGACTTCCACAAGTGCGACGAGGGTCGCGTGTTCGGCCACGGCAAGACGCTCGGCTCGCTGCAGGGCGCGCAGGCCGAGCTGGTGCTGGTGCCGCACGCGAACCTCACGCTGCGTCGCGTCCCGGAGGGCATGACAGACGACGCCGCGCTGTTCGCCGGCGACGTGATGGGCACCGGCTGGCACGCCGTCGACCAGGCCGGCATCCGGCCGGGCGATTCGGCCGCGGTGCTCGGCCTTGGACCGGTCGGCCTCTGCGCGGTCCAGGCGGCGCGTGCCGCGGGCGCCGCCAAGGTGATCGCGATCGACACCGTCGAGGAGCGCCTGGGGATCGCGCGCGAGTTCGGCGCCGAGGCCGTGCACCTGACCGAGGACGACCCGCGCGCGGCGGTCAAGGCCGCCACCGGCGGCCGCGGCGTGGACGCCGCGATCGACGCCGTCGGCCACCCCGACGCGCTCGAGCTGGCCGCGCGCGTTACGCGTAAGGCCGGCACGGTCGCGGCGATCGGCGTGTACGCCGAGCGCGTGCCGGTCCACATGGGGATCGTGTGGATCAAGGCGCTGACGCTGAAGACAGGGCACGCGAACGTGATCGGCCACGTCGACCGGGTTCTTGCCATGATGGCCGCCGGTGTGCTCGACCCCACCCCGCTCGTGACCCATCACATGCCGCTCGCCGAGGCCGCGGACGCCTACGCGGTGTACGACCGGCGGGAGGCGCTCAAGATCGTGATGACTCCGTGAGCGCCGGCATGGCAGCCCTCCTCATGCGGCGTCGCGAGATCCTCGCGCAGACTGCGGAGCCGATTGGCTGGAAGGTCGGGTTCAACCTGCCCGAGTTCCAGCGAAAGCTCGGCATCGACGGGCCGATCGCGGGCTTTCTGACCACCGACACGCTTCTCGAGGACGAGGCGAAGTGGTCGTTAGGCGACCAGGGAGAGGTTGTGGTGGAGTCGGAGGTCGCGGTTGAGCTCGGTGACGACGCCCGTTCCATCGTCGCCCTCCTCCCCGCTCTCGAGCTGGCGGACCCGCCCGACCTGTCGCAGGACGTGGACACGATCCTGGCCGGGAACATCTTCCACCGCGCGGTGGCCTTCGGCCCCCGGGTGGACACGGACGCCCCTGGCGCGGGGCGCATCCTCGTGAACGGTGAGGAGCAGCATTCGTTCGGCGCCGAGCACAGCGGCGCACGGCTCGCCGAGATGGTCGACGCGGTGGCCGGGCGCCTGGCCGAGGAGGACGAGCAGCTCCGGCCCGGCGACCGCATCATCACCGGGGTGCTGGCGCCGCCGCACCGGGCAGGGGCGGGCGACACGGTGCGGCTCGAGCTCGAGGCGCTCGGCGGCGTGGAGCTCCGCTTCACCGACTGAGCTCCGAGCGTAGATTTCCGGCCCATGAGCACCGCCACCCTTCCCGACGTCCTCTCCGACCCCGCCCGCTCCTTCGCCGCCGGGCCGCACCGCCTCCTGATCGGCGGCGAGCGGCCGGAGGCGGCCGACGGGCGCACCTTCGACACGCTCGACCCGTCCACGGGCCGCACGATCGCGGCGGTGGCCTACGCGGGCGCGGAGGACGTGGACCGCGCCGTGCGCGCGGCGCGCGAGGCGTTCGACGACGGCCGCTGGAGCGGGATCCCGGCCGCCGCGCGCACGCGGGCGATGCTGGCCCTGGCCGACGCGCTGGAGGCGAACGCGGACGAGCTCGCCGAGCTGGAGTCGCTCGACAACGGAAAGCCGGTGAAGCTGGCCAAGCGCGTGGACGTCCCCCTCGCCGTGGAGCACCTGCGCTACTTCGCCGGCTGGCCGACCAAGATCGCCGGCGAGACGCTGCCGGTCGCCCAGCCGAACATGCACTGCTACACGCGCAAGGAGCCCGTGGGCGTCTGCGGCCAGATCATCCCGTGGAACTTCCCGCTGCTGATGGCGGCCTGGAAGATCGCCCCGGCGCTGGCGGCGGGCTGCACGATCGTGCTGAAGCCGGCCGAGCAGACGCCGCTGACAGCTTTGCGCCTCGGTGAGCTGGCGCTCGAGTCGGGCATGCCGGAGGGCGTGCTGAACGTGATCGCCGGCGACGGCGAGACGGGTGCCGCGCTGGTCGACCACCCCGACGTGGACAAGATCGCGTTCACCGGCTCTACCGTCGTGGGACGCGAGATCGGCGCGAAGGCGGGCCGGGCGCTCAAGCGGGTGACGCTGGAGCTCGGCGGCAAGTCGCCCAACATCATCCTGCCCGACGCCGACCTCGACGTGGCGGTCAAGGGCGCCTACCAGGCGATCTACTACAACACCGGCCAGGCCTGCAACGCCGGCTCGCGGCTGTTCGTGCAGCGCGACCAGTACGACGACGTGGTCGGCGCGCTCGTGGAGGCGGCCGGGAAGGCGCGCATCGGGCCGGGACTGGACCCCTCGACCCAGATGGGCCCGCTCATCTCCGCGGAGCAGGAGGAGCGCGTGCTGGGCTACATCGAGTCGGGCAAGTCCGAGGGGGCCGAGCTCGTCACGGGCGGCGGGGCGCGGGAGGGCGACGGCTGGTTCGTGGAGCCCACGCTGTTCAGCGCCACCAGCGACGACCTCACGATCGCGCGCGAGGAGATCTTCGGCCCCGTGCTCGTGGCGCTCCCGTACGACTCGATCGAGGAGGTGGCGCGCCGCGCGAACGACACCGACTACGGCCTGGCCGCCGGGGTCTGGACGCGCGACCTGTCAAAGGCGCACAAGCTGGCCGCGCTGCTGCGCGCCGGCGACATCTGGGTGAACACCTGGAGCGCGGGCGACCCCTCGGCGCCGTTTGGCGGCTTCAAGGCCAGCGGGGTGGGGCGCGAGCACGGCCGCGAGGGCCTGAGCGCCTACCTCGAGAACAAGACGGTCTGGGTCAACCTGGGCTGAAGCGGTCGGGGTCGAAGGGGGCCAGGTCGAGGTCCATCGGCTCGCCCGCGATGGCCTGAGCGATCAGCCGGCCGGTGATCGGCCCGTGCGCCACGCCGGCGCCCTCGTGGCCCGTGGCGACGAACAGGCCCTCGGCGGCCTTGGTGGGACCGATGGCGGGGAGGCCGCCGGGGAGCCAGGGGCGCAGGCCGGCCCAGGCGGCGTCGGTCGTCAGGTCGGCGATGCCGGGCGCGAGGCGAACGGCAGCGGTAAGGAGGAGGTTCGTGACCGCGGGGTTCACGGACAGGCCGAACCCGCGCCGCTCGCGGCTCGAGCCGACGAGCACGTGGCCGTCGAGCGTGGTCTCCATGACGGTGCTCACCTGTAGCCCGGCATCCTCGCTCTCGACCGCGGCCATGTAGCCGCCGTCGATCACCTTGTGACGGAGGAAGTCGGGCCGGTGCTCCAACCGCACCAGCTGCCCCTTGCGGGGCTCGACCGGCAACGTGAGCCCGGCGGTGGCGGCGAGCTCCGCACTCCAGGCGCCGCAGGCAAGCACGACAACGGCAGCAAAGAGAGGTCCGTCGGGCGTGGTGATGCCCTCGACCCGAGGGGGTTCAACACAAAGCGGCGACATATCCGCCGCAACGTGCCGGACCCCCTTGCGAAGCGGCGGCTCGGGCTCCCCTTCATTGCTGCCGTTCAGCACGATCGAAAGCACCTCACGGCCGGTCTCAACCACGGCGCCGCGGGCCGAGGCGAGCCGCGCCAACGCCCCAGCAATGGCCCGCGGCGCGCACTGCAGATCGTCCGGAAACCAGGACGCCCCGAGCAGCGGACCGCGCAGCGAAGGCTCGGCGTCCCGCACCTCTTCCGCCGACAGCAGCGAGCACCGCACGCCCGCGGCCCGCAGCCCTTCCAGCCGCGCCGCCTCGGCCGCCCAGCCCGGCTCGTCCGCGTGCACCACCAGCGCCCCCTTGCGCCGGATCCCCGCCTCCTCCCCGAGCAGCTCCTCGATCTCGTCGAACAGGGCCAGGCCGGGCACGGCCAGCGACAGGTCGGGACCGGGGCGCTTGTCGCAACACAACACGTTCCCCTCCCCCAGCCCCGTCGTTCCACCCGAGACCGCACCACGATCGACCAAGCAGACCGACATCCCTCGCGAAGCGAGCTCGTAGGCGCACGCGCAGCCGACGATGCCGGCCCCCACGACCACCGCGTCGTACGAGCTCACTCCGCCTCGCGCCGGCTCAGAGAGAGAACCCCGCCGGGAACGGATCCTCGGGGTCCACCACGTACTGTCCCATCCCCGTGATCCACGCCCGCCCGGTGATCTCCGGCACCACCGCGGGAAGGCCGGCGACCGTCGTCTCCGCCACGATCCGGCCTCGGAAGCGCGTGCCGATCACCGACCGGTTCACGTACTCCTCGCCCACGCGGAGCTCGCCGCGCGCGTGCAGCGCGGCCAGCTTGGCCGAGGTGCCGGTGCCGCAGGGGGAGCGGTCGAGCCAGCCGGGATGGATCGACGTCGCGCTGCGCTGGGAGCGCGCGCCGTCCTCGCCCGGCGCCGTGAAGATCACGTGCCGGCAGCCCGCGATGCGCTCGTCCGCCGGGTGCACGGGCCGCTCGGCATCGTTGATCGCGGACATCAGCTCCAGGCCACGCTCGATCAGCTCGCCGCCGCGGGCCGGGTCCACCGCCAGCCCCGCGGCCTCGGCCGGCAGGATGGCGTAGAAGTTGCCGCCGAAGGCCATGTCGTAGGTGAGCGTGCCGCCGTTCAGACGAACCTCGCGGTCGCGGCCCAGCAGGAACGACGGCACGTTGCGAAGGGCGACCGAGCGGGCGCGCCCCTCTATCACCGCCACCCGGGCCTCGACCAGTCCGGCGGGCGTGTCGAGCCTCACCACCGTCTCCGGCTCGCTCACCTCGACCATGCCGGTCTCCACCAGCACGGTGGCGACCCCGATCGTGCCGTGCCCGCACATCGGGAGGCAGCCGGAGACCTCGATGAACACGACGCCCCAGTCGGCGCCGGGTTGGATGGGCGGCTGGAGGATGGCGCCCGACATGGCCCCGTGCCCGCGCGGCTCGCGCATCAGCAGCAGGCGAAGATCGTCCATGTGACGCTCGAAGTGGAGCTTGCGCTCGAGCATCGTCGCGCCCGGGATGGGGCCGACGCCGCCCGTGATCACGCGCGTGGGCATGCCCTCCGTATGGGAGTCGACGGCCGCGAAGACGCGGCTCGCTCTCACCCGGCGACCCCTGCCCCGAGCGCCGCCACCGCCTCCTCCACGCGGCGCCGCTCGTCGGCGGTCAGCTCGAGCCGCGGCGGCCGGCACGGACCGCCCTCGCGGCCGACGAGGTCCATGCCGGCCTTGAAGAACTGCACGAGCTTGGGGTGCATGTCGAGCCGGGCGAGCGGAAGGATGCGCCCGTACACGGCGCGCGCCTCGTCCAGCCGTCCCTCGGCGCAGAGCCGGAACAGCTCCACGCATTCGCGCGGCGCCACGTTGACCACACCGGAGACCCAGCCGGTGGCGCCGGCGCAGAAGCCCTCGAGCGCCCAGTCGTCGCCGCCCACGAGCACCTCGAGGTCCTCCGTCGCGTTCAGGAGCGCCGCGAGGCGGCGGGCGTCGCCGGAGCACTCCTTGATCGCAACCACCCCGTCGATCTCGGCCAGCCGCGCGATCAGCTCCGGCGCCATGTCCGTGCCGCTCGCCTTCGGGTTGTTGTAGGCCATGATCGGCAGCTCGGTCGCCTCGGCCACCGTCCGGTAGAACGCCTCGATCTCGCGCGCGTCGCCCTCGTAGCCGAACGGCGGGAGCAGCATGAGCGCGCCGGCTCCGGCCGCGGCGGCGTCGGCCGCAAGAGCGCTCGAGCGGGCCGGCGTCTCGCTCGACACTCCGGCCGTGACCGTCGCGCGCCCGCCGCTCGCCTCCACGAGCGTCTCGATCACGAGCCGGCGCTCGGCGGCGTTCATGCTCTGCGCCTCTCCCATCGTCCCGGTGCCGACCAACCCCGTCGCGCCCGAGTCGAGCAGCCATTCGACGTTGCGGGCGAGCGCGCCCGTGTCGATCTCACCGCCCTCGTCGAACGGCGTCAGGACGGCGGGGACGACACCTTCGAAGCGCATGCGCGAGCCTCCATCCGGTCGGGAGGCTCAAGCTTCGCACGTCGTACGTCGTCTCAAGGCAGACGAAGCTCTGCGCCTCGCCCTCGGCTCCCGGCCCGCCGTCAGCCGCGGCCGATGCGGTAGACCGGCCCGGAGAGCGACACCGCGTAGACGCGGCCACGGCCGTCCTCCCCGAAGGAGACGAGCTCCGACACGCGCAGGCCGCTCGCGCGGTTGGGGGCACGCGGCCGCTTGAGGAAGGCAAGCCGCAGCGCCGGGTTGCAGAGGTCGCCGTACACGTACCGGCCGTAGTAGCGGGTGCCGCGCAGCGAGGGGTCGCGGATCACGTAGCCACCGATGATCGAGCAATAGCCGCCGCCCTGATCGTGGTGGATCACCGGCGGGACGTGGCCCGGCGCCATGCCGCCCTCGTAGCTGCTTCGGCCCTCGAAGGCGTCCCAGCCGAAGTTGTCGCCCCCGGTCGGTGCGCGGCCGCCGTCGCGGCCCGGCACGAAGTCGATCTCCTCGACCTCGTCCTGGCCGACGTCGCCGACGGTCAGGTGCCCCCGGCGGCGGTCGAACGAGAAGCGGTAGGGATTGCGCAGGCCGTACGCGTAGACCTCGCCGCGCGCGCCGCTGCGGCCGCGGAACGGGTTGGAGGACGGGATGTCATAGCCGCCGTCCGGACGCGGGTCGATGCGGATCAGCTTGCCGAGGATGCGGCCGAGGTTCTGGGCGTTCTCGTCGGGATCGCCCCCGCCGCCGCCGTCGCCGAAGCCGGCGTAGAGCATGCCGTCGGGCCCGACCTGGAGCTGCCCGCCCTTGTGGTTGGCGCGGGTGTGCGGCACTCGCATCACCGAGCGCCGCGACGCCGGGTCCGCCCGGTTCGGGTCGCCGGAGCGCCGGAACTGGTCGATCTGGATGAAGCCCTGGTTGTCGGTGTAGTAGACGAAGAAGCGCCCGGAACTCCGGTAGTCGCGTGCGAACGCCATCGACAGGAGGCCGCTCTCGCCGCCGGTCGTGACGCGGTCTGAGATGTCGAGGAAGGTCGAGCGGCGGCGTCCGTTGACCACAACGACGCTCCCCTCGCGCTGCACGACGAAGCGGCGGCGCCGGTCACCGCGCGGCGCGGCGATGTAGGTGGGCTGGTTGAAGCGGCCGAGCAGGAGCAGCCGGACCGGCCGACCGGCCGGGGCGGGCTCGGCCGGAGAGCCCCGCTCGCCGGATGCGGTGCCGTCCTCTGCCGTCGGCTCCTGCCCGCCCGGCTCGGCCGTCGGCGCGTCCTCGTCGTCCGTGGAGCAACCGGCGAGAGCAGCGAGCGCGAACGCGACGGCAAGCATCGATCGGCAGGCGCTCACGCAACCTCAGTATGGCAACGCCGCTACCCTAGATCCGTTCGGGCTGTGGCGCAGCTTGGTAGCGCGCTCCGTTCGGGTCGGAGAGGTCGCTGGTTCAAATCCAGTCAGCCCGATGACAGAGGAGGGCGGCCTCGCGGCCGCCCTCTCCAGTCGTATGCCGGTGTCTCGCCCCAGCTAGCGCCGCAGGTGTGAGCCGAGCCACTCCGACAGCGGCTGACCGGACCACAGGGCGCCGGCGCCGCCGCCGCCGGACGACCTTGGCGCGGCCATTCCGCCGCTGACGTCCGGCCATTCCGCCGCCCACGTTACGCAGGGCCGAGTCGTGCGACAGGACCGCCCCGACATGGGCGCCGCCGTCGGCAAGCTGCTCCATCCCAACTGTGTCGATGTTGTTGATGGTGTCGCCCGCCTGGTGGTAGTTGGGGTCGAACGCGACCCCTGGCGTGCCGCCCCACTTCGCCGCCTGCGCCGGGGTCTTCGCAACCTCGGCCCCCGAGAACAGACCGCCCGACGCCACGCCGTTGTCCTGGAACGGCTTGTAGTCCGACCGCCCGTCGAACGCGGTCGGCTCGGTCGGGATGCCCTGCGAGTCGAAGTACTGGACGAACTCGCGCTCGATCCGCGCCGCGCCTTCGTTGACGGTCGGTGCCGTCGCCGGCGGTGCGGTGTTCGAGAAGTCGCCGTCGTAGACGAACTTACCGTGGTTGGGCGAGCCCAGCATGTCGAAGTTGAGGTATCCCGCGAGGCGGTTGAAATCCTCATCCGACAGTGCCGCCATGTAGCGAGTCGCTCCGACGAGACCCGACTCCTCCGCACCCCAGAGCGCGAAGCGCATCTTGTTCACGGGCTGGATGCCGAGGCGCTGCATCTGCACCGCCATCTCCAGGACGAGCGCCGAGCCGGAGCCGTTGTCGTTGATGCCCGGGCCCTCCGGGACCGAGTCCAGGTGCCCGCCGAACATCACGACGCGGTTCGGGTTTCCGCCCGGCGTCTCCGCCAGCACGTTCGTCGACATGCGTCGGTCGTTCTCGGCGTCGACGATGATCTGGCCGGTGGTCGGGTCGGTCCTCGCTCGCGAGCCGTCGCCCATCGCGTAGGAGGTGCCGACACCGGAATCGTCGATGTCGGGCGGAACGGGCTGGCCGTCCTGCGCCGTCTCGCCCAGCGTTCCGGCGACGACGCCCTCGTTGCCCGGGGTGCCCAGTTGAAGATGACCGCGCCGGCCGCGCCGGCCGTCTGGGCGTTGGTGGCCTTCTGGGCGAACGGGCAGCTGCCGCGCTGCATCAGCGCGATGTCACCCGCCGTGAAGCCGGCGAAGTCGGCGGCCTCGCAGCCCGACGTCGAAACGCGCTGCGCCGGGTCGGACTGAGGTTCGGGTCGACCGGCGTGATCGTGCGCCGTCCGCGTCCCCGCTGGCCGAGTACGTCATCGTCTGGAACTCGGTTCGTGGCGTATAGGTCTGCGCCGTCGGCGAAGCCGTCCCTGAGGACCGGCGTCCGGAGCTCCTGGAAGGTGACGAAGTTGAACAGCTGCGTCGTCGGGCTGTAACCCGCCGCGCGGAACACGCCGAGGACGTACTGGACCGAGCCGCCGTAGCCCTGGAAGCCCGAGGCGCGGTTGCCGCCGTTGCTGTCGGCGATCTCCTGGAACGCACGCAGGTGCGAGAGCATGCCCTGGCCCGTGATCGCGTCACGGAGCTTCTGGGACGGCGAGCGGTTGTCGGCCGGCGTGACCGTAGAGGGAGCCGGCACGACCCGGATCACGACCATCCGGCGGCGCTTGCACGCGTCCGCCCTCCTCGTCCTGGCGCGGCGCACGCAGGCGGTCAGACGGTACGTCCGCGCCCGCGTGCCGGCCGGGACGCGAACCCGCTTGGAATAGCGCCGAGAACGCCCGCCGTTCGTTCGCCGCACGCGAGTCGTGGCGAGACGAACGCCGCCGCGAGCCGTACGAGTCCGCCGCAGCGAATAGCGCAGGCGTGCGCTCGCGGCACGCCGGCCCGCCCTGTTTCGCACGCGCCCCGCGACACGAACCCTCTCGCCGGCGGTCACGGTTCTGTCCGAGACCCGCATGGTCGTGATCTGGAAGTGGCCCCGCTTCTTCTTCTGCGTCTGAGCCTCTGCGACTGGGACGACCGCGAGCATCAGGGCGGCCACGCTAAGCGTGGCAATGGTGCGCAACGACATCTTCGGAACTCCTCTCCCGGTAGTCGGCGAGCGGCGGCAGCGACGTTCCGAGAGTCTCCCGGAGCGCCGGACGCTGTCCTACCCGAGTAGGAGAAGCCCAAAACCCATCGTCACGGGCTAGCCTGCCTGCGCGATCTCCACGAGGTCGGCCATCCGGAACGTACCTCTCGTGCCGAGCTCCTCGGGCCGCCAGGCCGGATCCCGGCTCAGGTAGGAGGTCGGATCTCCCTCGAGCAGGCCCACGAGCACCTCCGCGACGATCCGGCCACCCACGACCCCGAGGTGCGAGCCGCCGATCTGCCGGCCGTCCAGGTCGAGCCCCTTCTCCGCTTCGCGGAGGACGTAGAACCAGAGCGGAGTCGCGCGCAAGAGCTCCTCCCGAGCCTTGCGCGGAACCGTCTCGTCGAGCCGCAGGTCCTCGTCGTCCAGCACGGGCGCTTCCATCGCACCGGCCACGGACTGCGCCGACGGCAGCCTGAGCGCCCAGCCACGCTGCAGGTTGAGGCGCGGCAGCGCTTTGCCGGTCACGGGCAGGCTCCTGAGCGGCTTGACGATCGTCGTGTTGATCAGCTGACTGGCCTGCGGCTTTCCGTCCACGCCGGGCAGGTCGAAGAAGCGCTCCCAGTCGATCACCAGCCGCTGCGGAAGCCAGGTCACCCCTGCCAGGTCGGGAAAGAGTCGCGTTCCCCGGCGCACGCGACGCTGCAGGACGTAGTCGGAGCGGACCATGCTGTGACCGAAGCGGTATGCCGCGCCTGAGAACTCGACGGGGATGAAGGGCTGGTCCTGCCACTCGAAGTGCTCGAGGTGAACCGTCGCGGGCCCGCCGTCGTCCGGGGTCGTCAGCACCTGCCCCGCCATCTTCTCGCCCACCACCGCCGGCAGGAACTCGTGGACGATGATCCATTGGTAGTGCCAGCGGACGAGTTCCCGCGCCCTGTCGAAGAGCTCGTCCTCCGGTACCTCGCCTGCGAGACGATCGACGACGGCGTTGTGAAAGCGGAGGAAGAGAAGGTGCAGCTGCGAGACGATGACGTTCTCGTCGTTGCGGGCGTCGCCGATGAGGGCGCGCCCCTGATCGTTGCGCGGCAGATCCAAGCTTGCCCGCGGCAGGTTGGTGTCCCGGACCGTGGAGCCCTCCGGGTTGTGCGCCACGAGCAGCTTCGTGCCCTCCGGCTCCGCGTCCCGGTCGTACAGGAAGGGCTGGTCGGCGGGCCCGGAGCCGTACACGCTGTCGAGGTCGAAGCGCGGGGTGCGGAAGTTGACCAGCGAGTTCGGGTCGCCCCGCTTGTCCAGCCTCGACATCGGATCGAACGTGATGTCGTGGTCGATGAACTGCCCGAGATAGGTGAAGCCGGCGGCGATGTCGGGGTTGTCGGAGCGCCGGGTGGTGTCGTCGGCCTCCATCCACTTGACGAGCTCCTCGAGCACCTCCACGCCGACATCGCTCTGCTTCAAGCACGGAAACATCTGCCCGAACCGTGTCCGCGGCGGACCGCCGCCGGGATCGACGTCCTGACCGAGCGGAACCGCCGAGCCGTGCCGGGCGGCCCTCTCTACTCGATGGTCACGGTCTCGGTCCATGTGATCGTCAGCAGGTTCTCGCTCCGCGATTCGACGCCGAAGGCAACCGCGCCGCCGGTGCCAAACTCTCCCGGGGCCGCCGCGTCGCTCACCGGGAGCTCGGCGTGCCACACCTCGGAGATCTCCTCCACGGACTTGCTCGCCATCCGCTCGCCCTGCACCAGGACCACCCGGATGTCGAGGATGTCGGCGAGATCGGGATCGTCGGGATCCGATCTCCCCTCCACCCGCACGTTGTCGCCGATGATGCGGGCGTCTGTGAAGTTCGGCCTGGCTGGCATTACGTACCTCCTGGTCGTCGGCTGAGTAACGAACGCGCCCGTGCGGCCGCGGCAGCGTTGCCCTTGAGCTCATACATCTCCAGGCCCTCGCGGGCCGCATGATCCGCGCCTTCCGTGCGTGCGCAGGTCCGCAGCACCTCGGCCAGATCGAGCAGCGCGTCGCCGCGATGTGACAGCAAGTCGGTCGCTTCGCCGAGCGCGACCGCCTCGCGTGCGAGGACCTCGGCCTCGTCGCAGCGGCCTTCGCGCGCAAGGACCTTGGCCTGCACGCCGCGCCAGATCATCTGCGTCATCGCGTCCTCGGTCGCCGCGATCTCCTGGGCCGCTCGGCAGAGCTCCCCCGCCTCGTCCAAGCGCCCTTGGGCGAGGACGGCCTGGGCGAGCAGGGCCGTGCTGGTCGAGAGCGCGCCACCCCCGCCCATGGAGGTCAGCGTCTCGACATCTGCGCGTAGCCGCACCTCCGCGAGCGCGGGCTGCCCGGCCAGCAACCTGACCCATGCCTCGAGATGGGACACGCCGGCGTAGAGGCCGCCGAGCTCGCGAAGGATCCCGCTCGCCTGGTCGAGAAGCCGTTCCGCGACCTCGAAATCGCCTTTCATCGCGTGCAGCAAGGCCAGTGGGTTGAGTGCCGACGCCGTGGCGAACGGGCTCGCCCGAACGAGCTCGCCGAACCCCTCGCAACGCCGGATCGCCTCATCGACCTGAGTCGGACCGAGCCCGGCCGCCAGCGCGCGCCACCCGACGACCTCGAACAGCTCGTGCTGGTCGCCCGCGTGGCGGGCCCGATTCGCGGCCTCGCGCCATGCCCCGTCGGCGCTTTCCACGCGTCCCGCGTTCCAATCGAGCTGGCCGCGCAGCAGCCATACCCGGCTCAGCCCGTACTCATCCCGCTCACGCTCCAGCACCGGCAGGACCGTGTCTGTGACACGCCGCGCCTGCTCGGCTCCGGCACTCGGCTCCGTTTCGAAGCGCACGAGCTCTCGCTCGAGCTGCGCGCGTGCAAGCAGGCGCGGTCCCGGAGCTCGGGCGATCGCCTCGTCCAGCACGCGAGCGGCGTCGGCGATACGGCCCGCTTCGAACAGCGAGGCGCCGAGCGCGGGCATGAGCTCCGCGCGCGCGGGATCGTCCCGGTCCAGGAGCGATTCCGCCCGCTCGAGGAGGCGTGCTCCGGCCACCGGATCGCCGCGGAGAAGCGCGGCTTCAGCGGCCCCCGAGAGGCGCTCCGCCGCCTCGGCGGCCAGCGCTCGCTCGCGTTCGCCCGTACGCCCTAGCTCGGCCAGGTGGCGGTAGGCCTCTTCGAGGTGATACCCCACCCTCTCGTCCCGAGGCGCCGGGACATGCTCCAGCCAGCGCGCCATCCGCTCATGGAGCTCCGCACGCCGCTGCTTCGGCACGCCCTGGTAGGCGGCCTCCCGAATGAGCACGTGAGCGAATCGGAACGCGTCCTCCCCCGGGAGGTCGGACCGGTCGGGCCGGATCAGCTGCTTCTGGACCAGGGAGACCAGGGGCGGGGCGATTCCCGCGGGAGGGCCCTGGCCGAGCAGCTCCGCCACCGCGCCGACGTGGAAGATGCGGCCCTCGACCGAGGCGTGCTCGATCACCGCCCGCTCTTCGGGTTCGAGACGGTCGATGCGTGCGGCGAGCACCGCCTGAATGGTCGAGGGAAGGCCGCCCTCGCCGTTCCCGGCGCCGACCGCCGCCAACTGCTCGAGGAAGAGCGGGTTGCCCTCGGCTGTCTTCACGATCCGGACGGCCGTGCCCGGCTCGACTGCATCGGCGCCCCCCGCGTCTTCGACGAGCTGGCGGGCGTCCGCATCCGAGAGCGCATCCAGCACCACCAGCGATCGCCCCGGCAGTCTTCCGGCCCAGGCGGGGCGTGTCTCCAGGAACTCGGGACGAGCCAGGCATGCCAGCAGGATCGGGGGCCCGCTCGAGAACGCGACGAGGTAGTCGAGGAGATCGAGCAGAGCCGGCTCCGCCCAGTGGACGTCCTCGACGAAGATCACGAGGGGGCGCCGGCCGGCGACCCGCTCGAACAGCCTTCGGACGGCCCAGTGGATCTCCTCGGACTGGGCCGGCCGGTCCGACAGACCGATCGCGGACAGGACCAGCCGCGCGGCCTGCTCGTCACCCTCGAGGACCTCGTCGAGCCACTCGCTCGGGTCGCTATCCCCGAGCCGCTGGACGATCTCGGCAAGGGGGCGGTAGGCGACCCCCTCGCCATATGAGAGGCAGCGCCCGACAGCCACCGTGGCCTCGTCCTCCAGCTCCGACACGAGCTCGAAAGCAAGACGCGACTTGCCGATTCCGGCCGGCCCCACGATTGCCACGGCCTGACAGGCCTCCTCGTCCAGTGCGCGAGCGTAGGCCGCGCGGAGCGTTTCGAGCTCCCGCTCGCGTCCGACGAACCGGCTCCTGACCGTCAGGGGCCGCGCGGCGCCGTCCCCGTCCAAGTCGAGAAGCCGCCACGGCTGCACCCTGCCGGTTCGCCCCTTCAGGACCAGCGGCTCCAGGCGCTCGGCGCGTACGCTGTCCCGGACCAGCTCGTACACGTTCTCGCCCAGCAGGATCTCGCCGCTGGGCGCGGTCCCCTCGAGCCGGGAGGCGACGTTGTAGGCGTCCCCCACCGCGAACGGCGCCCGCCGCGCGCCGGCGCTCAGGAACACCTCGCCGGACTCGACTCCCAACTTCATGGAGATCTCGACACCGCGCACGCGCTCGAGCTCGGCGCTCAGCGCCTCGCAGGCCTCGCGCAACTCCACGGCGGCCCGGACGGCTCGCAGGGCGTCGTCCTCGTTCAGCCTCCGAAGCCCGAACACCCCCACCACCGCGTCGCCGATGAATCCCTCGACCGTGCCGCCGTGGCGCTCGATCACCGCCCCGCACATCTCCGAGTAGCGATCGAGGAGCCCGTGCAGCGTCTCCGGGTCGAGCCGCTCGGCGAGACCCGTCGATCCGACGAGGTCGGCGAAGACGATGCTCACGAGCCGGCGTGTGCCGCCGCGTCGGTCGGTGTCGGAAGGCGCCGGCTCGATCTCGCCGTTGCTGTCCGCCGGCGGCGGTCCGCGCCCGCCGGGCGGAGCCTCGATTGCGCGGCCGGGCGGTGGAGCGAGCACCGGCCCCGCAAGATCCGGGTCCTGGGCGAGCACCGCGCGTTCGAGCTCTCGCAGCCGCTCGCCGGGCTCGATCCCCAGCTCCTCGACGAGATGCCTCCTCGTGTCCTGGTAGACCTGAAGCGCGTCGGCCTGCCGGTCGGCGCGATATAGGGCGAGCATCAGCTGGCCCCGGAGGGCCTCGCGGTAGGGGTACTCGGCGATTAGGTTCTCCAGCTGCCCGATCACCTCCGTGTGGCGCCCCACAGCCAGCTTGGCCTCGACCAGCGCCTCGAGAGCGGTTACGCGCAGGTCTTCGAGCCGCGCGGCCTCCGGTTGCACGAACGGCTCGTACGCGAGGTCGGCAAGCGGCGGGCCGCGCCACAGGGAAACCCCCTCTTCGAGCGCGGTGAGGGCGCCCTCCGGGTCGCCCGCGGAAAGCCCGGCCCTGCCCTCGGCCACCAGGCGCTCGAAGCGACGCGCGTCGATGCGCTCGGGATCGAGGAGAAGCTCGTAGCCGTGCTCGCGCGTGAGCACAAGATCGGTCTCGCCGGCGGCTAGCAGCGCCCTGCGCAGCCGGGAGATGTGGACCTGGACGGTCTTCGCCGCGGACGCAGGCGGCTGGTCGCCCCACAGCTCGTCGATGAGCCGGTCGGTGCTGAGCGTCTCGTTTGCGTGCAGCAGCAGGAGGGCCAGCACGGCCCGGCGCTTGGTGCCGCCGAGCGGAACGGGCTGGCCACGGTCGAGAGCCTCGAGCGGGCCAAGAATGCGGAAGTCCATGCGAGCAGCGGACCTAGGGGCCAGTCCAAGACCAACGTACCGCAGCCAGCCGCCCCCGCCAAGCGCAGTTGCCGGGCTGTTACCGCCACGTCACCGCGCAGCAACCGCCCGCCCGGAGTATCGCCGCAACACCAAACCCGGGCGGGGCCCACCAAAGGCACCGACCGCGAACAGGAGGCAATCATGGGACATGCAATTCCCAAGCAGCACCCGGCGGTCGTTCTTCGCTCCCACTTCAACCTGGTGCGAGCGCTGCTCGCCGTCGCGATGGTCGCCCTCGTCGGGATGACGATCGCGCTCGTGATCGTCGCGAACGACGACAACGAGGCCGGACCCGCGAGCGCCGTCCAGGCGGCCCCGGTGGTGCCGACCCCGCTGCCCGCCTACCCGACCCCCAGCCCAGAGGCCGTCAACCCCGGCGCCGGCCGGGACTTCTCGGGGCCCGCGCCCACCCGCAGGCTGGATGGCGCGACTGACATCCCGAACACCGCGCCGGTGATCCCCGGCACCCGCTACGACGGCGGCCCCGAGGAGGGCACCCGCGGTCAGCTCAGCTCCCCGGTGGCCCCCGAGGCCCGCTACGACGGCGGCCCCGAGGAAGGCACCAGGGGCCCGGGCTTCAGCACGGACTAGCTCCACCCTATCCCCAGCGCAAGGGCCCTCCAGCCGGAGGGCCCTTTCGCGTGCGAGATCAGCCGGGCCTGCGCCCGTTCCCGCCGCCGAAGGCCGCGATCACCTCGCCGAAGCGGCGCACCGATTCGGCGCCCTCGGCGTCGGACAGGCCGACGATCGCGGTCTCCACACCGGCTTCCGCCAACTCCCGGTAGCGCCCCACGTGCTCGTCGGCGGTCGCTGCCCCGGAGCCCTCACGCGCGTCCGAGCGAGGCCACCACCCGGGCAGGCGCCAGATGCGTGACCTCGACTGTGGCCGGGTCGCGCTCCTCGGCCTCGCAGTGCTCCCGCAGCACGGCGAGCTTGCGACGCACCCTGTCCACGTCGCCGACCAGGTTGCATGCGTCGGCGTGACGGGCCACGAGCCGCAGCGTCCGCTTCTCGCCCGACCCGCCCACCATGATCGGCACCTTCTCCTGCAGCGGCCGCGGGTAGCACACGGCCTCGCTCACCGTCAGCGTTCGCCCCTCGAAGCGCGGCGAGCCGGGACCCCACAGGAGCGGCAGCAGCTCCAGCGCGTCCTCGAGCCGGTCGAAGCGCTCCGCGAGGGGCGGGAAGTCCCATCCGTACAGCTCGTGCTCGCGCTCGAACCAGGCCGCGCCTATCCCGCACATCGCCCGGCCGCCTGACAGCACGTCGAGCGTCGCCACGATCTTCCCCAGGTGGGCGATGTTTCGGTAGGTGATGCCGGTGACGAGCGTCCCGAGCCGGATGCGCTCCGTGACGCCGGCCAGGTACCCGAGCGTCGTGTAGCTCTCGAGCATGTCCTCCCACTCCCGGCCGACCTGCGGGATCTGCAGGAAGTGGTCCATCACCCAGAGGCTGGTGAAGCCGGTCTCCTCCGCCGCGCGGGCCACCTCCGCGAGCGCCGTCGCGGTGGCGGCCGGGTGGTCCGGAAATCCGAAGCGAGACACCTGCAGGCCGAACTCGAGCGTCATCGGGTCCTCCTTCTGCCGCTCGGCGGCATCCAGGGCTGTCAGGAAGGCGGGCGGAACCAGGTCAACCGGGGCTGCGCGGTGGACGCCGGCGAACCCCTCGGCGGCGAGAGTCTCGAGCACGGTCTCAGCCTCGCGCAGCTGGGCGGTGACCACCTTACTCGGCACGGGGCTCGCGCGGGCACGGTTGCGTGCCCGGACCTCCGCGGCGGGCGGGTCGAACACCACCGCGTGGGCCGGGACCCCGCGCCGCTCGGCGAGCTCGCGCCAGGCGCCGCGGCGCGCCGGCTCGAGGCCGGTCGAGTCGATCACGGTGGTGAGGCGCCGGCGCAGCCGCTTGTCGACGATCAATTCGAGTACCTCGAACGCGTCGCGACTGGCACGTTGGTCGCGCTCGCCCGCCCCGACCACGGCGCGCAACCGGTCCGACGAGACGACCTGGTCGGGATGGAACCACTCGCTCGCCCAGCGCGACTTGCCGGCGGCGGTGGCGCCCACGAGTACGACGAGGCAGGGATCGGGGAGGCGCAGCGGAGCGATGAGTTCGGACCCTTGCACACGTCTAACCTCGCGATGATGGGCGCTCCCTCCACGCGGTGGCGACGAGCACGCGTTCCGCCACCTGGTCGAGCTCGACCAGGGCTAGGCAGCGACGGCGTTGTAATACCGGACGGCAAGACCGGTCAGGAGCGCCTCGTAGCAGGACTCGATCGTCATGTCGTGCTCGTCCGCGTAGACGCGCAGCCCGGCGCTCTCGATCGCCTCGCTCTCGGCGATCACCTCGTCCACGAGGTCCGGGTGCTGGTCGGAGAAGTAGGCCCCCATCGAGTAGAGGCTCGTGTCCATGAGCCCCTCGAGGAAGGAGTCGTCCCCGGCGGCGGGGCTCGGCTTCGCGCCCATCGGCGCGCAGATTACCCCGCGCCGATCGACGTGACGGCGCCGGGCTGCACGCCGGCGTCCACCGGCGCCAGGTTCGGCACCGCGGGCGGCTCGGCCGGGGCCGGCGGCGCCGCCTCCGCGCCCCGAGCTTCGAGCGGCGCCTCGGGCGCCTGGGGCAGCTCGGCCTGGGGCACCTCGACGCTCGGCGGGGCCGCCGGCTCGGGCAGGCTCGGAGCGTCGCCGGAGGGCAGGGGCGGCGCGCCGCCGACCGGCCGCGGCACCTCCGGGAGCGTTGGGAGCGGGACGCCGTAGCCGGCGGCCGGACGGTCAGGGTCGCGGACGGCGCCGGGGACATCGGGGGCGTTCGCGCCGGCGGACGCGCCCGCACCGTCCAACTCGGGCCGTGCATCTTCCGCGGGCCCGCCGGGCAGCGCCCCTCCGGGCGCCGGCCGGCCGGCCTCCCCGGTCCCACCACCCGGACGGCGGTGGCTGCGCGCGGCCGGGGAGCGGCCGGAGTCCCTTTCCGTCCCGGACTCGTTGGTGCGCTGCTGCTCGACCTCGGGCGCCCGCAGGGGCTCGCGCGGGCCGACGGGCTGGTCCCCGCCCAGCGTGATCGCTCCCGTGCCGGCGATGGCGGCAGCCGCCACGATCGCCACGGCCCGCTCGGCCACGACGGCGCCCACGTCGGCGCCGGCCGGCAGCAGGCCGGTCAGCGCGCCCGAGCCCTCGCCGCCGCCGGCGGCCCCGCTCGAGGCGGCGGCGCCGCGACGGGGCACCAGCGGCAGCGGCAGGAGCGCCGCGGCCCTGCGCCGCAGGCGGGAGAGCGGCGGAACGAGGCCGACCCCGAGCTCGCGCGCCCGGCGCCGGCAGACGTGGCAACGGCGCGCGTGGCGGGCCAGCCGGGCCACCTCACGCCGGTCGTGGAGCCCCTCAGCCATGCGCCCCATCACCGCGCGCATCGCGACGCAGCGGCGCCCCTCCGAGATGTCGGTGTACTCGCTCTCGAGCCGCCGGCGGGCGCGGAACAGGGCGCTCTGCACTGACGACTCGGTGAGGTCGAGCCGCTCGGCGATCTGGCGGTACGAGAGGCCCTCGAGCTCGCGCAGCACGAGGATCCGGGTGTGGACTTCGGACAGCTCGTCGAAAGCCCCGCGCAGATGCTCGAAGCGCTCCTTGTCGGCCAGCGCCGAGTCCGGGCCGGCGGCGCCGGTCAGCCTGGCGCGGTCGGACGGGCGCAGCCCGCCGTGCTCCTCGACCGAGACCTCCTCGGCGCGGCTCGCCCGGCGCCAGTGGTCGATCGTCGCGTTTCGGGCGATCTCGAAGATCCAGGGCTTGAAGGCGATCTCGGCGTCGGTCGCGCGCATGCGGCGCAGGGCCGCGAAGAAAGCGTCCTGGGCGAGGTCCTCCGCGCGTGCCGGGTCGCGCACCATCTTCCGCACATAGGCGGCGATGCGCGGCTGGTAGCGCCGGTACAGCTCCTCGAATGCAGTGTCGTCCCCGGCCCGGACCGCTTCCACGAGGTCGCGATCGGTGCCGCCTGAACGCGTGGCGATCATCCTTGCTTCACCCCTGCCTAATCGATCCTTCCCGCACTGAGGTATGTACCCCAGATCACGAGGTCCGACACCGCTGCGGCGTGCAATCCTCTCGTCGCCCATGGCGCGCCGGGACGAGATCGTGGCCTACCTCGACGAGCTGCTCGAGATCGACTCGTTCACCGACTACGGGCCCAACGGCCTTCAGGTGCCGGGCGCCGAGGAGGTGTCGCTGGTGGTTACCGGCGTCTCGGCGCAGCGTGACCTGTTCGAGCAGGCCGCCGAGGCGGGCGCCGAGCTCGTGCTCTGCCATCACGGGTTGTTCTGGGATTTCCATCCGCGCGCGCTCGGGCCGGCGATGAAGGAGCGGCTGAAGATCCTGTTCGACGCGGACATCTCGCTCGCGGCGTACCACCTGCCGCTCGACGCCCATCCCGAGGTGGGCAACAACGCCCTGATCTGCGCGATGCTCGGGCTCGAGCGGTCGGAGCCGCTGGCGGAGCACAAGGGCCGGTCGATCGGGTTCGTGGGGCGCTCGGCCGAGGGCATCCCGTTCGCCGAGCTGCGGCGCCGCTGCGCCGTGGCGTTCGGGCAGGAGCCGTTCGTGTGGGAGGCCGGGCCGGACACGGTCCACAGCGTCGGAGTCGTGTCGGGCGGCGCGCAGGGGAACTTCCACGAGGCGATCGCCCACGGCCTGGATGCGTTCCTCACAGGCGAGACCGCGGAGCATGTCATGGCCGACGCGCGCGAGAACGGCGTGCACTTCATCGCGGGCGGCCACTACGCCACGGAGACGTTCGGAATCCGCCGCCTCGGCGACCTCGTTTCGGAGAGGTTCGGCGTGAAGCACGCCTTCGTGGACATCCCGAACCCGATCTAGCGCAAGTTGCGGGAGAACGGCTTGCTTCCGCCCCGGCACCCGATACCCTCCAAGACAGGCTCACACTCGGACGAGGAGGAGTAGTACATGGCGATCCACCTGACGCCCACGGAGCTCGGTAGGGAGGCAGGAATGCACCGCCGCGAAGTCATCGCGAAGTGCATGGAGCTCGGGGTGCCGATCTTCCAGGGAAGGATCGACAAGACCTTGTTTCTCAGCAGCGTCAAGGAGGCTGCGCAGAGGAAGGAACTCGCGAGGGCCTAGCTCGCCCGTCTCCCGTTAGAGTCCGCCTGCACCGCGGACTCGGAGGGAGACACGATGGAAGCAGTAACGGCCGGCGCCACGGCCAAGGCGGCCGGCACCGGATCGAAGACGATCGCCGACCTGCTGCCGCTGGCAGTGGAGCGCCACGGCGACAACGCCGCGCAGCGCTTCAAGGTCGGCGACGAGTGGAAGGACGTCTCCTACGCCGCGCTGGGTGAGGCCGTCAAGGAGACGGCGCTCGGGCTGATCGACCTGGGCATCGAGCCGGGCGAGAAGATCTCGATCCTCGCCCACACCCGACCCGAGTGGACCGAGGCCTGCTTCGGCATCCTCACCGCCGGCGCGACGCTCGTCACGATCTACCAGACGAACTCCCCCGAGGAGTGCCAATACGTCCTGCACCACTCGGACTCCCGCGCGGTGTTCGTAGAGGACGGCGAGCAGCTCGCCAAGATCCAGGCGGTAGAGGACGACTGCCCCGAGCTGGAGCACGTGATCGTGATGGAGCCGGGCGACGCGGACCTGGGCGACGCCCTCACGCTCGACCAGCTGCGCGAGCGCGGGCGCGGCCGGGACGCCCAGGAATGGAAGGCCCGCTACGAGGCCGTCACGCCCGACGACATGTGCCTCTACATCTACACGTCGGGCACCACCGGCCCGCCGAAGGGCTGCCTGCTGACGCACGCCAACTACCGCGCGATCACCGACGCGGTGGTCGAGCAGGCAGTGCTCGAGCCCGGCGACACGTCGTACCTCTTCCTCCCCCTGGCCCACGCCTTCGCGATCCTGATCCAGTTCGCGTCGTTCGAGCTGGGCGTCACGCTCGCCTACTGGTCGCGCGACCCCAAGATGATCATCGCGGACATCGCGCAGCTGAGCCCGAGCTTCTTCCCGTCCGTGCCGCGCATGTTCGAGAAGATCTACACGCTCGCCACGTCGAACATCGAGGACAAGGAGAGCCTCCGCAAGGCGGTCGAGGTCGGGGTGAAGGTGCGCATGATGCGCGAGGCCGGCGAGGATGTCCCGGAGCAGCTCCAGCAGGGCTTCGACCAGGCCGAGGAGAAGCTGTTCAAGAACGTGCGCGGCCTGTTCGGCCAGAACATGCGCGAGTGCGTCACCGGCGCCGCCCCGATCGCGAAGGAGATCCTCGAGTTCTTCTTCGCCTGCGGAGTGCCGGTGATGGAGGGTTACGGCATGACCGAGACCTCCACCAGCGCGACGGTGAACCGGCCCGAGAACAACGACTTCCGCTTCGGCTCCGTGGGCAAGGCGCAGCCCGGCGTGGAGCTCCGGATCGGCGACGACGGCGAGGTGCTGATCAAGGGCCCGAACATCTTCAAGGGCTACTACAAGAACGACGAGGCCACGGAGGCGGCGCTCCACGACGGCTGGCTGCACACCGGGGACCTGGGACGGCTCGACGAGGACGGCTTCCTCTACATCACCGGCCGGAAGAAGGACATCATCATCACGGCCGGCGGCAAGAACATCACGCCCGCCAACCTCGAGAACGGCCTGAAGCAGAACCGCTGGATCTCCCAGGCGGTGGTGGTCGGCGACCGCCGGCCCTACCTGGTGGCGCTGATCACGCTCGACCCGGAGGAGGCGTCCGCGCTCGCGCAGCAGCTGGAGCTCGAGGATGCCGACCTCCCGTCGCTCGCGAAGAACGAGAAGGTGCGCGCCGAGGTGCAGGCGGCGATCGACGAGGTGAACTCGCACGTCGGCCCCGTCGAGCAGATCAAGCGCTTCGAGATCCTCGACCACGATCTCTCCCAGGAGACCGGCGAGTTGACCCCGACGCTGAAGGTCAAGCGCAACGTCGTGCACGAGAAGTTCGCCGACGTAGTGGAGCGGATCTACGAGGCCGCCCGCTAACGTCAGCGCCTGGCGCAAGCACTCGGCTCTGCCGAGTGCGCAGCGAGGATCTCAGCTTGGCCAGCAACGACCCCACGGATACGGGCGGACTTTTCATCGGGCGCCGTCCCGGCACGGCGCCCGTGCGCTACAAGGCGGCGGAGCCGTCGTCCGAGCGGCGACGGGCGGCCGACAACCTGCTCGCTCACGCGCTGCTCGCGGTCGAGGTGGTGCTGTGCCTGTCTCTGCTCGGGCCGCAGCCGCTGGCGTGGCTCTGGATCGGCTCGCAGGTCGACTATCTGACCGGCTACGTCACGGCCGGCATCGCAACGATCATGGTCGGCTGCCTCGCGTCGCTCATGCTGACGATGGCCGTGGCCAAGCGCGTCGACCACGCGTGGAAGCTGGTGCGCAGGGCGGCGGGGCACCACCAGGAGCGCGGCGCGCTCGAGCGCATCTTCGCCACCTGCGTCGCCATCGCCGTCGTGGTGTTCGCGATCTGGTTCCTGATCGTCGAGGGCCCCGGGCCGAGCCTGGCGCCGAGCGACTAATGGCACCGTGGGGTTTCGCGACTATTACCGCCAGTTCGACGACATCGACGAAGCACAGCTGAACCTCGAGCGCCGGGCGCGCCGGCAGGAGGAGAAGCGACAGGCGCTCGAGCGGGTGCCCGACGTGGACCTGTCCGGGACCGAGTGGCCGGAGCTGCCCCACTCCGAGGTAGTGAACGCGGCGATCGCCCGAGCCCGTGGACTCGTCAACCGTTACCCGGACCGTCACGCCGCGGGCGTGCGGCGGCTGCTGGCCGAGCGCCACGGCGTGGAGCCCGAGCAGATCGCCCTGGGCAACGGTGCCGCCGAGCTGCTCCAGTCCGCCGCGCTTTCGCTGCTCGGCCCGGGCTCCGAGCTGTTGACGCCGTGGCCGTCGTATCCGCTGTACCCGCTGTTGGCGGCGCACGCGGGCGCGCAGCCCGTGTTCGCGTCGAATGGGCTGGGGAGGGGGGAGGCCACCGACCGCACCCGGGTGCTGGTCATCTGCAACCCGAACGACCCGACGGGCGCGTACCTGCCTTCGGGAGAGCTTCGCGCGCTCCTCGAGGAGCTGCCTTCGCACGTGCATGTGCTGCTCGACGAGGCGCTCGTCCACTTCCAGGACGCCGAGGATGTGGACGCCTGCCTCCGGCTTGTCGACGACTTCCCGCGGCTGCTCGTGGTGCGCACGTTCTCGAAGATCTACGGCCTGTCCGGGCTGCGAGCGGGCTACGCGGTGGGCTCGGATCCCGGGCTGCTGGCGGCCGTGGCGCCGGTGCTGGGGGTGAACGCGCTGACCCAGGCGGCGCTGGAGCACGCGCTGCGCACGGGCGACCGCGAGATCGAGCGGCGGCGGAGCGCCGTCTCCCGCGAGCGAGCCCGGCTCACCGAGGGCCTGCGCGCACAGGGCGCCGACGTGACCGACTCCCAGGCCAACTTCGTCTGGCTGCGGGCGCCGGGGATGAGCGGCGACGCGCTGGCGGTGGCGCTGCGCCGGCAGGGCGTGATCGTGGCCCCCGGCGGGCCGCTGGGGGCGGACGACCACGTGCGGGTGGGGGTGCTGAACGAGGCGGCCACCACGCGGGTTCTTCGGGCCTATGAGAACGCGGTGAGTGCTACAGACGTGTAAACGACGAGCGACCAAACGGTCGCTCGCTCAGGGGGTGGGTAATCCCAATGCTCGTATGCGGTACTGGAACTACCCACCCTCTAGGCCTCCTCCGACTGCCGCAGCAGGCCCGCCGTAGTCTGCTCGAGGATGCGCCGCCAGGCCGCCGTCTTCTCGCGGCCCTTTGCGGCCTTGCGCAGCACCTTGCGCACGCGCGTCGCCTCGATCTCGATGCCGTGCTTGGCCGCGATCGCCTTGATCTCGTCGTACTCGGAGGCGAGCTTGAGCGTCACCGACTCGAAGCCGTGCCGGGCGATCTCCACCCGGCGGGTGAAGTTGAGGATGTTCGTCTCGAACATCAGCTCGTCGTTCGGGTCGGGCTCGATCAGGATGATGTCGACGCCCGGGTAGCGCTCCTTCCACTGCTTCACCGCCTCGTGCAGGCGCTGGTGGGCGAGCAGCTTGAAGGCCTGGTATCCGATCTGGGGGAAGCCCATATCGCGCACCCGCCGCACGCGGCTCCCGAGCATCGTCGGGATCACCTTCTGGAAGTCGTTCACGTACGGCACCAGCGGGTTCACCACGATCACGAACTCGGCGCCCGCCTCCACCGCCACGTCCACGTTGGTGGTCGAGCGCAGCCCGCCGTCCACCAGGTGCCGGCCCTTGATCTCGACCGGCTTGTAGACCATCGGCAGCGCCGTGGAGGCCGCCACGGCGAGGGAGATCGGCACGTCGTCCCACTCCTCGCCGCCGAGCACGATGCGCTCACAGGTGTCGAGGTCGGTCGTGGGCAGGTAGAGCTCGTTCTCGAGCAGCCGGAAGTCGTTCACGCGGTCCGGGTCGGACAGCACCGCCTCCAGGTAGCGCTGCATCCCACCGCCGTCGTAGAGCCCCGACGGCAGCGCCTCGGCCAGCCCGACGGCGACGTCGATCAGCGACGCCGAGCGGAGATGGCTGAGGAAGTTCCGCGTGAGGCCCAGCAGGCGCAGCGGCAACAGGGCGGCGCTCTGCGCGAACTCCCGGGCGTTCGGCCGCATCAGGGTGCCCCGGTCCACGTCCCTGAAGGGGGTCGGCACCTGCTGGTTGACCACCCGCATCATCTCCTCGGGGGTCACGCCGTTGGCGGCCAGGGCAGCGACGAAGGAGCCGGCGCTCGTGCCGACGTAGACGTCGAACTGGTTCACCGTGCGGTTGACCGCGAGCAGGTCGAGCGCCCGGAGCGCGCCGATCTCGTAGACGCCTCCGGTGAACCCGCCGCCGCCGAGGACCAGGGCGGTGCGCGAGCGCCGGGTTCGGCGCCGGCGCGGCTTTCCCTTGGTCCCCGTCGTCTTCTTCGCCGGCTTCTGAAGCTTGACGACCTCGCCCATCCGCCGTCGAGTATGTCGAACGGCCGTGAGAACCGCTCCACTCGGCCGGGTGGCGTGTTCAACCTTGCGGATGCGGCGCGCCCTTCTCACCCTGCTCGCGCTGACCGCCCTCGTGCCCGTCGAGGCGGCCCAGGCGGACCTGAAAAGCGCCCTGACCGCCCAGATGCGCCAGGCGGGCAGCCACTCCGGGGCCTACGTCAGGAACCTGAGCACCGGGGAACAGGTGTTCGCCTGGCGAGCCGGCGTGCCGCGCGTGCTCGCCTCGAACGCCAAGCTCTTCACCTCTGCGGCGGCCCTGGCCCGCTTCGGCACCGAGGGCACCCTCGGCACGGTCGTGCTGGGCGACGGCCAGCTGGACCTCGAGGGCGTCTGGCGCGGGAACCTCTACCTGCGCGGCGGCGGGGACCCCACCTTCGGCTCTCGCAGCTTCACGAACAAGGCCTACGGCGACGGCGCCACGGTGGATGAGCTCGCCGCGCTGGTGGACGCGGCCGGCGTGCAGCGCGTGACCGGGCGCGTGTACGGCGACGAGTCGCTCCACGACTCGCTCCGGGGCGGCCCCTATTCCGCCTTCGGGGTGTCGATCTGGGTCGGCCCGCTCTCCGCCCTGTCCTTCAACCGCGGCCTGGCGACCGAGGGCGGCCGGGGCTATCAGCCCAGTCCGCCCGCCTTCGCGGCCGCCCGGCTCGACGCCGCGCTCGAGGCGCGCGGCATCCGCGTGCGCCTGAAGCCGCGCGCCGGCGCGGCCCCGGCCACCACCACCGAGCTCGCCAGCGTCGAGTCGCCGCCGATGCAGACGCTCGTGCGGCTGATGAACAAGCCGTCCGACAACTTCTTCGCGGAGGTCCTGCTCAAGGACCTGGCGATGCAGGCCAAGGGCCTGGGCACCACGACGGCCGGCGCCCGGCTGGCGGCCGGCTTCGCGCGCCGGCTGGGTGCCCGGGCCCGGCTGGCGGACGGCTCCGGCCTTTCGCGCGGCAACCGCGCCTCGCCCTACCGAGTGGTGCGCCTGCTGGCCGCGATGGCCGGCCGCCCCGAGTACGACGCCTTCGTCGACTCGCTTCCGATCGCGGGCCAGGACGGCACGCTCAAGACCCGGATGCGCCGCTCCCCCGCCCGCTGGCGCTGCCGCGGCAAGACCGGCACGCTCTCGAACGTGAGCGCGCTGTCCGGCTACTGCGAGGTCCTGAACGGCGACACCTACGCCTACTCGATCCTGATGAACGGCGTCTACCCGAGCGGCGCACGCGTGCTGCAGGACCGGATGCTCCAGGCGATCGCCCGCGGCGACGAGTAGCTCGACTACCCCAGCAGCGCCAGCAGCCCGTCCTCGTCGAGCACCTCGGTGCCGAGCTCCTGCGCCTTCGTCAGCTTCGTGCCCGGGTCCGCTCCCGCCACGAGGTAGTCGGTCTTCTTCGACACCGAGCCCGTCACCTTGCCGCCGGCCGCCTCGATCCGCGGCCGTCGCCTCGGGCCTCGTCAGGTTCGGCATCGTGCCGGTGAGCACCACGGTCTTGCCCACCAGCGGCCCCTCCGCGGGCGGCGCCGGGCCCTCCTCCTCCATCTGGAGGCCGTGGCCGCGCAGGCGCTCGACCAGCTCGCGGGTGCGCTCCTCGGCCAGGGTCTCGTGCACGGTCTTGGCCATGATCGGCCCCATCCCCTCCACCGCGGTCAGCTCCTCCTCCGAGGCGGCGAGCAGCGCGTCCATCGAGCGCAGTCGGCGGGCCAGGTTGCGCGCGTTCACGAACCCGATGCCGGGGATGCCGAGCGCGTACAGCACCAGGTGGAAGGGCTGCTTCTTCGAGTCCTCGATCGCCTCGACCAGCTTCCCGGCCGAGACCTCCCCGAAGCCGTCCAGCTCGGTGAGCCGCTCGACGGTCAGGCTCGTAGATGTCGGCCATGTTCTCGATCAGGCCGATGTCGAGGAAGCGGCGCGCGTTCTCCTCGCCGAGGCCCTCGATGTCCATCGCGCCCACGAAGTGCTTGACCGCCTGGAAGACCTGGCCCGGGCAGCCCGTGCGATTCGGGCAGATCGTCCAGACGCCGTCCTCGGGCTTGACCGTGGGCGTGTCGCAGGCGGGGCAGCGCTCGGGCGGCGAAGGCGGATCGCTGCGGTCTTTGCGCTTCTGCGCCTTGGCGGTCGGCGACACCACCTGCGGGATCACGTCGCCGGCCCGCATCACGATCACCTCGTCGCCGTCGCGCACGTCCTTGCGGCGCAGGTCCTCCTCGTTGTGGAGCGTGGCGAGCTTGACCGTGACGCCCGACACCTGAACGGGCTCGAGCTGGGCGAACGGCACCATGTGGCCGGTGCGTCCCACGTTCCACGCGACCCCGCGAAGGACCGTGGTGGCCGTGGTGGGGGCGAACTTCCAGGCGATCGCGCCGCGCGGCTCGCGCCCGACCACGCCCAGCTGGCGCTGGAGGTCGAGGTCGTCCACCTTCACCACCACGCCGTCGATCTCGAAGTCGAGCCGGTCGCGCCGCTCCTCCCAGGCGCGGCAGGCGGCCACCACCTCGTCGACGGTGTCGTGGACCCCGACGTCGCGGCTGACCTTGAAGCCGTGCGACCGCAGCCACTCGAGCGACTCCGAATGCCGGTCGAAGGACAGCCCCTCGAGCGCCCCGACGCTGTAGCACCAGATCGAGAGCGGCCGCGACGCTGTGAGCTGGGGGTCGAGCTGGCGGATCGAGCCCGCGGCGGTGTTGCGCGGGTTCGCGTACGTCGGCTCCCCGGCGGCCGCACGCTCCTCGTTGAGCTTCGCGAACGCGGCCAGCGGCATGTAGACCTCGCCGCGCACCTCGAGCAGCGGCGGCGCGTCCTCGATTCGCAGCGGGATCGCGCCGATCGTGCGCAGGTTCGTCGTCACGTCCTCGCCGATCTCGCCGTTGCCGCGCGTCGCGCCGCGCACCAGCACGCCGTCCTCGTAGACGAGTGAGATGGCGAGGCCGTCGATCTTCGGCTCGGTCACGAAGCGGACGTCGCCCATCTCCACGCCCTGGCGGGCGAGATAGCGCTCGGAGCGGAGCACCCAGGCCGCCAGCTCCTCCTCGTTGCGCGCGTTCGCGAGGGAGAGCATCGGCTGCAGGTGCCGCACCTGCTCGAACTTGTCGAGCGGCTCGGCGCCCACGCGCTGGGTCGGCGAGTCCGGCGTGCGGAGCTCGGGGTGCTCGGCCTCGAGATCGCGCAGCTCGTTCAGCAGCGCGTCGTAGTCCGCGTCCGAGACCTCGGGGTCGTCGAGGACGTAGTAGCGGTGGTTGTGGTACTCGAGCTGCTTCCGCAGCTCCTCCGCCCGCTCGGTGGCGCTCATACCTCGCGAGCGGCCGGCCGCAGCAGAGCGTCGAGGTCGAAGCTCCCGAGCTGCTCGATGCCGGCCTGGTCGGTGAGGTCGAAGTGCAGGGGAGTGACGGCGATGCAGCGATTGGAGATGGCGGCGAAGTCGGTGCCCTCCTCGTCGTGGTAGCTGGGCGAGTCGCCGTAGATGCGGTACCGGCGCCGCCCGTCCTCCTCGTCGGTGAGCTCCATGCGGTCGTGATAGATCCGCTTGCCGAGCCGGCAGGCGCGCACGCCGCGGATCTCGCCGGCCGGGGCGTTCACGTTCAGCAGGGTCCCCTCCGGGATCGGCACGTCCGCCATCTCCTCGACGAGCCGGGCCACGAACGCGGCCACTTGCTCGAAGCCCTCCCGGCTCCAAGAGGTGCCGGCGCGAAAGTCCATCTCCCCATGGTCGGCCTGCTGCGAGACGGCGATCGCCGGCAACCCCAGCATGATCCCCTCGAAGGCCGCAGCCACCGTCCCCGAGTAGGTGATGTCGTCGCCGAGGTTGGCGCCGTGGTTGATCCCCGACACGATCAGCTCGGGCTCCAGCTCGATCAGGCCGAGCGCGGCGAAGCGCACGCAGTCGACCGGCGTGCCGCTGGTGGCGAAGCCGCGTCGTGCCGTCGCCGAACTCCACCTCCTCGACCTCGAGCGGCTCGCGGAAGGTGATGCTGCGGGCCGTGGCCGACCTGTTCGAGTCGGGCGCGATCACCGCCAGCTCGACGCCGGGGATCTCCAGCAGCGCCCGGCGCAACACGTTCAGGCCGGTGGCCGTGATGCCGTCGTCGTTGGTCAGCAGAACCTTCACATCGCGAGGGTACTCAGTAGCGAACCGACTCCAGGTAAAGGCCCTGGGGCGGCGCGGTCGCCCCGGCCTCGCTGCGCGGCCGTCCCTCCAGGAGTCGGCGAAACCGGTCCGGGCTGACGCCGTCGAGCATCGTCCCCACGAGCACGCGCACCATGTTTCGCATGAACGTGTCGGCCTCGATCACGAACGCCAGCACGTGCTCGCTCTCCTCGACCCACTCGGCGAGCATCACGTCGCGCTCGAAGCGGACGTGGTCGCTGTCGCTCGGCGTGAAGGCGGTGAAGTCGTGCCGGCCGGGCAGGGCGGCGGCGCACGCGTCGAGCGCGGCGCGGTCGACTCGGCGCGGCCACCACAGCGCCCGGTCGCGCTCGAACGGGCTTGGCGCCGGCCGCGTCAGCACCCGGTAGCGGTAGGTGCGGCTCCTCGCGTGGCGGCGGGCGTCGAACCCCTCGGCGGCGGGCTCGCTCGCCAGCACGCTCACGTCCCGGGGCAGGACGCCGTTCAGCGAGCGGGCCGGGGCCGGATCGCCCGCATGGCTCGCGACCTGGCCGCGCGCGTGCACGCCGCGGTCCGTCCGCCCGGCCACGGTCAGGGCGACCTCGCGCCGCAGCACGGTCCGGAGCGCCTCCTCGAGCACGCCCTGAACGGTCCGGAGGCCGGGCTGGTGCGCCCACCCCGCGAACTCCGAGCCGTCGTACTCGAGCAGCAGGCGCGCGGCCAGGGCGCTACCCGCGCCTGCGCGCCACGATCACCGCGTACTCGGCCTCCAGCCGGAGCGAGCCGTCGCCGGACACGTTGTTGCGCTCGATCATCTCGCGCATCAGCGCGCTCAGCTCCTCGAACCGCTCCGGCGGGAGCCACTTCCGCGCCGCGGCCATCGTCGGCGCCGCGGCGCTGAACTCCTCGATGAACGCCTGCGGCGACTCGGCTTGCCAGACCATCTGGCGGCGCTCGTACTCGACCCGCGCGGCGAGCGGCTCGAGGCGCTCGCGCGCCGTGGCCTCGTCTCCCCAGCGCTCGGAGGGCGGCTGGTCCGGATCGAGCGGCGCGAAGCGGCGGCCGATGCCGAACATCTCGGCCATCACGCCGTCCGGCGTCCAGGCGGTGAGCCCCACCGCGCCGCCCGGGCGCACGACCCGGAACAGCTCCCGCGCCACGACCTCGGGCCGCGGCGCGATGAAGGCCCCGAACGCCGACCCCACGCAGTCGAAGCGCGCGTCCTCGAACGGGAGCGCCTCAGCGTCCGCCTCCACCCACTCGACGTCGTAGCCCTCCTCGCCGGAGCGGGCGCGGCCGCGCTCGACCATCCCCGGGGAGATGTCGGACGCCACCACGCTCGCGCCTTCCGCGCGCAGGCGAGCGCGAAGTTGCCGTCGCCGGCGCCTACGTCGAGCACCTCCTGGCCCGCCGAGACGGCGCAGGCGTCCGCAAGGGCCGTGGCGGCAGGGGCGAGTTGGCGCGAAAGCACCGAGTAGTCGCCCTCGGCCCAGACCAGCTTCTGCCTCTCCTTGATGGCCTCCACGTCCACGGGCCGCAGTATCCAGCACAATGCAGCGGAGTGAAGGTCACGGCGAAGGCGGACTACGCGGTGCGGGCCGTGCTCGAGCTTGCCACGGTCGACGACGGCCTGGTCAAGGGCGAGCGGATCGCGCGCGCCCAGGGCATCCCGCTGAAGTTCCTCGAGAACATCCTCATCGACCTGCGCCACGCGGGCATCGTGCACGCCCAGCGCGGGGCGGAGGGCGGCTACCGGCTCGCCCGCTCCGTCCGACGACGTGACGCTCGGCGAGGTGATCCGCGCGGTCGAGGGCCCGCTCGCCAGCGTGCGCGGCGAGCCGCCCGAGTCGGTCAGCTACGACGGTGCCGCCGAGCATCTCCAGACGGTCTGGATCGCCGTGCGCGCCAGCCTGCGGAGCGTGCTGGACGACCTCACGCTGGCCGACGTGGCGGCCGGGCGGCTGCCGGAGCGCGTGCGCCGGCTCACCGAGGCGCCGGACGCCTGGTCTAGACGCTGACGGGTTCGACCTCCGGCCGCAGCCAGACGATCTGGCCCTCGGCCAGCTCGAGCTCCTCGGCGCGGGCGCGGGTGGTCTGGACCCAGGTCGAGTCGCCCTCGCCGAGCGAGAGCTCGACCCTCACCTCGAAGCCGAGGTGGACGATGCGGTCGATCTGTGCCTCCGCCGTGCCCTCGCCGGCTCCGCGAGGATCTCCACGTCGTGGGGGCGGATCCACTGCCCCGACAGCTCGCTGACCGGGCCGATGAAGCGCATGACGAACTCGTTCGCGGGCTTCTCGTAGAGGTCGCGCGGCGAGCCGATCTGCTCGATGTCGCCGTGGTTCAGCACCACGATCTGCTCGGCCACCTCCATCGCCTCCTCCTGGTCGTGGGTGACGAACACGGTCGTCACGTGGACCTCGTCGTGGAGGCGGCGCAGCCAGGCGCGGAGCTCCTTGCGCACGGTCGCGTCGAGCGCGCCGAACGGCTCGTCGAGCAGCAGCACGCGCGGCTGCACGGCGAGCGCGCGGGCCAGCGCCATGCGCTGGCGCTGCCCGCCGGAGAGTTGCGAGGGGTAGCGGTGGGCGAACCCGTCGAGGTGCACGAGCTTCAGCAGCTCGCCCACGCGGTCCTCGATCTCCTCCTTGGGCCGCTTGCGGATCGTCAGCCCGAAGGCCACGTTCTTCGCGACCGTCATGTGCTTGAAGGCCGCGTAGTGCTGGAACACGAAGCCGACGTTGCGCCGCTGCGGCGGCTTGGCCGTCGCGTCCTCACCGCCGATCAGGACCCTGCCCACGTCGGGCTGCTCGAGCCCCGCGATCACCCGCAGCAAGGTGGACTTCCCGCCGCCGCTCGGGCCGAGCAGGGCGGTGAGCGAGCCGTCGCGCACGCTCAGCGACACGTCGTTCAGCGCGGTGAAGTCCCCGAACCGCTTGGAGACGGACTCGACGACGATGCTCATCCCTGAGCCTCCTTCGGCTTGATCACGTTCATTGCGAGCAGCGTTACCAGGGCCAGCAGCGCGAGGACGACGGACGCGGCATAGGCGCCGGTCTCGTCGAAGCGCTGGAAGCGGTTCTCGACGAACAGCGGGCAGGTCTGCGTCTGGCCGGAGATCTTGCCGGACACGATGCTCACCGCACCGAACTCGCCCAGGGCACGCGCGGTGGTGAGCACGATGCCGTAGGCGATCGCCCCAGCGGATCGCGGGCAGCGTGACGCGGAAGAAGGTCTGGAAGCCAGCCGGCGCCCAGCGTCGCGGCGGCCTGCTCCTGCTCCGTGCCGATCTCGCGCAGCACCGGCATCACCTCGCGCACCACGAACGGCAGCGAGACGAACATGGTGGCGAGGATCATGCCGGGGGTGGAGAAGATGATCTGGATGCCCTGCTCGGCGAACCACTCGCCGACCCAGCCGTCGCGCCGTCCGTAGACGAGCAGCAGCGCCAGGCCGACCACGACCGGAGAGACCGCGAACGGCAGGTCCACCATCGCGTTCAGCAACGCGCGTCCGCGGAAGCGCTGGCGCACGATCGCGAGCGCGCAGAGGATCGCCGAAGACGGTGTTGAGCGGCACCGCCACCGCGACCATCACGAAGGTCAGGTAGAAGGCATGCTGGGCCTCCGGGGTGGTCACCGCCTCCCACGCGGCGGCGACGCCGTCCTGGAACGCGTTGATGAAGACGAGCGCGACCGGGATCCCCAGCAGGAGCGCCAGGTAGCCCAGCGCGAGGAAGCGGAGGACGTACTTACTCCTCATGCCGGAGCGCCCGCTTCGACAGCCAGCCGAAGAACAGCAGCACGACGAGCGCCACCACCAGCAGGACCACGGACACCGCCGCGGCGGCCGTGGTGTTGTCGCTCTCGACCTGCGAGAAGATGAAGACGGAGGCCGCCTGCGTCTCGAACGGGATCATGCCCGTGATGAGCACGAGCGAGCCGAACTCGCCGACGGCCCGCGCGAAGGCGAGGCCCGCGCCGGCGATGATCGCGGGGAACAGGTTGGGGAGCACGATGCGGCGGAACACGGTCGCCCTGCTCGCGCCCAGCGACTCCGCCGCCTGCTCCATCTCGCGGTCCAGCTCGAGCAGCACCGGCTGCACGGCGCGCACCACGAACGGCAGCGTCACGAACAGCAGCGCCAGCACGATCGACACCTGGGTGAAGGCCAGGTTCACGCCGATCGGGCTGTCGGGACCGTAGAAGGCGAGCAGCGTGAGGCTGGCCACGATCGTGGGGAGCGCGAAGGGCAGGTCGATCAGCGAGTTGACGATGCCCTTGCCGGGGAACTCGTCGCGCACGAGCACCCAGGCGATCAGCGTGCCGGCTGACCACGTTGATCACCACCACGATCACCGACGCGATCAGCGTGATGCGCAGCGACGCCACCGCCTGCGGGCTGGTGACCGCGTTCCAGAACGAGTCGAGCCCGCTGTCGAACGACCGGACCACGACGGCGGCCAGCGGGATCAGCGCGACGATGCTGAGGTACGACATGGCGATGCCGCGCCCGAGCACGCTCCCGGATATCGGGAACGCCCTCGCGACGCGGCTCGCCGGTGCCGCCGGAGGCGGCGGCGCGGCTGTGGCTTCGCTAGTCGGAGGCAGTGCTCTTTCCCTGTGACTCGAAGATCTCCGCCACGACGCCGGCCTCCGGGTCGAAGAACTCGTCGTTCACCTTGTCCCAGCCGCCGAACTTGGTGATCTCGAAGAGCTTCGGCGGGGTCGGGAAGTCGTGCGGCGAGCTCGACCCCGTCGACCACCGGCCGGTAGCCCTTGTCCGCGAAGATCTGCTGCGCCTCCTCCGTGAAGAGGAAGTCCACGAACGCCGCCGCGGTCTCGAGGTTCTGCGACTCGTTCACGACGGCGAGCGGGTTCTCGATCAGGAGGGTCTCGTCGGGCACGATGTAGTCGATCTCCTCGCCGCTCTGCTGGGCGAGGATCGCCTCGTTCTCGTAGCCGAGCAGCACGTCACCCTTGCCGCTCGAGAACGTCTGGAGGGACTCGCGCGCGCTCTTGTCCAGCACCGGCACGTGCTCGAACAGCTCCTCCAGGTACGCCCGGGCCTGCTCCGGTGACTTGCCGTTCTCGAGCTGGGCGCCGTACGCGGCCATGATGTTCCACTTCGCGCCGCCGGAGGTGAACGGGTTCGGCTCGATCACCTCGATGTCGCCCTTGATCAGGTCGTCCCAGGTCTGGATGTTCTCGGGGTTGCCCTTGCGGACCATGAACACCACGACCGATTCGGTGACCATCCCGTTGTGCTCATTCTGGTTCCAGTCCTCGTCGACCAGGCCCGCGTCCACCAGCCGCGTCATGTCGGGCTCGAGGGAGAAGTCCACGACGTCGGCCGGAAGGCCGCCTTCGACCGCGCGCGACTGCTCGCCGGAGGAGGCGTAGGACTGATCGAAGCCGACGCCCTCACCCTCCGGCG
>CAWIGR010000023.1:0-31687 GCA_963835705.1 uncultured Thermoleophilaceae bacterium
CCACTCGATCGAGACGGTGCGCGGTATGGGCTACCGTCTGATCGCCTAGCTGGAGCCAGAGCGTGCTCGCAGGCCAGCACCCCTTTTCCGCGGAGGCGCCGCCTGGAGGCGACGTCGAGCGCCGATGGCGCCGTGACCGCGAGTGGGCGGCATCGGCGCACGACAGTCCGGCGGCAGGAGCACATCGTCGGCAGACCTCGTCGCCGCGCCAATCGCCGCTGACGGCATGTCGAACCCGGCCGCCGGAGACCTCTCGTCCACGATCGGCTGCGGCGCCTGGGTCGGCCCGTCCGCGACCTGGCCGGCCGCGCGCAGCTCCTGGTACTCCTTGCCGGCGGGAACCGCGATCGAGGACGGGGGCGGTGGTGCGCTCGGCGAGGCGCTCGCGTCACCTGACGCGCCGGGCCAGAATTGCTCGACGGGACGCGCGGACGCGGCAGGCGCGCAGAGCGCGCTCGCGAGGGCCGCTCCGGCCAGTGCCGTTGCCGCCGCCCTCTTGATTCCCACTGATTCCATCTCTCTGCTCCTTCTTGCGGCGACCGCCCCATGCGGTCGATCGAGAGCAGGGTGCTCCGGGCCGCTAATCGGCGGTCACGATCCGCTCATCTGCGGCTAGCCGGCGATCGATCGTCCGAGCAGACCGACTGATGGGCCGCGCAGGAAGCGCGTCATCCCACTCGTCCGCGGTGAGGTCGCGTCCGGCGACGACGCAGGCGTGGCGCTTCCAGGCCTCGCGGAGACGTCCAGGCTGAGGCCCTCTCGATGCCTCCGCTCGCCGCGGCGATCAGCGTGCCGTCGGCGTGAGAGAAATCTCAGCCACCTCTAAGCCTGGACTTACGGCGGCTGGGATGCTTGGGGAGTGAGCCGGATACTCATCGCCGAGGACGAGCCGCGGCTGGCGGCCTTCCTCGAGAAGGGGCTGCGCGCCCAGGGCTTCGCCACCACGGTCGTCTCGGACGGCGGTGCCGCGAGCGCGATCGCGCACGACGACGAGTTCGACCTGCTGGTGCTCGACCTCGGCTTGCCCGGCAAGTCCGGGGCCGACGTGCTGCGGGACCTGCGGCTGTCGGGCCAGCGCATGCCGGTCCTGATCCTGACCGCGCGCGACGACATCGACACCACGGTGGCGGGCCTGGAGGGCGGCGCCGACGACTACGTGACGAAGCCGTTCCGCTTCGAGGAGCTGCTCGCACGGATCCGGGCGCGCCTGCGCGAGCAGCCACAGCCTGAGCGGACGGTGCTCGAGGCGGCGGGCGTGACGCTCGATATGAGGGCCAGACGAGCCGGCGTGGAGGGCAGGACGATCGAGCTCTCGGCGCGCGAGTACACGATGCTCGAGGTGCTGATGCGCCACGCCGGCCAGGTGCTGAGCCGCGAGCAGCTGCTCTCGCACGTCTGGGGCTACGACCACGACCCGGGCTCGAACGTGGTCGACGTCTACATCGGCTACCTGCGCAAGAAGCTCGGCCCGGACGTGATCGAGACGGCCCGCGGCATGGGCTACCGGCTCCGCTCCTGAGTCGGAGCTCGACCGCCACCGGCGCGTCGCCGGAGTAGTCGTAGAAGCCGCGACCGGACTTGCGCCCGTACCAGCCCGCCGAGAGCATCTTGCGGAGCGTGGGCGGGCGCGCGAAGCGGCGCTCGCGGAACTCGTCGAAGAGCACGTCGCAGATGGCGCCGAGCGTGTCGAGCCCGACGAAGTCCGCCAGCGTCAGCGGCCCCATCGGGTGCCCCGCGCCGGCCTTCATCGCCTGGTCGATCTCGTCGATCGAGCCCACGCCCTCCTCGTACGCGCGGATCGCGTCGAGCATGTACGGCACCAGCAGGCGGTTGACGATGAAGCCGGCCTTGTCCTTCGTGGGGATCGCGAGCTTGCCGAGCGAGTCGGCGAACCGCCTGCCGATCTCGAACGCCTCGTCGGACGTGGTGACGGCGCGGACCACCTCGACCAGCTTCATCACCTGCGGCGGGTTGAAGAAATGCAGTCCGAGGAAGCGCTCGGGCCGGCCCGTGACCACGGCCTGGTCGATCACCGCCAGCGACGAGGTGTTGGTGGCGAACACCGCCTCCGGCGAGGCCACCGGCTCGACCTCGCGCCACATCTCGCGCTTGACGTCGAGGCCCTCGGTGATCGCCTCCACGACCAGGTCGCAGCCGGCCAGGTCGCGGTAGTCGAGCGTGCCCTGGATGCGGCCGCGCACGGCGTCGGCGTCGGACTGCTCGAGCTTGCCGCGCTCCACCGCACGAGCGAGCTGTGTCTCGATCTTCCCGAGGCCGCGGTCGAGCGCCGCCTGGTCGATCTCGCGCACCACGACGTCGTAGCCGGCCTGCGCGGTTACCTGCGTGATGCCGTGCCCCATCAGGCCGCAGCCGACCACTCCCACCCTCCGGATCTCCATTAGGGTGGGCAGCCTATATGGCGCTTCTGGCCACAGAGGACCGAGGCGGCGTCCGCCATCTGGTCCTCAACCGCCCCGACAAGCGCAACGCGCTGAGCGGCGAGCTGATCCGGGAGCTGGGCGCCGCGATCGAGGAGGCGGCGGCCGACGACGAGGTGCGGGTGGTGGTGCTGCGCGGCGAGGGCGCCATTTTCTCGTCGGGCATGGACCTGAACGACCTGCGCGCCCTCTCGGAGGACCCGGCGCGGCTGCGGGACTACCGGCGGCCGATCCTGTCCTGGTGGAACCTGCTCGAGGAGATGCCGAAGCCGACCATCTGCCAGATCCACGGCGCGGTGCTCGGCGGGGCGTTCGAGCTCGCGCTCGCCTGCGACTTCCGCACGATGGCCGAGGACGCCGTGGCGGGGATCATGGAGGTGCGCATCGGGCTGCTGCCCGACGTGGGCGGCTGCTCGCGGCTGCCGGCCGTGGTCGGGCTCGGCAACGCCAAGGAGCTGATCATGACCGGCAAGGTCATCGACGGCCGCGAGGCGCACCGGATCGGGTTCGCCAACCGGATCGCCCCGGCCGAGGCGCTGGGCGAGGCCACGGACGCGTTCGCCGCGGAGCTGCTCGCCTGCGCGCCGCGCGCCGTCGGGCTGGCGAAGCGCGTGATCGACGCCGCCGCCAAGCCCGCTCTGGCGCTGACGCTCGAGCAGGAGGTGGCCGCCCAGGAGGCACTGGCGGCGAGCGAGGACTTCGCCGAGGGGGCGCGGGCCTTCTTCGAGAAGCGCGATCCGGACTTCGCGGGGAAGTAAGCCGGGGGCTCGCGCCCCCGGACCCCCGCGGAGATTGGCTGCGCCCGGTGGCCCTAGCCGGGGGCGGCTGTCCTCCCCAGAAATGCAACGAGCCCGGATGCCGTGGTCCGGGCCCGTCGCCGATAGCCGAGGCTGGGTCGGGGGAACCCACTATGTGCCGAAAACCGGCCTCGGCGGCTTCGATTGGGTGATACCCGGTCCGAAAAAAGTAAACCCTCATGCAGGCACGTGCCTGCGCGCGAGGCGAGCCGCGTACGCGAAGGCGAGCGCCGCGGCCACGCACAGCGCCCCTGAGGCGGCCCAGGCCGCGGAGTAGCCGTACTCGGCCGATACCAGGCCATAGGCGGCCGGGCCCGCGGCGGCGCCGACGTAGATGCCCGTCTGCGTGACCCCCGTTGCGGCCCCCGGCGCGTCGCGGTTCAGGTCGACCACGGCGAGGTTGAAGAGCCCGGGCCAGCCCCACCCGAGCGCGAACGCCACGAACACGCCGGCCACGAACAGCGCCGCCTCGGCCGTCGCCAGCAGCGCGAAGCCGAGCGAGCCCGACACCAATAGCGCCACGACCGCCGCGAAGCCGTAGTCGCGCCTGCGGTCGGCCCGCTCGCCGAGCGCGACGCGGGAGAGCAGGCTCACGCCGCTCCCGGCGGCCGCCAGCAGGCCGGCCATGCCCTCGGCGATGCCGATGTCCACGGCAGACGCCACCAGGTACGCCCCGAGCGAGTTCGGCCCGGCGCTGGCGAGGGCGGCCCCCACCGCGGTCACGATCAGGGCACGGCTGGGGCGCGGCGCCGGGTCGCGCGGCGGCGCCGGCGCGAAGCCGGCCGCGCTGCGCCGCACCACCACCGCCACCGCCAGCGCTCCCGCGGCGCAGATGGCGAACGTCGGGCGCCACCCGAGCGGAAGCGCGAGGAGCGGGAGCGTCAGTCCGCTGACCAGCACAGCGGCCGGAATGGCCGCCTGCTTGATGCCGAAGGCGAGGCCCTGGCGGGCGAGCGGCACCTGGTCGGCCATGAACAGGTTGATCGCGGGCTGCGTGACCGCGTTCGCCAGGCCGGCCACGGCCAGAAGGGCGAGCAGCACGGTCAGCGACTGCGCCAGCAGGCCGGCGAGCAGGAGGCAGGCGGCGCTCGCGACCACGCAGGCGCGAATCGAGCGCAGCGCGCCCAGCCGCTCGGCGAGCCGCCCACCCGGGCCGGCGCCCACGGCGCCGGCGGCGAAGAACACCGTGACGCCGGCGGCCACGGCGGCGACGCTCACGTCGAGGTCGGCGCGGATCTGGAGCGCGAGGGCGCCGACGAGGAAGCCGGGCAGCACGGTCGCAGCCCCGGCGGCGATCGCCAGGGCTGCGGGCCGAAATTGCTATGCCAGGCCCACCAGGTTCGCCATCGTTATCACGCCGACCACGCATAGGACCGCGCCGATGATGTCGAAGACGAGTCCGGCCTTGAGCATCCGCGTGATCGGCAGCAGGCCCGACGAGTAGACGATCGCGTTCGGCGGGGTCGAAACCGGGAGCATGAAGCCGAAGTTCGCGGCGAAGATCGCGGCCAGCGCCGGGATCGTCGGGTTGAGGTCCGAGGCCGATGCGATCGAGATCGCGATCGGCACCATGATGGCCGCGCTGGCGGTGTTGCTCGTGGTCTCCGACACAAGCACCGAGAGCACCACGATGACGATCGTCACGCCCACCAGGCTCGAGACGCCGAGCGAGTCGGAGATCGACTCGCCGAACACCGCCGCTAGCCCGGTCTCCGAGAGCAGCGTGCCTAGCACGAGCCCGCCGCCGAACAGAATCACGGTGCCCCAGTCGATCTGGCTCGCCTGGTTCCAGTTGATGGTGAACTTGCGGCGGGCCCAGTCGACCGGCAGCACGAACAGCGCGGCCGCCGCCAGGATCGCGACGATCCCCTCGTTCGAGGCCTCGCTGACCTCGGTGTAGGCGGTGGAGTCGTCGCCGGCGACGAGACCGACCAGGCCGGGCAGGAACCAGCCGATCAGCGCGAAGGCGAGCACGAGCAGGCAGTTCTTCTCACCGCGGGTCATCCGGCCGAGCTTGGCGCGCTCCCCCGCGACGTACTCCTCCACGCCCGAGACGTGCTTCACCTCGGGGCGGTTCATCCCCACGGTGACGACGATCACCGCCACGAACATCACGACCACGATCGGGAGCGCCATCACGAACCACTCGAAGAACGTGATCGGCTCGCCGGTCTCCGCCTCGAGCAGCTCGCGCCCGATCAGGTTCGGCGGGCTGCCGATCGGCAGCAGGAGGCCGCCTACGGTGATGCCGTAGGTGATCACGAGCATCAGCGCGGCCCCGAAGCGCAGGCGCTCCGGGTCGCGGTCGCCCTCCGCCTGCGCGGCGACCATGCCGCCCACCACGCCCATCACTCCGAGCGCGATCGGCAGCATCATGGCCGCGGCCGCGGTGTTCGACATCACGGGCGAGGTGATCGCGCCGATCAGCCCGAAGGCCAGGATGATGCGGTAGGTCGAGCCGCCCACCGAGCGCATCGACAGCACCTTGAAGGCGAGGCGCCGGTGCAGCCCGTGCACCACCATCGCCTGGGCGATGATGAAGCTCCCGATGAACAGGAAGACGGTGTCGTCGGTGAACAGGCCGAACACCACGTCCACGGAGCTGTCGCCCTCGGGCGGCGGCGGGGTGGCCTCGAGCAGCGCGCACAGCACCACGCCGAGCAGCGCCGTCACCGGGATCGGGACCGCCTCGGTGAGCCACCAGACGATCACGAAGGCGAGGATGGCCGCGAGCCGGTGCTGGTTCCCGTCCAGGTCGAACGGGATCAGCAGCATCACGGCGAGCACGATCGGCCCGAGGAACAGGCCGACCGTCCGCCGGCGGCGCTCGAAGCGCTGCTCGGCTTCCGACAGGCGCCCCTCCTGCTCGTCGAGCGTCCTGTAGGTGCGGCGTGGGGTCAGGCCGTCGCCGTCGGGATCGCCGTCTCGGGCATTACGACCCTCGCGGCGCTCCTCGCGCTGCCCGGTCTCCATCTCCATTGGGGGCTTCCTCCTCCTCCTCGGAAGCTCCCTACCCAGCTACCCCCTATGCCAGTCCACGGGCCCGGCGGTCAGCACGTGGCTGCCGAGCGGACGACCGAGTACCCGCTGGGCCTCGCGGGCGCATTCCACAAGCCGCTCGAGGTCGATTCCGGTCACGTAGCCCATCTCGTGCAACATCGAGACGAGGTCCTCGCTGGCGATGTTGCCGGTCGCGCCCGCGGGCACGGGGCAGCCGCCCAGCTCGCCGAATGAGGACTCGAACGAGCGCACCCCCGCGCCAAGCGCGGCGACGACGTTCGCCAGGCCCTGACCCCGCGTGTTGTGGAAGTGCGCGGTGAGCTCGGCCCCGAGCTCGAGCCCGTCGAAGAACCCCGCCACCTGCGCCGGATTGGCCATCCCGGTCGTGTCGCCGAAGCCGATCTCCTCGCAGCCGACCTCCACCAGCCGCCGCGCGATCGACAGCACCCGCTCGCGCGGCACGTCGCCCTCATACGGGCAGCCGAACGCGACCGAGATCACGGCCTCGCAGCGCAGCCCCTCGGCCCGGGCGCGCTCGATCACCCGCTCGAGCCCGGCCAGGGACTCCTCGATCGAGCGGTTCACGTTCTTGCGGTTGTGCGTCTCCGAGGCGGACAGGAACAGGTTCACCTCGTCGAAACCGTCCCTCACCTCGAGCGCGTTGTCGAGCCCGCGCTCGTTCGGGATCAGCACGGTCACCGACACGTCCTCCGGGATCTCCGGCCGCGCGCAGCACCTCCGCCCCGTCGGCGAGCTGGGGGATCACGTCGGCGCGCACGAAGCTCGTGACCTCGAGCCGCGGCACGCCGGTGCGGGCGAGCATCTCGACGAGGCGAACCTTGTCGGCGGTCGCGATCACCTCGGGCTCGTTCTGGAACCCGTCGCGAGGGCCGACCTCGCGGATGCTCACCTGCTCCGCCGCCACGCTCAGATTCTGGCAAGGCCCCCGCTCACGCCGAGCGCCTGACCGGTCACGTAGGAGGCGTCGTCGGAGGCGAGGAAGGCGATCGTGGCGGCCACCTCGTCGGGCTGGCCGAGGCGGCGCAGGCTGGTCGACTCGATCATGGTCTCGACAAGGCGCTTGCCGATGTCGCCCAGCTGGTCGGGGGCGCCCATGAGCAGCGGCGTCTCGATAGGGCCGGGCGCCACCGCGTTGCAGGTAATCCCGTAGCGGCCGTTCTCGACCGCGATCGCCTTGGTGAAGCCGATCACGCCCGCCTTCGCGGCGGAGTACACGGCCGACCCGCTCGAGCCGACCCTGCCGGCCTCGGAAGAGGTGTTGACGATCCGGCCGCGGCGGCGCTCCTGCATGCCCGGCAGCACCGCGTGGGTCATCGCGATCACGCCGCGCAGGTTCACGGCGAGCACGCCGTCCCAGAGCGCCGGATCGGTGTCCGTGAACCAGCTCCACTCGTCGTAGCCGGCGTTGTTGACGAGCACGTCGATCGGGCCGAGGTCGGACTCGGCCCCCCGCACCGCGGCCGCGATCGCGTCCTCGGAGCGAACGTCCAGCTCATAGGCGGCCCCGCCGACCTCGTCGGCCACCCGCTCGGCGCCCTCGCGGTCCAGGTCGGTCACGGCCACGCGCGCGCCCTCGGCGGCGAGCCGGCGGCAGGTGGCGGCCCCGATGCCCGACGCGCCGCCGGTGACAAGTGCTGTGCGTTCCGCGAGGCGCAAGGCGCGGTGAGCCTACCCATAGGATGGCTCCGCGTGCCCGTCCGCGTCGGTTACAAGGCCTCCGCCGAGCAGTTCGACCCCGCCACCCTGCTCGAGTTCGCGGTCGAGGCGGAGCGCGCCGGGCTTGAGATCGTCGCAACCTCCGACCACTTCCAGCCCTGGGTCCACCACGGCGGGCACTCACCCGCCGCCCTGCCGTGGCTGGGGGCGGCCGCCGCGCGCACCTCCTCCGCCACGCTCGGTACCAGCGTCCTGACCCCGACCTTGCGGTACCACCCGTCGATCGTCGCGCAGGCGTTCGCCACGCTCGGCTGCCTCGCCCCAGGCCGCGTCTTCCTGGGCGTGGGCACCGGGGAGGCGATGAACGAGACCCCGGTCACCGGCGGGGAGTTCCCGGGCCGCAAGGAGCGGCGCCAGCGGCTGGCCGAGGCGATCGAGCTGACCCGGCTGCTGTGGCGAGAGGAGCGCGTGGACTTCGAGGGCCGCTTCTACCGCACCGAGCGGGCCACCATCTACGACCGGCCCGACGAGCCGGTGCCGATCTACGTGGCCGCCTCCGGCCCGCTCGCCGCGAAGCTGGCCGGGCGGGCCGGCGACGGGTTCATCTGCACGAGCGGCAAAGAACCGGAGCTCTACGAGGAGCTGCTCGGCAAGGTGGCGGAGGGCGCCGGGGAGGCGGGGCGCGACCCCGGCGCGATCAGGCGCATGATCGAGATCAAGGTGTCCTACGACCGCGACCCCGAGCGCGCGCTCGAGAACACCCACTTCTGGGCCGCGCTGGGGCTCGATCCCGAGCAGAAGGAGGGGATCGAGGATCCGCTCGAGATGGAGCGCGTGGCGCGCGCGAACCTGGATCAGGCGCCGCGCCGCTTCATCTGCTCGGACGATCCCGAGGAGGTCGTGGAGAAGATCCGGGTCTACACGGAGCTCGGCTTCGACGAGCTGCTGCTGCACGCCCCGGGCCACGACCAGCGCCGCTTCTTCGAGCAGTTCGGCGAGGACGTGCTGCCGCGCCTGCGGGATAGGCTCTAGCCCCATGGACTCGCTCTCCGGACGCACCATCCTCATGTCCGGCGGCAGCCGCGGCATCGGCCTCGCGATCGCCGTGCGCGCCGCACGCGACGGGGCCCGCGTGGCGCTGATCGCCAAGACCGCCGAGCCCCACCCGAAGCTGCCCGGCACGATCTACACCGCGGCTGAGGAGATCGAGGCCGCCGGCGGCGAGGCGCTGCCGATCGTGGGCGACATCCGCGACGCCGAGGCGGTGGAGGCGGCAGTCGCGCAGGCCGTCGAGCGCTTCGGCGGGATCGACGTGGTGGTGAACAACGCGAGCGCGATCAACCTCGCGCCCATGCGCGACCTGCCCGTGAAGCGCTTCGACCTGATGCAGCAGATCAACTCGCGCGGCACGTTCGTGGTCACACGCGCGTGCCTGCCGCACTTGCGCGAGTCCTCGCACGCGCACGTGCTCACCCTGTCGCCGCCGCTGTCGGCCGACCCGCGCTGGCTCACCGGCCACAGCGCCTACACGCTCTCGAAGATGGGGATGACGATGATCACGCTCGGGGTCGCGGCCGACGAGGCCGAGGCGGGCATCGGGGCGAACTGCCTCTGGCCGCGCACGATCATCGCCACCGCCGCGGTCCAGAACCTGCTGGGCGGCGACGAGGCGATGAGGCGCGCGCGGACGCCCGAGATCGTCGCCGACGCGGCCCACGCGATCCTGGTGCGCGACCCGCGCTCCTGCACCGGCAACTCGTTCATCGACGACGAGGTGCTTGCCGAGGCGGGCATCAGCGACCTCGACCGATACTCCGCCGCCGAGGACACCGACCTGTCGCTCGACATCTTCGTGGACGGGTGGCCGGAGGGCGTGCCGGCCTGAGCGATGTGGTGCTCCTCTCCGGAGGCACCGGAGGGGCGAAGCTCGCGCGAGGGCTGCTCGACGTCTGCGATCAGCTGACGGTCGTGGCCAACACGGGCGACGACGTGGAGGTGCACGGCGTGCACGTCTCGCCCGACCCCGACCTCGTGACCTACTGGCTGGCGGATCAGGTCGATCCACGCGGATGGGGCCTGCGGGGGGACACCTCTTCCGTGATGGACGCCCTGCGGGCCGCCGGGCGACCCGTCTGGTTCCACCTCGGCGACCGCGACCTGGCGATGTGCCTGATCCGTACCGCCTCGCTGCGGGCGGGCCGGCGGCTGACGGAGGCCCACGCCGAGGTGGTCGATGTGATGGGCGTATCGGCCCGCGTGCTGCCGATGTCGGACCAGCCGGTGATGACCCACGTGCGGCACGGCGGGCGCGTGTGGCCGTTCCAGGAATACATGATCGTGGCGGGGGCGCCCCCGCCGGTGGAGGACGTCTCGTTGGAGGGGGTCGAGCGGGCGCGCCCCAGCGACGAGGTGCTCATGGCCGTGGCCTCGTGCGACCTGGTGGTGATCGGTCCCTCGAACCCGGTCATCTCGATCGGCCCGATCCTGGCGCTGCCCGGGATGCGTGAGGCGCTGGCGGGAGCGCCGGCGCCGGTGGTGGCTGTGAGCCCGTTCCTGGGCGGGCGCTCCTTGAAGGGGCCGACGGAGCACTTCTGCGCGTGGGCCGGCGTCGAAACGAGCGCCGGTGGGATCGCGCGGGCGTACTCCCGGGTGATCGACGCGGTCGTGGCGGACGAGCCGGTGGACGGGCTGCCCTGTCTCGTGACCGGCACGCTGATGGACAGCGAGGAGGCGCGGCGGCGCGTGGCTGTGGAGGTCCTGGAGTTCGGGCTCGATCTCGACCGTTGACGGTACGCTCGCGGCTCCTGGCTTTCCCTCGCCACTGATGCGCACCCTCGCGATCCTCCCCGTGAAGAGCTTCGGCGCCGCCAAGCAGCGCCTCGCCCCGGCGCTCGGGGCCGAGTCGCGGCAGGCGCTCGCGCAGGCGATGTTCGCCGACGTCCTGACCTCGCTGCGGCGGGTGAGGGGGGTGGACTCCGTGGCCGTGGTGACCGCCGACCCGGACGCCGCCGCGGCTGCGCGGAGCGAGCGCGCCCTTGTGCTGAGCGACACCGCGGAGGCCGGTCAGTCGGCGGCCGCCGCGATCGGGATCGCCTACGCGACGGCCGAGGGCTTCGAGCGCGTGCTGCTCGTGCCCGGCGACACCCCGCTGCTGGATCCCGAGGAGGTGGCGCACCTCCTGCGGGAGGGCCGCTCGGTGTCGATCGTGCCGGACCGGCACCGGACCGGCACCAACGCGCTTGTGCTCGCCCCGCCCGACGCGATCGCGCCCGCGTTCGGGCCGGGGAGCCTGGAGCGGCACGTGGCCGCGGCGGCGGCCGCGGGCGTGGCCTCCCCCGTCGCCGAGCTGCCGTCGCTGATGCACGACGTGGACACCGGCGACGACCTGTCCGCGCTGATGGCGGCGCTGGCGAAGCGGCGCGGGTCCGCGCCCTGCACCCGGGCAGCGCTCCGCAGGCTGGAGCGCGGCGGGCGCCGGCCGGCCGTGCCGGCCTGAGCGCCGTCGCGGCGCCCGCCGGCGAGTGTGGGCCCTTTCATGCCCCCATACGGTGCATCTGAGGGCCCACACTCCCTCCGTGTGGCCGGACTTGGCCGCCATGCGGTGGCCTCGACGGCCCACGCCTCTTCGGCGCCCGCTTAGCCTTCCCCGGAGTGGCCCTCCTTGCTCGCGCGCTCCCTCCCCTCCCCGACCTCCGGCCCGGCGACGACCTCGTCGCGCTCCTCGCCGACGCCGCTCCCGAGGACCTTGCCGACGGAGACGTGCTCGTGGTCGCGCACAAGGTGGTGTCGAAGGCCGAGGGCCGGGTCCGCTCGCTCGACGAGATCGAGCCCGGTGAACGGGCTCGCGCCCTCGCCGCTGAGCACGGCAAGGACCCGCGCCTCGTGCAGGCGGTCCTGGACGAGGCCGTTGAGGTCGTGCGTGCACGAGACGGGGTCCTCGTCTGCGAGACCCGCCACGGCTTCGTCTGCGCCAACGCCGGCGTGGACCAGTCGAACGCGTCGCATCCGGGAGAGGTGGTGCTCCTGCCCGAAGACCCGGACGCCTCGGCGCGCCGCCTGCGCGAGGGGCTGGCGGCGGCTCTCGGCCGGCGGCCGGCGGTGGTGGTCAGCGATTCGTTCGGCCGCGCCTGGCGTCTCGGTCAGACCGACGTGGCGATCGGCGCCGCCGGCCTCGTGCCGCTCGACCAGTGGATCGGGCGCCCGGACGCCTACGGGCGCGGGCTGCGGGCCACGTCGATCGGGATCGCGGACGCCGTCGCGGCCGCCGCGGACCTGGCCCGAACGAAGATCTCGCGCCAGCCCGCCGTCCTGATCCGAGGCCTGGAGCGCTACGTCACAGCCGAGGACGGACCGGGGGCGGCGGCGCTGCGGCGCCCGCGCGAGCAGGACCTGTTTCGCTGAGGCGCGGCGGGCTCAGGCCCGCGCGCCCCTGGGCTTCCGGAACGGGCCCGTGATCTCGTAGATCGCGCCCGGGCCGGGCGCGAGCTCGCTCTGCGAGAACGCCCGCTGCGATGCCACGTACATGCGGGAGCCGCTCGGGTCGAAGGTCGCGCCGGTCAGCTCGGAGCCGCGGTGCTGCGGCCCCGTGATCGACAGGAAGCGCGCCACCGTGCGGTCCGGCGCGACCACCCCCATGTCGATCTCCTCGGTCGCGATGTCCTCGCACACGAACACCTCTCCCGCCCGCGACCCCGTCATCTGGTCCACGCGCAGCAGCGGCGCGCTGCGCGACGCGAGCCCGTCGTAGGCCACCCGGATGCGGTGGGCGCGGGTGTCGTAGGCGTGAACGCGGTGGTCGGCGGTGGTGGACACGTAGAGGGTCCCGCCGTCCAGCCAGAGCCCCTCGCCGCGCTTGAAGCGCGTGCTGCCGCGTACCTGACGCCGCGTCCGCTCCCGCGCCGCACCCGAGTCGGGCACCTCGACCCACTCCACCCTGCCGCCGCGCCGCACCCGCGCGATCTCGAGGAGACCGCGCGCGAGGCTGGGCCAGCGCGCCGGCGTGAACCTGTAGAGGCCGCCGTCCACCAGGTCCTCGGTCAGGTAGACCCGCTTGCCGTGCGGGTCCACGGCCGCCGCCTCGTGCTTGAAGATGCCCATCGCCGGTCGCGGAACCGCCCGCCGGCGCCCGGACGGATCGCACTCCCACACCAGGCCGTCCTCCACCTCCTCGCAGGAGAGCCACGTGCCCCAGGGAGTTCCGCCGCCCGAGCAATTGAGCACGGTGCCCGAGAGGATCCGGTATGCCGCGCGCACCTCGCCGCCGGGACCGAAGCGGATCGCGGACGCACCGCCCTCGAGCGTCTCGGAGTTGGAGACGAGCACGTGGCCGCCGCCCGCGACCGGGAACGTGGCCATCCCGTCGGAGGCGAGGTGCCACCCGTAGCCGGTCCCCGGCACCGGCTCCCCGCCGCGCGCGACGATGCGCACGCGGAACCCTTCGGGCAGGCGAAAGCCGAGCCGATTCGGCGCGCGCAGCCGGCCGTATCCGCGCCCCCGCCGCAGCGGCTGCGACGCGGCGTCGGCGAACAGGTCGCTCCAGAACGCCGCGCCCAGCGACGCTGCGGCCGCGCCTCCCACACCGACTCCGATGAACTCACGCCGGCGCATGCGAGCCCAGACTCTCGCTCCTGGACCGGACGACGGTAAACATCCTGCAAAGAACGTGTTACCCGGCCGCGACCAACGGCACTTCGTAGTGGCGCCGGATGCCGTACAGCGTGTCGCGCTCCGCAGCGGGCCGGCCGGCGGCGTGGGCGGCCGCCACGAGCTGCTCGGGCTCGAGCCGCACGCCGTGCTCCGAGCCCGCCATGCGCGAGATCGACTCCTCCATCAGCGTCCCGCCCAGGTCGTTCACGCCCCAGCGAAGCGCCTCGGTGGCGGCCTCGAGCCCCATCTTCACCCAGCTCGCCTGGAGGCTCGGGATCGTCTTGCCGAGCGCCAGCCGGAAGGCCGCCGTGTGCTTGAGGTTCTCCTCGCGCGAGATCGACTCGATCCCGTGCGTGCGCCCGAGCAGCGTGTGGAACGGGATGAACGACAGCGGCACGAACTCGGTGAACCCGCCGGTGCGCTCCTGAAGCTCCCGCACCACTCGCATGTGCTCGGCGAGCTCCCAGGGCTCCTCGATGTGACCGAACATGACCGTCACGGTCGAGCGCAGCCCAGCGGCGTGGCAAGCTTCGATCACCTCGATCCAGCGCGCCGCCGGCAGCTTGTTGGGCGAGATCCGCTGGCGCACGCCGTCGTGGAGCACCTCCGCCGCCGTGCCGGGCGTGGAGCCGAGCCCCGCGTCGCGCAGCCGCGCGAACACCTCGCCGAGCGGCAGCGGGCCCGCCATCGCGTCGACCTCCATCGGCGAGTACGCGTGCAGATGGATCTCCGGAGCAGTCCGCTTCGCGAGCCGCAGCCACCCGAGGTAGTCGTCGATCGCCCAGTCCGGGTGGATCCCGGACTGCATGCAGATCTCGGTCGCGCCGAACTCCACCGCCTCCTCCACGCGGCGCACGAAGTCCGCCTCCGAGTGCTCGTAGGCGTCCGGCGAGCGCCGCCCCTGGCCGAAGCCGCAGAACGCGCACCCCACCGTGCAGATGTTCGAGACGTTGATGTTGCGGTTCACCACGAAGGTCACGGTCTCGCCGGCCAGCTCCGCGCGCAGCTCGTCGGCGGCTTGGCGCATGTCCTCGATCGCCTCCGGGCGCGTCTCCGCGAACAGCGCCGTGAGCTCCTCCGGCGAGAGCGCCGCGCCGTCGCGCGCGCGGGCCACCGCGCCGGGCACGAGCTCGCGCCGGATCGGCCGCTCGTCCCGCCGCCCCGACCCGCGCCGCGGGATGAAGCTCCAGAAGCGCAGCTTGATCGTGTCGAGCACGCCCTGCTCGAGCCACTCCGGGTCCATGTACTGCGGGTAGACGCAGAGCCGCTCGGTGAGCGCGTAGCCGCGCGGGGCGAGCTCCTTGCGCATCCGGTGCACCGACGGGAAGGGGTGCTCGGGCGAGATGTGGTCGCCGTTCGCCGAGAGGCCGCCGAGGTCGGTGGCGCCCTCCGCCACGAGCGGCAGCCACCAGTCCGACAGGTTGGGCGGGATCTGGACGCCCACGTCGGGCATCAGCCGGCGGGACTCGCGGACGAGCGCTCGCATGTCGTCGAGCGAGACGGGGTCGGCCCAGGCGGGCATCGCGACCGGCTCGCCGTGCACCGCGGGAGTGCGAACGCTCGCGCGCGCCGCGCGCTCGCATTCTGCGCCTCGTCCGCGATCCGGGCGGGCTCGGCGCCGTAGTAGCGCGGGTGCGGCACGAAGTTCTGGAGGATCACCTCCTGCAGGTGGCCGTACTCGGCATGCACCTGCGCGAGCGCCTCGAGCGCGGCCACGCGCTCCTCGGGCGTCTCCCCCACCCCCACCAGGATGCCGCTCGTGAACGGGATGCGCAGCTCCCCGGCCTCCCGCAGCATCTCGAGGCGCGCCGCCGGATGCTTGGTCGGCGAGCCCTGGTGTACCACCAGGTCGGGGTTGACCGACTCGAGCATCAGTCCCTGCGAGGCCGTGACCTCGCGCAACCGGGCCAGGTCGGCGGCGGACAGCACGCCCACGTTGGTGTGCGGCAACAGGCCACGCTCGAGGGCCCGCTCGCAGGCCCAGGCGACATACGACGTGAAGTCGGCGTGCCCGAACGAGCCCAGCCGCGAGGCCACCTCCGCGTTCACCTCGGGCCGCTCGCCGGTCAGCACGAGCAGCTCCTTCGCGCCGCGCCGCGCGGCGTCGTCGATCAGCTTCTCGACCTCATCGGGTGAGTACAGGTGCGCCCGATGGGTCGCGAACGCGCAGTACTTGCAGTAGCACTGGCACGTCCGCGACAGCGACAGCGTGAAGTTCCGCGAGAACGTGACACGGCGCATGTCGAGCCGAGTCTACGGAGCGCCTCTACCCGACCGGCTCCACCCCGCCGACACCCTTCTTCCCCGGCGCCACGAAGATCTGGAAGTAGAGGAAGGCGGCCACGAGCGCTCCCACGGTGGGGCCGACCACGTACACGAGCAGGAAGTCGTCGGCTCCGCCCCACTCGCCGGACACGAGCGCCGGGCCGAAGCTGCGCGCCGGGTTGAAGCCGGCTCCGGTGAGCGGCGCGAGCACCATCACAGCCATTCCGAGCGCGCCACCGATCGCGAGGGCCGCCCAGTCCACGGTCGCACGCGGGTTCACGGCCACGCCGATGATCGCCCAGAGCAGGAAGAAGGTGCCGATCGCCTCGACCGCCATGCCCGCGAGGATCCCGCCCTCGACGAGATCGGAGACCGCGGGGGCGCCGTAGTTCTCCACCTCGCCCTCGTCGACGAGGATCGCCTTCACCAGCAGGGCACCGGCCAGCGCGCCGGCGAGCTGGGCGAGGATGTAGATGCCCGCGTCGGCGGCCTTGATCTGGCGGAGCGCCGTCATCGCCGCGGTGACCGCGGGATTGAAGTGCGCGCCCGAGACGACGGCGAGGGTCTGGATCAGCACGAACAGGACCAGGACGTGCACCAGGCCGATCACCGAGAAGTCGACGAACGGGTTCGGGTTCTGCTCCGACGGCTCCGGCCCGTACAGCGACACGGCCGCGCATATGAAGAAGACGAGCATCAGCGTGCCGAGGAACTCGGCGACGTATGCGGCGGGTCCGCGATCCTGCACCCTGCGACCTCCCTGAGTGGCGAAATCGTTCCCCTTAGGGTTCGACGCCGTGCTCAGGATCCTGCCGGTGATCGCCGCGGCATTGGCGCTCGCGTCCGTGCCCGGCTGCGACCTGGACGACGTGCCGGAGTACCGCATGACGCTGGCCCTCGACTTCCAGCCGAACGCCGTCCACGCCGGCATCTACGCGACTCAGCGCGCGCTGAAGGACGGCAATCAGCTCCAGCTCGACGTGCGCGTCCCCTCCTCGTCCACCGACTCGCTGAAGCTCCTCGAGGCCGGCCGCGCGGACATGGCGGTGGTCGACATACATGACCTCGGCCTTGCGCGGGAGGAAGGCGCGGACATCGTCGGGCTTGGCGCGCTCGTACAGCGTCCGCTTGCCGCGGTCATCGCAACCCCGGAGATACGGCGGCCGCGGGACCTCGAAGGGAGGCGTGTCGGCGTGACCGGCCTACCCTCCGACGAGGCGCTCCTGCGCGCGGTCGTGGAGCACGACGGCGGCGACTTCGAACGTGTGAAGCGCGTGACGACCGGCTTCTCCGCGGTGCCGAGCATGGTCGCGGGGCGCGTGGACGCGGTCGTGTCCTTCTGGAACGCCGAGGGCGTGGCCCTCAGGGAACGTGGGGTCCCGACGCGCGAGTTTCGCGTCGGACCGGTACGGCGCCCCGCCGTACCCCGAGCTCGTGCTGGCGGTGAGGAGGGAGAGCCTCCGCGAGATCGGGGAGGAGCTGTCGAACCTGCTCATCGAGCTCCGGGACGGGACCCGCGCGGCGCTGGCCGATCCGAGCGACCACCGTCGAGGACCTCGTCGAGGCCTCCGGCGCCGACGAGCAGCTCGTCCGCGCCCAGTTCGATGCGGTGGCGCCGGCCCTGCGTCCTCCGATCCAGTTGGATCGCGAGGCGCTCGAGGAGTGGGCCGAGTTCGACGCCCGCTTCGGCATCCTGGAGCGCCCACCGAAGGTGCGGGAGGCGTTCCGGCTGCGCTTCCTCGAGCCCTGACGGCCGTCAACCGGCCAGCAGCCGCTCCACCAGCGCCGGCCCCTCGCGGTTCATGCGCGACCGCGGCACCACCAGGTCGTAGCCGGCGGCCTCGGCCGCCTGCCGCACGTCCTGCTCGACGTGCGAGTAGAAGCCGAGGCTGGGCACCCCCTCGGGCGCCGGCGGGACCTCGCCCTGGGTCAGGTCGACCACCACGGCCTCTACGCCTTCGGCGCCGTGCACCACCTCGTGGCCGGCGGCGCGTAGCGCTCCCTCCACCTTCGAGCCGAACAGCAGGTCCGGGCTGACGAGCCCCACCCGGGCCACGGCGCTACTGCACCCGGCGGCGGCGGAACTCCTGGCGCACCGACTCCGGCCGCCCCCACATCTGCACCACCTCGACCCGCCCGGAGCGCGCCTCGCGCACGGCCAGCTCGCCCTCGATCCCCAGGTTGTCGAGCAGCGCCAGCGTGCCGCGCACGGTCTCGGCGGCCGCCGCGTGGCCGAACTCGTGCGCCGCGCGCAGCCGCCAGTGCCAGTCGTGCTTCGAGTACGGCATCGCGTTTATCTGCGTGAGCAGCGTGGCCGCCTCCACGTAGCGCTCCTCGTCGAAGATGCGCAGGTCCAGCTCGAGGTTGGTCCAGTCCGGCGGAAGCGAGTCCACGACGGCCTGGAAGTGGTCGGCGAGCGCCATCGATCGGAAACCCTACCGGCGTGGCTCAGCCGCCCACGGGCTCCACGCGCATGGCCCGCGCGAGCAGGTCACCGAGGGCGTGCTCGCGGCTGTTCGCGAGCACGGTGAGCGGCCCGCCGAACGGCTCGCGCCCGACGCACTCGAGCTCGTCCCCCGGCCCGATGCCGCGCGCCGAGAGGTAGCGCAGCATGTCCGGGTTCGAGTCGGACACGCGCGTGAAGCGCCCCCGGTCGCCCGGCCCCAGCTCGGCCAGCGAGCGGGTCGGCACCTCGTCGATCTCGCCGTTGGCGGTGGGGATCGGGTCGCCGTGCGGGTCGTGCGTCGGGTTGCCGAGCTTGGCCGCGATCAGCTCGGAGAGCTCGGGCGAGATGGCGTGCTCGAGCACCTCCGCCTCCTCGTGCACCCGGTCCCAGGACATGCCGAGCGCCTCGGCCAGGTACAGCTCGAGCAGGCGGTGGTGCCGCAGCACCTCGAGCGCCACCCGCTCTCCGGCTCGCGTGAGCCGCACGCCGTGGTAGGGCTCGCGCGTGGCCAGCCCCATCGACTCGAGCCGCTTGACCATCGCCGAGGCGGACGCCGGTGACACCTCGAGCCGCTCGGCGATCGCCGACGTCGAGACGGCCTCGGTGCTGCGCTGGGCGAGCGACCAGATCGCCTTCGCGTAGTCCTGGACGGCGTCGGAGATCTCGGGCCGGACAGCCATCAGACGCTCACCAGGAGGCCGGTGGCGTACATGACGAGGAGGCCGGCCAGAAGGCCGGCGCAGACCAGCGGGCTGAGCAGGCGGCCGTCGCGTTCGCGCACCTGCGGCAGGATCTGCACGATCACCTGGGCGATGGCGCCGGCGCCAACGCCGAACAGGAGCGCCGCGACGCTCGGATGGAAGGCCGAGGCGCCGACCCAGGCGCCGAGCACCGCGGGCGCCCCGGCGAGCAGGCCGAGCAGCGCCAGGCGCCCGACCGAGATCCGCTCCTTCGCGGCCGGGGCCACGATGGCGAGGCCCTCGGTGGTGTTGTGGAGCGCGAACCCGACCACCAGGGCCGCTCCCAGCGCCAGCGACCCGACCGCGTAGGCGGAGCCGATCGCGAGCCCCTCGCCCAGGTTGTGGAGGCCGATGCCGAGCGCCACGAGGAACGCGGCACGCCAGGCGGATGCCTGCGCCGGCGTCGAGTCCCGGCCCGGCGCGGCCTCCGCGCCGGCGTCCTCGTCCCCCTCCCGGCGCCCGCGCAGCCAGCCGTCGACGCCGGACAGCACCAGGTAGGCGCCCACCGCCCCCAGCCAGACGAGCGCCGCGCCACCCAGTGCCTCGGGGCCGGCGGCGGCCAGCTCGGTGCCCTCGAGCAGGGCGTCGATTCCCAGGAAGGCGAGCAGCCCGACCGTGAAGGCGAGAAGGAAGCGGATCCAGCGGGCGTCGACGGTGCGCACCCAGGGCAGCCAGAGCATCCCGATCGCGACCGGGATCACGCCCACGTAGATGCCGATCAGCGCCATCAATCCGTAGAAGCCGAGGTCCGCATCCGGCGTCTCGACCGCCACGTCGATGGCGTGATCGACCGTGCCGCCCGTCGACGTGAGGAGGATCACCTCGTAGGCCTGGCCCTCGATCCACGGGTACCGCACGCCGACCTCGGTCGAGGCCAGCCGCCCCACCTCCTCGTTCGTCTGCGTGAACGAGGCGAATCCGTCGTTGACGATCGCCTGCTCGATCCGCACCGGATCGGCGCCGTCGTTGCGCAGGTGGAGCTCGATCAGGCCCGGCTCCAGAACCGTCCGCTCGACGGTGAGCTCCTCCTCCGGCACCCCGATCCGGTCGAGCCCGGGCGCGTCGAGCGCCACGAACAGCCCGATCGCCACGGCCAGCACCAGGAGCGGCGCGAGGCCCGCGAGCCAGCGCGGCGGCCGGCGCGTGCGGGTCGGAGTGGCGACCTCCATCAGTCGACCACTTCGAAGAAGCCCATCCAGCCGAGCTCCGCGAACTCGGACACGTGGGCGTGGAACATGTACTTCCCGGTGTACGGGAAGCGCAGCTCGAGGATGCCGCGCTCGCCCTGGCCCTGGATGACGGTGTCGGTGAAGTCTCGCGGCTCCAGCCGGGTCCCGGTGGGGTAGTAGTCGAAGAAGTTGGCGTGGATGTGGAACGAGTTGAGTAGGTCGAACTCGAGCGCGTTGACGAGGTAGATGCGCACCAGCTCGCCACGTTTCACCCGGACCGGCTCGTCCATGTAGGCGAACGCGACGGTGTTGACCGCGTAGACCTCGTTGGTGCGGTCGAAGTTGGTGTCGAACCCGTTCATCACCATCGCGAGCTCGTCGGCGTCCGGGCGGCCGTCCGCCGGGTCGATGATGAAGGCGCCGTAGAGGCCCTTCGCGATGTGCTCGGCCAGCGGGGTCGAGTGGCAGTGGTAGAGGTGCAGCCCGAAGGGCTCGGCGTCGAACTCGTACGCGGTCGACTTGCCCGGGCCGATGTTGCCCGCCCCCACGCCCGGGACGCCGTCCATCACGTCGCGATGGATGCCGTGGAAGTGGATCGTGTGCGGGTGGCTCGAGCCGTTGGTGAAGTTGACCCGCAGCCGCTCGCCCTCGCGCGCGCGGAGCGTCGGCCCGGGCACGCGGCCGTTGTAGGTCCAGGCGGCGTACTTCACGCCGGGCGCCACCTCGATCTCCCGGTCCTCGGCCACGATGTTCCACTCGCGCACGCCGCCGCGGAGCGTGCCCTCGTCGAAGTCGCGCAGGATGGCCTGCGGGTCGAAGCCGTTGGCGCGCTTGTCCACCCGCCCCATGGCCCCGATGTGGCCGGAGCCGCGGTGGGCCTGCCGGTGATGCTCCACCGCGGCCTGGGCCGCCGAGGTGCCGCCGTGCACGCTGTGGTGCGGCACGACCTCGTGCAGCACGGGGAGCGCCGCGCCGGTCGCGGCGGCGCCGCCCAGGAGCTTGCGGCGCGAGACTTTGCTATCCCACAACTTACGCATGAGGCTCTATTGAAGCATGTTTTAGTCGTGTCTAAACCCGCTGAGGCGGGTGGAGAGCAGCGCGTGAGTACGATCGGGCTGTGATCGCCACCAGCGAGTACGAGCTGCTCACCGAGGCCGTCGGCGTGCTGGACCGCTCCGAACGCGCCAAGTTCGTGGTTCGCGGCGGGGAGGCGGTCGACTTCCTCCAGGGCCAGGTGAGCAACGACGTCGAGGCGCTCGAGCCCGGGACCGGCTGCTACGCCACGATCCTCAACCACAAGGGCAAGCTGCGCACGGACCTCCGCATCCTGCGGGGCGAGGACTTCCTCTGGCTCGACACCGAGGCGGTCGGCCACGCCGTGCTGCGCCACATGCTCGCCACCTACACCCTCGGGCGCGACGTCCAGTGGGAGGACCTCACCGAGGACCACGCGATCCTCTCCCTCATCGGGCCCGGTGCGGACGGCCTGGCCGCCGAGGCGCCCCCGGCCTCCGAGCACTCGTTCACCGACTCGGGCGCCGGGCTGTGGGTGCGCACCGATCTCGGCCTGGACCTGCTCTGCGGCCGGCAGCGCGCCGAGGAGCTGCGCGGCGAGCTCGGGGTCGAGGGGGTGTCCGAGGAGGCGGCCGAGTGCCTGCGCATCGAGTCCGGCCGGCCGCGGCTCGGGATCGACATGGACGCCGAGACGATGCCGCAGGAGGCAGGCATCAACGAGCGCGCAGTGGATTTCGAGAAGGGCTGCTACGTCGGTCAGGAGACGGTCGCCCGGCTCCATTGGAGGGGCAAGCCGAACCGCCACCTGCGCGGCCTTCGCCTCTCCGAGCCCGTCGAGCGCCGCACCGAGATCCTGCTCGGCGACAAGGTCGTCGGGCGGGTCAGCTCCACCTGCGTGTCGCCGCGCTTCGGCCCGATCGCGCTCGCCCTGGTGCGGCGCGAGGCGGCGCCCGGGGACACCGTCCGCGCCGGCGCGGCCGAGGCCGAGGTGGTCGAGCTGCCCTTCGGGCGTGGCTGAGCGGCGCACGCCCACCAGCCGAAGCGGCCTGTCCCGCGACAGCCGGCTGCTCGGGTACGACGCGCGCACCAGCGTGCTCGACCTGCCGCCCGACCCCGAGCCGCAGCCCGCCGAGGAGGTCGACCTGCGCGACCTGCGCGAGCTGGTGCCCGCCGCCGAGCCGGGGCGGCAGCTCGACGATTGGGGGCGCTCGGAGCGCGTCTTCGACGCGATCGAGCCGCTGCTCGACTTCTACTACCGCCACTGGTTCCGCGTGGACGTCGAGGGGATCGAGAACGTGCCGGATCAAGACGGCGCGCTGCTCGTCTCGAACCACTCGGGCGCGCTCCCGCCGGACGCGCCGATGATCATGCAGGCACTTCGGCATGAGCACCCGCGCTCGCGCCCGGTGTACATGCTCGGCGAGCACTGGTTCAAGGGCTACCCGGGCGTGAGCATGCTGGTCGGCAAGATGGGGCTGGTGCCGGCGCACCCGGCGAACGCGCAGCGCCTGCTGCGCGACGAGGGCCGCCTGGTGCTCGTGTTCCCCGAGGGCCAGAAGGGCTCGCGCAAGCTGTACTGGCAGCGCTACCGGCTGCGGCGCTTCGGCCGCGGCGGGTTCGTGCGCACCGCGATGCGCGCCGGCGTGCCGATCGTGCCGATCGCGGTGCTGGGCGCCGAGGAGGCGATGCCGATCTTCGCCCACGTGCCGCTGCTGGAGCGCCTCACCGGGCTGCTCTACTTCCCGATCAACCACGCCTTCCCCCAGTTCGGCCTGGCCGCGGCGCTCATGTATCTGCCCGCGAAGTTCAGGATCCGGTTCCTCGAGCCCGTCGACCTCGGCCGCTACGAGCCCGAGGACGCGGAGGACGTGGCCCTCGTCCAGAGCCTGACGGAGGAGATTCGCGGCCGCATCCAGGCGGAGCTGGACGAGCTTCAAGCGGCGCGGCAGTCGGTCTGGTTCGGTTAGGGTTCGGCGGCGAAGATGAGGGTGCGAGGGGTGGCGACATTCGCGGCCGTTGCGGCGGCCGCCCTTTCGGCTGGTTGTGGCGACGAGGACTTCGAGAACCAGCCGCGGCCCCCGGTCCCGATGGAGCTGAGCGGCGTGATCCAGGAGGACAAGGTCACGGTCTCGCCGTCACGCAACATCGGCGCCGGCCCGTTCGTGATCACGATCTCGAACCAGACCGACGCCGAGCACACCATCACGCTCGAGGGCCAGTCGATCGTCGAGGAGGTCGGACCGGTCGCCCCGCTCGACACGGCCACGATCCAGCGGACGCTCGCGCCCGGCAGCTACGAGGTGCGGGCCGGCGCCATGCGGGCGGTGCGGCGGCAGATCACGCCGGCGTCGCTCGACATCGGCGAGGAGCGCGAGAACTCGAACTCCGAGCTGCTGCTGCCGTAGCTCCCAGGCGGATGGCCGGCGCCGCTCGGCGTCATCGGGCCTCGCCGTGCCCAGCACGGCTTCGGCCCTGCTTCCTTGATCGGCTTGGCTCCCGCACGGGAGTCACAGCTCCATCTGGTCCTCGGGCGGCTCGGGCGCCGGCTCGTCCTCCCCCCGCACCAGCAGATCGACCTCGGTCAGGTGGCCGCGCACCCGGCCGGCCATCTGCTCGACCACCTCGTACGCCTGGTCGATGTTCGTCCTCGCGCCGCTGAGCCGGCTCTTCACCCGGCGCACGTCGTCCATCGCGGCGAGCGCGCGCTCGACCAGATCCTGGATCGCCGTCGCGTCCACCTCGCTGTGCGAGCGCTTCATCAGCACCCGCGCCCGCGCCAGCCGGTAGCCCACCTCGAGCGCGAGCGAGAGCTCGTCCTGGACGACGACGAGCTTGTCGCCGTTGTACTCCCGAAGCCCCTGGAGCTTCGAGGGCACCTCCTCCTCGGTCGGGACGACCAGCACCGCGAAGTCGGCGTCGCGGTCGGCCATCGCCTTGTCGAGCTCGGCCAGCGCGCCGGGCTTCGAGAGGCGCCTGTCCTTTGCCTCGAACACGACCCGGCCGCGGGCCGGGCCGCTGCAAGCGTCGATCGCGACGACCACGTCGCCGGTCTTGCCGGTGGCGCCCGGCAGGTCGCCGACCGCCTCGGCAACGTCGCCCTGGGCGACGGCGATCGCGTCGACCGCGTCGGCCACCTGCTCCTCGAAGCTGCGCCCCTTGGCTGTGCCGCGCTCCCGCTCGGCGCCCACCTCCTCGAGCTTTTCCTTCTCGAGCCGCAGCGCTTGGAGCTGCTTCTCGAGCTCCGCCATCTGCCGCAGCATCGCCTGCTGGCTCTCGTGCTGGCGCTGCCCGGCCACGTGGAGCGCCCGCACCGTCTCGGCCTTGAAGTCGGCCAGCGGGTTCGACCCGTCTGAGGCCGAGAACTGCTTCATGAGGTCCTCGCGGGAGCGCGCGAGCGTCTCCTGGACCAGCTCCCGGACACGGTTCTGCACCGAGATCGAGCTGCCGTCCGAGAAGAGCTTCTCGAGCTCCTTCTGGAGATGCCCGTTCTCCGGCCCGAAGACCTGCTCCACGCGGTCGTTGAAGTACTCGGCGACTTGGCGCGCCCGGTCGCTGAACTGCACGTTCAGCTCACCGGCGGCGCGCTCGAACTCCGTCTTGACGAACTCGGCGTTGGCGGCGGCCTGCTCGCGGTCGAGCACCCGGGCGCCGATCGAGACCGCGTCGAGCACCGTCTTGACCGGATCCTCGCCGTTCTGCTCGCGCTCGCGGACGAGCCGGACGGCGCAGCCGTCCTCGACGACGAGGCCGTCGATCGCGAGCACGTCGCCGATCACCTTGACGTGGGGATGTCTGAGGGGGGTGGCCGCTTCCATGAGGGGAACGTCCCAAACTAAGGGCGCCACCTGACGGAATGAACGCGGTTCCCACGTTTGAGGCACTGCAAAGCCGGAAACTCCTGAGGGCATGCACCTCGGGAGGCGTGCAGCGACGGCACTCGCCTGTGCCGTCGCGGCGGTGGCGGCGATCGTGCCCAGTGGCGCGGCGGCGGCTCCGCCTGCGCCCTTCGGCCACGCCTGCGAGCCGCGCAACGGCGTTCTCTTCTGCCCCACCCGCACGCTCGCCGACCGAGTGCCGAGCTTCGACGGCACGCCGCTCGACGTGGACGTGACCTTGCCGGCGGACGCCGAGGCGGGCCGGCCGCTGCCGACGATCGTGATGCTGCACGGCTGGGGCGGCGACAAGAGCTCCTTCGAGAGCGACAGCCCCGAGGGCGGCAGCTCGCCCACCGGCGGCCCCGCGACCAACTACCACTACAACAACACCTACTACGCGCGGCGCGGCTACGCGGTCGTCAATTCGACCGCGCGGGGCTTCGGGCGCTCCTGCGGGAAGGCCGAGGCCTCGGCCGCCACTCCGGACTGCCTCGCGAACCGCAGCTACATCCACCTGGCCGACCAGCGCTGGGAGGCGCGCGACACGCAGCACCTGCTCGGCCTGCTCGCCGACCAGCGCGTCAGCGATCCGGGCGCGCTCGGCACCACGGGCATCTCCTACGGCGGCGGCCAGAGCATCGAGCTCGCCTACCTGCGCGACCGGATCCGGCTCGAGGACGGCTCGTTCGCGCCCTGGCGCAGCCCGGGCGGGCTGCCGCTCCAGATCCGCGCCGCGTATCCGCGCTGGCCCTGGTCCGACCTGGTCGACTCGCTCCTGCCGAACGGACGCTACCTCGACTTCCGGCAGCCGAGCGAGACGGAGAGCCGCGACCCGCTCGGCGTGATGAAGCAGAGCTGGAACGACTTGCTGCTCGGAGCCGGCGCTGGGACCGGGGTCTACTGCGGCACGCCGCCGCGGCCCGACACGCCCGTCTGCTCTGACCCGACCGCGGACCTCGTCCGCTGGTACGCGCGGATCCAGCGCGGCGAGCCCGAGGACGCCGAGGCTCGCGCCATCGCCGACGAGATCCACGAGTTCCACCAGGGTTACGGCATCGAGGGCCGCACGCCCGCGCCGATGCTGCTCCAGAGCGGCTGGACCGACGACCTGTTCCCGCCCAAGGAGTCGATCCGCGCCTACAACGACTCCCGCAACCGCGGCGGCTGGGCGGCCATGCAGTTCGGCGACCTGGGCCACTTCCGCGGCTCCAACAAGGAGAACGCCGACCGCCATTTCAACGACGAGGGCTCGGCCTTCTTCGACCAGCATCTGAGAGGCACCTCCGGCGGCCCAGCCTCGGGCCAGGTGACCGCGTTCACCCAGACCTGCCCCAAGACCGCTCCCGCGGACGGGCCGTTCGTGGCCACGAGCTACCGCTCCATGGCACGCGGAGCGATCGCGTTCGGGAGCAGCGCGTCACAGACGGTGCTGTCAGCTGGCGGCAACCCGGCCACCGGCACGGCGTTCGACCCGATCGTCGCCGGCGCCCGCGACGGCGCCTGCACCGAGACCGGCGCCGAGACCGCGCCCGGGACCGCGGTCGTGCTCGGCCCCGAGAGCCGCGGTTACACGCTGCTCGGGCTTCCGACCGTGACGGCGCGAATCGCAACGACCGGGCGCTTCGGGCAGCTCGACTCGCGGCTGTGGGACGTTTCGCCGGACGGGCGGCAGCGGCTCATCAGCCGCGGCGCGTACCGCCTGCGCGACAACCAGAGCGGGCGGATCGTGTTCCAGCTGCACGGCAACGGCTGGTGCTTCGAGCCGGGCCACCGCCCCAAGCTCGAGCTGCTCGGCAAGGACGAGCCGTTCCTGCGTCCGAGCAACGCCATATTCACGGTCCGGGTGTCTGACGTCGGCGTGGCGCTGCCCACAGCCGAGCGACAGCAGGGCCGCTGCTCGACCGGGTAGCTCGGGTAACCTGCCGCCGCATGGCAGTCGACATGACCAAGGTGAGCGAGCTCGACGTCGAGCCGGGCACGCTGCCCGAGACGATGGCTGCCTGGGTGATCCGCGAGGAGACCCAGGGCGAGCCCAAGGACGCCTTCAAGCTCGAGGAGATCGAGGTTCCCGAGCCTGGCGCGTTCGAGGTGATCGTGCGCGTGATGGCCGCGGGCGTGAACTACAACAACGTCTGGGCGGCGCTCGGCGAGCCGGTCGGCGTCTGGCGCTACGGCGACCACCCCGAGTACGGCCACCACATCGGCGGCTCGGACGCCTCCGGGGTCGTCTGGAAGGTCGGCGAGGGCGTGACCCAGTGGAAGCCGGGCGACGAGGTCGTGATCCACTGCAACATGGCCTCCTACGAGGATCCCGAGGTGCACGGCCTCGACCCGCTGGCGGCGCCCTCGCAGAAGATCTGGGGCTACGAGACCACATGGGGATCGTTCGCCCAGTTCACCAAGGTGCAGGCGCAGCAGCTGCTGCCGCGCCCGCAGAACCTGACCTGGGACGAGGCAGCCTCGTACGGGCTCGTCTACTTCACCGCGTACCGGATGCTGCTGACCCGCTGCAACATCCAGGCCGGCCAGCGCGTGCTGATCTGGGGAGCCGCCGGCGGGCTCGGCGTGTTCGCCACCCAGCTCTGCGCGATGGCCGGAGCGCACGCGGTGGGCGTGGTGTCGTCCCCGGAGAAGGGCGAGCTCGTCAAGCAGCTCGGCGCGGTCGACTACATCGACCGGGGCGAGTTCGCCGGAATGATGCGCCGCGGCGGCGAGACGCCGGACGAGGAAAAGGAGCGCTTCAAGGTCTCGCGCGCCTTCTCGAAGCGGGTCAAGGAGATCCTCGGCGACGCCCCCGACGTGGTGTTCGAGCACGTCGGCAAGGCGACCTTCCCCACCTCGGTCCTCACGGTCAAGCCGTTCGGCAAGGTCGTGATCTGCGCCGGCACCACCGGCTATGAGCTCGACTTCGACGTGCGCTACCTGTGGATGCGCCAGAAGGAGATCCTCGGCTCGCACTTCGCCAACGCGTACGAGTGCAACCGGGCCAACCAGCTGATCGAGGCCGCCCGGATCCGGCCGGTGCTGTGGCGCACGCTCGGCTTCGAGGGAGTGCCGGAGGCGCACCAGCTGATGCGGGACAACAAGCACCTCGGCAAGATCGCGATCCTCGTGGGCGCCGACCGCGAGGGCGAGGGCAGGACGATCGCGGGCCCGGGCGCGATCCGGGCGGAGGTGGGCGCGTGATCCTGGTGCAGATCATCTGGCACGTGAACCCGTTCCGGGGCGACAAGTTCGCCGCCGGATGGCGGCCCGCCGCCGAGGCGGTGCTCGACTACGGGGCCACCTCGTGGGGCTTCTACCGCGCCCACGACGGCCGGCTCGACTTCATCCAGCAGGCCACGTTCCCCACCAAGGCGGCGTTCGAGCGCTACTGGTACTCGGAGACGGTGGCCGAGGCGCGGGCAGTGCTGGCGGGCTACTACCAGATCCCGCTGCTGCCGACCTTCCACGAGGTGGTCGGCCAGGGCGAGGCGCTCACCCTTGCTCCAGCGGAGCCATCGTGAGTCCGCGGCCGTCGAGCTGCTCCCAGTAGTGCTCGGCCAGCTCCCGCTGGCCCGACCAGACGATCGCCTGGCCCGTGTTGTGGATCCGGTTGGCCATCGACATGCCCTGGTCGTAGGAGACGCCCGGCAGGACGGTCGAGAGGGCGCCGGCCACGCCCTCGAAGGTGTTGTGGTCGTCGTTGAGCACGATCACGCGCCAGGTGCCGCCGAGCCCGGTGCCCGGCCCGCCCACGCGCGGCTTCTCGACGGTCTCGCTCATCCGGCTCGCTTGCGCCAGTAGCGCTCGAGGCCCTGGTAGAGCTGGTCGGGCGGGGCCGCCTGCTCGAACACCTCGACCGTGGCGGGGTCGGTGGCCTCGCTCAGCTCCGACTCGAACCTCGCGATGAACCCCTCCTCGCCGTCGAGCCGGGCGGAGTCGGCGGACGCGGTCAGAGCGCAGCGCATCCGGTGGATGTGATCGGCCACCTCGGTGACCCTGCCGAAGTGGGTCAGGCAGAGCGACTGGGGGTTCCACGAGGCGACGGTGTGGAGCGAGTCGAGCCAGGCCTCGACGTCGATGTCGGGCGGCGGCGTGGGTGCGATCGTGTGGTCGTAGGGCGGGATCCGGACTCCTGCTGTGTCTCCGACGTAGGCGTCCCCGGAATCCTCGTGCAGGTAACAGACGTGGTGCGACGCGTGGCCGGGCGTGTAGGCCACTTTGAAGCCCTCCACGCTCTCTCCTCCCCTGAGCACGTGGACGCGTTCCTCGGGCACGGGCGCCACCTCTCCCCACAGCTCCCACATGTCGTCGCCGTGGAGGCGGCCGGCGCTCTCGAGCAGCTTGGAGGGGTCGATCAGGTGCCGCGCCCCGCGCTCGTGCACGTAGACCTCGAGCTTCGGGTAGCGCCTGCACAGCACGCCGGCGGCCCCCGCGTGATCGAGGTGGATGTGGGTGAGGAGCAGGACTCGCGGCTCGGCTCGGGCCCAGCCTGTCGATCAGCGTGTCGAGGCAGGAGGAGGGCCCCGGATCGACGATGACGCCGTCCATGGGCGTAGGCGCAGATGACTCCGTCGCGCCCCAGGTGCAGCACGTCGATGAGGCGGCTCACAGATGCCCGACCATACAATCCTTCGGGTGAGCGAACACCGCTTGCCCGAGCCCGACCGCCCGTGGGTGATGCGCACCTATGCGGGGCATTCGACCGCTCGGGAGTCCAACCAGCTGTACCGGCGCAACCTCGCCAAGGGCCAGACCGGCCTGTCGGTGGCCTTCGACCTGCCCACCCAGACGGGCTACGACCCCGACCACGAGCTCGCGCGCGGCGAGGTCGGGAAGGTCGGGGTGTCGATCGCCCACAAGGGCGACATGCACACCCTGCTCGATGGCATCCCGCTCGACGAGATGAACACGTCGATGACGATCAACGCCACCGCGGCCTGGCTGCTGGCGCTCTACATGACCGTGGCCGAGGAGAACGGCGTCGCCCGTGCCGCGCTCCAGGGCACAACTCAGAACGACATCATCAAGGAGTTCCTCTCGCGCGGGACCTACGCGTTCCCGCCCGAGCCGTCGATGCGGCTGATCGCCGACATGATCGCGTTCACGGTCGACGAGGTGCCCCGCTGGAACCCGATCAACATCTGCTCGTACCACCTCCAGGAGGCGGGCGCCACGCCGGTCCAGGAGATCGCCTACGCGCTGTCGACGGCGGTGGCGGTGCTGGACCGGGTGCGTTCTCGCGTGCCGGATGAGCGATTTCGGCGCGCGTGTTCGGGCGCATCTCGTTCTTCGTCAACGCGGGGATCCGCTTCGTGGAGGAGCACGCGAAGCTGCGGGCGATGGGCCGGCTGTGGGAGGAGATCGGGCGCTCGCGCTACGGCGTCGACGACGACCGCTATCTGCGCTTCCGCTACGGCGTGCAGGTGAACTCGCTGGGGCTGACCGAGGCGCAGCCGGAGAACAACATCATCCGGATCGTGCTGGAGGCGCTGGGCGTGACGATGGGCCGCGTCGGCCCGGGCGCGCGCGCTGCAGCTCCCGGCGTGGAACGAGGCGCTGGGGCTGCCGCGGCCGTGGGACCAGCAGTGGTCGCTGCGCATCCAGCAGATCCTGGCCTACGAGACCGACCTGCTCGACTACCCGGACATCTTCGAGGGGTCGAAGGTGATGGAGGGCCTCGTGTCCGAGCTGATCGACGGGCGCCCGCGACGGAGATGGCGGCTGTCGCCGAGCGAGGCGGAGCAGTCGAGGCCGTGCCGTACATGAAGACGCAGCTGGTGGAGTCGCACCGCGCGCGCATCCAACGGATCGAGACCGGGCTCGCTGAAGGTAGTCGGCCAGAACGTGCTATCACGGAGGCCGAGCCCTCGCCGCTTCAGGACGGCGAGGACGGCGGGATCCTCCGCGTGGACCCGGCGGTCGAGGCCTCCGCCGTCGAGGCCGTTCGCGCGTTGGCGCAACGACCGCAATGAGGAGGCAGGTGACGGTCCGCCCTGGCTGCCCTCCGCGAGGCCGCGTCGGATGACTCGGTGAACCTCATGCCGTTCACGCTGGCGGCGGCTCAGGCGGGAGCGACCACGGGTGAGTGGGCGGCGGCCCTCCGGTCGAAGTATTCGGCGAGTACCGGGCGCCCACCGGGGTCGGCGAGGCCGCGGCCGCGCCGGCCGACGACGCGCTCGCCGCGCTGCGCGACCGCGTGGAGCGGGTGTCCGAGGCGCTCGGCCGGCGCGTCAAGATCCTGGTCGGGAAGCCGGGCCTCGACGGGCACTCGAACGGCGCGGAGCAGATCGCGGTGCGGGCCCGCGACGCCGGCATGGACGTGGTCTACGAGGGAATCCGCCTGACGCCCGCGAGGATCGCCCGGACCGCGGTGGACGAGGGCGTGCACGTGGTGGGCCTCTCGATCCTGTCGGGATCGCACGCCGAGCTGATCCCGTCCGTGCTGCGCGAGCTGTCGGAGGCGGGCGCCGACGTGCCCGTGGTGGTGGGCGGGATCATCCCGCCGGCGGACGAGGCCGCCCTGCTCGAGGCGGGCGTGGCCCGCGTCTACACGCCCAAGGACTTCGAGGTGAGCCGGATCATGGGCGACATCGTGGACGTGGTGGCCGAGCACCACGGCGTGGCCGCAGTTTCGT
>CAWIGR010000024.1:0-104605 GCA_963835705.1 uncultured Thermoleophilaceae bacterium
GCGTGTCCACGTCCTGCCCGCCGCCCAGGTCGTCGCAGGGCACCTCGCGCGTGCGCATGCTGATCAGCAGGTTGCGGGCGCCGTGGTCGCCGGTCACGTCTCGCAGGCGCTCGAAGAGGCGCCGCTCGAGCAGCACCGGATGCCCGGGCTCGCCGTTGTACGTGGCGCGCACGGCCGCCGCTCCGCGCCCGCGCTCCGCGATCACGCGACGGATCGCGTCGGGCGAGATGAAGGGCTGGTCGCCGAGCGTGACCACCACCGCGTCGCAGCCTGACAGCTCGCCGAGCCCACAGGCGAGCGACGCCGCCTGTCCCTCGGCCCAGCGCCGGCACACGAGCGCGTCGGCCCCGTGCATGTCCACGCTCGCCAGCACCTCCTCGGCGCCGGAGCCGAGCACCACCACGACACGCCCCACGGGCGACGCGGTCATCGCCCGGATCGCGTGCTCGAGCAGCGGCCGGCCGTCCAGGTCGGCCAGCTGCTTGGCGCTCCCGAAGCGGGTGGCCGCCCCCGCCGCGAGCACGAGCCCGCCGATCACGCGCCCACCTCGTGGATGCGCCCCGCGGAGGCCGAGAGGCGGCCGCCGTCGCGGCCGTTTCGCACCGCCACGACCTCGGCCATGATCGACAGGGCGGTCTCCTCGGGCGTGACCGCGCCGAGGTTGAGGCCGATCGGCGCGGCGATGCGCTCCTGCAGCTCCTCGTCCATCCCGGCGGCCAGCAACCGCTCGCGGCGCTGGGCCTGCGCGCGCCTGCTGCCCATCGCGCCCACATAGGGCGCGTCGGAGCGGAGCGCGATCTCGAGCGCCGCGTCGTCCAGCTTCGGGTCGTGCGTCAGCACCGCGATGTACGTGGCCCGGTCGATGCCGCCGAGCCGCGCGAAGGCCTGCTCGGGCCACTCCGCGAGCACCTCCTCGGCCTCGGGAAAGCGCTGGGCGGTGGCGAACTGCGACCGCGGGTCGCACACGAACGGGCGCCAGCCGGCCGCGCGGGCCAGGCGGCACAGCGCGGCCGCGTAGTCGACCGCGCCGAAGATCACGAGCCGCGGGGCGGGCGCGGTCACGTCCACGAACAGCGAGACGTCGCCGACCTGGCGCAGCTCGGAGCGCTCCGCCCACATCAGCTCCTCCGCCGCCTCGACGGCCGCAGCGTCCAGCCCGGCGTCGCCGAGGCCGCCCGAGGTGACCCCGTCGGCGCGCACGAGCAGCTTGGCGCCGACGTCCCCGCCCTCCAGCACCGTGACGAGCGCCGCGCGGCCGTCATCGGCCGCGATCGCGGCGAAGTCGCCGAACGCGCTCATTCCCCGGAAAACTCCTCGACGAAGACGTCGATCTCGCCGCCGCACGGAAGTCCCACGTCCCACGCCTCGGAGTCTGCGATCCCGAAGTGGAGCAGGCGCGGCCGGCCGGCGCTCAGCACCTCGCCCGCCACCTCGACCACGGCTCCCTCGACGCAGCCGCCGGACACCGCGCCCGACACCTCGCCGTGCTCGTTCACCGCCATCTTCGCTCCGGGCGCTCGCGGTGCCGAGCGCTTCACGCCTACCACCGTGGCTATCGCGACCCGGTCGCCGCGGGCCGTCCATGCCCGCACGTCCTCGACGACATCTTTCATGCTTCCCGTTCCCTTCTGCCCAACCTTCTCATAGATAGCGCATCCAAAGCTTCAGCAAGGCGCTCGAGCGACTCCAGCGAGTTTCCCGCCATGAACTCGTCCACGTAGGGGAGCGCCGCCCTCATGCCTCGCGTGAGCGGACGGTATTCGGGGTGCGCCTTGAGCGGGTTGAGCCAGATCAGCCGGTGGGAGCACCGCGCCAGCCGGGCCATCTCGGACTCGAGCTGCTCGGGGTCGCCGCGGTCCCAGCCGTCCGACAGGAGGACGACGACCGCGCCGCGGCCCAGCCGGCGGCCGTGCTCGCGGTTGAGCGTGGCGAGCGCCTCGCCTATGCGCGTCCCGCCCGACCAGTCGCGGGTGGCGCCCGCGGCGCGCTCGAGCGCGCGGTCGGGGTCGCGGCCGCGCAGCTCCGCCGTGACACGCGTCAGCCGGGTGCCGAACACGAACGCCTCGACCCGGCGGCGCGCCGCGACGCAGGCCTGCATGTAGGCGAGGAGCATGCGGGCGTAGGGCTCCATCGAGCCCGACACGTCGCACACGAGGACCAGCGGGCGCGGCCGCTCGCCGGGCTCGCGCCAGTGGCGCTCGAACGGGTCGCCGCCGGTGCGCAGCGAGGCGCGGACGGTCTGCCGCAGGTCGGGCCGCGCCGCATGCGGGGGGGCGCCGCGACGGCGCGCCGGGCGGGTGCGCCGGCTCGGCCGGGTGGGCGCTGCGGCGGCGAGCGCGCGAATGGCGCGCCGGGCGCGGCGGCGCTCCTCGTCGGTGTAGTCGGCAAAGTCCTTGTCGCGCAGCAGCTCGACGTCGGACCAGGCCGAGGGCACGACGTCGAAGTCCGGCGCCTGCACCGCGGCCGGGCCCGGCACGGCGCTGCGAGGCAGCGCCATCTCGATGGACTCGGGCAGGCCCGGAGGCAGCTTGGACGGAGGTGGGCCCGGCATGCCGAACCACTCCGCGAAGGCGGCGTCGAAGGCGGCGAGGTCGTCGTGGCGAGAGCAGAGCGTGGCGCGCAGGGCGAAGTAGGCCGCGTCGCGGTCGCTCGCGTCGACCGCCGACAGCGCGCGGTGCGCGGCGAGGAGCTCGCCGACGCCGACGCGAACACCGCCCGCCCGCATCGACGCGGCGAGCAGGGTGAGCCGGCCGGTCAGCCGTGCGCCCAGGCGCTCACGCACCCTGCAGCACTCCCTGCTCACGCACGTGGTCGAGGTCCTCCTTCACCTTGAGCACGACCCCAAGCGTCGACTCGAGGTCCGCCTCGTCGAGGGCGAGCAGGGCCTGCGCCCAGGCGATCGTCTCGCCCACGCCGGGCAGCTTGTAGAGCTCCTCGCCCCGCAGCCGCGCCACCGCCGCGCAGACCCGTTCCGCGATCGCGTCCGGCGCACCCGGCAGGCGCACGCGCACGATCTCGGCCTCCCGCTCGGGCGACGGGTAGTCGATCCAGTGGTAGAGACAGCGCCGCTTCAGCGCGTCGTGCAGCTCCCTGGTGCGGTTCGAGGTGATCACGACGAGCGGGCGTCGCTCGGCCTGGACCGTGCCCAGCTCGGGAATCGACACCTGGAAATCGGACAGGAGCTCGAGCAGGAACGCCTCGAACTCGTCATCCGCGCGGTCGACCTCGTCGATCAACAGCACGACCGGCTCGGTCGCCTGGAGTGCGTCGAGCAGCGGCCGGCGCAGGAGAAACTGCTCTGAGTAGAGGCCACCGGCCTCACCGGCACGCAGGTGGAGCAGCTGGCGCGGGTAGTCCCAGTCGTAGAGGGCGTGGTGCAGGTCGATGCCCTCGTGGCACTGGAGCCGGATGAGGCGCGCCCCGGTTGCGCCCGAGAGCGCCTTGGCGACCTCCGTCTTGCCCACGCCGGCCTCGCCCTCGACCAGCAGCGGCTGCTCGAGGGAGGCGGCCAGACAGACCGCGACGGAGAGGCCCCGGTCGGCGAGGTAGCGCTCGCCTGCCAGAGCCTCTCGGACGGCTTCGGGGCTGTCGAGGCTCACGCCTCCGACGCCGCCTCCAGCGCTCGCCGCGTGAGCACCCGCGCCAGGTGGCGCTTGTAGTCGGCCGTCGCGTTCAGGTCCGCGGGCGGGCTCGTGCCCTCGGCCGCCTGCTCGGCCGCACGGCCGATCGCATCGGCGTCGAGGCCCCCTCCTCGGAGCGCCTCCTCGGCCGCGGTGGCGCGCAGCGGTGTCGAGCCCATGTGTGTGAGCCCGATCCGCACGTCCTCGCACGAGCCGTCGCCACCCTTCTTGACCAGCGCGCAGACGGCGACCATCGCCCAGTCCTCCACCCGGCGGTTGAACTTCTCGTAGGCGAAGCCGTAGCCGTCCATCGCCGGGATCCTCACCTCGGTCATGACCTCGTCGGCGGCCAGCGCGGTGGTGAGGTAGTCCTGGAACAGCTCGGATGCCGCGATCGTCCGCTCGCCGCCCGACCCCCGCGCCGTGACCTCGCCGTCGCAGGCGAGCAGCACGGCGGGCATGTCGGAGGCGGTGTCGCCGTGCGCCAGCGAGCCGCCGATCGTGCCGCGGTTGCGCACCTGCTGGTCGGCGATCGTCGCCGCCGCGGCCGAGGCGAGGCCGAGGCCGCCGGTGGCGACCTGGTGGTGGGTGGTCATGGCCGCCACGCGGAATGAGCCGTTCTCGCGCTCGATCCCGGTCAGGCCGGGTACCCGCCGCAGGTCCACCAACAGCGTCGGGAAGGCCAGCCGCAGCTTCATGAGCGGCAGCAGCGAGTGGCCGCCGGCGAGCAGCTTGGCGTCCTCACCCCCCTCGGAGAGCGCTGCGATCGCCTCGTCCACGGACTCCGGCGCGGTGTAGTCGAAGGCGGCCGGGATCATGACGCACCTGCTTCCTGGATCGCCTGCCATACCCGCATCGACGTGAGCGGCATGTCGATGGTCGTCACGCCGAGCGGCTCCAACGCGTCGAGCACCGACGCCACCACGGCCGGCGAGCAGGCGATCGTGGCCGCCTCGCCGACGCCCTTGACGCCGAGCGTGTTGGTCGGCGAGGGCGTCTCGGTGCGGTCGGTCTCGAAGCTGGGCACGTCCGCCGCGCTCGGGAGCGCGTAGTCCACGAACGTGCCGGTCACGAGCTGGCCGTCGTCGTCGTACACCAGCTGCTCGTACAGCGCCTGGCCCACCGCGTGCACGATCCCGCCGTGGATCTGCCCGTCGATCAGCAGCGGGTTGACCGCCGGGCCGCAGTCGTCGACCGCGATGTAGCGCACCACGTCCACGCGGCCCGTCTCGGCGTCCACCTCGGTGATGCACGCGTGCGCGCCGAACGGCCAGACGAAGTTCGTCGGGTCGTAGAAGCACAGCTCGTCCAGGCCGGCCTCCATGCCCTCCGGGAGGTCGCCCGGGATGTACGCCTCGCCGGCCACGTCGGCCAGCGACATCGCCTTGTCGGGCGAGCCGCGCACCTGGAAGGAGCCCTCCACGAGCTCGATGTCCTCGGGGGCGGCCTCGAGCTTGTGCGCCACGATCCGCCTCGCCTTGTCCTGCACCTTCTCGGAGGCGCGCGCGATCGCCTCGCCGCCGACCGAGAGCGACCGCGACCCGTACGTGTTCTTCCCGAAGGGGCCGGTGTTGGTGTCGCCGTGGATCACGTCGACCACGTCGGGCGTGACGCCGAGGCGGTCGGCGGCGATCTGGGCGAAGCTCGTCTCGAGGCCCTGGCCGTGCGGCGAGGTGCCGGTGTACACGGTCACCGAGCCGGTCGGGTGCACGCGCACCTGGGCCGACTCGAAGTAGCCGCCCTGCATGCCCCAGCCGTCCGGCCCGAGCGCACGCGACGGCCCCAGCCCGCAGATCTCGACGTACGTCGAGAAGCCGACGCCGCGATAGACGCCGCGCTCGCGCAGCTCGGCCTGCTCGCGCCGGAAGGCGTCGAGGTCGAGCTTCTCGAGGCAGCGGTCGAGCGTGCCGTCGTAGTCGCCGGAGTCGTAGATGAACCCGTGCGGCCGCTCGTTCGGGAACTCCTTGATGAAGTTCTTCCGGCGCAGCTCGAGCTTGTCCATCCCCAGCTCCTTGGCGAGCGCGTCCATGCTCAGCTCGATCAGGTGGGTCGCCTCGGGGCGCCCGGCGCCGCGGATGGCGTCGGTCGTGAACTTGTTGGTGAACACGCCGACGATGTCCGTCTGGACGGCCGCGAAGTCGTAGCACCCGCTGATCACGCAGGCGCTGAACGTCGGGATCACCGGCCCCTCGATCAGGTGGTAGGAGCCTAGGTCCTGGATGATCTTGACGTGGATCCCGGTGACGGTCCCGTCGCGCTTGGCGCCGATCTTCACGTAGTCGATCTGGTCGCGCCCGTGGTGCGTGGTGGACATCTCCTCGGAGCGCGTGGCGGTCCACTTGACGGGCTTTCCGAGCTTGCGCGCACACCAGCAGGCCAGTACCTCCTCGCCGTAGACCTGCAGCTTGGAGCCGAAGCCGCCGCCGACCTCGGGCGCCACCACCCGGATCTTGTCCTCGCTGATCCCGAGCTGGATGGAGAGGATGACGCGGCAGATGTGCGGGATCTGCGTGGCGCTCCACAGCGTCAGCTTGCCCTCGCGCCACTCGGCCAGCACGCTGCGGGGCTCGATCGCGGCCCCAGCGGTGCGGTGGTTGACGATGCGCTTCTCCACCACGACCTCGGCGTCCCGGAAGGCCCCCTCCACGTCGCCGCCCGGCAGCGACCACTCGAACACCTTGTTCGTGCCGAACTCCTCGTGGATGATCGGGGCGCCGTCCTCGAGCGCCTTCTCGGGGTCCACCACCACCGGCAGCGGGTCGTACTCGACCACGACCTGCTCGGCCGCGTCGACCACCCCGTACTTGTCCCTGCCGAGCACCACAGCGACGGCCTGGCCGACGTAGCCGACCTTGCCGCGAGCCAGCGGCCAGTGATCGGGCACCAGCACGTCCACCCCGGGCGGGACCCACACCATCGGGCAGGGGGCCGCCATGTCGGCGAGGTCCTCCCCGGTGTAGACCGCGTCCACCCCGGCGTGCTCGCGCGCGGCCGCGGTGTCGATCGACGTTATCCGGGCGTGCGCCTCGGGCGACCGCACGATCGCCGCGTAAAGCGTCCCCGGAAGCACCATGTCGTCGGTGTAGGTCGCCCTGCCCGTGATCAGGCGCGGGTCCTCCTTGCGCTTGAGCGACTGCCCGACGAAGCCGTTGCCGCCCCGCTCGGTTCGCTCGGCCGCCTCCGCTCCGGGAGCGCCCATCAGACCGTCACCTCCTGCTTCGCGGGCTGCGTTTCCGCGCCCCGCATCTCCGCGGCGGCGGCCAGCACCGCCTTGACGATGTTCTGGTAGCCGGTGCACCGGCACAAATTGCCGGCCAGCGCGTCACGCACATCGTGCTCGCTGGGGTCCGGGTTGCGGGCCAGCAGGTCCGCCGACGCCATGATCATCCCGGGCGTGCAGTAGCCGCATTGGAGCCCGTGGTGGGTCCAGAACCCCTCCTGCAGCGGGTGCAGCGCGTCCTCTTGGCCCAGCCCCTCGATGGTCGTGACCTCGGCCCCGTCGGCCTGCACGGCGAGCACCGTGCAGCTCTTCACGGCCTCGCCGTTCATGTGCACCGTGCACGCGCCGCAATTGGAGGTGTCGCAGCCCACGTGCGTGCCCGTGAGCGCGAGCTTGTCCCGCAGGTAGTGGACCAACAGCAACCGCGGCTCGACATCCGACTGGTGCCTCTCACCGTTGACGGTGATCTCCACGCCCACGGACGCGCTCATCTGCTCTCCCCCAATCGATTGCAGCTATCCAAGGCGTGATGCTATTAGGCTGCACCGCTTCCGTGCGGCCGAAAATCAGCGACTTCGAATTCGAGGGGCACCGGCTCGTCTACGACGACCACGGCGAGGGGGAGCGCGTCGTCGTCCTCCTCCCGGGCCTGCTGTTCTCGCGGCAGATGCACCGCCCGCTGGCCGAGGCGCTCGCCGAGCGCGGCCACCGCGTCGTCTGCCTGGACCTGCTCGGCCACGGCGACTCCGACCGGCCGCCGGAGATGGCGCACTACTCCATGACGATCTTCGGCCGCCAGGCGATCGCGCCTGCTCGATCACCTCGAGGTGGAGCAGGCGGTGATCGGCGGCACCTCGCTGGGCGCGAACGCCTCGCTCGAGGCGGCGGCCGCCGCGCCGGAGCGCGTGAAGGGGCTCCTGATCGAGATGCCGGTACTCGACAACGCGCTGCTCGGATGCGCGCTCGCGTTCACCCCGCTGCTCCTGGGACTCACCTTCGGCGCCCCGGCCGCCCGTGCGGCCGCCCGGGCCGCCCGCATGGTGCCGCGCGGCAGCTGGCTGCTCGGCGACATGCTGCTCGACTGGGTGAGCCAGGACCCGAAGCCGTCGGCGTCGGTGCTCCAGGGCCTGTTCTTCGGCCGCGTGGCGCCGCCGTCCGAGGAGCGCCGGCGGATGGACCACAAGACGCTCGTGATCGGGCACTACCGCGACCCGATCCATCCGTTCTCGGACTCCGACATGCTCGTCCGCGAGCTGCCGGAGGCCCGGCTCGTGCAGGCCTCGTCGATCCTCGAGCTGCGCCTGACGCCCGAGCGGCTCACGAACGAGATCGTCGTGTTCGTCGAGGAATGCTTCCGCGCGCGAGGACGCGGCGGAGGACGCCCGCGGCCCGCTTCGGCAACTCGGCGCGACGTGTCACGATCTCGCAGGTGACCAGCGGACCCGCTGCGGCGCAGCACCTGCGCGACCTCGCGCTGCTGCGCCGCGTCCGCGATCGGATCGACCGGGAGTACGCCCAGCCGCTGGACGTGGGGGCGCTCGCCCGCGGCGCGCACATGTCCGCCGGCCACCTCAGCCGCCAGTTCCGGCTTGCCTACGGCGAGTCGCCGTACAGCTACCTGATGACGCGGCGCATCGAGCGCGCGATGGCGCTGCTGCGTCGCGGCGACCTCAGCGTCACGGAGGTCTGCTTCGAGGTCGGCTGCTCGTCACTGGGCACCTTCAGCACCCGCTTCACCGAGCTTGTCGGCATACCGCCCAGCGAGTACCGGCGCCAGGCCGCCGGCGAGATGGCGGGGGTACCGCCATGCGTGGCCAAGCGGGTCACCAAACCGATCAGGAATCGAGAAGCGCCTGTATCGAGCCGCGCCTAGCATCACCGCCATGGACATCACCATTCACCAGAGCATGCTTCCGCACCTCGACCACGAGGCATCCCTGGCCTTCTACCGAGACACCCTCGGCTTCGAGGTCCGCAACGACGTCGAGTACGGCGGGATGCACTGGATCACGCTCGGTCCCCCCGACCAGCCCGACACCTCCATCGTCCTGTACCCGCCGGATGCCGATCCCGGCATCACCGAGGACGAGCAGCGCACGATCACCGAGATGATGGCCAAGGGAACCTACGCCAGCATCAACCTGGCCACCCGCGACCTCGACGGCACCTTCGAGAAGTTGCAGGCCGGCGACGCCGAGGTCGTCCAGGAGCCGACCGACCAGCCGTACGGGATTCGCGACGCCGCCCTACGCGATCCCGCAGGCAATCTCATCCGCCTGCAGGAGCTCAGCTGAGCACGATGAACGTCGCCACGAGCACGCAGTCCGCCGCGCTGCACGCTGCCGACAGCCACGACCTGATCCGCGTGCACGGCGCGCGCGTGAACAACCTCAAGGACGTCAGCGTCGAGCTCCCGAAGCGCCGGCTGACGGTTTTCACCGGCATCTCCGGCTCGGGCAAGAGCTCGCTGGTGTTCGGCACGATCGCCGCGGAGTCGCAGCGGCTGATCAACGAGACCTACAGCGCCTTCGTGCAGGGCTTCATGCCGACGCTCGCGCGGCCCGAGGTCGACGTCCTCGACGGGCTGACGACGGCGATCAGCGTCGACCAGGAGCGGATGGGCTCCAACCCCCGCTCGACGGTTGGCACCGCGACCGACGCCGACGCGATGCTGCGCATCCTCTTCAGCCGGCTCGCCCAGCCGCACATCGGCGGGCCCGGCGCGTACTCCTTCAACGTCGCCTCCGTCCACGGGAGCGGGGGGATCACGGTGGAGCGCGGCGACAGGACCATCACCAAGAGCGCGAGCTTCAGCCGCACGGGCGGCATGTGCCCGCGCTGCGAGGGCCGCGGCTCGGTCAGCGACTTCGACCTGTCAGCGCTCTACGACGACAGCAAGTCGCTCAACGAGGGAGCGCTCACGATCCCCGGCTACAGCATGGACGGCTGGTACGGCCGGATCTACCGCGGCTGCGGCTACTTCGACCCGGACAAGCCGATCAAGAAGTTCAACAAGCGCGAGCGCCACGACCTGCTCTACAAGGAGCCGACCAAGATCAAGGTCGAGGGCATCAACCTGACCTACGCGGGGCTGATCCCGCAGATCCAGAGGTCGTTCCTGTCCAAGGAGGTCGATGCGCTACAGCCGCACGTGCGTGCCTTCGTGGAGCGGGCGGTGGTGTTCACCACCTGCCCCGACTGCGGCGGCACCCGGCTCAGCGAGGCCGCCCGGTCGTCGAAGATCGACGGCGTCAGCATCGCCGACGTCTCCGCGATGCAGATCACCGACCTCGCGGAGTGGGCGGCCGGGCTGGACGAGCCGTCCGTCGCGCCGCTCCTGCAGAACCTGCGGCACACCCTCGACTCGTTCGTCGAGATCGGGCTGGGCTACCTCTCGCTCAACAGGCCGTCGGGCACGCTGTCGGGCGGCGAGGCGCAGCGCACCAAGATGATCCGCCACCTCGGGTCGTCGCTGACCGACGTGACCTACGTGTTCGACGAGCCGACGATCGGCCTGCATCCCCATGACGTGGAGCGGATGAACGACCTGCTGCTGCAGCTGCGCGACAAGGGCAACACGGTCCTCGTCGTGGAGCACGAACCGGACACGATCGCGATCGCGGACCACGTCGTCGACCTCGGCCCTGGCGCCGGCACGGGCGGCGGCGAGGTGGTCTTCGAGGGCAGCGTCGACGAGCTGCGGGACAGCGACACGGTGACCGGGCGGCACCTCGACGACCGGGCCTCGTTGAAGCCCTCGGCGCGGGAACCCTCGGGGATGCTGGAGGTGCGCGGCGCCGACACCCACAACTTGCAGGACGTCGACGTCGACGTTCCGCTAGGCGTGCTGGTGGTGCTGACCGGCGTGGCGGGCTCGGGAAAGAGCTCGCTGATCAACGGCTCGGTGGCGGGCCGGGACGGTGTGGTGACGGTCGACCAGGGCGCAATCCGCGGCTCGCGGCGGAGCAACCCGGCGACCTACACCAAGCTGCTCGACCCGATCCGCAAGGCGTTCGCGAAGGCAAACGGCGTGAAGCCGGGGCTGTTCAGCGCCAACTCCGAGGGCGCCTGCCCCAACTGCAACGGCGCCGGGGTCATCTACATGGACCTGGGGATGATGGCCGGCGTGGCCACGGTGTGCGAGGAGTGCGAGGGAAAGCGCTTCGATGCGTCGGTGCTGGAGTACAAGCTCGGCGGCCGCGACATCAGCGAGGTGCTTGCGATGTCGGTGGCCGAGGCCGAGGAGTTCTTCGGCGACGCCGAGGCGAGCGTGCCCGCCGCGCACAAGATCCTCGACCGGCTCGCCGCGGTGGGCCTCGGCTACCTCACGATCGGGCAGCCGCTCACAACGCTTTCGGGCGGCGAGCGTCAGCGGCTCAAACTGGCCACACACATGGGCGAGAAGGGCGGCGTCCTTTGTCCTCGATGAGCCGACCACGGGCCTCCACCTCGCGGACGTCGAGCAGCTGCTCGGCCTGCTCGACCGGCTCGTCGAGTCCGGCAAGTCGGTCATCGTCATCGAGCACCACCAGGGCGTCATGGCGCACGCCGACTGGATCATCGACCTCGGCCCCGGCGCGGGCCACGACGGCGGCCGGATCGTCTTCGAGGGCACGCCCGCCGACCTCGTCGCCGCCCGCTCCACCCTCACCGGCGAGCACCTCGCGGCCTACGTCGGCATGGCCTGAGGCGCCCACTAAGGTTCCGGGCGGTGGCCCGACGCAAGGGAGAGAAGGAGGCCCTGCGCCGCGAGCGCGAGCGGCGCGAGGCGGAGGCACGCGCCGCGCAGCGGCGCAAGAAGCTCGTGGGCTATGGCGGCGGCGCGGCGCTCGCCGTCGCGGCGATCACCGTGATCGTGCTCATCGCGGCGGGTGGCAACGGCGCCGAGGGCCAGGGCGGCGGCGACGTCTTCCCCGAGGGCGGCGACGTGGCGGAGCAGACCGAGTTCGAGCTCGAGGCGGCCGCCGAGGCGGCAGGCTGCGAGCTGCGCAGCAAGCGGGGCGCCGGTGTGGCGGATCACACCACGACGCTCGACGAGAAGGTCGAATACGAAACCAACCCGCCCGCGAGCGGGCGCCACTTCCAGGTCCCGGCGGAGGACGGCCTCTACCACGAGGCGCCCACCGACGAGCAGCTGGTGCACACCCTCGAGCACGGCCGAGTGGTCGTGTGGGTGAAGCCGAGCCTCCCGCAGGAGGTGCGCGAGACGATCCGAGCGCTCTTCGACGAGGACGACTACCAGATGGCCGTCGTGCCGAGGAGCAACATGCGGCCGGCGTTGGCGGCCACCGCCTGGAACCGCGACCCGGACCCGGGCGGCACGGGCCAGACGCTTGCCTGCCCCGAGTGGAACGACGAGGTCGTGGACGCAATCCGCACGTTCCGCGACGAGCACCGCTCGAACGGCCCCGAGGCGGTTCCGTAGCGGATTCCATCCGTCCGCGTTCAGGCGCTGCAACGGATCTTGCAAGTCCGCAACCGCGGGTCTGAAAGCGTGTTGCCCTTCTAGTGAAGCTGCCCGCCGTCGCAGCAGCGCTTCTGTGCGTCCTCCTGGCCCTTCCCGCCAGGGCGGCCGCCGCGAAGCCGTTCGATTTCGAGCTCGTGCCGCCGCAGACCGCGCGCGCCGGCGCCGCGAGCGCCGGTTCCGCCTCGCCGAAGCTCTCCACCGAGCACCGCTTCAACCTGCTGGGGATGCGCTGGCGAGGCCGCGCCGTGCCCGAGATCGACGTGCGGGTGCGGAGGCCGGGGCGCGGCTGGAGCCGCTGGGTGGCGCTCGAGGCGCATGACGACCACAACCCCGACGCGGGCCGCGGCGAACGGGCCGCCCGGGCGTCCGATCCCCTCTGGGTGGGCACGGCAGACGGGGTGCAGTACCGGATGAGCCGGCCCGTGCCGGGGCTCCGTCTCCATTTCGTCAACGTCGCGAGCTCCACCCGCCGCGCCCGCGCGGCGCAGGACCCGCAGCCGGACATCGTCAGCCGCGCCGAGTGGGGCGCCGGCGGCTGCCCGCCCCGGAGCTCGCCCGGCTACGGCTCGGTGAAGGCGGTGCACGTGCACCACACGGTCTCGCTGAACGACTACTCGCCCGCCGAGGCGCCGGCGATGGTGCTCGCCATCTGCCGCTACCACCGCAACTCGAACGGCTGGGACGACATCGGCTACAACGCGCTCGTCGACAAGTACGGCGTGCTCTACGAGGGCCGCGCGGGCGGTCTCGACCAGCCCGTGATCGGCGCCCAGGCACAGGGCTTCAACTCGGAGACCGCGGGCATCGCGAGCATCGGCGACCACACGAGCGTCGGCGCGACGCCCCAGACGCTCGACGCGCTCGCGCGCTACATCCGCTGGAAGCTGCAGATCCATCTCCAGCCGCTCAGTGGCCCGGTGGCGGTACGCAGCTCCGGCGGCTCGGCATCCAGGTACGGGGCCGGCGCCCAAGTCACCCTGGAGCGCGTGATCGGTCACAGGGACACCGGGAGGACGGCGTGCCCGGGCCAGCTCCTGTACGACCAGCTGGACCAGCTGCGAGCGATGGTGGCGAGCGGGGTGGCCACCGTGCCGAGCTTCGCCACGCGCCTGAGCGGGGCGCTGGCCGACTATCGGGTCGACTTCGGCGAGGCGGTGCCCGTGACCGGGCTCCTCTCCGGACCAGACGGCGCCCCGCTGCCCGGCGAGCAGGTCGAGGTGCAGGTGAACGGCGACGGGCGCTGGATCACCTCGCGCCGCGTGCTCAGCGCGGCCGACGGCACGTTCGCCACCGAGCTCAAGCCGCGCAAGCGCATGTACGTGCGGATGCGCTTTCCCGGCCGCCCCGACCTCGGGGGCGCTTTCTCCACGCGGCTGCTGCTCCGCCTGCGGCCGGTGATACAGCTCAGACGCCCGCGCGCCCGCTTCACACCCGGCCGCCCCGTTCCGGTGGAGGGCACGGTGGGCCCGCGCAAGCGCTTCGTCCACCTCGTGCTCCAGCAGCACGTCCGCGGGCGCTATCGCAAGGTCGGCGCCCGGGTGGCGCGAGTGCGGCGCGGCAGCTTCGAGACGTCCCTCGTGGCCGCCTTCCCGGACCGCTACCGCTACTCGGTCGTCGCCAAGCCGGACGCCGACACGGACCGCGGCACCACGGGCTGGCTTCCGCTCCGCCCGCGCTGAGCTACCAGCCCTGCTTCAGGTCCTCGGAGTACAGCCCCCGGCCCGTGGCAAGCATGCGCGCGGTCTTGGCGAGGATCCTCAGGTCGAGCCGCAGCGAGCGGTGCTCGACGTACCAGACGTCCAGCTCGATCCGCTCCGGCCAGGGCAGCGAGGTGCGCCCGTTCACCTGCGCCCAGCCGGTGATGCCCGGCTTGACCTCGAGCCTGCGGAGCTGGCGCTCGGTGTAGCGGTCCACCTGCTCCTGCACGGTCGGGCGCGGCCCCACGACGGCCATGTCGCCCTTCAGGACGTTCACCAGGTTGGGCAGCTCGTCGAGCGAGAAGCGGCGCAGCAGCCGTCCCACGCGCGTGATTCGCGGGTCGCCCTCGAGCACGTACACGCCGGCCCCCATCGTCTCGGCGCGCGGCACCATCGTGCGGAGCTTCCAGAGCGCGAACGGCTCGCCGTGGCGGCCGACCCGCCGCTGGCGGTACAGGACCGGGCCGCGGCTCTCGAGCCGTATCGCGAGCGCCGCGACCGCGAGCAGCGGCGAGGCGATCGCCAGCACCACCGCGGCGACCACGACGTCGAGAGCACGGCTAGTCATCACGGCTAGCGTTCGGCATCGGCGGAATGCGGATCCTCTACCTGCACCAGTTCTTCGTCACGCGCGCCGGCGTCGGAGGCACGCGGTCGTACGAGTTCGCGCGCCGCTTCGTCGCGCGGGGGCATGAGGTGCGCATCGTAACCGCGGCGGGAGCGGCCGGTCCCGGCACGAGCGCCGTGCAGGGCATCGAGATCGTCGCGGTGCGCGGCGCCTACTCGGACTACGTGGAGGCAACGTCGATGCCCTACCCGCGGCGGATGCTCGCCTTCGCGCGCTTCGCCCTGTCCGCCACGGCGGCCGCGCTGCGGGGGCCGCGCCCGGACGTGGTGTACGCCACCTCGCCCCCGCTCACGATGGCGCTGCCCGCCCTGGCGGTGGCCGCGGCGCGGCGGGTTCCGCTTGTGTGGGAGGTGCGCGACCTGTGGCCCGAGGCCCCGATCCAGATGGGAGCGCTGCGAAATCCGCTGCTGCGTCGCGCAGCGCGCGCGCTCGAGCGATTCGTCTATCGCCGCGCGGCGCGCCTGATCGCCCTCTCGCCGGGCATCCAGGCCGGGATGGTCGCCGCCGGGGCGCCGGCGGACCGGGTGGCGCTCGTGCCGAACGCGTCCGACCTCGACCTGTTCCGGCCCGCCGATCCCCCCGCGCGCTTCCGCGTGAGCTACTTCGGAACGATGGGCGAGGCAAACGACCTGACCTCGGCGGTCGAGGCCGCGCGGCTCCTGCCCGAGGTGGATTTCCTGCTCGTGGGCGACGGGAAGCGGCGCGCGGAGCTCGAGCGAGGGGCGCCGCCGAACGTGGTGTTCACCGGCTCGGCGAGCGGGGGCAAGGAGGAGGTCGCCGAGCTGGCCGCCGGGTCGAGCGCCTGCCTGACGCTCTTCAAGGACCTGCCGGTGCTCGCCACGAACTCGCCCAACAAGCTGTTCGACACCTTCGCGGCCGGCCGCCCGGCCATCGTGAACATGGACGGCTGGATGCGCGAGCTGGTCGAGCGAAACGAGGCCGGCCTGTACGTCCGGGCGGGCGACGCCCGCGCGCTGGCGGACGGGATCGCCTGGCTGCGCGACCATCCGGCCGATGCGGAGCGCATGGGGCGCAACGCGCGCGCCCTCGCCGAGCGGGAGTTCGACCGCGATGTGCTCGCGGCCCGGGCGCTGGCGCTGCTCTCGGAGGCGGCGGGTTGATGCTCTCGTACTGTGTCGTGAACACCAACGGGGTCGATGACCTGCTCGCCTGTCTCGCTGCGATCAGGGAGACCCACCCGGGGCACCTGGAGCACGAGGTGCTCGTGCTCGACAATGCCTCGGACGACGGCTCCGCCGAGGCCGTCCGCGAGCGTTTCCCCGACGCCCGCCTGTTCGCTCTGGAGCGGCGCACCGGCAAGGCGGAGAACGACTCGACGCTCCTGCGCGAGTCGCGCGGGGAGTACTGCCTGCTGCTGAACGAGGACTCGGAGCTGACCGAGGGGGCCGCCCGCGCGCTCGTGGAAGCGCTCGAGCGCGACCCCGCCGCCGCGGCCGCGGGCGCGCAGCTGCTGACGAGCGCGGGGGAGCCGACCGCCTGCGCCTGGCGGCTGCCGGACGCCGGCTGGGCCCTGGCCGCCGCCATGTTCATGCACGACCGTTACGCGGTGCAGAGCAGGGGCACGGCCGTGCGCGAGGTGGGCTGGGTGCAGTCGAGCGCGATGCTGGTGCGCCGCGAGGCGGCCGAGCGGGTGGGCTGGCTCGACCCGGCCTTCTTCGTGTATTCGGACGAGACGGACTTCTGCAAGCGCCTCAACGACGCCGGGTGGCGCATCCTGTTCGTCCCTCACGCGCGCGCCATCCACCACGACCAGCTCGGCACCGACGCAGCGGCTATGCGCCGGCGAATCGTCGAGTTTCAGCGCAACCGGGACCTCTACTTCCGCAAGCACAGGATGCCCGTCACGCGTGTGTTGTGGCGGGTGTGCTGGACCTGGGCTTATCTGGTGCGGGCGGCGGTGGCGCTGGTGCTTCCGGGGCACGATCCACACCGTTACCTCATCCACGCCCGCCAGCAGCTGATGCCGGCGCGGGGCGAAGGCATTCGCGAGGCGGCCGCCGCCTATAACGCGGTTAAGGTGCGCCCCGGTGGAGCACGCTGACACCGCCCAACTGGCCGCGGTCGGCGGCGCGCTCGCAGCCGTGCTGGTGCTGCTCGCGCGCGGGCGCTTCACGCTCCTCGCGGGTCTGCTGCTGCTGGCCGCCAGCGAGGCCGGGCTGACCCTGTCGCTCGGCGCGGGCCCGCTCGACAAGCTCACGAGCGCTAGTGGGGCCGCGGCGGGGGTGCTCGGCATGCTCGTCCTGGGCGGGGCCGCGGCCATCCTCGCCCGGCGGCCGGCGCTCGTGCCGATCGCGGTTCTCGTGGCGGCCCCCTTCCGCCCGCCGATCCAGTTCGACACGGCGAGCGAGTTCTTCGTCTCGATCGCCGACGACGGCCGGCTCGGCCGGCTGCTGCCGCTGTACTTCGTGCTGCTCGCGTCGGTGCTCGCGCTCGGCTGGCGGGCCCTGCGCGGCCGGCACGTGCGCCCCCTCCCCAAGGTGATCGCCTATCCCGCGGCGGCGTTCTTCGCGTTCGCGCTGCTGTCGCTCCTGTGGGCGGACGACGTGGAGGCGGGGGCGAACCTGCTCGCCTTCTTCACGCTTCCGTTCGCCGCGCTGCTCGGCACGGTTGCGCGGGCCGACTTCCCCGACTTCGTGCCGCGCGCCCTGGCCGCCGTGGGGATCGGGCTCGCCACGCTCTTCGCGCTGGTCGGGCTCTGGCAGGCGGCCACGCGCGAGCTGTTCTTCTACGCCCCCAACCTCGCCGTCTCGAACGCCAACTCGGACTACTTCCGTGTGACCTCGCTGTTCGGCGATCCGAGCCTCTACGGGCGTCACGTGGTGCTCGGCATCGGCATCGCGCTCGCGCTCCTGGTCTGTCAGCGCTGGCGGACCTGGCCGCTGGTCGCCCTCGTGGCGGTGATGTGGGCGGGGCTGCTGTTCTCCTACTCGCAGTCGAGCATGGCCGCGCTGCTGGTGGTCACGCTGGCGCTCGCCCTCGCGACCGGGGACCGGCGGGCGCGGCGCGCGGTCGGGGTGCTCGCGCTGCTTGCGGTGCTCGGCGCCGGCGCGTACGTGGCGGTGAGGCTGGTCGACGGCGCCGACCTCAATCGCATCACGAGCGATCGCACCGAGCGCGTAGAGGACACCGCTCGCGTGATCGGCGAGCGGCCGGTGGCCGGCGTGGGCATCGGCGGCCAGCCGCGAGCGAGCCGCGAGCTGGCCGACAGCGCCCAGCCCACGCCGACGTTCGTCTCCCACACGACCCCGCTCACCGTCGCGGCGGAGCTCGGCCTGATCGGGCTCGCGCTGTACGTCTGGCTGCTGGCCGGCGGGGTCGGGCTGATCGCGCGCGTGCGGCGCCGCGACGAGGCGTTCGGCCTGGCGCTCGGCGCGTCGTTCCTCGCGCTGTTCGTGCACTCGCTGTTCTACAGCGGGTTCCTCGAGGACCCGCTCACGTGGCTGGTGCTGGCGGTGGCGGCCGGGTGGCTGTCCTGGCGCGAGTCGCAGATGACCGCCGCGGAGCGGGCGAGGGCGCGGGCGGCGGCATGAGCGACAGGCTCGGCCCGCTGGGCTCGTGGGCGCTGGTAGGCGTCCTGTTCGTGCTGGTGGCGATCACGCTGCCGGAGCTGGGCTCGGACCCGTGGCGCTTCCGCCCCGGCGAGGTGGACCCGCAGGGACCCCTGGCGCCGCTCGTGCGGGCGGCGGGCGAGGAGTGGGACCTCGGCATCCCGCGCGCGGCGGCGTTCCTGGCGGCCCTGCTGTGCGGGGCCACGGCGATATTCCTCCTGGCGGGCAGAGCCTTGAGCAAGGGCCTCGCGGTGGCCCTCATCCTCGCGGTCGGCCTGCTGCTCACCGCGCCCGCCACGCTGCTGCAGCTCGGCCTGCGCGACTCCACCGCCGCCTGGTTCTTCACGAACGACTCGACGTACCAGGCCGAGCTGGGCGGCGAGCTACTGCTCGAGCTCGACAACCCGTACGGGCACGACTACCGCGAATCGGGGCTCGAGCGCTTCTACACGCGCGACGGCAGGGTGTCCGAGCGCGTCCGCGAGCGGGAGGTGGCGCTCGAGCACTTCGCCTACTTCCCGGGCTCCGTGGTGACCGCCGCCCTCTGGCGGGTGCTGCCCGAGCCGTTCGACGACTACCGCCTGCTGGTGCTGCTGTGCAACCTCGGCATGCTCGCGGCCGCGCTCGCCTTCCGCGGTCCAGTGGGCGCGCGACTCGCGCTCGGGGCGCTGCTGGTCTGCAACCCGATCGCCGTGCGCTCGGCCTGGTTCGGGCAGAACGACGCACCCAGCCTGCTGCTGCTCGTGGTCGCCTTCGCGCTCGCGTCGCGGCGGCGCTTCGGCTGGGCGGCGGCCGCCCTGGGCGGAGCGGTGCTGCTGAAGCAGTTCGCGCTCGTGGCGGCGCCGTTCCTGGCGCTGATGATCGTGCGCGCAGAGGAAGGCCGTGCCATCGACGCCCTTCGCCGCCCCACCCTCGCCTTCGCCGGGGTGCTCGCCGTGGGCATCCTGCCCTTCCTGCTCGCCGGTCCCGTCGCCTTCTACGAGGACACGATCAAGTACGGGGCGGGGACCTATCGCATCGTCGGCTACGGCCTGTCCTCGATCCTCGTGGAGGTCGGCATCGTGGAGGATCGCGAGGGCGAGTACCCCTTCGCCCTCCTCGCCCTCTTCACCTGGGTCCCGCTCACCGCGTGGCTCCTGCTCGTGCAGCGGCGCAGCGCCGAGCTCTGGATCGGCGCGGCCGCTTTCGCCGTCTCGATCCTGTGGCTCATGTTCATCGGCCGCACCTTCAACAACTACTACCTGGTGTGGCCGATGACGGGCGCCGTGGCCGCTGCGCTGATGGCGGTGGCTTCCACCCGTGCGCCCGATCGACCCGAACCCGGGTCAGGTCACTAGCGCTCGGCGCGCTCGCGCTGCCGTTCGCGCTTCGCCATCCGCCTGTCTCGCTTCGCGTCCTTCCTGGCGGCCGGCGAGCCCTTCTCGGCAAAGGCGAACTGGAACGAGCGCCCCGTGACGTAGACGCGCTCGTTGTCGGCCACCACCGGGTTCGCGTACTTGCCGCCGTACATGAAGCGCCACGCGCGCTTGCCGTTCCGGGCGCGCACCGCGTAGACCGCGTCCGTGCCGCCCGCCACCGCGCGCTGGGCCTCGGACCCGCAGGTGGAGCAGATCGCGTAGTAGACGAGGCCGTCCATCACGGTCGGCGCCGCGTGGACCGTGCCGCCGGCTTCGATCTGCCAGACGGTGTCGCCGGTGGCCGCGTTCAGCGCATAGAACCGGCCGTCGTAGGTGCCGACGAAGACCTTACGCTTGTAGACGGCCGCCGCACCGTAGATGTACGAGCCGAGCGGTCGCGCCCACAGCAGCCTTCCGGTCTTCGCCCCGAACACGTACATCGTGCCGTCGGTGCTCCCGATGTACACGCGCCCGTGGGCCACCGTCGGCGTGGCGTAGTAGAACTCGCGCGCCGACCCCTCGCTCCACAGCAGCTTTCCCGTCTTGGCGCTCAGCGAGTAGATCGTGCCGTCGTCCGAGGCGATGAAGATGCGCCCCTTCCAGTAGGCGGCCGAGGTGTTGACCTCGTTGTCGGCCTCGAAGCGCCAGATCCGCTTGCCGCTCTTCGCGTTCAGCGCGTAGACACCGTGGTCCCACGACCCGACGAACAGGCGCCTGCCCTTCAGCAGCGGCGAGGACTCGACCGGCGCGGACTTGAACTTCCACAGCTCGCGGCCGGTGTCGGCGTCCCAGGCCACCACGAACCCGTCGGCGCCGGCCTGTCCCTGCTCGCACACGACCGGGTGCATGTAGGAGACGTAGACCACGTTCTTCCCGACCGTGGGCGAGGACGCCGCGCAGCGTCCCAGGCTCTTGCGCCAGTGAACCCGCCCTGTCTGGTCGTCGAGCGCGAAGAAGAGGCCCTTCTGCTGGGCCAGGTAGACCTTGCCGTAGCCCACCGTCGGAGGGAACTCGAGCGTGTCGTGCGCGTCGATCGTCCAGATCCGGCGGTATGGCGGCCGGTGGTTGTAGGGGGAGATGTGCCGGCGCTGGTCGTCGTAGCTGTACGTCGGCCACGGCCGCGGGTTCTCCTTCTTGGGAGGCGGCTTAGGCTCCTCCTCCTCGGTGGTCACGAACTCCTCGGTCGCCGAGCCCCGCTTCTCGATCGGCTCGTTCTCCTCGTTGTACAGGTAGTACCCCACCGCGCCCAGGACCGCGAGCACGAGGACCCCTGCGACGATCCACTTGACCACCGCGCGCAGGCTAGCGATCGGGTCAGCGCGCTCCCTGCCCCAGCAGGCGCCAGATCCGGCTGGTGACAGTCGGCACTTCCTCCCCCAGGCGCTCCTCCTCGAGCTCGCGCGGCCACTGGGGCGTTCCGCTGCGGATCACGAGGCCGCCGCCCAGGCCGAAGGCCACGAACGCCGGTCGCCGCGGGTCGCGGCCCGCTGTCGCGATCCGGCGCGACTCCGCCGGCAGTCCGTCGGACTCCTCGAACAGCGTGAAGTCGCCGAAGAAGGCGTCGAGTCCCTCGAACAGTCCCAGACCGTCCTCGAACACCGTCATCGGCGCGCTCGAGGTGCCCAGCAGGGCGGTGCCCTCGCCGAAGGCGTTCACCCGGCGCCGGCGGCTCGGGTCCGTCAGGCGGTCTCCCCTCAGACGCACGGACCTTCGCAGGGCGTCCGCCCCGAAGCTGGCCACGCGCAGGCCGTCCTCGACCTCGTCGCGCAGCCGCCGCATCAGCGGGTCGGGCAGCCACAACGCGCTGCCTGCGAGCGCCACGCCGGGGGCGTTGCCGAGCGACGGCCCCTCGCCGCGGGCCAGGGAGACGTCGGTAGTGAGGTCGTACGCGAGCGTCTCGCGGTCGAGGAAGCGCAGCAGCGGCCCCACCTCCGCGGAGAAGCGCGCCGGCAGGCCGCCGCCGCGAAACGGACGGGTCAGGCCCACGGAGCGGCCTTCCGGCAGCGTGTCCGCGAAGCCGTCGAGGTCGTCGTCCACCGGGTTGAGGCCCTGCCATGACATGGCGGGGAGGACCACCAGCGGGCGCGGGCGCTCCGCGGCGCGCCTGGACTGCGGCAGGCCCGCCACCGCGAGCGGCCACACCGCCCGGTGGGGCCCGGTCCGGACACGGACGAGGTAGAGGCCGGTGCGTGCGTCGCTCGGCACGTGGACGCGGAACCGGCCCGCGATGCGCCCGCCGCTGCGAAGTGCCTCCGGGTCGCCGTAGCGCGACATCACGAAGTCGAGGCTGCGGTCGATCGGCCCGGCGTCGAGCGTCACGGTGGAGCCCGCCGGCACGACCTCGAGCGGCCCGCTCAGGGTGAAGCTCCGCACGGACACCCCGGTCCCCGCGCGAGCCGTGGCGGGCCGCGGGATCTCCTCCGGCGCCACCACGGGGTTGCCGGCCTTGTCCCGCACGGTGACCGTGAAGGCGTAGTCACCATCCGGCGCCGCCTCGGTCCGCGCGGGTCCGGCCGCCACTTCGCCGTTCCAGACCCCGCGGCGGTCGTCGTTGCCCCTGAAGCGGCGCACGACGCGCGGCTCGCCGCGCCCGTCGGTGCGGAAGACGCGGAACTCCGGGGCCGAGTTGCTCGGCCCCCGGTAGCGCACGACCACGTTGATCCGCTCGCCCGGCTGGCGCGGCGTGATCACGCCCGGCGCCGCCTCGAGCACGACGACCCGCGGGGGACGGCGGTCCACGCGGAGGCGCTTGGACGAGTTGATCACGCGGCCCTCGGACCGCTGCACGACACGCATCCGGTAGCGCCCGTCGGGCACGGGGACGCCGTCGTCGTCGCGCCCGTCCCAGCCGAAGCGGTGCTTCGTGTCGCCGGCCAGCGCGCGATCGTCCACCAGCCGGCGGATCTCGTTGCCCTCGCCGTCGAGGAGGTAGAACGAGACGGTCGCCGGGCGGGAGAGGTCGAACCCCACCTCGGTCCGGTCCCGCGTGCCGTCCCCGTTCGGCGAGAACTGCTTGGGCTGGGCCGCGAAGCGCAGCACAAGCGCGTCCTCGCTCTTCAGCTGCTGGGTGACGAAGAAGGCGGCGATGGTCGCGACTACGAGCAGCGCGAACACCGCCCGGACAAGGGGCCGGGCCATGGGTGGCGGAACCGTAGTAGACAGAATCCCCGCGGATGCGCGTGCAGCTCATCGATCCGTCGGCGGACGTCCTCCCCTACGACCACGCGCTCGCCGCCGCGCTGGCCCGGCGTGGAACGCAGGTCGAGCTGGTGACCTCGCACTTCGTGCACGGCCCGGCCCCGGCGCCGGACGGCTATGAGGTGAGCGAGTCCTTCTACCGGCTCGCAACGCGATTCGGGGCACGCCGGGCGCGGCTGCGGCGGGCGCTCAAGGCCGCCGAGCACCTGCCCGGCACGCTGCGGCTGCGCCACCGGGCGGGCGGCGCGGACCTGCAGCACTGGCAATGGATCTGGCTCGAGGCGGTGAGCGCCAGGCTCCTGCCGCGGGGGCGCCCGCAGGTGCTCACGATGCACAACGTGATACGGCGCGAGCGCCCCGCCCGGAAGCTCGCCGAGCGCATGGACGCAACGATCGTCCACACCCGCCGCGGCGCCGAGCTGCTGGGCGGAGGGCCGCGCGTGCACGTGATCCCGCACGGCGCGTTCGAGCACCTGACCCGGCAGCCGGACGAGCGCCCGCTGGCCGCGGAGCTGGCGGCGGTGGAGGGCCCGGTCGTGCTGTGCTTCGGCGTCGTGCGGCCGTACAAGGGCGTGGACGTGCTGGTCGAGGCATTCCGCCGGGTGGATGGCGCCGAGCTGTGGGTGGTGGGACGGCCGCTCGGCGTGTCGCTCGAGGCGCTGGGCGCGCCCGCGAACGTGCGCTTCGTGCCGCGCTACGTGAGCGACGCCGAGCTGCCCGCCTTCTTCCGCCGCGCCGACCTGCTCGTGCTGCCGCACCGCGCGGTCGACGTCTCGGGGGTCCTCTTCGCCGGGCTCGCGTTCGGCAAGGCGATGGTGCTGTCGGACGTGGGCGGATTCCGCGAGCTGGCGGAGGAGCACGGGGCCGCGCGTGCGGGTTCCGCCGGGCGACCCCGCGGCGCTTGCGGAAGCGGTCGGCGCGCTGCTCGCCGACCCTGACGAGCGCCGGCGCCTCGCGGGGCGGGCGCGCGCGGCGGCCGCCGGCCCGTACTCCTGGGACTCGATCGCGGAGCGGACCCGGGCCGTCTACGAGGAGGTGCTGGCGTGAGGGTCGTGTTCATGGGCAAGTCCAAGCGCTCGGCCGTGCGGGCGCTCGAGCTCCTCGTGGACCGCGGCGCCGAGGTGGTGGCCGTGGTGGCGCCCGAGCCCGACCGCTTCACCCGCGAGCCCCAGCGCCTCGACCTGGCCGCCCGGCGGCACGGGCTGCCGCTCGCGAGCGACGCCGACCTCTACGCCGAGCCGCCGGACGACGTGGACCTGGTGGTCTCGTTCCTGTACTGGCGCCTGATCCGCGAGCCGCTCCTGTCCCTCGGGCGGATCGGATGCCTCAACTTCCACCCGGCCCCGCTCCCGGACTTCCGCGGCCTCGGCGGCTACAACGTCGCCGTGTTGGAGGGGCTCCGCGAGTGGGGCGTGTCCTGCCACTTCGTGGACGAGCGCTTCGACACCGGCGACCTCATGGAGGTCGAGCGCTTCGCCATCGACCCGGACTCCCACACCGCCCTGTCGCTCGACCTGGAGAGCGGCGAGCGGCTGGTGGGGCTGTTCGGGCGGGTGATGGAGCGCGCGCTCGCCGGCGAGGAGTTGCCGCGCGAGCCCCAGGGGCCCGGCCGCTACGTCTCCCGCGAGGAGTTCGAGGCCCTCCGGGTGGTTCGGCCGGGCGACGACCTCGCCCGCAAGCTGCGCGCGTTCTGGTACCCACCCCACCCCGGCGCGGTGGTCGAGGTCGACGGCCGGCGCCTCACGTTGGTTGACGACGCGCTGCTGGCCGAGATGGCGGAGGTGTACCGCGACGCCGGTCACCTCCCCTGAAGCGGCGAGGTGAAATGTGACCTGCGTCACATAGTCCGCCACGGTGGGCCGAGTAGTCTCGGCATATGAGCTGCGGGAGCTGCGGTACGGAGAATCCGGCCGGCGCGGCGTTCTGCATGGCCTGTGGAACCCGGCTGGAGCGACGCTGTGCCAGCTGCGGCGCGTCCGCTCCACCGGAGGCGCGCTTCTGCATGGGCTGCGGCTCGCAGCTCGACCAGGCACCGGCGCCGGCGTCCCCGGCCGCCCGGCCGGCCGAGCAGCCGCCCGAGGAAAGGCGCCAGGTGACCGTGCTGTTCGCGGACCTGTCCGGCTACACCGCGGTGGCCGAGCGCATGGATCCCGAGGCGGTCAAGTCGCTCGTGGACCGCGCCCTGATGCGGCTCGGCCAGGAGGTCGAGCGCTACGGCGGCACCGTCGACAAGTACATCGGCGACAACGTGATGGCCATATTCGGCGCCCCCGTGGCACACGAGGACGATTCCGAGCGCGCGGTGCGCGCCGGCCTCGGCATGCAGGGCGCCATGGAGGAGATCAACGAGGGCCTGCCGACCGGCGTCCACTTCGACCTGCGCGTGGGGGTGAACACCGGCGAGGTGCTGGCCGGCGCCGTCGGGCAGAGCTACACGGTGACCGGCGACACCGTGAACGTGGCGGCGCGCCTGCAGAGCGCGGCGCGCCCGGGCAGCGTCACCGTGGGCGAGCGCACCATGCGCGCCACGGTCGCCGCCGTGCGCTACGACAGGCTCGAGCCGCTCGAGCTCAAGGGCAAGTCCGAGCCCGTGCCGGCCTGGGAGGCCGTGACCGTGACCGCGGAGCATGCGGTGGGCCGCACCTCGCCCGCGCGCGAGTCGCCGCTCGTGGGCCGGGACAACGAGCTGGCGACGCTCGAGGCGATCTACGAGCGGGTCGAGCGCGACTCGATCCCGCATCTGGTCACGCTGGTGGGAGAGGCCGGCGTGGGGAAGTCACGCATGCTGCGCGAGCTCGAGCGGAGGCTCTGCGGCCGTCCCGACGCCCCCGCATTCCACACCGGCCGCTGCCTGCCATACGGGGCCGGCATCGTCTTCTGGGCGCTCGGCGAGGTGATCCGGGCCGGCTGCGGGATCGTCGACAGCGACTCCGCCGACGTCGCGTGGGGCAAGCTGCTGGACCACACCCGGAAGCTCTTCAACTCCGGGCATCCCGAGCTCGGCGAGGAGGGCGAGCGGAGGACGGCCTTGCTCGGCCGCCTGATCGGGCTGGAGGTCCCGCCCGAGCTGGTGCCGGAGAGCGACGATCCCGAGCGGATGCGCGACGCGTTCTTCTCCGCGCTCCGCTCCGGCATCGAGGCCTGGGCGCGCGAGAAGCCACTCGTGTTCGCCTTCGAGGACATCCACTGGGCCGACGACGGCATGCTCGATGCGATCGAGCACCTCGCCCAGTGGGTCCGCGCCCCGCTCATGATCGTCTGCCTGGCGCGCGACGAGCTGCTCGACCGGCGCCCCGGCTGGGGCGGCGGCCGGCGCTCCGCGACCCAGCTGATCCTCGACCCCCTGGGAGCAGCCGACACGGAGTCGCTCGTGGCGGCGCTGCTGCCGGACAGCGGCGCGCTCGTGCCCGCCGTGGTGGAGCGCTCGGGCGGCAACCCGCTGTTCGCGGAGGAGATGGCGCGGCGCATCGCCGAGGAGGGCGGCCACGCTGCCGAACTGCCGGACACGGTGCAGGGCGTGCTCGCCGCGCGGCTCGACGCGCTCGAGCCGTTCGAGCGGCGGCTGGTCCAGCAGGCGGCGGTCGTCGGGCGCACGTTCTGGGAGGGATCGCTGATGCCGCTGGCGCTCTCAGAGGGCCGCGACCTCGGGCGGGCGCTCACCTCGCTCCAGGAGAAGGACATCCTCGCTCCGGGGGCCGAGGGCCGCCTCGCCGGCGAGCGCGAGCTGGCGTTCAAGCACGTGCTGATCCGAGACGTGGCCTACGGGATGCTCCCCAAGGCGGTGCGAGCGCGGAAGCACTTCGAGGTCGGCTCGTTCATCGAGGAGCGCGCCGGGGACCGCATCGACGAGGTCGGGCCGCTGCTGGCCGAGCATTACGGGCGCGCAGCCGCGCTCGGCCACGAGGGCGGGCTGCCTCAGGACGAGCTGCACGGGATGCAACGGCGGGCGATGCTCTTCCTGGAGCAGGCCGGCGACGCCAGCGCGCGGCTGTTCTCCAACCGCGAGTCGGCGTCCCACTACCGGCACGCGCGCAAGATCTGCCCCCACGACGCCGGCGCCGACAGCGCCCGGATCGGCGAGAAGCTAGGCGACGTGTCGCTGCGCCTCGGGCGGGTCGACGAGGCCATCCGCGTATGGCTCGAGTGCCTCGAGTGGCACCGCGGCCAGGAGGACCTGGAGCGGGTGGCCGATCTCCACCGCAAGATCGGCGCCGCGCTGTCGCACAAGGGCGAGCGCAAGCAGGCGATCGAGCACTACCAGAAGGGGATCAACCTCCTGAAGGACGGCCCGCCGCGGATCGAGCTCGTGCGGCTGTACGAGGAGGCCGCCTGGCTCTACCTCCACACGGGGGACAACATGCTCGCGATCTACGCCTCCGAGAAGGCGCTGCGGCTGGCGGAGCGGCTCGGCGAGACGCGCGCCGCGAGCCGCGCCCACGGGATCTTCGGCCGCGTATTCGGGCGCATAGGGGACACGGAGAAGGCGCGCCAGAACCTGGAGCGCGCGGTCGAGCTGGCGCGCGGCTCCGACCGCAGCGAGACGATCCTCGCCCTGTCGGCGCTGGGCCGGCACCTCGAGGTGTCGGAGGCGAAGGTGGGCGCGGCGCGCGATGCCTACGAGGAGGCGCTCGAGCTCGCCGAGGAGATGGGCGTGCTGCCGGCTCAGGTCGAGCTGCACGCCTCGCTCGCCCAGCTTGCCGCGTACGGCGCCGACTGGGACCAGGTGGAGCGCTCTACGGAAGCGAGCGCCGAGCTGGCCGAGCGCGAGGGACTGGTGGGCAAGCTCTGCCTGCCCTACACGCTGCGCGGAATGCTGCGCTGGCGCGAGGGGGACATCGGCGCGGCCACCGTGCTCTTCCACCGCGCCCACGAGCTCGCCGAGCAGGTCGGCTGGTCGGAGCTGGCGTTCCAGGCGCTGTTCGGTCTGTCCATCGCGCTCCGAGACTCCGGCGACCTGACGGGCGCGGCCGCGGCCTTGGACCGGGCGCTGGACGTGTGCGAGCGCGCCGGCCTGATCGCCCAGTCGATCCAGGCCACCGCCGCTCGCGCCGTGATCCTCGCCCTGGCCCAGCGGCGCGAGGCGGCCGCGGACGCGGCTCAGGAGGCCGCCGAGCTGGCCGACCGCCTCCACTACCCGATCGGCCGCGCGGCGGCGCTGGAGGCGCGCGGCATGTGTGCCTCGGATCCCCGCGAAGGGATGGAGCTGCTGCACGAGGCCGCCCGGGCGTGGAGCGAGCTGGACCGGCCGCTGGAAGCGGCGCGCTCACGGCTCCTCGCCGGGCGCACGATCGTGAAGGTGGACCCCGCCGAGGGACGCCGGCTGCTCGGTGAGGCCGCCGAGGAGATGGAGCGCCTGGGCGTGAGCCACCTGTCGGAGCGCGCCCGCGCCCTGGCCGGATAAGGGGTCAGAACCCCTTCAGTCGAGGGCGCTTGGATCTGGCCCGACCTATGGGGCCTTGTCGGCGCCCACGAGCACGACGACGGTCGCGTCCCCCGCCAGCTCCTGGCTGGACGGGTTCACGGCCTCGCGCTGCGCGATCTTCAGGCGGCGGCTCACGACCGCCGCGTCGCGCTCGTGCCCGGGCGTGTACTGGACGACGGACTCGCCCAGCTCCTGGTTCGGAAGGAAGTTCGCGACTGTGCCGGCCCGGAAGCCGGCCTCCTCGGTCTGGTCCATGATCGTGGCCGCGAGCCCCGGCACGGTCGTGCCGTTCAATACCGCGACCGTGATGCTCGCGGGGTTCGCGGCACCGCCGCCTCGCCGCCGGCGCGGCCGGCCTTCGTCCTCGTCCCCGCCGCCTCCGCCGCCGGGCTCCTGTGCGACCTGCCCCGCGCTCCGAGAGGCGGTGCCGCCACCCTCGTCGTCACTCACGAGCTGCGTGACGCCGAACGCGACCGCGCCGCCGACGATCAGCACGCCGGCGATGGCCAGCACCAGGTAGAGCGGGTTCGCGACGAGCCGCCGGTACCAAGGGTCCTTGCGCGGGGGAGCGACGACCGCGGTCTGCTGGGCGCCCGGCCGGACGGGCCCGCCGGGACGGGCGGCGGGCCGCGGCCCGGGCACGGGAGGCGCCCCGGGCCTCGGGCCGGCGTTGGCGCCCGCCGCCTGTGCCGTCCCCTTGGAGTTGGCCGCGGCGGCCGCCGCGCCGGCCGCGGCCGCCCCCGCGGGAGCGGCGGCGGGGGTGGAGGGTCGCTCGCCGGAAGCGGCGGCGTCATTTCCGGTGGCCGAAGGCGCTCCGGCCGGGGCGTCATCGCCGGTGGCCGAAGGCGCTCCGTCACCGGTTTCCGCGGCGGATTCGGCCGGCGCCTCACCCGTGGCGGCGGCCTCCGCCGCCGGCTCCTCGGTGGCGGTGGCGACTCCCGGGCGCTCGTCCGCCGCAGCGCCGGTGTCCGGCTCGGAAGTCTCCGTCACCGGTCCCTGCGCGGTCGCCGTGGCCGGTCTCGCCCCGGCGGCGGTGGCGGCCGCCGGCCTCCCCGCCGCGGCCGCGGCCGCAGCCGCTCCGGGAAGGGCGGGAGCGGCGGGGCGCGGGCCCCCCGGAACTAGCGGAGCTCCCGACGGAGCGCCGGCCGGCACGGCGGGCCTGGGCCCTCCGGGCACCGCGGGCGCCCCCGGCTTCGGGGCACCCGGCACCGGCGGAACCGCCGGCCTCGCACCGGGCACAGCGGGGGCACCCGGCTTCGGGGCGCCCGGCACGACCGGGGCGACCTGCTCGGAGCGCTCGGGCGCACGCCCAGCCCACTCCCGCAGGCGCTTGACGTCGCGCGCCTGGGAGAAGTAGAGGGCCGAGAGGACCGCCAGCCCCACCACTGAGGCCAGCCCGGCGTAGGCGCCGATTTCCTGAACGATCTCGGGCAAGGGTGGAACTCTAGAGGCGGTAGCGGCGAGGAACCTGGGCCCGGCCCAGTCTACGCTGGCCGCGGGCCGGAAGACGCGGCCAGCGCCCGTTCGGCGGATAGCTCCGCGACGGCGCCCGCCAGCGCGGCGGCGTCGCCGCCGTAGACGAGCTCCTCGATCCTGGCGAAGGCGCTCTCGACCCACTCGGGGTCGAGCGGCGGCTGGATCGCGCAGACGATCTTCTCCGCGTGCGTGGGCTGCGGGCGCTCGCCCGGGTTGAAGAGCTCCTCATGGAGCTTCTCCCCCACCCGGCGCCCCACCACCTCGATCGCGATGTCCACGTCGGGCTCGAACCCGGCCAGCCGGATCATGTTCGCGGCAAGGTCGACGATCTTCACCGGGTCGCCCATCTCGAGGACGAACACCTCACCGCCCGTGGCCAGCTCGCCCGAGCGGATGATCAGCTGCACCGCCTCGGGGATCGTCATGAAGTAGCGGGTCATCCGAACGTCGGTGACCGTGATCGGGCCGCCCTGCGCGATCTGGCGCCGGAAGATCGGCGCCACGGATCCCGACGAGCCCAGCACGTTCCCGAACCGCACCGAGGCGTAGCGCGTGCCCTTCCAGCGGTTCTGCGCCGCCTCCACGGCCCACTCGGCGAGCGCCTTCGAGGCGCCCATCACGGTGGCGGGGCTCACCGCCTTGTCGGTCGAGACGAGCACGAAGTGCTCCACACCCGCCTCGCCCGCGGCCGCGGCCGCGATGCGGGTGGCCACCGCGTTGTTGCGAACCGCCTCGACCGGGTTCTCCTCCATCAGCGGCACGTGCTTGTAGGCCGCCGCGTGGAACACGACCGACGGGGAGTGCTCCTCGAACACCTCGCGCATCCGGGTGGCGTCCTTGCAGTCCGCGAGCACCGCCGCCGCGCGCGCGAAATGGCGCTCCTCCTCGAGCTCCCGCTGCACCTCGAACAGCGCGTTCTCCGAGTTCTCGACCAGCACCAGCCGCTTCGGGCCGACGCGGGCGATCTGGCGGCACAGCTCGGCGCCGATCGAGCCGCCGGCGCCCGTGACGAGCACCACGCGACCGCTCAGGTACGCGCCCACGCGGTCGATCTCCACCCGCACCGGCTCGCGCCCGAGCACGTCCTCCACGCGCACCTCGCGCACCTGGCGCATCAGGTTCATCCCGCCGGAGAGCAGCTCGAACGTGGTGGGGAGCGTGCGCACCGGGATGGAGCGCTCGCGGCACGCGGTCACCACCTTCTGGCGCAGCACGCCCGGCGCCGACGGGATCGCGATGATGACCTCGTCGGGCTTCACGCCGTCGAGCACGCGCGGCAACTCGCCGGTCGTGCCGAGCACCTTGTGGCCGGCGATCCGCATGCCCTGCTTGCGCGGGTCGTCGTCCACGTAGCCGACCGGCGCGCTGGCGAGGCCGGGGTTGCGTCGCAGCTCGAAGGCCACCTGCTGGCCGCCGTTTCCGGCGCCCACGATCAGCACCTCGTGGGCCGCGCGCTCGAGGAAGGGGCCGCGCTGGGGCCGCTCCACGAGCGCGCGCACGGCGAAGCGAGCCCCGCTGACGAAGACCAGCGAGAGCAGGAAGTCGAGCGCCACGACGGAGCGCGGCGGGTCGTGGCGGCCGATCGAGAACAGGTACAGCACCACGATCAGGCCGACCGTCGAGACGACCACCGCCCTCAAGATCGCCTCGAAGTCCTTCTGGTCGACGAAGCGCCAGAGCTTCGAGTAGAGCCCGAACATCGCGAAGATCACGAGCTTCATCACGACCGTCAGGACGATCGTCTCCTCGAGCAGGTTCTCGTAACGGTTCGGGATCCCCTCGTCGAAGCGCAGGTAGTACGCCAGGTAGTAGGCGAGCGCCAGCAGCACGGCGTCCACACCCAGCTGCCCGGCGCGACGGGCGGTGACGGACGAGCGCAGGTTGGACGCGGATTGGCGCAGGGATCTCATGTTTCGCTTGCGGCGAGCAGCAGTCTGACGAGTTCGCGTGGGTCGCGGCGAACGCGCAACCCGCCGTTCGCCGGCCGCCGCTCCACCTCGATCTGCCCGGGGTCGTCGAGCTTACGCAGCAACGGTTTCTCGAAGCGGTCGTAGAGCGACACGTCCGGCGGTGTTCGTACCACCACCAGCGGACGCTCGCGGTCAAGGTGGGGGCTGTTCGTCAGGTCGACCCAGATGCGCATGCCGCGATCACCTGGCGCACCTCCGCCTCCGTCAGGTCGATGCCCATCGGGAGCGCGAAGTTGGTGCGCGCCGCCTCTTCCGTGCCCGGCAGCTCGACCTGCGCCGCGATCGCGGGCTGCCTGTGCACGGGTACGCGGTAGTAGCCCCGCCCCACCGGCAGGGCCTCGGCCCGCACCACGTAGAGGTGGTAGGCGTGCATCGACCCGTCCACCGTGCGCGGCAGCTCCGCGTGCTCGCCGAGCCCCAGCCGCTCGTACGCGACCGCCACGCCGCGGCGCTTCGCGGTCCAGCCGTCCAGCTCGGGCAGCAACACGCGCAGCGCCGCCGCCTGCAGCTCGTCCAGGCGCGAGTTGTAGCCCACGTCCGTGAAGGTCGCCTTGTCCAGCGAGCCGTGGAAGCGCAGCACCCGGGCGCGCTCGGCCACGGCGTCGTCGCTCGTCACGACCGCGCCGCCGTCACCCAGGCACGGCAGGTTCTTCGACGGGAAGAACGAGAACGTGGCGGCCTCGCCCAGGGCCCCCGCCTTCACGCCGTTGCGCTCGGCGCCAGCCGCCTGCGCGGCGTCCTCGAGGACGGGCAGCCCGAGCTCGCGCAGCTCCTCGACCGGCGCCACGTTGCCGAACAGGTGCACCGGGACGATCGCCCTCGTCCTGGGCGTCACGGCAGCCTTCACCGTCTCGGGGGTGACGCAGAAGGTCTCCGGGTCGATGTCGCAGAAAACCGGCTTGGCGCCCATCGCGAGCGCCGCCTCGGCGGTCGCGTAGAAGGTGAAGGAGGGCATCACGACCTCGTCGCCCGGGCCGACGCCGAGCGCCCGCAGCGCGATCGTGAGCGCGTCGGTCCCGTTTGCCACCCCGACGCAGTGGCGCACGCCGAGGTAGTCCGCGAACTCGCGCTCGAACGCCTCGACCTCGGGACCGAGGATGTAGCGCCCCGAGCGCGCCACGCGGTCGATCGCCTCGCTCAGGCGGTCGTGGTAGGGCTGCAGACTGGTTGCAAAGAGCGGAACGTCCATAGGGCGGCTCGCTACCCTACTTCGCCGCAATGCCAGTCCCCTTTGCCTCGCTCACCGACCCAATCGTCGAGGTGGCCGTGGACGTGGTGGATGCGATGGGCCTGACCGGGGTCTTCATCCTGATGCTCCTGGAGAGCGCCTGCATCCCCGTGCCAAGCGAAGCCACCATGCTGTTCGCCGGCTTCAACGTGTCGCGCGGCGAGTACAGCCTGTTCGCGGCCACGATGGTCGGCTCTGTCGCGAACCTGGTCGGCTCCTGGGCCGCATACTGGGTCGGGCGCGCCGGGCGGGTCGACCTGCTCGAGAAGCACGGCAAGAAGCTGCACATAAAGAGGAGCCACCTCGAGTGGGCGGACCGCTGGTTCGAGCGACACGGCGACGCCACCGTCTTCTTCACGCGCATGCTGCCGATCATCCGCACCTTCATCTCCCTGCCGGCCGGCGTCGCGCGGATGCCTTTCTGGCGCTTCAGCCTGCTGACCATCCTCGGCTGCATCCCGTGGGTGCTCATGCTCACCTTCATCGGGCAGCAGGCCGGCGACAACTGGGAGAGCTGGAAGGACAACCTGCACTACGTGGACTATGCGGTGGCGGCGTCCATCGTGATCGGCGGGGTCTACCTGATCGTGCGCAGCCGCCGCCGCAAGCGGGATTCCGAGGCGAGCGGCGGCGCCGCCGCCGAGTCGGCCTGAGGCTGAAAAACGGAGGAGAGCCGTCCCCTCCTAGCTGGCGCATACGCCTCATCGGACCTACTGTGTGCCTGGGCAGGGGACGCGACGTCCCCCATGCCTGTGACCCCGAAAACTCCGGCATCGCCTGCCGCCGACCGGCCATCCTTCCACGAGAAGACCCTCGTGCGCCTGGTCGACCATGTGCGGGCGCTGATCCCGGCCGGGGCGGTTACGTTCGTGACCTTGCGGGGGGGAAAGGTCGCGCACACGGCCGGCTGGTTCGCCGAAGAGAGCCTCCGCGAGGCCTTCGACGCGCTGGCGCTGGCCGTGGCCGAGCGCGACCGCGCGCTCTTCCTCCCGCGGGTCGATGCCTGGGAGGCCGCCCCGAAGCTGCTCGCCGGCGCGGGCGCACGGCTAGGGGCCGCGTCGGTGGTGGCCTGTCCGGTGCGGACCGAGATCGGCAATGTGCTCGGCGCTCTGGCCGTGGCCTCGCTCGACCCGGAGCGGCCGCTTCGCAGGAGCGACCTCGGCGCCGTTGAGGTGGTGGCCGACCTCGCCGCGATGGCACTCGAGCGCGCCACCCTGCTCGAGGACGAGCGCCGCCGGGTGCACGACGAGGTGCGCCTCAAGCGCGCCGTCGAGTCGGTCTCGGAGTCGCTCGAGCTTGACGAGGTCTACCGCCGCGTCGCCGAGCACGCCGCCGCCGTCACGGGCGGCGCGCAGGCCGTGTTGACCCGCCACAACGCCCGCTCCGGCGAGCTGCGCACGGCCGCGAGCGTGGACCTCTCCGGGGGTCCCGCCGCCCGGCTCTTGCTCGACAGCGACTGCTTCGGCCGCATCGCGCGCACGCGCCGCCCGCACCTGGACACCGGCCGTGACGGCTCGCTGATGCACGCGCCGATCGGGATCGGCCCGCGCCTCTACGGGGTGCTGACGGTGGCGCACGGCGAGCCCGAGCGCTTCGGCCGGCACGAGCTGCGGCTGCTGGCGCGGCTCGCCCGGTCCTCCGCCGCCGCGATCGCCAACGCGATCGACTTCGACCGCGAGCGGCGGCTGGCCCGGGCGCTGACGCTCGGGTTCGTGCCGGAGTCGCTGCCCGCGCTCGCCGGCTACGACACCGGGCTGCTCTATGCCCCGGCGCTCGGCGAGCCCACCGGCGGCGACGTCTACGGCGCCTGGCTCCTCCCCGACGGGGACATCGCCGTGCTGGTCGGAGACGTGGCGGGCAAGGGCGTCGAGAACGCCGCGCTGTCCGCGATGGTGCGCTTCTTCGTGGAGGCGCGCAGCTGGGACACGCGCTCGCCCGCGGCGGTGCTCGAGCAGGCCAACTCGATGCTCATGGGCAGGCTGCCACCCGACACCTTCGTAACCGCGTTCTACGGGGTGCTGTCCCCCGACAGCCTGCTGTGGGCCGGCGCCGGGCACTGGCCGCCGCTCCACGTCTCGGAGTCCGGAGTCCTCGCGCTGGAGCCGCACGGGCTGCCGCTCGGCATCGACCGCTCGCCCGGCTACGGCGAGAGCGCGCTGGAGCTGGCCCCCGGCGACCTGGTCTTCGCCTTCACCGACGGGCTGGTCGAGGCCCGCTGCGACGCCGAGACGTACGGGATCGGGCGGCTCGCGGAGGTCGTCGGGTCGCTCTCGCAGTCGCTCGCGCCGGAGGATCTCGTCAGCGCGATCCACGACGAGATCACCGAGTGGTCCGGGGGCCTCGGCGACGACGCCGTCGCGCTGGCCCTGCGCCGCCGCCGCTGACTTCGCTTCAATGTTCGGGAGTGGTGTCCGACGGAAATACGGTCGCAGCCGCCAGACGCGGGCGTATTTCCGGAGGCGACCACTAGATGAGCGAATCCGCCTACGCGCGCGCCGGCGTCGACCAGACGGGAGCCGGCTCGGCCGTCGGCGCGCTGGTGGCGGTGCTCGCGGGCATCGAGACCGGCGGTCCCTCCCGCTCGGTCCTCGCGTCGGGCCACTACGCCGCGGTGCTGCGGCTCGACGACCGGCGCGGCCTGGCGTTGTCGTGCGATGGCGTCGGCACGAAGGTGATCGTGGCCGAGCGGCTCGGCCGGCTCGACACCGTCGGCATCGACTGCATCGCGATGAACGTGAACGACGTGATCTGCGTCGGGGCCGAGCCCATCGCCGTGCTCGACTACATCGCCGTCGAGGAGGCCGACCCGGCCGCGCTCGAGCAGATCGCGCTCGGCCTTCGCGCGGGCGCCGAGGCGGCCGGCGTCGAGATCCCGGGCGGCGAGCTCGCCGTGCTGCCCGAGCTCATCCGCGGGCACCCCTCGCCGAAGGGGTTCGACCTTCTCGGCTTCTGCATCGGCCTGGTGGAGCTCGACGCGATCGTGACCGGCGCCGCGATCGAGCCCGGCGACGCCATCGTCGGCATCCCGTCGAGCGGCATCCACTCCAACGGGCTCACGCTGGCACGCCGGGCCCTCGGGGACGAGGACGAGCGGCTGCTCGAACCGACGGCGATCTACGTGCGGGCGGTCCGCGACCTGCTCGACTCCGGCATCGACGTTCGCGGGCTCGCGCACATCACCGGAGAGGGCTTCCTCAACCTGCTGCGGCTCGAATCCCACGCCGCCGGCTACCTGATCGACCAGCCGCTGCCGGTCCCGCCGCTCTTCGAGGAGATCGCCGAGCGCGGCGGCGTGGAGCCGGCCGAGATGCACGAGGTCTTCAACATGGGATGCGGCTTCTGCTGCATCGTCCCGTCCGGCTCCGCCGGCGACGCGGTGTCGATCCTCGCCCGGCGCCACCCGGGAACTGCCGTGATCGGCCGCACCTCCACCGCCGCCGGCGTGGTGGAGCTTCCGCGCGCGGGGCTGCGGGGCACGCGCGACGGCTTCTCGAGCGCCTGACGGGGGGCGAGGAGGCGCGCCGGCGCTTCTCGGTGCGCGACAGTGCCTGAACGGCGGGCAACCAGAAAAGGGGGTCACGAGAGTTCCCAGAGCATCCCCGTCAGCACCCGCACGGGCCTGACGCGCCACTCCGCGGCCAGGCGCCAGAGCTCGGCGTTGGCGCGCGGCCCGGGCAGATCGCAGACCGCCTCCACTTCGGCGGTCGCCATGCGGCCGAAGCGGCCCAGCGCGCTGAGCACGTCCGGCCTCGGTTCGCCCGCCGGGCGGCCGCCCACGCGCGCTATCGCCGCTCGTAGGTCGTCGCCCGGGCCACATGGCTCATCCTCGTCGCCGACCACGAAGAACGGCAGCTCGCGCGAGTGCGCGCGCCTCGCCTCGAGGTCGGCGCCGAACGACTCCAGGATCGCGTGCGAGTCCAGATCGATGCGAAAGCGCGCCACGTCGAGGCCGGCGCCGCGTGCCTCCTCCACGAGCGCCTCCTTGGCGTCCAGCTTGCGCCGGAAGCACATCAGCCCCTCGCGCACGGCGCGCAGGTAGCGGCCCGCCGCCTCCGCGCCCTGCTCGGCCGCCGCCTTCACCGCGATGCAGGCCGGGTAGGTCGAGCGGATCGGCCCCTCGGTCCAGAGCCGCGGGTCGAACGGCATGCCGGACCGGTCCGCGTGCTCCAACCACTCCCTAACACGAGCTTCGTACGGCGCCTCGTACTCTCGGGCGAGTCCTCCCATCGCGTAGGTGATGGAGAGGTCGGCGCCGAACTCAACGAGGAGCCGGCGCAGGGCGGGCTCGGCGGCCCAGGACGCCGGGCACGCCGGATCGGTGTAGTAGCGCACGCGTACCGGCACGAGAGAGCGGAAAATAGATGACGGTGATCGGGACCCTCATAGGCGAGCGCTTCCGGCTCGAGGAGAAGATCGGCTCGGGCGGGATGTCGAGCGTCTACCGCGCCTTCGACCCGACGCTCGAGCGGAGCGTCGCGATCAAGATGCTGCACCGCGACATCTCGAGTGATCCCGACCAGCTCGAGCGCTTCCGGCGCGAGGCGAGGGCGGTCGCCCGGCTGAACCATCCGCACGTCGTGACTGTCATCGACGCCGGCGAGGACGAGGGCGCGCCCTACATCGTCTTCGAGTACGTCGAGGGCGAGACGCTCAAGGAGCGCATCCGCCGGCTCGGCCGTCTCCCGACCGACGAGGCGATCGCCTACGCGATCGAGATCGGCCGGGCGCTCGAGTGCGCCCACGCGCACAAGCTCGTGCACCGCGACGTGAAGCCGCAGAACGTGCTCATCGACCCCGACGGCCGCGCCAAGGTGACGGACTTCGGCATCGCCCGCTCGCTGGAGGTGCAGGGCCTGACAGCCCCCGGCCGCGTGCTCGGCACCACCGACTACGTCTCGCCCGAGCAGGCGCTCGGCCACGAGGTGGCCGAGCAGTCCGACATCTACTCGCTCGGCGTCGTGCTCTACGAGATGCTCACCGGCGAGGTGCCGTTCAAGGCCGACACGCAGGTGGCAGTGGCGATGAAGCATGTGAGGGAGCCGCTGCCGGACGCGCAGCGCCGCCGGCCGGAGATCTCCGCGACCCTCGCGGCGGTGGTGGAGCGCGCGACCGCCAAGGAGACGCAGAACCGCTATGCAACGGTCGACGAGATGGTCCGCGACCTCGAGGCGGTGCTGGCGATCGAGGCCGCACGCACCGGCCAGGCGACCGGCGAGGCCACCACCGTGCTGCGCTCGCTGTCCGGCGACACCGCGGACTTCGCTCCCCGCCGGCTCCGGCACCCGGCGCGCGCTCTCTTCCTGACCCTCGCCGTGCTTGCGCTGGCCGGCGGGGCGATCGGCTACTTCGCCACCCGCACCGAGCCGGGCCCCGGCCCGGCCGCCACCCCGAGCGCGCCGGGTCTCTCGGAGGTAAGGCTGTCCAGGGACGCGGCGGACGACTACGACCCCGAGGGCGACGGCGAGGAGTCGCCGGGCCAGGTCCAGTTCGCCATCGACGGCAAGCCGACCACAGAGTGGGACACCGAAAGCTACGAGGGCGGCTTCGAGGCGTCGAACAAGCGAGGGGTCGGCTTGACCATCGACGCCGGGGACCGCGTGGCCGCCCGCCAGCTCGACCTCGTGACTTCAACCCCCGGATTCAGGGCGGCGGTCTACGCCTCCGACAGCGTGCCCAGCCGGATCGAGCGCTGGACCAAGGTGAGCCCGAACACGCGCGTGAAGGAGAACCAGTCGTTCCCGCTCGACACCGCGCGCCAGGAGTTCCGCAACTACCTGCTCTGGATCAGCGAGCTGCCCGAGGGCGGGAAGGCGGTGGTGAAGGAGCTGAGCCTGAAGCGATGACACCCGGGGACTCACGCCCCCGGACCCCCGCTGATGCGTGGCTGCGCTAATGGCGGTAGCGGCGCTCTTCCTGGTGCCGCTCCAGCGCCAGCTTCAGCAGCCTGTCCAGCAGCTCGGCGTACGGCACTCCGCTCGCCTCCCACAGCTTGGCGTACACGCTCGTCGCGGTGAAGCCGGGGATCGTGTTGAGCTCGTTCACGAGCACGCCCTCCTCGCTGACGAAGAAGTCCACCCGCGCCATGCCCGAGCAGCCGACGATCCCGAACACCTCCACCGCGAGGCGCCGCACCTCCTCGAGCTGCGGCGTGCGGGCGGGCACGACGAGCTCCATCCCGCCGTCCGTGTACTTCGCCTCGTAGTCGTACCAGTCGCCTTTCCTGATCACGATCTCGCCGGGCGTGGAGGCCTCGGCGTCGCGGTTGCCGAGCACCGAGCACTCCACCTCGATGCCGGAGGCCATCCGCTCCACCACCACCACCGGGTCGTGCTCGAAGGCGAGCGCCAGCGCGCGGTCGAGCTCGACCTCGCTGATCGCCCGGGAGATCCCCACCGACGAGCCGAGCCGCGCGGGCTTCACGAAGACCGGCGGCCCGAGCGAGTCCCGGCCCGCCCCCTCGCGCATGACGGCGTACTCGACCTGCGGGACGCCGTGCGCGGCCATCAGGTCCTTGAAGAGCGCCTTGTCCATCGAGAGCGACGAGGCAAGCACTCCCGCCCCGACGTAGGGCACGTCGAGCAGCTCGAGGAGCCCCTGCACCGTGCCGTCCTCGCCGAACGGACCGTGCAGCGCCGGGAAAACGACCTCGGCTCCGAGCAGGCCGCCCCCCGGCTCGAGCGCCAGCGCGTCGCCGCCGCTCGACCAGCGGCCGTCGCGGTCGATGCGCACCTCGAGCGCCTCGTGCCCGCCCTCGGCGAGCCCGGCGCGCACCGACTCCGCCGACGCCAGCGACACGTCGTGCTCGCTCGAGCGGCCGCCGGCCAGGACCGCCACCCTCATGGGGCGGGCTCCGGTGGCGGCTCGGGCGTGGGCTCGGGCTCGGGCTCGGGCTCGAGCGGCGCCAGCTGCTCCTCCTCGACGAGCACGCCCACCACGATCACCACCTGGCGACCCGGCTCGACCTGCACTCCCGCGGCCGGCCGCTGATCGATCACCTGGCCGTCCTGGGCCGGATCGGGGACTGGGCCCTCGCGCCGCACGGGAACGAGGCCCTCGGCGCTCAGCTGGCCCTCCGCGTCGCCCGCGCCGATCCCGACCACGTCGGGCACCACGACCTGCTCGATGCCCGTGGAGACGGTGATGGTGACCGTGGACCCGAGGCGCAGCTCGGCCCCCGCGCCCGGGTCCTGGCCGATCACCTCGCCCTCGGGCTCCTCCGACTCCTGCTCTTGGACGCCCGGCACCAGTCCCGCGGCGGAGATCTGCGACTCAGCCGAGTCACGCGACAGCCCGATCACCCCGGGCACCGCCACGAGCTCCGGGCCGGAGCTGATGAAGAGTTGGATCCGCTCGCCGCGCTCGACCTCGGTGCCCGCGCTCGGCACGGTGCGCAGGGCGAGCCCGGCGCGTACCTCCTCCGACGCAAGCCGGTCGACGTTGGCCCGTAGGCCGCGCTCCTCGAGCTCGTCGATCGCCTGGGCCTGCGGCAGGTTGCGCACCGTCGGGACCAGCACCGTGCCCGGGCCGCCCGAGACCTCGAGCACCACGGTCGAGCCGTCCTCCGCCTCCTCGCCCGGGTTCGGGTCCTGTTCGAGCACTTGGTCGAAGTCCGCCTCGCTGCGCACCCGGGTCTCCTCGACCTGGAAGCCTGCCCGCTCGAGCACCGCGCGCGCCTGGACCAGTTGGCGTCCCACGACGCGCGGCACCTCGCGCGTCTCCGGGGCGGTGAGGGCGACCACGGCAAGGTAGGTCAGGAAGCCGACCAGCGCCAGCGTGAGCAGGCCGATCACGATCCAGGGCCAGCGCCGGCGCTTCTTCGGCTCGGGCTCTGCGATCGGCGCGAGCATCGGTGGCGGCGTGTCGCCGTTCGCGCCGGCCGGCACCGGCGCGGGAACCGGCACGAATGCGGAGGTGCCGGAGGTCGCCGCGGGGTCGCCGAGCTGCGCCCGGGCCGCGGTGAGCCCCCCGCTGAAGTCCTCGGCCGTCTGCCAGCGCCGCGCCGGGTCCTTGGCGAGCGCCGCCATCACCACGGACTCGAGCGCCGGGTGCACGTCGGGGCGAAGCTGGGAGATGGGGGTGGGCGCCTCGGACAGGTGCTTGAGGGCGATGGAGACCGCGCTGTCGCCCTCGAACGGCAGCCGCCCCACGAGCATTTCGTAGAGCATCACGCCGATCGAGTAGAGGTCCGACGTGGCGGTCACAGCGTGCCCCTGGGCCTGCTCGGGCGAGAGGTACTGCGCAGTGCCCATGATCGAGCCGGTCTCGGTCATCTCCGAGGCCCCGGCGCGGGCGATGCCGAAGTCGGTGACCTTGGCGTGCGAGTGCTCGTCGACTATGACGTTGTGCGGCTTGAAGTCGCGGTGGATCACGCCGTGGCGGTGGGCGAAGCCGGCCGCCTGGAGGATCTGCAGCCCGAAGTCGACCACGCGCTCCTGGGCAAGCGGGGCCTCCGCCTCCACGATCTCCTTGAGCGTCCGCCCAGGCAGGTGCTCCATGGCGATGTAGTAGGTGCCGTCGTGGCGGCCGCGGTCGAAGACGTTCACCACGTTGGGGTGCTGGAGCCCGGCGGCGGCGCTGGCCTCGCGCCTGAAGCGCTCCACGAACTCCTGGTCCTGCGCGAAGCGCCGGTGGAGCACCTTCAGCGCGACCTGGCGGCCGAGGTGGGTGTCCTCGGCGGAGTAGACGTCCGCCATCCCGCCCGAGCCGATGCGGCGAACGATCCGGTAGCGGCTGTCGACCAGCGTGTTGTCGGCGACCTCGGTCATCCGCCTCCTCCGAGCACCGCATCGAGCACGCTGCTGGCGATCGGCGCCGCCACCGTGCCGCCCTGCGAGCCGGCCGGCTGGCGCTCCAGCGTCACGGCCACGGCGAGCTGCGGATCCTCGACCGGGGCGAAGCAGATAAACCACGGCTGTGTGAACTCGCGGAACTCGCCGACCTCGGCGGTGCCGGTCTTGCCCGCCACCTGCACGTCGCTCAGCGCGGCGGCGGTGCCGGTCCCCTCCTCCACCACGCGGCTCATCATGGCGGCGAGCTGCTCGGCGGTCTCGGGCTTGACCACCTGCGACTGGAGGTCCGGGCGGATGCGCTCCGCCACGCGGCCGTCCTTTCGCACGACGCGGTCGGTCAGCGCCGGGCGCATCAGTCTCCCGTCGTTGGCGATCGTGGCCGCCACGAGCGCCATCTGCATCGGGCTCGAGCGGACCTCTCCCTCGAGGCCGCCCTGGCCGATCGCCACGCGCCCGACGTCGAAGCCGTCGTCGACGTAGTCGCCCTCCCCGTTGATGATCCCGCTCGGGATCATCTGGAAGTCGGGGTAGTCCAGCTCCGGGTCCTCGTAGAAGCCGAAGCGGCGCATGTACTCCACGAGCGTCTCGCGCCCGATCTCCTCCCCCACCTGGGCGAAGACCGTGTTCACCGAGTTGGTGAGCGCGTCGGTGAAGGAGATGGCCCCGAAGCTCTGGCCGCCGGAGTTCTCGAGCGCCACGCCCGAGATCGTCTTGGGCGACGAGCCGTCGATGATCGACTCGGGGCTCACCTTGCCGCTGTCGAGCGCGGCGGCCGCAGTCACGACCTTGAAGGTCGAGCCGGGCGGGTAGAGCTCCTGCGTCGAGCGGTTCAGGAGCGGCTGGTCCGGATTGGTGTTGATGGCCCGGAACGCCGACGGGATCTGATTCGGGTCGTACTCGGGGATCGAGACCATCACCCGCACCTTGCCGGTCTGAGGCTCGATCGCCACAACCGAGCCCTTGCGGCCCGCCAGGCCGGCCACGGCCGCCTGGGTCCCGGCCACATCGAGGTTGGTGACCACGTCCTGGCCCTCGGTCCTGCGGTCCTCCAGGCCCGACAGGATCGACTCGAACTCGTTCTCCTCGCCCACCAGGTCCCCGTTGCGCGACAGCTCGAGGCTGCGCCGCCCGTTCACGATGAACGAGTAGCCGACCGGGTGCGCGAAGGTGCCGCCGGTCGGGTAGCGGCGCGTGAAGATGCGTGTGCCGCCGCGTCGCCGGGAGGTGTTGCGCGCGAGGATCGTGGTGCCGTCGCGGGCGTAGATCAGCCCGCGCGGGATCGTCTGCTCCTCGATCAGCGCGCGGCGGTTGTCGGGGTTGTCCTCCAGTCCCTCGGCGTCCACCACGGCCCAGTAAGAGGTGAACCCCACGAGCACCGCGAACAGCAGGGCGAACAGGCCGTAGAGCTGGCGGATCTGCGTGTTCATACGAGCCCGCCGCGCCTGATGCCCTCGGCTCGCGCGTGGTCGGAGACGATCAGGAGCAGCGCCAGCAGCACCATGTTCGCCACGATCGAGCTGCCCCCGTAGGACACGAACGGGAGGGTCACGCCTGTCAGCGGGATCACGCGCGTGACGCCGCCGACGATCACGAACACCTGCAGCGCGAGCACCGCGGTGAGGCCGGTGGCGAGCAGCTTCGAGAAGCCGTCGTTCGCGAGCATCGCGGTCTTGAAGCCACGGAAGGAGAGGAGCAGGTAGGCGCCGATCACGCCGGCTGCCCCGAACAGACCCGCCTCGTTCACGAGCACCGCGTAGATGAGGTCGGTGTGCGCCGCGGGGATGATCGACGTGCCGCCGAACTCGATCAGCGCCTCGCCGAAACCGCGCCCGAACAGCCCCCCGTCCGCTTGCGCGAACAGGGACTGCGCGATCTGGTAGCCCTCGTCGTCCACCACCCCCCGCTCGAACGGGTCGAGCCAGATGTCGACTCGGTCCTGCACGTGACTCACGTTGCGTGCCAGGAAGAACGAGCCGGCGAGGAACATCGTGGCGCCCACGCCGATCAGCGAGAGGCGGCCCGTCGCGACGTACAACAGCGCCAGGAAGCCGCCGAAGAACATCAGCGAGCTGCCGAGGTCGCGGATCACGATCAGCATCAACATCGCCAACCCCCATACGAGCAGGAGCGGGCCGAAGTGCTTGGGCGAGGGCCGCTCACGCAGCACCGCGACGAGCGAGGCCACGAACACGATCAGCAGCACCGAGCCGGCCACCCCCAGGCCGAGCACCAGGATCGCCAGCAAGGTGAGCGCGGCCGGAACGCCGTACAGCAGCAGCTGGCTCGTGCCGGGCAGCGGCCGCAGCCGCGGGCGCACGAGGATGTCGCCGGTCTCGCGCAGGTAGCTGGCGAGGAAGACGATGATGCCGAGCTTCGCGAACTCGGCCGGCTGGAACTGGATCGGGCCGAGCTTGATGGCGAGGAAGGCCCCGTTCACCTGCGCCCCGATGCCGGGCAGGCGCGGCATCATCAGCAGCGCGATGCTGGCCGCGGCGATCAGGTAGCGGTAGCGCTCCAGCACGTGATGGTCGCGGACCACCATGATCGTGCCGCAGAAGAAGACGAGCCCGACCACGAACCACTGCGCCTGCTCGCGCGCCAGCTCGGTGTCGATCCGGTAGATCAACACGAGCCCCACGGCAGCCAGCAGGGCCCCCAGCGGGAACAGGTACGGGTCGGCCTCGGGCAGCCGCGCCCGGATGAACAGGTGCGCCAGCACGCACAACCCGAGGAAGACGGCGCCGTAGGTGAGCGTGGCGTCGCTCACGTCCTCGGTGCGGGTGGCGAGCACGGCGGCGAAGCCGGCAGCCACGAGAAGCGACACCGGGAGCAGGCCGAACAGCTCGCGGGTGCGCGCCGACATCAGCCGGAGAGCTGCCCTCGCTCAAGGGCCCGCAGCAGGTCCACCGCGTCCTCGCGGCTGCGCCACTCGTGGTCGAGCACGCGCTCCCGGCGCGTGTCCGGGATCGCCCGGGCGGGGACGCCGCTCGGGTAGTCCTCCTCGTACAGGTCGACGCCGAAGGGAAGCTCGTAGGGAACGCCGCGGTATAGCGTCACGAGACCGGCGTCGTTGGTGCCGATGAAGTAGACCTGCCGGCTCAGCGCGTAGAGGCCGGTGACAACCCCGGCGAGCACGGCCAGGACGAAGAGCGCCTTGACCGCGGTCCGGAGGCGGAACCGGCGGCGGCGTGGCGGCGACGGGCGCGAACGGGTCCTCTCGGCCGGCGCCACGACCGTGGCGTCGGGCGCGGCGCCGGCCAGCGCCGTGGCGGGCCCCGGGTGCGGCTCCGTCGGCTCGTCCAGGGCGGCGGCCGCCTGCACGTCGGCAGCGGAGACCTGGCCCGCGATCGTCTCGTCCTGGCCCACCGCCCCGTCGTCGCCGGCCGGGCCGACGCGGAACAGCACCACCGTGATGTTGTCCTTGCCGCCGCTCTGGTTAGCGGCGCGCACGAGCGCGTCGGCGGCCGCGTCGAGACTCTCGCCCGAGCGCAGGATCGAGCCGATCTCCTCGTCGGAGATCATGCTGGTCAGGCCGTCCGAGCAGAGCAGGAAGAGATCCCCGTCGCGGACCGCGAGCGTGTAGGTGTCCACCTCCACCTCGGGCTCCGGTCCGAGCGCCCGGGTGATGATGGAGCGCTGCGGATGGTGCTCCGCGGCCTCCGCCGTGATCTGGCCGCTGCGCTCCAGCTCGGCGACGAGCGAGTGATCCTTCGTCAGCTGCTCGAGCTCGCCGTCGCGCATGCGGTAGGCGCGGCTGTCCCCCACGTGGCCCAGGCTGATGTCGTCGTCCGTGACCTTGGCCGCGGTGAGAGTGGTGCCCATGCCCCGGTGCGACTCGTCCGCGAGGGCGAGGTCGTAGATCCGCCTGTTGGCCTCGCGCAGGATGCGTGCCAGCTGCACCTCGGCGGGCTCACCGGAGTCGCGCTCGCCCTCGAAGACCTCGGTGGCCATGGCGGAGGCCACCTCGCCGGCCTTGGCGCCGCCCATCCCGTCCGCCACGGCGAAGAACGGCGGGGCGAGGACGAAGTCGTCCTCGTTGGCGCTGCGCTGACGACCTACGTCGGTCCTGCCGGCGTGCTCGACGATCCGCAGGGCCATCACTCTTGATACCGGTATTCGGTGTCGCCTATGCGAATCGTGTCCGCCACCTTGAGCCGCTCGGCGGTGCGGACCTGCCGGCCGTTCAGGTAGGTGCCGTTCGTGGACCCCATGTCCTCCACGTACATGTAGTCGCCGCGCTGGAAGATGCGCGCGTGCGCGGACGATGCGAACGGGTCGTCCACGTTGATGTCGGCGCCGTCGGAGCGGCCGAGCGTCGCGCCGTTCCCCACGTCGAAGCTCGTGCCCGGGCTGTGGCCCATCGCCGCCACCACCTCGATGCGCGGGTCGACCCCAGCGCGCAGGTTGGGAAGCGCCGACTCGCGGCGCCGCGGGCTGGGCGGCTCGACCGGCTCCGCGGCGGCGGCGCCGCCGGTGCGCGAGAGGTCCTTCATGGCGCTGCGGGTGATCCAGAGCAGGAACAGGAAGAGGACGGCGAGGAAGCCGAACTTGAGCGCGACGGCGAGAGGGTCGTCCACGCGCGTACCTCAGTCGAGCTCGAAGGTCAGGTCGGTGATGCCGACCGTGATGCGGTCCCCCGGGTTCAGCTCGGCATGACCGACTCGGCGCCCGTTGACCTTCATCCCGTTCGTGGACCCGAGATCGACGGCGGCCCAGCCGCCCTGCCCGCGGCGCAACTCGATGTGGCGCCTCGAGACGTTCGGGTCGGACACGACAACGTCGCATTCCCGGCTGCGGCCGATCAGAACCCTCTCCCCGCTGAGCACGTTGCGGCGGCCCTCGCTCACAAGCAGCGCCTGCCGGCGGTCGAGCTCGGGCTCAAGCCGCTGGGGCGCCCGGTCGGGCGAGTACACCATCGTGTGGCCGAAGTCCCCCGCCGACGGCGCCGCCTCCGCCGCTCCGCCGTCCTCCTCCTCTTCGGGAGCGCCGAGCAGCTGGGCCTGGATGCCGAACTCGCCGAGCGCGAGACGCTCGTCCGTGTGGAACTCGACCTGCGGCCGGCTCGTCAGCGCGAAGCGCTCCTGGCGGCCGTGCTCCAGCAGGTAGTCGGACAATTCCTTGCGGAGCGCCGGCTCGTAGCTCGCGAACTGCTCGCGGTCCTTCGGCGACAGGAAGACGCGATAGTGGTTCGGGACGTAGACGCGGGAGACGGAGACCATCTGGTTGTCCTCCATCTCCTTGGCCAGCTTGTGCGCCAGCTCGACGGGTTGGACGCTCGTCTTGAACGCCCGGCCGAACGCGCCCTCGACGAGGCCGCCGAGCTTCGCCTCCAGGTTGCGTAGAACGCTCATGGGTCGCTTCGCAGGGTAGCCCTAAGCCGTCGTCACGGGCTGACTACGCCACGCCTCTGCGGGCTGGGCGATCTGGGACACGGCAAGCACCACGAGCGCCGCCCCGACCGACCCCGCCACCACCCCGCGCGCCTCGTCCAGCGCGGTCGTGGCGGCGAGCATGTCGCCCAGGGCGGTGTGGGCGGCGATCAGCCCCGCCGTCCAGAGCAGCGCGCCCATCATGTCCATGGCGAGCCAGCGACCCCGAACCACCAATGGAAGCAGGAGAGCGAAGGCGGCCCACACGCCCGCCGGCGCGAGGGCGGGGCCGGAGACGAGCGGTCCGAGGGCGTCAGACGCCGCGGCGCTGATCGAGCCTTCCCAGTCGCCGCGCGGGAGCACGCCGTCCGGGACGCCGAACAACAGGGTCTCGCCGGTGAGCGCCTCGCCGAGGGCGAGCCAGATGAACCCGGCCGCCGCCAGGCCGGCGCGCCGCCAGGCGGTGGGCGCCAGCGCCGCCACCCCCACGAACACCGGGGCGAGCGCGACTGTGCCCAGCAGCGGGGCCAGCACCGGCACGGACCAGAGCAGGCCCGCTCGAGGCAGAAGGAACGGGATCGGGGCGGCCGCCGCGGCGAGCACGAGCGCCGTGCCCTGGCGGTCGGCGTCCGGGCTCACGAACCAGGCACACAGGCCGGCGGCCGCGAGCAGCCAGCCGATCCGCGGCAGCAGCGCCACCGCGAGCGCGGCCCCGGCTGCCGCGGCCGCCGCCGAGAAGGTGGGCTCGGGCCCGAGGGTCTCTACCGCGGCGAGCACGATCGCGCCGGCGGCGAGACCGGCACCGGCCCGGCCCGCCATCCGCGCGGCCATCGTCGGCCGTCCGGCCACGGGCGACGGCCGGCCCAGAATGCCGCGGTCGGGCTGCGACGGGCCTGCGCCGAAGAAGGAGCGAACACGACCGGGGCGCCTGGCGTCGTCGTACGGTGCCGCGCCGTCGCGGTCGTGGGGCGCCGCCCCGTCGCCGACGGGGCCGCTGCCGGGACCGAACAGCAGCCGGGTGATGCCCGTCCGGCGGCCCTCGGTGGTCGGAAGGCCCACGCGGCGCAGGGTCTCGGGCTCCACCAGGCCGCCCTCGTCGTCGAGCGCGGGCTCGGCGTCCGCCAGCTCCGCGCGCAGCTCGCGTGGACCCGGGCGCCGAGCCGGGTCCACGTCGAGCGCGCCGTCGAGCGCGTCGCAGAGCTCGAGCGGCAGGTCGCGCCGCGTGGCCGCAAGCGAAGGCAGCGGGCGCCCCAGCCGCCGGGCCGTGGCGGCGGGACCCCCCGCCCGGACCGGGTTCGAGCCGGTCCATGCCTCGTACAGGCTCAGCGCGAGGGAGTAGACATCGCTCGCCGGGGTGGTGCGCGCGCCCTCGGCCTGCTCGGGCGCCATGTACGCGAGCGTGCCGACCACGTCGCCCGTACGGGTCAGCGCCTCGCCGCTCGCGACGTGCGCCACGCCGAAGTCGGCGAGCTTGGCGAACCCCGCCCCCGCCGCCGGATCGGCCACGACCATCACGTTCTGCGGCTTCACGTCGCGGTGGATCACACCCCGTTGGTGGGCGTGGTCGAGGGCCTCGCACAGCGCCATCCCGATCCGGGCGACGTCGCGGTCGGCCACCGCCCCCGCGCGGAGCAGCTCCGCAAGGGTTCGGCCCCGAACCAGCTCCGAGACCAGGTAGACGTCGTGCTCGTCGTGGGCCAGCTCGTAGATGCCGACGATGCCCGGGTGATTCAGCCGCGCGGCGGCGCGCGCCTCGCGCTCCACCCGCTCCCCGCCGCCGTTCTCGAGTGGGATCGCCTTGACCGCCACCTCCCGCTCGAGCTTCTCGTCCCAGGCGAGCCAGACGACGCCGAACCCGCCCGCCCCGAGCCGCCGCTCGAGCCGGTAGCGGCCCAGGATCAGCCGCGGCCCGGGGGCACCGGGCAGCGCTTCGGTAGGGTCCGAACCACCCAGTGGCAGGGTGCCGGGCTCCTCCGGAAGGCTGATCTCGGGACGTGTCATCTCAGGTTCCGTTTTCGGTCCGCGAAGGGCGCGTCCTGCCCCCTGGTCATACTCCCACGCAACCTCGACAGGCGCCTCGGAGCGCCAGGAGGGGAATCCGCCTTTGTCCTTCCTCGACGAACCGGACGAGCCCGTTCGACCTCGCCGCCGCCCGCCGCGCGGGCCGTCGGCCGACCGCCAGACGCTGATGGCACGGCGCGCCGTGGCCGCCGTGGGCATCCTGATCGTAGTGATCCTGGTCGTGCTCCTCTTCCGCGGCTGCCTCGACGCCCGCAAAGAGAACGCCATGGAGGACTACGCGAACCGGTCCGCCGAGCTGATGCGCGAGTCGAAGCTCGAGGGGGACGCCCTGTTCGACCTCCTGCAGAGCGAGGGCGGCACGGACCAGGTCGTGGAGATCCAGAACGAGCTGAACGGCTACCGGGTCTCCTCCAGCGAGCGCGTCGACCGGGCGCGAGGCCTCGACGTGCCCGACGAGGTTTCCGACGCCAACGCCTACCTGCTCGACGTGCTCGAGCTGCGCCGCGACGCAATGGCCCAGACCGCGGACGCGATGCGCACCGCGCTCGGGGACCAGGACCGCCGCGAGGGCACCGAGGACGTGACCGAGGCCATGCAGGTGTTCCTGGCCAGCGACACGCTCGACCAGGTCCGCTTCCGCCCCCGGTTGCGGGCGGCGCTCGAGGAGGAGGGCCTGTCGATGCCCGCCTTCCCGCGCGGCACGTTCGTGCCGGACGTCGAATGGCTCGAGGCCGCCTTCGTGGCCGACACCGTGAACGGGCTGCGCTCCGGCACGGGCGGCGGCGACGGTGACGAGGCGGCCGCCCCCGGCCTCCACGGCAACGGCATCGCGGCGGTGTCGCTCGGCGGGACCACGCTCACGCCCGGGGCCGGCGCCACCGTGGAGCTAACGGGCGACCTGGCGTTCGAGATCCAGATTCAGAACCAGGGCGAGAACACGGAGACCGACGTGAACGTGGTGGTGAGCGTGGGAGAGGGCGACGACGCGATCGAGCTCGAGGAGGCGATCGACACCATCGCGGTCGGCGAGATACAGACCGTGACGATCCCGCTCTCCGAGCAGCCCCCCACCGGCCAGAACGTCACGATCTCCGTCGAGGTCGAGCCGGTGCCGGGCGAGGAGATGACCGACAACAATATTCAGGAGTACTCGGTCATTTTCACTGGGTAGTGCCGCTGGGTATCGTGGCCACGTGGATGACTTGACGACCACTGAGGGGATCGTCGCCCTCGCGGCCGCGGGCCTCGCGTTCGTCGCGTTCGTATGGGTCGCCGTGCTCGCGGTCAAGCTGCGCCGCCTGCGAGGGGCCCAGCGCACCGTGCTCGGCAACGGGCAGTCCGACCTCGTAGCCCACGCGGCCTCGATCCAGGAGGCGTTCGTGCAGCTGCGCGATTGGGTGGAGGAGAGCGCGGTGCGGCTCGAGGGCCGCATGGCCACGGCGGAACACCGCATCGACGGCTGCGTCGCCCACACCGCGCTGATCCGCTTCGACGCCTGGGGCGAGATGTCCGGCCAGCAATCGAGCACGATGGCGCTGCTCGACGCCAACAGCAGCGGCGTTGTGGTGTCCTCGATCCTCCACCGCGACCACGCCCGCGTGTACGTCAAGCAGGTCCACGGGGGCGAGTCGGAGTTGGAGCTCTCACCCGAGGAACGCGAGGCCATCGAAGCGGCGATGGCCGGAACCCCCGCTTGATCCGCGTCGGCTTTCTCGGCCCCGCCGGCACCTACAGCGAGGAGGCCCTGCGGGCCTCCGCCCCCGGCGACGCCGAGGAGGTGCCGTATCCGACCATCTACGACGCGGTCATGGCGGTGGAGGCGGGCCAGGTCGACCGCTCGGTGGTGCCGATCGAGAACGCGCTCGAGGGCGCCGTGGCCGTCACGCTCGACACGCTCGCGCTCGAGGTCCCCGGCGTTCGCATCGTGGCCGAGGTGGTGGTCCCGATCCATCACTGCGTCGTGGCCGCGCGCCCGCTCGAGCTGGCCGAGGTCGCGCGTGTGGTCTCCCATCCCCAGGCCACGGCCCAGTGCGCGCGCTTCCTGCGCGAGCGCCTGCCGCACGCGGAGCTGGTCCTCGCGCCCTCAACGGCCGACGCCGTGCTCTCCGTGCGCGACACATCCGAGCCCGCCGTGGCGCTCGGCTCGCGCCTCGCCGCCGAGCTGTACGGCTGCCGCGTCCTGGAGGCGGACGTCGAGGACCACGCCGGCAACGCCACCCGGTTCGTCTGGCTGGCGCCTGCCGCCGAGGCGGAGGAGCCGGCCGCCGGACAGCCTGCGCGGACGTCCATCGTGTTCTGGGGCGGGGGCGACCAGGCGCCGGGATGGCTCGTCGAGGCGCTGCGTGAGCTCTCCGATCGCGGCGTGAATCTCACGCGCATCGAATCGCGCCCCCGCCGGACGGCGCTCGGCCACTACATGTTCTTCGCGGACCTCGAGGGGGCGGCCGGCAGAGGCCCCGTCAGCGACGCCCTCTCGGGTCTCCGGGTGAGGGTCGAGGAGCTGCGAGTTCTCGGCTCGTACACGATCGCCGGCGGGGGCTCTGGCTAGAATCCGCCGCACCGTGGCGGTGAGTGCGCAGCGGATCCTCGCACCCGAGGCAGGTGACTCGGAACCAGGCCCTGCGCTCGCGCTGCACGGGGCCGGCCGGCCCGCGCAGCGCTCAGGGTCCTCCGGCCGCGTGCTGGTGCTCAACGCGAGCTTCGAGCCGATCAACGTGTGCACCGTTCGGCGGGCGGCCGTCCTGATCCTCAAGGAGCGCGCCGAGATCCTCGAGCAGGGCGACTGGGCGCTGCACGCCGAGAGCATCACGCTGGCCCGACCGGTGGTGATCCGGCTGCTCAGCTACGTGCGGATCCCGCGCGACGCGCACCGGCGCAAGATCACCCGGCGGGCGGTGTTCGCGCGGGACCGCTGGACCTGCCAGTACTGCGGGCACGAGCGCGGCAACCTCACCGTGGACCACGTCATCCCGCGCTCGAAGGGCGGTGGGTCAAGCTGGGACAACATCGTCACGTGCTGCGCGCCGTGCAACCGCCGCAAGGGCGACCGGCTCCCGCGCCAGGCGAACATGGTCCCGTCGAGCAAGCCGAGCGCCCCGAGCCCGTCGATCTTCATCCACGTCGCCGCACCGAGCATCCCGGCCGCCTGGGAGCAGTATCTGGTGACGGCCTGATGCCCGACCCGCCGAGAGAGGGCGGGCAGCCGCCCCCGGGCGCTCCCGGCTCCGGTCCGTCCGCTGGCCAACCGCCTCCGGGGGAGCCCCCGGCCGGCCAGCCGCCCGCAGGACCGCCGCCCGCAGGAGAACCGCCCGCCGGGCAGCCGCCTCCCGGGAAGCCGGTCGCGAAGGTCGTGCGCGAAGAGCCGATCGACGACAACGCCCGGCCCGCCACCGTAGGCGATATCCGCAGCCTGCGCCGCTGGCTGCTCGTCACCGCCGTGTGGGCCGTGGCGGCCACGGCGATCGGGGTCATCGCCCTGATCGCGGCCAACGAGGCCAACGACGAGGAGGAGCAGGCCCGCACGACCGCCGAGCTCACACGGGTGCAGCGCGAGTTGAGCGGCCGCATCGACGAGCTCGAGGGACGCGTGGAGGAGCTGCCGACATCCGAGGACGTCACGAACCTCGACAACCGGCTGAGCGACGTGGAGCAGCAGCTCGGCCGCGTCGGCGACCGGCTCGACCAGCAGGGCACCCGCATCGACGAGCTCGAGACCCAGATCGGACAGCTCGAGACCCAGATCGAGCAAGTGCAGACCGAGGCCACCCAGACAGAGACGACCGAGACGACGCCGTAGGCGACAGCCGGCGTACAAGCACGAGGGGCACCCCAGTGGGGTGCCCCTCGCAATTCGTTCTGGACCTGGTCGGCGACGAGCCAACGACCGGAGGGACCACTCCCGGTCCTCTTCGCCGACGGTGCCTCGGGTTGGACTCCGCTAAACGGGGCCCAGCACCGGTCTAGCGGCCGGACACCTCCAGGGTCCCAAGAAATCTGTCAGTCAAGCTCGGACCACCTCCTTTCCCTGGTGCGGTCCAGTAAAGCAAACTCCGCGGCTACTCCTCGTCCGAGCCGCCGGGCTCGGCGTTCTCGAGCTCCTCCTGCACCTCTACCTCGGCCCCTGCGGCGGTGGTCGTCTCCATCACAAGGGCGACCGCGCTGACCTGGTCGTCCTCGCGGAGGTTCATCACGCGCACGCCCTGCGCCGGACGGCCGTGCCTGGAGATCCCGCGTACCGACGTGCGCTGGACCATCCCGGTCTGCGAGATGAAGACCAGGTCGTGGTGCTCGCGCACGATCAGCGCGCCGGCCAGCCCGCCCTTCTTCTCGGTCAGGCCGATCGTCTTGACGCCCATCGTGCCGCGGCCCTTGACCGGGTACTCCTCGATGGCTGTTCGCTTGCCGTAGCCGTTCTCGGTCACCACCAGCAGCTCGGTGTCCGGCCGGACGACGTCCATGGCGAGCACGCGGTTGTCGCCACGGGCGACGTTCATGCCGCGCACGCCGCCTGTGTCGCGACCCATCGAGCGCACCTGGTCCTCGTTGAAGCGGGCGGCCTGGCCGGAACGCGAGACCATGATGATGTCGTCGTCGCCGCCCGTGCGCCGGACCGCGACGAGCTCGTCGTCGTCGCGGATCTTGATCGCGATGATGCCGTCGGCCTTGATCGGCGTGTTGTAGGCGAGGAACTCCGTCTTCTTGATCATCCCCTTGCGGGTGGCGAAGACGAGGAACCTGCCCTCCTTGAAGTCGCGCGTGGCCTGGACGGCTTGCACCCGCTCGCCCTCGCGCAGCGGCAGCACGTTCACGAGCGCCCGGCCCTTGGCCGTGCGCTGCGCCTCCGGGAGCTCATAGACCTTCTGGCGGTAGACCTTGCCGCGGTTGGTGAAGAAGAGGAGATAGTCGTGCGTCGAGCAGACGAAGAGGTGCTCGATGTAGTCCTCGTCCTTCATGTCCATGCCCATCACGCCGACGCCGCCGCGCTTTTGCTGGCGGTAGGTGGCCAGCGGCAGCGACTTGATGTAGCCCGAGTGCGTGATCGAGATGACCATCTGCTGGTCGGCGATCAGGTCCTCGATGTCGATCTCGTCCTCGGAGTGCGTGATCTGGGTGCGCCGCTCGTCGCCGAAGCGGTCCTTGATCTCGAGCAGCTCCTCCTTGATGAGGCCCATCACCCTGGCCTCGTCGCCGAGGATCTCCCGCAGCTCCGTGATGCGCTCGAGCGTGTCCGCGTGCTCCTGCTTGACCTTGTCCGCCTCGAGCGCCGTCAGTCGCGCGAGGCGCATGTCGAGGATCGCCTGCGCCTGGATGCGCGACAGCTCGAAGCGCTCCATCAGGCCGTCGCGCGCCGCCTCCGGGTCGTTCGAGCCCCTGATCAGCTCGATCACCGCGTCGATGTCGGCGATCGCGACGAGCAGCCCCTCGAGGATGTGCAGGCGCGCCTCGCGCTCACGCAACTCGTGCTTGGTGCGCCGCACGATCACGTCGCGCTGGTGGTCGACGTAGTTCTTGACGATCGGCAGCAGCCCGAGCGTTCGCGGCACGCCGTCGACCAGCGCGACCATGTTCACGCCGAAGGTCGTCTGCAGCGACGTGTGCTTGTAGAGCTTGTTGAGCGCGACCTTTGGGATGGCGTCGCGCTTCAACTCGATGACGAGCCGGATGCCCGAGCGGTCGGACTCGTCGCGCAGGTCGGAGATCTCCTTGATGCGGCCGTTCTGCACCTGCTCGGCGATCTTCCGGATCAGGCCGCCGCCGTCGCCGCGCCCGTCGCCCTTGGCGACCTGGTACGGCATCTCGGTGACGATGATGCGCTCCTTGCCCCGCTCCATCGGCTCGATGTGAGCCTTGCCGCGCACGACCACGCGGCCGCGGCCGGTCTCGTAGGCCTCGCGGATGCCACCGTGGCCGACGATGATGCCGCCCGTCGGGAAGTCGGGGCCCTTGATGTGCTGCGTCAGGCCGCCGACGTCGATTTGCGGATCGTCGATATAGGCGACCACCGCGTCGACCGCCTCGCGCAGGTTGTGCGGCGGGATGTTGGTGGCCATCCCGACGGCGATGCCCGACGCCCCGTTGACCAGCAGGTTCGGGAAGCGAGCGGGCAGGACGAGCGGCTCCTGCCGCGACTCGTCGTAGTTCGCCCCGAAGTCGACGGTGTCCGCGTCGATGTCGCGGAGCATCTCGGTGGCGAGCCGCGACAGGCGCGCTTCGGTGTTGTGGCTGACGAACCCGTTCGTCAGGTACGAGTGGTCGTCGGTCTCGACTTTCAGCGAATAGACCGCCTGCACACCGGCGTCCTGCACGGCGTCCACCGTTGCGTAGTAGTAGTCGCCGCTGACCAGCGGCTCGACGACCCCGCGAACCTCCTCGGACTCGATCCGCTGCAGGATCGCAGCGCCACCACGCTCCCAGCGCTCGACGCGATCGACGTTGTGCCGGTTCAGCCAGTCGCGATCCGCCCAGCGCCCGCCCGACTCGGAGCGGATGTAGTCGGCCACGTAGGGGATGCAGTCGCGGCTGAGGGCGCGACTCGCCTCGGGGAGCTGGGCGTCCACGTTGTTGAGACCGGCTCTCGTGGCCGAGACCCAGCCCTCCGACACGAAGGCGCCCGCGAGGAACGCCGTCTGCCACTCGCGCTCGGTAAGAACATCGGAGCCCTCGTGCGCCGCGCGTGAGATGGCGACCCGGTCACCCGCGCGCACCTCGCTCAAGAGCTTCCAGAGGAGCATCGGGACCCCGGCCACCGGGACCAGGCACAGCACGGGATGATTGTGCGTGCCGGTGAGCTCGTGGCCCTCCTTCGTCCCCAGCTTCAGCGTCGGATGGTCGCCCGAGTGGAACAGCTTCGATGCCTGCACCGGGCGTCCCAGCCGGTCGAGAACCTCTGTATCCACCTCGTTGTCCGACTCGGGCGCGGCGCCTGGGACAAACGAGTCGATCCGACGCGTCCCCTCCGGCGTCGCAACCCGTGTGTCGCCCGTGACGCAGTACCTCATGGCCGCCGGCGGGTCGCTGTCGATCGAGCCGAAGTTCCCCTGGGGCTCCACGAGCGGGTATCGCATCGCGAAGTCCTGCCCGAGGCGGACGAGGGTGTCGTAGATGGCGGCGTCGCCGTGCGGGTGGAACTGCCCCATCACGTCGCCCACCACGCGCGAGGCCTTGCGGAACGGCCGGTTCGGCTGCAGGCCGGACTCGTGCATCGAGAACAGCACGCGCCGGTGGACCGGCTTGAGGCCGTCGCGCACGTCGGGCAGCGCTCGGCCCACGATCACGCTCATGGCGTAGTCGAGGTAGGAGGAGCGCATCTCCTCCTCGAGCCCGCGCGGCTCGATGTTCCCGCCTGTCAGCTGGTCGATGCTCATCAGTTACAGCTCCCGTGTCTGTGCGAAAACCGAGCAGGCCAAGGACGCAGGGAGCGGACAAGGCTTCGCCTGTCCGCGACCGAGGACGCAGGGATGCGATGGTTTGCGGCCTCAGACATCCAAGTTGGTGACTTCGCGTGCGTGGTCCTCGATGAACTTCCGCCGCGGCTCCACCACGTCGCCCATCAGCATCGAAAAGATCTGGTCGGCCCCGCTCGCGTCGTCGATCGTCACCAGCTGGAGGGTGCGGTGCTCGGGATCCATGGTCGTGTCGGCGAGCTGGTCGGCGTTCATCTCACCAAGGCCCTTGAAGCGCTGCAGCGGCACGCCGTCGCGCGCCACCTCGAGCACCTTCACCCGCAGCTCCTCGAAGGACAGCGCGTCCGCCTCGCGCTTGCCGAGCACGACGCGGAAAGGCGGCGTGCCGGCGAGCGCCTCGAGCTCCTTGTGGATCTTCACGAAGCCGCCGTACTCGGGCGTGGAGAACAGCGAGCGCGGCAGCCGGTACGTCTTCGCGGTGCCGGTCTTCCTCTCCACGACCCGCGCGACCAGCTCCGTCGGGTCCTCCGACACCAGCTCGGTGTCGTAGGCCTCGCCATCGGGATCGGGGCCCTTCAGCAGGGCGACCACGGCCTCGGGGTCGGTGGCCCCCTCGTCGAGGATCGTGGTCTCCTCGACGAAGGTGATCGGGTCGTGGCCGTGCGCGGCGCGCAACGCCGACGCCCATCCCTCGTACTGCTTGAGCAGGCGGCCGTACTTCTGCCAGCGGGCGTGCGTGAGATCGAAGGATCGCCCGGCGCGGTCGGTCACGTCCATCGCCTCGAGCTTGTCGCGCAGCAGGACCTCCTCGAGCTCCGACTCCCTCTCGATGTAGACGTCCTTCTTGCCCGCCTTGACCTTGTAGAGCGGCGGCTTCGCGATGTACACGTAGCCGGCGTCGATCAGCTCGGGCATCTCGCGGTAGAGGAAGGTCAGCACGAGCGTGCGGATGTGGGCGCCGTCAACGTCGGCGTCCGTCATGAGGATCACCTTGTGATAGCGCGCCTTCTCGAGGTCGAACTCCTCGCGGATCCCGGTGCCGATCGCCGTGATCAGCGCCTGGATCTCCTTGTTCGCGAGGACCTTGTCGATGCGGTTCTTCTCGACGTTGATGATCTTGCCGCGCAGCGGCAGGATCGCCTGGGTGTTGCGGTTGCGGCCCGCCTTGGCCGAGCCGCCGGCCGAATCGCCCTCCACGATGAAGATCTCGGCCAGCGCCGGATCGCGCACCGAGCAGTCCGCCAGCTTGCCCGGCAGCGTCGAGTTCTCGAGCGCGGACTTGCGCCGCGTGAGATCGCGGGCCTTGCGGGCGGCGTCGCGGGCGCGGGCGGCGTCGACGGACTTGCGGATGACCGTGCGCGCCTCGCTCGGATTCTCCTCGAGAAACTCCGCCAGGCCCTTGTTGATCGCGGCCTGGACGAAGCCCTCCACCGGCGGGTTGCCCAGCTTCGTCTTCGTCTGACCCTCGAACTGGGGGTCGCGGATCTTCACGGAGATGATGGCCGTCAGCCCCTCGCGCACGTCCTCGCCCTGGAGGTTGGGGTCCTTCTCCTTCAGCTCGCCGGTCTGGCGCGCGTAGGCGTTGATCGTGCGGGTGAGCGCCGAGCGGAACCCGGACAGGTGCGTGCCGCCCTCGTGCGTGTTGATGTTGTTGGCGAACGAGAGCAGCGCCTCCTGGTAGGAGTTGTTCCACTGCATCGCGACCTCGACCTCGCCGACGTCGCTCTCGTCCTCCATGTAGACGATCTTCTTGTGCAGCGGCTCGCGCGTGCCCTGGCTGTGCAGGTACTTGACGAAGTCGACGATCCCGCCGTCGTACTGGAAGGTGGTCTCGAAGCGCTCGCCACGCTCGTCGAGGAAGTGGATCTTCAGGCCCTTCGTGAGGAAGGCCATCTCGCGGAAGCGCTGCTCGAGGATGGTGCGGTCGTACTCGATCGTCTCGAAGATCTCCAGATCCGGCAGGAACGTGATGCTGGTGCCGCGGCGATCGGTCTTGTCGCCCTTCTCGAGCGGTGTGCCGGGCACCCCGCGCTCATACGACTGCGTGTGCTCGTGGCCATCCCGCCAGACGGTGAGGTGCAGCCACTCCGACAGCGCGTTGACGACGGACACCCCGACCCCGTGCAGGCCGCCGGACACCTTGTAGCCACCGCCCTCGCCGAACTTGCCGCCGGCGTGGAGCACGGTGAGGACCACCTCGGCGGCGGGCTTCTTCTCCTTTGCCATCGTGTCGACGGGGATTCCGCGGCCGTTGTCCGTCACGGTCACCGAGTTGTCCGGATGGATGACGATCTCTACCTCGTCGGCCTCCCCTGCCAGGGCCTCGTCGACGGAGTTGTCGACAACCTCGTAGATCAGGTGGTGGAGGCCGCGGGCGCCGGTCGAGCCGATGTACATGCCCGGGCGCTTGCGAACGGCCTCGAGGCCCTCCAGGACCGTGATGTCCCGGGCGCCGTAACTGCCGTCCCCCTTGTTCCGATCCTTCTCAGGCTGCTTCGCCAATCCGTGCCTTCCGTCCAAGCAGGGCTGCGCGCGAGGCGCCCTGCACACTGCGAAAAGCCCCGGTTCCGGGCGTGCGGCTCACGGACCGGGGCGGTACATAAGACTGCGTTCAATACTAGCAGGCAACCCCCACCCTCAACCGTCGGCGAGCGTTACAAAATACCCGCAAATCGCAACAAAAGTGGCGTGCTCAACGACGATTCGCACCCGAACCGACGATAAAGCGCAGACCGGCGACCTGACCGCCGGACACGGCCTCGTCGAGGCGCCGGGTGAGGTCGGCTCGGAGCAGTTCGAGCTCTTGGGCCCAGACCGCCGACTCGCAGGCCACCGTGACGGTCCCCGCGCGCTCGGATACGGGGGTCGCGGAGGCCGCGAGAGCGGTGCCGGCGACTGCCGGCCAGGCCGACTGGACCTCCGCGAGGAGTCCGGCGGGGCGGGCGTCGGGGAGGGCCGAGGCGAGCGCCTTGCCGATCGGCCGGGGCGCCAGGCGCCTCACGCGCGACCCCTCCGAACGGCCCGCCCGCTCACGCCGGGTACTCCGCGAGCGCAGACTCGCCACGGAGGCTTCCCGCGCACACCCGGACGAGCTCCCCCTCCTCCACGCCGGGGACGTGCTCCGGCTCGGTCGCCGTCACCACCGCCTGGCCGCCGCTCCTCAACAGACCGGCAAGCAGCTCGCGCCGCTCGGTGTCGAGCTCCGACATCACGTCATCCAGCAGCATCAGCGGCGGCCGTCCGCGCCGAGCCGCGAGGAGCTCGCGCTCCGCGAACAGCAGGGCGAGCAGGGCGGTTCGCTGCTGCCCCTGCGACCCGTAGGCCCTCAACCCGACCCCGTCCAGCAGCAGCTGGAGCTCGTCCCGGTGCGGGCCGTGCGCGGTGAAGCCGCGCTCGAGGTCCGCCGCCCTGCGCTCGGCCAGCTCCGCCGCGAGGCCCGGCTCGTCGCTCGCGGCGGACCGCGGGCGGTAGCGGAGCTCCGCGGCAGCCGGCAGGCCGAGCCGCGCCGAGAGCTCCGCGAACGGGGCGCGCAGCCCCTCGACCGCCTCGCCGCGATCCGCCATCAGCGCGATTCCGTGGCGGGCCAGCTCGGCATCCCACGCGTCAAGCGCCGCGGGACCGGACATACCGGCGCGGATCCGGCCGAGCAGCGCGTTCCGCTGCGCGAGCGCGCGCGAATAGGCGGCGCGCGTCTCGGCGCGAGCGGGCCACAGGGCGGCCACGAGCTGGTCCAGATGAGCCCTGCGCGCGGCCGGGGCGCCCTTCACCAACTCGAGCCGCTCGGGCAGGAACACGCTGACGAGCGGGCGAGCCACGGCTGCCGACAGGTTGTCCACAGGACTGCCGTCGACCCGCACCCGCTTCGCCTCGCCGGGCTCGAACCCGACCTCGATCCGGTGGGCGCCCTCCTCGTCGCGCGTGTCCACCACCACGCGGGCCACCGGTCCGCCGCGCCGCACCAGCTCGCGCTCGTTCGACGTCCGCGGCGAGCGCGCGGTGCAGCCGAAGTAGAGCCCCTCCAGGAGATTGGTCTTGCCGGCGCCGTTCGGCCCAGCCACCACGGTGAGCCCGGCCGGGAGCTCCAGCTCGGCCGCCTCGTAATTGCGGAAGTCGCGCAGCTGGAGGCGGGTGACCCGCATGGCTCGGCCTTATATCTCTGATGGCCGAGGCCGAGCAGGCCGAGGACGCAGGCTCGAAGCCTTGCTGGGCAAGGCGAGCGCCGAGGACGCAGGGATGCGACGGTCTTCGGCCATCAGACGTTTAGGCGAATGGGCATGACGAGGTAGACGAAGCGCGCGCCGTCGTCATCCGCGCCCGACTGGATCAGGCCCGGCCGCAGCGGGCTGATCAGCTTCAGGACGAGCTCCTCCGACTCGGCGCTCTCGAGCCCGTCGCGGAAGAACTCCGGATTGAAGCCGATCTCCAACGGTTCGCCGTTGAACGGCACGGGCAGCGACTCGCTCGCCTCGCCCACGTCCGGCGTCTGGGCCGACACGTCCAGCGCGCCCTCGGTGAAGCGAAGCCGCAGCGGCGCGTTCTTCTGGGCCAGCAGCCCCACCCGCCGGACGACCTCGAGCAGCTCGTCGCGGCTCACGCGCAGCTCGTGCTCGTACGACTCGGGGAGCAGCTGCTGGTAATTGGGAAAGCGGCCCTCGACCAGGCGCGACGACAGCATCACGTCGTCGACCGTGAACACGACCTGGTTCTCGAGCGCGGTCACGCCGATGCTCGTGGCTCCGCCGGCGGACGCGATCCGGCCGAGCTCCTGCAGCGTCCGGGCCGGCACGTTCGCCTCGAGCTCGCCCTGGAGCGCCTGCTCGAGCTTCGTCTCCTTCACCGACAGCCGGTAGGAGTCGGTGGCCACCATGCGCAGCTCCTGACCGCGCGCGGTGACCAGCACACCGGTGAGGTGCGGGCGCGTCTCGTCCCTCGAGGCCGCCCGCGCGACACGCGCGATCGTGTCCACGAAGGCCGACGCCGGCACGCTCATCGCCCCCTCGGCGGAGGCCTCGGGCAGCTTCGGGAAGTCCTCCGGCGGCAGCGTGCGCAGGTGGAAGCGAGCCGGGCCGGACACCACCTCCACGTCTTGCTGCGCGCTGCGGTACTCCAGCGTCAGCTCGTCGGTCGGCAGCGAGCGGACCACGTCGAGCAGCAGCCGGCCGGGTATGACGGCGTGGCCCGGCGTGGACTCGCCGGTCTCGAGCCCGACGCGCACGCCGAGCTCCATGTCGGTCGCCTCGAGCTCGGCGCGGCCCTCCTCGACCCGGACGAGAACGCCGGCCAGGGTCTGGATCGCGCTGCGCGTGGAAGCGCCTCGCACGGCGATCCCGAGCTTGGCGAGAAACGTTTCACGGGAAACGGTGAGCTTCAACGTCTATTACCTAACTCTTGAAGTAATTGGGGCTGTGGATACGTCGACAGGTTCGCGGATTTCGCTCAGCGACGGGAATCGGGGTTGTCGATTGTGGCATCGACATCGGCGGTCACGCGGGGCGCCCGAGCCGTCTGCGGAGGTTGTCGACGCTCTTGCGCAGGTCGGGGTCGCTGCGCACGGTGTCCCCGATCCGGTTCACGGCGTGAAGCACGGTGGTGTGGTTTCGCCCCCCGATTCCGCGGCCGATCTCGGGCAGGCTGTGCTCGGTGAGCTCTCGAGCGAGGTACATGGAGACCTGGCGTGCTGCCGCCACGTTGGGGCGCCTGTCGCGGGCCAAGATGGACTCGCGTGGCACGCCGAACTCCTGGGCTGTCGCGTCCACGATCTCCGACAGGCCGCAGACATCCCTCGACTGATCCTGCCCGAGCCGCCGCAGCACGTGGCGGACCAGCCCGGTCGTGGGCTCTTCGCCCTTGAGCGACGCGTAGGCGACCACGCGGATCAGCGCACCCTCGAGGGCGCGCACGCTGCTGTCCACACGCAGCGCGATCTCCGCCAGCACCTCGCCGTCGACCTCCACCCCGTCGAGCCGGGCGCGCTTGGCGAGGATGGCGCGGCGCACCACGGCCGGAGGCGGCTCGAGGTCGGCCACCAACCCGGAGCGGAAGCGCTCCGCCAGGCGGGCCTCCAGGTCGGGCAGCTCTTCCGGGCTCCGGTCCGAGGAGATCACCAGCTGCCGTCCGGAGCCGAGCAGGGAGTTGAACGTGTGGAAGAACTCCTCGCGGGTCTTGGTCCGGCTCGCGAGGAACTGGACGTCGTCGATCAGCACCACGTCCGCGCTGCGGAACTCGTCCTTGAAATCGGTGGTGCGGCGGGACCGCACCGCGTCCACGAACTCGGTGGTGAACTCCTCGCTCGTCGCGTAGCGGACGCGCAGCCCGGTCCCGTAGCGTTGGACGAAGTTGCCGATCGCGTGGAGCAGATGGGTCTTGCCGAGACCGGGCGGACCGTGCAGGAAGAGCGGGTTGTAGGCCTGCGCCGGCAGCTCGGCCACGGCGAGGGCGGCCGCGTGGGCGAAGCGGTTGCCCTCGCCGATGACGAACTGCTCGAAGGTGTACTTGGGGTTCAGGCGGTCTGCCGCCGCCGCGACCTGCTGCTGACGCGGCTCGGGTTCGGGTGCCGGCGCGGACCAGCTTGCGCCCACCACCTGGACCACCGCCCGCGGGTCGAAACGCCGCGCGGCGGCGCGGCGCAGCAGCGGCAGGTAGCGCTCCGAGACCGAGGTGCGGATGTGTTCGGGCGCCTTGACGAACAGCGTCTTGCCACTGATCCCGGCCAGCTCCAGCGGCTCGATCCAGATCTGGAACTTGAAGTCCGGAATCTCGCTCCGGAGCTCCTCGCGGACGTCGTCCCAGATCTGATCGAGGCTTGCGGGCACAGGCGGTCGAGACCCTCCTAGGGGCCTTTGAGATGCAACATCAACAAGGGGACAGGACCGCTCCGGCGGGGCCGCGCTGCCCTCGGCCAGTCGAGCATACAACGCCCCCCACGGCGCTCGGCCGGCCTCCGGGCCGGATGCCCGCACTCAGCGGAAAAAGTGTGGGCGGCCCGTCGTGTACCCTCAGGCCCGGCGCGAGTCCCCCGTCAGCCGCGCCCTTTCGATCCTCATGAAGCGCACCTATCAGCCCAAGAAGCGCAAGCGCGCCCGCACCCACGGATTCCGCGCGCGGATGCGCACGCGTGCCGGGCGGCACGTGCTGAGCCGGCGCCGCAGCAAGGGCCGCAAGCGGCTCACCCCGTAGGGTGGCCCCAAGCTCGGTCACGATCGCGTTCGGCGGCTGCGAACCTTCTCCTGGGGGCACCCGCGGTACTCGCCGATGCGCTGCATTGGCTGCGCCCGCGTGCACCGCTAGGCTCGGTTCTCGCTCGCCGAGCCGCGATCGCGACCTCGGACGGGACCACTAGCGCGCATGGCCGATCGCGAGCGCCGCAAGCGCCGCCGGCTCTCGCGCAGCGGCGAGTTCGAGCGCGTGTACCGCGAGGGCCGCTCGCACGCGAGCCGGCACCTGGTCGTGTACGCCTTTCCGCGCGGTCAGGACGACGGCGAGCCGCGGCTCGGCGTGTCGGTGGGGCGCAAGCTCGGCGGCGCCGTGGAGCGCAACCGCATGAAGCGGCTGCTGCGCGAGGCGTTCTGGGCGGGCGCGGACCAGCTCGAAGCCCGGGCACGACTTCGTGATCGTGGCCCGCCCGCCCGCCGGCGAGCTGGCCGAAGAAGGCGGTGAGCCGGCCATCGCGGAAGCGCTTCGCACCGTGCTGAGCGAGGCCGGCCTGGCGCGCGGCGAGGGATCGCCTTGACGGTGATGCGCGCGGTGGCGACCGCGCCGATCCGCTTCTACCAGCGCGTGATCTCGCCGGCGATCCCGGCACGCTGCAAGTACCATCCGAGCTGCTCGCAGTACGCGGTGGAGGCCATCCGGCACTACGGCATACTGCGAGGCGTTGTGCTCGCCACCTGGCGCATGCTCCGTTGCAATCCCTGGAGTCACGGCGGCGTCGACTTCGTGCAGGACCAGAAGCTGTTCCGCTCCCGCCCGCGGCCGGAGCCGGAGGCATAAGCCGTGTTCATAGCCAACGTCCTACAGCCCCTGATCGACGCCTGCGAGGCGGTCCTCAGGTTCTGGCACGACCTGATCGGCGACTTCGACGGCTCGTGGGGCTGGTCGATCATCCTGCTGACCTTCACGGTCCGCATCGTCATCCTGCCGCTCACCTTCAAGGGCGTGAAGTCCATGCAGCGGCTTCAGACGCTGCAGCCCGAGATCAAGCGGATCCAGGAGCGCTACAAGGACGACAAGCAGCGCATGAACCAGGAGATCATGGCCTTCTACCAGAAGGAGAAGGTCAACCCGCTCGGGTCGTGCCTGCCGCTCCTGCTGCAGATCCCCTTCTTCATCTCGCTCTTCTATCTCCTGCGCTCCGACTCGTTCCAGGAGGACATCGCGGGGAACGAGGGCTTCGGGCCGATCGAGGACCTGGCCGAGAAGGTCACGGACCCGGTGCTGCTGGGCGTGCTGATCGTCCTCTACGTCGGGACCCAGCTCGCGGCGAGCGCCGTCACGGCGATCAGCGCCGATCCGATGCAGCGCCGGATCATGTTCGCGCTGCCGTTCGTCTTCGTCGTCTTCATCATCAACTTCGAGGCCGGGCTGATCGTCTACTGGATCACCACGAACGTGTGGACGATCGGGCAGCAGCTGCTGGTGAAGAAGCTCTATCCGAAGCCCGCGCCGATCGAGCCGCAAGAGGACGAGGAGGCAGCCAAGCCGGCGCGCGGCAAGCCGCCGAGCCCGAAACCGGCCGGCGCCGCTGCGGCCGTGGCGGACGGCTCCTCGAAGCGCGCCGCCGGCAAGGCCGCGGCTGCCAAGGGCTCCAGTGGCGGCAACGGCGGCCCGGCGAAGGCTCCGCCGCCCTCGCCGCGCAAGAAGAAGAAACGCTCGGGGCGGCGGCGGTGAGCGGCGTCGAGGACCTGTCGGTCGAGGCGTCGGGCGAGAGCCTCGGCGAGGCGAAGTGGGCCGCGATGAAGCAGCTCGAGCCGCGCTTCCCGGGGATCACGGCGGACTGCGTGCGGTTCGAGGTGATCGAGGAGCCTGAGGCGGGCGGTTCCGCTCGGGTTCGCGGCGAGGTCGACGAGGACGCCTGGCGCGACGCCGCCGAGGTCATCCCCGAAGAGCCCGCCGAGCGGGTGCGCGCGGTGGTGGCGCGGGTGGTGCACGCGCTGGGGCTGCACGCGACCGTGGATGTTGAGGAGACCGAGGACGAGATCCGCGCGACCGTGAACGGCGAGGACCTCGGCCTCATGATCGGAAAGCACGGGTCGACGATCGACGCCGTGCAGCACGTGGCGTTCCGGGCCGCATTCCGGGGCCGCGAGACGCGCAAGCAGGTGACGGTGGACGCCGCCGGGTACCGCGAGCGCCGCGAGACGGCGCTGCACCGGATGGCCGACCGGGCGGCCGCCGAGGCGCTTCGCTACGACCGCGCCGTGGAGCTCGAGCCGATGCGGGCCCCGGAGCGGAAGGTCGTGCACACCTACCTCAGCGAGCGCACCGACGTGGAGACCCACTCCGAGGGCGACGAGCCCGACCGCCGGCTCGTGATCAGCCCGGTGCGGGCCTTCCGCGAGCCCTGAGCGGACCCGTTTCACGGGAAACGGACCCCCAGATCGAGCTGCTGCTCGACGCCCTGGCGGCGGAGCCGGATCCGCACACCTCCGTGAGCGATCCGGAGCGGGCGCGCGAGGTGCATGTGGCGGACAGCCTCAGCGGCCTGGAGGTGCCTTCCCTTGCCGCCGCGCGCCGGATCGCCGACGTCGGCGCCGGCGCCGGCTTTCCGGGCCTGGTACTGGCGGTGGCGCTGCCGCGCGCCCGGGTCGACCTGATCGAGTCCGTCGGGAGGAAGGCGGCGGTGATCGATCACTTGATTCAGGCGGCGAAGGTCGAGAATGCCCGGAGCGTGGTGGCGCGGGCGGAGGATTGGGCCCGGCTGCCGCCTGCTCTTGGGGGAGGGCGCGAGGCGTATGGGGCGGTGACGGCGCGGGCGGTGGCTTCGTTGCCTGTGCTCGTGGAGTACGCGGCGCCGCTCTTGGGTGCTTCGGGCGTGCTCGTTGCCTGGAAGGGGCGGGTGGGCCCCGACGAACTGCGGCTGGGGAGGGGGGCGGCGGATCAAGTGGGGTTGTCTCTCGAGGAGGCGCGTTCGGTCGAGCCGTTCGCCGGCGCCCGCGATCGGCACCTGTACGTGTTCCGCAAGGTGGCGCCCACGCCGGAGCGCTTCCCGCGGCGGGCGGGGATGGCGGTGAAGCGGCCGCTGGGCGGAGGGTCGGGCACGAAAGTGGACCCATAGTCGCCTTTCGTGCCGGACCCCCGCGGGTTACTGGCCGACGACGAGCAATGAAGGGGTTCGTCACGTTGCGGCGATATATCCGCCGTTTCGTGTTGAACCCCCCTCAAAGAACGGCCACCAGGTCCGGGCCCACCCCTTATTGCTCGCTGTAAACGCACGCAGGACCGCTTCGTTCGGAAGCGAACCACGATCCCATGCGCTTCCGACCGAGCCGCCTCGTAGCTTGAAGCCCGGAATGGGCAGCGTCCTCGCAGTCGCCAACCAGAAGGGCGGGGTGGGCAAGACCACGACCGCCGTCAACCTCGGCGCCTCCATCGCCGACGCCGGCTACCCGACCCTCCTCGCCGACCTGGACCCACAGTGCAACGCTACGGTTGCACTTGGCGTCCCGAAGGACAAGAGCCCGAACGTCTACGACTGCCTGTCCGGCCACCTCGAGCTCGGCGACGCCGCCGTCCCGAGCAGCATCGAGTCCCTCGACGTCGTCCCGTCCACGCCCGGGCTGGCCGGCGCCAACGTCGAGCTGCCGCGCATCCCCGGGTCCGAGACCATCCTGCGCGACCGGCTCGGCTCGGTCCGGGACCGCTACCTCTTCACGCTGCTCGACTGCCCGCCGTCGCTGGGCCCGCTCACGGTCAACGCGCTCGTCGCGGCCGACAAGGTGATCGTGCCCGTCCAGACCGAGTACTTCGCGCTCGAGGGCCTCGCGCAGCTGCTCGACACGCTCTCCCTGATCCAGCGCGAGCTGAACCCGCGCCTCACCGTGGCGGGGATGATCCTCACGATGCACGACGGCCGCACGCGCCTCGCGCGCGACGTGGAGCGCGAGGTGCGCGAGCACTTCCCCGAGCTCGTCTTCGACACGGTCGTGCCGCGCAACGTGCGGCTGGGGGAGGCGCCGAGCTTCGGCGTCCCGGTCATCCGGCACGCCCCTCAGAGCGCCGGCTCGGCCGCGTACCTCAGGCTCGCCAAGGAGGTGGCCGCGCGTGGCTGAGGAGCGCCGCGCCATGGGCCGCGGGTTGGACGCCATCCTGCCGCGCGGCGGCAAGGTCGAGGAGGGGCTGCGCAACATCCCCCCGGACCTGATCAAGCCCAACGGCCGCCAGCCGCGCCAGAGCTTCGACGACGCGCGGCTGGCCGAGCTGGCCGAGTCGATCAAGGCCCGCGGGGTGCTGCAGCCCGTGGTGGTCCGGCCGCTCGCCGGCGGCGGCTTCGAGCTGGTGGCCGGGGAACGCCGCCTGCGGGCCGCGAAGCTCGCAGAGCTCGAGACGATCCCGGCGCTGGTGCGCGACACCGAGGACTGGGAGCGCCTCGACCTCGCGCTCGCGGAGAACATGGCGCGCCAGGACCTCAATCCGGTCGAGGCCGCCCGCGCGTGCGCGACGCTCGTGGACGACCTGGGCCTCACCAAAGAGGAGGTGGGCCGCCGCGTAGGCCGGAGCCGCGTGGCGATCTCCAACCTCGTCCGGCTGCTCGACCTGCCCGAGGAGGCGCTCGAGCTGATAGAGCGCGGCGAGCTGAGCGAGGGGCACGGCCGCGCGATCCTGCTGTGCAAGGACCACGCCACGCGGCGCCACCTGGCGCTCGACGCGCGCGACGGCGCGTGGTCCGTCCGGGAGACCGAACGCCGCGCACGCGAGGCGGAGCAGGGCGAGCCGGAGCCCCGCCGCCCGCGCGTGGTGCATCCGGACCTCGCCGAGGCGCTGGCGGCCGCGGAGGACGCGATGGCCGCGGCCCTGGGGCGCGAGGTGAAGGCCCGAGCGCGCGGCGACCGCTGCGTGATCGAGCTCGAGTTCGAGCGGCCCGCGGAGGCCGTGGAGCTGGCCCGCTCGCTGCTCTCCGCCGCCGCCCGACGCGCCGCCTAGCGCCGCTAGAATCGCCGGCGGAGGGCGATTAGCTCAGTCGGTTAGAGCGCGTCTCTGATAAGGACGAGGTCCCTGGTTCGAGTCCAGGATCGCCCATCTTCGCGCAAGCGCTCGGCTCGGCCGAGTGCGCAGCGATTCAGTCAACAGGCGAGTGCCGGAGGGCCCCGATTCGGGGCCCTCTGCCGTTGTGGTGGGGGTTTCCTCCCGCCTCTAGACTGTCTCGCAGCCCATGCAGGAGATGGTCATCTACGGCGTGAGCTTCGACATGGTCGGCAAGCAGCCGATCGTGCTTTTGAAGACACGCGAGGGGAACAAGTTCCTCCCGATCTGGATCGGGCACCCCGAGGCCGCCGCGATCCTGATGAAGCTGCAGGGCGCCAACACGCCCCGGCCGATGACGCACGACCTGATCAGCGAAATGCTCTCGGAGCTCGACGTCTCGTGCACCCGGGTGGCGGTGACCGAGCTGCGGGAGAACACCTTCTACGCCGAGGTCACGCTCCAGCTGAACGGCCGGGAGATCCCGATCGACTCGCGCCCGTCCGACGCGCTCGCCCTCGCGGTGCGCACCGGCGCCCCCATCTTCGCCGCCGAGGACGTGATCACGGAGTCCGCGATCGAGTTCGAGCACGAGGTCGAGGACACCGAGGAGGTCGTCGAGAAGTTCAAGGACTTCCTCGACAACGTCACGCCCGAGGACTTCGCTAGCGGCGAGCCGGAAGACCAGTAGCCAGCTCGACGATCCGCCCCACGAGCTCGTCGAACGAGATCCCCGCAGCCTCCGCCGCCTGTGGCAGCAGCGACGTCTCCGTCAGCCCCGGGATCGGGTTCGCCTCGAGCACGGTCAGCTCGCCGTCTGCGCCCAGCATCAGGTCCACCCGCGCGAACGCCTCGCATCCGAGCAGCTCGTAGGTGCGAAGCGCCAGGTCCTGGGCTTGCTCGGTCAGGTCTCCGGGCAGCTCCGCGGGGCAGACGAAGGTCGTCCTGCCGATCTCGTAGCGGGCCTGGAAGTCGTAGAAGGCCTCTCCCTGCGGCACGGCCTCCACCACCGGCAGCGGGTTGCCGTCGAGGATCGACACGGCCAGGTCCCGCCCGTCCACGTGTCGCTCGAGCAGCACCTTCGAGTCGTACGAGAACGCGGCGACCAGGGCGGATGGCACGTCCGCGGGCGTCCGGGCGAACTTGATGCCGAGGGCGGAGCCCTGGCTCGACGGCTTGACCACGATCGGGAACTCGAGCCGCTCCTCGATCACGCCTAGCGCCTCCGCCGCTCCCAGCTCGCGGAAGGCGGTCTCGTTGAACGCGTAGAACTCCGGCGTCGGGATTCCGCGCTCGACCATCAGGTGCTTTGCGAGCACCTTGTCCATCGAGCGCACGCATGCGAGCACGCCGGATCCCGTGTACGGGATGTCCAGGATCTCGAGCAGCTCCTGCACGGTGCCGTCCTCGCCATCGCGCCCGTGCATCGCGATGAACGCGGTGTCGGGCGCCGCCTCGCGCAGGCGCTGGATCAGGTCGAGCCCCACGTCGATCGGGATCACCTCGTGCCCGAGCCGGCCGAGCGCGTCCTCCACCCGGGCGCCCGAGCGCAGCGACACCTGCCGCTCGAGCGAGCGGCCCCCCTTGAGCACGGCCACCCGGGTCAGCGCGCCCTCCGGCTGCGCTCCGCGGGCGTCGGGATCCGGACCACCTCGGCGCCCGGGGGCCTGACGGCCTGGTGCTCGCCGGTCAGCGTGCCGTACAGCTGCACCTGCTCCGTCACGACCTCGCCGATGCGGCGGATGCCCTCGCGGATCGCCTCACCGTCGGAGGCCGAGAAGTTGAGGCGCATCGAGCTGCGCCCGCGGCCGTCGAGGAACGCCGCCTCGCCCGGCACGAAAGCCACGTTCTCCCGCAGCGCCCGCGCCAGCAGGTCGGTCGTGTCGATGAAGTCGGGCAGCGTGGCCCAGATGAAGAGCCCGCCGCCGGGACGGGTCCACTCGGCCTGGGGCGGGAAGTGGTCGGCGAGCGCGTCCAGCATCGTGTCGCGCCGGTCGCGATAGACCTCGGTGAGCGAGTCCACGTAGTCGCGCCACGGCGCCCGCTCGAAGTACGCCTGGACCATCAGCTGCGAGAGGGTCGACGTGCAGAGGTCGGCGCCCTGCTTGCCGAGGTTGATCTTCTCGAGCACCGGCGGCGGCGCCACCACCCAGCCCATCCGGATCCCCGGCGAGAGGATCTTCGAGAACGTGCCCAGGTACATCACGTACACGCCGCCGTCGAGCCCGTAGAGCGGCGGCAGCGCGTCGCCCTCGTAGCGCAGCAGGCCGTAGGGGTTGTCCTCCAGCACGAGCAGCTCGCGCTCGTGCGCGATCTCGACGAGCCGCCGGCGCCGGGCGAGCGACATCGTCACGCCGGCCGGGTTCTGGAAGGTGGGCACCGTGTAGATGAACTTCGGGCGCCGGCCCTCGCGGTCGAGCCGCTCGAGCGTCTCCTCGAGCAGGTCCACGCGCATGCCTGACGCGTCCATCTCGATCTGAACCACCTCGGCCTCGTAGGCGCAGAAGACCGGCACCGCGCCGGGGTAGGTGGGTCCCTCGGCGATCACCACGTCGCCCGGGTCGATCAGCGTCTTGGTGACGAGGTCGATCACCTGCTGCCCGCCGGTGGTGACGATCATGTCCTCGGGGTCGACGCGCATGTTCTCGGCGGCCATCACCTCCGCGATGCACTCCTTCGTCTCGGGGAGGCCCTCCGTCGGCCCGTACTGCAGCGCCTTGGCGCACGACTCGGCGGCGATCCGCTGCGCCACCGCCGCGAACGTGTCGGGCGGGAAGGTGCCGGTGTCGGGTAGGCCGCCGGCAAGCGAGATCACCTCCGGCCGCGCGGTGACGGCCATGAGGTCGCGCATCGCGGACGACTTCATGACCTTCGTGCGCGAGGCGAACAGGGCGGCGTAGCGCTCGAGGTCGCGTGAAATGCTCACGAGTGGTGTCTCCTGGAAGGGCTGGCCCGTCTTGGCGCGCGAAAGTCGAGCATGGCAAGGAGCCGCGAAGCCGGAATAGCAGCGCTATTTCGGCGAGTGGGGACGCCGCCAGGCGAAGACTTGCAGCCGCCAAACGGGTCAGGACTGACAGGAGCCACCACGAGGACGGGAGCTAGGGTACCGAGCACGGTGAGCGTCTTTCTCGACACCACCACCGGCATGGGTCTCGCGGGGGCCACCGGCGTGCGGCCCTACCTGCCGCCGCTGCTGGCCGGCGCCCTGGCCCGCGGCGACATCGGCATCGACTTCGACGGCACCGACTGGCGCTTTCTCGAGTCGACCGGCTTCCTGCTCGGCGTCCTGGCGGTGGGCGTGGTGGCGTACATGCTGGAGCGCACCGACACCGGCCGCGCGGTCGAGATCTTCAGCGGCGCGCTGGGGGTCGTCCTCGGCGCCATGCTCTTCGCGGGCGCCCTGGCCGACGGCGGCACCGACGCCTGGCCCGGCCTGATCGCGGGCCCGATCTGCGCCCTCCTCGGCTGGCTCGCCGTGGGCGGCCTGATCGAGCGGGCACGCCGCCGCCTCGAGGGCGGCGCGGCCGCGCTGATGACGGCCTACGCCGACGGCGCCGCCCTGCTGCTTGCCGCCATCGCTGTCTTCGTGCCGCCGGTGTCGATCCTCGCGATCGTCGCCTTCGTGGTGCTCCTGCTCGGCGGGAAGCGGCGCGAGGGCGAGAAGTACGCCGGGCTGCGGGTGCTCCGCTAGCGCGGTGGCCGCAAAGCGCAAGAAGCTCGTCCTCGCCGTCATCGACTCGCTCAAGCCGGACATGCTCGACCTGGCCATCGAGGAGGGCCGGGCGCCGGCGCTGCAGGCGCTGCGGGACCGCGGCACCTACGTACGCGACTGCCTGTCCACGTTTCCCTCGGTCACGCCCGTCGCGAGCGCCGCGATCGCCACGGGCCAGGGCCCGGGCGAGCATCACATCCCGTCGATGAACTGGTACCACCGCGGCGAGGAGCGTTACGTGGAGTACGGCTCGTCGTTTCAGGCCACGCGCGTCTTCGGCGTGGTGCGCTCGCTCTACGACACGGTCTACAACATGAACATGGCGCACCTCACCCGTGCGCACAGGACGGTCTTCGAGCACCTGGACGACGCCGGCCTGCGGACCGCCTGCACCACCTGGCTCATCTACCGCGGCCGCACCCGGCACGACCCGTCGGGCACGAGCGTGTACCGGCGCATCGCCGAGGCGGCCCAGTTCCGCCACCCCGTCTACGGCGCCAGGGAGCTCTTCTACGCCGACCTGTTCGACTCGCGCAACACCGGCTGCACCTCGGCGCTCGGCATGCCCGGCCAGCGCGACCGGCACACCGGGTGCGTCGGCGCCTACCTCGTCGAGCACGACCTGTTCGACTTCCTGCTCTTCTCGCTCCCCGACAACGACACGCACTCGCACAAGGCCGGCCCGGAGGGTCAGGTGGTGTCGATCGCCGAGGCCGACCGGGCGCTCGAGCGGATCATGCACGTGGCCGGCGGCACCGACGCCTTCCTCGAGGACCACGCCGTGATCGTGATGTCCGACCACTCGCAGACGAAGGTCGAGGAGGGCGTGAACCTGGCCGCGGCCTTCGCGGACGCTCGCGTGCTCATACCGGCCGATCCGGCGCCGGTCGAGGCCGAGCTGGCCGTGTGCCCCGCCGCGCGCTCGGCGATGGTGTACGCGCTCGACGAGTCCCGCCGCGACGAGCTGGCCGGAGCCGCCATGGACACGCTCGGCGAGGTGGAGGGCGTGGACCTGATCGCCCGCCGTGTCGACGGCCAGGCCGTGGTGAGAAGCGACCGCGGCGAGCTGCGCTTCTCGCCCGGGGGCGCGCTCCAGGACCGGCGCGGGCGAGCCTGGGCCGTGGAGGGCAAGCACGGCGTGCTGGACCTCGACGTCTCCGACGGGCTCGTCTCCAGCTCGACCTACCCGGACGGGATCAACCGGCTCTGGTCCGCGCTCGAGTGCCCGCACTCCGGCGATGTGCTGGTGTCGGCCGAGCCGGGCTTCGAGTTCGTCGACTGGGGCGGGGCGGACCACGTGGGCGGGGGCAGCCACGGTTCGCTTCACCGCGACGACTCGGAGGGTGTGCTCCTCGTTGGGGGCATGGACGTGCCCGAGCGTGAGGAGTGGGCGCTTACGGACGTGGCGCCCTTGGTGCTCGACCACTTCGATGTACCGTTGCGCGGGTGAGCGAGCGGGTCCATCTGCGGGTGCGCGCCGGCCTGCGAAGGCCCCACAACTGGGTCCAGCTCCTCAAGTTCTGCGCGGTCGGCGCCTCGGGCTACGTGGTGAACCTGAGCGTCTTCGCGCTGTGCGTGGAGGGGTTCGGCATGCACCACCTGGCGGCGGCGACGATCGCCTTCGTGGTCGCCGTGCTGAACAACTTCTGGTGGAACCGCCACTGGACCTTCAGGGCTCGCAGCGGCCGCGCCGGCTTCCAGGCTGCGCGCTTCTTCACAGTCAGCGTGGTCGCCTTCCTGTTCGCCGCGAGCATCCTCGAGCTGCTCGTGAGCGTGGCCGAGCTGCCAGAGCTGCCCGCGCAGGCGATCTCGATCGTGATGGCCACGCCGCTCAACTTCATCGGGAACAAGATGTGGAGCTTCGCGCTGGAGTTCGCGCGGGACTAGGTGGTCCGCTGAGGGCCGCGCTGATCGCCGTGTTGGTGGCGCTCGCGGCGCCGGGCGCGGCGGCGGCGCAGGACCCGCAGCTCCCCCGGTCGCAGACCGAGCCGCCACGCTTCTTCGAGCGCACCGCGAACGAGGCCGAGCGGATCGCGATGCGCGCGGAGAAGGTGCGCGAGGCGCGCCGGGACGGGCCGCTCGACCCGACCGCCTACACGAAGGGCGCCGGGCGCTGGCAGGTCAGCTTTTTCCGCGACGGCGACGAGGTGGTGCAGGTCCTGGTGGACGACCGCAGTGGCGCGGTGCTCGAGCAGTGGGACGGCGATCAGGTGGCATGGCGGATGGCGCGCGGCTACGAGGGCGCCTTCGGCCGCAAGCTGAACGCGCCGTGGGTGTGGATCCCGCTCTGCCTCCTGTTCCTGCTTCCGTTCATCGACTTCCGCCGCCCGTTCCGGCTGCTCCACCTCGACCTGCTGGTGCTGGTGGGCTTCGGCGTCTCGCACGTCTTCTTCAACCGCGGCGAGATCGGCGTGTCGGTCCCGCTCGTCTATCCCGTGCTGTTCTACCTGCTGGTTCGAGTCCTGATGGCCGGCTTCCGCCCGCGGGAGCGCCCGGGCCGGCTCGTGCCGCACGTCCCGCTCGCCTGGCTCGCCGTGGCGCTGGTGTTCCTGGTCGCCTTCCGGGTCGCGCTCAACGCGGTCGACTCGAACGTGATCGACGTCGGCTACGCCGGCGTGATCGGAGCGGATCGCGTGGTGGACGGCGACGAGCTGTACGGGGAGGGCTTCTCCGAGGACGTGGAGCGGGGCGACACCTACGGCCCGGTCACGTACCTGCTCTACGTGCCGTTCGAGCAGGCGCTTCGGTGGAGTGGCGCGTGGGACGACCTGCCCGCGGCGCACGGGGCGGCGATCGCCTTCGACCTGCTCGCCATCGGCGGCCTGCTGCTGCTCGGCCGGGCGTTGCGGCCGGGGGCCGAGGGCAGGACGCTCGGGATGGCGCTCGCGTGGGCGTGGGCGGCGTATCCGTACACGGCGTTCGTGCTGGAGACGAACTCCAACGACACGCTGGTCGCGCTTGCCTGCATCGGCGCGCTGCTCGCGTTCGCGCGCCGGTGGCCGGCCGCGAGCGGGGTGGCGCTCGGGCTGGGAGCGGCCGCCAAGTTCGCGCCGCTGGCGCTGGCGCCGCTGTTCGCGCGGCGCTCGCCGCTGGTGTTCGGAGCGGCGCTGGCGCTGACCGTGGCCGTCGCCGTGGTGCCGTTCGTGCCCGACGGCGGGTTGCGCGAGCTGTACGACCGTACGGTCGGGTACCAGGCGGGGCGGGGATCGCCGTTCAGCGTCTGGGGGCAGGTCGATTCGCTCGGCTGGCTGCAGACGGCCGTGAAGCTCGCCGCGATCGGGCTGGCGCTGGCGGTCGCGTTCGTGCCGCGAGGGCCGGACGAGCGCCAGGTGGCGGCGCTGGGCGCGGCGGTGCTGATCGCGGTCCAGCTGGCGGTGTCCCACTGGTTCTACCTGTATGTGGTCTGGTTCTTTCCCTTCGTGCTGGTGGCGATGCTCGGGGCCTACCGGGAACGGCCGACGGAGGCCGAGCGGCCGCCCCGCCGCGAACCGGAGGCGGTGGCCGCGTGAAGGCGGCCCCGGCGGCCCTCCTCCTGCTGGCCGCCGGCTGGGCCGCGACGCTGTGGCTCGCGCCGTGGTCGGACGAGCGCGTGAACGACCTGTTCGTCTATCGCGTCTTCGCCGATCCCGTGCTGGGCGGCGCCCTGCCGTACCGCGACGTCTTCCTCGAGTACCCGCCGCTGGCGGCCCCGGCGATCGCGCTCCCAGGGCTGCTCGGCACGGGCGAGGAGGTCTTCCGCGCCGCCTTCGCCGGCTGGACGCTCCTGCTGGCGGCGGCCGTGGTGCTCCTGTGCGGCGCGCTGGCGGCTCGCACCGGAGGCGACGCACGACGCGCGCTGCTCGCCGCGGCCCTCATGCCGCTCCTCTGCGGCGCCCTGGTGCGCACGCACTTCGACCTCGCGCCGGTGGCGCTGCTGCTGGGCGCGCTGCTGCTGTTGGCGAGCGGGCGGCCGCGCTCCGGGATGGCCCTGCTCGGCCTGGCCGCGATGACGAAGGGCTTCCCGCTGGTGGTGGCGCCGGTGGCGCTGGCCTGGCTGGCCACGCGGGTGGACCGGCGCACGCTCACGCAGTCGGTCGCCGCCCTGTCGGCGGCGCTGGCATTGCCCGCCGCCGCCGCGGTTGCGATGTCGCCGGGCGGCGCGTGGGAAGCGGTCACGTACCACCTTGAGCGCCCGGTCCAGGTGGAAAGCCTGCCCGCGGGCGGTCTCCTGCTGCTGGACGAGCTCGGCGCCGGCGAGGCGGAGAGCGTGAACAGCCACCGCTCGGACGGGCTGGAGCACACGGCCGGAGGGGCGCTTGCCGCTGTCGGCCTGGCGGCGATGCTGAGCACGCTCGCCCTGCTCGCGGCCTTGGCCGCGGGCCGGCGGAGCGCCGGCCGCGACGGGTCCGCGCCGGGAGACACTCGCCGCCTCGTGCTCGCCTCACTGACAGCCGTGGCCGCCTTCGCCGCCCTCGGCAAGGTCCTCTCGCCGCAGTACATGCTCTGGCTCGTGCCGCTCGGCGCGCTCGCCTTCGCGTGGCGGCTCCACGCGCTCGCCGCCGCCGTTGCGGCTGCGGCGGTGCTCACCCAGGTCGAGTTCCCGGCCCGCTACTTCGACCTGGTCGAGCGCGAGCCGTTCCCCGTGGCGATCGTCGCCGCGCGCAACGTGGTCCTGCTGGTCGTGCTCGTGCTCGCCCTACGCGCGCTGAGCTCCGCCCGGGACCAGCAGCTGCTCGAGCGAGACGGCCCGGCCGCCCGCGTCGCCCTCGACCAGGATGGCGTTGAGCCACGGGTCCTCGTCTGAGGTCTCGAAGCGCACCTGCGTCATGGTCAGGAAGCGCTCCAGGGCCTGCTCGCGCTTCACGCCGATCACGCCGCCACGCGGCCCGGTCATCCCCACGTCCGTGATGTAGGCGGTGCCGCCGGGCAGCACGCGCCCGTCGGCCGTGGGGATGTGCGTGTGCGTGCCCACGCATGCCAGCGCGCGGCCGTCCACGTGCCACCCCATCGCGACCTTCTCGCTGGTGGCCTCGGCGTGCATGTCCACCAGCACCGCGTCGGCCTTGCCGCGCAGCTCGGCCAGCAGCGCGTCGGCCTCCGCGAACGGCGAGCGGACCGCCTCGAGGAACACCAGCCCGGACAGGTTCACCACCGCCAGGCGAATGCCGTTCGACTCCACCACCGTGTGCCCACGGCCGGGGCTCCCCTTCGGGAAGTTGGCGGGCCGCACGATCCGCGGCTCCTGATCGAGGTAGTCGTACACCTCGCGGTGGCGGTAGGCGTGGTTGCCGAGCGTGATCGCGTCCACGCCCGCGTCGAGGATCTCGCGCGCGGTCTTGCGGGTGATTCCGATGCCGCCGGCGGCGTTCTCCCCGTTCACCACCACGAAGTCCGGCCGGTGGCGCTCGCGCAGGCCGGGCAGCAGCTCGGACAGCGTCCGCCGCCCGATCCCGCCCACCACGTCCCCCACGAACAGAAGCTTCACCGCTGGCGATTCTGCCAACCTGGGAGCGGTGGAGACCGCCACGGCCACGACGATCGCCGCGCGCGACCTGGTCAAGCGGTACGGCGACAGGGTCGCGCTGCGGGGCGTCTCCCTCTCGGCGGGCCGCGGCGAGCTCGTCGCCGTGATCGGGCCCAACGGGGCCGGCAAGACGACCCTGCTCTCCATCCTCGCCGGGATCCAGCGCGCCGACGAGGGCGATCTGGACGCCCCCGCGTCGATCGGGTGGGTCCCCCAGCAGCCCGCGCTCTACGGGAAGCTGACCGTGGAGGAGAACCTGATGCTGTTCGCCCGGCTCGAGCGCAGCCCCGACCCCCACGCGACGGTCGACCGCATGCTCGACCTGACCGCTCTCGGCGAGCGGGCCGGCGACCAGGTGTCCACGCTGTCGGGCGGCAACCGCCAGCGCGTGAACATCGCGATCGGGCTGCTCGGCCAGCCCGAGGTGCTGTTGCTCGACGAGCCGAGCTCCGCGCTCGACCCGCGCCAGCGCGAGCGCCTCTGGGACTTCATCCTGCGCCTCGCCGGCGAGGGCACCACCGTGGTCTACGCGACCCACCACATCCAGGAGGCGGACCGCCACGCGAACCGCCTCGTGGTGCTGGCGGACGGCGAGGGGGTCTTCGACGGCTCACCGCGCGAGCTCGAGCAGGCCACCGGGACCACGGGCCTCGACTTCGAGCAGGCCTTCGTGGAGTTCCTGCGCCAGCGAGGCCACTGATGCGCTGGCTCTTGCTCAAGGACCTGCGCATCCTGCGCCGTTCGCCGCTGCTCGTCTCGCTGCTGGTGCTGTACCCGATCGTGATCGCGGTGCTGATCGGCTTCGCGCTCTCGCGCGGGCCCGACAAGCCGGAGGTGGCGTTCTACAACGGCTTGGCCGGCACGCCGGCGATCGTGGAGCTGGGCGGCGAGCGGATCGACCTGACCGAGCAGGGCAGCCGCCTGTTCGAGGAGATCGACCCCGTGCCGGTGGACAGCCGCGCGGAGGCCATCCAGAAGGTGCGCGACGGCGACGTGCTCGGTGCGCTGATCATCCCGGAGGACCTGGCCTCCAACCTGCAGTCGACGCTCGAGCCGGGCACCGTCGAGGTCTTCTACAACGCCGAGGACCCCGCGAAGAAGGAGTTCGTCGAGAACACGATCGAGGCGCAGGTGCAGCGGGCCAACGGGGCGCTCACGAAGCGCATCGCCGAGGAGGCGCTCGACCTGCTCGGGCTGATCAGCGAGGGGGGCGAGTACTCGTTCCTCGGCCAGGAGGTCGACGTGCTGGGGCTGGCCCGCGCCGACCGCATGCTGAGCGAGGTGCGGGAGACCCTGCCGCCCGGGTCCCCTGAGCGCGAGCAGCTCGACGAGGTGATCGACTTCGGCGAGCTGGCCCGCGAGAACCTCGCCTTCTCCGACGACGTCTTGGCGGTGGTGGGTGAGCCGATCCGCGTCCGGGCACAGGCGCTCGAGGGCGGCAACACGTCGCTGAGCGCCTTCGCCGTCGCGCTGGCGGCGAGCGTCTCCCTGATGTTCATCACGCTCCTGATGGCGGCGGGCATGCTGGCGATCGAGCGAGAGGAGAACGCCTTCGCCCGCCTCGTCCGCGGGCTGGTCTCGCGCACCGCCCTGCTCGCCGAGAAGGCCGGGCTGGCGGCGGTCTGCTCGAGCGCGGTCTGCCTGCTGATGTTGGCCGGGCTCGGCCTCTTCGTGGAGATCGACTGGGGCCGCTTCCCGCTCTGGCTCGCCGCCGTGGTCGCCGGGGCGCTCGCGTTCGCCGCTCTCGGCCTGGCGATCGGCGCGCTGACGCGCGAGGTGCGGGCGGCATCGCTGCTTGCGTTCATGCTCTCGCTGCCGCTCGCCTTCCTGGCGCTCGTGCCGTCCGGGGCCGTGGGCCCTGCCCTCTACGACGTGATCCGAGCCGTGTCCGCCGTGTTTCCGTTCAAGCCCACGCTCGACGCCCTCGACGCGGCGCTGAACGACGCCGGCGACCTGGTCCCGCCCCTGCTCCACCTGGTTGGGCTCGCGCTGGCCTTCGGCGCGCTCAGCCGCATCGCGCTGAGGCGCTTCGCGTAGTGCCGCAAGCACCCGGCTCGGCCGGGTGCGCGCGGATCGCTCTAACCTCTTCCTGTGGCCTTTCCCGCGACACGCCTGCGGCGCCTGCGCAAGACCGGGGTGCTGCGCGGGATGGTGCGGGAGACCGAGCTGACCCCGGAGCACCTCGTGCAGCCGATCTTCGTGCAGCTCGGCGAAGGTGGGCGCACGCCAATCGAGGCGATGCCCGGAGTCGAGCGGCTGTCGATCTCGCAGGCCGTGGAGGAGGCCGGCGAGGTGCACGCGCTGGGCATCCCGGCGGTGCTGCTCTTCGGCCTGCCCGCGGAGAAGGACGAGCAGGCGTCCGGGGCCTACGACGACGAGGGGGTCGTCCAGCTGGCCGTTCGCGCCCTGAAGGACGCCCATCCGGAGCTCGTCGTGATCACCGACGTGTGCCTGTGCGGCTACACCTCGCACGGGCACTGCGGCGTGGTGCTGGACGACGGCACGGTCGACAACGACCTCACGCTCGAGCTGCTCGCCAAGACAGCTATCTCGCACGCCCGCTCCGGCGCCGACGCCGTCGCGCCGAGCGACATGATGGACGGCCGCGTCGGCGCGCTGCGCGCGCAGCTGGACGCCGAGGGCTTCAAGGACCTGCCGGTGGTGGCCTACTCGGCCAAGTTCGCCTCGGCGTTCTACGGCCCGTTCCGAGAGGCGGCCGACTCGGCGCCCGCCTTCGGCGACCGGCGCAGCTACCAGATGGACCCCGCCAACGCCGAGGAGGCCGTGCGCGAGGCGCTGCTCGACGTCAGCGAGGGAGCCGACGTGGTGATGGTCAAGCCGGCACTGCCGTACCTCGACGTGATCCGGCGGGTCAAGGAGGCGACCCGGGTGCCGGTGGCGGCCTACAACGTCAGCGGCGAGTACGCGATGGTGAAGGCGGCCGCGGCGGCGGGGTACGTGGACGAGCGCGCGATCGTTCTCGAGGCGCTCACCGCAATCCGCCGCGCCGGCGCGGACATCGTGATCACCTACCACGCCAGGCAGGCGGCCGAGTGGCTGCGGTAGCCAAGACCCGCTCCCGCAAGGGCGGCGCGGCCGTCGCGCTCGACGAGGCCGACCGCCGGCTGCTCAACCTGCTGCAGGGGAGCTTCCCGCTTGCGGAGCGGCCCTACGCCGAGGTGGCGCGCCTGGCGGAGCTGCCCGAGGACGAGGTGCTGCGCCGTACGGCGCGGCTGCTCGAGGAGCGCATCATCCGCGAGGTCACGCCGATCTTCGACACGCGCGTGCTCGGCTACCGGTCGATGCTGGTGGCGGCCAAGGTGGACCCCGAGCATCCCTGGCGGGCCGCCAAGATAATCAACTCGCACCCGGGGGTCTCACACAACTACCTGCGCGACCACGATTTCAACATCTGGTTCACGGTTGCCACCGAGCCCGGCTCGCGACTGGGGCTGGAGGGCACGCTCGACGTGCTCCAGCGCCTCACCGGCGCGGAGTCTGTGAGGCAGCTGCCGACGCTGCGGCTGTTCAAGATCCGCATGGACCTCGAGATGGAGAAGGGCACCGAGGCGCTCGCCGCCGCCGCCGAGGCGGTCGACCACAAGGAGCCCGAGGCGATCGCGCTGTCCGAGCGCGACCTGGCCGTGATCCGCGCCACTCAGGGCCCGATGAAGGCGGTGTCCGAGCCCTTCGCGCCGGCGGCGCGCGAGCTCGGCATGCCGGTGCGAGACCTGCTCGCCCACCTGGAGGACATGCGCGAGCGCAAGGCGCTGCGCCGGGTAGCCGCGATCCTGTTCCACCGCCGCGCCGGCTTCTCCGCCAACGGCATGGGCGTGTGGAAGGTGCCCGAGGAGCGCATCCTCGAGCTGGGACCGCGCATGGCCGCCTACCGGGGCATCTCGCACTGCTACCAGCGCCCCACCTACGCGGACTGGCCCTACTCGGTCTTCACGATGGCCCACGGGCGCTCCAAGGAGGAGTGCGACGCGATCCTCGACACGATCGCCGCGGAGACCGGCATCGAGGAGCGCAGCACGCTGTACTCCTCGACCGAGTTCAAGAAGATCCGCCTCCTCTACTTCACGGACGCGCACCGGGAGTGGGAAGCGCAGTACGCGTAAGAGGCCCGAAGCAGCCGGCTCGGCCGGATGCGCAGGGGGCGGATCGCTCCTCCACCGCCTACGAGCGGGCGCTGGAGCTGCTTCCCGGCGGGGTCAACTCGCCGGTCAGGGCGATGCGCTCGATCGGCCGGGACCCCATCTTCGTCGCGCGCGGCGAGGGGCCCGATCTGATCGACGTGGACGGCAACCGCTACGTCGACTGGGTCATGTCCTGGGGGCCCTTGATCGCCGGCCACGCGCACCCAGACGTGGTCTCGGCGGTGAGCGCCGCCGCGGCCGCGGGCACCAGCTTCGGGGCTCCGACGGAGGCGGAGGTGGACCTCGCCGCTCAGGTCGTGGAGCGAGTCGCCTCCGCGGAGATGGTGCGCATGACCTCCTCGGGCACCGAGGCCTCGATGAGCGCGCTGCGGCTGGCGCGGGCGGCCACGGGACGCGACCGGATCGCGAAGTTCGCGGGCGCCTACCACGGGCACGTCGACGGCCTGCTCGCCGACGCCGGGTCGGGGCTCGCCACGCAGGGCATTCCCGCCTCGCCCGGGGTGACCGAGGCGCAGGCCGCCGACACCACCGTGGTGCCGTGGGGCGTCGTGCCGGACGGGGAGTTCGCGGCGATCGTCTGCGAGCCGTACCCCGCCAACATGGGGCTGGTGCCGCCGCCCGATGGCTTCCTGGCGGCGCTGCGTGCCCGAGCGGACGAGACGGGCGCGCTGCTCGTGTTCGACGAGGTGATCACCGGCTTCCGGGTCGGCCGCGGCGGCGCCCAGGAGCGCGAGGGCGTCACGCCCGATTTGACGATCCTGGGCAAGGTGATCGGAGGCGGCCTGCCGGCGGCGGCCTACGCGGGCCCGCGCGAGCTGATGGAGCGGATCGCCCCGGCCGGCGACGTCTACCAGGCCGGCACGCTGTCGGGCAACCCGCTCGCCACCGCCGCGGGCCTGGCCACCCTGGCGCTGCTCGACGACGGCGCCTACGAGCGCCTCGACGCCACGGCGGAGCGGCTGGCCGCCGGCCTGCGCGCCGCCGCGGCGAGCGCGCGCGTGCCGGTGCAGGTCAGTCACACGACGGGCCTGCTCACCGTCTTCTTCTCCGAGGACCCCGTTCGCGACTACGACGACGCCAGGGCCTGTGACACCGACCGCTACGCAGCCTTCTGCCGCGCCATGCTGGAGCGGGGCGTGTACCTGCCGCCGTCGCAGTTCGAGGCCTGGTTTCCCTCGCTGGCGCACACCGACGCGAACGTGGAGCGGACGCTCGAGGCGGCCGCCGAGGCGTTCGGCGCGCTGTGAGCGTCCTGGCGGAGGTGCTGGCGGCGGCCGGCCCGGCGCTGGCGCCGCACGCCGTGACCGACCCGGGCCCGGACCGCTTCGCGCGGGAGCTGGGCGAGCGGGCCTTCGTGCTCGAGGCGGTCTACGAGGGATATCTCCTGCACTACGGCGATTCGCGGCTGTTCGAGGGGATGGACGGCGACCTGCGCCTGCTCGCCGGCGACACCCTCTACGCCCTCGGGCTGGCCCGCCTCGCCGAACGCGGCGACCTGCCCGCGGTGGCCGAGCTCTCCGAGCTGATCACCCGCACGGCGCAGGCACAGGCGGAGGGCCGGGCGGGGGAGGCGGAGGCGCTCTGGGATGCCTCGGCCGCCCTGCTCGCCACGGCCCCGCGATAGGCTCCCGCGGCCGCTGGTGCGGCGGCGCCAATCGTGCCGCCCGCCACCATGTTGGCACTAGCCTTCCCAAGGCTCCAGAATTCGTTCCTCACCGTGGCTGACCCACCCAAGTTCGACAAGAAGTCCCGCTACACCGAGGGTCGTGGCACTGCGGGCGCCTTCGAGGGCGAGACCGTCACGCGGCGGCGCCTGATGGAGGGAGGCGCGCATCTGGCGGGGGCCGTGGCCGTGACGGCGATCGCGCTGCCCGGGCTCGGGTTCGCGCTCGGCCCGATCTTCGAGGACACGATCCCCACGCGCTGGCAGGACGTGGGCCCCGAGGACGACTTCAACAACGAGACCTACGTCCAGGCGGTGATCAACATCGTTCCCGAGGTCGGCGACCCCGGGAAGACGACGGTGTACGTGCGGCGCCTCAACCCGCAGCGCGACACGGAGGTCGAGGGCCAGGACCCCCAGCCCTACGTCGCGATCTCCACCCGCTGCGCCCACGTGGGCTGTCCGGTGCGCTACATCCAGGCCTCCCAGAAGTTCCTCTGCCCCTGCCACGGCGGGGTGTACGGCTTCGAGGGCCAGGTCGAGGGCGGCCCCCCGGTGCGGCCGCTCGATCGCTTCTACACGCGTGTGACGAGCGGCCGCGTGGAGATCGGCGACCGCTTCTCCCTCAACTCCCATTTCGAGCGCTTCTCAACGCGCGACCCGTCGAACCACCTTGACGGGCTGTGGCAATACCTCTATCCCTCGAGGCCCACGACATGAAGCTGCCCACGCCTCCGCTCCCCAAGGCCCTGCGTCCCTCTCCGAAGCGGCCGGGCCACGACCGCGGCAACGGCCGCGACGGCGCCGGCGTCGGCGCCCCGACCAAGCCCACGAAGAAGGAGCACGCGGCCGAGGGCACCGCCTCGGCGATCGGCTGGCTCGACGAGCGGACGGGCGCAACCCCGTTCCTGCGCGGCTTCCTCTACCGCAAGGTCCCCAAGGGCACCAACTGGTACTACACGCTCGGCTCAGCCACGATGTTCGCCTTCCTCTCGCAGGCGATCACGGGCGTCTTCCTGGCCATGTACTACGAGCCGGACCCGACGCGCGCCTACGAGTCGGCCTCGCGCATCACGAACGAGGTATTCCTGGGCGAGCTGGTCCGCGGCATGCATCGCTGGGGCTCGACGGTGATGATCGTCCTGATCTTCCTGCACATGGGCAGGACCTTCTTCTTCGGCGCGTACAAGTACCCGCGCGAGCTGAACTGGGTGATCGGCGTGGTGCTGCTCGTGCTAACGCTGATGATGGGCCTGACCGGCTACCTGCTGCCGTTCGACCAGCGCTCCTTCTGGGCCACGGTGGTGGCGGTCAACCTGAACGCGTCGGGCCCGGTGATCGGCCCCTACCTGGCCGACTTCCTGAGAGCGGGGTCCGAGTTCGGCCCGACCACGATCAGCCGCTTCTACGCGCTCCACATGCTCGCCATACCGGGCCTGATCATCGCGCTGATCGGCGCCCACCTCTACCTGGTCGCCAAGCTCGGCACCACGGCGCCGCCGTGGCTGAAGGCCGAGAAGAAGGACCTGCTCACCGAGGAGGTCTGAGCCCGGCGTGAACAAGCGCGAGCGCGAGCAGTACCTGCGCGAGTACTCGATCCTGAAGGGCCAGGGCAAGCCGTTCTTCCCGTACGCGGTCGCCAAGGACGGCGCGATGGCGTCGATCACGGTCGGCGTGATCATCCTGATGGCGATCCTGTTCGGGGCCGAGCTCGGGCCGAAGGCCGATCCCACGACCACCACCTACACGCCGCGGCCCGAGTGGTACTTCTTCTTCCTGTTCGAGCTGCTGCGCGTGGTGAAGCCGCCGGAGCTGGTGTTCCTCGCGACGATCGGCATCCCCACGGTGTGCCTGGTGCTGCTCCTGCTGCTGCCGTTCTTCGACCGCGGCCCGGAGCGGCACCCGCTCCGGCGGCCGATCGCGACCACGGCCGGCGTGGCGACGATCATCGCGATGGCCTACCTGAGCGTGCTCGGCGCGCTGGCGGGCTCGCCCACCGAGATCGAGCTGGCCACCCAGCCGCAGCTGGAGGAGGGGAAGGAGATCACAGCGTCCGCCGGCTGCCTGGGCTGCCACAAGATCGGCGAGAACGGCAACACCCTGGGCCCGGACCTCACGGAGGTGGGCGACCGGCTGGGCCCGGACGCCATCGCGCGCACCCTGGTCAACCCGACCTCCCCCATGCCGCCGTATACGCAGCTGCAGCAGGACAACCCCGAGCAGTTCGACAAGCTGGTGGAGTACGTCGCCTCGCTGAAGAGCGAGGAGTAGTCGTGGCCGGCGGGCCCGTGTCCGGCACCCTGCCGGACACCCAGGTACGCGCGATGTTCGACCGCATCGCGCGCGTCTACGACCTGATGAACTCGGTCATGACCGCCGGCCTGCATCACCGCTGGCGCGAGCGGGCCGCCGACCTCGCCCGGGTGGGCCCTGGATCGCGGGCGCTCGACGTGGCCACCGGCACCGGAGACCTGGCGATCGAGCTGGCGGATCGCGGCGCCGAGGTGACCGGGCTCGACTTCTCGGAGCCCATGCTGGAGCTCGCGCGCGGCAAGGCGCCCGGCCTCGAGTGGGTGCAGGGCAACGCGCTCGAGCTGCCCTACGGCGACGACGAGTTCGACGCGGTGACCGTGGGCTTCGGGGCGCGCAACTTCTCCGACCTCGGCGGGGGGCTGCGCGAGATGGCGCGGGTGACGCGGCCCGGGGGCCGGGTCGTCGTGCTCGAGATCACCACCCCGCAGAAGCCGCCACTGTCGTGGTTCTTCCGGCTCTGGTTCGACAACGTCGTGCCGGCGCTCGGGCGCGTGGCCGGCGATTCGGACGCCTACACGTACCTGCCCTCGAGCGTGCGCCGCTTCCCGGGGCCGGGCGAGCTGGGGGGCGCCTTGGCGGAGGCGGGGCTCGAGGACGTGCGCTGGGTGCTCACTGCCGGCGGGATCATCGCCATCCACTCCGGAACACGCCCAAGCCCCGGGCCGGATTCGTGAACACCACCCAGGCGCAGCTCGGCGCGGTGCTGGCCGCGGGGGGACCGGAGCTGGCCCGGCTGCTTCAGCGCACCGAGGCGCGCCTTGCCGAGGCGGCCGGGGCCGGGGGCCCGGGACTCGCGGCGCACGCGACCGGGACGCTGTCCGCGGGCGGCAAGCGCCTGCGGCCAATCCTCGTGTTCCTGTGCGCCGACGGCGACGCCGACGACAGGCTGGTGGCCGCCGGGTCTGCGGTCGAGCTGCTGCACATGGCGTCGCTGGTGCACGACGACGTGCTGGACGGGGCGGCGCTGCGGCGCGGGAGGCCAACCGTGTTCGCCGAAGGCGGCCGGCTGGCGGCCACCGCGACCGGCGACCTGCTCTTCTCGCGGGCGTTCGCGGAGCTGGCCGCGGTTGGGAGCGCGGAGGCCGTGCGGGCATTGTCGGCCGCATCGAGCGTGCTGGCCCGTGGCGAGCTCATGCAGCGCGCCGACGCGTGGAGCACGGACGTGACCCCGGAGCGCTACCTGGAGCGCTGCCGGCTGAAGACCGCGAGCCTGTTCGAGGCCGCCTGCCGGCTCGGAGCCCTGCTCGGCGGCCGGCCGGCGCTCGCGCCGCCGCTGGGACGCTTCGGCGAGCGGGTCGGCCTGGCGTTCCAGATGCTGGACGACGTGCTCGACGTGGCGGGCCCGCCGGAGCGCACGGGGAAGCCGCGCGGCGCCGACCTGCTGGACGGGACCGTGACCCTGCCGCTGATCCTCGCGCGCGGCCGCGACGACGGCCTGCGGGCGCTCGACCCCTCGCTCGACGCCGAGCGCGCCGCGGTGATGTGCGACCGCATCGCGGCCACCGGGGCGCTGGACGATGCACGCGAGCAGGCGCTCGAGTACGTGGCGGACGCGAAGGGCTCGCTGACCGGGCTGGACCTGCCGGAGGATCGCCACCGCGCGCTGGAGCTGGTGGCGGACGGCGTGGTCGCCCGCTACGCCTAAAAGTCTTCGGGCAGGATGGCGTCGGAGCCCAGCGCACCGACGAAGCGCTCGATCTCCTCGGCCATGTTGGCGCGCACCAGGCGCCTGTAGTCGCGCGTCAGGGCTTCGGCTCCGTGGTCGAGCTCCTCGTCGAAGCCCTCGACCGTCTGCTGGGTGAAGACGCCCTCGCGGAAGACGTCGCAGTTCGGGCAGTGGAGCAGCACGCTCCAGTTCTCGTCCCCCGACTCCTCCCACTGCAGCGGGTAGACGAGCTCGGAGGCGCACTCCGTGCAGACGTGCAGGTCCTGGTGAGGCTCCGCGGACGGATGCTCGGGCGTCGCCGGCGCCCCGTCGGCCGGAGGCCCATCCACCGGATGCCGGAGATCCGGCTCCTTGAAGTAGACGACCTCGATGGTCTTCCCGCTGGGTAGAACGACGCGCTTCACGAAGTGGGTCTGTTCGCCGTGGCTTTCCATCTCGAGCCTCCTGCTCCCGGTATCGGCACGCCCGGACCGAACTTGAAGAGAAGTTTCGGGCTTCTCGAGGTGTCCGACCGGCGGGGACGCCGTTACTTACGCAACGGGCGCTTGGCCGGACCACCTTCGTAGCGAGATTCGGTCGCCTCGGTCTGCCCGTGGTAGTGGCTGCCGAGCTCGGGGTGGCCGTAGGGACGCTCCGCCGGACGGTCGAGCGCCATGAACGAGAGCTGGGCGATCGGAAGTCCCGGACGCAAGACGATCGGGACCGAGTTGAAGTTCGTGATCTCGAGCGTCAGCGAGCCGCGGAAGCCGGGGTCGACGAAGCCCGCGGTGGCGTGGACGATCAGGCCGAGCCGGCCCAAGGAGCTTTTCCCCTCTATGCGCGCGACCACGTCGTCCGGCAGCTCCACCGACTCCGCCGTCCGGCCCAGCACGAACTCCGTCGGATGGATGACGAAATCGCCGTCGTGCTCGACCTCGAGCAGCTCGGTCAGGCCGGAGGGCGGGTCGCCCAGATCGACGGCCTTGATCCGATGGTTGTGGAACACGCGAAAGGAAGTACCCAGGCGCAGGTCCACGCTCGCGGGCTGCACCATGTCCGGGTCCCACGGGTCGATCTTGATCCGGCCCTCGTCCACGAGACGACGGATCGTGCCGTCCGAGAGCACTGAGGTGGTCACGACGCAAATCCAATCAGCAACAAGCGACGGTCACATTCCCCGCTACCATGAATCTGCCCATGTGGACCCCAGGCCCGCTCGAGATCGTGATCATCCTGGTGATCGTCCTGATCATCTTCGGACCCAAGCGGCTGCCCGACCTGGGCCGGTCGCTGGGCCACGGGATGCGCGAGTTCAAGGACTCGGTCACCGGCAAGGACAAGGACAAGGACGAGCTGCCGGAGCAGTCGGCCGAGAAGCCCGAGCCCGACCGCGAGCCCGAGCCCGCGTCGACGGCCTCCGAGCAGAAGTCCTAGGACGCGGCGAGGCCGCGTAGGGCGTGCGGCGAGTCCGGCCCATCAAGTACGACGACCGGCTGTCGGTCGTCGACCATCTCGACGAGCTGCGCAGCCGCCTCATCGTCTGCGCGGTCGCGTTCGTGGTGGCCTGGGCGTTCACCGGGTGGCAGAACGACCTCGTTCTCGAGATCGTCAACGGGCCGCTGCCGGACGACGTGCCGGAGCCGGTCACGCTGGGGCCGGCGGAGGCCTTCTACACGACCCTCACGAACGCCGCATACGCCGCGCTCTTGATCGCCCTGCCGGTGATCCTCTATCAGCTCTACGCCTTCATCCTGCCCGCGTTCAGCCCGACGGAGCGCAGGGTGGCCACCCCGCTGCTGCTGCTGGTGCCGGTCCTGTTCATCGGCGGAGTGGTGTTCTGCTACTTCGTCGTCCTCACTCCGGCGCTCGAGTTCCTCCTCAACTTCAACGCCGACGAGTTCAACACGCAGGTCCGCGCGCGCGACTACTACTCGTTCGTAACGCTCCTGATGCTCGCGATGGGCATCGGCTTCCAGATCCCCGTGGGCGTGCTCGCGGCCTGCAAGCTGGGCGTGACGAGCGCCGAGAAGCTGCGCCGCTCACGTCGCTTCGCGATCGTCGCGATCGTGGTGCTCGCCTCGCTGCTGCCCACGCTGGATCCACTCACGCTGATCCTGGAGGCGATCCCGCTCTACCTCCTGTACGAGCTCAGCATCCTGATGGCCGCCGCCTGGGGGCGCCCCGTGGGCGAGGTCGGCGAAGAGCCCGCCCCGGAGGGCACCGGGTAGCTAGCCTTCGCCGCGCATGCTGTTCGACCTGCGAGGTCGGCGCCGCCGTGCGGTGCAGGCCACATATCTGACGCTCGCCGTCCTCATGGGCGGCGGTCTCGTGCTGTTCGGGATCGGCGGCGAAGTGTCCGGCGGGCTGTTCGACGCGTTCAGCGACCGCAGCGGCGGCACCGCCAACGAGCAGCTCGAGGAGCGCATCGAACGCCAGGAGGAGCGGCTGGGCGCCAACCCGCAGAGCGAGGCGACCCTGAAGGCCCTGGTGCGCGACTACCACGCCCTCGCGGGCGCCCAGCTTCCCACCGGCGGCGTGCAGTACCCGGAGGACGCGAAGGACGAGCTGGGCCAAGCGGCCGAGTACTGGCAGCGCTATCTGGGGGTCGAGGACGGAGACCCCGACGCCTCGCTGGCGCGCCTCGCGCTGACGCTCTACGACCAGGGCGCGCTGAACGAGCCGGCCGAGGCGGCCGCCGCGATGCGCATCGTGGCCGAGGCCGGAAACGACTTCCAGTCCTACCTCGCGCTGGTGCAGCGGGCGGCGGCCGCGGGCGACGAGCGCACGGCGAACCTGGCGGCTGCGAAGGCGGTCCAGCTGGCGCCGAAGCGGTTGAAGAAGCAGGTCAAGGAGCAGGCCAAGACGCTGAAGACGCCGCCGCAGCCACAGCCGGCGCCGGCCCCCGAGGGGGAGGCCGCCCCGACCCCGGGACCGACACCGGAGCAGTGATCGCCCGGCTGGCGTACTCTTGCGGCTCTCACACTGGCCGGTGCATCAAGGAACGATTCCAGGGAGAAGCGTGAACTTCCACATCGAAGACGAGGCGATCGACGACGCCACCCACGTGATCGAGCTCGGCGGAGAGGTCGACCTCTACACCGCGCCCGAGTTCAAGGAGCGGATGGTCGAGCTGATCGAGTCGGGCAAGAAGCAGATCGTGGTCGACCTTTCGAAGGCGACCTTCATCGACTCGACCACGCTCGGCGTGCTCGTAGGAGGCGTCAAGCGCCTGCGCCCGGCGGGCGGTTCGCTTGCCCTCGTATGCACCGACGACAACATCACGAAGATCTTCGAGATCACCGGGCTAGACCGGGTCTTCCCGATCCATTCCTCGCGCGACGACGCGCTCGCCGCGGTCACGACGGCCGAGTAGAACCGGCGCGGACGCTCCCGAGAGCGTCTTCTAAACTCGCTGATCGCCGGGCCGTTAGCTCAATTGGCAGAGCAGGAGACTCTTAATCTCAAGGTTGAAGGTTCGATTCCTTCACGGCCCATCGGCGATCATCGAAAAGGCCCCGCTACTCGGGTCGGTGGTGGCAGCACGCCGGTCCGCCCCGGGAAGTACCGGAAGACGACGTCCGCGCGGGCACGCCGGGCCTGAACGAAGCGGACGCGCACACCGCTCCGGTCCTCACCCCTCCGAATCAACGAGGTGTGGACTAACAGCTGATGGCGGATTCGGTCATGTTCACTTACGGTCGCCGAATGCCCATCGTTCTCGCTCGCGTGCTGCTCATCGGCCTGCTTGGCCTCGGTGTCCTATCCGCCGGTTGGGCGACCCTGCCGCAGGTTGCCGTCGCACAATCGCCGGAAGCGGAGGAGTTGAGTGCCGGGCGGATGGTGATCGACCGCCGGGGAGGTCTCTCCCTCTACGGTGCGCCGTTCCAAAGCAAGCCGGAGAGCAGCGTGTTCACCCCGCGGACCTTGACGCTGTCACTGCCGAAGGGGATGTCGCTCCTCGCTGGCAAGGTCACGGCATGCAGCAAGGCGAAGGTGCGCAAGGCCCGATTCCGTGATGGCCTCAACAGCTGCAGCGTATTCGGCGCCGGCAGGCTGGGCGGCGGCGAGGCCTTCACGGGGTGGTACGCCGTGGCCGGACCGAAAAAGGGCGATAAGCGACTCGTGTGGATGCGCGCCAAGAATGGCAACCAGGTTCTCACCAGCTTTGGGACCGGGGTCGTTGAGAAGGCCTCAGGCGCCTACAGCACCAAGATCGTCCTCCGATTTGGCGAGCTCAACTTCCAAACGACCGGCGTCGAGGTCCTGATTGGCAGCCTACGCGAGGATCGCCAATGTCCGTCCGCTGGATGGCGCTTTAAGATCGAGGTAGAGGCCGCCGAAGGCGCGGATAGCAGCGCCTCGCGCGCCGCGTGCAAAGGCGGCGGCGGCGGAGGAGGCGGCCGGCCCTAGCCGCCGCGCCGCCAGAACGCGACCGCGCCGGCGAGCGTTATCCCGGCCAGGCCTCCGGCGGTGCCGAAGAGGATGTCCTCCGCCGAGTCGCGCTTACTCGGTTGGAGGGCGGTGTCGAACAGCCGATCGCCCACGTACTCGCCGAGCTCCCAGACCAGGGTGAGGGCGATCACCGCCGAGAGCGCCAGGAGCGCCACTGAGAGCGGGTCGCGGATCCGGTGGCGCAGCGTCTCCACGAGCGCACAACCGGCGAGGGTCCCACCGATTGCGTGCGCGAGCGCGCTCGTCTTCCGCGGGCCGACGGGAGAGTCGATCCAGATCATCCAGAGCACCAGCGTCAGCCCGAACGCGACGGGCAGCAGCACCCTGCCGGGCACTCCGGCGATCCGCCCCGCCACGAGCCCCGCGAGGCACATCGCGCACATGATCGCCGCGGCGCCGTTTCTTGCGGAGGCGAACCCGACGGCGGCCCAGGCCACCAGGGCCAGCGCGAGCGCGAAGGCGAAAAGATCGAGTCGGGGGCGCAGGGTGTCCACGGACAGGAGCGTAGGGGGCTCGACCGTGGCTCCGTGACCGACTCCCTTGGGAGAGTGCCACCGGACCTTGATGTGAGCCGGTCATCGTGCTGACATTCAGGCGCCAGGGTCGGAATGGGTCGCGCGCCCGAAGCGGGCGCGGGCCTCGCCAAGGGGGGCGGGATGATCGGAGCGGTGATAGTCGCGTTCATTGCGGGGGCGATCGCCCGCTTGCTCGTGCCGGACATGTGGAGCGAGATGAGCGGTCTGAAGTCCTGGGGCCTCTCAATCCTTCTCGGGTTCGCCGGCGCAGCGCTCGGCTACCTGATCTTCACCGTCGGCCTCGGCATCGGCGACGACGACGTGTTCGACTTCGGCGGGATCATCGGCGCGGTCATCGGGGTCCTGATCCTGCTGCCGATCGTCGGGTTCGTCATGCGCAGGACGGGCGCGAGCCCCGCGTAGCGTCGGCGCGGGCTCAGCGCCCGAGCAGCGCGATCATCGCCGACTGGACGAACCGTGGCGGGAACGTCATCACCACGTCGTCGCGGTGCTGCTTCAGGAAGCGTGCCGCCCAGCGGGCGCCGCGCAGGCTCTTGGGTATCCCGCCCCGCATGAAGAGGCCCTCTCGGGCCGCGGCCGCGCTGTCCTCGAGGAAGGACTGGAGATCGCGAGCCGGCACGACCCGGCAGCGCAGGTGGGCGTCACGGTCGCTCGAGCTCGCCAGCCCGTGCTTCGTGCCGGCGCTGACCAGCACCTCGCCGTCCTCCGGCCGCAGCACCCGCTTGTCGCTTCCGAGCTGGAACAGCACCTCCCCCTGCACCACGGACCAGTGCTCCTCCTGACCCGGATGGAGGTGGGGCGGCAGCGCGCCGCCGGGCTCCAGCCAGGTGTCCACGATGAGGTTCTCGCCGTCGGGCTGGAAGGCGTAGCGGGCGCGGTGGACCGGGTCGTGAGTCTGGCCGTTCATGGCGATCAGGGTACCACCTAAGTTACTCTTAGGTAACCATGGTGGTGAAGCGCCGCATGAGCGGGCCCGACCGGCGCGCCCTCATCCTCCGCGAGGCCGGCCGGCTCTTCGCGCGGCACGGCTACGCGGGCACGCGGCTGGACGACGTGGCCGCGGCTGCGAACGTCACGAAGCCGATCGTCTACCGCCACTTCGAGTCGAAGAAGGCGCTCTACCTGGCCCTGCTGGCCAAGCACCGCGACGACCTGCCGACCTTTCTCGAGCGCGGTGAGCTGCCCTCGATCCTCGACCACTGGCTCGACTACGTGCGCGAGAACAGCCATGCCTGGGTGATGCTCTTTCGCGACAGCTCGGGCGACGAGGAGGTCCGCGAGGTGCGCCGGCAGGTCAGCCTGCGCGCCCGGGAGGTGCTCGCCGGATTCATCGCCGGGCGGCCCGGCTCCCGCATCCCGCCCGAGCAGGTGGAGCCCACGGCGGAGCTCCTGACGAGCGGCCTGGCCGGGCTCGCCCTGTGGTGGATCGACCACCCCGAGGTCCCCAAGCCCGTGGTGGCCGCGGTCGCGGGTCGGATCAGCGAGGGTGCGCTCGCATAGCATTCGGCCCATGGCATCCGACCCCGCCACAGCCACCGCCGAGCTCGGCTCGATCGACGGCGCCATCGCGCCCGCCGCCGAGCTCACGATTCCGGCCACCGACGAGGGCCTCCTGCGCGGCGACGGCGTGTTCGAGGTGATCCGGGTCTACGACGGCCTTGCTTTCGCGCTCCGAGAGCATCTCGACCGCCTCGAGCGTTCGGCGGCGAACCTTCGCTTGCCGGAGGTGTTCCGCACGGAGCTCGAGGCCGAGATCCCCGAGCTGCTCGAGGCGCGCGGCGGCGAGTCGTTCGACGGTGTGCTACGCGTCGTCGTCACCCGGGGCGGACGGCGCCTTCTGCTCACCGAGCCCGCCGCGCCGAAGCCGCCGGGGGTGCGGCTGGGGGTGGTGACGTACGCGCCCACCCGCGTGCTCGACGGAATCAAGTCGCTCTCCTACGGGGCGAACATGCTCTGCACGCGGCTCGCGCAGGAGCGCGGCTTCGACGAGGCGCTCCTGGTCACTCCGCACGGCCGGGTGCTCGAGGCGCCCACCTCGACGCTGTTCTGGGTGGACCGCGACGGCACCCTGTGCACGCCGCCGCTCGACGAGCACATCCTGGCTTCGATCACCCGCGACCGGCTGACCAAGCTGCTCGACGTTGCGGAGAGGGCGTGCACGCAGGACGACCTGTACGCCGCGAGCGAGGCCTTCCTGGCCTCGACGATCCGCGAGGTGCAGTCGATCGGGGCGGTGGAGGACGTGGAGTTCGAGGAGGGACCGCGGACGCGGGAGGCCGCCCGGGCGTTCCGCGCCCACGTGGAGGAGGAGCTGCAGCGTTAGTCGCGCTCGCGCGGATCGGGCTGCATCTGATGAGAGACGTACCACGCCACGTGGCGCGCCACGGCGGTCGCCAGCCCGAACGCCCCTCCCACTAGCTTCGTCATTCCCTTTCCCACTGTAGGCCACTCCGTGCGAATCGTCACGATCATCGGCAACCGGCCTCAGTTCGTGAAGGCCGCCGCCGTCTCCCGGCTTCTGCGCGAGTCCCATGACGAGCAGATCGTGCATACCGGCCAGCACTACGACGACGAGCTCTCCAAGGTGTTCTTCGACGAGCTCGGGATTCCCGCTCCCGATCGCGAGCTGGGCGCCGGAACAGGCACCAACACGGCCCAGATGGCGCGCATCCTCGGCGCGCTCGAGCCGGTGCTGAGCGAGCTCGCGCCCGCGCTCGTGCTCGTCTACGGGGACACCAACTCGACTCTCGCCGGCGCCCTCGCCGCGGCGCAGGGGGGATTCCGGCTCGGGCACGTGGAGGCGGGGATGCGCTCGTTCGACCGCGCGATGCCGGAGGAGCTGAACCGCGCGCTGACCGATCACGCGAGCGATCTGCTGCTGTGCTCCACCGCCACGGCCATGGCGAACCTCGCGCGCGAGAGCGCCCCGGGCGAGGCGCACCTGGTCGGCGACGTGATGGCTGACGTGTCCCTCGCGTTCCGCGACATCGCCGCCGAGCGCTCCACGGTCCTCGCCGACCTCGGCCTCGAGCCGGGGGGCTACCTCGCGGTGACCGCTCACCGGGCCGGCAACGTGGACCAGCCCGAGCGGCTGGTCCGCCTGGTCGAGCTGCTCGCGGCGCTGCCCGAAGCGACCGGTCTCAGGGTGGTCTTCCCGGCCCATCCGCGCACGCGCGACCGGCTCCAGGGGACCATGCTCGGAGAGCGCCTCGGCGATGTCGAGATGATCGCCCCGCTCGGATACCTCGACTTCCTGGAGCTGGCACGAAACGCGCGAGCGATCCTGACCGACTCGGGCGGGGTGCAGAAGGAGGCTTATTTGCTGGGCGTTCCCTGCGTGACGCTGCGGGACACGACGGAGTGGGTGGAAACGGTGGAGACGGGTTGGAACACGTTGGTCGACCTCGATGGCGAGGATGCGCTCGCGGCGCTCGAGCGCACGCCGCCACCGGAGCGGCCTGAGCTGTACGGCGGCGGACGGGCTGCAGAGCGCGTTCGCGACGTGGTCGCTGCCTACACTGCGCGGCTATGAGTGGCGCCGAACCTGGTCCGCCTGTGAGCGCCCCGCTGTGAGAATCGGGGTCGTCGGGCTCGGCTACTGGGGCCCGAACCTGGCCCGCAACTTCAGCCGTCTGGCCGACCTCGCCTGGATCTGCGACGAGTCGGCGGAGCGGCTCGAGCGCCACACGGCCACCCATCCCGAGGCGCGCGCCACCACTTCGCTGGACGACCTGCTCGCCGACGATTCCCTCGACGCCATCGCGCTCGCCACGCCAGTGCCCACCCACGCGGCGCTGGCGGAGCGGGTCCTGGGCGCGGGGAAGCATTGCTTCGTCGAGAAGCCGCTGGCGCGGTCGGTGGACGAGGCCGAGCGGGTTGTCCAGGCGGCCCGGGAGTCGCGCCGCGTGCTGATGGTGGGCCACCTGCTCGAGTACCACCCGGGCGTGGAGATGCTGAAGCAGCTGATCGACTACGGCGAGCTGGGCGACGTGCGCTACCTGTACTCGAACCGGCTCAACCTCGGCGTCCTCCGCCCCGACGAGAACGCCCTCTGGTCGCTGGGCGCCCACGACGTCTCGGTGCTGCTGTGGCTCGCCGGCGAGGAGCCCTACGAGAGCCGAGCCGTGGGCGAGAGCTACATGCAGGAGGGCATCGAGGACGTGGTCTTCTGCTATCTGCGCTTCCCGTCCGGGCTTGCGGCGCACATGCACCTGTCCTGGCTCGACCCGCACAAGGAGCGCCGCTTCACGGTGGTGGGCTCGAAGAAGATGGCGACCTTCGACGACATGGAGCTCGAGCGCAAGCTCACCGTCTACGACAAGGGCTTCGACCAGAGCTTCAGCTCGTACGGCGAGTACATCGCGCGCTCGGGGGACATCTCCTCGCCGCGAGTGCCCAACGAGGAGCCGCTGCTCATCGAGTGCCGCCATTTCGTGGAGCGGGTGCGCGACGGCGGCGAGCCGCGCTCCGGCGGTGAGGCGGGGCTCCGCGTGGTGCGGGTGCTCGAGGCGCTCCAGCGGTCGCTTCAGGAGAGCTCGCGTGCTGCGCCCGTCTGACCGGGCGCCGGGCCTGCTGGTGGGCGAGGGGGTGGAGCTGCCGGACGACGCCTCGATCGGCGGGAACGTCGTGGTGCACGCCGGGACCGTGATCGGCTCCGGCGCGCGACTCGGCGACGGCTGCGTGATCGGCAAGGGGCTCTCCCTCGGGGCCCGTTCGACCACCTCGCGGGAGGAGCCGGCGCCGGCCGTCCTGGGCGACGGCGTGACCGTGGGCGCGACCGCGGTGGTGCTGGCCGGGGCCCGAATCGGCGACGGGTGCGTGGTGGCCGACCAGGCGCACGTCCGCGAGCGGACCGAGATCGGCGCGGAGGGCCTGGTGGGACGTGGGGCGTCGGTCGAGAACGACGTGCGGATCGGCACGCGGGTCAAGCTGCAGACCGGCGCGTACATCACCGCCTGGTCGGTGTTGGAGGACGACGTCTTCGTGGCCCCCGGGGTGGTGCTGACCAACGACCCCACGGCCGGACGCCGCCGCGGCGAGGAGCTGCGCGGGGCTGTGCTGCGCCGCGCGTGCCGCATAGGCGGCGGGGCGGTCCTGCTGCCGGGGGTGGAGGTGGGCGAAGATGCGTTCGTCGGCGCCGGCGCCGTGGTCACCCGCGACGTGCCGGCGCGGATGGTGGCGGTCGGCGTCCCGGCGAAGGCGGTGCGCGAGGTGGGGGAGGCGGAGCTGCTTGGCTGACCCGGTGGCGCTCGTGGTCCGGCGGAGGCGGAGCCGGTCGCTGGCCCCGGGGCGCGGCACCCTGGTGCTCGGGGTAGCTGCGGGCGCGGCGGTGGGAACCGTGCTCGTCGGCGAGATCGGCCGCGTCTGGCGGCGCGGCTCGGCCCCGCTTCCAAAGGACGCGCCCAGCCTGCTGCTCGCGGCCGAGGAGGCGGTGGGTGAGACGGCCCAGGTGGCGCGCGCCGGCTACGTCGAGGGGTCGTCGCGCGAGAACGCGATGTTCAACCTGCTGTCCTCGTTCGTCGCCTCCTTCCTCAGCGCCCGCGGGATCACCTACCTGCTCCGGCACCGGTCACGCGTCGGCCCGTTTCGCAACGTGAGGGTCGGCCGGCGTCACATCCACCACTTCGTGCCGGGGATCGTGGTGGCGTTCGCCGCCGGGTCCGCGGCGATCGTGAGCCGGGACGAGGACCTTCGGCCCCGGCTGGCCGTGCCGTTCGGCGTGGGGATGGGATTGACGCTGGACGAGTCCGCGCTCCTGCTCGAGCTCGAGGATGTCTACTGGAGCCGCGAGGGGCTTCTGAGCGTGCAGATCACGCTGGCCGTGATGGCCCTGCTGGCGTCGATCGCGCTGAGCCTGCGCTTCCTGCGCCGCGGCGAGCGGATAGTGCTGGAGCCGGGCGAAGCGGCTCCCTGAGCGGCGGGTATCCACCGGCACTGCTTTCATTCGCGCCATGGAACGCGGATCGCCTCCCCCTGACCGCCCAGATCCGGAGCGCCCTGCGGGGCCGGAGCGCCCGCTCGGGCCGCAGGCGCCCGCCCCGGGCCCGCAGGCACCGTCGCCCGGCCCGCAGGCGCCTCCCCCGCCGCCGCAGGGCCCGCCGGGCTACGCCCCGCCCGCTCCGGGCCCGGAGACGGCGCCCGGCTACGGCGGCCCGGTCCCGCCTGGCGGCTGGCAGCAGCCGATCGCGAGGGCCGACAGCGGCTGGGCCGGTCAGCCGCTTGCCGGCTGGGGCATCCGGCTCGGCGCATACGTCATCGACGGGCTCATCCTGTTGATCCCGACCGCCGTCCTCGCGGTCGTGATCTTCGGGGGCACGGTCGACAGCGACTCGTCCGCCGGCGCCTGGATCGGCGCGTCCATCCTCTACGCCGTGGTGATCGCCGCCGTTGTCCTGCTCTACGCGCCGCTCCTGATGATGCGGCAGGGCGAGCGAAACGGCCAGACCATCGGCAAGCAGGCCCTGTCGATCCGCGTGGTGCGGGACAACGGCCAGCCGATGGGCTTCGGCTGGTCGGCGCTGCGAGAGGTGGTCCTCAAGCAGCTGGCGGTCAACATCGCCTCTTCGATCATCCCGATCATCCCCTGGTTCCTGAACTACTTCTGGCCGCTGTGGGATGACCAGAACCGGGCGCTGCACGACATGGTCGCGTCAACGCACGTGATCAAGGCCTAGTGCCCTAGGCCGGCGCGGGCCCGAGCCGCTCGGCGGCGCCGGTCCAGATCATCTCGGCGCGCCCCGGGCCGACCCCCACCATCACGATCGGAACGCCGAGGTAGTCCGACACGAAGTCGAGATAGCTCTGGGCGTTCGGGGGCAGCTCCTCGATCGAGCGGGCGGCGGTGATGTTCTCCTCCCAGCCCGGCAGCTCGACGAGGTCGCCCTGAACCTTGTGCACGATCGACTGGTGGTAGGGGAAGTCGTCGAAGGTCGCGCCCTCGGGGCCGAGATAGCGGATCCCGACCTGGATCGGGTCGACGCCCGTGAGCACGTCGAGCTTGGTCAGCACCAGTCCCGTCAGCCCGTTGATCCGCGTCGCATAGCGGAGCGCCACGAGATCGAGCCAGCCGGTGCGCCGCGCGCGTCCGGTGGTGGTGCCGAACTCGCCGCCGAGCTGACGGATGCGGTCGCCGAGCGGTTCGTCGAGCTCGGTCGGGAACGGGCCGGCGCCCACCCGCGTGGTGTAGGCCTTCGCGATGCCCCAGACCTCGTCGATCGAGCGGGGGCCCACGCCGGCGCCCGCGCAGGCCGCTCCGGCGACGGTGTTGGACGAGGTCACGAACGGATAGGTGCCGTGGTCGATGTCGAGCAAGGCGCCCTGCGCGCCCTCGAACACCACCAGCCCGCCCTCGTCGAGGACGTGCCAGGCGAGTGGGGGAGTGTCCGCGATGTACGGCTCGAGCCGGTGGCCGAGGATGCGGTAGTCCTCGGTCATCGTGTGGAGGTCGAGCTCGGGATCCTTGGCGTAGGGGCGCAACATGAGCCGCTTCGGATCCATCGCCGCGTAGATCTTCTTGCGCAGGATCTTCTCGTCGAGCAGGTCCTGGACCCGGATGCCGAGCCGGGCGGCCTTGTCCGCGTAGCAGGGGCCGATGCCGCGGCGGGTGGTGCCGATCTGAAGCTTGCCGAGCCGGGACTCGCCGGCATGGTCGAGCAGCTTGTGGTACGGCATGATCAGGTGGGCGTTGGCCGAGACGCGCAGCCCGCTCAGGTCGATCCGCCGGCGCGACAGCTCGCCGATCTCCTCGGTCAGCACCCTCGGGTCCACCACCACGCCGTTGCCGATCGCGCACAGCTTGCCGGGGTAGAGGATCCCTGACGGCACGAGATGGAACTTGAACTTCTCGCCCTCGCGGACGATCGTGTGGCCGGCGTTGTTGCCGCCCTGGAAGCGGACCACCAGGTCGGCCTGCTCGGCGAGCAGGTCCACGACCTTCCCCTTCCCCTCGTCGCCCCACTGGGCGCCCACGATCACGAGACCAGGCATTGGCGGGACCGAGTTTAGGCGGGTTGACCAGCGGCACCCGGCGCTGTATCTTCAACCATATGGTTAATCAACCAGACAGATGAACAGCGCATGGCGGTAGACGAGCTCAGCACGACCTTCGCGGCCCTCGCCGATCCCACCCGCCGGTCGATCCTGGCGCGGCTGTCGGAGGGCGAGGCGACCGTGGGCGAGCTGGCCGAGCCGTTCCCGATCACCCTGCAGGCGGTGTCCAAGCACCTCAAGGTGCTGGAGCGCGCAGGGCTCGTCACGCGCGGCCGCACGGCACAGCTGCGTCCGTCGCGGCTGCAGGGCGACGCCCTAAAGGAGGCCGCCGACTGGCTGGCCGGCTACCGGGGGTTCTGGGAGGGCACCTTCGACCGCCTCGGCGACCATCTGCAGGAGATGCAGGAGGGACAAGCAAATGCCTGAGACGACCACCGCGCATGAGATCGAGATCACCCGCGTGTACGAAGCGCCGCGCGAACTGCTGTGGAGGGCCTGGACCGAGCCGGAGCAGCTTGTTCAGTGGTGGGGGCCGAGCGGCTGGAGCACGCCGCTCGACACCGTCACGATGGAGGTGTGGCCCGGCGGGACGTTCCGGCTGACGTCTGTCTCCGACGAGGGAGCCGAGATGCCCGTGGTGGGGGTCTACCGGGAGGTGGTGGAGCCCGAGCGGCTGGTGCTCGAGGAGCCGCCCGAGCACGCCTGGCACGAAGGCTCCGTGAGCACGGTGACCTTGACCGACCTTGGCGAGGGACGCACCGAGGTCGCGCTGCGGGCGACGATCCAGACCACGGACGAGATGCGCCGCCAGGCGGAGCTTGGTATGAACGGAACGCTCGACCGCCTCGGCGGGCACGTGGGGGGCTGAGATGGACTACCGCTTGGAGGTGGTGGTTGTGCCCGTCTCGGACGTGGACCGCGCCAAGGAGTTCTATGAGGGCAGGATGGGCTTCGTGGTGGACCACGACACGAGCTTCGGGGATGGCATGCGGGTGGTGCAGCTCACTCCGCCCGGGTCGGCCTGCTCGATCGCGGTCGGCACCGGCATCGCGCCGATGGAGCCGGGGAGCGTGAAGGGCCTCCAGCTCGTGGTGACCGACATGGACACCGCCTACGAGGAGCTGTCCGGCCGCGGGCTCGAGTTGGGCGAGGTGCAGGAGCTGGGTCAGCCGGGCAGGCCTGGCTTCAAGTTCGTGTTCTTCAATGACCCCGATGGCAACGGCTGGGCCGTGCAGGAGATTCGACCATGACCCTCGTGACAGGCGTCGACTTCGCGATCATCCCGACGAAGGACATCGACCGGGCGGTCGACTTCTACGAGAACGTGCTGGGCCTCGAGAGGTCGAAGCAGTGGGGAGAGATGCCGGCCCACGAGTTCGAGACCGGCAACCTGACCATCGCGCTGGTCGACATGTCGGCGTTCGGCCAGGAGTTCAGCCCGCACAGGTCGCCGCTCGCGTTCCGGGTGGACGACGTGGCCGAGGCGCGTGAGGAGCTTGAGTCGCGCGGCGTGAACTTCAGGGGAGACACCATCGACAGCGGCGTTTGCCACCAGGCCATCTTCGAGGACCCGGACGGGAACGTCCTCGACATCCATCACCGCTACGCATAGCCGCGTCAGGCGCCCTGGGCCGTCATCCGGAGGTCCTCGCCCATGATCGGGAGAGGGTCGTCGCAGATCTCGATCAGGCGGGAGACCGTGCGCGAGCCGATCTGGCGGCGCATCCGCACGATCGGGTCGTACTCGGCCACCAGCTCGCGCTCGCTGACCTGCGCCGCCACCCGTTCCACTCGCTCGAGAAGGCGCCGCAGCTCGTCCAGATCGTGCCCCGACACGCGGCCCGAGTCGACCGCGTCCCGCAGGTTGTGCGCGCTCGTCCGCAGGGCCGATCCCGCGCTGTCCGGATCGGAGTCCGGCAGGTTGGTCGTGACGACGATCGAGCGGCGGTCCTGCCAGCGCTCGTTCACGATCGAGTAGAGCTGCTCCAGCACCCACTCGGTCTGCTTCTCGGCGCCCAGGTCGTCGAGCACGAGCAGATCGACGGTGCAGAGCCGCCGGAAGAAGTCCATGTAGCTGTCGGTCGCGTCGCGGTCGAAGGTCCTCTTGATCTCGGCGAGCAGGCGCGGCACCGGGTAGACGGCGTAGGTGCGCCCGGCGTCTTCGGCGGCCTTCGCGACCAGGATGGCCAGGGAGGTCTTGCCGGTTCCGACCGGCCCGTCGAACCACAGCCCGCGCCCCGTCTCGAGCTTCTCGTCGATCGAGCGGGTGAAGGCCCGCACCTGCCGCAGGACGGCGCGGTCGAGCGAGACGATGGGCTCGCGCTCGAAGGACACCTCGAGGAAGCGCCGCCCGATGCCGGTGCCGATGCCGCCGCTGGCCGCGCGCCGGACGCGCTGGACCCGGCAGCGGCAGGGGCGGGAATCGTTGGTCTCCTCGTCGAGGATCCAGGTGGAGCCGTCGCACTCGCCGTAGGGGCAGGCGTCCTGCCCTTCGCCCTTGACCTGGCGCAGCACCTCAGATGACCCCGTCCCCGGCGGGGACCGGCTCGGTGCTGCGCTCGCGGTAGAGGTTCGCGAAGCGCGGATACTTCGACAGGAAGGTCAGGCTGACCTCGCCGATCGGCCCGTTGCGGTGCTTCGCGAGGATGATGTCCGCCTCGCCGAGCCGCTCGGACTCCTTGTCGTAGTACTCCTCGCGGTAGACGAACATCACGACGTCGGCGTCCTGCTCGACCTGCCCGCTCTCGCGCAGGTCCGACAGCATCGGGATCGGCGGGTTGCGCGACTCGACCGCGCGGGAGAGCTGGGACACCGCGATCACCGGGATCTCCAGCTCGCGGGCGAGGATCTTGAGCCCGCGGCTCATCTGACCGACCGCCTCCACGCGGCTGTCGGCGCGCCCGTCCGGCCGGAGCAGCTGCAGGTAGTCGACCACGATCAGCCCGAGCCCGTGCTTCGCGTGGAGGCGCCGCGCCTTGGCGCGCATCTCGAGCACGCCGATGTCGCTCGAGTCGTCGATGAAGATGGGCGCCCGGGCCAGCTTCTCGACCGCGCGCAGCACCTTGGGCCAGCGGTCGGCCTTGACGCGCCCCTTGCGAAGCTCGTCGCTCGAGACCTTCGCCTGGGAGGCGATGAAGCGGTGCGCGAGCTCGGTCTCGGACATCTCGAGCGAGAAGAGGGCGGCGGGGCGCCCGTGTTCGATGGCGGCATTCTCCACGATGTTGGTGGCCAAAGTGCTCTTGCCCATCGAGGGCCTGGCAGCCAGCACGATCAGGTTGCCCGGCTGGAAGCCGCCGGTGAGCTCGTCGATGTCGGTGAAGCCGGACGGCGTGCCCGTCAGGCCGACGCCCTTGCGCGAAAGCTCCTCGAGCTTGTCGATCTCCTCGTGGAGGACGTCCTCGATCGACCGCATCTCGGCGAGCCCGCCCTCGTGGCCGATCTTGAACAGCTCCGCCTCGGCGCGCTCGATCAGGTCGCGAGGGTCGCCCCGGTGGGCGAGGACCTCGGCCTGGATCCTCCGGGTGGTGTCGAGGATGCCGCGCATCAGCGCGTCGTCGCGGACGATGCGCGCGTAGTCGAGCACCGCGCCGACCGCGGGGACGACGGTGGGGAGCGAGTGGACATAGGCCTCGCTCCCGGCCGACTCGAGCTCGCCGTGGCTCCGCAGGTCGTCGCAGACGGTGAGCGCGTCGACGGCCTCGGGCTCCGCCTTCTCCTTCAGGCGGATCATCGCCCGGAAGATGAGCTGGTGGCGCGGACGGTAGAAGTGGTCCGGCCTCAGCCCGACCTCGAGCAGGACGCCGTCGAGCGCCTGCTCGGTGAGCAGGATCGCCCCGAGGACGGAGGCCTCCGCCTCCTCGTTGTGGGGAGGGACGCTGCCCGCTGACTCAGGCGGGGCGGCGACTGCCACGGGGGCGCGCTATGCCTGCGGAGTGACGATGGTCTTGATCTCCGTCGTCACGCCGTCCGCGACCTCGACG
>CAWIGR010000025.1:0-30803 GCA_963835705.1 uncultured Thermoleophilaceae bacterium
CGAGAAGTAGCGCTCCCGCTCGGCGTCGTCGAAGCGGCTGACGGTCTTCTCGAACAGCTGCAGGGCCACACCGAAGGGGAGGTCGCGCTCCAGGTCGCGGCCGGACGCGCTGAGCACCCGCGCGCCGCGGCCTGCGGCCAGGGCCGCCGCCTCGTCGAGCATGCGCGACTTGCCGAGCCCCGGGGCCGCCTCCACGAGGACGATCCCGCCCCGTCCCGCCTCGGAATCGCGCAGCGCGACGTCGAGAGCCTCTAGCTCCGTCTCGCGCTCCAGTAACGCGCCCGTAAGGTCGGAAGGCAGCGACCTTCCTGTCACTCTCCCGATCAATTCACGTACCCCACCGGCTCAAACGTCGCTGCGGCGCGGATGTTGCGAACTTGACATGAGGAGGGGGCGCATGGTGGAGGCCATGCTGTTCGGACCAGTCTTCAAGCGTCTACCGTGGAGCGACGACACTCGCTCCGTCTTGAACCAGCGTAATCAGGTTCTGCGGATGCGCAAGCAAATCACCGCGCGATCTTGTGCACTCCTAGCGCTTGAGGGTGACCTTCGCGGTCGCCCAGAGCGAGCGCCCGGCGAGATCTGTGAAGCTCAACCGCAGCTCCAGGGGGAGCGATTTCCGCCGCCGGGCGAGCCCGCGTCCCTTCTTCGTCACCTTGGCGCGAACCCGGTGCGGGCCGGCCTTCGAGACCTCCCTCTCCCCCACCAGCACGCCGATCCAGCGGCGACCGCGCGGCCCTCGGACCCGAGTCCTGGCCCGGATCTCGACGGTGCCGGCGGTGAGAGCGTCGAAGGTCTTGAACAGGACAGACCGCCGCCGTGCCAGCGTGCGCAGCCGAATCCTCGCGAGCGCCCTCCGCATCTGCACGAGCTCCTTGGCGAGGGCGACCGCCTGCGTCACCGTCGAGGGGATCACGAGGCCAGGCCGCAGCACCTGCCAAGCGTGCTGGGCGGGAGTCGGATCCTCATTCCCGGCCTCATCGACCGCAGTGACCTCGAACCGGTGCGAGCCAAGGCTCAGGGACGAATAGGCCTGAGGCGACGCGCAAGGATGCCAGCTGCCGCCATCGAGGCGACAGGAGAAGCGGGCGGCGCCGGGCGCCGAGAACAGGAAGGCGGCGGTGGCGGAGGTGGTGTCGCCCGGGCCGCCGGTGATGGTGGTTTCGGGTGGGGTGGTGTCGATCTGGAAGCTGCTCCGGGCCGGCGTCGCGTCGCTGTTGCCAGCGGCGTCGACGGCCCTGACTTCGAAGACGTAGGAACCGTCGCCGAGCGGGCCGGGCGCGTGCGGGGACGTGCACGGGGCGAACGCCGGCGCGGTCCCTCCTACAAGATGTTGTCGGCACTCGAAGCCCCCAGCCTCCGTGCTGGTGAAGGCGAAGTCAGGTGTGGCGTCGTTGGTTAGTCCGGTGGGGCCTGAGACGATTGTCGTGTCGGCGGCGGTTGTGTCCACACTGAAGCTCCGCCTGTCAGGCGTGTCATCTGGATTCATGGCCATGTCCACGGCCCTGACCTCGAAGACCCAGTCGCCCGCGGCAAGCTCAGACAGCTCAGTCCCAGATGAGCACGGCGCAAAGCCAGGCGCGGTCTCATCGGGCTTGTGGACCCAACAATCGAACGAGCCGCCGGCCTCCGAGCTCGTAAAGGCGAACGCCGGGGTGACGTCGTTCGTCGGCCCAGTGGGACCGGAGACGATCGTTGTGTCCGGGGCGTCGGTGTCGACCCTAAAGGTCTGACTAGCGGGCGTGGTGTCGGGGTTGTCGTCCATATCGACCCCCCTGACCTCGAAGACGTATACGCCGTCATCGAGCGGATCGAGCGTAACCGGGGAAACGCACTGGTCGAAACTGGTGTCGATTTCAAGGGTTCGGCACTCGAAGCGGACGGCGTCCGTACCGGAAAAGACGAACTCGGGCGTCGTGTCGTCGGACACAGGCAGCGGCCCGGACTCGATGGTGGTGTCAAGCACCGTCTGGGCACCCGCGCCAGCCACCGGCGCAGCCAGGCAAGCCAGCGCAGCGAGGACGGCGACCAGCGCGCCGCGCGAGAAAGTGCTTGGGAAGAACGTCAAGAAGGCCCCCGTGGCGTCAGGTACCCCCAATTGTGTGGCGGGCACTCCGGCGGAACGGTAGCGACATCGAAGAGACTGAGAGGTTGGTGTACGCCGAACTCCAACTCGGCCAGCGTGACTACAGAGACCGCCGCCTCATCAGGCAGTTGATCGGTCACCAACTCGCGTCCCCGCTCATCGGCGATGAAGACCGAAGTGGCGAGCAGGCCCCTCACGGCTCGTCGACGGTGTCCGGGAAGCGCCTCGGCCAACTCCCCGCGGAGCGCAGCGTCCGTTTGCACGAGTGCATTGAGAGCGCGCTGCCGCGGCACCCATACATCCGGGCTCGGCAGCGGAGCAAGTTCGGCGACGGGCCTGCGGTCGACTGTCACACGCAGGCGCTCGCCCGCCTCGACCCGACGGAGGACCTCGGCGGTGCGATTCCGCAGCTCACGAACCGAGACATCGCTGCCATGCCAGCAACCGTAGCCATGAACTACACCTGACGAGGACGGTCCTCGCCGACCTCGATGATCACCGCGACCTTCTGCTCGTGCCACAGGCAAAGGATGCCGCCGTCCTCCTCAGGAAGCACCTCGTCGGGTTGCGGGAGCGAGTTCTCGCGCAGCAGGCGTCGCAGCGTGGCCTCGGGATCGTCTGTCGGGCCGGTGACGGGCACGTCGCGCAGGCTGGCGGCCCGAGGCTGACGGCGGGGGCGACTGCGTGTTACAATGGGCGGCTGAAGTAGCGACGGGCTCAGCGGGTGGGATACGCGCGCCGGGCCTTAGCCGTCGGCGTGACCCGATACGCGTCGAAGACCGAGTCGATGTTCCGCAGTCGCGCGATGCAGGTCTTCAGCGCCTGCGTGTCCCCCACCTCGACCACGAAGCGGTTCTTCACCATCGGGTGCACCACCGTGCAGCGGGCCTCGAGGATGTTGATCCCGGTTTCGGCGAACGTTCGCGACAGATCCTCCAGCAGCCGGTGGCGGTCCCAGCCGTCGATCTGGAGCTCCACGCGGAACGGCGCCGAGGTGTCGCCCTCCCACGCCACCTTCGTGAAGCGCTCGGGGTTCTTCATCAGCGCTTGCGCGTTCGGGCAGTTGTCGTGGTGGATCGTGATGCCCTTGCCGAGCGAGATGTAGCCCACGATCGGGTCGCCCGGCACCGGCCGGCAGCACTTGGCGAGGCGCAGCATCACGTCCTCGACGCCCTCCACCTGGATCCCGAAGGTCGAGGAGGCGGCAGTCTTCTTGGGCGTCTCCTTGCGCTCGAGCAGCTCCGAGGCCGGGGAGGCCGGCTCCACCGCCGCCTCGCCCTCCTTGAGGCGCCCCATCAGCTTGCCGATGACCGTCTTCGGCGAGATCTTCGCCTGGCCGAGCGCGATGTAGAAGTCCTCGCCCTTCTTGAAGCCCATCTCGCGGATCACGTCCGCCAGCAGCGGCGAGCCGACCAGCTTCTGCGGCGGCAGCCCTGCGCGCTTCATGTTCTCGTGGAGAAGCTCGCGCCCGGTCCGCTCCGAGTCCTCGCGGCGTTCGCGCTTGAACCAGGCGCGGATCTTCGACTGCGCTCGCGTGGTCTTCGCGAGTGCCAGCCAGTCGCGCGAGGGCCCGCGCTCCTTCTTCGAGGTCAGCACCTCGCAGATGTCGCCCGACTCGAGCTCGTAGTGGAGCGGCACGATCTTGCCGTTGACCTTGGCGCCCACGCAGCGGTGTCCCACGTCGGTGTGGATCGAGTAGGCGAAGTCGAGCGGGGTGGCGCCGGCGGCGAGCGACTTGACCTCGCCCTTCGGCGTGAAGACGAACACCTCGTCCTCGAACAGGTCGGCCTTCAGGGTCTCGGCGAACTCCTGCGGGTCGCTCGTCTCGTGCTGCCAGTCGAGCAGGTGGCGCAGCCACTCCACCTTCTCCTCCACCGGCGCGCCGCCGTCCTCCTTGTAGATCCAGTGCGCCGCCACGCCGAACTCGGCCGTGCGGTGCATCTCCATGGTGCGGATCTGGATCTCGAGCGGCCGGCCCTCGGGCCCGATCACCGTGGTGTGGAGGGCCTGGTACATGTTGAACTTGGGCATCGCGACCCAGTCCTTGAAGCGCCCCGGAAGCGGCTTCCAGAGCGAATGGATCACGCCGACGGCGCCGTAGCAGTCCTTCACCGAGTCGACGATCACCCGCATGGCGGTCAGGTCGTAGATCTCGTTGAACTCGCGCCCCTTCTTCGTCATCTTCGAGTAGATCGAGTAGAAGTGCTTGGCGCGGCCCGAGATGTCGGCCTCGATCCCGACCGCTCCAAGCTCGTTCTCCAGGTACTCGCCGGCGCGCGCGACATAGGCCTCGCGCTCGTCGCGCTGCTGCGAGACCAGCTGCTTGATCTCGTTGTACTTGCGCGGATGGAGCGTCGCGAAGGCGAGGTCCTCCAGCTCCCACTTGATTGCATGGATGCCGAGTCGGTGGGCCAGCGGGGCGAAGATCTCGAGCGTCTCCTTCGCCTTCTCCTGCTGCTTTGGCTTCGGCATCGAGCCGATCGTGCGCATGTTGTGCAGCCGGTCGGCGAGCTTGATCAGGATGACCCGGATGTCCTGGGCCATCGCGACGAGCATCTTGCGGTAGTTCTCGGCCTGGCGGTCGTCGCGGCTCTGGAACGTGACCCCGGAGAGCTTGGTGACGCCGTCCACGAGCGCGCCGATCTCCTCCCCGAACTCGGTCTTGACCTCGTCGAGCGAGGCGCTCGTGTCCTCGACCGTGTCGTGCAGCAGGGCCGCGCACAGAGTGGCCGTGTCGAGCCGCATGCCGGCGCAGATCTTGGCCACGCCGATCGGGTGGATGATGAAGTCCTCGCCGCTGGCGCGGCGCTGGTCGGCGTGACGGTCGCAGGCGAACACGAACGACTTCTCGACCAGCTCGCGGTCGACCCGCTCGGCCGCTTCGTCAGCGTGCTCCTCGACGACCGCGAAGAGGTCGCCCAGCAGAACCCGCTGGTCGTCGGTCAGCCTCGCCCTGGGTCCCACCGGGGCGTGGCGGGTGTGCTCGTCGACCGGATGGCGCTCGAAATTGCGGCCGTCCCGGGAGGCCCCGTCGCTGCGGACCTTCCGCTTGACCGCCGTGCGGCGCGCGGCCGCCGCCGACGACTTGCCGTCGCTCGCGGGCTTGCCCGGCTTCGCCGGCGCCTTCGAGGCCGTGGGAGTCCCCGGCTTCGCAGTCGTGCGGGGGAGCTTCGGCATGACTTCGAGTTTAGACGCGGGGCGCGACGCTGGGCCCGATGGGCTCAATTGCCCTCGGAGGCACGGGCGACGGTTTGAAGCCGCTCGAGCGAGCGCGTCACGAGCCGCACGACGTGGGTCACGGACATGCCGAGACGCTCGGCGATCTCGCGGTAGGTCAGGTCGTGGACGAGGCGCAGCACGAGCGATTCCCGCGCGCGGGGATCGAGCGAACGCCACGCCCGGTCGATCACCGAGCGGTCCTCGACAAGCTCGAAGCCCTTGTCCTCGGCGCCCAGCCGATCGGCATACGCCGGCGGGCGGTCGTCGCGGCCCGGGGCGGGCTGGTCGAGCGAGCGCACGTCGAGCGCGGAGCCGGCCTGCAGGGCGTCCGTTACCTCCGCGCGGCTCAGCTCGAGGATGGCGGCGATCTCGTCGGTGCGGGGGCCGCCGCCGGGATGCGGCGGGAGCCTCGCCGCGGTGCGGATGACGGCCATCAGGCGCGCGTGCAGGGCGCGCGGGAGGTGGAGGAGGGTGCCGGTGTCGCGCAGGTGGTGGCGCAGCTCTCCGTCCGCCATCCGCTCGGCGTACACCCACAGCGGCGCGCCTCGCCCGGAGTCGTACCGGTCCACCGCCTTCAGGATGCCCACCGCGGCCACCTGGACCAGGTCGTCGAAGGAGTCGCCCAGGCCGTTGTAGCGCCGGGCCAGCCGGCGAGCGATCGGCAGCAGCCGCCGCACGAGCTCATCGCGCGCAGCGCGGTCGCGGCGCTCGAGCCAGCGTTCGAGGAGCCGTTGCTCCTCGGCCTGCGGCGCGTGGGGCTTGCTCACCGGCACGGGCCGCTCTTGTCTTTTCGGTCCATGGGCGGGGGCCGCCCCCGGCGGGCCGAAGCCCGCCGGGAGCTTTCCCGGCATCGTTAGTAGCGCCCACCCCCAATCAGGTCGCGCTCGTTGCGCTGGGACACCCACGCGCGGTTGAACGCATCGGCGTCTCCACCGCTCGCGCGGGCGCCGCCGCCGTCGCCGCCGTAGGCGTCGCCGCTCCTCGCGGAGGTGTCGCCGCCCTCGGCCTCGGCCTCGGAGCTCCAGATGCCGCCGCGAGGCTTCCACGACTGGCACATGCAGGGGTGCATCGCGGTCTGCGGGCGCCCCTCGTCCTTGGCCTCGGAGCGAGCGTAGGCGTTGCCGTTGCCCTTCTGCTCGTTGCCGGTGTCGGCGTTGCCGCCGCCACCGCCGTAGGCGTTGGCGTCACCGCCGGTGGCGGTGTTGTCGCCCTGCTCGACGTGGGACGTGTTGCTCTGCGAGCTGTCCCCGTCACGGTCCTTCGCCTTCGACTCGTTCTCCTGCTCGACGTACGCGTTGTTGGACGCGTCGCCGTCGCCACCAACGGCCTTGGCATCGCCACCGTCGCCGCCATAGGCGTCGCCGCTCTTCGCGGAGGTGTCGCCACCCTTGGCCTCGGCCTCGGAGCTGTCGCCGTCATGGCGGCCCTTGCCGTGGTGGTCGTCCTTGCCCTTGCAGGAGCAGGGGTCGTGCTCCTGGCCCTCGCTCTTCGAGAAGGCGAAGGCGTTGCCGTTGCCCTTCTGCTCGTTACCGGTGTCGGCGTTGCCGCCGTCACCGCCGGAGGCGTTGGCGTCGCCGCCCTTGGCCTCGTTGTCTCCCTGCGTCACGCTCGACTCGTTGCTCTGGCTCGAGCCCGAATCGTGCTCCTTCTTCGAGTCGCAGCCGCAGCCCTTGTCGTAATGCGAACCGGGCTTCGACCCGCCCGACGACCTGTGGTCCTTCCAGCCGCCGCTCGACTCGTTCTCCTGCTCGACATACGCGTTGTTGGACGCGTCGCCGTCGCCACCAACGGCCTTGGCATCGCCACCGTCGCCGCCATAGGCGTCGCCGCTCTTCGCGGAGGTGTCGCCACCCTTGGCCTCGGCCTCGGACTCGCCGGGGCCGACCGAGATGGCAATCGAGTTGCCGTTCCCGATCTGGGTGTTTCCGGTGTTGGCGTTGCCGCCGCGACCGCCGGTTGCCTCGGCGTTGCCGCCGGTGGCCGTGTTGTCGCCCTGCTCGATCGTGGACCCGTTCTCCTGCGTGGAACCGGATCCCTGACCGCTGCCGGACTGCTCGTTCTCCTGCACGACGCCGGCGTTGTTCGAGGCGTCAGCGTCGCCGCCGTAGGCCTCGGCGTCGCCGCCGTCTCCGCCGTAGGCGTCGCCGCTCTGCGCGGACGTGTCGCCGCCCTCGGCGCTCGCCTCACTCTCCTGGCCCCCGACCGACACGGAGACCGCGTTGCCGTTGAGGACCTGGACGTTGCCGGTGTCGGCGTTTCCGCCGTCACCGCCGGTGGCGTTTGCTGTGCCGCCGGTTGCTTCGTTGTTGCCCTGGGTGATTCCGCTGCTGTTGCCCTGATCGGGCACCGGCAGCCCCGCCGAGGCGGGTACCGCTCCCAGGGCCATGGCGGCGACCAGCGCCGCCAAACCCGTGAGTTTTCTCATCGGTCTTGCCTTTCTTGACTCGAGTTGCTTCGTTCATGCCGGGCGGGTGGAGGGCCCCCGGCACGGCCCTGGACTAGACCGCTGGTCGGTTAGCCAGGGCGCTCGAGCGCGACGATGAACGGCGACGGCCGCAGGAATGCCGGCACCGTCCGGAGGAAGCGAGAAAGGCTTGGGGCGGCCAGGAGCAGCAGCGCGATGAGCGCGAGCACCGGCGCCGCGGAGCCGGCGCTGGCCGCGGCGGTGCCGGCGGGCGCGGAGGGCGCCGGCGTGGGCTGCTTCTCGGGCGCGGCATGGCCGGGGCGCCCGTCGTGGGAAGCGGTCGGGTGCCCGACCGCCGTGATCGGCTGGGCGGCTCCCGGGAGCGGCTCGGTGGTGAGCACGGCGGGGAGGGCCGGGCTGTGGGCGGGCTCGGCTCCGGCTGCGGCGCGACGGTCGGGCGCCGCCCTGCTGTCGGGCCGGTCGGTCGCCGAGATCGGCAGAACCGGGGTGTTGGGGTCGGCACCGATCGGGGCCGAGACGCCCTGGATCGGGACGCCCCCCGTCGCGGTCTGGCCGGCGGGCAGGCGGGAGCGACGCCGGCGGCACCCTGCGACGGGATGCTGTCGGCGCCGCTCGGGGGCCCGCCGGAGCCGCGTCCCAGGACGCCGCCCGCCAGCCGCGCTGCGCCGTCGCCTCCGGGCTGCCCGCCGGCGCCCGGCGCGGCCAGGTCATGGACCACGCCGACCACCGGGGCCACCGGAGCCACCAGGCGAACGACGGGCGCCGCCACCGAGCCGGTTACGCGGGCGGCGGTGTCGACGAGGGGCTTGGCCGCCCCGGCGGCCTCTGCGGTCGCATCGAGGAGGGGCTTGGCGGCACCGGCGACATGCACGGTCGCCTCGACGACCGGCCCCGCCGCACCGACAACCGGAGCGGCCGCATCGACGACCGGCTCAGCCACGCCGGCCACCTTCGCCGTCGCCTCGACGACCGGCCCCGCCGCACCGACAACCGGAGCGGCCGCATCGACGACAGGCTTAGCCACGTCGGCCACCTTCGCCGTCGCCTCGACGACCGGCGCCGCCGCACCGACAACCGGAGCGGCCGCATCGACGACAGGCTTAGCCGCGCCGGCCACCTTCGCCGTCGCGTCGACGACCGGCCCCGCCGCACCGACAACCGGAGCGGCCGCATCGACGACAGGCTCAGCCACGTCGGCCACCTTCGCCGTCGCGTCCACCACCGGCCCCGCCGCACCCACAACCGGAGCGGCCGCATCGACGACAGGCTCAGCCACGTCGGCCACCTTCGCCGTCGCGTCCACCACGGGCCCCGATTCGTCGGCAACCGGAGCGGTCGCCTCGGCGACAGGCTCCGCCGCGCCGGCCAGCTGGGCCGTCGCGTCGACAACCGGCCTGCCGCAGGGCCGTCGCGTCGACGACCGGCTCGGTCGTGCGCGCGACCTGCTCCGTCGCCTGCTTCACCGGCTCGGTCGCTCCGGCCACCGGTTGCACCGCTTGCTCGACCGTCGCCTCCGCGTCGAGTCCGAGCGGCGTCTGGGCGTGCACGGGAGAGGCGGCGACGGCCGAGAGCATGCAGACCACCGCGCCGAACCCCACGCGGCTCGCGTGCCCATGTCGCCGAGAAGTCTTTGCCCTCCTCATCGCCTCCTTTAATGCCACGAAGGCCGGAAGTTATGCCTCGAAATCGCGAAATCTCGGCGCGAAGGGACAATCTTTACGCGTATACGCGCACGAGCACCTCACTGGGACGGTTTGGGGGTCCGGGGGCGCGCCATCGGGGCGCTCCCGGACACGGGTGGATGGGTCAGGCGGCGCGGGCTCTCTGGCGCCGCCCGGGCAGCTCGGCGGCGAGGGCTCGCTCGACGATGTCGAGGCGCCGGTCGCATGCGCGGTAGGTGGGCGATCGGTCGAGGTCCGCGCTGATCCCCTCGCGCACGCGGCATGAGAGTTGGTCGAGATCCACGTCGACGAGCTGGAGCTCGATCAGGACGGCGAGCATCCGGGCGCACATCTCCGGCGCGCGGGGGTAGCGACCGTTGCCGACGAGCGCGGCCTCGAGGGCATCGTGGCCGGCTCCGTGCGGCAGCGCGCGCAGGGCGCGGTAGGCGTCGGTGAGCGCGGGCCTCAGGTCGAGCTCGGCGCGGAAGACGAGGAGTGCGAACTCCGCCTCGGCGGGCCCCCAGGCGAGCTGTGCGCGGGGACCGCCGGCCGACGGGTGATCGGCGCGTAGCAGGGGATCGGCCCGTCCTCCCGGCGGGGGGTCGAGGGCGACGAGGTGGTCGAAGGAAGTGGCAAGCCCGGGATCGGCCGCGATGGCATCCCACGATGCGACGGGCATTCCGCCGGGCGCGAGTCCGGCGACGATCGCCTCGAGCCCATCGCGACGCCGCGGAACGTCGGCGACGGCGACCACCACGGTTCCGCCGCTCGAGAAGAGGTCCCCCGCGACTCCGGCGAAGCCCTCACCACGGCGATCGACCGGCTCGCGGCCAACCCCGGGCGGCTCCCGTCCGGCGCCTCCGCGGCCTTCGCGCTTCAGCGCCCGCTCCAGCCGCTCCCAGAAGGAACCGTCCTCGCCCAGCACGCGCAGCTCGCCGGGCTTCGTCGGGCACAGGGCGCGCAGGATCACGCGCGGCTCCACCATCCCGTTCCAGCGATTTCGCTCCAGGCGGAGCGCGATGTCGTGGTTGTCCGCCGACGCCGCCGCCAGCGTCTTCGGCGCCGAGCCGAACGCCACGCCGCGGGAGCGCGCCCCGCCCGCCGTCACGAGGGTGAAGCGGGCGTGCTCGCCCTCCTCCCCCATCCCGGTGACGTGCTGGAAGCGCGCGGCCGGCACCAGGAGCGTCGGCTGCGGGTTGCCCATCCCGAACGGTCGCAGCGCCTCCATCTCCTCGGCGAGCTCCAGGCCGAGCACGCCGCCCGGCACCACGGCGTCGACTCGCTCGACTTTGATCAGGTCCGCGGGCGCGAGCGCCTCGCCCGCGTGTGCGGCCAGGGCGCGGCGGAACGGCTCCACGGCGGCGGCGTCCAGCTCCACGCCCGCCGCCATGCGGTGCCCGCCGAAACGCGAGAGATGCGGCGCGCAGGCGGCGAGGCCGGCGTGCAGGTCGTAGGACGAGATGCTGCGGCCCGAGCCGCGCCCCGAGCCGTCCTCCAGGGCGATCGCCACGCAGGGTCGCCGCCACCGCTCGACCAGCCGCGACGCCACGATCCCAACCACGCCGGGGTGCCACCCCTCCCCCGCCACTACGATCGCCGCTTGGCTCGCCTGCGGCAGGCAGGCGGCATCGGCGGCGAACAGGATGCGGGTCTCGGCCTCCCGGCGGTCGCGGTTGAGCAGGTCGAGCTCGTGGGCGACCTCGTCCGCGCGGGCGCCGTCGTCGGTGAGGAGCAGCTCGAGCGCGGCGTCGGCGCGCCGCATCCGGCCGGCCGCGTTGATGCGCGGGCCGAGCCGGAAGCCGAGCGCGTGCTCGGTCAGCTCGGCGGGCGCGACGGCGCCCACCGCCATCAGCGCGCGCAGGCCGGGCTTGCGGGTGCGCGCGAGCGCGACGAGGCCCTCGCGCACGATGCGGCGGTTCTCGCCGCGCAGCGGGACGAGATCGCAGACGGTGGCAAGTGCGGCGAGGTCGAGGTCCTCGTCAGCGGCACGCGGATCGCCGCCGGCGGCCCCATGGAGCGCCTCGGAGAGCTTCAGCACAACGCCGGAGGCACACAGCTCGGGACAGCCGTAGGCCCCCAGCGCCGGGTGCGCCACCACGCAGTCCGGCAGCACGTCGCCGGGCCGGTGGTGGTCGGTCACGACGACGTCGAGGCCTGCCGCCTGCGCCGCGGAGACCTGCTCGACCGCGGTGACGCCGCAGTCGACGGTCACCAGCAGGTCCACGCCGCGCGCCGCGAGCCGCTCGACCGCGACGGTCGAGAGCCCGTAGCCCTCATCGAAGCGGCTCGGCAGCTCCCAGACCGGATCGCCGCCGAGGGCGCGTAGGGCGCGAACGAGGATGGCGGTTGAGCAGACCCCGTCCACGTCGTAGTCGCCGAACACCGCGATCCGCGAGCCACGGCGCAGATGGGTGAGGATCAGCTCGCACGCCTCCGGCACCCCCGGCAGCGTCAGCGGGTCGTGGCTCTCCTCCGCCGCGATGAAGCGCCGCGCTTGGTCCACGTCGGCGAATCCGCGCCGCGCCAGGATGGCGCCGACCGGCCGCGAAACCCCGAGCCCGGCCGCAAGCCGCTCGGCCAGCCCGACGTCGTACGGCTCGCACACCCATCTTGTCGGCCTCGACTGCATCCGCCCCATCCTGTGAGGCGAAGCGGACGGAACGGGCGAGCCCGCCCCATCAGGCGCCGGCGCGCCAGTGCTCGACGTCGAGCTCCTCCATCGGGAAGTGCTTCGGGTTGCCGGTGGCGAGCCGTGCACCCACGCCGACCGCCGCCGCGGCGATCAGGCAATCCGCCTGGGAGAGCGTGGTGCCCCTGGCCGCCGCGTCGCGCCGCCAGCGCCCGGCGCGCCTTCCCTCCGCCAGGCCAAGCTCGGCGAGACGCAATCCGCCCACCAGCGTGTCGGCGTGCTCCTCCTCGACGGGATTGATGCCGCGCCAGATCTCCTCGACATTGATGCAGCACACGAAGGGAACCTCGCCCGAGGAGCGCAAGTCGAGCAATCGGCTCGCCGCACCCCGTCCTCTCAGGACGTCGATCAAAACCGTGGTATCGAGGAGCACCGGCATGCCTCAGCCGACCCGGCGCGTGTCCGACCGCCGCTGGGAGGCGACCCAGCCTGCGGGATCGTCATCCCAATCGTGCCCGCTGGCCTCGAGAGACCCGACGGCGGAGGCGATCCGCTCCCAGCGCCGCTCGTCCTCGAGCGCGCGCCGGAGCGTCGCAGCGATGTACGCGCTGCGGCCGCGCACACCGGCGCGCCGGTCGAGCTCGCGGACCAACTCGTCTTCGAGGTTGATGTGCACACGCATGTGCCTAGCATGACACATTCGTTGGCACACACCGGCGCCTCTGAGAGGATTCCGGCATGTCACCCAGAGCGATCGTCGTCCCGCCCGGCGAGGGGCACCGGGTCGGAAATGTCGAGTTCCTCGCCCGGACCGCCGACACGCCCCGGTTCACGTTCGGGATCATCGACTTCGCCCCCGGCCGCGAACTCGAGGCCCACGTCCACGACAGCGAGGACGACGCCTTCTACATCCTCAACGGCGAGCTGACCTTCCTCCTCGGCGACGAGGAGGTGACCGCGCCGCAAGGCACGTTCGTCCTGGTGCCGCCGGGCGTGGAGCACGCCTTCCGCAACGACACCGACACCGCGGTCCGGATCCTCAACATCCACGCCCCGGCCGGGTTCGACCGGCGCATCGGCCTGCGCGACTGATGGCGCGGGTGACCGGCATCGGCGGCTTCTTCTTCAAGGCCCGCGACCCCGGCCGGGCCTAGCGGGCGACATGGCTACTTCGCCGCAGCCGCGGCGAAGCGCTCCAGCGCGTAGGGCCACGCGCCGGCCTGCTCGAAACCATCGCGGTACTCCTGCGCCCCGTCGCCGTGGCGCTCCCACGAGTGGATCTCCTCGAGCTTGTCCTGCGACCAGGAGAACTCCCTCGGCCACCAGGTGCCCATCCCCTCGGTGAACAGCTCGAAGGCCCGCTCGGGCGGCGTCTCGACGGTCACGCTCGCCCGGAGCGGCTCCATCAGTGCGAGCCGGCGCGGGTGAAGCCGTGGTCGATGCCGTGCTCGCGGTCCACGCGAGCGCCGTACCAGTACGAGATGGCGAGGCCGATCGCCGCCCCCGGGATGGCGACGAGTGCCTGGACCAGGTCCGTGTCACTCCGCCCGGGAACGGTGGCGCCGTTGACGATGAAGCCAAACAGGGCGGACGAGATGCAGGCGGCGCAGAACGCCCCCACGATGCCGCCCCAGAAGCGGTCAGGCACGAACACCGTGAAGTGCCAGACCGCGATTCCCATCATGACCCAGACGACGAGGCTCATCGGCGACCGTGCTTCTTTCTCGCCCGCTGGCGCTTCGACTTCGGCTTCGGACGCTGGCCCGGCGCCCCGTCGCCGGCCGTGGAGGTGGTGCGCGATGCGGGGCGGGACGACGGCGCGACGTCGCCGGCCGGAGCGGGCTCGGAGGGCCGAGCGGGCTCGGCAGGCGGAGCGGGCTCGGCAGGCGGAGCGGGCTCGGCAGGCCTAGCGGGCTCGGCAGGCGGAGCGGGCTCGCCTCGCGGCACCGGCGGCTCGGCCGTGCCGGCGTCGGACGGCTCGGGGGCGGCGGCCGGCGGAGTCGTGGCGGGCGGCGGAGCGCCGGCCGGCGGTGTCGTGGCGCGCGGCGGGGCGCCGGCGGGCGGCGGCGTGGCGGCCGGCGGCGCAGCGGCGGCCGGCGGCGCACCCGGCGGCTGCGGCTCCGCGCTCCGTGGCGGCGCGGCGCCCGACCGGCGCTGCGCCGCGCGGCGCGAGGCGCGGCTCGAGCGGCTGTCGCGGGCGCCCGCCGCCGCGGTCACGGGGGCCGCGGGCACCGCCGTCTCCTCGGCGAAGGAACCGGTCGCGAAGGCCGGCACCAGGCCGCCGTGCTGCTCCATCACCAGCCGGCGGCGGCGCATGTAGACCTGCTCGCGCTCCTTCCACTCCACCAGCACCGGCGTCGCGATGAAGATCGACGAGTAGGCGCCCGACGCCACGCCCACGAGCAGGGCGAAAGCGAAGTCCTTCAGCGTCTCCCCGCCGAAGAGGAGCAGCGCCCCCACCGGCATGAGCACCGTGAAGCTCGTTGCCAGCGATCGGGTGAGCACCTCCGACATCGACCGGTTCGCGATCTGCGAGAAGGTCGCGCGCGGCATGCGCGGCACGTTCTCGCGTATTCGGTCGAACACGATGATCGTGTCGTACAGCGAGTACCCCATGATCGTGAGCAGGGCGGCCACGGTCGCCGTGGTCAGCTCCCGCTCGGTCAGTGCGTATACGCCGGCGGTTATCAGCAGGTCGTGCGCGAGCGCGATCAGGACCGGCACGGCGAACTTGACCTCGAAGCGGAACGCGATGTAGATCGCGATCAGCAGCAGCGAGGCGATCACCGCGATCAGCGCGGTTCGCGCGATCTGCTCGCCGAAGGTGGGCCCGATCGAGCTCGAGGAGAAGTCCCCGGCGGCCACCCCGAACTCCTCGTCCAGCGCCCCGCGGACCTCGTCCACCTCGTCGGGCTCGAGCTCGGCCACCGAGATCTGCTTCACGTTCTGGCCCAGCTCCGGGTCGTCGACCTCCTGGATCTTCGCGTCGCCGTAGCCAAGCGGCTCGAGCGCGCCCCGTACCTCGTCCACGCTAGCCGGCTGCTCGAGCGGCGCCGTGATCCGGGTGCCCGACTCGAAGTCGATGCCGAAGTTGATCCCGAGCCCGGCGATCGCCAACGCGCCCACCGCCAGGATGGCGCCCGACGCCGAGAAGAACCAGCGCGACTTGCCCATGAAGTCGAACCGCGAGAAGTCCACGCGCTCGGGCCCGGCGCCGAGCGCGCTGGGCCGCCGCAGCAGCCGGGAGCGCGCCATCGAGCCGAGGATGGCCGACGTGCCCAGCACGGCCGTGAACAGGGAGATGATCGTGCCGACGCCGAGCGTGAACGCGAACCCCTTCACCCCGGCCGTGGCCAGCGTGAACAGGATGAACGCCACGCCGATCGTCACGACGTTGGCGTCGATGATCGTCCTGAGCGCCTTCGAGTAGCCGGCCGAGATGGCCGCCGGGATCGATCTGCCCGCCCGCACCTCCTCCTTTATTCGCTCGAACATGACGATGTTGGCGTCGGCCGCCACCGCCAGGGTCAGCACCAGGCCGGCGATGCCCGGGAGCGTGAGCGTGATCGGGATCAGCTTGACGAGCGCGAACAGCAGGCCCGCGTAGATCAGGAGCGCCCCGGTGGCCACCAGGCCGAGCACGCGGTAGAAGACGATCAGGAAGATGATCGTCAGGGCCAGGCCGGCCGCGCCGGCGGTGAGGCCCTGCTCGAGCGCCTGCTGGCCGAGCGTGGCCGACACCTGCGTCTCCGAGATCAGCTTCAGCTCGATCGGGAGCGCGCCGATGCGAAGGCTCTCGGCGAGGTCGTTGGCGTCGTCAAAGCTGCCGACGCCCTCGATCTGTGCCCCCGTCCGCCCGTCGATGCCCTCGGGGTTCTCCTGGAAGTCGATCGTCGCCAGCGAGACGATCTGGTCGTCGAGCGTGATCGCGAAGCTCTGCAGGAACTGGTCGCGCGGCACACCGGGGTTGAGCGTGGCCTGGTTGAAGCCGCGCTCGGCGATCCGCTTGGTCACCCGCGCGAAGGCCTCGCGGCCATCGTCGCTGAACTCCATCGACACGAGCGGCGCGCTCGTGTTCGGGTCGGTGCCCGCCTCGGGGTTGCGGATGTCCTCGCCCGACAGCTCCGAGTCGTCCTCCAGGACCGTGAAGCGCTTGATCTGCGGCGGCTGGTTCGGCTGGCGCTCCTGCTCGACGACCACGACCCCCTCGGGGACCTTGATCACGCGCGAGCCGTCCGGCGGCCCGCCCGGGCCCAGCTCCTCGAGCTCGGTCAGGCACTCGGTGTCCTTGTGGTACTTGTTCGGCTCACCCGGCTCGGAGTCGTACTCGGCAAGCAGCTCGTCGCAGGTCGCGGAGGGCTCATAGGTCTCCGTGCGAACCGGCTGCTTGTCGGGGCCGATCGGCGCCTTGTCGGGACCGAACAGGTAGTAGCGGTCCGCCTGGGTGTTGTTCTTGCGGTCGGCCTCCTTGGCGTGTCGCCCGAGCCCGGCACGACGTCAGACTGCTCGGCCTTGCCCTTCTCCTTCGACGCCGCCAGCGTGGCGTCGTAGAGGCCGTCGCCGCCCGAGTAGACCTCGGTGTCGGTGAGGAGGTTCGGCTCCCAGTCGTAGAACTGGAGCTGCGCGGTGGTGCCGACCTGCTCGCGGGCACGCTCGGCGTTCGTCACGTCCGGCAGCCCGACCGAGATCTGCTCCGCCCCGGAGCGCTGGATCTCGGGCTCGGACACGCCGAGAGCGTCCACGCGCTTGCGCATCGTCTCGATCGCGTCGTCGACGGCCTGCGGCGTAACCTCCGGCACCTGCGGCGTCGGGCGCCCCTCGTAGACGAGCTCGATGCCGCCCTCGAGGTCGAGGCCGAGCTTGGTGTCCTTCGACAGCGGCGAACCCGGCACGATCACGAGCGCGGCGAGCACCAACAGGATCGCCACCACGCCGAGGATCGCGAAGTTGCGGGTGCGGCTGGTCATTGCGGCGTCAGGACGAGGAGGAGGCCGCCGTCCTCGTCATAGGCGGGGAAGATGTCGGCCTTGGCCTCCTCAGGGCGGTCGCCCTCCGCGTGCACGACCACCTGCTTGTTGAGCACGCGCACGCCCCACTCGAGCGCCGTGGCGATGTGGTCGTCGCCGTTCTCGAACTGCAGACGCAGCACGTCCGACACCGGGCGGCCGATCACGTCGAGGTCACCCAGCCCGGTCAGCTCGCGAGCCCCCCGTCCGGTGCCGATCAGGCGGCCCTGCTGGTCGAGCAGGAAGAAGGCCGCGTTGGGGGCCGGGTAGTAGTCGTCGAGGAGCTCGAACAGGAACCCGAAGCCGCATTTCTTGCAGGCGCGAGCGCGCTCCTGGAAGCCGGCGGTGCGCTCCGTGGACACGCTTCGGTCCCCGCAGTTCGGGCAGATGAAGATCGGCATGAACGCCTCATGCTTTTTTTTTGGCGTGTGAAGGTGTGGGAGATGTATAGGGGTGTGGGATTGAGGATAGTAGTTGGGTGTTATGATGGTAGGTTGGGGTGATTGGGATGTGGGGCGATGGGGAGTAGTAGGTGTGGTGGATAAGAGGTGTGATGTGTGTGTGTTGGGGGTTGTAGAGGTAGTGGGGTGTGTGGTTGGGGGAGGAAGTTCTTGAGTTAGGTTTTGTGCTGGAGGAAGGGTGGTAGTGTTTGGGAGTGTGATTTAGCTCGGTCTCCAGCTAGATCGCTCGGGGAGGCGGGCGGGAAGGCTGTTCGAACCGTGACGTAGGGTGTGACTACGCGTTCTGGATCAGCTGCATGTAACTGCTGTGGCTGGTGGGTTTGTGGATGGTGGTGGGGATGAGCTGTATGTGTTGTAGTCTATATGTGATGATAGGTGTAGCGTGGGTGTGGTTGTAGTTGTGCTTGTTGGTGAGTGTGAAGTGTGTTGGGTTGTGGTGATTGATTGAGGTTGTGTGGGAGGTGTTTGGTGGGTGTGGTGTAGTGTGAAGTGGGGTAGTTTTTGTGGGTTGTGTGTGTGTTTTTGTGTTTGTTGGTGTTGGGTGATGTGAGTGTTGTGTGTTGTTTTTTGTTTGTGTGTTTGTTTTGAGTGTTGTTTGGTTGGAGTGAGTGTTTTGTGGTTTGTGTGGTGTTAGGTGTGTGTTTTGAGTGTTTTGTTGAGTGTGTTTTGTTTGGTGGTGGATTTGTTGATGTGTGTGGGGTTGAGGTGTGTGTGTTGTGTGGGTGCGCACGAGAGTGCACGTGCCCCGCGCCCGACCGAGACGAGAACAAAGAAATAGAAGAGGCGCTGCGCGCCGTCGCGAGGCGCCTCCAGCCTGAGGTGGGCGAACGCCAGATCGGTCGCCACCCGGCCGCGCGGGGTCCGCATCAGAAAGCCCTGCTGCAACAGGTACGGCTCGTAGACGTCCTCGATCGTGTCGGGCTCCTCCCCCACCACCACGCTCAGCGTGGACAGCCCGACCGGGCCGCCGCCGAACTTCCCGCAGATCGCGCGCAGGATGTCGCGGTCGAGCCGGTCGAGGCCCGCCTCGTCGACCTCGAGCAGCTCCAGCGCCTCGCGCGCCACGCGCGCGTCGATGGAGCCCGCGCCCCGCACCTCGGAGAAGTCGCGCACCCGCTTGAGCAGGCGGTTCGCCACCCGGGGCGTGCCCCGCGACCGCGACGCGATCAGCTCCGCCCCCTCGTCGTCGATCTCCACGCCCAGGATGCCGGCCGACCGGCGCACGATCCGGCCGAGCTCGGGCGGCGTGTACAGGTCGAGGCGGTGCGAGACGCCGAAGCGGTCGCGCAGCGGCGTGGTGAGCAGGCCCGCGCGAGTGGTGGCGCCGATGAGCGTGAACGCGGGCAGGTCGAGCGTGACCACCTTCGCCCCCGCCCCCTGGCCCACGGTGATCGGGAGCTTGCGGTCCTCCATGGCGGGATAGAAGGTCTCTTCGAGCGCGCGCGGGAGGCGGTGGATCTCGTCGACGAAGAACACGCTGCGCGGCTCTAGTCCGGTGAGATAGCTCGCCACGTCGCCCTTGCGCTCGAGCGCCGGCCCGGCCGTGAGGGTGAACTCCACGCCGAGCTCGTTGGCCACGATGTGCGCCAGCGAGGTCTTGCCGAGCCCGGGCGGGCCGGCCAGCAGCACGTGGTCGAGCGCCTCCCCGCGGGCGCGGGCCGCCTCGATGAAGACGCCGAGCTGCTCCTTGACCCGCTCCTGGCCGACGAAGTCCTCGAGCCGCTTCGGGCGCAGCGAGCGGTCGAGCGTCGTCCTCCGGAAGCTCCACCGGGTCCTGGATCCGCTCGACGCCCGGCGTGCGGATGGTCATCGCGCCCCCTTCAGGGCGCCGGCGATCAGCTCCTCGGGCGTCTCGCCGTCGGTCTGGTCGAGCAGCTTGTCCGCCTCCTGCGGCGTGAACCCGAGCCCGAGCAGGCCCTCCCGTGCGAGCGAACGCGGATCGTCGGCCGGGGTGCGGCGCACCACGATCTCGTCGGACACCTTGCCGGCCACCTTCTCGCGCAGCTCGACGATGATGCGCTCCGCGGTGCGCTTGCCGATGCCCGGCACGGCCTGGAAGCGAGCGGTGTCGCCGGAGGCGATCGCGTTGAGGAGCTCGCGCGGGGTCCCGCCCGAGAGCACCGCCAGCGCAACCTTGGGGCCCACCGACTGGACACCGATCAGCATCAGGAAGAGCTCGCGCTCGGCCTTGGTGGCGAAGCCGAACAGGTGCATGCCGTCGTCGCGCAGGACGAGGTGGGTGAAGAGGCGTCCCTCGCTGCCCGCCTCCGGCACGGCCGCGAAGGTCTCGGACGAGACGGCCATGCGGTAGCCCACGCCGGCGGCCTCGATCACCACCTCGCCCGGCAGGCGCGTGAGGACCTCGCCGCGCACGGAGGCGATCATGCGAACGCCCGCCTTCTCCGGCGCAACGGCAGGCGCCGCCTCAGCCGCCGCCAGCGCCTCACCCGAGAGCCGCCTCGAGCGGCGCGCCGTTGGCGTGGCAGATGGCCACGGCGAGAGCGTCCGCCGCGTGGTCGGGCGCCGGCGGCTCGGGGAGCGACAGCAGGGCCCCCACCATCCGCTGCACCTGCTCCTTGGCCGCGGAGCCCGAGCCGCAGACGGCCTGCTTGACCGCCTGCGGGGTGTAGGAGAAGCAGGGAACGCCGTGGATGCCGGCCGACAACAGCACCACGCCGCGCGCCTGGCCGACCGCGAAGGCGGAGTGGACGTTGCGGCCGAAGTAGAGGTCCTCCACGGCGAGCGCCACGGGCCGGTGCTCGGCGATCAGGTCGCACACGCGCGTGTGGATGTCCGCCAGCCGCCGCTCCAGCGGCGCCCCGGGCCGCGTCTCGATCACGCCGCCGTCGAGCGCCGCGAGCGTGCTGCCGCGCGAGACAACCACCCCGTAGCCCGTGTTCGCGGTGCCCGGGTCGATGCCGAGGACGATCACCAATAGGAGGGATTCTGCGTCCAGCGCCGGACGCCTGCGTCCGGCGCGGTCGCGAAGGGTGCCCGAAGGGTCACCCTGAGCGCGGACGCCTGCCCTCTCAGCTCAGGGCGCCGGCGACGGGGCAGCGCGTGCAGGTGCGCCACTCGCACAGGCGGCAGAGGCGCTCGAGGTCCGAGCGATCGCCGCTTCGCGCGGCCAGGAGCTTCTCGCGCGACGGTGACGACGCCACACGCGCCGTCACGCTGCCCGGCGTGCACCGGGTCCGGCATGAGCAGGTCGAGCTTGCCTTTCTCGATAAAGGCGAGGGCAGGCGGTCGTCCTGCTCCATGGCTTCCCCGACTCCGCTCATGTCTGGCGCAAGCAGGTGCCCGCCCTCGTCGAGGCGGGGCTTCGGGTCGTCGTGCCGGACCTCCGCGGATTCGGTGAGTCCGGCAAGCCCCCGCAGGTCCAGGAGTACCGGCTCACGCGAAGCGTGGCGGACGTGGTCGCGATCCTCGATGCGCGCGGCATCGACCGGCGCAACGTGGTCGGCCACGATTGCGGGCGGCCCGCGAGGGGGGTGGGTAGTTCCAATGCTCGTATGCGGTACTGGGATTACCCACCCCCCGGTGCGTCGAGGCGGTGGGACGATCTCGCTCGGCATCCGAGCTCGCCTCGACAGCGTCGGGATAACTCCGGGGTAGTCCCTTTAGGCCGCCGCGACCCGCTCCAGTACCTCGGCGTCCACGTCGAAGTTGGCGTGGACCCCCTGAACGTCGTCGTGCTCCTCGAGCGCCTCGATCAGGCGCATCAGGGTGCCGACGCGGTCCTCGTCGACCGGCGTGCGAGTGGTCGGCCGCTGCACCAGCTCGGCCGACTCGATCTCCACGCCCTCGGCGGCGAGCGCCTCGCGCACGGCGTTCACGTCGGCGGGGCCGGTCACGATCTCCCAGATGTCCCCGTCGAGCGCCACGTCCTCGGCGCCGGCGTCGATCGCCGCGAGCAGGTCGTCCTCCGAGTAGCGGCTGCCGTCCACCACCACTTCGCCCTTCTTCTCGAAGGTCCAGGCCACGGAGCCCGGCTCGCCGAGGTTGCCGCCGTGCTTCGTGAACGTGTGCCGCACCTCCGAGCCGGTGCGGTTGCGGTTGTCGGTCAGGGTCTCGACGAGGATCGCCACGCCGCCTGGGCCGTAGCCTTCGTAGAGCACCGCCTCGAACGCATCGGCGTCCGCGTCCGCGCCGGTGCCCTTGGCGATGGCGCGCTCGATGTTGTCCTTGGGCATCGACGCGTCGCGCGCCTTCTGGATCGCGAGCGCCAGCGACGGGTTGCCGTCGGGATCGCCCCCGCCCTCGCGCGCGGCGACGGTAATGGCCCGCGACAGCTTGGTGAAGAGGGCGCCGCGCTTGGCGTCGACGGCCTTCTTCCTGTGCTTGATCGACGCCCACTTGGAATGACCGGACATGGCGAGCCAAAGTTTATTCGGCGTGTTCGCCGATCAGGCGCCCCATCCGCGCGCTGACGGCGGACGAGGTCCGCGCCCACTACGACACGGCTCAGGCCCTGGCCGCCAGGCCGCTGCCGCCGGAGACACGGATCCGGTGGTGGATCCGCCGGCGGCCGGGACGGGCCTCGGCGGAGGTGTGCTCCGTCCCTCGGCGCCCGCGCCACGCCCCGCAGGGAGGGCCTCCGTCCGGCGCAACGTGCTGATCGTCCGCGGCGCGCCTGGCATCAGGAACCGGCTGAGCGCCCGCAGGCGCGGACGCACCTGGCGGATAGCCGACGCCGCCGCGCCGCTGCGGGCGGGTACTGGTTGCCGGCGCCTCGGCCCGCGCAAGGTGGCCTGCCTGGCGGCGGGCGTGAGACGGATCGTGATGTACGGCGGGGCGGGCGCGGATCGGCTGAGTGTGGCGAGCCGGACGCGGGCGCTGCTCGTGGGCGGCCCAGGCCCCGACCGCCTGACCGGCGGGCCGTTGAGCCGCTTCCGCGGCGGGCCCGGCGTGGAGCACCTGGTCCGGCGCCACATTAGTCCGCCCGCGTCTCGCAATCGCGTTGGGCTCGTTGCCGGGTCGCCTTCCGCCGTCCCCGTGCGTGGCCGGGCAGGGTGTGGTTTGGGCGCAAGGCGTTGCAAACCTCACGCCTGCCCTCCTCGCTCACGGAAGCGTGAGGTTTTGGCCGCTAGACGGTGAAAAGCTCCCGGGCGCGGCTGCCGAGGGCACGTTCGGGAGGTTATTCACGTCCGGGCCACGGTTCACCCGACGGACCCCACGCCGCTAGACCAGGAACTTCCCGTCCCGCTGCAGCTCGACGCCGTCTACGGTGATCGCGCCGCCCTGCCTCAGGTCGCAGACCATGTCCCAGTGCACCGCGGAGCTGTTCTCGCCGCGCGTCTCGGGATAGCTCATCCCGACCGCCATGTGCACGGTCCCGCCGATCTTCTCGTCGAGCAGGATCTCCTTCGTGCCGGTCGCGATCCCGTAGTTCGTGCCGATGCCGAGCTCGCCCAGCCGCCGGGCGCCCTCGTCGGTGTCGAGCATCTCGATCAGGAAGTCCTCGCCCTGCTCGGCCGAGGCGTCCACCACCTTCCCGTCCTCGAACCGCATACGCACGCCGGACACGGTGCGCCCGCCGTAGCTCGCCGGGAACGAGAAGGCGATCTCGCCATTCGCCGAGTCCTCGACCGGTCCGGTGAAGAACTCGCCGTCGGGCATGTTGTGCTCGCCGGCGCAGGGGATCCAGTGCCGGCCCGCCACGCCCAGGGTGATGTCGGTGCCGGGGGCGGTGATGTGCACCTCCTCCGTGCCCTCGATCCACTCGGCGAGGTGCATGACCTGGTCGGACTGGCGCTGCCACGCCGTGACCGGCTCGCCGTCGGTGGCGAGGCAGGCGGCGTAGTAGAAGTCCTCGTACTCGCGCAGGGACATCCCGGCCTCGCTCGCGTAGGCATGCGTGGGGAAGAGCGTCAGCGCCCAGCGGTACTCGCCGGCGGCGGAGCGCCTCATCGACGTCTCCATCAGCCCCCTGCGGGCCTTCTGGACGCGCGCCTGCTTCTTTGGATCGGCGCGCGACAGCTCCCGCGCGTTCACGTCGGCCATGATCGCGATGCGCACGTCGGCGTTCTCCGCAGCCCACTCCGAGGTCGGCGGAATCCAGTCGAGCTGGTCGTCGCCGGCCAGGTCGTAGAAGGCGGCCTGCGCGCCGTCGGTGGTGAGCTGCATGACGGGCAGCCCGCCGGCGCGCAGCACCTCCTCGTACACGGCCTGCACCAGCACCTCGGCGGCGGCGGTCGACTGGATGACGCAGACGTCGCCCGCGGCGACCTTGGTCGAGTAGCGAACCAGGATCTGTGCGAGCGCCTCGGCGCGGCTGTCTCTCATGCGGTCACCCCTGCGTGCTCGAGCAGCCAGCCGTGCAGCCGGCGCTCGTCCGTGAGTTCTGGATGGAAGGCCACGGCGAGGATATTGCCCTGGCGAACGGCCACCGGGTGGCCGTCCACATCGGCCAGCACCTCAACCGTCTCTCCGTGCTCCTCCACCCAGGGCGCCCGGATGAAGACGGCGGCGAGGGGGGCTCCCTCGAAGTCGAGCGACGCCTCGAAGGAGTTCAGCTGGCGCCCGAAGGCGTTGCGGCGCACGCTGACGTCGAGCAGGCCGAGGTGGTCTCGGTCGAGCATGATCAGGCCGGCGCAGGTGCCGAGCGTGGGGCGCCCGCTGCGCACGAACTCGCGCAGCGGCTCGACGAGCCCCTCGCGCTCGATCCCGAGTGTCATCGTGGTGGACTCCCCGCCCGGGATCACCAGCCCGTCGAGCCCGTGGAGGTCAGCCGGCACCCGCACGGGCCGGGCCGTGGCGCCGAGCTCCGTGAGCACCTTGGCGTGCGCCTCGAAGTCGCCCTGGAGGGCGAGCACGCCGATGGCCGGGGCCGTGCGCGAGGGGCCGGGCTCGGCCCGGACCGGAGCGATGCTTTTCCTCACCAACCGCGCTTCTGGAGGAGGCCGCCGTCGGCCTCCAGCGTGGCGATCTCGATGCCCGGCATGGCCTCGCCCAGCTCGCGCGAGGCGGCCGCCACGCGTTCGGGATCCTCGTAGTGCGTCGTGGCCTCGACGATCGCGCGCGCGCGGCGCTCGGGGTCGGACGACTTGAAGATGCCGGAGCCGACGAAGTTGCCCTCGGCGCCGAGCTGCATCATCAGCGCGGCGTCGGCCGGGGTGGCGATCCCGCCCGCGCAGAACAGCACCACCGGCAGCCGGCCGCGCTCGGCTACGTCCTTCACGAGCTCGAGCGGCGCGCCGAGCTCCTTCGCGGCGGTGGGCAGCTCCATCGCGCTGAGCGCCTGCAGGCGGCGAATCTCGCCGGTGATCAGGCGGATGTGGCGCACCGCCTCCACGACGTTGCCCGTGCCCGCCTCGCCCTTCGAGCGGATCATCGCGGCGCCCTCGGCGATCCGCCGCAGCGCCTCGCCCATGTTCGTCGCACCGCACACGAACGGCACCTTGAACGCCCACTTGTCGATGTGGTGCGCCTCGTCGGCCGGGGTCAGCACCTCGGACTCGTCGATGTAGTCCACCTCGAGCGCCTCGAGCACCTGGGCCTCGACGAAGTGCCCGATCCGGGCCTTCGCCATCACCGGGATCGACACCGCCTCCTGGATCTCCGCGATCTTCGTGGGCTCCGCCATGCGCGCCACGCCGCCCGCCGCACGGATGTCGGCGGGCACGCGCTCGAGCGCCATCACGGCCGCGGCGCCGGCGTCCTCGGCGATCCTCGCCTGCTCGGCGGTGACCACGTCCATGATCACGCCGCCCTTGAGCATCTCGGCGAGGCCGCTCTTTACACGGAAGGTGCCTGTCTCCATGTGCCCACCCAGGATAAAGCCCGCGGGCTTTACGGCCCGGTCCAGCCGTCCGCGTAGCACGGCGCACCGCCGCAGGTGTCCACGAACGCTCCGCCCAACTTGAGGAACTCGGAGAACTGGGCCGCGGCCGCGGGCTCGAAGCCGGTGCGCGCGTGCGGATCGACGCCCGCCTCGGGGGGCACGTTCCCGACGGGCGGCGGCGGGGTTCCGAGGTCGCCGCGCGGAGGCCCGATGTCGTAGACCACGAGCGCGCTCCCGCTCCACGGCAGGCTCGGGATGCGCCGGATGCCATAGAACGGCCGCTCGTCGCGGCTGCGGCCCGGATCGAGCGCCGGCGTGCGCAGCCGCGCGCCGATCACGCGTGCCTCCACCTCCGTGGCCACGTTGGCCACCTGGTGGTCGCCGAACGCCTGGTGCAGCAGCACGGTGTGGCGCGGCGTGTTCGGGTACGGGCGGCGCGTCATGTGCCATGCGTAGCCGTTCGCATCGCTCCGGTCCCAGAGGATCTGGATCATCGACGCGAGGAGAGCCCGCTTCACCCCGCCCCTGTAGTTGTCGTACAGCACCTCCTGGAAGGGCGCGAACGGGGTCGCGCGGCTGATCAGCAGGCTGAAGTTCATGGCCGGCACGATCAGCGCCGCGCGCTGGAAGTCGGGCGCGACGGCGGTGAGGGCGCCGCCCAGGATGCCGCCCTGGCTCACGCCTGCGAAGAAGAGCCTGCGCGTGTCGATCTTGCCGGCGAGCTCCGGGCGCGACGCAAGGCCCTGCGGGTGCACCATCAGCCGCCCCAGGAACAGGAAGTTCAGGAAGCCCTGCTGGGTGCGGTCGGTCAGCTTCCGGAAGCGCGACAGGTTCTCGGTGACCGAGAAGGCGGTCGGAAGATCCTCGCTCGACATGCCGGACCAGTCCGTCGCGCACGCGACGAAGTTGCTCGCCGCCACCAGCGGCGCGAGGCTCAGGACCGCCTCGGCGCCGCCGAACAGGCCGTGGCCGAAGAGCAGCGGGCGGCCGTTCGTGCCGTTCTCTGGCACGAGGCAGACGAAGCGGTCCTGCTGGACGTTTCCCGCGCTGCGGACGGGCAGCCCGCGCCGGTTGAGCTGAAAGCGCGAGCCCGGCGGGCAGCCGGGCCGGTTCAGGAAGCACGGAACGGTGAAGCTCCCGTCCACGCGCGTCACGTCGCCCATGTCCTGCGTGCCGGTGACCGTGAACGGCGGGGCCGACCCCTCGACCCGCAGGTCGCGCAGGTTGCGGTCGCCCAGCCCGGCGAAGGCGCGGTTGCGGATCGAGAGCATGCGTCCCGAGAGCGAGCGGCGGCTGGCCACGGTGAAGTCCCAGGCGAGGTACAGGTCGCGACGCTCGATCCCGGCCCGCTCGAGGCGGCGGAAGATGTCCTCGAAGTGGCGCGCGCGGGGCCCGCTCGCCCGCCCGCTGCGGAACTGGCGGAAGTGGCGCCGGGCGCCGAGCTCGCGGCCGCTCCGGTCCCTCAGGTTTCGCAGCGCGACGATGTAGCGGCGGCCCTCGCGCCAGTTGGCGCCGGGGTGGATCAGAAGCGCGCGTCCGCGCGGGCGCGAGGCCTGGGAGTCGAGCTCGGCCCAGATCAGCTGGCGCTCGCCGGTCCTCGCGTCGATCACGACGATGGGCGCCTGGGCGCGGAACGACATCGCCATGTTCGTCACCGGCACGGCCTTGCTGCGGCGCAGGTCGAGCCCCGGCACGCGAGTCACGATGATCTGGCCGGGGCTGAACCCGTCCGAGCGGTTGTAGTCGCCGGCGCGCACCGCGGTGCCGGCGGTGTTGCGCGGGATCATGTCGTTGCTCAGGGCGAGCCTGCCGTCCTCGCGGAAGTGGTCGTTCGGCCAGGGCAGCAGGCAATGCGCGGGGTCGAGCGGGTCGCAGCCGCGCGGCGCCGCGGCCGCCGGGGCGGCGAGCAGCACGGCCATCAGAACCCCCACCAGGGATGCCCTCCTCACAGGCGCGGCAGACTACCTGCCCAGCGGAGGCGCGTTCCACGCCTCGCGCAGCTTGAGCGGCTTGCTACTTCAGCCGGAACGCCTTGATGCGGTCCGCGTAGGCGGGCTCGTCCATCGCGTACACGCCGTAGGCGAGCGCCTGGATCAGGCCGAGCAGCGCCGAGTGCGAGCGGACGAACGCGGGGCTGTTCGACGAGTAGTAGAGCCGGTGGTCGGCCAGCTTTGCGACCTCCGACAGGGTGGCGTCGGCGATCGCGATCGTCGCGGCGTTGCGGTTGCGGGCGAGTTTCATGGCGCGGACCACGAGCGGGTGCGGCCTGCCGGCGGAGAAGCCGACCATCACGGTCTTGTCGTTCACGCGGCCGAGCTTGCCGAGGTTCTCCTGGCTCGGCGAGGCCACCACCTCGGCGCGCAGGTCGAGCAGCATCAGGAGGTGCCGCAGATAGCTCGCGAAGAACGCCATCTGGTCGGTGCCGCAGAGCACGATCCGGTCGGCGTGCGAGACGAGGTCGATCGCCGCCGCGACCTCGTCGCGGTCCACCTTGCGAGCGGTCTCGACCATGTTGGAGTGGTCGGCGGCGAGCGCGGCCTCGAACTCGGTCTGGTCGATCGGGAACAGCGGCGGACTCGAAAGGTCATTGCCCCCGCCGCCGCTCTCGCGGGCGCGGCGGTACTCGTCGCGGGCCGCCGCCTGGAGCTCGGGGAAGCCCTCGAATCCGAGCGCCTGGGCGAAGCGCACGACCGTGGAGCTCGAGGTGTTGGCCCGCCGGGCAAGCTCCTCGGCGGTGTGGAACGCGGCCTCCTCGAGGTGGTCGACTATGTATTGGCCGACGTCCTTCTGCGAGCGGGAGAATTCGTCGAAGCGCTGGCGGATCTCGTCGGAGAGCGTGAGTGCGGTCGTGCCCGTTCGCGTCACGGCCCCGGTTTTCGCCGGAGCAGGTGAAGTTCCTTCAGGACCAGACCTTCCAGGGGGCCTTTCCCTCGGCCCAGAGGTCGTTCAGAAGCACCGCGTCCTTGTAGGTGTCCATGCAGTCCCAGAAGCCCTGGTGGCGGAAGGCGCGCAGCTGGTCCTCGGTCGCGAGGCGCTCCAGCGGATCGCGCTCCAGCACGGAGTCCGGGCCGATGTAGTCGAGCGCGCCGGGCTCGAAGCAGAAGAAGCCGCCGTTGATCCAGCCCTCGAAGCGGGGCTTCTCGGTGAAGCCGCGCACGTGGCCGTCGCCGTTCAGCTCGGCCACGCCGAACTGCAGCTCAGGCTGCACGACCGTCATCGTGGCAAGCGCCCCGTGGCGCTCGTGGAAGCCGAGCAGCTCCGCCAGGTCTATGTCGGCGACGCCGTCGGCGTAGGTGGCGCAGAAGCGCTCGCCGCGGAGCCGGTCCGCCACGCGCGCGATGCGGCCGCCGGTCGGGGTGTCTTCGCCGGTCGCCACGCAGGCGATGTCGAGGCCCTTCGGGAGCCCGTCGTTCTCGACGAAGGCGTCGATCAGCTCACCCCTGTGGCCCGTGCACAGCACGAAGCGCTCGAAGCCCTGCTCCGCGTAGATGCGGATGACGTGCCACAGGATCGGCCGCCCGCCGATCTCGACGAGCGGCTTTGGGATCGTGTCGGTCTGCTCCCGCAGCCGTGTGCCGCGGCCGCCGCAGAGGATGACGACGCTCGGAGCGCTCACGGGCGGGATTATGGCCCGCGAGCGCCGCTTGCCGCGCCAGGCTCAGTCTCTCGAGAAGCGCGAGCCCAGCTTCTGCACCGGCTCCTTGGCCTTGTCCACGACGCCGCTGGCGGTGCGCTGGACGCGGTTCTGCTTGCCGACCGGCACGCCGAGCACACGGCGACGCGTGTCGCGCGACGCGACCGCGATCCCGCCGGCGATCCCGGCGACCGCCGCGCCGGCGCCGGCCACCACCGCCGCCGTCTTGCCCTTGCCGCCACCGCTCTCCTCGCCGGTCTCCTGGGCGATCGGCCCGCCGTTGCCGCCAACGGCGGGTCCGTCCGTCTGGGCGGCCGCGCTCGTGGTCTCCTTCACCTGATCCGCGCCTTCCTCGCTCTGGCTCATCCCGAGCCTCCTCGTCGGTCGATTGTGTCTTCGAGACGCATTACCCCGGCGGAGCGATCCAAACCGCCCGCGGGCTGCGCTTTGCCCTCCTGGGCCGAGCCTATGATGGCGCAGGTTGATCGACCACGACCGCATCGCCGAGGTCTACGAGGGCACCGTCGGCAGCCGCGAGTTCCAGCAGGTCTCGCGCCGCCGGCTCCACTGGATGTGCGCGCAGGTAGGCGGTTCGGAGGTCCTCGACGTGGGTTGCAGCCAGGGGATCGCGTCGATCCTTCTCGCGCGCGAGGGCCACCGGGTCGTCGGCGTCGACCGCGAGCACGAGGCGATCCGCGCAGCGCGGGAGCGGCTCGACCAGGAGGAGGCGCAGGTCCGCGAGCGCGTGGAGTTCAGGGTCGGCGAGGGCCGGGCGGTGGGATTCCCGAGCGCCAGCTTCGACGCAGTGCTGCTCGGAGAGGTCCTCGAGCACCAGCTCGACCCCGGGAAGCTGCTCGACGAGGCCAGGCGGGTGCTTCGGCCGGGCGGCCGCATGGTGCTGACCACGCCGTACGGGATCCACCCGTACCCGGACCACAAGGAGCCGCTCTACCTGAGCGCGCTGCTCGAGAGGCTGACGTCGAAGCTGTCGATCACCGAGATCGTCCTGATCGACCGCTTCGCCGGCATCGTGGCCGAGCGCTCGAAGGACCGGGCGCCGCAGGTCTGGCGCCGTGCCCTGCGGGTCGCGGAGAGCCGCCTCGCCGACCAGGACGAAGCGCTGGAGACGCTACGCGCCCTGGTGGGCGAGCTGCGGGAAGGCACCCGTGCACTCGAGCGCTCGCTCCAGGAGGAGGACCTCACGAAGCGGGCCACCGAGATCCAGCGGGACGCGGCCCAGCAGCGCCAGCACGACCTCGAGCGCAGGCTCGCGGACGCGGAGGACCGCTCGGCGGCGGCCACCTCCCAGAGAGACGACGCCCTGCGCGGCCTCGCCCAGACACGCGAGCGCCTCACCGCGGCCGAGCTCCAGCACCGGATGTCCCTCGCCGAGGCAATCCGCAGGGCGGACGACCTCGCGGCCGAGATCGAGACCCTCCGCAGCGAGCTGGAGGCCAGCGGTCAGAGCAACGCGCGGCTCGAGCAGGAGCTCGCCGCCATCCGCGGCCGGCTCGGGTACAGGATCGGGCGCTTCCTGCGAAGCCCGTTCCGCCGCCCGGACCGCGACGCACCCTCAGCTCGCTAGAGCCTCAGGCCCAGGGCGAAGCGCAGCCCGGTGCCCGGGCTCACTCCCGCTTCACGACGTTCGCCAGGCGCCACTTCAGGCGCGCGATCTCACGCCGGTTCGAGTCACGCCGGCGGTCGTCGCCGTCGTCGAGGCGCCGTTGCTCGGCCACCAGCTTCTTGATCCTGTCGATCAGCCGCACCACCTGGGGGCTCGGGCGGCCCTGTCCATGAGTGCCTTCGGTCTGAATGTGGGGAGGCATGGCGCTGACGGTGGCAACCCAAGCCTGCTCCTCCAGTGAGGCCTGCACGTGACCGGCAGTACGGCTAGCCGTA
>CAWIGR010000026.1:0-15151 GCA_963835705.1 uncultured Thermoleophilaceae bacterium
TCTCGAGTACGAGGCCGCCTCCCTCCTCGCGTTCCTCGACCTGCCGCCGTTCGCCGAGCTCGCCGGCGTCGTACCCACGGTCGCAGAGCGGCGCGCCGACATCCGCGCTGCCGCCCTGCTCGAGACGTTCGCCGTGCTCGCCCGCGAGCCGCTCGCCGGCCAGGCCGCGGCGGCGCTCGAGCGGCTGCGGGCCAAGGGCGTCGAGTCCCCGCTCGCAGGGCGCGTGGGCCGCGTGGAGCTGAGCGAGGCACGCGTCATCGAGGACGAGAGCGCCGACCGGCTGCTCGTCGTGTTCGAGCGACCGCGCGAGCGCGAGGGCCAGCTGGCGGCCCTGGTGGTCGAGCGGAAGGAGACGGGCGGAGCGCTCGTGGAGGGCCTGCTGACCCCACCGGCGTCGCGGCGCGAGGTCCGCTCCGTGCTGCGAAAGGCCCTCCGCGGGGTCGATGACCGGCGGCTCGCCCGCGACGAGTTGGCCGAGCGGCTGGAGAGCGCTACCACCCGTGCGGCCGAGCTCGAGCTCGTCCTTCCGCACGACATCGCCATCTGCCTTCCACTGATCGCGTGCGCGCTCGGCCGTGGCGGAGGCGCGTTTCCGCGTCTCCTCTTCGAGCCGCCCGCAAGCCCGCTGGACGTCGATCCCGAGGACGAGAAGGGCTTCGAGGATCTCCTCGAGGCGCTGCTCGAGGAGTTCGACGAGCACGTGTGCGCCGCTCATGTCGAGGACGGGCCGGTCTTCCGGGCGGGCGACTACGTCGCCGGCTCGATGCTCCATTGGAAGTACGGCTATGGCGATGGCCGCCTCGGCCACTGGACCTGCGCCGACGTCGAGGAGTACCTGTTCGACCACTTTCCGCGCAAGCTCTCCGCAGATCCCGACCTGGTCGCGTGCACGCCGGACTGCGTCTCCGCCTTCCTCGGTTTCCTGGATGAACGCGACCTGCTGACCGGCGACCCGCTCGCGGAGCTCGAGTCGGCCTGTCGCGAGCTTCGGCCGGCATTCGAGCGGACCGCGAACGACCGGGACAGGTGGGGCCCGGCCAAGGCGATCACGACTCAGATGCTCGCCGAAGGCGTCGACCTCGGCGACGAGCGCGCCGTGGCCAAGTGGATGGACGAGTTCAATGCGCGGCCGCGGGCAGAGCGCGACCGGGTGCTACCGAGGCTCGGCCCCGCCCAGCCGGCTGCGGGCGCGAGGCGCCGTGGCGGACAGGATCGGCGCAGCAAGCGCAAGGCCACGCGCGCCGCGCGCAAGCGTAACCGGCGTTGATCGCGCCGGGCGGGCTAAAGCGCCCGCTACAGCGGCGGCTCCGGCCCGTCCTCCTCCCGCTCCACGATCCCGAAGCTGATCTCGCCGCCCTCCATCTCGGCGTCCAGCGACTTGTCGTCCAGGGCCACTGATGCCATCTCGTCCAGGAAGACGTGGGCGCCGTTCAGCTCGAGCACGTCGTCGCCTTCCATCGGGGCCGGACTGAGGGCCAGTTCCAGGCTCGCCTGCGAGCCGTTCTGCCGCGCGATCGATATGCGGATGCCGCCGTCGTCCGGCACGTCCGTGCCCTGCACGATCGCCCGGATGGCCTCGGCGGCGTTTGAAGTGATGGTCAGCATTACTTGGTTGCTTTCCGTGCCGGGGGAGGTCGAAACCGGGCCCGGATAGCATCACCGGCCCGATGGACTTCGAGCTTACCGACGAGCAGCAGGCGATTCAGCGGCTCGCGCGCGACTTCGCCGAGGGCGAGGTCAAGCCGGTGGCCGAGGAGCTCGATCGAGAGAAGCGGTTTCCGTACGAGATCGTCGCGAAACTCGGCGAGCTCGGCCTGATGGGCATCCCCTATCCGGAGGAGTACGGCGGCGGCGGTGCCGACAACCTCAGCTACGCCCTCGCCATCGAGGAGCTGACCCGGGTGGACTCGTCGGTGGCCATCACGGTCGCCGCCCACACGAGCCTCGGCACATGGCCGATCTATGCCTTCGGCTCGGAGGAGCAGAAGCACGAATGGCTGCCACGGCTGTGCTCCGGCGAGAGGCTCGGCGCCTTCGGCCTCACCGAGCCCGAGGCGGGCTCCGACGCCGGCAACACCCGCACCCGCGCCGCGCGCGAGAACGGCCACTGGGTCATCAACGGCGCCAAGCAGTTCATCACCAACAGCGGCACCGAAATAAGCGGGTTCGTAACGATCACGGCGCGGACCGGCGAGGACGAGATCTCCAATCTGCTCGTCCCGAACGGCACGCCCGGCTACGAGATCGGCGAGCCCTACCGGAAGATGGGCTGGAACGCCTCCGATACGCGCCCGCTCGCCTTCGAGAACTGCCGCGTGCCCGAGGAGAACCTCGTCGGGCCACTGGGGCAGGGCTTCAAGCAGTTCCTGCAGACGCTCGACGGCGGCCGGATCGGCGTCTCGGCGATGGGTGTGGGCCTGGCGCAGGGCGCGCTCGACGAGGCGCTCAAGTACGCCAAGGAGCGCACTGCCTTCGGCCAGCCGATCTCCAAGTACCAGGCGATCCAGACGAAGCTCGCCGACATGGCGACCGAGATCGAGGCCGCCCGCCTGCTGACCTACAAGGCGGCGCTGGAGAAGGACGCCGGCACGTCGTTCTCCCTCACCGCCGCCCAGGCCAAGCTCAAGACCGGCCGGCTGGCCGTCAAGGCGTCCGAGGAGGCGGTGCAGATCCACGGCGGCTACGGCTACATCGAGGAGTACCCCGTCTGCCGCTTCTACCGCGACGCCAAGATCCTCACGATCGGCGAGGGCACGGACGAGGTGCAGCAGATGGTGATCGCCCGCGCTCTCGGGTGCTGAGCGGCATTCCTCGCCGCTCCGTCGAGCGGAGTCACTTGCGCCTGGCGGCTCCCGCGATCGCCGTCATCTGCTTGCAGAGCGCATGCACGCGGGCGAGCCGCTCGCTCATCGGGAGCTGCCAGTCGCGCTCGAGCCGGCGGCGACGTGCCAGGTCGAGACCGGCTCCTCGACGCCCGGAGTCGCTATTCGCGTTCGCAGCCACGCGGCAACGATACGCCGAGCGGCCGACGTGCAAGGAATGCTTGCCGCGCCGCTCACCGAGGCGTAGGTTGGAGGTCGGACTCCGCTGGCCCCGACAAAGGAGGTTCCTCCATGGCCGACGCCGGTCTCTTCATCGGCTGGGGCGAGGTCGTACGCGGGCGCGAGGAGCGCGCTCTCGAGGTCTTCAACGAGACCATCCAGTTCTACGGGCAGTTGCAGGCAGACGGCCGGATCGAGAGCTTCGAGCCCTGCCTGCTCGAGCCGCACGGCGGCGATCTCGCCGGATTCGCCCTGCTCCGCGGCAGCCAGGAGCAGATCGACGCAGTCCACAACGACGAGGAGTTCGAGCGCCTCATGACGCGCGCGAACTTCATCGTCGACAACCTGGGCGTGATCCAGGCCGCCATCGGCGAGGAGCTGGGGCGGCAGATCGGCATCTACCAGACCGAGGTCGCCGAGATGGTCTGAGGCTAAGGTGCGCCGCTGATGCGGCGCACCCTCGCCCTCTGGCTGCTCCTCTTCGGCGTCTACGCGGCCACGATCGGCCTCGACGCCTTCGGCGATTCCGGCTACGGGGGCGACGAGCCCCACTACCTGCTGGCCGCCGAGTCGCTCCTCGACGACCGGGACGTCGACGTCAGGGACGAGTTCGCCGCCCGCGCCTACGAGGACTTCTATCCGTACGACCTCGACCGGCACGGCAAGGAGACCGAGGGGCGCCTCAACGAGCCGCACGGCCTCGGCTTTCCCCTCCTGATCCTGCCCGCCTACGCGGCGGGGGGCGCGGAGGGCGTGGAGCTCTTCCTCGCCGCGATCGCCGCCCTCGCTGTCGCGCTCGCCTACTGGCTGGCGCTCCGCGTGGTCCCCGACCCCTGGGCGATCGGGGCCGCCGCCGTGACCGGCCTCAGCCCGCCCTTCATCGCCTACGGCAGCGCCGTCTATCCCGAGCTGAGCGCCGGGGCGGCGCTCGCGGGCGCCGCGCTGCTCGCCCTGAAACTTGACGAGCGGCCCGGCTGGCGTCCCGCCTTCGGCTGCTTCGCCCTGCTCGGCATGCTGCCCTGGCTCGGCACCAAGTTCGCGCTCCCGGGGCTCGTGATCGGCGTGTTCGCCGCCCGCTCGCTGTGGCGGGCCCGCAAGCGCACCCTCGCGGTGGGCGCGGTCGAGCTGTCGCTGTTCAGCGTCGCGCTGATGGTCGGCATCAACGAGGCGCTCTACGGCGGCCCCACCCCGTACTCGGCCGACGTCGAGGGCGAGACCGCCACCGACGCCTCGTTCCCGCTCGGCTACCTCGAGCGCTCCTACCGCCTGGTCGCGCTCTTCATCGACCGTGAGTACGGGCTGCTGCGCTGGGCGCCGGTGTTCGCGCTTGTCTTCGCCGGCCTGTGGTGGCTCTGGCGCTCGCTGCGCGACCGGCTCGCCCATGCGGTTCCGGGCGTGCGCGAGATCGAGGTGACGGCCGGCCTCTGCGCCGCCGCGCTCGGGGCCCAGCTGGTCGTGGCCTTCCTCGCCCCCACCATGTTCGGCTTCTGGTTCCCGCCGCGCCATCTGATGGCCTCGCTGCCGCTGGCCGTCCCTCTGATCGCGTGGGGCTTCCGGCACGCGCCGCGGGTCGGGATCGCGCTGTCGGCGCTGACCCTGGCGGCGTCCGTCTGGCTCTACGTGGACGTGCGCTGGGCGGGCGGCTCGTTCGTCACCGAACGCCCCGACGCGCCGTTCGGCCCGCTGGGGGACGTCTTCCCGTACTTCGGGCGCGACGGCGGCTGGGGGTACTGGCTGGCCGGCGCGATCGGCCTCGCGCTCGCCGCCCTCGCCGTGCGCGAGGCGCGCCACTCGCGCCAGACCGCCGGCGCCACGCGCACCAGGTACTCGGGGTAGCTCACGAACGAGTGGCCGCTGGTGCGGCGCCTGTAGGAGATCGGTACCTCGACCGCGTCGATGCCGGCCCCCCACAGCGACAGCGTGAGCACCTGCGCGTAGTTGTAGTCGTGGCGGATCCGGGCGGCGGCCAGCGCCCGGGGCGAGAAGGCGCGGTAGCCGGTCTGGCCGTCCGTCACGACCGTGTGGAGCAGGGTGCCGAGCAGCGCGCTGGTGACCCGGTTCGCGAGCGTGCGGTGCCACGTCATGCCCGTGCGCGGGGCGCCGAGGAAGCGCGAGCCGGTGACGTAGTCGGCGCGCCCGCGCGCCACCGGGTCGAGCACCGTTTCGAAGTCGGCCGGGTCGTACTCGCCGTCGGCGTCGAGGTAGACGGCGGCGTCGTAGCCCTCGTCTCTGGCGAGCTCGAGCCCGGTGCGCACCGCGGCGCCGAGGCCGCGCGGGCGCCCGTGGGAGATCACCCGCGCGCCGTGCTCGCGGACGATGTGCGCGGTGGCGTCGCGGGAGCCGTCGTCCACCACGAGCAGGTCGACGCTCATCCCGCAGGCGCGCCGCGGGATCCCGGCGAGCACGCCGGCGATGGCGCCCTCCTCGTCGCAGGCGGGCAGGATGGCGAGGCAGCGCCCGGCTTCGGGGGCTGCCTCGACGGCGGGGTCTCCGGCCGGAACCATTGGGCGTCCCCGGGCCGCGGCCGGCCGCTCCACGCCGAGCAGCTCCGCGATCGTCGCGCCCAGCTCGAGCACCGAGCGCGGCTCCCGGCTCATCGCCCCGGGCACCGCTCCCTCGCCCCAGACCACGAACGGCACCGGACTCTCGCCCCAGTCGAGGTGGCCGTGCCCGCCGATCCCCCGGCCCTGCCCGTGGTCGGCCATCAACACGACGGTGGCGCCGTCGAGCTTGCCGGGCTCGTCGAGGAAGGCGAGGAAGTCGCCGACGCGGCGGTCGGTGTCGGCGAGCTGCTCGAGGTACTCGGGGTTGCGGACGCCGCGTACGTGGCCGAGCTGGTCCGCGGCCAGGAGCTGGAGCACGAGCAGGTCCGGGTCCTCCTCCTCGACCACGCGGCGGGCCTCGGCCGACAACGAGTGGTCGATCCGCTCTGTGGGTTGGACCGAGGTGACCGAGCGCACCACGTCCTCGCCGAACGGGTCCAGCAGGTGCGCGATCCCGACCAGCCGGCCGCGGCGGCCGTGGCGCTCGAGCACGTCGAAGATCGACTCGACGCGCACGCCCAGCCGAGCCACGAAGTTCGAACGCATGCCGTGCTCGGCCGGCGCGGCGCCGGTGAGCATCGACGAGAAGCACACGACCGTGCGCGCCGGATAGGCCGGCTCCACGGCGAGATACTCGGTGCCCTCGCGGGCGAGGCGGTCGACCACCGGCGTGTGCGCCTGCCAGAGCCGGCCGCGGTTGCAGCCGTCGATCACGATCACGTACACGCGGCGGGCGAGCGCCGGGTTGATCGGGTTGCCTGGCGTGCGGCCCGGGTAGCGCGGCATCCGGGTGCGGGCGAAGCGCCGGGCGGCGAGGGCGCCGAGCAGGGCGGCCAGGGCAGCCGCCGCCCCGATGGCGGCGATTGACCCGGCGCTCGGCTCCTCGGCGAGCAGCGTGGCGGCGCTGAGGCTCATCAGCAGCTTGGGCACCTGCTCCAGCGCGTTGCCGCTGGTGGGGTCCGAGTTGGTGAGCACGAGGCGCCAGAAGCGCAACCCGTTCAGCCAGGGGGCGCCGGTGCGCAGGTGGTAGTAGACGCTGCCCCACACCACCACGGTGAAGACGAGCCAGCCGGCCAGCGCGCCCAGCAGCAGCCCCGGCGCGCGCCAGGGCTCGAGCAGCGGCACGGAGCAGGCGAGCGCCAGCCACAGGAGTACTCGCCCGCGCAGCGGGAAGGTGAAGGAGGCGAGCACGGCCGACATGGCGAGCGCGCCGCACAGCGCGACCAGGACGGGGCCGTCGGGGGCGAGGCCGGCGGGCACGGCGGCCAGCAGCACCAGGACCGGGTAGACGACCGAGAACGGGCGCCCCTCGTTGAAGACGTTCCAGGCGCGGGCCGCCCAGACCTCGGCGGGCCCCGCCGCGCGATGTCCGCTTCCTGCCATCGCCGGAGATCGTATTAGGGAGCCCTAACCCACCGCGTTGCGGGACACTTGGGCCGTGGCCGACATCGAGACCGTTCGCCGCCTGTCGCTCGCGCTGCCGGAGGTCGTGGAGGGCACCTGGTTTCGCACCCCGGCCTGGAAGGTGCGCAAGAAGTCGTTCGCGCGGATGAAGGAGGACGGCGAGACGCTCGTGGTGCTCGTGGAGCTCGGCGAGAAGGAGATGCTGATGAAGGCCGAGCCGCACATCTTCTTCGAGACGCCGCACTATCACGGTTACCCAGCCGTGCTGGTAAAGCTCGCGGCGATCGGGGAGGACGAGCTGGCCGAGGTACTCGAGGACTCCTGGCGCCGCAAGGCCCCGAAGCGGCTCATCGCCGAGCGCGACGCCGTGCGTGAGTCCTCCTCCGGCGCATAGACTCAGCCAGGTGGTATAGACCAGCGAGGGGATTCGGTGCGACTCGGAGTCGGGGCCGCGCTCGTCGGCGGGGAGCTCGTCGAGGGTGACGTGACAATCGGGGACGGCGCGGTGGCCGAGGTGGGCGTGCGGCCCGCCGGCCCGGCGGGCATCGCCGTGCCCGGGTTCGTCGACCTGCACATCAACGGCGTCGCCGGGATCGACTTCCTCACCACCGACATCGCCGGCTACCGGCGCGCCGCCGCGGCGCTCGCCCGGACGGGAGTGGTCGCCTTCCAGCCCACCTTCGTCTCCTCGCGCGTCGACGCCTACACGGAGCCGCTCGCCGCGGCCGGCGAGGTCGCCGCCGACAACGCCGGCCTCCCGCTCGTCACCGGCGTCCACCTCGAGGGCCCGTTCCTCTCGCCGCTCTGGCCGGGCGCGCACGATCCGGTCCACTTCCGCACGCCGGAGCCCGGCCTGGCCGCCCGGCTCGTGAACGCCGGGCCGGTGCGGACCATGACGCTGGCGCCCGAGCTGCCGGGCGGCCTGGAGCTGGCGGAGCAGCTCGCCGGGGCGGGCCTGGTGGTGTCCTGCGGGCACTCGGACGCCGACGCCCCCACCGCCCACGCCGCCTTCGACCGCGGCGCCCGCTCGATCACCCACGTGCACAACGCGCACCGCCGCTGGAAGCCGCGCGACCCCGGCCTGGGCGGCGCGGCGCTGGTGCGGCCGGACGTGACGGTGCAGGCGATCGTGGACGGCGTGCACCTCGCCGCGGAGTCCGCCTACGCCGTCTTCCTCGCCGCCGGCCGGCGCTTCTGCCTGGTGACCGACGCGATCGAGGCGGCCATGCTCGACGCCGCCCAGTCCGAGCTGGGCGGCCGGCCCGTGCACATCCGCGACGGGGCGGTCAGGCTGCCCGACGGCACGCTCGCCGGCAGCGTGCTGACGATGGACGAGGCGGTGCGCAACCTGGTGGCGAGCGGGGCGTCGCTGGCGGACGCCGTGCATGCGGCTTCGGTGGCGCCGGCGAGGCTGCTTGGGCGGGACGATCTGGGTGAGCTGCGGCCAGGGGCGCCGGCGCATTTGACCGTGTTGGATGAGGACCTGCGGCCGGTACGCACCGTTGTCGGTGGGGTCGAGGCGTTTGTGGGCTGAGAGCCTTCAGGTGGTCGGCGTGACCTTGCCCAGCCCCGGCGGCTCGTCCGGGTCGATCCCGCGGCGCAGCGCAAGCGCCAGCGCCAGCTGCTGGGCCCGGATCGTGGCCGGCAGCGCGCACAGCGGCTCCGGCAGGCCGCCCGGGTAGGGCAGGCTCGTCCCGGGCGTGTCCGTCAGCCGCAGCACGCGCGTGCCGGCCTGCTCGAGGCGCGCCGCCAGCTCCTCCACGTCCGCCGCTGCCGGGCCCGCGGCGCTCACCGCGAGCACGGGGATGTCGCCGCGCGCCACGGTGACGGGCCCATGGCGGAAGTCCGCGGCGGACCAGCCCTCGGCCCGCACGCCCGTGGCCTCGCGCAGCTTCAGCGCGGCCTCCAGCGCCACGCACATCAGGTAGCCGCGGCCGACGGCGATCAGCTCGTCCGCGTCGCCGAGCGCCTCCGCGGCCCGCTCGGCCGGGCCCGGGTCGCCGAGCAGCCCCTCCACCACGCCGGGCAGCCGCTCCCACTCGCCGCCGCTCCACGGGACCGGCCCGAGCGCCTCGCCCACCAGCGCCACCGCGGCGAGCTGAGCCGTGAAGGTCTTCGTGGCCGGCACCGCGCGCTCCTCGCCGGCGCCGAGGTCGATCTGGACGTCGGCGGCCGCGGCCAGGGCGCTGTCCGGATCGTTGGTCAGCGCGACCGTCCGGGCGCCGGCGGCGCCGTAGCGCTCCAGCACCGTGACGATCTCGGGCGTGCGTCCCGACTGGCTGATCCCGAGCGCGAGCCAGCCGTCCAGTCGCGGCTCGCCGCCGTAGAGCGTCACGAGGCTGGGCGCCGCGAGCGCCACCGGCCGCCCGGTGACCGCCTCGAACAGGTAGCGGGCGAAGATCGCGGCGTAGTCGGACGAGCCGCGCGCCACGATCACTACGCCCGCGGGCTCGGGGCCCGCGAGCTCGGCGGCGAGCTCGGCGCGGCGCGACGCCAGCGCGGCCAGCACGGCGGGCTGGGCCGCCATGTCGGCTCGCATGCGCTCGCCGTTCACGCGGGGGTGTTCGCCTCGGTGCGCGTCTGGTGCAGCTCGATCTCGTAGCGGTCGCCGCGGAACAGGGAGGTCGCGTAGTAGGCCGGGATCCCTCGGGTGTCGCGCGCGAGCGTGTGGAAGCGCAGCCCGGGCACGTCCTCGTCCACGCCGAGCAGCGGCGCCTCCTCGGCCTCGATCGCCACCGCCACCACGCGCTGGTCGGCGCGGCTCAGGTGGGTGTCGTACGTCTCGGCGAGCAGCTCGAAGAGCGAGGCACGCTCGAGGTCGGCGTCGGCGATCCCGGGGAAGCGCCCGGCCGGCAGGTACACGCGCTCGAGCGCCATCGGGGCGCCGTCGGCGGTGCGGACGCGCTCGAACTCGGCCACCGGCGCGCCCGGGGCGATCTCGAGCGTGCGCGCCAGGAACGGCCCCGCCTCGATCAGCTCGTGCGAGCGGACTGTCGAGCCCGGCATCATCCCGCGCGCGCGCATGTCCTCGCTGAACGAGCTGAACAGCACCGCTTGCGCAACCCTCGGCTCGGCAACGAACGTGCCGCGGCCGTGCAGCCGGTAGACGAGCCCCTCGGTCACGAGGCGGTCCATCTCGGTCCGAACGGTCATGCGGGCGAGGCCGAAGTGCTCGGCCAGCACCCGCTCGGAGGGCAGCTCCGCCCCCGGCCCGAGCGAGCCCACGAGCGCCTCCATGATCTCGCGCAGGGCCTCGCCCTTGGGGCGGTCCGCGGGCAGGCCGGCCGGCAGGCCGTCCGACTCAGAGCGCCGCATGGACGCTCCTCCGGGCGGCGGCAGCGAAGCCGCGGGTGAGCGCGACCGGGTCGGTGATGGCGGTGCCCACCACGACGGCGAAGGCGCCCGCGTCGAACGCGGCGCGCGCCTGGTCGGGGGTGGCGATGCGGCCCTCCGCGAAGACGGGGCAGTCGAGCTCGGATGCGAGCGCCGCCACGAGGTCGAGGTCGGGGCCGGCGGGAGGGGTGTCCTTGCGGGTGTAGCCCGCCAGAGTGGTGGCCACCGCCGCCGCGCCGGCCTCGCGGGCGGCCACGCCCGCCCCGAAGGAATCCACGTCGGCGAGCACGGGGACGGGCAGCAGCTCCGACACCAAGGCGGCGAGCTCCACCCCGTCCGGCCGCGGCCGCAGCGTGGCGTCGAGCGCCACGATGTCGGCCCCGGCGGCTGCGACCGCGCGGGCGTCCTCCAGCGTCGGCGTGATGTAGACCTCGCTGCCCTCCACGCGCCGCTTTCGGAGGCCGATCACTGGCAGTCCGACCGCGGCCTTGACGGCGGCCACGTCCACCGCCCGGATGCCGGCCGCATCGCCCGCCTCGGCGGCGCGCGCCAGCGCCGCCAGGTGCGAGCTCGCGGCCAGCGGGCTGCCCTCCGGAGCCTGCACCGACACCACGAGGCCGCCGCGCAAAGCCTCCACGACATTGCTCACGCGGTCGCCCTCCACAGGAGCCCGGGCTCCGGCCGCAGGCCGTCGTCGAGCGCGGCCAGCAGCGCCGCCCCCGCGAGCCCGTCGCCTTCGGGCGGCACCACCTCGGTGCCCGGCCGCCGCGCCGGCACCTCGGCCGTGAACGGCTCCAGCAACGGTCTCCCCGCCCGGAACACGTTCCCGGCGTACGAGACGAAGGCGGGCTCGCCAGGCTCGAACAGCCGCTCCAGCGCCGCGCACGCCGTGACCGCGAGCTCGCGCCCCGCAGCGGCCAGGACGGCGGCGGCGTGCGGCTCGCCCGCGGCGGCCTCCCGGGCGACGTCGGCAGCGAAGGCCGCCACCGCCCGGACCGGCACGTCGGCGGAGTAGATGCTCTCGGGGAGCCCGGGCAGCGGTTCGTAGCGGCGCTCGGCAGCCCGCAGCAGCGCCGCGGAGCCGCCACGCCCGTCGGCGTGGCGCAGAGCCAGGTCGAGGCCCGCGCGCCCGATCGCGAAGCCGCTCCCGGCGTCCCCGAGCAGTGAGCCCCAGCCGTCGACCTTCGCCAGCCGCTCGCCGCGCCGGGCCACGCACACGGTGCCGGTGCCGGCGGCCACCACCGCGCCGTCACGCTCCCCGAGCGCGCCCAGCAGCGAGGTCACGCCGTCGCTCGCGATCGAGAGCCGCTCGACCGACAGGCGCGCGCTCAGGAGCTCGCCCACACGGCGGAGGTCCTCCTCGGCGGCGGCCTCGAAGCCCGATAGCCCCACCCCGAGCGGCGGAAGCGGCTCGGGCAGTGGCCGCAGCTCGATGAGCGCCGCCACCAGCGCCTCGGCCACCTCCTCGGGGCCGACCCGCCGCCCCATGCGCATCACGCCGGGGGCCGTGGCGCTCCGCGAGCCGCGCTCGCGGTCGGCGAGCGCGGCCCTGATCTCCGTCTGCCCGGCGTCGACCGCGAGGACGGCCGGCGTCACTGCAGGCCGGCCTCCTTACACGCGTCCGCGTACGGGCCGGTGCAGATGTCGGCCACGTCGAGGAAGCCCTCCTTGACCAGCGGGTCCTCGATGTTGTCCTCCTGGATCGCCACCGTTTCGAGCAGAGCCGAGGGCACCTGCTTGGCGCCGTTGTCCACCTGTTCCGGTGCCACGTCGCCCGGCGGCTCCTCGCCCTGAGCGATCGGCACGGCCAGCTCGGCCGCGGTCTCGGCGATCTGGATGATCGGCTGGTACACGGTCATCAGCTGCTCGCCGGTGAGGATGCGCTGGACGCCCGCCAGCTCCGCGTCCTGGCCCGTCACGAAGCGCGACTCCGGGTCGATGCCCGCGCTCTTCAGCGCAGCGATCGCGCCGCCGGCCATCCCGTCGTTCGCCACGTAGACCGCGTCGAAGCCGTCCTTGCCGAGCGAGGTGACCGACTGCTCCATCTGCTGCTGCGCCCTGTCCGGGCTCCAGTCGGGCGTGTCGTAGCTCTTCACGATCTCGGCGCCGCGCTCCTCGAGCACCTCCCGGGCGCCGTCCTTGTAGGGCTTCGCGTTGCTGTCCGTCGGGGCGCCATTGATCATCACGATCCTCGGGTTGCTCGCGCCGCCCTCCTGCTCGATCGCGTCCATCTGCACCTCGGCCTGCTGCTGGCCGACCTTGAACGGGTCGATCGAGACGTAGTAGTCGATGTCCGCGTCCGGGATCAGCCGGCCGTAGGCGATCACGGCCACGTCGGACTGCTTGGCCCGGGTCACGATCGCAGCGGCGGACGCCACGTCCACGGCGCTGATCACGATGACCTTCGCGCCCTGGGTGATCGCCGCCTCAGCCTGCTGCTGCTGCTTGGCGGGATCCTGGTCGGCGTTCGCGTAGATGATCTCGCAGTCCGCGCAGAGCTCCTCCACGCGGCGCTCGAAGTTGGGGCGGTCCTGCTCCTCATAGCGGGTCGTCTTGGTCTCCGGCAGGAGCAGCGCGATCGTCCCGCCGCCGTCGCCTCCGCCACCACCACCGCCGTCATCGTCGTCGTCGCCGCAGGCCGCGACTCCGACCGTGAGCGCCAGTGCCGCCGCAGCGGCCACCAATGCCCGAAGCTTCCCTCGCGCCACATCTCCTCCTCTCGTGGGGCCTAGCTCGAGGAAGGTAGCAGAACTGGTCTAGACCAGTGTTCGATCCGGCGCACGAACGCCTTCGGCTTGTCGGCGTACAGCTTTGCCCCGTAGGCGAAGGCCTCCTCCTGGAGCTCGGCCCGGCGCGTGGCGATGAGCGGCTCGAGCGACTCGGCGCCGAAGTCGAGCAGCACGGCCAGGTCGTGGTCGTCGCCCAGGCGGTCGGACAGCTCGTGGGCCTCGTCCGCCAGCGCGCGCATGACCGGCTTCCAGGTCTCCTCGAGGATCGAGCAGTGGTACCAGAGGTCCTTCACGCGCTTGCGCCACTCGTGCAGGTTCTCGGTGGACGGTTCCTCCAGGGCGGCGCGCCAGCTGCGCCGGCCGCGGCGGTACGTCCGCCTGAGGCCGTCCTCGAACACCTCGAACCCGTCGGACTCGAGCGGCCAGCCGGCCACCCTGTCGCGCGCCTGGGTCAACATCTCGGCGGCGGCCTGCGCCGCCCGCTCGCGTCCTCCTCCGGTCGTCCGGATGCGGTGCGCCTCGAGCGCCTGGCGGACGGGGCCGACATCGGCCGCGTAGCGCTCCTCGAGGTCCGCCACGGTGGCCAGCATCACGTCGGCGTCGCGCAACCCGGACAGCTCGGCGGCGGCGTCGCGGAAGGTGTCGGCCTCGCGGCGGAACACCTCCTCACCGATCTCGCCGCGCACGAGACGCAGGAGCGCGCGCAGCTTCTTCATGTCCTTGCGCGCCTCGTGCACGCCCTCCTCGGAGGCTTCCTGCAGCGCGTCCAGCGCGTGGTCGATGCGCCCGCAGGCGATGCGGGCGATCCCCTCTGGAACCGGCTCGCCCCGCTTGAGTCGGTACTTGCGCTGACATCAGGAGGACAAGTTACAGCTCGCGCTCGAGCAGACGCGCCGCCGCGCTCGCCGGGTCGAGCCGGCGCGCCACCACCTCGTCGAGCAGCTCCTGCACCGACTCGTCGTCGCGCACCTGCGCCTCGAGGCGCCGGCGCAGCCGCCCCGCGGCGAGCGCCAGCACCTCGTTCATGAGGTTGCGCCGGCGGCGCTCGGCCAGGGTCCCTTCCTCGCGGATGAAGTCGTGATGCTCGCCGATCTTCTCGGCCAGCTCCTCGATCCCCTCGCCCCGGCTCGCCTCGGTCTTGACGATCGGCACGCGCCAGCCCTCCTGCGGGCCGAGCGACAGGACGCCGCGGATCTCGCGCACCATCGTGTCGGTGAGCGGGTGGTCGGACTTGTTCACCACGATCACGTCGGGGATCTCCATGACACCGGCCTTCATGGCCTGGATCGAGTCGCCGCTCCCTGGCATCAGTACCAGAACGACCGTATCGGCGTGGTCGATGATGTCCACCTCGGCCTGGCCCACCCCGACGGTCTCGATGAACACGTCGTCCTTGCCGCTCGCGTCCATCAGCAGCGCCGCCTGCAGCGTGGCCTCCGAGAGGCCGCCGAGCGAGCCGCGGCTCGCCATCGAGCGGATGAACACGCCGCGGTCGAGGAAGTGGTCGGAGAGCCTGATGCGGTCGCCGAGGAGGGCGCCCTTGGTGAAGGGCGAGCTCGGGTCGATCGAGAGCACGGCGATCTTGCGGTCGCGGGCGCGGGCGTTCTCGATCAGCCGGCCGATGAGGGTCGACTTTCCTACCCCCGGAGGGCCGGTGAAGCCGACGATCTGGGCCTTGCCGGTCTCCGGGTAGACCTCGCGCACGAGCGCCCAGCCCTCCGGCGTGTCGTTCTCGACCAGGGAGATCGCGCGCGCGAGTGCACGCCTGTCTCCTTCGAGGAGGCGCTCGGCCAGGTCGGCGGAGGTGCGGTCGGGGGCGGGCATCGGGCGGCGAATCCTAGGCGGGTGGGTGGAGCGTGCGCTGGGCGTCCGGGGCTGTGGCGCTCCGCTCGCCTGCGCTCGCGGTTCTCCAGCGTGGTCCGTTGGGCTGGGCAACGGGTGCATGACCTCCCGATCAACCGCCTCGAACCCCGAAACGTGAGGTTTCCCCTTAGCGGCGGCGGATGTCCGTGGCGGTCACGATCGAATCCATGGCGCGCAGCGTGGCAAACCCGCCTGTTGCCCGCAGTACGGGTAACCGCCATGCTGGGTCCCGGTGGAT
>CAWIGR010000027.1:0-40410 GCA_963835705.1 uncultured Thermoleophilaceae bacterium
CCTCGCGCTCGCGGCGACCTACCTCGAAGAGCTCGGCTATCTCGGCCGGATACCGGTGCTCTACCTCGTCCTCATTGTCCTTGGAGTCCCATGGGCGGCTATCGCGGCCGGTTGGTTGCTCGCCGGCCGCGAGCCGCCCGCCATCGCCAGGACCGCGATCGAATGACCGGCCATCCGCTCATGACGCTTCGGAGGTTCATCATGATTCTGCTCAGGACGAATACACCCGCGCTCGTGGCGCTGCTTCTCCTGCTCGCCGCCTCGGCAACCACGGTCGCCGCGTGCGGCGGGAACGACGACGATACGGGCGCGACCACGGCGTCGGCCACCACGACCGCGGCCGCCGATCAGAAGTGGAAGAAGGTCGTTCCTGGCGGCGACTGCGAGTGTGCCGACGGCAGCGAGTTCGCCTTCTGGGAACGTCGGGCCGACCCGACCAAGGTCGTGTTCTTCCTCGACGGCGGCGGCGCCTGTTTCGACGCCAAGAGCTGCGCGTTCACCGGCCTTGGCGCCGGCGGGGAGGAGAATTATGACTGGAGCATCTACGGCGAGGAGCCGGCGAGCGAGGGCGGCATCTTCGACTTCGCCCGGGCCGCCAACCCGTTCCGCGACTACAGCTTCATCTACGTGCCTTCCTGCACCGGCGACGCGCACCTCGGCGACGTCACCCGAAAGTACTCGCCCCGGCTGACCGTCGAGCACGAAGGCTTCGTCAACGGCACGGCGGCGCTCAGGTCCCTCGGCGAGAACTACCCCGACGCCGCTCAGGTCGTCGTGGTCGGCAAGACCATTGGGTCGGTCGCCGCCCCCGTCTACGGCGGGCTCGCGTCCGATCTGCTCCCCGACGCCCAGGTCACCGTGTTCGGCGGCCAGTCCGGCCACATTCCTGACGACCCCGACCTCAACGCCGAGATCCTCGGTGAGCTGTGGGGCGCCTACGCCAACATGCCTGACTGGGAGGTCAACGAGGGCTAACCGCCCGCGACTGGGGCGCCCGACGGTTCTGGATCCAGGCCGGCCTGCATGACCCCGACATCGCGCTGGCCCGCTTCGACTTCGCCTACGACCGAGAAGCGGCGGGGGGCGCGCAGGTAACCGGCGTGGACCAGCCGGACCAACTCGCGGTGATCGACGCCAACGAGGCGGCGATCGAGGACGCCGGGGTGGTCCTCAACAGCTACACCGCGCCCGGCGCCGGCCACGGGATCTTCGAATGGCCGAAGTTCTACGAGCTCGAGGTCAACGGCGAAAAGCTGGTCGACTGGGTGACCAGGTTGATTGCGGGCGGGCCGGTCGCCGACGTGCACTGCCAGAAGTGCCGGTTGGCCTCCTCCTTTCGCCGACCCCCCGCAAATCGAAACACCCTGCCCCCCCCCGCGTCGTGCGCCAATGACCAAGCGCCCCATCACGGCCGCCCTCGCAGCGTTGGCGCTTGTGGCGCTGCTCGGCGCCTCGCAGCGGCGGCTCCGACGACGCCAGCGACAGTTCGGATCACGATCTGTCCGCCGATGGGAAAGCGATGTTCAAGACCGAGTCCAAGTTCGCCCGCTGCATGCGTAACAACGGCATCGACGACTTCCCCGATCCGCAGGTAAACGAGAACGGGTTCATCTTGGCCGGTCTCCCATTCGCCCGGCGAGACACCGAGATGAACGCAGCCCAAAAGGCCTGCCAGCACATCTACGGGAACGCCGGCCCGCCGGACGCGACCGGCGCCGACGCTGGCGCCGGTTGGGAGCGGGTCGTGCCCGGCGGCGACTGCGAGTGTGCCGACGGCAGCGAATTCGCCTTCTGGGAGCGCCGTGCCAACCCGACCAAGGTCGTGTTCTTCCTCGACGGCGGCGGCGCCTGTTTCGACGCCAAGACCTGCGCGTTCACCGGCCTTGGCACCCCCGGGGAGGCGAATTACGACTGGAGCATCTACGGCGAGGATCCGGCGCAGGAGGGCGGGATCTTCGACTTCGCCCGGGCCGACAACCCGTTCCGCGACTACAGCTTCATCTCCGTGCCGGTCTGCACCGGTGACATGCACCTCGGCGACGCCACCCGGCAGTACACGCCCAAGCTGACGGTCGAGCACAACGGCTTCGTGAACGGCACGGCGGCGCTTAGCCACCTCGCCGAGAACTACCCCGACGCCGCCCAGGTCGTCGTCGTCGCCAAGGGTGGTGTCGCCGCCCCCCTCTACGGCGGCCTCGCCTCCGACCTGCTTCCCGACGCCCAGGTCACCGTGCTCGGCGCCGTGTCCGGCCATCATCCAGACGACCCCGACCTCAACGCCAGGCTCGGTGAGCTGTGGGGCGCCTACGACAACATGCCCGACTGGGAGGTCAACAAAGGACTCACCGCGCGCGACTGGGGCGCCCCACGGTTCTGGATCCAGGCCGGCCTGCATGACCCGGACATCGTGCTGGCCCGCATCGACTTCGCCTACGACCGAGAAGCGGCGCCGGACCTGCGGGTAGCCGGTGTGGACCCGTCGGACCAACTCGCGGTGATCGACGCCAACGAGGCCGCGATCGAGAAGGCCGGGGTGGTCCAGCACAGCTACACCGCGCCCGGCGACGGCCACAGGATCCTCGAATGGCCGAGCTTCTACGAGCTCGAGGTCAACGGCGTCACGCTGGTCGAGTGGGTCGACGCGCTGATCGCCGATGCACCACTCGACGACGCCCACTGCAACGACTGCAAAGCGCGGTGATCGCAGGGAACATCGGCGCCAACGCTGAAGCAGGCAGTGATGCAACAAGCCCACGCGCCCGCTTTCGGCTGAGTGCGAGCGTCGCAACGTCCGTCAGGGCGCGCCCGCTCGGGACGACCCGCGGCCGGGTCGTCAGGCGCGCATGCGCAGACGCGTACTTCGGTCCGGCGAAGCGGGAGCGCGGGGGCGCCCCCGCCTGCCGATCCTGTCGCTCAGAGTTGCAGCCCGGCGGTTGCCGACATCATCGGCGTGCGGCGCGCCCGCACGGTGGCGATGATCTCCTCGGGATCGATCCCCTGTAGGTAGATCGAGGTGGTACCGAGGTTGGCGTGCCCGAGCTGGCGCTGGATGATGTTGAGCGGGACGCCCTCCCGGGCGAGCTCGAGCGCGTGCGCGTGGCGCAGCTGGTGCGGTGCGAACCGACGCCGCACGCCCGCGCGCGCGGCGAAGCGGCGAAGCTCGCCGCGGACCGCAGCGCCCGACCACGGGCGCCCGCGGGTCGGTCCGTCAATGATGCAGAACAGCGGCCCAACCGGCAGCTCGGCGCGTGCGCTCAACCACGGGCGCAGCTGCTCCCAACCCCACTCGTCCATCCCAACCTCGCGGCGGCGGCCGCCCTTACCGCTGCGGACGAGCAGCGAACCGCGGCGCGGGTCGAGGTCGTGCTCCATGAGCGCGAGCGCCTCCTGGATTCGCAGCCCGGCGCGCCAGAGCACCACGATCATCGCGCGCAGCCGCCACCCGTGGCGGTCGTCGCCGGTGTGGCGCATGACGGCGACGATCTCGTCGATCGTCGGCGGGTCGGCCGGGTAGCGCATGCCCTTGTTGCGCGGCGGTCGGCCGGCGTGGTAGCCGGGCATCGTCGCCGGCGAGCGGCGCCGCCCAGCCGCATCGAACACTGACAAGACGGTCATGGGACCTCCTCCCATCGGACAGCAGGTACGCGCGCTGCCGTACCAGGCCAAGGGAGACAGGGCTACCGCTCCAAGGGGCGAGCCGAGCGTCTCTCAAGTCACGAGCTGACGCGTCGAGACGACCGAACCTCGTCCAACGCGGGCGTGTGCAGCGCGATCCGGAGACGCTCGTAGCCGGGCGTAAGCAGCAGCCCGCCGGACGATCGCTGCGGCCGTCGTTTGGCTGCCGGTCGCATGGTGCGGCACTCACTTGTACACCGTCACGTCTGGTGCCAGGAAGCCGGTAGCGGCGGACGTTTCGCGCTGCCAAGTACTCCCGGCGGCGTCTCGACGCGGGGTGACTAGGTGGAACCTTCCACACGACGAGTTCAGGCCTGTCCGGTACCTACACACGCGAGTGGGAGCTCGGGACGAAACGCGGGGGCCGCTCAGTGACCGACCATCCCGTCAAGAGCGGGCGGCTTCGGCCTTCAACGCGCTTCCAGCGGACCGTGCCTAGGTCGACCGGCCGCCGTCTTCGTTGAGCAGTTCGACAGCGTCAGAAATCACAGACGCGGTAGGGGCCTCTACACGCTGGGTTCCGTCGTCTTTCTCTGCAGTCAGCCAAGCGTCGTCGCCCTGCACGGAGAAGCGCAGTATCCAGTCTTCACCCAGTTCCGCCTGCAGCTCGTGCATGTCGGCTTCGAAATCGGGCGGCGCCTCGCTTTCGGCGCTCGACTCGTCCTCGGCTTCGGCGCTGTCCTCGTCCTCGGCTTCAGCGCTCGGCTCGTCGTCTGTTACGGCATCCTCGGCTTCGGCGCTGTCCTCGTCCTCGGCTTCGGCGCTGTCCTCGTCCTCGGCTTCGGCGCTGTCCTCGTCCTCGGCTTCAGCGCTCGGCTCGTCGTCTGTTTCGGCGTCCTCGGCTTCGGCGCTGTCCTCGTCCTCGGCTTCGGCGCTGTCCTCGTCCTCGGCTTCGGCGCTCGGCTCGTCGTCTGTTTCGGCGTCCTCGGCTTCGGCGCTGTCCTCGCCCTCGGCTTCGGCGCTCCGCTCGTCGTCTGTTACGGCATCGGCTTCGGAGGTGTGCTCGTTCCCTGCTTCGGCGTCCTCCGATGCGCCGTCGAGCTGCTTCCGATGGACAATTTCCTTAGCGATGGACCGGGCGAGGAGCGGGATGGCGCTGCGGTTGAGGCCCGGCTTGATGCGTTCTTGCAAGTAGCGCGCTAGTTCTTGCTCGTACCCCGCCACCTCTTCCTGAGCGCCATTCTGGCCTTGCCCAGGGTCGGTCTCTTGCTGTTCGTGGCGCTTGGACCGCGACTCCTGACGGGCGGCGCGCTGCTGCTTGGCCATCTCTCCCTCCTCCTCAAACACTCGTGTCCACCCCGGGTGCCCGCCAGCAGACGCGGCAAACGCCTCGCATCCCGCTGCAAGCGAGGTCTTCCCGGGCCGGGGGTCCGGTGCCCCCCGCCCCGCCCCAACCGCACCCAGAAAGCACGCGGGCTAATCCTTTCGTGAGATTGCGACCGTGCGCAAGCCGAGCATCAGACGCGCGCAAGGGACGAATTGCGCAAGCCGGTGGAGCGCTGAGCTGGCGCATGCGTTCGAGCTGAAGCAGGAGCCGCCCCTCAAGTAGGTCGAATCGCATATGCGTCTACCGCTACGCGGACCCGGCATTTGCCTCGCGTGACAGGGCAAGCGCGCGAAGCACCGTCAACGCGCCGTCGATATCTGTGACTGCTGCAGACACCCAATCGGCGACTTCTCCGGCCGGCCACAGGTGGAATGGCTATCCGATGTCGATCCAGGCGCGGACGGCTTCGTGGGCGTCGGGCGTCGCCGGGTCGAGCGACGTGTCGTCCACGAGCTGCGTGCCGGTCGTGCCGTAGGTGATGACGATCCACCGGCTCGTGATGCCGACGATCTCTCCCCAGTGCTCAACCTTCTCCCACGTGCCGCGGGTGTACTTGTACTGGACGGTCGTGCCCTCCATCACCGGCAGGGTCACCTCCCAGATGTCACCGCTGGGGTCTTGGGCGACGCGCGTCATGGCGACTTTGCCGGGATCCCACGGACCGAGCTCCGGCAGCGAGCCGGGCATGTAGACCGTGTCGCCCGGGGGCGTGTTGGTCGGCACGCGGACGCGCCACGTAACCTGGACGGGCTGCGCGGAGGTCGTTTGCGTCACCTCGTTCGAGGGGATCGACCTTCGTCCGTCGACCACAGCGCGGACGACGTAGGAGTACGTGTTGCCCAACGAAACGGTTCCGTCGGCGTAGCTGGTCGTCCCGGCGGGGAGCTCGGCGAGCGGAGCGCCGTAGATCCCATCCTCGCTGCGGCGGAACACCTGATAGGAGGCACCCTCGACCGGCTGCCACTCCAGTGCGATGAGCGAACCGGCAAACCGTGTGACGGTCAGACCAGCCGGCGCGGGGACCGCGTCCGGGGACCTGGTGATCCGCACCTTGATGGCGCGCTCGTTGCCGACCTTGATGACAACCATGTCCGCCCCGGCCGGCGCGGTCAGCCGGGCCTGGAACGTGACGGTGGCGGTACCGCCGGCATCGATCCGCACCGCGCGGGTCTGCTCGACGGACGTCCGCTTCAGCCGCATCGTGATCTGCTTGCCGCCCGGCACGGAGCCCGTATTGGCGACTGTCGCGGTGATGTCGACGATGTCGCCCTCCTCGACCGAGGCGGGAGCGTCGACGGCGACGATCTCGGGCTTCGGCTCCACGTAGCGCGGCAGGTCGGCGCGGTCGGCCCGCGTGGCCGGACGGAGGCGCACGGCCTGGCCGCCGCTGCGCTCGAGAGCGGCGACGAAGGTGTCCTTCCGCGTCACGATCGACCGGTCGACGGCGAGCGCAGTCGGATTGGTCTGGTAGTCGGTCGCCTGGGCGTCGGTGTACGCCTCGGCGACCCACGAGCCCTTGTCAAGGAACGACAGCGGGTAGCGCAACGTCTGGGCACGCTCGCCGGTCATGGCGCCGACGTACCACTCCCGCCCGGAGCGTCGAGCGGTGACGAGGTGGTCGCCGACCCCAGCGGACAGAACGTCGGTCTCGTCCCATCGCGCCGGCACGTCCTCGATGAACTCAAGCCCCGGCGTACCGTCGTAGTGCTCGGGTAGGTCGGCGGCCATCTGGACACCGGAGAAGTAGTTCACGTAGTAGGAGAGCTGCTTCGCAACCGTCGTGTGAACCCGGCGCCCCATGTTCTGCGGGTCCCAGAGGATGTTCATGATGCCCGGGGTGTAGTCCATCGGCCCGGACAGCATGCGGGTGAACGGCAGGATCAGCGTGTGCTCGGGTGGGTTGCCCGCGGAGAACGCGTCGTACTCCTGGCCGCGCATCGCCTCGCGCGAGATCGCGTTCGGGTAGGTCCGCACCTCGCCGGTCGCGTGTGCGCACTCGTGGCAGTTCACGTTGATCTTGTGCTCCGCGGCTTTTTCCAGCACCAGGCGGTAGTGGTTGATCGCCCGCTGCGAGTAGGTGTGCTCGCCCGGGATCTGGCCGACGTAGCCGGTCTTGAGGTAGTGGATGCCGAGGCGTTCGTAGAGCTCGAACGCCTCGTCGATCTGCTGCTCGTAGTTCTCGATCGAGGCGCCGGTCTCGTTGTGGGCGATGAACTCAACGCCTTTGCTCTTGCCGTAGGCGACGACCTCCTCGAGGTCGAAGTCCGAGGCCGGTTCCGTGAAGCTCTGGTCGGACCAGGAGCCGTCCCAGCCCTTGTTCCAGCCCTCGGCAAGCACACCTCCGATGTTGTGCGCGGCGGCGAAGTCGATGTACTGCTTGGCCCGCTCGGTCGTCGCTCCGTGCCGCGGGCCCTCCTCCCAGGTCAGCTGCTGGTGCTGCAGGGCCCACCAGACGCCGACGTACTTCGTCGGCTCGATCCAGGAGATGTCGCGGTCGCAGATCGCGCACGGCGGGTTGAGGTTCTCGATCAGGTGCGACTCGATCAGCCGCCCGGCGTCGCCGGTGATCGTCAGCGCTCGCCACGGGGTCGAGCGTCCGGTCGCAGTGACCACGGCGGCCGCGCGTCCGGGTGTGGGCACCAGCGAGGCGCGCAGCCGCCCCGCCTCCGCGACCAGCGTCATGCCCGCGTAGTCGACGAGCTCGGCCTCGTGGATCGAGAGGTGCGTGCCGTCGCGGTAGCGGAACGTCGCGGGCAGCATGCTCGACCCCATCGCGCTATAGGCCGTCGACTGCCAGAGCTGCTCGTCGCCGTCGAAGGCCAGCGAGCGGGGAGTCCACCACGCCGTCGGGTCGCCCGCCAGCGCGAACTCCGTCATCTCGTCGACGATCTCGAGGCGCGTCAGTGCCGGCTGCTTCGGTACCCGGTACCGGAACGCGACACCGTCGTCGTACGCGCGGGCGATCACGTCGAAGACCCGACCGTCGGATTGCCTGAGCCCGACCGAGAGCTCCCGGTAGCGATCGCGGACGGTTCGCTCCTCGCCCCACACCGGGCGCCAAATGTCGTCCCGTGCCCGGCTGCTGATGTCGGTGACCTCGACGTCGCTCCCGAGCGTCGACCCGTCGGCGAGCCTCAGCCCCAGTGCAGAGGGCCGCACAAGCTCCCGATTCCCCCGTTCCACCGAGTACGACAGCTGTCCGCCACGGCTCGACAGACGCAGCTCCAGCTTGCCGTTCGGCGACTCGACCGTGGCGCCCCTGGTCGCCGTGCCAGCCGTCGCGCTGGCGACAGGCACCAGAGCTGCGGCAACGAGCGCCAGCACCACAACCATCGGCACAGTGGCTCGGGACATCGGGATCGTCCTACCCGGACCCGTCAGGAAGGACACAATGTACGCTGCAGAACGAGCCTGGGTTGTCGCGCGACGCTGACGCGCACAGCTCAACTAGTCGGGAATCTTTGACGCTCGGCTTGGCTACCGCATCCCGCGCAAAGCAGTCACGGCGCTCCTACCACGGAACGGTGAGCGCTAGCGACAGCGAGGACTCGGTCGTCGCCGGGCGCCGTGAGCCCCCCGTCAGGGGCCGGATCGCCCGCTAGCGCCAAGGCGGCTTGTGCGCGAGCGACCGGCGATCCGATCACTTCAAGCAGAACCCCTGTGATGTGGCGCTGGATCTGCCCAACATCGCCGCCTCGAATCGAAAATCGAACAGGACGCCGGACGTTGTTCCCGGTCCCAACTTCAAGAGAGGATCGGCGTGAAGAAGACCCTGGTGATTGCTGTCTGCGCGAGACGTTCAGGGCCAAGCGCGGCAATGTCGTGGGCCTCAAGGCGGTGAAGATGCCGATTTGGGTCGCTTCCGCGGAAGCGCCTGAGGCCGGGAGGCTCCGGCTGGGCGCCCCGGGCTACCTGCCCTCGAGCTTCAGCAGCTCCTCGTACGCCGGCAGCGTCAGGAACTCCACGAACTCGTCGCCGCTCAGCGCGACCCGCTCGAACAGTGAGCGGGAGAGGTCGGGGCGGCCTTCCTTCTCGAACCACTCGTCGTCGCCGATCTCGCCGCGGATCTTCTCGAGCTCCGACTCTTCCAGCGAGCGCACCAGGTCGGGCGTCACGGGGCGGCCGTCGTCCAGCGTCTCGCCGTGGCGGACCCACTGCCAGACCTGGGCGCGTGAGATCTCCGCGGTGGCGGCGTCCTCCATCAGCCCGTAGATGCCGGCGGCGCCGTTGCCGCGCAGCCAGGACGACAGGTACTGGATGCCCACGTTCACGTTGGAGCGCAGCCCCTCCTCGGTCACCTCGCCCGGGGTCATCGCCACCGACAGCAGGTCGTCGGCGTCGACCGACACGTCGTCGCGCCGGCGGTCCACCTGGTTCGGGCGATCGCCCAGCACCGCGTCGAACGCCTCCGTGGCCACCTCGACCGAGTCCGGATGTGCCACCCACGTGCCGTCGAAGCCGTCGCCGGCCTCGCGCTCCTTGTCGGACCGCACCGCCTCGAACGCCTTGCGGTTGGCCTCCTCGTCGGTGCGGCTCGGGATCACGGCCGCCATCCCGCCCATCGCGTGCGCGCCGCGCATGTGGCAGGTCTTGACGAGCAGCTCCGTGTAGGCGCGCATGAACGGCACCGTCATCGTGACCTTGTTGCGGTCCGGCAGCACGAAGTCGGGACGCGTGCGGAAGCACTTGATCGTCGAGAAGATGTAGTCCCAGCGCCCAGCGTTCAGGCCGGACGAGTGGTCGCGCAGCTCGTAGAGGATCGCGTCCATCTCGAACGCGGCCGGCAGGGTCTCGACCAGGACCGTGGCCTTGACCGTGCCGCGGTCGAGCCCGAGCGCGTCCTCGGCGATCACGAATGCGTCGCGCCACAGCGCCGCCTCGCGCGCCGACTCCAGCTTCGGGATGTAGAAGTACGGCCCGGCCCCGCGCTCCAGCAGCTCCGTCGCGTTGCGGTGCATGAAGAGGCCGAAGTCCATGAAGGCGCCGGCCACGTCGCCGCCGTTCAGGCGCAGGTGGCGCTCGGGCAGGTGGAGCCCGCGCGGGCGCACGAGCAGCACGGCCGTCTCCTCGGCGAGCTCGTAGTGCTTGTCGTTCTCGTCGTGCTCGATCGTTCGGCGCACGGCGTCGGCAAGGTTCACCTGGCCGCCCGCCATGTTGGACCAGTAGGGCGAGTGCGAGTCCTCGAAGTCCGCCATGAACGTCCGCGCGCCCGAGTTCAGCGCGTTGATCACCATCTTCCGCGAAGCCGGGCCGGTGATCTCGACGCGCCTGTCCTGGAGCGCGTCCGGCACGGGCGCCACGGTGAAGTCCTCCGGCGCCTCGACGAAGTCGAGCGTGCCGCCCTCGTCGAGCTCCGCCTGGCGCTGCTTGCGTTCCTCGAGGAGCGCGCGGCGCGTGCCGTCGAGCTCGTCGTGCAGCCGGCCGACGAGGGCCAGCGCGTCGTCGGTCAGCACCTCGTCGAAGCGGTGCTCCACCGGAGCCTGGATCTCGATGCTCATGTTCTGGTCAACCTCTTGTAGGTGATCCGGTGAGGCCGATCGGCCTCCGCACCCAACCTTTCCCGGCGATGCTCCTCGTACGCCTCGAAGTTGCCCTCGTACCACATCACCTGTGAGTCGCCCTCGAACGCGAGGACGTGGGTGGCCACCCGGTCGAGGAACCAGCGGTCGTGCGAGATGATCACCGCGCAGCCCGCGAACGAGAGCAGCGCCTCCTCCAGCGCGCGGAGCGTGTCGACGTCGAGGTCGTTGGTCGGCTCGTCGAGCAGGAGCAGGTTGCCGCCGCGCCGCAGGAGCTTCGCGAGGTGCACGCGGTTGCGCTCGCCGCCCGACAGGGCGCCCACCTTGCGCTGCTGGTCCGAGCCCTTGAAGTTGAACCCGGCCGCGTAGGCGCGCGAGTTCATCTCGCGCTCGCCCACCTTGATCTGGTCGTAACCGTCAGAGATCTCCTCCCAGACGGTCTTGTCGGGATCGAGCGCGTCGCGCGACTGGTCCACGTACGCGAGCTCCACCGACTCGCCGAGCTGCAGCTCGCCGGCGTCGGCCGGCTCCTCGCCCACGATCATCCGGAACAGCGTGGTCTTGCCGGCGCCGTTGGGACCGATCACGCCGACGATCCCGGCCGGGGGTAGCGTGAACGACAGGTCCTCCATCAGCAGCCGGTCCCCGTAGCCCTTGCGCACACCGTCGGCCTCCACGACCACGTCGCCCAGCCGCGGCCCGGCCGGGATGTGGATCTGCACGCGGTCCAGCCTCACGTCGCGCTCCTCGGCGAGGAGCGCCTCGTAGCGGTTGAGGCGGGCGCGGGCCTTGGTGCGGCGCCCCTTCGGCGACTCGCGCACCCACTCGAGCTCGCGCGCGATCGTCCGCTGCCGCGCCGACTCCTGGCGCTCCTCCTGAGCGAGCCGCGCCTGCTTCTGCTCCAGCCAGGCCGAGTAGTTTCCCCGGAACGGGATGCCGCGGCCGCGGTCGAGCTCGAGGATCCATCCCGCCACGTTGTCGAGGAAGTAGCGGTCGTGGGTGACCGCGACGACGGTGCCCTTGTAGTCCTCCAAGTGCTTCTCGAGCCAGGCGACGGACTCGGCGTCCAGGTGGTTGGTGGGCTCGTCGAGGAGCAGCAGGTCGGGGGCCTGGAGCAGCAGGCGGCACAGCGCGACACGGCGCCGCTCGCCGCCCGACAGGGTCTCCACGTCGGCGTCCCCGGGCGGCAGCCGCAGCGCGTCCATGGCGATCTCGAGGGTGGTGTCGAGCTGCCAGGCGTCGGCGGCGTCGATCCGGTCCTGGAGGCGGGCAAACTCTCCGGCGTTCTCCTCCGAGTAGCTCGCGGCCAGCTCGTTGAAGCGGTCGAGCATGTCGCGCGTCTCGCGCACGCCGTCCTCGACGTTGCCGCGCACGTCCTTGGACGGGTCGAGCTGCGGCTCCTGCTCGAGCAGCCCGACGGTGGCGCCGGGGGCGAGCTGGGCGTCGCCACGGAACTCCGTGTCCTGCCCGGCCATGATCCGCAGCAGTGTCGACTTGCCGGCGCCGTTCGCCCCGAGCACGCCGATCTTGGCCCCGGGCAGGAACGAGAGCGAGATGTCCTCGAGAACCCGTTTGTCGGGCGGGTGGACCCGGGACAGTTTGTACATCGTGAAGATGTATTGCGCCGACATGAGCGGTCGAGGATAGAGTCAGGGCCGTGGGACAGGACGTCTCCGCCGTGGTCTTCTCCGGCGAGGACCGGCAGCGCTATCGCCAGAAGGTGCGCACCTGCCTCGACGTGTTCGCCCGCATGCTGCGCGAGTCGCGCTTCGAGGCCGAGCGCCGCTCGGTGGGGCTCGAGATCGAGCTGAACCTCACCGACGAGCAGGGCGACCCGGCGATGGCAAACACACGCGCGCTCGAGGCGATCGCCGACGCCGACTTCCAGACCGAGCTCGGCCGGTTCAACGTGGAGATCAACGTGCCGCCGCGCCTGCTCGAGGGGAACATCGCCTCGGAGCTCGAGGAGGCGGTGCGCGGGAGCCTCAACCGAGCCGAGGAGCGCGCCCGCACCGTCGGCGCGCACATGATGCTGATCGGGATCCTGCCGACCGTCACGGGCCGGCACCTCACCGCCGACAGCTTCAGCGAGAACCCGCGCTACGAGCTGCTCAACCAGCAGATCTTCGCCGCCCGCGGCGAGGACCTCGAGATCTCGATCAGCGGCGTGGAGCGGCTCCAGACCTTCGCCGACACCATCGCGCCGGAGGCCGCCTGCACCAGCGTGCAGCTCCACCAGATGGTCGATCCCGAGGCGTTTGCCGACTGGTGGAACGCCGCCCAGGCGATCGCCGGCCCGCAGGTGGCCGTGGCCGCCAACTCGCCCTTCTTCTTCGGCAAGGAGCTGTGGCGGGAGACGCGCATCGCCCTCTTCGAGCAGGCCACCGACACCCGCCCCGAGGAGCTCAAGGCCCAGGGCGTGCGGCCGCGCGTCTGGTTCGGCGAGCGCTGGATCAACTCGATCTTCGACCTGTTCGAGGAGAACGTGCGCTACTTCCCGGCCCTGCTGCCGGTGTGCGAGGACGAGGACCCGGTCGAGACGCTCGAGCGGGGCGACACCCCCACGCTCCCCGAGCTGCGCCTCCACAACGGCACCGTCTACCGCTGGAACCGGCCGATCTACGACGTGGTGCGCGACCGGCCGCACCTGCGCGTGGAGAACCGGATCCTCCCGGCCGGTCCGAGCGTCGTGGACATAGCCGCCAACGCCGCCCTGTACTACGGGCTGCTCCGCACGCTGGTCGAGGAGGAGCGCCCGCTCTGGTCGCGCATGTCGTTCTCGGCGGCCGAGGACAACTTCCACGCCGGCGCCCGCGAGGGGATCGACGCTCGGCTCTACTGGCCCGGCGTGGGCGAGGTGCCCGCGACCGAGCTGGTGCTGCGCCGCCTGCTGCCCGCCGCCCACGAGGGCCTGGACCGCGCCGGCATCGACGCCGAGGACCGCGACCGCCTGCTCGGCATCATCGAGCGCCGCTGCGTGACGATGCAGAACGGAGCGGCCTGGCAGGCAGGCGCGTTCCACCGCCTCTACGAGGACCGCAAGCTCGACCGCCTGGAGGCGCTGCGCCGGATGACGGTCATCTATCGCGAGCACATGCACGCGAACGAGCCGGTCCACGAGTGGCCGCTGCCGTAGGCGGTGCGAGGGATCGACTTGCTCCGGCGCTCGCTATAACCGGTGCGATGACGTCGTTGGCGGGGCAGGCCAAGCCGATGGCAGTGGCGGCTCACCTGTGGGTGTGTTCGCGCCCGCTGTGCCGGCGTGCGACAGGCGTCTGCGCTGTGGTTCTTCTCGTCGTGGGCGGGGCGGGCGCGCACGCCCACGCGGCCACCTGCGGTCCGGGGATCTTCGTCCGGGCACCGCGTGCGAGCGAGCCGGTGACGGCGGCCTTTGGGGCTCGCAGTTACGCAGCGGGTGACGTCGCCTCGCTTCGGGTGTCGGCGCGCGCGCCGACAGCCGCCAGCGTGCGGCTGTTCCATGCCGGTCCCGGTCGTCCGCTGCGGCGCCTCAGGACCTCCGCGGCTCTCGTGCGCCCGGCGCGGCGTCTTCGCCTGCGGGCATCGACCCGGCGCGTCAGCGTTCGGATGGGCGCGTGGCCGAGCGGTCTCTACTTCGCGCTCGTCAAGACGCGGCGCGGCATGGCAGCGGCACCGTTCGTCCTCCGTCCGAGCGGGCGTCGGGTGACGCCGATCGCGGTTGTCCTGCCGACCAACACGATGGCTGCGTACAACCGGCGCGACACCGATCGGAATGGGTACGGCAACACGTGGTACTCGGATCCCGGGGTGCAGACGGTCGACTTGCGGCGTCCGTTTCTGAGAGGTCCGCTGCCGCAGTGGCCTGGCCGCTTCGTCCGCTGGTTCGCGCGCAGCGGCTATACCGCCGACTTCTACTCGGACGAGGACCTGGATGCTGTCGCGACCGGCGAGCGCCTCGCCTCGCGCTACGACCTGATCGTCTTCGCCGGCCACGAGGAGTACGTGACGCAGCACGTGTTCACGATCGTCGAGCGCTACCGCGACCTCGGGGGCAATCTCGCGTTCCTCTCGGCGAACAACTTCTACAGGCGGGTGACCATCTCACGGTCGCGGATGACGTGCATCGGGGAGTTCCGAGACCTCGGCGAGCCAGAGGCGGGGCTCATCGGCGTGCAGTATGTCGATTGGTGGCGCCGCCGCTATCCAAGCAGGCCTTTCGTCGTGCGCAGTGTCGCGGCGGCTCCGTGGCTGTTCCGCGGCACCGGCCTGCGGACGGGTGACCGTTTTGGCGGGAGGTACGGCATCGAGATCGATGCGCGCGCGTCTTCGTCGCCGCGCGGTACACGGGTCATCGCCGAGCTCCCGTCGATCTTCGGTCCCGGCAAGACGGCGCAGATGACGTACTACCGGACGCGAGCGGGGGCCAAGGTGTTCGCAGCCGGCGCCATGAACTTCGAAGCGCCCCAGTCATGGGCAACCGCACGGATGCTGAGGAACCTGTGGACCTATCTCAGACGACCCTGACGGGGCGCCCCCAGTGCATCCGTAACGCCTGAGCCGCAGAAGGCGACGGCGAGGTATGCGCCGCGTCTACAGCCCGTACCGGCGGCCGCATCGCCGGTGTTTTCAGGATGCACCCCCGGGGAATGCCCCCAACCGAGGCCAGCGCACGGAGGGAGTGGGGTCGTGGAAGCACGTTCGGCATCGGTTGGCACGTCACCCGAGTCGTATCCGCTGGGTGTCGGGCGGCCTCCCCTCAAGGTCGACGACCTGCCCGAGCCCGAGGAGGTCTTCGGGGTCCAGCGGATCGGTCTGAAGGCGATGGTCCGCTGGTCGTCGGTCCGAGCCTCATCGCGCTCGGCCTCTCGGTCGGGAGCGGAGAATGGATCCTCGCGCCGCTCGCCATCGGGACCGAGGGCTGGGTCGGCATCGGCTTCGTAGCGCTGCTCTCGATCCTGCTCCAGGCCTTCTACAACATGGAGGTCGGCCGTTACGTGCTGGCGACGGGGAGGTGCCGGCGCTTGGATTCGGGCGGATCCCGCCCGGGTTCTACATCGGCACGGTCATCGCGGTCCTGCTCTTCTACCTGGCGTTCATCACCGGCGGCTGGGCGTCCGGGGCGGGGGATGGGCTCTTCACGCTCTTCACAGGCGACATCCCCGGCGAGGAGGACACGAACACGAGTAACTGGCTCGCCGTTGGCCTGATGGTCGTGGTCTTCGTGATCACCCTGCTCGGGCGAAAGATCTCGCGCACGATGGAGCTCGTCAACTGGGTGATAGTGAGCTTCATCCTGATCACGGTCACGCTCGCGGCCATCCTCCTGGCCGGCGCGAGCGACTGGAGCGACGGCCTCGAGGGGCTGTTCCGTCCCGCGTTGCCGCCAGAGGGCGTGGACGCGACCACGATCGGTTCCGTGGCCGGGTTCGCGGCGATGGCCGCGGGCCTCAACTACGTGTTCATGAACTACTACCGCGACAAGGGCTACGGCATGGGCAGCAAGACCGGCTTCATCCCGGGCATGCTCGAGCGCGAGAAGCGGGAGGTCGACCCGGTCGGGACGACGTTCCGCGAGACGCCCGAGAACAGCGCGCGGTGGCGCCGCTGGTATCGCTTCCTCACGATCGAGATGTGGGTCGTCTTCGTGCCCGGGGCGCTGATCGGCATCCTGATGCCGGGCATCCTCGTCAGCTCGCTGGCCAGCCGCAGCGGCACCGCCCCGGACGAGGCGACCATGCCGACGTACGTGGCGAGTCAGCTCGACCAGCTGGGCGAGCCGCGCATCTACTACTGGTGGGCGCTGCTCGTCGGTTTCCTGATCCTGTTCTCGACGCAGCTCGTGGTGTTCGAGATGCTCGTCCGCAACTTCGTGGACGCCGTGTACGGGTCGAGCGCGCGCTTCCGTCGCATGGTCGGCGGCGACCCGCGCCGCTTCTACTACCCGTTCATGGTCCTGCTGCTGATCGTGATCTCCGTGATCATCTTCCAGGCGCTGTCCACGGAGCTGCTCCAGTGGGCCGCCAACATGTCGAACCTGGCGGCGCTGATCGCGCCGTGGGCGCTGATCTACCTGCTGAGCAAGCTCCCCAGGCCCGCCAAGGCGAACGTGTGGTCCTACGTGGTCCTGGTCTGCGTCTCGGTCTACTTCGGCTTCTTCTTCCTCAACTTCCTGGTGAGCAAGATCAGCCCGGGGAACGACCTGTCGTTCTGGTAGGAGAGCGGCTTAGCGCGCGGTCCAGCCGAGGTCCATCGGGATGGCGCTTCCGGTGAAGGCGCCGCCGGCGGGGCCGGCCAGGAACGACACGACCTCCGCCACTTCCTCCGGCTCGATCAGCCGTTTCACGGCGTGGGGCGCCAGCACCACGTCCTCGAGCACGCGCTCCTCCGGCAGGCCGTGCGCCCGGGCCTGGTCGGCGATCTGCTGCTCGACCAGCGGGGTGCGCACGAACGCCGGGCATATCGCCGTGGCGAGCACTCCCTCCTCGGCCCCCTCGAGGGCCAGCGTCTTGACCAGCCCCAGCACGCCGTGCTTGGCGGCCACGTATCCCGCCTTGTAGGGCGAGGCGACGAGGCCGTGCGCCGAGGCGACCACGATGAAGCGGCCGGCCTCGGAGCCCGCCAGCGCGCTCCACGCGTACTTGGCGAGCAGGAACGGGCTGGTCAGGAGCAGGGCGATCAGCCGGTCCCACTGCTCCTCTGGGAACTCGCGCACCGGGCTCACGTGCTGGAACCCCGCGTTTGCCACCACGACATCCAGTCGCCCGAAGCGCTCCAGCGCCGCTGCCACCGCCGCGCGATTTCCCGCACGGGTCGTCAGGTCGGCCTCGAACGGCTCGCCCGGGCCGCCCGGCGCCGGGCTCGAGGTCGACGGACAGGACGCGCGAGCCGTCGCTCTCGAGTTGCGCCGCGATCGCCCGGCCGATGCCGCTGGCGGCCCCGGTGACGAGCGCGACGCGGCGCGGCGGCGTCGTCCGTTCACGGTGTCCCGAGCGAACGCGCCAGCAGCTCCATCGGATGCAGCACCGGCAGCGCCCGTCCGAGCCGCTCCGTGTGCGCGGTGATCTGCAGGGCGCAGCCGGGGTTGGCGGCCACCACGGCCTCCGCGCCGGTGTCGAGCAGGTTGCGCGCCTTGCGCTCGCCCAGCTCGGCCGCGGGCTCGGGCTTGACCAGGTTGTAGATCCCTGCCGAGCCGCAGCAGAGCTCCCACTCGCGCGGCTCGACCAGCTCGAGCCGGGGGATGGCGTTCATCAGCTCGCGGGGCTGTGAGCGGACGCCCTGGGCGTGCGCCAGGTGGCAGGCGTCGTGGTAGGCCACCTTCATCGTCACGGGACCGCGCTCGGCGCGCGGCCCCGCCTCGGCCAGGAACTCGGTCGCGTCGCGGACCTTCGCCGCGAAGCGCTCGGCGCGCTCGGCCCAGTCGGGCTCGTCGCGCAGGACGTGCCCGTAGTCCTTCATCGCCGAGCCGCAGCCGGCCGCGTTCACGATCACCGTCTCGTGTCCCTCGAGCGCCTCGATCGTCGCCTTGGCGAGGTCGCGCGCCTGGGGGTCGGCGCCGGCGTGCAGCGGCAGCGCTCCGCAGCAGCGCGGCAGGCGCGGCGCGTGCACGTCATAGCCCTCGGCCGCCAGCACCCGCGCCGTGGCCTCGTTCACGTGGCCGAAGAACACGCGCTGTACGCAGCCCTGCAGCAGGGCCACCTCGCCGCGCCGCTCGCCCTGGGCCTCGAAGCGCTCCGGCAGCCGCGACAGCGAGCGCCGCGCCGATGCCTGCGGCGTCATGCCAACCACGGCCGAGAGCTTCGGGGCCAGCCGGCGCACGCGCGGACGGCGCGCGAGGCGCGGCAGGCCGAGCCGGTGCGCCAGCGCCGCACCGGGCGCCAGCGCGCGCAGCCGCCCCGGCCGCGTGAACAGCTCGAACACCAGCCGGCGGTGGGCGGTCTCGGCCGGCGGGCGCTCGAAGTTACGCTCCACCTGCGCGCGGGCGTCCTCGAGCAGCTTGTCGTACTGGACCCCGGACGGGCAGGCGGTCACGCAGGCCATGCACCCGAGGCAGTTGTCGAGGTGCTCCACGAGCGGCGCCGAGATCTCCTCGTGCCCCTGCTTCATCAGCACGATCCGCCCGCGCGGCGAGTCCATCTCCTCGCCCCAGAGCACGTAGGTCGGGCAGGTGGGTAGGCAGAAGCCGCAGTGCACGCAGTCGTCGATCAGGTCGAGCTGCGGTGCGCGTGTGTCGTCCCAGGCCGCCATCAGATCAGCCGCCCCTCGGGGTCGAACCGCTCCTTGACGCGCTCGGCGAGCATGCGGGCCCCGGAGTCGACAGGGCCGTCGCGCTCGATCTCGAGCCCGGCCGGGCGGTCCTGCACGGCGGCGGTCCAGCGCCGCCGCAGCGCCTCCACGAGCCCGGCGTGGTCGCCGTCGTCGAGTCGCAGCCAGTGAAGCCCGAGCCCGGCGCGGCCCGCCAGCGTGGCGCCATGGTCGCGGGCGAGCCGGAGCAGCTCCGGCAGGTCGGTCTGCACGGCCGACACCTTGACCACGAGCCCGCCGGGCGATCGCTGCGCCTCGCGCTGCGCCTCCCACAGCGCGTCGTCGTCCTCCACGAGCTCCGCGTCGTTCAGCAGCCGCGCCGCGGCCTCGGCCTGCGGCATGGCCGTCGCACCGCCGAATCGGGCGAGCACCGCACCGGATCCGTCCTCCCAGCGCACATCGAGCCCCATCTGCTCGAGACGCGCATGCGAGAGCGCGAGCGCCGCGCGACCGAGTTCGTCGGGATCGGTTGAGCGGCCCACCGCCGTGGCCGTTTCCGGCGGGAGCGGATGCAGGCGCACCGACACCTCGAGTATCGCCCCGAGCGTGCCGTACGAGCCTACGAACAGCTTCGCCAGGTCGTAGCCCGCGACGTTCTTGATCACCTTGCCGCCGCTCTTCGCCACCGTTCCGTCCGCGAGTGCGACCCGCATCCCCACCACGAGGTCGCGCGCTCCGCCGTAGCGCGTACGCAGCGGCCCGGAGTCGTTCGCCGCGACCACGCCGCCGATCGTGGCCCCGCGGTCGGGCGGGTCGAGCGCGAGCATCTGGGCCTCCTCGGCGAACTTCTGCTGCGCCCGTGCCAGGGGCACGCCGGCCTCCAGCACAGCCGTGAGATCGCCCACGTTGTGTTCGAGGATGCCGTCGAGATCCTCGGTCGAGAGCTCGACGTCGGGTTCTCCACGAGTCCAGGCGCGCTTGGTGCCTGCGCCGAGGACCCTCACGGTTCCCTTCGTGTCGGCGAGCGCAGCCGGGAGATCCATCAGAAGCGCTCCGCCAGACCGGACTCCTCGAGCGGGTGGCGCCGGTACGGGCCGGGCACCTCGCCGCACAGGCGCGGGGTGGGCATGACCTTGCCGGGATTGGAGCGCTGCTCCGGGTCGAACGCGCAGCGCAGCCGCTGGAAGGCGCCCAAGTCTGCGTCGCTGAACATCTCGGGCATGTAGCGCTTCTTGTCCACGCCCACACCGTGCTCGCCGGTGATCGAGCCGCCCGCGTCCACGCAGGCCTTCACGATCAGCCCGGCGCACTCCTCGGCGCGCTCGGCCTCGCCGGGGTTGGAGCCGTCGTAGCAGACCAGCGGGTGCAGGTTGCCGTCGCCGGCGTGGAACACGTTCGCCACCTGGAGGTCGTACTCACTTGCGAGCTCCTCGATGCGGCCGAGCACCTCGGCCAGCCGGGTGCGCGGGATCACGCTGTCCTGCACGTAGTAGTTCGGCGCGATGCGGCCCATCGCGGCGAAGGCCGCCTTGCGCGCCTGCCAGATCACCTCGCGCTCGGCCTCGTCCTGGGCGACCTTGATCGAGTCCGCCCCGGCGTTCTCGCAGATCGACACGACCTGATCGAAGCGCGTCTCGCACTCGGCCTCCGAGCCGTCCAGCTCGACCACGAGCGCCGCCCCCGCGTCGGTGGGGTACCCGGCGTTCGTGTACCCCTCGGCGGCCCGGATCGACAGGTTGTCCATCATCTCGATCGCGCCCGGCACGATGCCGCCCGAGACGATCTCGGACACCACCTCGCCGGCCTGCACCGGCGAGCCGAAGAACGCGACCAGGGTGCGCACGCTCTCCGGCTTGGGCACGATCCGCAGCCAGATCCGCGTGGCCACGCCGAGCGTGCCCTCCGAGCCGACGAAGGCGCCCAGCAGGTCCGGGCCGGGCGGGTCGACCTCCTTGCCGCCGAGCAGCACCAGCTCGCCGTCCGGCAGCACCAGCTCGAGGCCGGTCACGTAGTTGGTCGTGAAGCCGTACTTGAAGCAGTGCGCGCCGCCCGAGTTCTCGGCCACGTTGCCGCCGATCGTGCAGACGATCTGGGAGGAGGGGTCGGGCGGATAGAAGTGGTCGGGCGCGACGGCCTGCGACACGGCGATGTTGGTCACGCCCGGCTCCACCACCACGCGCTGGTTGTCGAGGTCGACCTCGAGGATGCGCCGCATGCGCGACAGCGAGATCAGCACGCCGTCCTCCACCGGCAGCGCCCCGCCCGACAGGCCTGAGCCGGCGCCGCGCGCGACGAACGGCACGCCGGCGCGGTGGCAGGCCCTGACGACCGCCTGGACCTCCGCGGTGGAGCCCGGCAGCACGACGGCGCCGGGCGTGACCGCGTACTGGAGCAGCCCGTCCGACTCGTACGTGCGCAGCTGGTGCTCGTGCGTGAAGACGTGCTCGGCGCCGGCGGCGGCCCGCAACTCCTCCACGAGCGACCCGAGGTCCCGCGGCTCGCGCTCGGCGTTTACTTCACGACCATCCAATCCAGCACCGCTGTCGATTGCAGGTAGACGAGTACGCACATGGCGAAGATCAGCACGAGGCTCCAGCCCAGCACCTTACGGAACAGGTCGCCCTCGCTGCCCGCAAGGCCCACGGCGGCCGCGCCGATCGCCAGGTTCTGCGGCGAGATCATCTTGCCGAGCACGCCGCCGGAGCTGTTCGCGGCGGCGAGCAGGGTCGGCGACAGGCCGGCGTCGTTCGCGGCCGTCACCTGCAGCGCTCCGAAGAGCGCGTTCGACGAGGTGTCCGAGCCCGTCACCGCCACGCCGAGCCAGCCGATCAGGCCGGACAGGAACGCGAAGAAGTCGCCGGCGCCCGCGGCCCAGAGACCGAGCGTGATCGTCTGGCCGGACTGGTTCATCACGTAGGCCAGCGCCAGCACGGCGGCCACCGTCACGATCGCCCACTTCAGCTGGTCCAGCGTCTCCCCGGCCGTGCGCAGCGCACGCGCGGGGGAGAGGCGGAGCACGGCCATGGTGATGAGGCCGGAGATCAGCATCAGCGTGCCCGCCGCGGGCAGCCAGTTGAAGTTGAACGTCAGGCTGTCGAGCGGCTCTCCGTCCGGCGAGGTCACGTCGAGGCCCGGCCACTGGAACGTCGTCGTCCAGGGCGACTGCTCGAGCGCCTCCTTGATCACCGCGATCTGGGCGATCGAGAAGATCGCGATGATGATCAGGTAGGGCGCGTAGGCCCGCAGCACCTCGATCGGGGGGTCCTTCTTCGTATCGTCGCGGCGCTCGATCTCGCGCTCCATGGCAGGGTCGTGCACCTCGCTGCCGGCCACGGCGGGACGCGTGAAGCGGCCATCGGGTCCCTCGGCGATCACCGGCTCCGACGGCTGCCAGAAGCGCAGGAAGAACACGATCGCGGCCGTGGAGGCGAGCGCGGCCACGATGTCGGTCAGCTCGACCGAGATGTAGTTCGAGCAGAGGAACTGGCCGACGGCGAAGGTGAGGCCGCCCACCACGGCGACCGGCCAGGCCTGGCGGATGCCGCGGCGGCCGTCGACCATGCCGATCAGGATCAGCGGCACCACGAGCGCGAGGAACGGCGTCTGGCGGCCCACCATCGCGCCGAGGTCCTCCTGGGGCAGGCCGGTGACCTCGCTCAGGGTCGTGATCGGGATGGCGATCGCGCCGAAGGCCACGGGCGCGGTGTTGGCGACGAGGGCGATCGCGGCGGCCTTGATCGGGTTGAACCCGAGCGCCATCAGCATCACCGCGGTGATGGCGACCGGGGTGCCGAAGCCGGCAAGCGCCTCGATCAGCGCGCCGAAGCAGAACGCGATGATCACCGCCTGCACGCGCTGGTCCTTGGAGACGGCGCCGAACGATCGCCGCAAGACCGCGAAGTGCCCGGTGGCGACGGTCATGTTGTAGACCCAGATCGCCGTGACGACGATCCACATGATCGGGAAGATCCCGAAGGCGGCGCCCTCGCTGGCCGACAGCGCGGTCTGGCCGACCGGCATGCTGTACACGATCAGCGCCACCAGTATGGACACCCCGAGCGAGATCAGCGCCGCCCACTGTGCCTTCATCTTGAATCCGCCCAGAAGCACGAACAGGCAGATCAGCGGAAGCGCCGCGAAGATCGCGGTGAGGCCAAGCGAGTCCGAGACTGGGTTGAAGTCCTGCTGGTACACAGTGCTCCTCAGGTCGCCGGACGTTGGCCTTTCGTTTGCCCCAGACAGCGGATGGAGAAACCGGAAGCGGTAGCCGGCGTGCGCGTCTCACTCTTCGTCACCTGCTTCAACGACACCCTGTTCCCGCAGACCGGGCGCGCCGTCGTGCGGCTGCTCGAGCGGCTCGGGTGCGAGGTGGACTTCCCGCTCGAGCAGACCTGCTGCGGGCAGATGCACTTGAACTCCGGCTACGCGCGGGAGGGCGCGGCGCTGGCGCGCCGCTTCTCGCGGGTCTTCGAGGGGGCAGACCATGTCGTCTGCCCGTCCGCGTCGTGCGCGGGCATGCTTCGCCACCACGTGGACACTCCGGTCCACGAGCTCAGCGAGTTCGTCGTCGATGTGCTCGGCGTCGAGGACGTGGGTGCGTCGTTTCCACACCGCGTCACCTTCCACCCCACGTGCCATTCGCTGCGCGAGCTCGGCGTCGGTGACAGGCCGATGCGTCTACTGCGAGCAGTAAGGGGCATCGAGCTCGTTGAGCTGCCCTCGGCGACCGAGTGCTGTGGCTTCGGCGGGACGTTCGCGGTGAAGAACGCCGAGGTCTCGTCGGCGATGCTGGCGGACAAGGTCCGCGCCGTGCTCGACACGCAGGCCGAGATCGTGTGCGCCGCCGACAACTCGTGCCTGATGCACATCGGCGGTGCGCTGTCGCGCCAGCGCACCGGGGTGCGGACGATGCATCTGGCGGAGGTGCTGGCGTCTTGAGCTTCCCGAAGGCCGCCGGCGTAGCTCTCCGCGACTCTCAGCTCCGCCGCAACTTGGCGAAGGCCACGACGACAATCCGCGCCAAGCGGGAGAGCGTGGTCAGTGAGCTTCCCGACTGGCAGGAGCTGCGCCGAGCCGGCAGTGCGATCAAGGACGCTTCTCTCTTTGCCCTCGACCACCACCTCTCCGCTCTCGAGTCGGCTGTGGTCGCCGCCGGCGGGGTTGTGCACTGGGCGAACGACGGCAACGAGGCGTGCTCGATCGTCGCCGAGATCGCTCGGGACCACGGTGTGGACGAGGTGGTGAAGGTCAAGTCGATCGCCACGGACGAGATCAAGCTGAACGAGGCCCTGGCGGCTTCCGGAGTGCGCGCGGTCGAGACCGACCTGGCCGAGCTGATCATCCAGCTGGGCGACGACGTCCAGTCGCACATCCTGGTCCCGGCCATCCACAAAAACCGGGCGGAGATCCGGGACCTGTTCGCGCGGGAGCTCGACCTGCCCGACCTCAGCGACGACCCGCCGGCGCTCACCGAGGCGGCGCGGCTGCACCTGCGGCGCAAGTTCCTCTCGGCGCGCATGGGCATCTCCGGCGCCAACTTCGCGGTGGCCGAGACCGGCACGGTGGCCGTGGTCGAATCGGAGGGGAACGGGCGCATGTGCACGTCGCTGCCCGAGGTGCTAGTCACGGTGATGGGGATCGAGAAGCTCGTGCCGTCGTGGCGGGACATGGAGGTGTTCCTGCAGCTGCTGCCGCGCTCCTCGACCGGGGAGCGGATGAACCCCTACACCTCGTTCTGGAGCGGGGTGCGCTCAGGCGACGGCCCCCAGGAGTTCCATCTCGTGCTGCTCGACAACGGGCGCACCCGCGTCCTGGCCGACCAGGTCGGCCGGCAGGCGTTGCGCTGCATCCGCTGCTCGGCCTGCCTGAACGTGTGCCCGGTCTACTCGCGCACGGGCGGCCACGCCTACGAGTCGGTCTATCCGGGGCCGATCGGGGCGATCCTGACGCCGCAACTGTCGGGGTTGGAGTCGGGACGGTCGCTGCCGTACGCGTCGAGCCTGTGCGGGGCGTGCTACGAGGTCTGCCCCGTGGAGATCGACATCCCGCGGGTGCTGGTGCACCTGCGGTCTCGGGTCGTTGATTCGTCGCCGTCGTGGCAGCCCGAAAAAGCAGCAATGAGGGGGTTGTTCCGTGCCTTCTCCTCCGCCCGCGCCTTCGAGCGGGCGCAGCGGGCGGCGCGCCTCGGGTCGCGGCCGCTTTCGCGGAACGGCCGCATAGGGCGCCTGCCGTGGCCTCTGTCCGGCTGGACGGAGACGCGCGACCTCCCCGAGCCGCCCGCCGAGACCTTCCGGGACTGGTGGCGCCGCGAGCGCGGCAGCCCCTCCGAGCCCGCCCCGGAGTCACGCGACTTACGTTTGCCACGAATATCGAGGCCAACGTCAGTCGCGTCGAAGAACGGGGGCGATTTCGTGCCCGGGGACGCTCGCGGAGCGACCCTCGCCCGCATCCGGGCCGCGCTCCAGGACCGGCCGCCGGCGGTCGAAGTCCCGCGCGACTACAGACAAGCCGGCGACGAACCGCGCACCACCGTCATTGCCCGCTTTTCGGACCGTGTGGGCGAATATCGCGCGACCGTGCGGAGCGCCACGCGAGAGGACCTGAAGACGGTGCTTCAAGAGCTGTGCACCGAGGCCGGCGCGAAGCGCCTGGCGGTGCCGCAGGACCTGCCATCCGAATGGCGCCCGGACGACGCGGACCTCACGGAGGACGGGGGTCTCACGCGCCAGCGAGCTCGACGCCCTCGACGGCGCCCTGACCGGCTGCGCCCTAGCCATCGCCGAGACCGGCACGATCGTCCTGGACGGCGGCGACGCCCAGGGGCGAAGGGCCCTCTCGCTCGTGCCGGACTACCACCTCTGCGTCGTGGAGGCCGACGCCATCGTCGCCACCGTCCCCGAGGCGGTGAAGAGCCTCGAGGCCTCCGTCAAGCAGGGCCGTCCGCTCACGTTCGTCTCGGGCCCGTCCGCCACCTCGGACATCGAGCTGAACAGGGTGGAGGGCGTGCACGGCCCGCGCACGCTGCACGTGGTCGTCGTCGCGTAGACCGGGTTTCCCTTCACGCGCGCCGGGAACTCAGGCGGCGAGGGAAGGAGAGCATGTCCACGACGACGGCTCCGCCTCGACCGCAGGCGGAATACGCCCCCGAGATACCGGCGAAGAACCTCCCGCCGGTTCCCTACCGCGACCTGCCGGACGCCCCGCCGCTCCGGAAGGTGCTCGGCCCCAGCGTCATCCTCGTGGGGGTCGGCATCGCCACCGGCGAGTACATCCTGTGGCCGTACATCTCGTCGCAGGTGGGGCTGGTGTTCCTCTGGGCCGTGCCCCTCGGCGTGCTCATGCAGTTCTTCCTCAACATGGAGATCGAGCGCTACACGCTCGCCACCGGGGAGACGGCCGTGGCCGGCTTCATCCGCATGTGGAAGCCGCTCGGCATCGTGATGTGCCTTTGCGCGATCGTCCCAAACATCTGGCCCGCCTGGGCCACCAGCGCCGCGACCGTCACGACCTTCCTGTTCGGAGGCGGCGACGCGAACGTCATCGCCATCTGCGGCCTCCTCGCGATCGGGCTGACGCTCACGATCTCGCCGGTCGTCTACCAGACGCTCGAGAAGATCCAGTTCGTGAAGATCGGAGCCGTACTGGTCTTCCTCGTGGTGGCCGTGATCGCCGCCATCGGGGTCTCGGACTGGGGCGACACCGGCGACGCCGTCACGCACTTCGGGCAGTTCCCCGGGGAACTCGAGATCGCCCTCATCCTGGGGGCGTTCGCGTTCGCCGGCGCGGGCGGCTGCAACAACCTGGTCCAGTCGAACTGGATCCGCGACAAGGGATTCGGAATGGGCCACTACGCGCCTCGCATCGTGTCGCCGGTGACCGGCGAGGAGGAGGCGGCGCCGGCCACCGGCGTCACCTTCCCGCCGGACGAGGAGAACCTTCGGCGCTGGGACCGCTGGTGGAAGGTGGCGAACAAGGAGCAGTTCTACGCCTTCTTCGTGATCGGCACGGTCACGATCGTGGTGTTCTCGATGGTCGCCTACTCGACCGTCTTCGGGGACAACATCGGCGAGGACCTCGACTTCATCCAGGGCGAGGGCAACGCGCTCAAGGAGAGCGTCGGCTCCTGGTTCGGCACGCTGTTCTGGGCGATCGGCGCGCTGTCCTTGTTCGCCGCATCGATCGGGATCGCCGACTACGTGTCGCGGCTCGTGGCCGACGTGCTGAAGGTCGGCTACCTGCGCGAGTCGAAGCGCTGGTCCGAGTCGCGCATCTACTCGTGCGTGGTGTGGACGATCGCGCTGTTCGGCATCGCGATCCTGCTGGCCGGCTTCGACCAGCCGCTGCTGCTGACAGTGCTCGCGGCGTCGCTGTCGGGCGTGGTGATGTTCATCTATTCGGGCCTGCTGATCGCGCTGAACCGCCGCTTCCTGCCGCAGCCCATCAAGATCCGCGGCATGCGCCTCGGGGCCCTGGCGTGGTGCTTCGCGTTCTTCGGCGTGTTCTCGATCATCTACGGCATCGAGCAGTTCAAGCAGCTCTTCTGAGATGCAGCGCCTCGCCGCCCGTGTGCTCGTGGCCCTGATCGTGTGGGCGGCGCTGGTGGGCCTCGCCGCGGCGACCGGGCTCCTCAACTCGTAGTCTCGCCGCGTGCGCACCGTCTACCTCGGCACCTCCGAGTTCGCCGTGGACGTGCTCGAGGCAGTCGCGTCCACGCCGCACCGGCCGATCCTCGTGGTCACGCGGCCGGACCGCCCGCGTGGTCGCGGCCGCAAGGTGCAGCCGCCGCCAGTGGCCGAGCGCGCCGCCCTGCTCGGCATCGAGACCTTCCAGCCGGAGGACGTGAACGCCGAGGAGCCCCGCGCGGCGATCGCCGCCGCCGAGCCCGAGGCGGTCCTGATCTGCGCCTACGGCGCGCTGCTCAAGGAGCCGCTGCTTTCGCAGCACGAGATGCTGAACGTGCACCCGTCGCTGCTCCCGCGCTGGCGCGGCGCCGCGCCGATCGAGCGCGCGATCGAGGCGGGGGACGAGGAGACCGGGGTCTCGATCATGCGGCCCACCGCGGAATTCGACGCGGGCCCGGTCTGCCTTCAGCGGACGGATCCGATCCGGCCGGACGACGACTACGGCAGCGTGGCTTCGCGCCTGGCGACGCTGGGCGGGGAGCTGCTGATCGAGACGCTCGACACCCGGCCGGCGTGCCGCGAGCAGCCCGAGGATGGGGTCACGTACGCGGAGAAGATCGAGGCCCGGGAGCGCCTGCTCGACCCCGCCCTGGGCGCCGGCGAGCTCGAGCGCAGGGTGCGCGCGCTCACCCCGCACCTGGGTGCGTACATCGAGCTCGAGTCCGGCGAACGGCTCGGCGTCCGCCGGGCCCGCCTCGCCCCGGGCGTGGACGGGGTGGCCCCGGGCGCGCTTCGGGTGGAGGGCTCGCGGCTCCTGTACGGCGCCGCCCAGGGAGCGCTCGACCTGCTCGAGCTGCACCCGCCGGGGAAGCGGCCGATGGACGCCGGCGACTGGCTCCGCGGCCACAAGTGGATACCGTGAGGCCCATGGGAGGTGACGACAACACAGGCGGGCCCCAGTGCCCATCTTGCGGCGAGCCCCGGCTGCGCGGCACCAACCTGGCCGGGCGCTACCGCTGCGTCAACTGCCTGCACCGCTACGAGCTCCGCTCGGAGTGCCCGAACTGCGGCGCCCACTCGACCATCGCCCGCATGTCGGACACGGCGAACGTCATCTGCCGCAACTGCGGCAGCTCGATGCTGCAAGTGATCTAACCGCGGCGCGATCTCCACCGGGATGCCGTTCAGGACCGCGTTGCCGGACACGCGGTCGAGCTGCGTCTCGTCCGTCAGCACGTTGCTGTTCACGCCGGCGTGCTCGCTCGCCACCCGCATCCGCACGCCCGGCGCGTCGTGGCCCCAGCCGTGCGGGAGCGACACCACCCCGGGCATGATCGCGTCGGTCAGCTCAACCGGCGCCTCGACCCTCCCGGCGGCGGAGCTGACGAGCGCACGGCCGCCGTCGTCGAGGCCGAGCCGCTCGGCGTCGTCTGGGTGGATGTGGAGCGTGCAGCGGTCCTTGCCCTTCACGAGCGCCGGGAGGTTGTGCATCCACGAGTTGTTCGAGCGCAGCTGGCGGCGGCCGATCAGCACCAAGTCGCCGTTTCGCTCGCGCTCGAGCGCTGCGCGCAGCCGCTCCATGTCCGCCACGATCGGCTCGGGCGCGAGCTCGACCTTGCCCGACGGCGTGCGCAGGACCTCGGGCAGGCGCGGGCGGTGGGCGCCGAGGTCCACGCCGTGCGGGTTGGCTTCGAGGACGGAGAGCGTGAGCGCGTCGGAGCGCCCGGCGTGGCCGTTCTCGCGGAAGGCGTCCCCGTAGGGCCCGGCGCGCAGCATGAAGTCGAGCATCCGCTCGGGCCCTCGGCGCGGCTCGAGCGCCTCGATCAGCTCGGCCGGGTCGCGTCCCTCCACGCGCGAGCCGGGTGTGGTCACCTCGCGCTGCACGAGCGTTGCGATCACCAGGTCGTCCACGGCATCCACGTCGGCGTTGGGGCCCTGGCCGCTCACCACGCCGGCCAGCCGCATCAACAGCTCCCATTCCGCCGGGCCCTCTCCCTCGAACACGGCCGGCGAGTAGTTGGCCACGTTGCGCACGGCGAGCTGGTAGAGCGCGACGTCGTAGTGCGACTTCTCGAGCGGCTCCGGCGCCGGCAGGATCACGTCCGCGTGGCGGGTCGTCTCGTTCACGTAGATGTCGACCGCGAGCGTGAAGTCGAGCCCCTCCACGGCGCGCTCGAGCCGGTCGGCGTTCGGGGTCGAGACGAGCGGGTTCCCGGCCACCGTGATCAGGGCGCGCACCTGGCCTTCGCCGGGGGTGTCGATCTCCTCGCCCAACGTCGCCACCGGCAGCTCGCCGAAGGCCTCGGGCAGCCCAGCCACTCGGCTGTGCCAGCGCCCCACCGTCACGCCCTTGCCGCTGGCGCCTTGGCCGAGCGAGTTGCGCTGGCCGGCCGCGGCGCGCGTGAACATCGCGCCACCTTCGCGGTCGAGGTTGCCGGTCAGGACGTTCAGCACGTCCACCAGCCACGAGGCCAGCGTTCCGAACTCCTGCGTGCAGGTGCCGATGCGCCCGTACACGGCGGCGGACGGCGCGGCGGCGAGCTCGCGCGCCATGCGGCGGATCTCCCCGGCAGGGATGCCGCACTCGCCGTCCACCTGCTCGGGCGGGAAGCGGCGCACCAGCTCGAGCACCTCGTCGAGGCCGTTCAGGTGCTCGGCCAGCGGCCCCGCATCGGCCAGCTCCTCCTCCGCGAGCGTGCAGGCCATCGCCGCGAGCAGCAGGGCGTCGGTGCCGGGGCGGATGAAGTGGTGCTCGTCGGCATCCTCGGCGGTGCGCGTCCGGCGCGGGTCCACCACCACGACCTTGCCGCCGCGCTCGCGGATGCGGCGCAGCCGGCCGCGCATGTCGGGGCCCGTCATGAGGCTGCCGTTCGACACGAGCGGGTTGGCGCCGAGGATCACGACGTGGTCCGTGCGGTCCACGTCCGGCACCGGCACCGACAGCATCGTGCCGAACATCAGGCCGGAAGAGACCTGCTTCGGCATCTGGTCGACCGTCGAGGCCGAGTACACGTTCCGCGAGCCGAGCGCGCGCATGAAAACCGGGAGGTAGAGCATCGCTGACAGGTTGTGCGCGTTCGGGTTGCCCAGGTAGACGGCCACCGCGTCGCGCCCGTGCTCGGCCAGTAGCGGCGACAGGCGCCGGTCGATCTCCTCGAACGCCTCGTCCCAGCTCGCCTCGACCAGCTCGCCGTCGCGCCGGACGAGCGGCTTCCTCAGCCGGTCCGGGTCCTCGTGCAGCTGCTTCAGCCCGTGTGCCTTGGGGCAGATGAAGCCGCGGCTGAAGACGTCCTCCCTGTCGCCTCTGACCGACACCACCTCGTTGCCCTCCGTCTCGACCTCGAGGCCGCAGGTGGCCTCGCAGAAGGGGCAGGTGCGGTAGTGAAGAGCCATCCTGCGAGGTTACCTCCGCGGGCATCCTGCCCGCGGTGCCTATTGCAACGGCGCCGTCCCGGCGCCGAGACCACTGCGCAGCTCGATCCAGAGGGCGCGCGAGGCGCACAGCAGGCGCCCCTCGGAGTCGAACAGCGCGCAGGCAGCGTGGCGCTTGCGGCCCTCGACCGCGAGCGGCCAAGACACCAGCGCATGCCGCTCGCCCACCTGCACCGATGCCGCCAGCCGCGCGGTGAGCCGGGCGAGCACCATCGGCGGGCCCTCGCCGAAGTTGGCGACGGGCGCGGCGGTCGGGCAGTCGAGCGCTGCCCAGACGCACTCGGGACGCACCTCGCCGTTGCCGTCGCCGAGCGACTCGTCGGGCGTCCAGGGGGCGGCGTAGGTCCCGTCGTGCAGCTCGCCGGGGAAAACGCACAGCCCGTCGTGGGGCTCGCGATCGGGACCGCACACCACGCAGGTGCGAAACGGGTGTTGCGCCGTCCACTTGTCGCGGCCCGCCGCGGAGGCCGCGGCGGCCTGCTCGGGTGAGACCGCGTCGGGCACGGCGAGGCCAAGCGTCTCCGGCGCGCCCTCGGCCACGAGCGCCCCGTCGCCGTCGCGAAGCTCCACGCGGTCGCCGTCGCGGACCACCTCGAGCGGCCGTTCGAGCGGCGGCGGCAGCCGCAGCGACACCGCCACCTCCTCGGTGCCCACCAGCTCCGCGATGCGCCCGCAGGCGTAGCCGCCGTTGGCGGACGACGGTGGTCCGTTGAAGCGGGAGGGAATGGTGAGCGGCTCGGGCATGCCGCGTCAAGCATTTCAAGCGCGCCGGTAGAGCGTGTGAAGGAGCGCACACAACACGGCGGCGGCGCCGAGGAAGGCGAGCTCCACCTGGAGCACGCGGTCGTCGAAGTCGGCGAGCAGCAGGAAGAGGGCAAAGGCGGCCGCGCACGCGACCCACGCGGCCGCGGCCTGAGGCGCCCTGCCGTGCGCGAGCAGCGCCTGGTTGAGCGTGGCGGCCGCGAGGTACAGCCCCATGCCGAGCGACACGAGCACGAGGCCGCCGCGCTCGTAGTCGAAGTCGCCGCCGAAGACGAGGTCCATCACCAGCGGGCCGACCGCGAGCATGACGAGCGCCACGCAGGCGGCGAAGACGGCGATAGCGGTGAGGGTGAGGTTGACGCTGCGGCGGAAGGGGTCGGTCTCACCGCTGGCCCGCATGCGGGTGAGGTGGGGGAGGATCGAGGTCTGCACGGCCTGGAAGAGCTGGAGCGGGGCGCGGGCGATCAGCAGCACGTTGAACGTGAAGCCGGCGAGGGCGGCGCCGCGCTCGCCCTCGGACGCCTCCACGAGCAGCGGGCCCGCGTTGAGGAACGTCTGCTCGCTCAGCATGATCAGCAGCACCGCGACGGCGAAGCCGCTGCCGTGGGCCAGGGTGAACTGAGGCTCGGCGGACGCCGCGGGCTCGTCGCGCGCGGCCGCGTCGAGCGCCTGGGGATCGGGGTCGCCCTGCGGATCCGGGGCCGCCCGCAGCCGCCGCCCGATCGCCCACGGCACCACGGCCAGCGACACGATCGGGGCTGCCGCCATTCCGAGCGCCACCGCCGTCTGGCCCTCCGAGATCCCAACCGCCACGGCCAGCGCGAACAGGCAGCGCGAGCTCGCCTCCATCAGCACCAGCCCGCCGTAGAGGCCGAAGCGGTGGTGCCCCGCCAGGAAGCCGCGCGCGAAGTAGCTCGCCGCGTAGGCGAGCACCGTCACGATCAGGATCCAGTAGAGCGCGGCCGAGCCGCCGAACAGGTCGTCCTCGATCGGGCCGCGCAGGAGCAGCGCAACCACGGCGAACAGCACGCCGAGCGCCAGCTGGATCGTGGCCGCCACGCGCAGGTGCTCGGACCCGGCCACGCCGCGCGCGTCGCGGTCGGCGATCGTGCGCGACAGAAGCTGCTCCACCGGCCGGTACAGCACCGACACCGTGATGAACACCGCGGACCAGAGCAGCGTGATGCGGCCGTACTCGGCCTCCGGCAGCGAGTAGCTCGCCAGCGAGAAGTAGCCGAAGGTGATCAGGCCGGTGGCGCCGATCCCCACCGACAGGACCGCCGCGCCGCGGCCGTAGGAGCCCGGGCCCTCAGTCAAGGCCGGCGGCGCGGCGGGCCTCGTCACGGTCGGGGAGGGCCGTGATCGTTGCGATCTTGCCGTCGCGAAAGCGGATCACGTGGAAGACCTTCATGGTCACCGCCGCGCCGCTCCCAACTCCCTTCGCGCTGACCAACACCTCGGCGACGGCGTCGTCGCCGGCCTCCTCCAGCGAGATCAGCTCGAGCGTGCCCCACGTGAACGCCTGCGTCACATGCTCGAACCAGCGCCGGACGCCTTCGTGGCCGTGGAAGACCTTGTGCTCGGGCAGCATCTGCTCGGTCCACTCGACGTCGTCCTGCACCATCGTCAGGAAGCCGTCGAGGTCCTTTCGGCTGATCCGCCCGTAACCCTCGCGCAGCAGGGCCGCTCGCTCAGCCGACACGAACCAGCAGCATCGTCCACGGGAACGGCGAGCGCGCCTGCTCGACCGTCCCGTGGCGGGACAGGAGCGAGGTGAACGCCCGCTTCGACCAGTGGTTCACGTGCCCGGGCGTGTTGCCGAGGTCGCGCAGGTAGGCCCCCCGGGCCATGTTGAGGCCCCGCCAGAGCGGCTCACGCGGGACGCTCACGAGGAGGTGCCCGCGGGCCACCCGGGCCATCTCCGCGAGGGTCGCCTCGGGGTCGGGCACGTGCTCGAGCACCTCGATGGCGGAGGCCATGTCGAAGGAGTCGTCGTCGAAGGAGAGCGAGGTGGCCTCCTCCGCGCGAAACTCCAGGTTCGGCCGCGAGCGCCTATCCCACTCGGCGCGCAGCTTCGGGTCGTCGAGGTCGATGCCCACGACCCGCCCATCCTCGAGCCTGTCCGCCCACTCGACGGTGAGGACGCCCTCGCCGCAGCCCACGTCGAGGACGGAGCCGGGCGCGGCCCGTGCCCAGAGCTCGTCCAAGGTGGCGTGGAAGCCCGCCATGAGCCGCTTGACCACGGGGTTGGTCGAGCCGTACTTGTCGTAGGTGTTCCCCGTTGGGACCTCGGTGGTGGCGCTCACAGCTTCAGGGCCTCGCGATCCTCCGTCTTGCCGGTGGCCCGGCCTGCCTTCGCTCCGGTAGTGGGCTCCTGGCCGGTCGCGCGGGCGCCGGGCTCGTAGTGCGACGGCTCGACGCCGAGGTGCAGCTCGACTCGCCGCACCCGCTCGAGCATCCGCTGCTGGAGCAGCCGGCTGCCCGCGAGGATGTCGCCGACCACGCCCAGCGCCGCGAGCTGCACGGCGACGATGAACAGGGTCGAGCCGAGGATGAGCGACTGGATGTGCTCCCCGGGCTCGTCCGAGAAGAAGAAGAAGTAGAGGAACCGCGCCCAGATCACGGCGCCGATCAGGGCGAAGAACGCGGCCGCCGCGAGGAAGACGCGCAGCGGCTCGTACAGCGCGTAGATGCGGAAGATCGAGACGCTGTTGCGCCGCACGTACGAAGCCGTCGACGGGAAGAGGCGCGACTCGCGCGTCTGCGGGTTCGTCCGGATCGGGACGTGGTCGACCGCCACCAGCATCTTGCCGGCCTGGATGATCGACTCGAGCGTGTAGGTGAACTTCGACACCACCTGCATCTGGAGCGCCGCCTCGCGGTTGTAGGCGCGGAAGCCGGAGGTGGTGTCGGGCACGTTGGTGCCCGAGGCGCGTCGCACGACGGCGCTGCCCCAGCGCTGCAGGCGCTTCTTCACCGGCGAGAAGTGCTCGATCTGGTCGGTCTTCCGGTCGCCGATCACCATGTCGGCCTCGCCGGCGATGATCGGCTCGACAAGCCGCGGGATGTCCTGGCCGCTGTACTGGTTGTCGGCATCCGTGTTGACGATGACGTCGGCGCCCAGCTTCAGGCAGGCGTCGAGCCCGGCCTGGAAGGCGGCGGCGAGGCCCTTGTTGTTGGTCAGCCGCACCACGTGGTCGACGCCGCCGGCGCGGGCGGTCTCGATCGTGCGGTCGCTCGAGCCGTCGTCGATCACGAGCCATTCCACGGTCTCGATCCCGGCGATCTCGCGCGGGAGATCGGCGAGCGTCGCGGGGAGCGTGTGCTCCTCGTTGAAGCAGGGGATCTGGATGATGAGCTTCATGCGGGCCGCCACGTAGCGTAAAGACCCCGCAGGTCACCGCGGCTTCACAAGCTCGCCACCAGACCTTCACAAGGCTTGGTCGGGCCCGGCCTAGTCTGCCGCAGAAGCGATGCTGTTGACGATCGCGGCCTGCCTCGGCCTCGCCGCCCTCTCACTGCTGCTGCCGTCCGAGCCGAGCTACGACCCGTGGGCTTGGTTCGTGTGGGCGCGCGAGATCACCCATGGCGAGCTGGACACACTGGGCGGGCCCAGCTGGAAGCCGCTTCCCGTGGCGCTGGTGGCCGTGGCCGTGCCGTTCGGGGACGAGCTGCCCGTCGCACTCTGGGTCGTGGTGGCCCGCGCCGGAGCGCTGCTCGCCCTGGTGCTCGCTTTCCGGCTGGCGGCGCGGCTAACGGGCGGATCCCGGGTCCTGCGCGCGGTGGCCGGCGCGATCGCCGTCGCGGCGCTCGCTTCCACCCCGGACTGGTTCCAGTTCACCGCGCACGCGAGCGAGGCGCCGCTCGCCGTGGCCCTGATGCTGTGGGCGATCCTCCGGCACCTCGACGGCGCCCGCGCGCAGGTGATGGTCTTGGGCACGCTCGCCTGCCTGTTGCGCCCCGAGTTCTTCCCCTTCCTTGCGCTGTACGCGGTCTGGCTGTGGCGCGCCGAGCCGGACCGGAGGCTCCTGGTGGCCGCGCTCATGGTGGTGATCCCCCTGGCCTGGCTGGTTCCGGACTGGATCGGCTCGGGCAACCCGCTCGACGGCGGATCGCAGGCGCGCAGCGAGCCGGAGTGGAGCCTGTCGCACGCCGAGCGCCCATGGCTGAGGGCGCTCGACCGTGTGCACAACCACGCGGGCCTGGCGCTGGAGCTGATGGCCGCGGTGGCGATCGCGGCAGCGATGGTGCGCCGCCCGCGGGCCGTGCTGGCGCTGGCGCTGGCGGCAGCGGCGGAGGCCGGGCTGTACGTGGCGATGACGCAGGCGGGCTTCTCGGGCAACCCGCGCTATGTGCTGCCCGCGCTGGTGATTCTCTCCGTGCTGGCGGGAGTCGGCGCCGCGCGAACGGCTGAGGGGGGCGGGGCGCTCGCGGCGCACGCGGCGGCCGCGCTCTCGGGCTTGCGCCGCTCGGTCGCGGCGGGCCGGCGGGGCTGGGCCGCGGCAGCCGCGCGGCTGGCGGGCGCCGCGCTATGCCTCTTGGCCGTCGCTCTCCTCGCCCGCCCGCTGGCCGACGATCGCCAGGGGCGCCTCGAGTTCGAGGTGCGGGAGGTCGGCCGGCGCATGGACCTGCAGCAGGGCCTCGAGCGAGTAATGAGGGTGGCCGGTGGCGCGGAGGCGCTCCGGGCGCTCGGCTCCGTGACCACCAACCGGTCGCTCCACACCCGCCTCGCGTGGGAGCTCGGCTATCCGATCCAGGACGTGGAGCGCGGCTACGGACATCACGTCATCATCCGCACCTACGAGGAGGGGATGGCCGGCAAGGTGCTGGTCTGGGGCACTCCCCGCCTGCGCCGGCTGGTCGCTCGCGCGGGCAGCTTCGTGGCGTATCAGCGCGTCGGCGTCTCGTATCGGCTCGTTACAGCGCCTTTGCAGGGATTTAACATTCGGCGGGAACGTGCAGGGAACCCCGGCGCCGGGTAGTAACGCGTTAGCAGCAAGCCGTTCACGAGCTGGCAACACCTCTGCTAGCCTGCACCGTCCCCCGGACCCTTTGCTTGGAGAAACCACGACCATGAGCGTTCTCGCATACCTCGACCCCGGCAGCGGGAGCATGATCCTTCAGATCATCGCCGGTGGTCTTGCCGCGGTGGCCGTGACCGCCAAGCTGTACTGGGGTCGCTTGATGAAGTTCCTGCGCATCCGCAAGGACGAGCCGGAGGCCGCGAAGGCCGAGCCGGCGCGCGGCGGCGGCGAGTAGAGAGAGAATCGCGCGACCCCGCCAGGGCGGCGCGCGGCGGGCGCGCCACCCCTCGCTACTGTTCCCCGCCCCGTGAGCTCCCCCACGGAAATCCCCGCGTCCGCGAACCTCGAGCCCGGCTCCTTCCGCGACCCGGAGAGCCGCGTCTTCTACGCGGGCGACGAGGTCTACCGGGCGCTCTCGGCCGACGGCCTCGGCGATTTCGAGGCGCTCCAGGCCACCGGGCTGCTCGACGACCCGCGCGTGGTGCGGACCGAGCGCGCCGAGGACACGGCCGCGCTCCGCGGCCTGCTCGTGCACGAGCCCGCCGCCGTGCTGCGCCACGAGCGCATCCCGTTCGTCTCCTACCCGTACGAGTGGACCTTCTCGATGCTGAAGGACGCGGCGCTCCTGCAGCTCGACCTGCTGCTCGCCGCGCTGGACCACGACCTCGTCCTGAAGGACTCGACGCCCGTACAACGTGCAGTTCAAGGGCGCCCGGCCGGTGTTCGTGGACGTCGGCTCCTTCGAGCGCATCCGCGAGGGCGAGCCGTGGGTCGGCTACCGGCAGTTCTGCATGCTCTACCTGTATCCGCTCGTCCTCCAGGCGGTGAAGGGCGTGCCCTTCCAGCCCTGGCTGCGCGGCTCGATCGACGGCATCACGCCGACCCAGATGCGCGGCCTGCTCTCGTTCCGCGACCGCTTCCGCAAGGGCATGTTCAGCAACGTCTTCCTGCACGCGAAGCTCGAGGCGCGCTACGCCGACCGCCCGGAGCAGACGAAGCAGGAGGTGAAGCGGCTCTTCAAGAAGGAGCTGTTCGTCGCCAACGTGCGCAAGATGCGGAAGCTCGTCGACAGCCTCACGTGGGACCCGCCCGAGGGCGTCTGGACCGCCTACGGCGAGCGCAACAGCTACACCGACGACGACGCCCGCCGCAAGGACGAGTTCGTGCGCGAGGTGGCGGCGAGCCGCGAGTGGAACCTGGTCTGGGACATCGGCGCGAACAACGGCCGCTACTCGCGGATCGCCGCCGAGGGCGCGCGGACCGTGCTGGCGATCGACGCCGACCAGGGGCCGGTGGAGCTGCTCTACCGCGACCTCCGCGGGGAGGGCGAGGAGCGGATCCTCCCCCTCGCGATGAACCTCGCCGACCCCTCGCCGGGGCTCGGCTGGCGCGGGCTGGAGCGCAAGGCGCTGCCCGAGCGCGGAACGCCGGACCTGGTGCTCGCGCTGGCGCTGGTGCACCACGTCGCGATCAGCGCAAACGTGCCGGTCAAGGAGTTCGTGGACTGGCTCGCGTCGCTCGGCGCGGCGCTCGTGATCGAGTTCCCCACGCGCGAGGACCCGATGGTGAAGAAGCTCCTCGCACCGAAGCGCGAGGGCCTCCACCCGGACTACGAGCTGGGCTTCTTCGAGCGCACGCTGAAGGAGGCGTTCGAGGTGGAGCGCTCGGAGCGGCTCGAGTCCGGGACGCGCGTGCTCTACCACGCGCGGCCGAAGCGGGGATGAGCACGGCCGAGGCTCCGCGCCCGGAGCGGACGCGCAAGCGGGTGACCGTCCGCGAGGCCCTCTGGGCATACCTCGGCCTCGCGGTCCTCTGGACCTTCGCCGTCGCCCAGCCGCTCTTCGACCTGCTGAAGGACAACCCCGAGTTCTTCGCCGCGCGCGGATCGTCGGGCCTCGACATCGTCAGCTTCTCGGTCGCGCTGGTGGTGCTGCCGCCGCTCCTGATGCTGGGGATCGAGCTGCTCGTGGGGCTGGCCGGCCGCACCGCCCGCGAGGGCGCCCACCTGGTGCTGATCTCGATCCTCGTGGCGCTGATCGCGGCCCAGGCGCTCAAGAAGACGCTGGACCTGCCCGACCCCGTCATGATCGTCGCGTCGCTCGCGATCGGGTCGGCCCTCGCGACCCTGTACGCCGCGGCCGAGCCGGTCCGCTCCTTCCTGCGGGTGCTCTCGCCGGTGCCGCTCGTGTTCCTGGCGCTGTTCCTCTTCACCGACCCGATCTCGAAGCTCGCCTTCCCCGACGAGGCCCAGGCGCGCACGATCGGCGGCGTCACCCAGGCGCCGATCGTGGTCGTGCTGTTCGACGAGCTTCCCACCACCACGCTGATGGACGACCGCGGCCGCATCGACGCGGCGCGCTTCCCCGGATTCGGGGAGCTGGCGGCGAGCGGCACCTGGTACCGGAACGCCTACACCGTCTACGACTCGACCGAGCGCGCTCAGCCGGCCATCATGGACGGGAACCTGCCGGAGAGGGACAAGCTCCCAACTTCCGCGGACCATCCGAACAGCATCTTCTCGCTGTTCGCGAAGACTCACCGGCTGAACGTCTCGGAGGAGGCCACGAGCGTCTGCTCGCGCGACCTGTGCGACGACGAGCGCCTCGACGAGTCGTACGGAAGCCGGATGGGCTCGATGAGCGAGGACCTGGGGCTCGTCTGGCTGCACGTGGTGTCGCCGCCCGACATCGAGTCCGATCTGCCGTCGGTGTCCGAGAACTGGGGCAACTTCGGCGGGGGCGAGGGGGAGGAGGAGCAGGGCGACGCGCCGGCCGTGGACGTCAGGGAGCACACAATGGGGAACCTTCAGGGCGGCCGGGAGGCGCGCTTCGAGGAGTGGATCGACGAGATCGAGCCCGGCCGGCGTCCGCAACTTGCGTTCAAGCACACGCTCCTCCCGCACGTGCCCTGGCAGTACCTGCCCGACGCCCGCCGCTATCGCCGCACCGCCAACGATGCGGTGCCCGGCCTCTCGACCATGTCGTACGAGGATCAGGGCCAACTCGACGTGCTGCTCCAGCGCCACTTCCTCCAGACCGGCTTCGCCGACTACGAGCTGCGCCGGCTCTGGCGCCACCTCAAGGACCAGAGGATGTGGGAGGACGCGATGATCGTGGTGGCCGCCGACCACGGCGTGGCATTCCCGCTCGGGTCCGTGCAGCGCCGTCGCCTCAAGCGCGGGACGGCGGACGAGATCGCGCCCGTACCGCTCCTGATGAAGGCCCCAGGACAGACGCGCGCGCGGGTCGACGACGCCTGGGTGGAGACGATCGACATCCTGCCGACGATCTTCGACGAGCTCGAGCTCGACGCCCGGGTGGAGATGGACGGGCGCCCGGCCGGCTCGCCGGAGGTACAGCAGCGCGACGAGCTGCGCATGCTGATCCGCAACACCTTCGACGTGCTGCGCATCCCCGCGGCGGAGTTCGAGCGCGAGCGGGACCAGGTGGTCGAGCGCAACGTGCGGCTGTTCGGGACCGGCCGGGACGGCCCCGAGCGGATCTACCGGATCGGCCCGAACCAGGAGCTGCTCGGGCGGCCTTCCTCGGCCGCGGGCGAGCGGCTCGACGTGGAGGTGGTCAACGCCGCCGACTACCGGAACGTCGACTTCGACACCCCGTACCTGCCCAACCAGATCGTGGCCCGGGTGCGCAGCGAGGGCGAGACGGGCCGCGCCATCGCGGTGGCGGTGAACGGCACGATCGCCGCGGTGGGCACCACGTTCGAGCTTGTGGAGGGCGACGAGGGGGAGCTGGTGTCGGTGATGGTGCCGCCGAGCGCGTTCCGGCCGGGGCGCAACCGCGTCGAGGTGTTCGAAGCGCCCTAGCCTA
>CAWIGR010000028.1:0-46789 GCA_963835705.1 uncultured Thermoleophilaceae bacterium
ACCGGAATCCCTCCGATTCGATGTCGCTGTGATGCACGAACAGGTCCTTGCCCGGCTCGTCGGGAGTCACGAAGCCGAAGCCCTTGTCGTCGCTGAACCACTTCACCGTTCCGGTAGGCATGCGCGCAACCTACCAGCGTGCTAGCCGCTGCATCGCCGGCCGCGGGAGAAGAGCCGCTCGGGTGCGAAGCGGGTGGAGAGGCGCACGAAGCCCTCCTCGTCCGCGATGACCCTCGTCCAGTCGCCGTTCGGCTCGACGCACGCGCCGTTGGACGCGTACCAGTACGGCGTCCAGCGCACCTTGACGATCGCCTCGCCGGGCGTCTTCACGTCCAGCAGCAGCTCGTCGGACTGCATCTGCTCGAGCACGATGTTCGCGTCGCCTTGGGGGATCACGATCGGGGCCGGCAGCAGCACCTCGTACACGCGCCAGTCGCGCGACTTCCAGCGCAGCCGTAGGTAGGGGAGCCCCTGTTCGATGAGCGCGCGCTCGCGGTAGGAGCTCTTGTCGGGCTTGGCGCTCGGCAGCGCCACGTACCGCACCGCGTTGTCGGCCAGCCAGCTCGCATAGGTGAGCCCGTTGATCTCGCCCTTGTAGAAGATCGGGTGGAGGCCGGTGTCGAGCTGGCGCAGCCAGCCGCGGGCGAGCGGCACCGTCATGGCCACCTCGGCCCCCTCCCAGTGGCTTCGGGTGAAAGGGATCTCCACGCGGCGCTGGTCGGGGAGCGTGTAGAGGAACGCTCGCAGCGGCTCGAAGTAGTCCGACTTCGCGGCCGGGTCCTCGATGTACTTGATCACGTCGCGCACGGCCGGCGACCACTGCCAGAAGGCGAGCGCCGCGAAGCCCACGGCCAGGATGGGCACGGCCCAGACCTTTCGCATGACCGGCCGCCCCCAGAGCGCGCACAGCAGAACGGGGCCGCCGAAGAGCGCGCCGAGCCGCACGGCGTTGCCGCCCATCGGCGTCTCGATCAGGAGCGCCACAGTCGAGCCCAGCCCGTAGAGCACGGCGCCCCAGCGGAGCGCGCGCTGCTCGCGCGGCAGCACGATCAGGCACGCGATCGTGAAGGCCGGGATCGGCAGGTATGCGGTGAACGGGAAGGGCGCCCAGCCTCCCTCGGGGAAGGCCCACGCTAGGAACAGCGGCGGCACGAACGCCGCCACCGCGATCGCGAGGCCCTCGTACCGCTTTGTGCGATCGCCGTTCGCCGCGAGCGCGACGGCCACGCCCGCCATCGCGAGGAAGAGGCCGGCGACGGGGCTGCCGAGCGGGCAGAGCGCGGCGAACACGATCGCCCAGGCGTAGTGGCGACGCTGCAGGGCGAGCAGGGCGGCCAGCCCGAAGGCCACTCCGAGCGCGAACGGCAGCCGCGCGGTGAACAGGAGCGTGCCGGTGGCGATCCCGAACCAGAGCGAGCCCCAGCGGGCCTGCTCGTCGCCGAACGCGCCGCGCGCGAGCGGCGGGAACAGGGCGGCCGAGGCCACCGCCGCCAGCGCCAGCGCGAGCGGCGGGCCGAGCAGCCAGGCGAGCGGCGGCGAGAGGATCGAGTAGGCGGGCGTGTGGTGGCCGCCGTACCACTGGCCGTTCCAGATCGTGAAGCCCTCCTCGGCGAACAGGTCGGCGCGGAAGGTGTGGGCGGCCAGGTCGACCGTGCGCGGCTCCCAGATCAGGTAGACGACCGCGAAGGCGATCGCCGCGACGACCGGCGCGGCGTGCCAGGGATCGATGCGCCGGAGCCAGGTCCGCGCACGCCGGTCGAGCTCCCGGGCGCGGGCACGTGGGGGCGCCGTGACGGCGGCGTGGACTCCGGGGAGCACGCAGGAGAAGTTAGCCGAGGAAGGCCGCCACGCGATCCACGAGCTCGGGCCGCTCGAGCCAGGGCCAGTGGCCGGCGTCGATCTCCTCGAGCTCGACGTCGCCGCCGAGCGCCTCGGCATAGCGGCGGCCGAACTCCGCGTCGATGTAGGGGTCCCGCGTGGGCCACGCCACGAGGGCCGGGCAGCGCAGCTCGCCGAGCCCCTCGCCGTGCCCCGTCAACACCTCCGGCGGCGCCGAGCGGTACAGCCTCAGGATGGCCCGCTGGGTGCCCTGGTCGAAGTCGTCGTATGCGCGGTCGGCGATCTGCCGCGGCAGCGAGCGGCGGAAGCCGAAGCGGGTCGTGAAGCCCATCGTCAGCTCGCCCACCACGGGCGTGCGCCAGGCGCGGGCGACGCGGTGCCAGTGGTAGCCGGGCAGGAGCGGCACGCATCCGGTCAGCACTAGCCGCTCGACGAGCTCGGGACGGCGCTGCGCGAGCACGAGGCCCACCACGCCCCAGTCGTGCATCACGAGCGAGACGCGCTCGAGGCCGGCGTGCGCGCAGAAGGCCTCCAGGAAGTCCGCGTAGCCGGGGATCGAGTAGTCGAAGTCGCCCGGCTTCGCGGACGCGCCGAAGCCGGGCAGGTCTGGGGCCACGCCGCCCGTGCGGGCGAGGAAGGGCTCCCAGTCCCAACTCGCAGTGGGCACGCCGTGCACGTAGAGGATCGGGGCGTCGCCGGCCTGGCGCCAGAGGACCTCCAGCCCCGCCACCTCAGCCCGCCGTTCGGCGATCTCCACGCTCGGCTTCATACCATCCCGGCCCTCCATGGCCGACCGCCGCAGGCTGCGCAGGATCGTCGACCGGCTCGCCGCCGAGTACGGCCGCCCGGTGCTGCGTCCGCACGGTGCGCCGGTGGACGAGCTGGTGCTCACGGTGCTCTCCCAGAACACCAACGACCGCAACCGGGACGTGGCCTACGGGCGGCTGCGCGAGCGCTTCCCGTCGTGGGACGCGGTCCGGCACGCGAGCGTCTCCCAGATTGAGGACGCGATCCGCCCCGGCGGGCTCGCGCCGACCAAGTCGGGGCGCATCGGGCAGATCCTCGACGCGGTCGGCGACGACGACTTGGCGCACCTGGCCGACGACCCGCTCGACGAGGCGCGCGCCGAGCTGTGCGCGCTCCCGGGCGTGGGCCGGAAGACGGCCGCGTGCGTGCTGCTGTTCTCGTTCGGGCGGCCCGACGTGCCGGTCGACACGCACGTCTACCGCGTGGGCGGGCGGCTGGGGCTGTGGCCGCAGAAGGCATCGTTCGACCAGGCCCACGACGAGCTCCTGCGCCTGTGCGGCGACGACGGCGAGTTCGCGTACGAGACGCACGTGTTGCTGATCCGGCACGGCCGGCGCACCTGCACGGCCCGCTCGCCCCGCTGCGCGGAATGCCCGCTGCGGCGCATGTGCCCGGAGGGGAAGCGCCGCCTCGCGGCCGCCCGCGCATGAGCGAGGAGATGTCGACCCTGCGCCGCGGGCCAAGCCCGCGGCTTGGCGAAAGGCGGCTCCGCCGCCTGGCGGAGGTGGCGCCGCGGCTGCGCCCGCCCCGGCCGCTGCCGGAGGGCTGATGCCGTACCGGCTCGTCTTGGCGGTGCCGTTTCTCGTCGGCATCGCCGTGCTCCAGGGACTGACCGTCGAGATCGACACCTTCCACGGGAGCGACGCGCGGGTCTACCAGCTCCCGACGATCCTGCAGCTGAGCGAGCGGCTCGACTTCTCCGACTACCCGTCCGCGCAGACGCCGCTCTACCACGTCGTGACGGCGGCCTGGGGCGAGCTGGTCGGGTTCGACCTCTGGAAGCTCCGGCTGCTCAACGTGGCGATCTCCTACGCGATGGCGCTCGCGCTGCTGCGACTGCTGCGGCGCGCCACGCCCCTGGCGGAGCTGCCGGCGTTCGCCCTGACGCTGGCGTTCGTGCTGTCGCCGTACGTGTTCGGCGCGTCGTTCACGCTCCTCACCGACAACCTGGCGATCCTGTTCGGGCTCGTGGCCCTGGAGCGCATCCACGCGTACGCGCGCGGGGGCGGGCTCGCCGCCTTCGCGGTGGCCTGCCTGGCGATCGGGGCGGCCGTGCTGACGCGCCAGTCGTCCCTGTGGCTGGTGCCGGTGGCCGCGTTCTTCCTGGTCCTGCCCCCGCTTCGCGCCGAGCGCGTCGCGGTCGGCGGTGCGCTGCTCGCCCTGGCGCTCGTGCCGTTCGCGGCCCTGGTGATCGAGTGGAACGGGCTGGTGCCGCCGAGCGCCGATCCCGCCTCCTGCGGGCTCTGCACGGACCGCCCGGGCGCGGGCCCCGACCGGCTGACGCTGCGCACCGTGGGATTCAGCGCGGCCCTGCTCGGGATGTACGCCGCCCTCGTGCTCGGGCCGTCGCTGTGGCGCCGGCTGCGCCGGCTGCGCACACCCGTGGCGCGCGCGGCCGGCGCGATGCTGGCGGCGGCCGGGAGGCCGCGCGTCCCGGCGGCGCTACTGGCGGGCGCGGCGGCGGTGGGCGTGGCGCTCCTGCTGGTCTCGCCGCTCGAGTACATGCCGGCGCGGCCCGGCGTGCAGGGCGACGCGGGGTACCTGTGGCGCATGTCGGACGAGCTGCCGACGGTGCTCGGGTCCTCGCTCCTCTTCTGGATGCTGGTGCCGCTCGGAGCCGTCGCGGGCGCGCTGCTGGCGCGCCGCGCCGGCTGGACCTCGCTGCCGAGCGTCTACCTGGGCGCGTTCCTGCTCGGGACGCTGCCGGTCAATCTCGTCTACCAGAAGTACTTCGACCCGTTCATGCTGCTGGCCGTGATCCTGTTCGCGCGGCCGGCCGACCTGCGCAGGCCCGGGGACTACGCGGGCGTGGCGGTGGTGTGCGCGGCCTCGGTCGCCTACGCGCTCAGCTTCGCCGGCTAGCCGGGCTCAATCGCGAGCAGGTCGACCACGAAGACGAGCGTCTCGTTCGGGCCGATCGCCGGCGGGAAGCCCTGGGTCCCGTAAGCCAGCTCGGGCGGGATCGTGAGCATGCGGCGGCCGCCGCGCCGCATGCCGACGAAGCCCCTGTCCCACCCTTCGATGACCTGGCCGCTGCCGAGCGGGAAGGTGAACGGCTGCCCGGTGTTCCACGAAGCGTCGAACTCCTCGCCCGTGGAGAAGGTGACGCCGGCGTAATGGGCCAGCAGCGTGTCGCCCGGCTTGGCAGGGGGGCCCTTGCCGCGCACTATGTCGTCCTTCACGAGCCTGCGCGGGGGCGAGCCGGACGGCCGCGGGATCTCTGGCTTGGTGCTCGTGTCCTCGAGCGCCTCGCGCTGCTCGGCCGGCGTCGGCTCGGCCGTCTCCGTCTGCTCCTCGGCCGCCGGCGGAGGCGCGGACTCGCCTCCCTCACCGCCGTCGTCGTCGTCCCCGCACGCCGCGAGCCCCAGGGTGGCGAGCACGGCCAGCAGCGCGAACGGACGCAGGAGACGGAGGGCCATGCCGGCGGCAGCATATAGGTTCGAGGGGTCTGACCCCTACCTTTGGTGCCGGGCATAATATCTGCCATACTCACGCTTAGATTTCTTTCGGATCTATCCCTAAGCGACAAAAGGAGCAGGCAGAACGTGGGCAAGACGATCGGCATCGATCTGGGCACGACCAACTCGTGCATGGCCGTCCTCGAGGGCGGCGAGCCCACCGTGATCGAGAACGCCGAGGGCGCGCGCACCACACCCTCGGTGGTCGCCTTCACGGATGGCGGCGAGCGCCTCGTGGGCGCTCCGGCCAAGCGGCAGGCAGTGACCAACCCCGAGAACACGGTCTTCTCGATCAAGCGCTTCATGGGCCGCAAGGAGGCCGAGGTAAAGGAGGAGGAGAAGATCGTCCCGTTCGAGGTCGTCCCGGGCCCGAACGGCGACGCGCGCGTGAACGCGGGCGGCAAGGAGTTCGCGCCGCCCGAGATCAGCGCGATGATCCTCCAGAAGCTGAAGGCCGACGCCGAGGCCTACCTGGGCGACGGCGTCGACGCGGCCGTGATCACGGTCCCGGCGTACTTCAACGACGACCAGCGCCAGGCCACAAAGGACGCCGGCAAGGTCGCCGGCCTCGACGTCAAGCGAATCATCAACGAGCCCACGGCGGCGGCGCTCGCCTACGGGCTCGACAAGGAGGAGTCCGACCAGACCATCCTCGTCTTCGACCTCGGCGGCGGCACCTTCGACGTGTCCGTGCTCGAGATCGGCGACGGCGTGTTCGAGGTCAAGGCCACCGCGGGCGACAACCACCTCGGCGGCGACAACTTCGACAAGGCGGTCGTGGACTTCCTCGTCAGCGAGTTCAAGAAGGCCGAGGGCGTCGACCTCTCGCAGGACAAGATGGCTCTCCAGCGTCTCTACCAGGAAGCCGAGAAGGCCAAGACGGAGCTCAGCTCGGCGCAGGAGACGCAGATCAACCTGCCCTTCATCACCGCCGTCGAGTCCGTCCCGAAGCACCTCAACCAGCGCCTCACCCGCTCCAAGCTGAACGAGCTGACGGCCGACCTGCTCGACCGCGTGGTCGCCCCGACCAAGCAGGCGATCGAGGACTCGGGCGTCGGCAAGGACGGCATCCATCACGTCGTCCTCGTGGGCGGCATGACCCGCATGCCGGCCGTGCAGGAGAAGGTCAAGGAGCTGACCGGCAAGGACCCGCACCGGGGCGTGAACCCGGACGAGGTCGTGGCCGTGGGCGCCGCGATCCAGGCGGGCGTGCTGGCCGGCGACGTGAAGGACGTGCTGCTGCTCGACGTGACGCCGCTGACCCTCGGCATCGAGACCAAGGGCGGCGTGCGGACCAAGCTGATCGACCGCAACACGACGATCCCGACGCGCAAGTCGGAGATCTTCTCGACCGCCGAGGACAACCAGCCGAGCGTGGAGGTCCACGTGCTCCAGGGCGAGCGCGAGATGGCCGCCTACAACAAGTCGCTCGGCAAGTTCCAGCTCACCGGCATCCCGCCGGCGCCGCGGGGCATTCCCCAGATCGAGGTCGGCTTCGACATCGACGCCAACGGCATCGTGAACGTCACGGCCAAGGACCTGGGCACCGGCAAGGAGCAGAAGATCGAGATCAAGTCCGGCTCCGGGCTCGCCGACGAAGAGGTCGAGCGCATGGTCAAGGACGCCGAGTCGCACGCGGAGGAGGACCGCCGCATGCGCGAGGTCGTGGAGGCCCGCAACGCGGCCGAGAACGCCGCCTACCAGGCCGAGCGCCAGGTGAACGAGATGGGCGACACGCTGGACTCGTCCTCCAAGGAGGAGATCGAGGCGGCCATCAAGGACGTGCGCGACAACCTCGAGTCGGAGGACGCGGCGCTGCTGCGCCAGAAGACCGACGCGCTTCAGTCCGCCTTCCACAAGGTGTCCGAGCAGATGTACGCGGCGGCGGCCCAGCAGCAGCAGGCGGCCGCCGGCGGCAACGGCGCACCCGGGCCCGACGGCGGCGACGACTCCTCGGCCGACGAGGACGAGGTCGTGGACGCCGAGGTGGTCGAGGGCGAGGACAAGGCCTAGCCGATGATCGAACAGCACCAGCATGATGAGGAGCTCGCCACCTCGCGCGACGAGGCGGGCGAGCCCTCCGGTGAAGAGGATCCGGCGAACGAGCAGGAGCTCCTCGAGGACAAGGAGGAGGCCGAAGAGGCGTCGGAGCAGCCCGAGGACTATCTCGCGCTGGCCCAGCGCATCCAGGCCGATTTCGAGAACTACCGCAAGCGGGCGGCGAAGGAAGCCGCCCTCGCCGGGCAGCGCGCCAAGAGCGGGCTCGTGCGGGAGCTCCTGCCTGTCGTTGACAACCTCGAGCGGGCTGTCGCCTCGGCCGAGGACACAGAGCAGCACCTCGCCGAGGGGGTCCGGCTGGTGCACTCGGAGCTGATCGCCGTGCTCGAGCGCAACGGGGTCGAGCAGTTCGATCCGCGCGGCGAGCGCTTCGACCCGGGCGAGCACGAGGCGCTCTCGATGCGCTCCGAAGACGGGGCCGAGTCCGGCACCGTGCTCGACGTCGTGGAGAAGGGGTACCGCGCCAACGGGGCGGTCCTCCGTCCGGCCCGCGTGGTGGTGTCGAGCTAGCTCTATGCCCGCGGTGAAGGACCCCTACCAGACGCTCGGCGTCGACCGCAAGGCCTCCGCGGAGGAGATCAAGAAGGCCTATCGCAAGCTGGCCCGCCAGTACCACCCGGACCGCAACGCCGGCGACAAGGCTGCCGAGGAGCGCTTCAAGGAGGTGCAGGAGGCCTACTCGATCCTGTCCGATGCGGACAAGCGCAAGGCGTACGACTCCGGCGGAGGGATCTTCGGCGGCGCGGGCGGCTTCGACCCCGGCTCGTTCCGCGGCGGCTTCGGCGGCGTGGGCGACATCCTGTCCGACCTGTTCGGCGGCGTCGGCGGGCGGCCTGGCGGATCGCGCACCCCACGCGCCGAGAAGGGGCGCGATCTCGAGACCGAGGTGCACGTCTCTTTCGACCAGGCCATGGAGGGCGCCCAGGTGCCGGTGTCGGTGCCGCTGTCAGCGCCCTGTCCGACCTGTCGGGGAACGGGGGCGAAGCCGGGCACCACGCCGACGGTCTGCTCGCGCTGCCAGGGCCGCGGCCTCGAGGCGGAGTCCCAGGGCCTGTTCTCGATCTCCCAGCCATGCCGGCAGTGCGGCGGCACCGGCACGGAGATCAAGGACCCCTGCCCCACCTGCCGCGGGAGCGGCCGCACGCGGCAGGTCAAGCGCTACCGCGTGAACATCCCGGCCGGAGTTCGCGACGGCAGCCGCGTGCGCCTTGCCGGCAAGGGCGAGGCGGGGCCGCGCGGCGGGGCGGCCGGCGACCTCTACGTGATCACGCGGGTGGGCGAGTCGCCGGTGTTCGCGCGCAAGGGCGAGAACATCGAGGTGGAGGTGCCGATCACGATTCCCGAGGCGATCCGGGGCGCGACCATCGAGGTGCCCACGCTCGCCGGCACCAAGCGCATCCGCGTGCCCCCGGGCACCCAGCACGGCACGATCCAGCGCCTGCGCGGCGAGGGACCGCCCAGGCTGAGCGGACGCGGCCGCGGCGACATTCACTACCGGCTGATGATCGACGTGCCGAGCTCCCTCTCGCGCGAGCAGCGCGAGGCGGTCGACGACCTGGCCGCCGTGATGGACGGCAACCCGCGCGAGCAGCTGCTCTCGGGCAGGCGCTGAGGAAATGGCCTCCCGCGACGGCGACAGCGCACGCGGCGTCTACATGATCTCGGTGGCGGCCGAGCTGGCCGGAATGCATCCGCAGACGCTGCGCATCTACGAGACGCGCGGGCTGATCACGCCGAAGCGCTCGCCGAAGAACACCCGCCTCTACTCGCAGGACGACGTGGACCGGCTGCGCCGGATCCAGGAGCTCACGACCGAGCTCGGCATGAACCTCGCCGGCGTCGAGAGGGTGTTCGAGCTCGAGAACGAGATCGAGCGCATGCGCCGGCGTGTGCGGGCGATGGAGCGCCAGGCCGAGCGCGTCCAGCAGGAGCTGCGCGACGAGATCGCCCGCGTGCGCCGCTCGGTCAAGCGCGAGCTGGTCCTGTACGAGCCGCCGTCGCAGGCCCTGATGCCGAAGGGGCCGGTAGTGCGCATCCCCATCCAGCGCCCGCGCGGCTGAGTCAGCCGCCCGAGACGAAGGCGGCCCGCTCCGCCGCGTGCGCGCGGTGCAGCTCGGCGCGCAGCGCATAGTGAGCCGCGGCCGCTTTCGCCCAGCCCGCGTCGCTGCGCGCACGCCGGAGCGCCAGCGACGTGAAGTCGATCCTCTCGTAGAGGCGGGTGCGCACCCGCTCCCTGCGTGCGCGCCGATACCGGGCCCGCAGGCGCTTCAGCCTGGCGGGCAGACCGCGCGCCGCGGCGCGGTGGACGGCCGCGCGCAGGCGCCAGGCGCCTGCCTCCGCGAACGCCGCCAGAGCCGCCTCCTCGGCCAGGCGCCCCTCGGCACGCGCCGCCATCAGCTCGCCCCAGTGGTCCACCAGCCGGCGCATGGCGGCGAACGCGGGCTTGCGGCGAGCGCCGAAGGGCGCGCGATCGTCGACGTCGACCACGCCCTCGGAGGCGAACCCGCCGTCGAGGTTGTCACGCAGCGTGACGAACACCTCGGTCGCGCCGGCCTCCGCCAGCGACAGGACCGACTCGGTGAGGAACGCCGCCTGCGCGGGCTCGCCGCCGCGGAAGGCGGGATCGGTCTGGTAGGCCGGGTCGGCCGGGTAGCCGTGCTCGGTCACCCACACCGGCCCCGCGAACCCGTGCCGGGCGAGGCGGTCGCGCCACGCCGCGAACACCCCCGGCAGCCCACGCTCGTGGCCGCGCAGGTGCAGGTTCGCGATGTCGAAGGCGTGCGCCGCGTCAGGCCCCGGCGTGGCCAGCACGCGGTCGATCCAGGCGGGGTTCTCCGGGGTCATGACACCGCCCATCGCGACCACGGCCTCCGGCACGCGGGCGCCGATCGCGTCGTAGGCGGCTCGCAGGATGCGGGCGTACTGCTCGGGCGTCCCGCCGAAGGCCCACGCGCCGTCGGGCTCGTTGATGATCTCCCAGTGCGCGATCGTGTCGCGCGCGTAGGCGGCCACCTCGGCGGCGAGGCGCCCGAACGACTCGGCGTCGTCCAACGACACCCAGGTGGGCGGGCTCAGAACGATGCCGAGCACCGGGAGCCCGTACCGCCGCGACAGTTCGAGCACCTCGTCGAGCCGCGCCCAGTCGGGGTCGTCCTCGGAATGGTCGCCGGCCTCGAAGATCCCGTTCAGCTCCACGTCGACGCGGATGAAGCGGGCGCCCATCGCCTTGGACTCGGCGAAGATGCGCTCCTTCATCGCGAGCGGCGTGCAGCAGGTGTGAACCATGGCGTGAGAGGACACCGGCGCCCCGGCGCGGGCGGGCGGCGGGGCGGCAGCCGCCGCCGGAACCCAGGCGAGGGCGGCGCCGAGGAGGCAGATCGCATACAGCCTCACAACCACCAACTCTGAAGCACCTCGGTCAACGCCGCCAGATCCCATTTGGGGGACAGCTCCCGTACCACGTCGAACGCGGGGCGGCGCGTGGCCGGGAGCTCGGGCGCAGACTCGTCGATGTGCACGAGGCCCTCGCTCAGGTACTCGCCCCACAGGTTGTCGCGCAGGGTCACGAAGACCTGCTCGGCGCCCGCGCCGGTGAGCAGCGGGATCGAGTCGCCCAGGAACGCCGCCTGGGCGGCGTCGCCGCCGCGGTAGGCGGGATCCCACTGGAACGCGGGGTCGGCGGGATAGCCGTGCTCGGTCACCCACACCGGGCCGTGAAAGCCGTGCACCGCCAGGAGGTCGCGCCAGCTGCGCAGGTAGGCGGGCAGGTCGGCCAGCTCGTTGCGCAGCCGCAGGCGCAGGTGCAGCCCCGCAATGTCGAACTTGCGCGCCGCGTCGGCGCCCGGCGTGGCGAGCATGCGCTCGGTCCACTCCCGCTCTCGCGGGCGCTCCACTCCGCCCATCACCACCTGCGCATCGGGCACGCGGGCATGGATCGCGTCGTAGGCGGCGCTCAGCATGCGGGCGTAGTCCTCAGCGGTGCCCTTGAAGGCCCAGTCGGCGTCGGGCTCGTTGAGGATCTCCCAGTGCTCGATGCGCCCCCGCGCGTGAGCGGCCACCTCGGCCGCCAGGCGGCCGAACTCGGCCGGGTCGCGCGCGGGGCAGAGCAGCGCGTCGGCGCCGCGCTCGGGGCAGCTCGACAGCCAGCTCGGCATGCCGAGGATGAGGCCGAGCACCCTCAGGTCGTGGCGCTCCGCGAGCGCGATCACCTCGTCGAGGGCGCGCCAGTCGGGGCGCTCGCGGCTGTCCGCGCCCTCGAAGATGCCGCCGAGCTCCACGTCGACGCGGATGAACTCCGCGCCGGAGGCAGCGGCCTCGGCGTAGATCCGCTCCTTCATGGCCGGCGGCGTGCAGCAGGTGTGCACCATCGCGTGCGACGACACCGGCGCCGCGTGGGCCGGCGCCGCCGCGGCACAGAGCGCGGCGGCGGGCAGCACGAGCCTGAGCAACCGGCGGGGCATTCACCTCATTCTCGGGTATCACTTCCACATGCTCGAGGGGTTGATGCAGCACGACCATCCGCTGACGCTTCAGCTCGTCCTGGAGCGCATGCGGCGTCTCTACGCGGGATCCGAGGTGGTGAGCGTCCGCGACGGCGAGCGCAGGCGAGCCACGTACGCCGAGGTCGTCGACCGGGCGGACCGCCTCAGCTCCGCGCTGGAATCGCTCGGCGTCGGGCCGGGGGACCGGGTGGCCACGTTCTCATGGAACACACGGGAGCACCTGGAGGCCTACCTCGCGGTGCCCTGCATGGGCGCCGTGCTCCACACGCTGAACGTGCGGCTGTTTGCCGACCAGCTCGAATTCGTGGTGGGGCACGCCGAGGACAAGGTGATCCTCGTGGAGGACTCGCTCGTGCCCGTGCTCGAGGAGCTGGCGCCGCGGCTCGAGACCGTGCAGCACTACGTGGTGATCGGGGACGGCGACGCCGGCTCGCTCCCGGACCCGCTCCGCTACGAGGAGCTGCTGGCCGCGCAGGAGCACGGCTATGACTACCCGGAGCTGGACGACCGGCAGGCGGCCGGGCTGTGCTACACGAGCGGGACCACCGGCAACCCCAAGGGCGTGCTCTACTCCCACCGCTCGAACGTCCTGCACGCCATGGGGCAGTGCATGGCGGACTCGATCGGCATGCGCTCTCACGACCGCGTCATGCCGGTCGTGCCGATGTTCCACGCGAACGCGTGGGGGATCCCGTACGCCTCGACCCTGACCGGCGCGGGCCTCGTGATGCCCGGCCGCGACCTGAGCGCGCCGGCGCTGGCCGAGCTGATCGCGGCCGAGCGCGTCACGGTGTCGGCCGCGGTGCCGACGATCTGGATGGACCTGCTGCGCCACGCGGACGAGCACGAATCCGACCTGTCGAGCGTCCGCCTCGTGATCTGCGGCGGGTCGGCCGTCCCGCTCAGCCTGATGCAGCAGTTCGAGGAGCGCCACGCGGTGCACATCCTGCAGGCCTGGGGCATGACCGAGACCAGCCCGCTCGGCTCGGTGGCGCGCCCGCCGGCCGGCGTGGACGAGGAAGAGCACTGGCGCTACCGCTCCTCGGCCGGGCGGCCCGCCTCGCTCGTGGAGGCCCGCCTCGTGCGGGACGGCGGCGAGGAGGTGCCCTGGGACGGCAAGTCCACAGGGGAGCTCCAGGTGCGCGGGCCGTGGGTGGCGCGCCAGTACTACGGCGACGACGCCGGGGAGGAGAAGTTCGACGGGGAGTGGCTGCGCACCGGGGACATCGCGGCCATCGACGAGGCCGGCTACATCATCATCAGCGACCGCACGAAGGACGTGATCAAGTCAGGCGGCGAGTGGATCTCGTCGGTGGAGCTCGAGAACGAGATCATGGCCCACCCGGCCGTGAGGGAGGCGGCCGTGATCGCCCGTCCCGACGAGCGCTGGGGCGAGCGGCCGCTGGCCTGCGTGGTGCCCGAGGAGGGCGAGACGCTCACGCTGGAGGAGCTGCGCGAGCACCTTGCGCCGCGGGTGGCGAAGTGGTGGCTACCGGACGCGCTCGAGATCGTCGACGAGGTGCCGAAGACGAGCGTCGGCAAGTTCGACAAGAAGGTGCTCCGGAAGCGGCTCTCCGCGGCCGGCCAGGAATCAGCGGGGGCACGGGGGGCGTGAGCCCCCCGATCCGCATCAGTGCGGAGCCTGAATCACGTCCGCCTGCAGCTTCCAGTTCTCACCCTCGAAGCGCATGATCTGCATCGCCTCGATCGGGTAGGTGTCCTCCTCCCCCTTCATCTGCACGTTGATGCCGGGCAGCAGGATCGGGATTTCTTCCTCCATGTTGCGGACGGAGTCCATCAGCGCCTCGCGCGTCGGCTCCTCCATCCCCTCCAGCGCCCTGACCATGGTGTTCGCGACGGCCCAGCCGTAGACGTGGAACGGGTCCTCGGGGTCGGCCTTGGGCTCGTGCTTCGCGAGTGCGTCCTTGTACTCCACCATCGCCGGGTCGTCGGCCCACTGCGGGTCCTCGGGATCCATGAAGTACGACGTTGAGACGATGCCCTGGGTGTTCTCGAGGCCGACCGGCTCCAGGACGAGCTTCTTCGACGCGCCCACGTTGTTGAGGAGGTGGAGCACCTTCCAGCCCATCTTGGCGACCGCGGCGATCGCCTGGGCCGAGAACTTCGGCGTGGTGATGTTGAGGAAGGTGTCGGCGTCGCTGCTCGCCAGCTTCGACATCTGCGACGAGACCGTGGGGTCGGTCACCTCGTAGCTCTCCTCGGCCACGATTTCGATGTCCGTGCCCTTGGTCGCCTCCTTGAAGCCGTTCAGCAGGTCCTCCCCGAAGGCGTCGTTCTGGTAGAGGACCGCCACCTTGGCGCCGGGCTTCTCCTGCTCGAGGTAGTCCGCGTAGACCTGCGACTCGGTCACGTAGTCGGGCTGCCAGCCCGTTGTCCACGGATGTCCCTCGACGTCGGAGCCCCAGGTCGAGGCGCCCGTCGCCACGTAGACGTGCGGCACCTCCTGGTCGTTCACGTAGTCCCAGATGGCGACGTTGTTCGGGGTGCCGAGCGTGTTGAAGAGCGCGAAGACCTCCTCCTGCTGGATCAGCCGGCGGGCGTTCTGCACCGCCCTGGGCGGCTCATACGCGTCGTCGAGCGTGACGAACTCGATCTTCCGGCCCTCCACGCCGCCTTTCGCGTTCACGAACTTGAAGTGAGCCCGCGCGCCCACCGCGATGGAGCGATAGGCGGACGCCGGCCCGCTGAAGGGGTAGCTGCCGCCCAGCTTGATCGAGTCGTCGTCGATGCCGGGATCGCCGCCGCCCTCCTCCTCGTCGCGCCCGCATGCCGCAAGCGCGAGCGCCACCGCGGCGAGCACAGCAAGCCACACCAGCCGAACGTTGCCTCTCATGCCACTCCCTCTCTCTGGGTCAATGGTCGCTCTTTCGCCGTCTCCGCTTCGTCGCGCGCGCGCCGCCGCGCGGCCAGCGCGCGCACCCGCCGCGGCAGGCCGGCGGCGCCCTCCGGCAGGATCCACATGAACGCGATCAGCACTCCGCCGTAGATCACGCCGGTGAGCGCCACGTTCACGTCGCTCGCGTAGACCGGGACGAACTCGATGAAGAGCGCCCCGAACAGCGCGCCCGAGATCGTGGCCAGCCCGCCTACGACGATCGCCGCCAGGAACGCGAACGACACCGTCAGCGTGAAGGCCTCGGGCGCCACGAAGCCGATCGCGAACACGTAGAGCGCGCCCGCCACGCCGGCGTAGCCGGCGCTCACCGCGAATACGCGCGTCTTGGTGGCCGCCAGGTTCACTCCCAGCGTCGACGCCGGAATCTCGCCGTCGCGAACGGCCTTCACCGCCCGCCCGAGCTGCCCGCGTGTCATGTTCCAGGCGACCAGGAACATCAGCGCGGCGACGGCCAGGCAGAGCAGGTAGAGGAACTGGTCGTCCTCGAGCGGGAGCCAGCCGGGCGCCGCCGGCTGCTCCACGGTCAGCCCCTGGGTTCCCTCGGTCAGGCCGTCGAAGCGCTTGATCAGCTGCGGCAGCGCGATCGCCAGGCCGAGCGTGACCAGCGCCAGGTAGAGGCCGTGGAGGCGGAGGGCGGGCACGCCGAACAGGAACCCGGCCGCGAAGCAGAGCACGCCGGCCGCGGGCACGGCCAGCAGGTAGGGCACGCTCGCCTTCTCGATCAGGAGCGCGGCGGTGTAGGCGCCGAGCGCGAAGAAGGCGCCGTGTCCGAGCGATATCTGCCCGCTGTAGCCGACCAGGAGGTTGAGCCCGAGCACGGCGACGGCGTAGACGAGCACGAGCGTGAACTGCCCCACGCGGTAGGGGCCGAAGAGGAACGGGATCACCACGGCCACCGCCGCCAGGCCGGCCACCAGGAGGGCGCGCTTCCGGGGGCTCATGCTCTAGCCACCTCCCGCGTGCCGAACAGCCCGGAGGGCCGCACCAGCAGCACGACGAAGATGATCCCGAGCGGCACGAGGATCTTCAGATCCGCGCCGATGAAGTCCACGTAGGTGCCCGCCAGGTTCTCGCTCACGCCGATCACCCAGCCGCCGACCACGGCCCCGATCGCGCTGTCGAAGCCGCCGAGCGCGGCGGCGGCGAACGCGTAGATCAGCACCGCGCCCATCAGGTTCACGTCGAGGAAGAGCCGCGGCGCCACGAGCACGCCGGCGAGCGCGCCGAGCGCGGCGGCGAGGCCCCAGCCGAGCATCAGCATGTGCCCCACGCGGACGCCGACGAGGGCACTCGAAGCGGGATTCAGCGCCGCGGCGCGCATCGCGAGGCCGATCTTGGTGCGCTGGAACAGCAGGAAGAGCAGGCCCACGACGCCGAGGAGCACGGCCACGATGCCGAGCGACTCGACGCTGAGCTGTACGCCGCCGAGCGTGACCGTGTCCTCGGAGAAGAGGCTCGGGAAGCTGCGGTTGCCGAAGCCCCAGATCCACCCCGCCAGGCCGTTCAGGAGGATGAACAGGCCAAGCGTGACGATCACGAGCGTGAGCACCTCCCCACCCTCGAAGTGGCGGATCAGCACGCGCTCGATGACCATGCCGGCGACGAACGAGAGCGCGAGCGTGGCGAGCACGGCGAGCCCGACCGGCAGACCCGCCTCGTAGAGCCCCCACGCTACGAAGGTGCTGAACATCGCCATCTCGCCCTGGGCGAAGTTGACGATGCCGGTCGAGCGGAAGATCATCACGAGCGCGAGCGCGACGGCCGCGTAGATCGACCCTGTCGCGATTCCGTCCACCAGCACCTGGATGAAGCGCTCCACGTCCCCTCCTCAGTAGCCCAGGTACGAGCGACGCACGTCGTCGTCGCCCTTGATCTGGTCGGCCTCGCCATCGAGCGCCATGCGGCCGGACTCGAGGACGTAGGCGTGGTCGGCGAAGTCGAGCGCGAGGTTCGCGTTCTGCTCGACGAGCAGGACGGTCATGCCCTGTTCGTCGCAGATCTCGCCCAGCACACGGAACAGCTCCTTGGTCACGATCGGGGCGAGCCCGAGCGATGGCTCGTCGAGCATCAGGAGCCTCGGGCGGAGCATCAGCGCGCGCGCCGCGGCGAGCATCTGCTGCTCCCCGCCGCTGAGGCTGCCGGCCTGGAGGCCGCGGCGTTCCTGGAGGCGCGGGAACCACCCGTAGCAGCGGTCGATGTCCGAGCGCACGGCCTTCCCGTCGCTTCGCACGTAGGCGCCGAGCCGCAGGTTCTCGTCCACTGTCAGCGACGGGAAGGTGCCGCGGCCCTCCGGCACGTGCGCCACGCCGCGGCGGGCGATGTCAGCGGTCGCCTTGCCGACCAGGCTCTTTCCGTCGAACTCGACGGTGCCGCTGGTCTTCACCATGCCCGAGAGCGCCCGCAGCACCGTGGTCTTGCCCGCCCCGTTCGGGCCGAGCATCGCGACCCGCCGGCCCTCCTCGATGGAGAAGTCGATCCCCTCGAGCACGCGAACCTGGCCATAGGCCGCGCGGAGCCCCCGAACCTCGAGAAGGCTCACGCCGGGGCCCCCAGGTAGGCCTCGATCACGCGGCGGTTCTCCTGCACGCCGCGCGGCTCGCCTTCGGCGATCTTCTGGCCCAGGTCGAGCACCACGACCTGCTCGCACAGGCCCATGACCATGCCCATGTTGTGCTCCACGAGGAGCACCGTGAGGTCGAGGTCGTCACGCAGCGCCCGGATCAGGTCGCCGAGCTCGTCGACCTCGGAGTGGTTCAGCCCGCTGGCCGGCTCGTCGAGGAGGAGAAGACGAGGGCGCTGGAACACCGCGCGGGCAAGCTCGACACGCTTGAGCGTCCCGTAGGGGAGGCCGGCGGCCGGGTGGTCGGCCACCTCCGACAGCCGCATGTGCGCGAGCGACTCGTCGGCTTCGGCACGCAGGACGCGCTCGCTCGCGCCGACCCCGCGCAGGCTGACCGCGCTGCCGAGAAAGCCCGGGCGCTCGCGGCTGTAGGCGCCCAGCATCACGTTCTCGCGCACGGTCATCGATGCGAACAGGCCGAGGTTCTGGAAGCTGCGCGCGATGCCGAGCGACGAGATCTCGTGGGGGGCGCGGGCGAGCAGGTCCTCGCCGTCGAAGGTGATGCTGCCCGACTGGGGTGTGTAGAGGCGGCTGACGCAGTTGAAGAGGGTGGTCTTGCCCGCGCCGTTCGGGCCGATCAGGCCACAGATCGAGCCGGATTCGACCGCGAACGATGGCTCGTCCAAGGCGACGACGCCGCCGAAGCGCACGATGAGCTTCTCGATCTCGAGAAGCGCCACTTTCTCCTCCTCCTCACGCGCCGGCGGAGCCCCTCAGCTCGCCGTTTCGCTAAGACACTGTTCACCACATGTCTCACGGGCCAAACATGCGGACGGCCGCGACCCGAGCCGACGTTCTGGCCGCCGCGCGGCGGCGCTACGTGGAGGGCGATCGGGTCGACATGCGCGCCATCGCCGCCGAGCTGGGCGTGTCGCGGGCGACGCTTTATCGCTGGTTCGGCTCGCGCGACGCGCTGCTCGGCGAGGCGATCGCCCGCGAGACCGAGGCCTACTTCGCGCACGTGCGCGCGCGGGTGGGTGGCAGCGGGGCGCCTGCCCTCCTCGAGACGTTCGACAGGATCAACCGGGGCCTCGTCCGCGCCACCGGGCTGCGGCGCTTCCTGGAGCAGGAGCGCGAGACGGCGCTCCGCACGCTCACCTCGAGCGGCGGCTTGGTCCAGCCCGCGGCCGTGGCGGCGATCGCGGAGTTGATCGAGGACGAGGTCGCGAGCGGCGCCTATCACCCGCCGACGGAGCCGGCGACGCTGGCCTACGCGATCGTGCGGCTTGCCGAGGCCTTCATCTACAACGACGCCCTGGCCGGGATCCGAGGCGACGTTGAGAGCCTGCGGCGGATCGAGGCAGCCCTGCTAGGGGTCTCGACCCCCTTGATATATACTGACTTAGATTATCTATGCAGGCTGATCGATTCACCGTCAAGTCCCAGGAGGCGATGGCCGCAGCGCAGCGGCTCGCGGGCGCGCGCCGCAACCCCGAGGTGGCCCCGCCCCACCTGCTGCTGGCGCTCCTGGAGCAGGAGGGCGGCATCGTCGTGCCGGTCCTACGCCGGGCGGGCGCCGACCCCGAGCGGGTGCGCAGGCGGGCCAACGAGGCGGCGGACCTGCTTCCCACGGTCACCGGCGACGCCTCCGCCACCCCCGCGATCGGCACGCCCCTCATCGAGCTCCTCCAGCGCGCCGACGACGAGGCGCGCGGGATGGGCGACGAGTACGTGTCGAGCGAGCACCTGCTGCTCGCCCTCGCCGCCGACCCGCACATCGACACGGGCGCGTCGCGCGACCAGCTCGCGGAGGCGGTCCAGGGTGTCCGTGGTCCGCACCGCGTAACGGATCAAAACCCCGAGGAGAGGTACCAGGCGCTCGAAACCTACGGCCGCGACCTGACCGCAGACGCCGCCGAGGGCAAGCTCGACCCGGTCATCGGGCGCGACGACGAGGTCCGGCGCGTGATCCAGGTGCTCTCGCGGCGCACGAAGAACAACCCCGTCCTGATCGGCGAGCCCGGCGTGGGCAAGACCGCGATCGTGGAGGGGCTCGCCCAGCGCATCGTCTCCGGCGACATCCCCGACTCCCTGCGCGACCGGCGCGTGATCGCGCTCGACATCGGCGCGCTGATCGCCGGCGCCAAGTACCGCGGCGAGTTCGAGGACAGGCTCAAGGCCGTGCTGAAGGAGGTGGCCGCGGGCGAGGGCCGCATCATCCTGTTCCTCGACGAGCTGCACACCATCGTGGGCGCAGGCGCCGCCGAGGGCGCCGTGGACGCCGCCAACCTGCTGAAGCCGATGCTCGCGCGCGGGGAGCTGCGCGCGGTGGGCGCCACGACGCTCGACGAGTACCGCAAGCACATCGAGAAGGACGCCGCGCTCGAGCGGCGCTTTCAGCCGGTGTACGTCGAGGAGCCGACCGTGAGCGACACCATCGCGATCCTGCGCGGGCTCAAGGAGCGCTACGAGGTGCACCACGGCGTGCGCATCCAGGACTCCGCGATCATCGCCGCGGCCACACTGTCACAGCGCTATATCGCCGACCGCTTCCTGCCCGACAAGGCCATCGACCTGATCGACGAGGCGGCCTCGCGGCTGCGCATCGAGATCGACTCGATGCCGACCGAGATCGACGAGGTCGAGCGCCGCATCATGCAGCTCGAGATCGAGCGCCAGGCGCTCGAGAAGGAGACCGACGAGTCGTCGGTCGCGCGCCGCGACTCGATCGAGCGAGACCTCGCCGACCTGCGCGAGCGCTCGAACGCGATGAAGGCCGAGTGGCAGCGCGAGAAGGACGCGATCGCCCGCGTGCGCGAGCTGAAGGAGCGGCTCGAGCAGGCGCACCGCGAGGCCGAGCGCGCCGAGCGCGAGTCCGACCTCCAGCGCGCCGCGGAGCTGCGCTACGGCGAGATCCCCGACCTCGAGCGCGAACTCGCGGAGGCCGAACAGCGCACCGACGGCAACGCGGGCTTCTTGAAGGAGGAAGTGGACGAGGAGGACGTGGCCGAGGTCGTGGCCAAGTGGACCGGCATCCCCGTCTCCAAGCTGATGGAGGGCGAGGTCGAGAAGCTGATCCAAATGGAGGAGCGGCTGCACGAGCGCGTGATCGGGCAGGACGAGGCGGTCGAGGCGGTCTCGAACGCCCTGCGCCGCTCGCGCGCCGGGCTGCAGGACCCGAACCGGCCGATCGGCGCCTTCCTGTTCATCGGGCCGACCGGCGTCGGCAAGACAGAGCTGGCGCGGGCGCTCGCCGAGTTCATGTTCGACTCCGACCAGGCCATGGTGCGCATCGACATGTCCGAGTACATGGAGAAGCACTCGGTGTCGCGGCTCGTGGGCGCGCCGCCCGGCTACATCGGCTACGAGGAGGGAGGCCAGCTGACCGAGGCGGTCCGGCGCCGGCCCTACTCGGTGGTGCTGCTCGACGAGATCGAGAAGGCGCACGCCGACGTGTTCAACGTGCTGCTCCAGCTGATGGACGACGGGCGCCTGACGGACGGCCAGGGCCGCACCGTCGACTTCAAGAACACCGTGGTGATCATGACCTCGAACGTGCCGGGCGGGATCGAGGGCGTGCAGGCGACCTTCAAGCCCGAGTTCGTGAACCGGCTGGACGAGATCGTGGAGTTCCAACAGCTCACGCGCGAGGAGATCGCGCGGATCGTCGACCTGCAGGTGGCCCAGCTCGCCGAGCGGGTGCGCGAGCGCGGCGTGGAGGTCGAGCTGAACGACGACGCCCGGACGCTGATCGGCAACCTGGGCTACGACCCGACCTACGGCGCCCGGCCGCTGAAGCGGGTGATCCAGAAGCGGCTGGTGGACAAGCTGGCGCTGCGGCTGCTCGAGGGCGAGTTCGCCCCTGGAGACAAGGTGCTCGTGGACGCCGCGGACGGCGAGCTGACGTTCGCGAAGGCGGGCGCGGCGGCGCCCGAGGCCGCCGCGGTCTGAGCCGGCCTAAAGGTGAGGCTGACGGTGCGCCGCTTCAGCGGCGCGGGGCCGTTCGCGCTCCGCGTGCGCTGGCCCGGCTGATCGTGACGAACAGGTCGTCGTACTCGATCCTGCGCCTCGGCTTGTAGCGGCGGAACGTGTCGAACTGGACGCGGTATCGGCCGGGAGCGGTGCTCCGCCGGAACATGCGCCGCTTCGCCCGGACCTTCCAGCACGGCCCTCTGACGCGTCCGAGCCTGATGGTGCGCGTGCGTACGGCGCCACCGGGGCGCCCCCGCACACGCCTCACGTGGGCCCACAGGGTGCTCCCCCCGCGGAAGCCGCGGGCCCTGATCGTGAGCCGCCGGTTCGGCGCGCCGGTCTCGGGCTCCACACGCACGTCGGTCGCGGTGGTGGTGAGGCTCACCCGGGCGGTGCGCGCGGGATCCGCCACGTCGGTGCCCACGTAGGTCAGCGTGCGCTGTCCCATGATCAGCCCCGGCAGAGTCAGGTTCCCCTGGATCGTCCCGCTCGCGTCAGCCGGCAGGCGCCTGACGAGCCGGCCGTCGCGCGTGAAGTCGACGAACCCGTTCGGCGTGTACCCCTGCGCCAGCAGGAAGACGCGCTGCTGCTCCCGGTAGCACGGGCTCACCGGCTCGACGGTGAGGGTCGCGGCGGACGCGGCGGCGGGTGCGGCGAGTGCGAGGGACGCGACCGCCACGGCGGCGCGGAGAGGCCTCATACGGCTTGATCCTAGCTGGGCGCACGCGTCCCGCGAGAAGGCTAGATTCCGGCGCAAGGAGCCACCGCGAAAGGAAGAGCCGTGCCCACGTACGTGATGCTGAGCACCCTGACGCCCGAGGGCGTGCAGACGCTGAAGAGCAACCCGTCGCGGATCCGGGAGGTCAACAAGGAGATCGAGCAGCTGGGCGTGACCGTCAAGGCGCAGTGGGCGGTGCTCGGCCGCTTCGACTTCGTGAACATCATCGAGGCTCCCGACGAGAAGTCGGTGGCGCGGGTGTCGATGGAGCTCGGCTCGCGCGGCACCATGCACCTCGAGACACTCTCGGCGATCCCGGTCGACGACTTCATCGCGGCGCTGTAGGTGCTCCGGGTCCTGGTAGTGGGGGGCGGGGGGCGCGAGCACGCGCTCGTCCGCGCCCTGCTCCGCAGCCCGCAGACGCCGGAGGTGCTCGCAATGCCGGGCAACGTCGGGATAGCCCGCGACGGGGTGGAGTGCCTGCCAAGCGGCGATCCGGTGGTGGCCGCCCGCGAGCGGGAGGCCGACCTCGTAGTGGTGGGCCCCGAGGCGCCGCTCGTGGCCGGCGTCGTCGACGAGCTGGCGGAGGCCGGCATCGCCGCCTTCGGCCCATCCCGCGCGGCGGCCCGCATCGAGGGCTCGAAGGCCTACGCGAAGGAGCTCATGAAGAGCTGCGGCGTGCCGACCGCGGCGCACGTGCTGTTCCGCGACCGCGACGAGGCCGCCGCGCACATCGCGTGCGCCTCGTATCCGGCGGTGCTGAAGGCCGACGTGCTCGCGGCGGGCAAGGGAGTGATCATCGCCGCCGACGAGCGCGAGGCGCACGCCGCGCTCGACGTGTTCTTCGCCGAGCGGCGCTTCGGCGACACCGAGGTGGTGCTCGAGCAGTTTCTCGACGGCGAGGAGCTGTCGCTGCTCGCGCTGTGCGACGGCGAGCGCGCCGTGCCGCTGGCGCCGGCGCAGGACTACAAGCGCATCTTCGACGGCGACGAGGGGCCCAACACCGGTGGCATGGGGAGCTACTCGCCGGTGCCGGGTGTCGACCCCGACCGCGTCGAGGAGATCGCCGCGCTCGCCCACCAGCCGATCGTCGACGAGCTGCGCCGTCGCGGCACGCCGTTCCACGGAGTGCTCTACGCCGGCCTGATGATGACGGCCGCGGGCCCCAAGGTGCTCGAGTACAACTGCCGCTTCGGCGACCCGGAGACACAGGCGGTGCTGCCGCGGCTGCGCTCGGACCTGCTCGAGCTGCTCCAGGCCTCCGCCACCCCCGGAGGCCTCGCGGGCGCGGAGCCCGACTGGTCCCCCGCCTGGGCGGTCACGGTCGTGCTGGCCTCACGTGGCTACCCCGCGTCCGCCTCGAAGGGCGACCCGATCTCCGGGCTCGACGAGGTCGAGGGGGCCGAGGTGCTCCACGCGGGCACCGCCGAGCGTGACGGGCGGATCGTGACCGCGGGCGGGCGCGTGCTGAACGTGACCGCGCTCGGCGCCACCCCGGGGGAGGCCCGCGACCGCGTCTACGAGGCAGCCGACGGCATCGAGTTCGACGGCCGGCAGATGCGGCGCGACATCGCCGCCCGTGCGGTTGAGAGGGTGGAGGCGTGAGGATTCCGGAGACAGGCGAGCTCGCGGTGCCCGAGACCCAGGTTGAGCACGAGTTCGACGACCTCGACGTGGACGACGCCCCGACGGTGGGCATCGTGATGGGGTCGAAGAGCGACATGCCGGTGATGGAGAAGGCCGCGCAGGAGCTGGAGGAGCGCGGCATCCGGCACGAGATGCGGGTGATGAGCGCGCACCGGGACCCGGAGACGGTCGCCGAGTACGCCAAGAACGCGCGCCTGCGCGGGATCCGCGTGATCATCGCCGGCGCCGGCCTGTCCGCCGCCCTGCCCGGCGTGGTGGCTGCTCACACCGAGCTGCCGGTGATCGGCGTGCCGCTCAGCTCGAAGACCTCGGTGGCCGGCGGTCTCGACGCCCTCCTCGCCGTGACCCAGATGCCGCCGGGCGTGCCGGTGGCCTCGGTGGGCGTGGACAACGCGAAGAACGCGGCCGTGCTGGCGGCGCGGATCCTCAGCGCGTGAAGGCGCCAAGGCCTTGATCGAGCGCTACACCCGCCCCGAGATGGGCGCGGTGTGGTCCGAGCGGCGCCGGCTCGAGGCCTGGTTGCAGGTGGAGCTGGCCGTGGTGGACGTCCTCGCCAAGCAGGGGGTGGTGCCCGCCGCCGACGCCGACGTGATCCGCGACCGGGCCTCGTTCACGGTCGACGCGGTCAAGGAGCGCGAGAAGGTCACCGACCACGACGTTGCCGCGTTCGTCGACGTGGTCGCGGAGTCGGTGGGGGAAGCGGGCCGCTGGGTGCACCACGGCCTCACGTCGTCGGACGTGCTGGACACAGCGCTCGCGCTGCAGCTCTCCCAGGCCGGGCTGATCCTGTGTGGCGGCGCGGCCGACTACCGCAACGCCCTCGTGAGGCGGGCGCGCGAGCACGCCGGCACGATCTGCGTGGGGCGCACGCACGGGATCCACGCCGAGCCCACCACCTTCGGGGTCAAGCTGGCCGGTTTCGCCTTCGAGGCGCACCGCAACCTGCTCCGGTTGGAGCGGGCCGTGGAGGGCGTCTCGGTGGGGGCGCTGTCCGGTGCGGTCGGCACCTATTCGGCGAACGGCCCCGAGACCGAGGCCGCGGTCCTGTCCCGGCTCGGGCTCAGCCGTGAGCACGTCTCGACCCAGGTGGTCCCGCGGGACCGCCACGCCGAGCTGCTCGAGGCGATCGCGCTGGCGGGCGCGGGGCTCGAGCGCTTCGCCACCGAGGTCCGCCACCTCCAGCGCACCGAGGTGCGGGAGGTCGAGGAGCCGTTCCGAGCGGGCGCCCAGAAGGGCTCCTCGGCCATGCCGCACAAGCGCAACCCGATCGTCACCGAGCGCATCACCGGCATCGCGCGCCTGTTGCGCGGCTACGCGCAGACGGGCCTCGAGAACGTGGCGCTCTGGCACGAGCGCGACATCTCGCACTCGTCGGTCGAGCGAGTGACGCTGCCGGACGCCACGACCCTGCTCGACTACGCGCAGCACCTGGCGGTCCGCGTGGTGGACGGGATGGTCGTTCACGAGGACCGGATGCGGGCGAACCTCGAGGCCACGCACGGCGCGCTCTACTCCCAGCGCGCGCTGCTGGCGCTGGTGGAGGCCGGCAAGACGCGCGACGAGGCCTACCGGGTCGTGCAGGAGAGCGCCCAGCGCGCCTGGGACACCGGAACGCACTTCAGCGAGCTGCTGGCCGCGGCGGCGCCGCAGCTCGACCTCGACGCGGTCTTCGACGCGGAGGCCTTCGTGCGCCATGCCGGGGCCGTCGTGGCGCGGCTCGACAGAATCGCCTGATTCGCCCCGCCGATTCCCGCCATGCGCGACACTTGACGCGTGGCGGACTCGCCCGCGACACCCGGCCGCTCCAGGCGGCGCCTGCGTCTGCTCATGTTCGCGGGCACCGCGGCCGTGCTCACCGGGTTCGTCCTGGCGGCGCACGCCGCGGACGTGCTGGGCGACTCGGAGCTCGACACGGTCGACGCCCGCTTTTCCATCCGGGGCGACCTCGAGCCGCCGGCGGACATCTCGATCGTCGGCATCGGCGAGCAGAGCTTCAGGGAGCTCGGCGAGCAGTGGCCGTTTCCCCGCAGCCTCCACGCCGAGGCGATCACGCGGCTGAAGGGCGACGGCGCGCGGGTGATCGCCTACGACGTGCAGTTCACAGAGCCCTCCAACCCGTCCGACGACCAGGCGCTGGCAGAAGCGATCGCGAAGGCCGGCAACACGGTGCTCGCCACGACCGTGGTCGACGAGCGCGGCGGCACGAGTGTCCTCGGCGGCGAGAAGGTCCTGCGCTCGCTCGATGCGCGCGCCGCGCACGCCGGGCTCACGACCGACTCGGGCCGTGTCGCGCGCCGCATGGCGCGCGAGCTCGACAAGCTCGAGACGTTCTCGGTGGTGGCGGTTGAGCGGTCGACGGGCCGCCAGGTCACGGACGACGCCTTTCCCGACCCGGCCTGGATCGACTACCACGGGCGGACGAACGTGTCCACGATCCCGTTCCACCGGGTGGTGCGGGGCGACTTCCGGCCCGGGACGTTCAAGGACGAGATCGTGGTGGTGGGCGCCACCGCCCCGTCGTTGCAGGACGTCCACCCGACCTCGGTCAGCGGCGAGGAGTTCATGTACGGCGTCGAGATACAGGCCAACTCGATCTCGACCCTGCTGCGCGACTTCCCGCTGCGCGAGGTCCCGGGGTGGGTCAACGTCGCCTTGATCCTGCTGTTCGGGGCGGTGGGGCCGCTGATCGCAATGCGCTTCGGCCCGGTGCGGGCCGCCTTCATCGGCCTGGCGCTGGCGGCGCTGTACGCCGCGCTCGTCCAGCTGGCCTTCAACGGCGGCGTGATCGTGGGCTTTCTCTACCCGGAGGCGTCGCTGGCGCTGGGCGTGGTGGGCGCGCTCGGGGTGGCGCTGGTGCTCAACGCATTCGAGCGCGAGCGCGTACGGGACATCTTCTCGCGCTTCGTGCCGGAGCCCGTCGTGGACGAGGTGCTGAAGAACGTCGACGAGGACCTGCGGCTGGGCGGAGAGCTCCAGGTGGTGACGGTGCTGTTCAGCGACATCCGCGGCTTCACAACCTTCTCGGAGACCCGTGAGCCCGATGAGGTGATCGAGGTCCTCAACCGGTACCTCACCTCGATGACCGACGTGATCCTGCGCCACGGCGGGACACTCGTGGCCTTCATGGGGGACGGGATCATGGCCGTCTTCGGGGCGCCGATCCCCATGGACGACCACGCCGACCGTGCCTACGCCGCGGCGCAGGAGATGGCCGGGCCCACGCTCGAGGAGTTCAACGAGTGGCTGCGCGCCGAGGGCCAGGGCGACGGCTTCCGCATCGGCGTGGGGCTGAACAGCGGCGCGGTGATGGCCGGCAACGTGGGCTCGAAGAAGCGGCTCGAGTACACCGTGATCGGCGACACCACGAACACGGCCTCGCGGATCGAGGGCATGACAAAGGGGACCCCTCACATGATCATGCTCTCCGAGTCGACCCGGATGATGATGACCGGCGCGCAGCCGGAACTCGAGCAGATGGAGGAGATGGAGGTGCGCGGCCGGCAGGCGAAGGTCGTGATCTGGGCGCCGCCCCGCGAAGACGGCGCCGAGCCGCGGTCGCTGGCCGGGAACCGCTTGAGCCTGGGCGACTAATCGCTGACATGAGACGTCAGCGCGGGCTCAGCCGCGTGTCGGCCGGTTGAGCGTCTGCCGTGCCGGCACGCCCTCGGCGAGCTGCTTCTCGCGCTCGATCTCGGCGTTCAGCTCCGCGCCGAACAGCAGCGCGACGTTGCTCAGCCAGAGCCAGGCCACGAGCAGGATCGCTCCTGCGAAGGCCCCGTAGATGGCGCCCACGTCGGCCACGTTCGAGACGTAGGCGGAGAACGCGAGCGTGGCGGCCAGCCAGAGCAGCACGGCAGCCGCGGCGCCGGGTGTGAGCCAGTGGAAGGAGCGCTGCCGCACGTCCGGAGTCACGTAGTAGACGAACGCGAACGCCAGCATCGCCATCACCAGCGCCCCGGGCCAGCGGGCGATGCTCCAGACCTGCGCGGCGGTCTCGCCGAGGCCGATGAAGCCGAGCAGGTCCTCGGCGAAGGACCCCCCGACGAACGCCATCACGACGCTCGCCAGCACAAGGGCCATAAGGACGAAGGTCGAGGCGGTGTCGATCGCCTTGCGGCGCAGGAAGCCGCGCCCCTCGCCGTTCAGCTCGAACACGACGTTCAGCGCCCTCCGCGCGGCCTCCAGCGCGCCGGTCGTCCCGTACAGCGCCAGGGGCAGGCTCACCGCGAGCGCCGTCACGGCCGTTCCCTCGTTCTCGAAGGCGCGGCGCAGCGAGCGGTCGATCGGGTCGAGCACCGACGGTGGCACGACCCCCTCGAGGTACTCCGTTATCGCCAGGTAGGTGTCCGGATACTGGCCGAGCAGGCTGAGCAGCGACACGGCCACGAGCGCCGTCGGGAAGAGCGACATCAGCACGTAGTACGTGAGGGCTCCCGCGTGGTGAGTCATCTGGTCGTCGTAAAAAGCCCGCAAAGTGCGCTTTACAACGGTGCCCGCTCTCCCCACGGGACGCCCGTACCCGACTGGCGGCACTGATAGCCTCGCGGCCGTGAGCGAAGTCGCCGCGCTCATCGCCCAGGGGAAGGTCCGGGACATCTACGAGGCAGGGGAAGACCGCCTCCTGATGGTTGCGTCGGACCGCATCTCCACCTACGACGTGGTGCACCCCACGCCGATCCCGGACAAGGGCAAGGTGCTCACCGGCCTGACCGCCTTCTGGCTCGGCCGGACCGCTGACCTGTGCCCGAACCACCTCCTCTCGGTCACCGACGTGCCCCACGAGCACCGCGGCCGCGCGATGCTCGTCGAGCGGCTCGAGATGGTGCCGGTGGAGTGCGTGGTGCGCGGCTACATCACCGGCTCGGGCTGGAAGGACTACCAGGCCACCGGGGCGGTGTGCGGCATCGAGCTCCCCGCGGGGCTGCGCGAGTCCGAGCGGCTTCCCGAGCCGATCTTCACCCCCGCCACGAAAGCGGAGATCGGGGATCACGACGAGAACGTCGACTTCGAGCGGGCCGCGGAGATCGTGGGCGACCGGCCGCTGCTCGAGGAGCTGCGCCGGCTCTCCATCGCGATCTACGAGCGCGGCCGCCGATCACGCGCGCGAGCGCGGCATCGTCCTCGCCGACACGAAGTTCGAGTTCGGCCGCCGCGCCGACGGCACGATCGTGCTCGGGGACGAGGTGCTGACGCCCGACTCGTCCCGCTTCTGGCCCGCCGACGGGTACGAGCCGGGCCGCGGCCAGCCGAGCTTCGACAAGCAGTACGTGCGCGACTGGGCGAGCGCGTCCGGCTGGGACAAGACCCCGCCCGCGCCCGAGCTCCCCGCCGAGGTCGTGGAGGGCACCCGCACGCGCTACGCCGAGGCCTACGAGCGCATCGCCGGGGAGCCCTTCGAGCGCTGGCTCGAGAAGAGCGGTTCGCGATGAGGATCCGGGTCCTGATCAGGCCGAAGGAGGGGATCCTCGACCCGCAGGGGCAGGCCGTGGAGGAGGCGCTGTCCGCGCTCGGGTTCCCGGGCGTGAGCCAAGTGCACGTGGGTCGCCTGATCGAGCTGGACGTGGAGGACGCCGCGCGCGTCCCCGAGATGTGCGAGCGGCTGCTCGCCAACCCGCTGATCGAGGACTACGAGATCCTGGCGGCCGACGCCGAGGCCGGCTCCGGCGGCCTCGAGGCACGCGTCGAGACGCGGAGGGCGGCGTGAGGTTCGGCGTCGTCCGCTTCCCCGGCTCGTGCGACGAGGTCGACGCGCTGCTCGCCTGTCGCCGCTTCGGCGATGCCCAGCTGCTGTGGCACAAGGAGCGCGACCTCGGCGGCGTCGACGCCGTGGTCGTGCCGGGCGGCTTCTCCTACGGCGACTACCTGCGGGCGGGCGCGATCGCGCGCTTCTCGCCCCTCATGGAGTCGGTGATCGAGTTCGCCCGCGAGGGCGGCCCGGTGCTCGGCATCTGCAACGGCTTCCAGGTGCTGTGCGAGGCGCGCCTGCTGCCCGGTGCTCTGCTCCCGAACCGCTCGCTGCGCTTCGTCTGCAGGCAGGTGGAGGTCATCGTCGAGAACCCCGACACCCCGTTCACGCGCGCGTGCGAGGAGGGGGACTTGCTCTCCGTGCCGGTCAAGCACACCACCGGGCGCTACCACGCTCCCGGGATCGCCGACGAGCAGGTCGTGCTGCGCTACGCGCCGGGTCAGAACCCGAACGGGGCGCAGGACGACATCGCCGGCGTGTCCAACGCCGAGGGCAACGTGCTCGGGTTGATGCCGCACCCCGAGCACGCGGTCGACCCGGTGACCGGCTCCGCCGACGGCGGCCGCCTGTTCGAGTCGGTCGCCTCCGTGGTCCTGACGGCGTGAGCCCCGGCGCCCTCGCGCCGCACCGCGAGCTCGGGCTGACCGACGCGGAGTACGAGGGCATCCGCGACCGGCTCGGCCGCGACCCCAATGCGCTCGAGCTGGCCGTGTTCTCGCTGATGTGGTCCGAGCACTGCGCCTACAAGCACTCGAAGAAGCTGTTGCGAGAGCTCCCCACCGAGGGCCCGCACCTCTTGATGGGGCCGGGCGAGAACGCCGGCGTGGTCGACGTGGGCGACGGGCTGGCGGTGGCGTTCAAGGTGGAGTCGCACAACCACCCGAGCGCGGTCGAGCCCTTCCAGGGCGCCGCCACGGGCGTCGGAGGGATCCTGCGCGACATCTTCGCCGTGGGAGCCCGCCCGATCGCGGTGCTCGACTCGCTGCGCTTCGGCGAGCTCGACTCGCCGCGCTCCCGCTACCTGTTCGACTGGGCCGTGAAGGGGATCGGCCACTACGGCAACTCGATCGGGGTGCCGACGGTCGGCGGCGAGGTCTACTTCGAGCCCGCCTACGAGCAGAACTGCCTGGTCAACGCGATGTGCGTGGGCCTGGCGCGCCGCGAGCGCCTGATCCGCAGCGCGGCGGCGGGTGTGGGGAACCCCGTCGTGCTGCTCGGCGCCCGCACCGGGCGCGACGGGATCGGCGGAGCGTCGGTGCTCGCGAGCGCCGAGCTGTCGGCCGAGGACGCCTCGAAGCGGCCCAGCGTGCAGATCGGCGACCCGTTCGAGGAGTCGAAGCTGGTGGAGTGCTGCCTCGAGCTGTTGGACCGCGAGCTGCTCGCCTCGCTGCAGGACCTCGGCGCCGCCGGGCTCTCGTCCTCCTCCTCCGAGATGGCCTCCAAGGGCGAGGTCGGGATCGACATCGACGTCGCCCGCGTGCCGCTTCGGGAGGCGGACATGGAGCCGTTCGAGATCATGATCTCCGAGTCGCAGGAGCGGATGCTGTGCGTGGTGGAGCCCGCCCTGCTCGACGCGGTGCTCGAGGTCTGCGAGCGATGGGACGTGCGGGCCACGCCGATCGGGTCGGTCACGGACACCCGCCGCCTGCGCGTGTTCGACGGCGGCGAGCTCGTGGGCGACATGCCGGTCGAGGCGCTGGTGGACGACTGCCCGATCTACGATCTGGCTCCCGATCCGCCGCGCCACCCGCTCTACGCGGCGCCGCCCGCACGACTGCCCGCCTCCGCCGCCTTTGAGGAGACGCTCCTGGCGCTGCTCGCCTCGCCGAACGTGGCCTCGAAGCGTTTCGTGTTCGAGCAGTACGACCCAATCGTGCAGTCGCGCACGGCGCGACGCCCGGCGACCGCGGACGCTGCCGTGCTCATGCTTGCGAACGACGGCGGCCAGGGTGGGATCGCCGATCTCGATCGACGGCAACGGGCGCCGGGTGGCGTGCGATCCGTATGTAGGCGCAGTCGAGGCGGTGCTCGAGTGCGCCCGCAACCTGGCCTGCGTTGGCGCGGGGCCGCTCGGGCTCACCAACTGCCTGAACTTCGGCAACCCGGAGAAGCCGCACATCGCGTGGCAGCTGACGCGGGCGGTGGAGGGATTGCGGGACGCCTGCCTGGCACTGGACGTGCCGGTGGTGGGCGGCAACGTGTCGCTCTACAACGAGGGCGGCGGGGGGCCGATCTACCCCACGCCGATCGTGGGCATGGTGGGCAGGCTGCCCGATCCCGCGTCGGTGCCGGGCACCGGGTTCGCCGAGCCCGGGCACGCGGTGGCGCTCGTGGGCCCGTTCCGGCCGGCGCCGGAGGGATCGGAGCTCGAGAAGCTGCGCGGCCGGCTGGCCGAGGGCCTGCCCGAGGTGGACCTGGCCGAGCAGGCGGCGGCCCTGACGGCGCTCCGCGAGGCCGCCCGCAGCGGCTCGCTCGCCACCGTGCACGACATCGCCGACGGCGGCCTGGCGGTGGCGCTGGCCGAGTGCTGCATCGAGGGCGGTGTCGGCGCCCGGGTGTCGCTTCCGTCGCACGACGAGACGGCTCTGTTCGGCGAGGCGCCGGGCGGTGCGGTGATCGCCGGGCCGCCGGAAGCGGTGAAGAGGGTGCCGGGCGCCCGCGTGGTCGGCGAGGTCGGCGGCGAGGTGCTCGAGATCGTCGGCGCCTTCTCGCTGCCGCTCGAGCGTCTGCGCTCCGCGTACGAGGGCGCCATTCCGGCCGCCTTCGCCGCCTGACCCGCGAGTGGTCGATTTTCCCGTCTATAGCCCGGAAAATCGACCACTCGTTGATGCGAGGCGTGTCCGCCACCCTCGCTGGTACGCTCAAACAGCGGAACCCGCTCGGCCCTCATGACATCGCCCGAGCGCCCTCCCACCACCCTCATGACTAACGAGCTCGACCATCGCGACGGACCTCGCGACGAGTGCGGCGTCTTCGGCGTGTACGCGCCCGAGTCGGACGTCGCCCGACTCGCGTACTTCTCGCTCTACGCGCTGCAGCACCGCGGCCAGGAGTCGGCCGGCATCGCCACGAGCGACTCCGGCCACATCATGACCATCCGCGACCTCGGCCTCGTGTCACAGGTCTTCGACGAGGAGAAGCTGCGCGCGCTCCAGGGCCAGATGGCCGTGGGGCACGTGCGCTACTCCACGACGGGCTCGTCGGCGTGGGAGAACGCCCAGCCGGTGTGGCGCTCCGACCGCCGCCAGGTCGCGCTCGCCCACAACGGCAACCTCATCAACGCCGTCGAGCTCCACGGGCAGATGAGCGACCAGGGCGTGCAGTTCCGCGGTACGTCCGACTCCGAGATCATCGCGGCGCTTCTGTCGAACCACCCGGCGGAGCGGGTCGAGGACGCGCTGGCGGAGGTGGTCCCGCGGCTCGAGGGCGCTTTCTCGACGGTGGTGATGACCAAGGACGCCGTGGTCGGCTTCCGGGACGCGGCCGGCCTGCGCCCGCTGGCGCTCGGCCGTATCGGGGAGCGCTACTGCCTGGCCTCCGAGAGCTGCGCGTTCGACATCATCGGCGCCGAGCTGCTGCGCGAGGTTCAGCCCGGCGAGATGGTCTCGCTGGGCGAGCGGGGGATCGAGACGCGGCAGCTGGTCGAGTCCGAGCGCAGGGCGTTCTGCGTGTTCGAGCACATCTACTTCGCGCGGCCCGACTCGATCCTCGAGGGCAACCGCACACAGGTCTCACGCCGCAAGATGGGGGAGATCCTGTGGCGCGAGTCCCCGGTGGATGCGGACGTGGTGATCGCCGTGCCCGATTCCGGCAACCCGGCCGCGGCCGGCTACTCGAAGGCCTCGGGCATCCCGCGCGACGACGGGCTGATCAAGAACCGCTACGTGGCCCGCACCTTCATCCAGCCCGGGCAGGAGCTGCGCAAGCACGGCCTGCGCATGAAGTTCAACCCGCTGCGCGAGGTCGTGGCGGGGAAGCGACTCGTGGTGGTGGACGACTCGATCGTGCGCGGCAACACCACCCGCCAGATCGTGCGGATGCTGCGCGGCGCCGGCGCGGCCGAGATCCACATGCGGATCTCCGCCCCGGCGATCCGCCACCCCTGCCACTACGGGATCGACATGTCGACGACGCAGGAGATGGTCGCCCACGGCCGCACCGAGGACGAGGTCGCGCGCGAGCTCGACTGCGACTCGCTCGCCTACCTCTCGCTGGACGGGGTCTACGAGGCGATCCGCTCCACGCGCGCGACGCACTGCGACGCCTGCTTCTCGGGCGACTACCCGCTGGCCCGTACCCCCGCCGCGAATGGGAAGTTCGCGCTGGAAGAGCTGGCGATTCTGAAGACCTGAGCGTAGGCTCGGCCCAGCCCCTGTTGCTCAACCTGAGGGAGACGTCATGAGACGTTCGCCACTGCTTGCGGTCACAATGCTGACCGGAATTGTCCTTGTAACCGTTCTGGTCGGCACCGGCAGCGCCGACCACCCCGGCTCGCAGACCCGCACCTTCGTCGAGCGCAACAACCTGGGCACGTTCGGGTTCGTCGATCACCCGCCCAGGAACACGGGCGACAGCGTCTCAGCCGGCGATGTGGTCGTGGGCAGCAACCGGCTCTACAACGCCGCCAACGAGCGGCGCGTGGGCAAGTTCTTCTTCGAGTGCACGGCGATCGTGAGCAAGCGGCGCTTCGGATTCGCCCCGTTCCGCTGCGCCGGGACGTTTGAGCTCAGCAGGGGCACGCTCCACCTCGAAGCTCTTGTCAGGTTCAGGCAGGACACCATCCGAGGTGCGATCACGGGCGGCACGGGCGCCTTCGAAGGGGCCTCCGGCGGCGTTACGTTCGACAATCGCCGGCGGACCTCGGTCGACACGATCCACTTCGATACGGACTGATCGCTCGCTCGGGCGGCCGCCGGAGGGCCGCCCGGCGCGACATTTCGGGCACCTGTGTGACGAGACTGCACCGGAGGTCCCGCTGCCGCCGAACGCGGCGCTAGGGTGGCCTTCCTTCGCATGGACCTCGTCGCCTCGCTCCAGTCGCTGTTCGGCTTCCCGGCGTTCCGCCCCGGGCAGCGCGAGGCGTGCGAGGCCGCGCTCGGGGACCGCGACGTGCTGGTGGTCATGCCCACCGGCTCGGGCAAGTCGCTCTGCTACCAGCTGCCCGCCCTGCTGCGCGACGACCTGACGGTTGTTGTCTCCCCGCTGGTGGCGCTGATGCAGGACCAGGTGGAGGCGCTCGCCGGCCGTGGCCTGGGCGACGGCGTGGCGCTGGTCAACGCCCAGCGGGACGGATCCACCAACGCCGCCACGCTCCGCCGCGCGGCGGCGGGCGAGCTCAGGCTGCTGTACGTGGCGCCGGAGCGGTTCGCCGCGCCCAGGTTCCTGGAGGCGATGGCCGGGGTGCGGGTGGGGCTGTTCGTGGTGGACGAGGCTCACTGCGTGTCGCAGTGGGGGCACGACTTCCGCCCCGACTACTTCCGCCTCGCCGACGCCGCCCGGATGCTGGGCGCGAGGGCGCTGGTGGCCTCCACGGCCACCGCCACGCCGCGGGTGGCCCAGGACGTGGTGGGGCGGCTCGGCCTGCGGAACCCGCTGCGGGTGGCCACCGGCTTCGACCGTCCGAACATCGCCTTCGCCGTCGCGCGGCCGGTGCCCGGGGAGAAGCGGGCGCTCCTGGCGGAGGCCCTGCGGGAGCCCGATGCGCTGCCGGCCATCGTCTACGCGGGCACGCGAGCCGGGTCGGAGGAGCTCGCCCGTGAGCTCGGCGCCGCGCTGGGGGTGGAGGCGGCGGCCTACCACGCCGGGCTCGACCGCGATCACCGCGCCGCGGTCCAGCGCCGCTTCCTCGCCGACGACCTCCAGGTGATCTGCGCCACCAACGCCTTCGGCATGGGCGTTGACAAGCCGAACGTGCGGACCGTCGTGCACGGGAGCGTGCCGGCGTCGCTGGAGGCGTACTACCAGGAGGCGGGCCGGGCGGGGCGCGACGGGCGGCCGGCGCGGGCGCTGCTTCTGGCGGAGAACCGCGACAAGGCGCTGCACGTGCACTTCATCAAGCGCGACGAGATCGACGGGCAGCTGCCCGGCTGGCTTGCCGACAGGCTGTGGGCGGCGGCTGACGGTGACGGCCGCTACTCGGTGGACGCCTACGAGCTCGTCCGCGGCCTGGGCGGGGACGGGGACCGCCTGCGCTCCCTGCTCGGCCACCTCACGCGGGCGCGCGTGATCTCGCCGTCGCCATCGGCTCCGGACCGCGTGGCCGGCCGCGCGCTGTCGCCCTACGACCGGAAGGCGGCGGCGCTGTGCCGGTCGTCGGTGGAGGAGGGCGCTCGCGCCCGCTGGCGCCAGTACCGGGAGATCTGGGCCTACGTGGAGCAGGAGAGCTGCCGGCGCGAGGCGATCCTGGGGCACTTCGGCGACCGTTCGCCGCCCGCGGCGGCCGTCCGCTGCTGCGACGTCTGCACCGAGGGCCTGGTCCCGGCTCCGCCGCCGCCCGACCCGGTGGCGATCGAGAACCTCGACGACGCGATCATGTCCGTCGCCACGGGTGCCCGGCCTGCTGTGGGGCGCACCACCTGCGCGGAGATCCTCCACGGAGGCCGTAGCAAGAAGCTGCTCCGCAACGCGTACGACGGCCTGCCCGCCTACGGCGTCTCGTCACACATGCGCCGCGCTGACATCGTGGCGCGTGTGGACGAGCTGATCGAGTCCGGGCGCCTCGAGACGAGCGGCGGCCCCTATCCCGTGCTGCGCCTACCCGTCGGCGCCGCGGTGTAGGTGGCCTCGCCGCCGTTTCGCGTAGCCGTCCTGATCTCGGGCACCGGAACGAACCTCCAGGCGCTGCTCGACACGGTGCACGGGCAGCCCATCGCGCCCGGTGCCCCCGGCACGGTCGAGATCGCCTGCGTCGCCTCCTCCCGGGCCGACGCGGCCGGGCTCGCGCGGGCCGAGCGCGCCGGCGTGGAGACGGCGGTCTTCGCGATCGCCGACCATCCCGACCGCGCCGCGCGCGACCGGGCGCTCGGCGACTGGCTCGAGGCGCGCCGGGTCGAGCTGATAGTGCTCGCCGGCTTCATGGAGCTGCTCGCCCCCGACTTCGTCCGCCGCTTCCCGAACATGATCGTGAACGTCCACCCGTCGCTGCTCCCCGCCTTCCCCGGCGTGGGGGCGATCGAGCGCGCCGTGGCGCACGGGGTCCGGGTGACGGGGGTGACGGTCCACTACGTGGACGAGCACCTGGACAATGGCCCGATCGTCTTCCAAGAGGCCATGGACCTTTCGTATCCTGCGCGCATCACCGAGATCGAGCAGCGAGTGCATGGCCTGGAGCACCGCCTGCTACCGCGTGCGGTGAGGCTGATCGCCGCCGGCCGGGTCCGGATCGATCCCGCGAACCCCCGTGTCGTGGTGGTCGACGATGTCGATTGAGCCGCGCGGCACGGACGTGACGGCGCCCGCCGAGGTGCGCATCAGGCGGGCCCTGCTGAGCGTGTCCGACAAGCGGGGGCTCGTGGAGTTCGCGCGTGGCCTGGCCGACCTCGGCGTGGAGATCGTGTCCACGGGCGGCACCGCCGCCGCGCTGGTGGCAGACGGGCTTCCGGTGCGCACGATCGAGGACTACACCGGCTTTCCCGAGATCCTCGACGGCCGCGTGAAGACGCTCAACACGCGGGTGCATGCGGGCCTGCTCGCCATCCGCTCCGAGCGCTCCCACGTGGACACGCTGAACAAGCACGAGATCGAGCCGATCGACCTGGTCTGCGCGAACCTGTATCCCTTCGAGAGCGTGGCCGGCCGCCGCGACGCCGACGATCTCGAGGTGATGGAGAACATCGACATCGGCGGCCCCACCATGATCCGCGCGGCGGCGAAGAACCACGCCTTCGCCGCGGTAGTGGTCTCGCCGGAGAGCTACGACGCCGTGCTGGCGGAGATGGGCGAGAACGGCGGCTGCCTGTCGGCCCGAACGCGCGAGAGCCTCGCAACCGAGGCGTTCGCCTACACGGCGCGCTACGACGCCGCGATATCGCGCTGGTTCGCCGAGCGCGAGGACGACCTGCCCACCCGGTACACGCGCTCGTTCGAGAAGGTGCTCGACCTCACCTACGGCGAGAACCCGCACCAGCGCGCGGCCTTTTACTCCGAGGTGGGCGCCCGCACGCACCTGATGTCGATGGTCTCGAAGCTGCACGGCAAGGAGCTGTCGTTCAACAATCTGCTCGACCTCGACTCGGGCCGGCGCCTGGTCGAGGACTTCGAGCTGCCGGCCGCGGCGATCGTCAAGCACAACAACCCCTGCGGCGCCGCTGTGGGCACCGACGTGAGCGCGGCCTTCGACCACGCCCTGGCGTGCGATCCGCAGAGCGCCTTCGGGGGCGTCTTCTGCTTCAACCGGCGGGTCGACCGCTCGCTCGCCGAGAAGCTGAACGCGATCTTCGTGGAGCTGGTCTTCGCACCGGGCTACGACGACGACGCGCTGGAGGTCCTCGAGCAGAAGCCGAACGTGCGGCTGCTCGACAACCGCGAGCGGCGGCGCGTGCCGGTCACCGAGCAGGATGCGAAGGGGGTGCGCGGCGGGATGCTCGTGCAGGACCGCGACACCGGCCTGGAGCTGCGCGAGGAGATGCAGGTGATGACCCGGCGCAAGCCGAGCGAGAAGGAGTGGGGCGAGCTGCTGTTCGCGATGCGGGTGTGCAAGCACGTGCGCTCGAACGCGATCGTGTTGGCCAGCGGGGTGGGGACGGTGGGGATCGGCGCCGGCCAGATGAGCCGGGTCGACTCGGTGCGGATCGCGATCGACAAGGCCGCCGCCGCGTCGAACGACCTGAACGGAGCGGTGCTGGCCTCGGACGCGTTCTTCCCGTTCGCCGACGGCCCCCAGCTGGCGATCGACGCCGGCGTGCGGGCGATCATCCAGCCGGGCGGCTCGCAGCGCGACCGCGAGGTGATCGAGGCATGCGACGCGGGCGATGTCGCGATGGTCTTCACGGCACGCCGCCACTTCCGCCATTAGACACTCATCGAACCGTCGCTAGACTCGGTGACGGCTTCCACATGAGAGAGCCCCATCATCCATCACGCCAGGAGCTCGAGCTGTCAGCCGTGCTCCACGCTCTGAGCGACCCGGCCCGGCTCGAGATCGTCCGGCGCCTGGCCGACGGTGACGAGCCCTCCTGTGGCATGTTCGAGCTCGGTCTGTCGAAGGCCACGCTCTCCCACCACTTCCGGGTGCTGCGAGAGTCCGGCGTGGTACTGGTCCGCCCGGAGGGCCGAAAGCGGCTGCTCTCCCTTCGGACGGACGACCTGAACGCCCGCTTCCCCGGCCTGATCGGCGCAATCCTGTCGGTGAAGCGCCGCCGGCCGCGGGCGAAGACCGCGGCGTAGGCCTCGCGAATCCTGCGGACCTTCGAGTCGTTGTGGGAGTGCCCCCGGGAGGACTCGAACCTCCAACCCTGCGCTTAAAAGGCGCTCGCTCTGCCAGTTGAGCTACGGGGGCTCGATGAGATGATGCCGAAGATGAGTTGGCTGCCGGCGAATGGTGTCGCGCCGATGGCAGTTGGTGCATCGCACCTCACACTGGTCGATCTCTGCTTTGAGAAAGGCCAGCGAATGTTCATGGAAGGCGAGCGACACCACGCCTTTCCCGCGTTTGGGACCCACATGGTCGAACTCCAGGACCACGACATCCGATTCTCCGCATCCAACACAGGCCGCTTCTCGGAGGTGGTCCAGGATGAAACGTAGGTTGCGTCTCTGGATCGGCCGGTGAGCCGGCACGCGCGACGCGAGATCTACGCGCCATGATCCGCCCGCCCGCACGTTGGTGCGCCGACGATGGCAATTCGCACAGACGATCTCACAGCACGCAACCTCGGCCTGGATGCGCGCAAGGGCGTAGCCCTCGTGAACCAACACGGAGATCCCGGCGGTCTTCTCGCCAACGTGGTCGAACTCCAAGACGAGCGGATCCGCAAGCCCGCAGTCAGCGCACCTCGCATCGGCGAGAAGGCCAAGCACGTAGCGCCGCGCCTCGGTCCGTCGGCGTTCGCGTGCCGCGCGGGTCTGATGAAGGTGGAACTCTCCGCGCTCGAGGATGTACTCGGCTCGACAGCGCTTGCACCGAGCCTGGCCCTTGTGGAAATCAGTCAACGGCAGGTGTCTTTGGCAACCTCCACAACGCCGCCTCCGTATCGGGCCGACCGGGGGCGCTGGCAAAGGGGCCGGGTCTGGCTGCGCCGGCTCGATTCCGCGGGTCCAAATGCTCACCGAGCTGAGCGCAACGCCCAGCTCGAGCGCAATCGAGCGCAACGCTTTGCCCTCCGAGCGAAGTCGTCTAGCTTCCTGCTGTTCGTAGGATTTCCGCGCCGCCATACGAACATATGTTCCCTGACGGGTCGGACAGCATGACGGGGTCTGTCGGCGGCATCGAGGGCGTGGTGGATGCGGCCTACGCCCGGGCCTGCGTCCACGACGACAACGGCGACGCCATCCACCTGCAGCCGCACAGCATCGAGCGAGCTCAGGGCGAGGCGCTGCGCGATCTCGCCGTTGCGGAAAGAGTTGAGCGGACAATCGAGATCGGTCTCGCGCTCGGGATATCGGCGCTATTCCTGTGCCAGGCCGTGCTCGCGCGGGGCGGGAGCCACGTGGCGATCGACCCCTTCCAGCAGGAGTCGTGGAACGGCGCCGGCCTGAGGACCCTGCGCGAGGCGGATGTGGGAGATCTCGTTGAGGTGATCGAGGAGGAGAGTCAAATTGCGCTGCCGCGGCTCGTCGCCGAGGGCCGCGAGTTCGATCTCGCCTTCGTAGACGGCGATCACCGCTTCGAGGGAGTGTTCCTCGACCTCTACTTCATGACGCGTCTGGTGAAGCCGAGCGGCCTGATCGTGGTGGACGACATGTGGATGCCGGCCGTTCGGACAGCGGTGGCGTATGTCGAGAAGAACCTCGGCGCGAGCCTCGAGCCGGACGCCCTGCCAAATGGTTTCCGCTGGCGCCGTCGTCCACTGAGCCGCGGCGTGCCGAGCGGCACTGGCGACACCGCGGTGCTACGACTGCCGAGCGAGCGCCCGCGGCTGCGCTGGGACGAGTTCGTGCCGCCGTACTGAACCGGGGCGTCACGCACCTACAATCGCTCGGACACGGGGGCGTGGTCCAGTGGTCTAGGACGTCGGCCTTTCAAGCCGAAGAATCGCGGGTTCGAATCCCGTCGCCCCTACTCAGCCCGGCGCCGTCGCTAGCCGCGGCGCATCAGCCGGCCCACGGCTGCCATCAGCTCGTCGGTCAGCTCCTCCGGCGAACCCTCCGCGCGCCCTTCGACCACGCAGTGGCGCGCGTGTGCGTCCAGGAGGCCCAGCGCGACCTTGTCGAGGGCGGCCTGGATCGCGGAGATCTGGGTGACCACGTCGATGCAGTAGCGGTCGTCCTCGACCATTCCCTCCACGCCCCGGACCTGGCCCTCGATACGGCGCAGGCGTGTGAGCAGCTGGTCCTTGGTGGCAGAGTAGCCGTGCTTGTGGCTGGTCGAGCTCGTGGCCATGGCAGAAGCCTACCAATACCCCCCGGGGGGTATCTCTAGCAGGCCCGCCCATTCCTTCGGCTGCGCCAGCGGAGCAGCGCTGCCGCCGCCAGCGCGATCACCACGGCAGCCGCGATGCCCACCGTTCCGCCGATGGCCGTTCCACCCATGGCGCCGAGCACCGCCGGTCCCGCCAGGCAGCACAGAAGCATCAGGAACCCGACGCCGCCCGTCAGAAGCGTGCCGCGGCGCTCGGCGCTCACGCCCTGGGCCCCGTGTGCGCGGAGAACAGGTCGGCCAGCTCGTGCATGACCGGCGCGCCGTCCGGCGGCGAGACGATCGTCACCACGGTGGCGTCCCGCTCGTGGGCGATGGTGAAGCGGAGGAAGGCACAGCATTCGGTCTCCGCCGCGACGAGCCGCTCCACCTGCTCGCCGATCCCGGGATCGGGGCGGAAGCGGAGGATCACGTGGCGCTCTCCCCGCTCGACCGTCGTGAGGGCGGCGCGGCCAAGCGTTCGGATGTCCTCGCCACGCTGTCTCATCCAGGCTGCGTCGAGGGTGCATGCGATCGGGATCTCGGTCATGCCGGTAGCCTTGCCCTTGAACCCGACTTCAAGTCAAGGGGCGGCACGAAGACATGGCATCGCTGACCATCGGCGAGGCGGCGGCACGGGCAGGAGTCAACACCTCGCACATCCGCTACTACGAGCGCGTGGGCGTCCTGCCGAGGCCCGAGCGCACCGGTGGTCAGCGCCGCTACGACGAGGACGTGCTGAACCGGCTGGCGATCGTCGACGTCGCCCAGCGCGCCGGCCTCACCCTCGGCGAGATCCGCGACCTGACCGGCCCCGAGAACCGGGGCGGCCCTGCCGGCGACCGCATCCGCGAGCTGGCCGAGCGCAAGCTGCCGGACGTCGAGGCTCTCATCGCCCGCGCCCAGGCGGTGAAGGCCTGGCTGGAGGTCGCCCGCTCATGTGACTGCCGCACCGTCGACGTGTGCAGCCTCTTCACCGATCCCGCAATGGCGCCGCCGCCGTCGGACGGGGGGCTCGAGATACACCGGGTCGGCCCCGGCGGGAACTAGCCGCCCGCCGCGACGGTGGCCGCCTACTTCGCCGCGGCCTCCTCGCGCTCGGCCCGCTTCCGCTCCCGCTGGGCGCGCTTGTGCTCCTCGTGCTCGCGCTGCGCCTCGGCTTCCGCCTCGGGGTCGTAGCTGCCGCACGACGCCGCGAACACCAGTAGCCCGGCCACCATCCCGGCCAAGTGGGACGCGGCCAGGAACACGATCGCTCCCGCCACTCCGCCGGCCACCGCCGAGAAGAGCACGTAGCCCCGCGGCAGGGACAGGATCCGCGCCGTCACCAGTGCAGAGGCCAACCAGATGGCCGGTCCGGCCAGCCACCCCCAGTCCTCGAAGAAGCTCTCGTCGAGCGTCAAGCCCAGTACGACGAAGGGCACGGCCAGGACGAGCGCCTGCACCGCCAGCGACTTCCAGAACAGCCTGACGTTCACCAGGCTGATACTAGACTCGGTCTAGCGGGCGGTTAGCTCAGCTGGAAGAGCGCCACGTTTACACCGTGGAGGTCGCCTGTTCGAGCCAGGCACCGCCCATCATCCGCGTGCCCGCACCACAACCGGGAGTCCGCCGCGCGGCGAGAGCGTCGGCATCTGGCGGATCGACAGCCGCCGCTCGGGCTCGGCCAGCTCCAGCCGGAAGCGGCCCAGGATCGCCCGTGCGATCGCCTTGATCTCGAGCTGGCCGAAGCGCATCCCGATGCACGTGCGCGAGCCGCCGCCGAACGGCACGTATGCGCCTTTGGGGAGCGCGGCCTTGGCCTCCGGGGTGAACCTCGATGGCCGGAAGCTCCAGGGCTCGGCGAACACCTCCGGCAGGTGGTGGCTCGCCCACGAGCAGTAGTTGACCATCACGCCGCCGGGCACGTGCAGGCCGCACAGCTCGAACGGCTCGATCGACCGGCGCGGCCCGATCCAGGCCGGCGGATACATTCGAAGCGTCTCATCGAGCACCATGTCGAGCCCCTGCTCGTCTGCGGGCACCTCGGCGGGGTTGCGCGCCAGCTCGAAGAACAGGAAGGTGACGGTCGACGTGGTGGTGTCGTGCCCGGCGAACATCAGCGTTATCACCTGGTCGCGCAGCTCGCCGTCCGACAGCTGGGAGCCGTCCTCGTCGGAGGCGTCCAGCAGGAGGCTGAGGATGTCCACGCCCCGCTCGCCGCTCGCGCGCCGCCGGGCGATCTCGGCGAAGATCACCCGGTCGAGCTTCTGCTTCGCCCGGTTCATGGATCGCCACGGCGACCCGGGCCCGCGAAGCATCTGCACCGCGTAGTCCCTGCCCCAGTAGCCGAGCGCGTCCTCGAACTCGGCGGCCATCCGGGCGTCTCGCGCGTGGCGGTCGGGCTCGAAGCCGAACAGCGCCCGCATCGCGATCCGGAGCGCGAGCCGCCGGGTCCAGGCGTATAGGTCGACCCGCTCGCCGGCGCGCCAGCCCGACACGGCCCTCTCGGCCTCCTCGGCCATGATCGAGGTCGAGGCGGCGAGCTGCTCGCGGTGGAAGGCCGGCAGCATGATCCGGCGGGCGCGGCGGTGGTAGTCGCCGTCGGTGGTGAGCAGGCCGTCCCCGAGCAGCGGGATCAGGTCGCCCATGCCGCCGTCGCGCCAGCGGAAGTTGGACGCGTGCGACACGGTCATGTAGTGGTTGGCCTCCGGGCCGAGCGCGAACACGACCGGCTGGTAGAGCAGGCGAATCGTGAACACCGGCCCGTGGCGCTCGCACAGGCGGAGCAGCAGCGGGAGCGGCTCGCGCTCGAACTCGCGCGTGCGGCGCGGGCTGAATGACAGCTCGCCCGGAGGCCAGCGGCCACCCGCGGCTCGCTGCGAGCGTATGTCCGCCCTCACTCGCTGGAGCACACCGGACGGAACGGGAGGAGGCGGGGCCACGCCCATGACGCGCCATCCTACGGCGTGCACCAGTGGACGTGGCAAGCATCTTCGCGGCCTTCGGGCTCTCATCCGCGGCCGGGCTGAACGCCTGGCTGCCGCTGTTCGGCGGCGCGCTCCTCGTGCGGCTCGACGCCGTCGAGCTCGCCGAGCCATTCGACGAGCTGTCCTCCACCACCGGCCTCGTGGTGCTCGGCGTCCTCACGCTGGCGGACTTCGTGGGCGACAAGATCCCGGCCGTCGATCACGTCCTGCACGCGATCGGGACGGTGGTCGCGCCGGTGTCGGGGGCGGCGCTCTTCGCCGGCCAGGCCGGCGCGGAGACGGACATTCCCACGCTTGTCTCGGTTCTCCTCGGCGCCGGCACGGCCGAGACGATCCACGCCGGGCGCGCGGCGATCCGCCCGGCGTCGACCGCCGGCACAGGAGGCATTGGCAATCCGGTCCTGTCGCTGCTGGAGGACGCCGGGTCGGCTGCGCTCACCCTCGCGGCGTTCGTGGTCCCCGTGATCGCCTTCGCCGTGGCCGTCGGGCTGCTCGTCACGATCGTGCTCGCTTGGCGGCGGCTGCGGCGCGGGCGCGCCGGCCCGAGGCCGGCCGGGTAGGTTTCCCGCGCATGGCCAACGGGAGGTTCAGCCGGAACGGTGACCGCATGGACGTGGCCCGCTACGCCTGGCCGGCGGGCGTGGCGGCCGCCGGGGCGGCCTGGTACGCGGCGGACAGCCTCCGTCACCGCCGCGAGGGCGGCCACGGCTACACGCTGCGCGGCGAGGTGGACGTGGCCGAGCCAAGCTTCCTGCGGGCGGCCGAGGCACTCACCGGCGCGCCGGTGTCATACGGCAACGACCTGGACCTCCTGATCAACGGCGACGAGATCTTTCCCGCCTACCTCGAGGCCGTCCGCCAAGCCGAGGAGACCGTCAACCTCCTCACCTACGCCTACTGGAAGGGCGACATCGCGACCGAGGTCGCCGAGGCGCTCTGCGACCGCGCCAACGCGGGCGTCGAGTGCAACGTCCTGATCGACGCCGTCGGCGGCGCCCAGATGGACCGAGGGCTGGTCGAGCAGATGCGCCAGGCGGGAGTCACCTTCTGCTGGTTTCGCCCGCCCAAGCCGTACGCGGTCCGCCGCCTCCAGCACCGCACCCACCGCAAGCTGCTGATCGTGGACGGCGAGGTGGGCTTCACCGGCGGTGTCGGGATCGCCGAGGAGTGGACCGGCAACGCACAAGACCCCGACCATTGGCGCGACACACACGTGCGCGTCCGCGGCCCGGTGGTGCGCGGCCTCCAGGGGGCGTTCGCCGAGAACTGGCTGGAGGGCACCGGGAACGTGCTGGCCGGCGACCGCTACCTGCCCGACCTCGACGAGGTGGAGGACGGCGGCCCAATGCAGGTGATGCGCTCGAGCGCCACCGTGGGCGACACGAACGCCGAGGCGCTGATCTACCTCGCGCTCGCCGCGGCCAAGCGCTCGATCGAGCTGACTTCGGCCTACTTCGTGCCCCGTCCCGCATTCACGACCGCCCTGCTGGAGGCGGCCGATCGCGGCGTGGGGCTGCGCATCCTCGTGCCCGGCTCGCACATCGACAAGGAGTTCGTGCGCACCGCCGGGCGAGCGAGCTACGACGCCCTGCTCGAGGCCGGCGTCGAGCTGTACGAGTACTGCCCGACCATGTTGCACGCCAAGTCGCTGGTGGTGGACGGAAGCTGGTCCTGCGTGGGCTCGGTCAACTTCGACAACCGCTCGTTCCAGCTGCACGACGAGGTCGCGCTGTGCGTTCAGAGCGACCGCTTCGCGAGTGAGCTGCACGAGGCCTTCGAGCGTGACCTGACCGTGTCCGAGCGAATCGACCCCGACGGCTGGAGCGAGCGCCCGCGCCGCCAGCGCGCTCGCGAGGCGGTCACGAGGCTTGCGCGCCGCGAGCTCTGAGCAGCAGGCGCGCCACCTGCTCGGGGTCGTCCCACGTGGGGATGTGCCCGCAGCCGCGCAGCACCTCGGTACTCCACCCGCGCGCCACCTCCCGCGGCGGCTTCACCAGGCGGTCGAGCTCCGCCCAGGCGAGCGTGACCGGCACCCTGATGTCCTCCACGCCCGAGAAGACGTCGGCGCGCATCGCCGCGTTGGCGCCCTCGAAGCCCTGTGAGGTGATGTAGGAGCGCACCAGCCGGGCCGCCGCCGCCGGCGGCACCCGCTCAGGATGGCCCACCGCGCTGCGCAGCAACAGACTGCGCCCACGGCCGGTGCGCAGCAGCAACGGCAGCAGCGGCAGCGCCGCCCGGCCGATCCGGCGCACGTCGGCGCCCGCCCTGGGTCCCAGCGGCCGCCTCCACAGCCCGGCCGTGGCGAGTCCGGTGACCGACAGCGCCCGCCCCGCCTTGGCCAGCTCGAGCGCCACCCAGCCGCCGAGCGAGTTCCCCGCCACGTGCGCGCGCTCGATCCCGACTTGGTCCATGAAGGCGCCGATCGCCGCTGCCAGGACCCGCGGCGTGGGCTGGGCGCCGTTCGACAGCGGGGCGGACCCGCCGAACCCGGGCAGGTCGACGGCGATCACGTCGCGCTCGCGCGCCAGCAGGTCGAGCAGCGGCTCCCACACCACCAGCTCGGCGCCGAGCGGATGGATGAGGACCAGCGGCTCGCCGCCGCCGCGGCGCACGTGGTTGAGCACGGCTCCGCTCAACTCCCGCGGTACGCGGGACCGGCGAGCAGGGCCTGCACGTCGCCGATCCGGCGCTCGATGAAGCCGCCCTCCGAGTACGCCAGGTACAGCTCCCAGAGCCTCTGGAAGCGCAGGTCGTAGCCCAGCTCCCCGGCGTGCCCGGCGAAGCGCCGGAAGTTCTGCCGCCAGCGGCGCAGCGTCTCGGGA